>JAHIQD010000018.1 GCA_018902795.1 Bacteroidota bacterium | reverse complement strand
CTGAAAAGTGTTTTACATCTTGCATCGATGAGTGTGATACAGTCGGAAAATGATTTACGGGTTTATTACTTGAGAAAAGTATCGGAAGGCAAGAATAAAATGTTAGTTTTGAATAATATTCGCAACAAGATCATTCACCGTGTTTTTGCGGTAATCAATTCCGGCAGAAATTATGAAAAAAACTACCAAAATAATTTGGTTCGTCCATAGAAATCAAGCCGGGACGCGGGTTTCCGCTTCTTTCCAATAATCCATCACATTAAAAAACCAGAATATTCCGAAAAGTTTAAGTCAGTGAATTCACCGCTTTTCTGATAATTTCGTAAGACCTCAGTTTTGCTTCCTGATCATAAATGTGGGCCGTAATCATCAGTTCATCCACCTGAAAAGCCTCCTGAAAACTGCTTAACTGTGCTTTGATGGTTTCTTCGTTTCCAATAAAACTGTAACGCAACATTTTCATCACGTGAGCTTTTTCCATCGGATTCCAGACATCATCCATATCATCAACAGGTGGAGAATAAGGTTTTCTGTCGTTTCTGATGATATTTAGGAAGGCCTGATAAAGAGTTGTCGTCAGTTTTTTAGCTTCCTCATCAGTTTCTGCTGCAATTCCGTTCACACAGGCGATAATATAAGGTTCCGGAAATTTTTCGCTCGGGGTATAATTTTCTCTGTAGATATTAAAAGCATGAGACATCATATCAGGTGCAAAATGTCCCGCAAAAGCATAAGGCAAGCCCATTTCTGCAGCCAGCCACGCGCTGTCCGTACTCGAACCCAAAACATAAATAGGAATATCACAGCCTTCGCCGGGAATGGCTCTTACCAAGCTGTCAGCATTTTCCACAGAAAAATATTGCTGCAGTTCCTTTATCTGTCTCGGAAACTGCTCATTGATAATCATCGGGTTTCTTCCTAAAGCTTTTGCGGTTAAACCGTCCGTTCCGGGAGCTCTTCCCACACCCAAATCAATTCTTCCGGGAAAAAGGCTTTCCAGAGTTCCGAACTGTTCTGCAATAACGAGTGAGCTGTGATTGGGCAGCATAATTCCTCCCGAACCTACGCGGATTTTTTCTGTGCCGTTGGCGATGAAACCGATCAGTACCGAAGTGGCTGAACTTGCAATACTCGCCATATTGTGATGTTCGGCAAGCCAGAATCTTTTGTACCCAAGTTTTTCCGCAAATTTTGCCAAACCAAGGCTGTCATTAAAAGTATCGTGAATGGTTTTGTTCTGTTTTACCGGTGCTAAGTCCAAAACAGATATTTCAAATTTTTTCATTTTTAATTAATCTTTTTAAAGATGACCAAAAATACGGCCTTTAAAAACAGAAAAGTAATTTTGGTGATACTTAAAATAAATAATCCAGATATTTTTAAACGATATATCAGATTTTTGGTGAAATTTGCGTTTCATTGAAAATATAAAAATGCAAAAATTTATAGTGGTTCTTTTTCTGTTTTTTGTGCTGAAGATATTCTCTCAGCAAAACACAACCGCTATTTCTGAAACCGACTATAATTTCCCGAAAATAAAATCATCAGTCACGATGCCGGTGAAAATTCCGCTTTCTGAAATCGGTAATGTGATTAATAACTCGGTAAAAAACCTGATTTTTGAAGACAATTCGTATACGGATAACAATAATGATCAGTTTAAAGTAAAAGTATGGAAAACGCGCCCAATCAGGTTGGTTGGCGGAACCAAGCAGAATTTTTTAATCGAGGTTCCGCTGAAAATATGGGCGGAAAAAGGCATCGGAACTTTAGGCGTCTATACTTATCAGAACACGACTTTCGAAACGGTAATGTATTTTAATATGCAGGTTAATTTTAATAATAACTGGACGGTGCTGACGAAAACATCGCCGAAGGGTTTTAAATGGGTGACAAAACCGGTTTTAGATTTCGGGAAAATAAAACTGCCCATTACTTCTTTGGTAGAAGAAAGTTTAAAAAAACAGCAGGCCGATTTCTGCAAGACCATTGATGAAATGATGCTTTCTCAGCTCAATTTTCAGCAATACGCCATCATGGCCTGGAACCAGTTTTCACAGCCTTTCAATATTTCGGAAGATTACAGTACGTGGCTGAAGATAACTCCAATTAGTGTAAATGTTTCGCCTTTGGTTTTTTACGGAAATCAAATTGAGGCCAACATCGGAATCGATGCCTTTTCCGAAACTTTTACGGGACAGAAACCTGCTTCAACCCCTTTGGTAAAAACAATCGCTAATTTTAATTCCGTTCAGACTTTACCGCAAAAATTTTTATTGCAAACTACGGCAAATATTCCCTTTACTGAAGCCACGAAAATTGCAGAAAATATGTTTTTGGGGAAAGAATTTGATTTCCGGGAAGGCAAATCAAAAATCAGAATTGCTTCCGTAAAAGTCTACGGCCAGGACGAAAGAATTATGATAGAAGCAGCAACTGCAGGGACAATAGAAGGTATTTCTTATATTTCCGGAATTCCTGTATACGATGAAATAAAACGGAAAATTGTTTTGGCAGACACCAAATACAAATTAAAAACAAAAAATATTCTGCAGAAAACCGCAACCTTATTGTTTCAGGGAAAAATAGTAAAGATGATCGAAGAAGAGTACGGGATTCCCACGGCAGAACTGGAGGATTCTTCACGAAAAAGTATTGAAGAAACATTTAATAAAGAATATTACAAAGGCCTGAAAATGCAGGGGAAAGTTTATAAGCTGAAACCGTCGCAAATTTTATTAAATTCGTCTGGAATTACTGCAGTAATTGACACAGAAGCGCAACTGACACTTCAGGTTCAGGGAATGTAAGCGGTTTTTTTGAATTTTGTTTCTTTAGTTTTTAAAAAATTTTCTATATTTGCAAACCCAAATGGTTCTTTGGCCGAGTGGTTAGGCAGTGGTCTGCAACACCATCTACAGCGGTTCGAATCCGCTAGGAACCTCCAAACAAAGCAAGTAACAGTATATCAGTTACTTGCTTTTGTTTTTTAATAAAGATTATAATATTTAACATTTCCTTAACATACCTTTGGTTCTGTTTTTGGCATACTGCTGAATATAATAAGTATTAAAATTTAAAATATGAAACCAACATTTGAATTATCACAGAAAGCAAAGACACGTTTTGCAGTAAAAAATATAATAGCTACCGGATTAATTTCAATTTTGACTTTAACCGCCTGTAAAAAGGATAACACCGTTGCTGAAAAATCTCTGGAGCAGCAGAAAATGGAATTTCAGGCGAGACAGCTTGATATTGAAAAACAGAAGTTAGCTATCGAAAAAGAAAAAATGGCTTACGAAACTCAGAAAAAAGCCGACAGTATTGCTAAGGATAATGCAGCAAGAGCGGCCGCAAAACCACAGGTAATCAGAGAAACCAAAACGGTTTACGTGAATAATACGCCAAGAAGAGCGAGATCATCAAGCTCATCCAGTTCATCAGGATCTAACTCCGGAACTTATGCTGGAACTTCACAGGGAACTACCCAAAAGCAGGGAATGAGTAAGGCTGCCAAAGGTACCATCATCGGTGCAGTAGGTGGTGCTGCTGCAGGAGCCATTATCAGCAAAAAGAACCGTGGTGCTGGTGCTGTAATTGGAGGAATCATTGGTGGTGCAACAGGTTATACGATTGGTAGAGCCGGCGACAGAAAAGACGGTAGAGTACAGCCACGAAATTAATTTCAAGAAATAGCTATAAAGAAAAGATTGCTTATTTTTAAGCAATCTTTTTTTATGCTGTTTATTATTTTTTCACTGATTATTCTCATTCCTGTATTTGCAGGTTTTGGAGCATTTTTTCAGAAAGTTTCCGGTGAAATCTTTGAAGGAATTTCATCAAAATTAATCAGTGGAGTATTTTCGCTTTCCGCAATATGGACGGGATCTGCATTTTTTTACCCTTTGAATATTGATGTAGAATTGATGACGATAATTCTAGGATTATCAGCATTTTTTTATTTAAAAGTGTATGAAGAGTTATGGCGTTTTAATTGGAAAAGTAATATTTCTTTTTTCTTCATTGCATTAATCGCGATTTTCTTCGGCTCCTATTTTCCATTTATTTTAGATCATTTTGGATATTATGTTCCAACGGTCAAATGGATTTCCGAATTCGGTTTGGTGCAGGGAATTTCAAATCTCGATCTGTTGCTCGGGCAAATGTCGGTCTGGCATATTTTACAGGCGGGATTTTCAAATTTTTCCGACCCGTTCCTGAGATTAAATGTAATCGTTCTGATAATTTACCTCATTTATATTTTTGAGAAAAAATCTTGGATTCACCTTGTTTTTCTGCCGGTTTTATTTCTTTTTTCTCAGTCGCCAAGCCCGGATTTGCCGGCTGTCGTTTTCTCCCTGATCATTTTAAATGAAATATTGACTTCAAACCGAAATGCAGGGTTGCTTTTTGCGTTTTCGGTCTTTGTTTTCATGATAAAACCTACGGTGATTTGGCTGCCAATTCTGGTATTTCTGTATTCTTTGTTGATTTTAAGATCAAAAATAAAAATCATGCTTCCCGGAGTTTTATTGCTGGGTTTATTCGTATTTAAAAACATCTGGACTTTCGGTTTTCCCATTTTTCCTGTTCAGTTCTTAGATCTTGGATTAGCATGGAAGCCGAATGCTGATCTTTTAAGAAATTCTTCACAAATGGCCATTCTGAAAACCTTTGATATGCAATATCAATACAGCGAAATTCTAAAATTTTCAATATCTGATTATATTAAAAACTGGCTTTTTCTGGATGGGATCAAAGGCCGGATTCATCAGCTTTTTGTGGTAAGCTTAGTGCTTTTATTGATTTTCGCAGTAAGAAAAAATTCAAAAATTATTTGGCTGATTTTTATTTCAGTTTTCATTAAAAGTGTTTCAGTGCTTTTATTTTCCGCGCAATACCGGTTTTTTATTGATGTTTTCTTTGTCGTTTTCTTTGTATTGTTCTTTCAGAAATTTTCAAAACACTTTGCGCTGATCATTTTCACAGTTTTATCTGTTTCCTGTGGGCTGTTTCTTTCCTTCCCGAATATCGTGAAAAGTGATCTACCAAGTTTCCGGCTCGGTACTTACATGACAGGGTTTAGTAAAAATCAGTTTTATAAACCTTCCTATTTCGAACTGAAAAAATATAAAACCCATCAGATTGGGAATCTTAAATTTAATGTTGTAGAGCAGTATCCTTTCAGTTTTGATACGCCGCTTCCCGCCATTTCACCGCAATTTATCCAGGAAGATCTGGATGCCGGAATTTTTCCCCAGCTGAAAGGGAAAACACTGAGAGATGGTTTTATCTGGCGAAAAGTTTCCGAAGAAGAAAAAATTAAAATCAAAAAAATACTCGAAAATTTTCCTGCTGAAAATCATGAGTAAAAATCGCAGCCCTGCCCGTTCAATGGCGTTCACTTCGCAACTTTTAATTAACTTTGTAACATGTTCAATTTAGGAAATTTTCTTACCCTTTCTACTTTTGGTGAAAGTCACGGAATCGCTTACGGTGGAATTATCAATAATTTTCCGGCGGGTTTAAAAGTCAATCTGGAGGAAGTTCAGCATCAGCTCGACCGCAGAAAACCAGGGCAGTCTTCGATTGTTACCCAAAGAAAAGAAAGCGATACCGTAAAATTTCTTTCCGGAATTTTCGATGGCAAAACCACCGGAATGCCTATCGGATTTACCATTGAAAACGAAAATCAAAAATCAAAAGATTACAGTCACATTGCAGATGCTTACCGGCCGAGTCATGCTGATTTTACCTACGATCAGAAATTCGGGATCCGTGACCATCGCGGTGGCGGAAAGTCTTCTGCGCGCGAAACGGTAAATTGGGTAGTAGCCGGAAGTTTAGCGAAACAGCTTCTCCCGGAAAATGTTGAGATTAACGCTTATGTTTCTTCTGTTGGTGAGATTTTCTGTGAGAAACCTTATCAGGATTTAGATTTTTCTCAAATTGATTCCAACGATGTCCGATGTCCGGATGCGGAAACGGCGGAAAAAATGATTTCAAAAATTAAAGAAATCAAAAAGGAGGGAAATACAATTGGCGGAACCATTACCTGTGTCATCAAAAATCTTCCTGTGGGAATTGGCGAACCTGTTTTCGGAAAACTGCAGGCAGAACTCGCTAAAGCAATGATGAATATCAACGCAGCAAAAGGTTTCGAATACGGAAGTGGTTTTTGCGGCGCAAAAATGACCGGCAAAGATCACAACGATTTATTCAATGAAGATTTTTCTACCAAAACCAATCTTTCAGGCGGAATTCAGGGTGGAATTTCGAATGGTATGGATGTATATTTCAGAGTTGCGTTTAAACCGGTTGCTACCATTTTGCGACCTCAGGAAAGTATTGATAAAGACGGAAATTCTGTCACAGTAGAAGGAAAAGGAAGACACGACCCCTGCGTTTTACCCAGAGCAGTGCCAATTGTAGAAAATCTGGCGGCTTTTGTTCTAGCGGACCTTTTTTTGATCAATCAGATAAGAAGAATTTAAATTCATTTATAAAAAGATAAACCTCAATTTTAAAATATGAAAAAGTATTGGGACAATGCCATCACATTTGAAGAGTACATGGAAGTTGCAAAACAACGCGCTGAAAATCCAGGAGAGAACGACGGTTACAAGGAATACTATGAACTGGGTCTTCAGAGAATGGAACGCACGCTGAAAACTTTTAAAGTAAGTCCCGAAACACACGAATCCTTTAGGTCAAAAAAATTCGCAGGAAAAATATTGATTATTACTGAACCCTGGTGCGGTGATGCGAGCGCAACCGTTCCTGCGGTTTCTAAATTTTTTGAAGCTGCCGGAAACGAAGTGAGAATTTTCCTCAGAGATTCTGATCTTACATTAATCGATCAGTTTCTCACCAACGGAACTCAGTCGATTCCTAAAGTTTTAATACTGAATGATGATTTAACACTCAGAAATGACTGGGGACCAAGACCAAAATACGGTATGGATCTGCTGAAAAAATTCAAAGAAAATGAAGAAACCTATCCTCGTGAAGAGTTTTACAACGATTTACAGGTTTATTATGCCAAAAACAGAGGCGCGGATGCCATTGAAGAAATTATAAATTTAATTTAACATGACTTTTCTAAGAAAAAATCTTTTTTATATCATTGCTGCAGGAATTATCGCCATTCTGTATCTTTTTCCGTCGGTAAAGCTGAAACTGAAAGACATGTTATTTCCGGTAGCGGCGATTGAAAACGCAATTACGCTAAAGGACGAGGATTTGGATATTCAGCTGAAAGGCATTAATGTTCCAAGTACCAACCTGAAAAATTTCAAGGGAGATAAACTCATTTTTCTCAATTTTTGGGGAACTTGGTGTCCTCCTTGCCGCGAAGAGTGGCCTACGATTCAGAAACTCTATGATTCGAAAAAGCAGAAAATAGATTTCGTGCTTATTGCGATGCAGGATGAGGAAGCTGCTGTGCTTAAATTTATGAAGGATAACCAGTACACGGCTCCTGTTTATATCGCTCAAAGTCCGATTACCAATAATGTTTTGCCCAAAGTTTTTCCCACGACATTTCTGCTGGATAAAAACGGAAGAATTCTGCTGAAAGAAGACGCTTCCAAAGACTGGAACAGCAAATCTGTCCACGAATTCATCGATAATGTCACCAAATAATTTAACTTAATTTACGAAAACTTGGTACAGAATTTGAGAACTCCATAGCGTTTTAAAAATCAGAACACAAATATGAAACTGTCAAAAATTGCACTCGCTAAAGAAGCCTTCAAACACAAAGGCTTCATCAGAAAAATTCCCGTAATTATCCGAATGTTCAAATCGGTGATGTCGAAAGGAGGTTACAAACCAGAATACAAAAATGTAATCTTACCGGGACTCGCTTTTATATACCTTATTTCGCCTTTGGATATTTTACCCGACTGGATTCCGGTAATCGGCGTTTTAGACGATCTGGCGATTCTGGCATTAGCCATGCCGATGCTCATCACCGAAGCCGAAAAATTCGTAGCCTGGGAAGCATCCTTAAAAAGCGACAACAAAATTACAGAAGCAGAAATTATAAGTTAAGCTTCACAAATTGATATAAAACCGTTCACGAAAGTGTGCGGTTTTTTTTGGAGCTACAAAATCCCGATATGTTTCCACATTCAGTCCCGCTTTCCGCTGCAATCTTTTATCTTTTTCGGCGGCGAAGCCGCCGCCGAAAAAGATAAAAGGATTTCCACTGCAATCGGGGCTAGAAGAAAAGGCAGTTTTTCTCCGAAAGTAGCAAGATTTAGATTTATTCAAAAAAAAACAGGAAATTTGCCGCAATGAAAAAACTCATTTCCATTATCGGAACTACAGGAATTGGCAAAACAAAACTCGCGATAGAAGTCGCAAAGCATTTTGGTGCCGAAATAGTTTCCTGTGATTCGCGACAGTTTTTTAAAGAAATGAAAATCGGAACCGCAACGCCTTCAGAGGAAGAGTTGGCTGAGGTTCCTCATCATTTCATTGCTAATCTTTCGGTGAAGGATTATTATTCAATTGGGCAGTTTGAGAAAGAGGCCATTCAGAAAATTGAAGACTTATTCAGTGAAAATGATGTAGTCGTTTTAGTGGGCGGAAGCATGATGTACGAAAAAGCCGTCATCGAAGGACTCAACGATTTGCCTGAAGCCAACGAAGAAAACCAGGAAAAACTGGAGAAGATATTCAATGAAGAAGGAATCGTCAGTTTACAGAAAATCCTCGAAAACGAAGATCCCGAATATTTTAAAATAGTAGACAAAGATAATCCCAGAAGACTTTTCAGAGCGGTTGATATTATCTGGCAAACCGGAAAAACCTATACCGAAAATATTTCCCAACAGGTAAAAAAACGCGATTTTGAAGTCATCAGAATCGGGATTCAGGCACCGCGCGAAATCATTTATGAAAGAATCAATCAGCGGGTTGATAAAATGATGGCGGAAGGTTTGGTAGATGAAGTGAAATCCCTAAGACCGTACAGGAAACATTTATCATTGCAAACCGTTGGTTATGCCGAACTTTTCAGGTTTTTCGATAAAGAATGGAGTTTAGATTTTGCCGTGGAGGAAATCAAAAAAAATTCGCGCAGGTTTGCAAAAAGACAACTGACATGGTACCGCAAAGAAACCAATATCCATTGGGTGAATTTTGAAAATTCACTGCAGGAATCCTTATCTTTGCTTGTAAATTTAAACATCAAACCTTAATAATTAATAAAATGGCACAAACACCTTCCAATATGCTCGAACTGGGAACCAAAGCTCCTTTCTTCGAACTTCCGAATCCTTCTCATGCCAACGAAATTCAGTCACTTAACGATTTGAAAGGCGAGAAAGGAACGCTTGTTATTTTCATGTGTAACCATTGTCCGTTCGTGCTGCATGTGATTGATAAAGTGGCCGAGCTGTACGAAGATTATAACGAAAAAGGAATCGAATTTATCGCCATCAACGCTAATGATGTAGATAAATATCCTGCAGATTCCCCGGAAAAAATGGTGGAATTTCAGGTAGAAAGAAAATTCGAGTTTCCTTATCTGTACGACGAAAGCCAGGCGATTGCAAAAGCCTATAATGCGGCATGTACCCCTGATTTTTTCTTTTTCGATGAAAAACTCGATTTGGTTTACCGCGGACAGATGGATGATTCCAGACCCGGAAATCAGAAAGAAATTACCGGTGAAGATTTGATTATTGCTTTTGAAAACCTCCTTGCAGGGGAGCCTCAGGAAGAATTGCAGCGGCCAAGTATGGGTTGCGGCATCAAATGGAAATAAATGTAAGAACGCGCCTCAGGCGCGTTCTTCTTTTAGGCATATTTCGGATCACGTTTTTTATTTGAAAAACGGATTGTAATTTTTCTCAAAACGAATGGTCGTCGGATTTCCATGACCGTTATACACTTTGGTTTCTTCATCAAGAACGAAAAGCTTCGTTTGGATGCTTTCAATCAACTGTTCATGATTTCCTTTGTATAAATCGGTTCTCCCAATACTTCCTTCAAACAGAACATCGCCTGAAATCATCAGTTTCCCCGCTTCTGAATAATATGCAACACTTCCTGGAGAATGCCCCGGAACATGCAGAATTTTCAATTCATCTTCATCCAGTTTTACGGTCTCATTTTCTTTCAGATATTTAATTTCACCTTCAAACGGCTGAAAGAAAAAACCGAATTGTCTTGCGCTCATTGGATTTCTATCGAGTATTTCCTTGTCGAGTTCGTGCATTAAAACCGGAACATTATATTGGTCATAAATTTTCTGCAAACCTAAAACATGATCAATATGTGCATGAGTAAGCAGAATGTGCTGAACTTTTAACTCATTCTCAGTAATGAAATTTTCTAGCATTCCGGTTTCTGCATCGCTGAAATTTCCCGGATCGATCACAAAAGCATTTTGATGGTCATTGAAAACAACATAGGTATTTTCTGAAAATGGATTGAAAGCGAAAGATTTTACGTGTAACATTCTGAATAAAATTTGACATCAAAAATACGATTTTAAGCACAATGAAATGTTGTGATGACAACAAATTGCTGTAATTTTCGTTATCTTCGTACGGATGAAATTTTTACCGCTTTTTTTACTCTTTATCAATTCATTGGCTTTTGGACAGGATATCAGAAGCATTCAGTTGTTTAATCCTCAAACCAATGATGAAACCCCGGTAATCGGATTCAATGAACAGTTGATTTTAAAGTTTGATGATCTTTCCAACTCCAGCACGATTTATCGGTACACACTGAAACATTTCGACAGAAACTGGCAGGATGACGGATTGTTTTTCACCGAATACGCCAACGGAAGCCTGAACGGACTGATCGATCAGTTTCAGTATTCTTTCAACACTTCGCAGCCTTACACGAATTATACTTTAGTTTTCCCCAACGATAAAATTCAGCCAAAAATTTCTGGAAATTTTGAGTTGGTGGTTTATAAAGATTCCCAAAGCAAACCGCTTTTCACCAAAAGATTTTCCGTGGTGGAAGACGGCGCAAGTATTGGTTTGAATATCAGCCGGACTTCAGATGCAAGAAGACCGGATATCAACCAAAGAGTAGAAGTTCAGGCGGTAGGAAACAGTTCAGTGATGATGCAGAACATCAATTCCATGAGTTTAAATGTGGTGCAGAATAACAATTGGAATGTCGCGGTTTTCAACCAGAAACCCAGCTCCACTTTAGGAAATAAACTCCTTTTTCAGCAAATGACTCTCGCTTTTCCGGGAAACAACGAATTCTATTACTACGACAATAAAAACATGAATCATGCTTTCGATATGGTTGCAGGAGCCGAAGCAGTGGACGGGGTAAATTATACTTACCTTCACCCGGTTTGGGCTTTCCCGCTGAATTATCAATATCAGCCGGATGTAAACGGTGCTTTTTATTTCCGGAGAAACGATTTGGGAATTGAGCGTGTTGCCGATAAAGAAGCAGATTATTCCTGGGTTTATTTCGCTCTGGATTCCGAAAAAACGGATAAGGAAATTTATGTTCTTGGCGGTTTTAACGATTTCATTCGCAGCAAAGAAAACCAAATGCTTTACGATGAAAAAGCCAAAAAATTCATCGCGAAAATCTACCTGAAACAGGGATTTTACAATTACATTTTAGCAACCAAAAACGCTGACGGAAGTTTAAATTTCGGGGAAATCAACGGCAGTTTCTGGCAGACCGAAAATCTTTACCAGGCTTATCTTTATTACAGACCTTTCGGCCGAAACTATGATGGTTTGTTGGGTTATGGCGAATTTCGTGCGCCGGTTCGGTAATTTTTTTAGAAGCTTTTTCCCGCTATCCGCTGTATCTTTTGCTCTTCGTTCCTCATCACAAAAGGATGCCGCTGCTATCGGGGCTAGGTTGGTTTAGTCTTTCTGTTTTGGATTTCTGGAACTGTGAAAAACAGCAATAATTAAAACCATATCGTTTTCAATGGAATAATGAATAGTAAAAGGAAATTTTTTTACAGTGGTGACACGGATTTCAAGATACTTTACTTCTGAACCGAGTGGGTTTTTAGCAATGAAATAGAGACTTTTTTTGATGGTATCAGAAAATCTTTTACCTAAGCCTTTTTGTTTCGTTTCATAAAACATCACGGCTTCATGAAACTCAATTTGCGCTTCTGGCGTAAATTTAATTTTCACTCGAAATTTTTTTCAATTTCTTTAAAAACATCATCAATTTCAATTCCTGAATGTGGATTCTTCCTGTATTTTTTAAGTCTTTCGGCAACAACTGTTTGTTGCCATTCAGGTATATCAGTGTTGTCCTTTTCTTCAGCTAAGGCATCAATATAGCCCCAAACTCTTTCCAAAAAATGCTCAGGAAGGGTCTTTAATTTTTCTGTAAGTTGTTCAACAGTAATATTCATCTTTCCAAAGTTAAGAAAAATAACATTCAGTCATCAAGTCAGATAAAATTCTCCAAGTTTTTCTTCGCAAAGCGTCTTTACCACTTCAATCCAGCGGTCTTCATCATTCAGACACGGGATGTAATGGAAATTTTCGCCACCTGCGTGAAGGAATTCTTCTTTTCCTTCCACGGAGATTTCTTCCAGAGTTTCCAGGCAGTCGGATACAAAAGCCGGACAAACAATGGCAAGGTTTTTCACGCCTTTTTTTGGTAAGTTTACTAAAGTTTCATCGGTGTAAGGCTCCATCCATTTGTCTTTTCCCAAACGTGACTGAAAAGAAACTACCGTTTTTTCTTTCGGAATATTTAATTTTGTGATCACCATTTCTGTGGTTTTAAAACACTGGTGACGGTAACAGAACTGATGACTCGGATTGCTTTCACGGGAACAGCAGTCGTTCAGATTACAGGTTTTCGTGGGATCAGTCTTATAAATATGTCTTTCCGGAACGCCATGGTAGGAGAACTGCAGCGCATCAAAATTTTCAGGAAGTTTCTCGCGGATGCTTTCCGTTAAGCAGTCGATATAAATTTCCCGGTTATAAAAAGGCTGAACGTAATTGATTTTAATATTGGGAAAGAATTTTTTTCGCACTTCCTCCGCTTTGTCCACTACTGTTTCCGTGGTGCTCATCGCATACTGCGGATACAGTGGGAAAAGGACAATCTCTGTAACGCCCTGTTCTGTCAGTTTTCGGATTCCGGTTTCAATGCTTGGTTCCGCATATCTCATCCCGATTTCTACCGGAACATCAACCAGCTTCTGTAATTTTTTCTGAATCTGTTTGGTAATGACAATTAAAGGAGAACCTTCATCTGTCCAAACTGTTTTGTACGCAGCTGCAGATTTAGGAGGACGCGTGTTCAGAATGATTCCCTGTACCAGAAGCGAACGGAAAAACCATCGGTAATCGATCACTTTCTCGTCCATCAGAAATTCGTCGAGATATTCTTTAACGTCTTTAACTTCGGTAGATTTAGGCGAGCCGAGATTGACTAATAAAATTCCTTTCATAAAATATAAGTAATGAGTAATAAGAAATGAGTAATTTTTATTGCTGACCGCTCATTACCCATTGCTCATGTTTTATCCGTTGACCGCTTCTACATTTTCCACCAATTCCGGAACGAACTGTTTCAGTACGTTTTCGATGCCGCCTTTTAAGGTTGCTGTCGAACTTGGACATCCTGAACATGCGCCCTGTAAGAGCATTTTGGCTGTTTTTGTTTCTGTAATATACTCAATCAAAGAGATTTTTCCGCCATCGCCTTCTACCGCGGGAGCAACATATTCATTTAAAATATCGGAAATTTTCTGTTCTGTTTCAGTGTACTCTCTGTTGATGATGTTTTCAACCGGACTTTCGTGTTTCTGAGGCGTAAGATTTGAGATTTTTCCACCATTCTGAAGATATTCTGCAATAAATGCGCGAACTGCAACCATCACTTCATGCCATTCAACAGAAACATTTTTGGTTACGGCTACGAAATTATCAGAAATGAAAACTTCTTTGGCAAAATCAAATTCATTAAAAATTGCCTGCGCCAAAGGAACCTCAGCAGCTTCCTCACGGGATTTTACTTCTACAAACCCGTCGATTAAAAGCTTGCTCGAAACAAATTTCATTACCATCGGATTGGGAGTCATTTCCGCATAAATCAGATACATTTCCTTTTTTTTCTGGAGATAAATTCTGGGGTTGGCCAGCAGCTCGTCCTCAATTACATTTTTTAGACTTTCGGTCACAAATTCCCATTCTACCGTATCCTGCTTTGCTACAGCAATAAAGTTGGCAGTGATGAAAATTCTTTCCACGAAAGGATAATTAAAAAGTTCCTGCGCTAAAGGAATTTCTGAGATATCCGAAGTTCTGTCCAGCTCCAAAGACCCGGGAATAAGGTTGTAATCTGCTACAAACTTCATTACTTTAGGGTTTTCGGTGGGCTCTATCAATATTTGTCTCATTTTATTTCATTAAATTTGAATGGCAAAAATACGGATTATAAACCGGCTTTCAGAATTTGGAATTTAGATATTTTCAATTCGCAAAAAATCATTTATCAATCAACATTTCATCTAATTACAGATCATGGCTTTAATCAAACAACTTCTCGGAAAAACCCCACAAATCGGCGCAAACACTTATTTGGCTGAAACGGCAACCATTATCGGTGATGTAACGATGGGAACCAACTGCAGCATCTGGTATAATGCAGTTATCCGCGGTGATGTACATTACATCACAATGGGAAACAAAGTGAATGTACAGGACAATGCGATGCTTCACTGCACTTACGAAAAATTTCCGCTTATCATTGGCAACAATGTTTCGATTGGTCACAACGCAATTGTTCACGGATGTACGATTAAAGATAATGTGCTGATCGGGATGGGCTCTATCGTCATGGATGACTGTGTGGTGGAAAGCAATTCAATTGTCGGTGCCGGTTCCGTCGTGACGCAGGGAACGCATATTAAGTCCGGAGAGGTTTGGGGCGGCATTCCTGCGAGGAAAATTAAAGATATTTCCTCCGAATTGCTGGAAGGTGAGGTGGAAAGAATCGCTAATAACTATGTGAAATATTCCGGCTGGTATAAAGAAGGTGAGTAGGAGTGGTCACTTTTTCCTATCCAAAAGATATTTTTTAGCAGAAAGCAATCTCTCAATTCCTTTATAAATCCGATGCAGCATTTAATTATCCGAACAGAAAGACTTCTCCTCAGCCGGCCTACAGAAGCCGATTTGGATGATTTTGTACTGCAAATAAATTCAACCGGAGATTTTTCGAAGAATCTTTTCAATATTCCGTTTCCTTACCCCAAAGAAAACGCTGTAAACTGGCTGCAGCTTTGTAACGCCGGCATCGAAACCGGAGACTCTTTCCGCTTTGCCATCCGTGAAAAAGAAATCGGCAAATTAATAGGGACCATTGGTTTACATCTCAGTAAAGAACATCAAAAGGCGGAACTCGGTTACTGGCTAGGGAAAGATTATTGGGGGAAAGGCTATCTCACCGAAGCTTTAAAGGCTGTGCTTCAATTCGGATTTGATCATATTCAGCTCAATAAAATTTACGCGACCCATTTCGTTTATAATCAGGCTTCAGGAAAAGTCATGCAAAAAGTAGGAATGAAATTTGAAGGTCTACTGAAACAGGAATATTTTCATCAGGGAAAGTTCCTGGATGTGAACAGATATTCCGTTTTAAAGGAAGATTTCCAACCCGATATTTTGAAATTACAGCATGAACTACCTTAAATTTACATGGCAGCTTCTGAAAGATACTTTTCACGACTGGAATAATTCTTCAGCTTCAAAAGATTCAGCAAGCATTGCTTATTACGCCATATTTTCTTTGCCGGGGCTTTTAATTATCGTGATCTGGATCGCCGGATTTTTCTTTGGTGATGAAGCCGTGAAAGGTAGGATTACTTATCACGCAAGCGCAATAGCAGGAAAGGAAATTGCCGACAGTTTACAAACCATGATTTTAAGTGCCGTGTGGGACAACCAGAATATATGGATGAAAATTTTCGGGATTTTAACTTTGATATTTGGGGCAACAACTTTATTTTTTCAGATGCAGCGCAGCTTAAATACGCTTTGGGATGTAGAAGCTGCGCCGAAGAAAGCATTCCAGAAATATATTTTAGACCGGGCCAATTCCCTCGGGATGATTCTCATTATTTCTTTTTTACTCCTCACCAGTTTACTGCTTTCCTCCATGCTTGGTTTAGCCAATGAATGGATTACGCGTCATTTCGGACTTGAGACTTTTATTTTAGCGCAAATCATCAATTTTGTGGTAAGTTTTATAGTTGTTGTCGTTTTATTTGCAATGATGTTCAAAATTTTGCCTGACGTTCAAATTTCATGGAGATCCGTATGGATGGGCGCTTTCGTTACCGCACTGCTCTTTAATATCGGCAAATTTTTACTTGGGATTTATTTCGAACTTTCCAAACCGACTTCCATTTTCGGTGCTGCAGGTACAGTTATACTTTTGATGATGTGGGTTAATTATTCCTGTCAGCTTGTGTTTTTTGGTGCAGAGTTTACAAAAGTTTACGCCTACAAAATGGGGCATTTTATCAAGCCGTCACAACACGCCAAATGGAGCGCTGCAAAACTGCTGAAAGATGCGCTTCACAAAGAAAACAGCAACCAAAGTGTCGGATAATTACTGGACTTCTGTCGCACCAGTATTTTCAGTGACCAAAACCGCTTTTCCGTTTTCACATTTAATTCCGGAAGGAGGCATTACCATTGCACAGTCGGACATCAGATTATATTTTTTGTTGAATGCAGCCTGCATGGCTGTGAAATTCTGAATTTTCGGTAAAATTTCTCCTTCAAGTTTGTTAGGATAAGCGATATAAGAACTCGGTCCGCCGCAAGGTTTCGCACCAATCGCTGTAAATTTCCATTCTGTTGGATCGATGCATGGTTCCGCGGCAATAAGAAGATTTATTTCCTTAATTTTTTTACTCAGTTCGTCTCTGTCATTTTGCTGGGAAAGATTATTTTCCGGTTTCAGGGCAATATCTTTGGGAAGGTTTTCGGCGCTTTCAGCAGATTTTTTAGATTTGCACGACGCAAGGGACAATAGAGCAAGACTAAGGACTAAAAGGTTTTTCATTTTTATTTTTACAGTTTTGGATGCAAAAATATGGCCTTTTTTCCTAGTATTTTTCATATTACTGCTTTTTTTGGTCCTGCCGTAACAATTTTATCTTAAGGAGATGTTGTTTGAAAATTAATGATTTTCTTTAAATTTGACTGATGAATGAATCCCTCTTCAATTTAGCCGAACATACCAACAGAAGTATTTTTCTCACCGGAAAAGCCGGGACCGGAAAAACCACTTTTCTGAATGATTTTGTGAACAAAACCCGCAAAAAACATATTGTGGTTGCCCCCACTGGAATCGCTGCAATCAATGCGGGCGGCGTAACGATTCACTCGATGTTTGGACTTCCGTTGAGGACTTTTCTTCCCACGACAGAAAGGGTGGACAGTAATGTAGCCAACAATATCGCCGATCTGATGCATCATTTCAAGTACCGGAAAGACAAGCTGAAACTGCTGCGCGAAATTGAAATTATTATTATTGATGAGGTTTCCATGCTTCGCGCTGATGTTTTGGATATGATGGATTTTTCTCTTCGGCATGTACGCAGAAACCAACAGAAATTTGGTGGGGTGCAGATGCTTTTTATTGGAGATTTGTACCAGCTTCCGCCGGTTGTCAGAGACGAATATGTCCTGAAACAGTATTATAATTCTCCTTTTTTCTTCGACAGCTACGCGGTGAAAGAATTACCGTTAATTACATTGGAATTAACAACCGTGTACCGTCAGAAAGATGAAAAGTTTCTGGAAATTCTGAATGAAATACGTGACGGTGAAATTGGCGACATCGATTTTGATACCCTCAACGAAAGATATATTCCGGATTTTGAGCCTACCGATGAACCTTATGTTTATCTGACTTCGCACAACCGAATGGCGGATGAAATCAATCAGAAAAAACTCGCTGAACTTCCCGGAAAACCTAAGTTTTACAATGCGGAAATTATCGGCAACTTTAATGAAAACCAGTATCCGAATGACGAAAGCCTGGAACTGAAAACCGGCGCACAGATTATGTTCATCCGAAATGATGCAAGCGGAGAACGCCGTTATTTTAATGGAAAACTCGCGGAAGTAGTTGATGTGGACGATAAGGAAGTAAGCGTGATCATCGATGGTGAAGATGAGATCTATAAACTGAAAAAAGAAACCTGGGAACAGAAAAAATATTCTTTGGGTGAAGATAAAAGTATTCAGGAAGAAGTGCTGGGAAGTTTCAAACAGTATCCTATCCGTTTAGCCTGGGCGGTCACCATTCACAAATCTCAGGGTTTAACGTTTGACCGTCTCATCATTGACGCCGGAAAATCCTTCGCTTCCGGACAGGTGTACGTCGCACTTTCCCGCTGCAGAACTTTAGAAGGAATTGTCTTAAAATCTAAAATCACTCCCGAAGTAATTTTTTCTGACCGTAGAGTTGCAAAATTTCAGGACGAAACTCACGCAAATAACCGGATCGAGGAAATTCTGAATACCGAAAAATACGATTACAGCATTAAGAAAATCATCAACAGGCTCGACTGTAAATGGATTCTGCCTTCTCTGGAAATGTGGCACAATGCAGCAAAACACAGTAAAGTTCTGGATAAGGATAAAATTAAATTCCTCTACCAAAGCATCAGACCGGAAACGGAAAAATTCGCTGCGGTATTCGAGAAGTTTGATAAAATCATTCAGCAGAAGACCCATAAATTTATCAGCGGAAGTGAGGAATGGAGTGAGATTGAAACCAAGGCAAAAGGTGCGGTCAATTTCTTTTTTTCTAATGTAAATGCAAAAATTTTCAGTCCGTTAAAAGATTTTTATGCAGAAAGCAAAGGGGTAAAAGGACTGAAACAGTATAATGAAGATTTCCGGGTTTTCCTTGATGATCTGGAAGATTATCTGAATGATCTGAAAGACGTTCATTTGCTGGAAACGAAACTTTTCAATCCTGAAAATGATGTGAAAGTAACCACGAAAATCGCGAAAATTCCATCCCATATTCTTACTTTTCAGCTGTTTGAAGAAGGGAAGACCATTCCGGAAATCGCCAGAGACCGTGGTCTGGTAACAGAAACTGTTTTCGGACATCTCGCTAAATTCGCTGAACAAGGCCTGCTGGATCTAACCAGAGTTTTCGATAAAGAAAAAATAAAAACTTTCGAAAAAGAGTTTAAGAAAAACAGCAGTCATGAAACCTTAACTGACTGGAAAAAAACACTTCCCAATGATTTTGAATTCAATGAAATCCGTTTGCTGCTGAATCATTTTAATCACAAAAAGGCGGAAAAGAGTAAATAAAACTCACTCAGATTTTGGAATGCGAATCAACTTTTTTTCTTCCTGTTCTGATATTTTTTGATCAGAGTATAAAATACCAGAAAGCCGAGAACGAAAATTGAAAGTCTTGACAATAAATCACCGGCTCTTGTGTAAAAAGTCATTTTATCATAGAGATTCACTTTTGCAAAAAGTGCCGTTTGGTCGCCATAAAGCGTATCAGCAACTACATCCCCTTTCGCATCGATATGAGCAGAGATTCCGCTGTTCGCTGATCTTGCAATTTCGCGGCGGGTTTCAATCGCACGGAGTTTTGCGTATGCCATCAGCTGTTTATGTCCCTGCGTAACGCCCCACCAGGAGTCATTGGTCATGATACCAAGAAAGTTGGCTCCGTTTTTAACATATTCAGTAACGAACTCACCGTAAATACTCTCGTAGCAAATAATAGGAGCTATTTTCCCCTTGTTGTAAGGATTGCTGAAAACCTTTCTTTCCTTATCGGTTCCGAGAGAAGCAATGGTTCCGCCAAGATTCAGCATTGCATCGCCCAAAAGTGGTTTCAATACATTAATGTAGGGGAAGATCTCAACACCGGGAACCAGTTTTCCTTTGTGGTAAACCTGTACTTTTTGGTTCGGGATAATCTGGACCGCAGAATTGTAACTGTCCACATAGATTCCCCCCGAAGTCTGATAAGAGGATTCCGTTTTTTTACTGGCGTCAGGATAAAACTGATGCGACGAAATACCGGTGGTAAAGATCGATTTCGGATGTTTGCTTAGAAAATCTTTTACTGTATTCAGCAGCAGACTTTGCTCAAAACCGCTTTCCGAAATGGAACCGTAACCCGGAAGAGACGTTTCAGGGCCGATAAAATAATCGATCTGGTTGGGCTGGCTGATTTTTGGAGAATTCTGTTCCGCTAAAGTCAGCAGTTCATTTAAAATCGTTAAACTGTCTTTGGAGTATTTTTCGTTATAAGGATCAAGATCCGGCTGAAGCATTAAAACATTCACCGAACCAATGGGTTGTTCATCGAAATTCTGATATTTTATGGTAGAAATCAACATTGGAATTGCAATGGCTCCCACGAGAACCGCCGAGTTAATGATTAAAGATTTCCTTTTTCTGCCGGCTTCCCAAATTCTTAAACTGTAAAAAGCGTAGACATTAATGAGTAAAATCCAGAAACTTCCGCCTGTCGCGCCCAAAGTGTCGTACCACTGGATGAGTTTTGGGTAATCAGCAAAAGCATTTCCGAGATTTAGCCAGGGCCAGGTAAATTCCCAGCTCATGTGGAATTTTTCGAAACCCATCCAGATGGCTACAAAAAATACCAGTCCGAAATAGGTTCCCTGCGCATTTTTGTACCAGTGATACAGCTGAAAAACGAATGAATAAAGGAGTGAATTAATGATGACAGGAATAACGACTGCCAGGAGTGAATGCGATCCGTCAGGGTTTTTGGATCCGTACAGCCAACCGGTAGTGACAACATTCCAGATGGCAAAACATATAAAAGAAAGTCCAAATATCAGACTTCCTTTGTTTTTTATACCGGAAAACTTCGAGATTTCGTGTTCCATCATCAGCAACGGAACAAGTGCAAAAAATATAAAAAAGGGAATTCCGTAAGTAGGCCAGGAAATGCTTAACAGCATCGCAGAAATTAATGAAAGAATAATATACTTCATCGGAGGGTTGTAACTTTTCAGCGTTTTTGATTTTTATTAAATAGAATCTTCTGACGCAAATTTAACGAAAAATATTTGGGGATAAAGATCTCCTCAGATTTTCAGCCCGGCGCAAGCGGGGAGTTGAAATTTGCAAATCAACGCGAAGATGATTGCAAAAGAGCAGGCTTTCGCCCTCTCCAAGTTATGTTTTGTTGAATCCGTTTATCGGTCTCAGAATTTCTTTTCAAAATAAACACTTACCCCATCCATTTCCCCCTGCATCGGCGGGCTGGTTTTGGTCATTTTTACGGAGATAAAAGTGATCTGCGGAAAAGTATTTTTAATTTTTGTCATCATTCTTCCTGCAGCATGTTCCATCAGTTTTGAAGGGATTTTCATTTCCTCATGAACAATTGCATTGATTTCCGCATAATTGATGGTGTCCTCCAGATGATCCGTTTCGGTGGCTTTCCACAGATATGCATGAATTTCAATATTCAGAATAAAGTAAGTTCCGATGATGGTTTCTTCGGGAAGAACGCCGTGGTAAGCGTAGATTTTTAGATTTTCAAGAAGGATTTTTGAATTCATGTTTTGAGGAGCGCTGTTAGGGCTTTAAGCCCTAACAGCGCTTGAGATTATTTTATTGTTTTACTCAGTTCCAGCATCGCTTCAATAGGTTTCAAAGCTTTTAAGCGGAGTTCTTCGTCGATTAAAATTTCCGGAAGTTCGTATTTCATGCAGAGATATAGTTTTTCCATCGTGTTTCTCTTCATGTAAAAACACTCGGAACAGTTGCAGCTTTCATCAAAAACCAGTGCCGGAATAAGTTCTTTGTGCGGTGCACGTTTTCTCATTTCGTGCAGAATTCCTTCTTCGGTCGCCACGATAAATTTCTGGCATTCGTCTTTTTCCACATAATTCAACAACGCAGAGGTAGAGCCGATGAAATGTGCCAGATCAAGAACGGCCGATTCGCTTTCAGGATGCGCAATCAATTTTGCATCCGGATTTTCTGCGAGTTGTTTCGCAATTCTTTCCATGGAAAAAGCTTCGTGAACGATACAGCTTCCGTCCCAGAGAATCATGTCGCGGCCGGTTTTTTTAGAAAGATATCTGCCTAAGTTTTTATCCGGGGCGAAAATAACCGGGCGGTCTTTCGGCAAGGCTTCGATAATAGTTTCCGCGTTGGAACTGGTTACGATAATATCAGATTCAGCCTTCGTTTCCGCGTTACAGTTGATGTACGTGGCAATTAAAGCATGAGGATGTTTTTCACGCATCGCGCGCAAACCTTCACCGCTGCAGCCGTCTGCAAGCGAACAGCCGGCCTGCGTATCAGGCAAAACTACTTTTTTAGTCGGATTAAGAATTTTCGCTGCTTCAGCCATGAAATGTACGCCGCAAAAGGCGATCATATCCGCATCGGTATCTTTTGCCTGTCTCGCCAACTGAAGGGAATCTCCAAGAAAATCAGCGATATCCTGAATTTCTGCAGGCTGATAATAATGGGCCAGAATCACGGCATTTTTTTCTTTCTTCAGTTCCAGAATGGCTTTTACCAATTCTTCACCCTGAGGAATAACGAGATCATCTATTTTTAAAAATCCTCTTACCGGAAGATTTGATTTTGCTTTATCTAATGTTTCTGTGCTCATTTCTGTGAATTTAAATAAGGGTTAAAATTAGTGATTTTTCGGCTAATTTTCTCAGGAAATCTCAATTCCCGAATGCATCAGTAATCCTGCAAGATTGTGTTGGGAAAATCTGGCTTTTTTCATGAAATTGTTTTCCGGAATGATGCTGAAATTCAAAGCTTCCCTAAAGTCTGCTTTTTCAAGATGAGTCCGGTCGAAAATACTTCCTGAAAGATCTGAATGGGTAAATTTGCTTTCCGTTAAATTCGCCTCAGTAAAATCGGTTTCACGCAGAATACAGTGATCGAAAACTGTTTTTCTGATGTCTTTCTGAAAGAAAACTGCATGTGAAAGGTTGGAGTTTTTAAAACTGAGACGCAGGCCAAAACCGTTGGCCTGTTCAAAATCAATGCCGACCATCTTACAGCTGTTAAACTCAACTTCCCGAAATGCAGTGTTTTCAATTTTAGCCAAACTCAGATCACAGTCGTTGAACACGCAGTTCAGAAAGGAAATTTCTGTAAGACGGCTTTCATAAAAAATGCAGCTGCTGAAAACGCAGTTGTCGTATTCACCGCTTTCCAGAGGTGTTTTAGTGAAATCTTTTTTGGTAAATGTTTCGTCGGAAATACTGATCATGAAAATAAATTACAGAATATTAATTTTAGCCGGTATCTTCAGTACTTACGGATTAAAAGATTTCGGATCCGGATGCAGAAAACTATAATTGAATTCCTGGATAAAAAGTTCGGAGGAAATAATCCTTTGCCCGGAATCAGATGAATCAACAGTTTTTCCATCTTCTCCATTTAAAATTTCTCCCATTGCAGGATGTTCCGGAGCAACAACATTGTAAATTCCGGAAGCTTTATCTGAGTTGATCAGCTGTTCCACTATCGCTAAAATATCTTCGTAATGAATGTAATTGACGCGTTTTTCAGGATTGCTGACTTCTCTGTTTCTGAAGAAATTCTGAAGGGATCTTTCACCGCCCATGAGGCCGCCGAAACGGAGGATATTGGTTTGAGGATATTTCTCTCTGACCGTTTTTTCAGCCGCTGCGATATCTGTTCTTAAATCCGTGGTGTCTTTTTCAGAGAAAATTCTGTTTTCCTGAGGGTAAATTCCTGTGGAACTGAACAGAATTGTTTTAGGAAATGTGTTTGTCATGTTTTCAAATCCCTTAAACCAGCTGCTGTGGGAAATAGGCATGCTGAAAATGGCGACATCAGTATCATTTAAAAATTCAGCTCCTGAATCTTTGCTGAAATCCAGTAGATGTACTTCTGCCGCTACCGTTTTCAGCTCCTGAATTTTTTCCGGAGAGGTGGTGGTTGCTATGACATACTGGCCTTTACCGGTGAGATATTCCGCCAGTTTTTTTCCTACCCAGCCACAACCGATAATGGCAATTTTCATGCGCTCAAAAAGTTGTTCAGAAGTTGTTCAACAGAGGTTTTCGCCTCAGCCAGATCATTATTCACCACAATTTTATCAAACTGATCTTTAAACGTCATTTCTTCGGATGCTTTTTCCACTCTTGTTCTGATGGTTTCTGCGGCGTCTGTTGCCCGGGAAACCAGTCTGCGCTCCAGTTCTTCAATCGATGGAGGCATAATAAAAAGTGAAAGCGCCTGATCTCCGAAATATTTTTTCAGGGAAATTCCGCCTTTTACATCTACGTCAAAAATTACGGTTTTTCCGGTGTTCCAGATTCTTTCGACTTCAGACTTCAGGGTTCCGTAATATTTATCGGTATACACTTCTTCAAATTCTACAAAAGCGTCCTCAGCAATTTTCTGCCGGAATTCGTCGGGAGAAATGAAATGATAATCAGTGCCGTTTTTTTCGGTTCCGCGGGGATTTCTGGTGGTGCAGGAAACTGAAAATTCCAGCTGTGGAAATTTTTCCAGACAGTGTTTTACCAAAGTGGTTTTTCCGCTTCCGGAAGGTGCTGAAAAGATGATAACTTTATTCATGAATAATATTGAAAAAGAATGTTTTTACGACGTGAGACTTTTTTCGGTCTCAACTTTTAAAGTACATTTAAAGTCTGTTCTTTAATTTTTTCAAGGTCGTCTTTCATCATCACTACCAGTTTCTGTATTTCCGCGTGGTTGGCTTTAGAACCTAATGTATTGATTTCGCGACCAATTTCCTGGGAAATGAAACCCAGTTTTTTTCCGTTGAAATCTTCGTTTTTCATCACTTCTGCATAATATTTCAGGTGTTGGGTCAGCCTCACCTTTTCTTCAGAAATATCTAATTTCTCGGTGAAATAAGCCATTTCCTGATAAAAACGGGTCTCATCAATATTATCGAATTCGTTCAGCGTGCTGCGGTATTTTTCTTTAATGGCGTCCAGGCGGATGCCTTCGTAGGGAGCCACCATTCCAAGGTAAGTTTCAATGTTGTGAATGTTGCGTTTCAGCTCTTCATGAAGATTATCACCTTCTGTTTTTCGGAAATTATTGAATTTTGAAAGTGCATCCTTTAATAACCCGGTCAACAAAAACCATTCGTTTTCGTTGAGTTCATCAGGTCTTGTAGAAATAGCTTCGGGCATTCTGATGGCCATTTTCAGGTATTCGAAGTCTGGACCGTCGCCGGAAATTTTCTTCAGTTCATCGATGTAAGATTTTACCAGCTCGTGATTGATGTTCACATCATTGGAATCGTCGAGGGTTTCCAGATTGATGTAACAGTCGACTTTTCCGCGGAGAATGCTGTCGCTCAGCATTTTTCTGATTTCGAATTCCTTTTCTTTATACCGTAAAGGCATTTTGATGTTCAGGTCAAAAGATTTGCTGTTTAAAGATTTGATGTCGACGGTAATTTTTTTACCTTCAAAAACACCTTCGCTTCTTCCGAAGCCTGTCATGGATAAAATCATGGATTTGCTTTAGCAGACAAAGGTAAATATTTCAAAACTTTTATGATTAAAAATTTGCAGGCAAAAAAATCAGGAAGTTCAGAAAAGATTATTTTATATATTTGCATCTATATATTAAAGATTTAAAAATATGCCTAAATCGCTTTTCCACTGGAAAGTCCTAGTAAATATTCTTCTGGCTGCAGCCGTTTTCACGGGATTGGTTTGGCTTACTTTCCGTTGGTTAGAGATTCATACGAATCACGGCAAAGAAATTCCTGTACCCAATGTGATGAACAAGTCGGTGCATGACGCCATCAGAATCCTGGATGATGCAGGACTCGATTATGAAGTGGACAGTTTCAAATACGATCCTAAATACAGACCTTTTCAGGTATTACAGATTTATCCCTCACCAGGTTCAAGGGTGAAGGACGGAAGAACTATTATTTTAAAAGTGAATCCTAAATCTTACGCACAGGTTTCCGTTCCTGATGTTCTGGACCGGTATAAAGGTCTTGCTTTCCGTCAGCTGGAACAGGTTGGATTAAAAGTAGGCGACACCATTTATGAGCCGAGTATCCAGAGGGATGCTGTTTTAAGAATGCTTTATAACGGAACTTCGCTGAAGCCGGGTACGCTATTGCCGAGGTTTTCCACCATTGATCTGGTGATTGGCGCGGGTCCGAAAAGAAATATATCCGTTCCCAATTTGGTGGGATTAACGGTTCAGGAAGCAAAAGCGATCATCGCACAGAATCTTTTTGAAGTAGGATTGATTGAGCATGAAGACGGAGGACAGGACGATTCGGATATTGTATATTATCAGGATCCGGCTTCGTTTGATGTCCGGGATCAAGGAATGCAGATCGATATTTGGGCAAGTAAGAAAACGCCGGCCGAAATGGGCGGAAAGATTTCACAGCTTAATTCCATGTACAGAATTAAAATTGACACTACCACGCCGCCAATTCGTTATGAAGCGCCGGTGTACAGAGAGCCTGCACCAAAAAAGACAGAGCCGAAACCTGAGACTCCGAAAACCGAAACTCCAAAAACTGAAGTTCCGAAACAGGATATTCCGAAAACCACGGGAGACCAAAAACCAAAAACTCCGGTTACTACTTCAACAACTCCAAAAACAACTCCTTCAACAACAAAACCGGCAGAAAAACCAAAAGCCAAAAAAATAATTGTTGAGTAGTTACTAATAAAATAAAAACGATAAAGCTTCAGCAGAAAGTTGAAGCTTTTTTAAATAATATGTCCGAAGAAAACGAAGAATTTTTAGACGAAGAAGTACTGCATCATGAAACCAATGATGAAGAATCATCCGGTTTATACGAACACCTCAACATCACAGTAGACAAAAACCAGGAGCCACTGCGGATTGATAAGTTTCTGCTGATATTCAGACAAAATTCGTCACGGAATAAGATTTCCCAAACCTGCCGTGCCGGAAACGTTGTAGTAAACGGCGTCCCGGTAAAACAGAACTACCGCGTAAAACCCGGCGATCAGATTTCTGTGCTTTTAACGCATCCGCCGAGACAAAACATCATCATTCCGCAGGATATCCCGATCAATATTGTATATGAAGACGATGATGTAGTGGTAGTAGACAAAGCTGCCGGAATGGTCGTTCATCCCGGTCACGGTAATTATCACAGTACGTTGGTCAACGCGTTGGCTTTTCATTTCGAAAAAAACGGGCAGAAATCGGATCTGGACAGGGTTGGTCTGGTGCACCGTATTGATAAAGACACTTCGGGACTTCTGGTCATTGCCAAAAATGAATATGCGCTGAGTTTTCTCGCCAAGCAGTTTTTTGAAAGAAAAACAAAAAGGCTGTACTGGGCATTTGTATGGGGCAATGTTCCCAATGAAGAAGGGACTATCACCGGGCATATCGGAAGACACCTGAAAAACCGCATGCAGATGACGGTTTTTGAAGACGGAAGCTTAGGAAAACATGCTGTAACGCATTACAAAGTTATTGAACGCTTTAGATATATCACCTGGGTGGAATGTAAGCTGGAAACAGGGAGAACCCATCAGATCCGCGCGCATTTCAAACATATCGGTCACACGCTTTTTAATGATGAAAGATACGAAGGTAACCATATTCTAAAAGGCGTTAACCTGCCGAAATATAAGCAGTTCGTTAAGAATGTTTTCGAGGTTTTGCCGCGTCATGCCCTTCATGCACACACGTTAGGATTTATTCACCCTACGACAAAAAAGGAAATGTATTTCGAAAGTCCGATGCCTGCAGATATGGAGGAAGCGGTAAAAAGATGGAGGAATTATTTGGAACAGTAATTCCAAAAAAAGTTTTTTTATATTTGTAAAAATTCACGTAACCAATTATGAGAAAAATATATACGTTATTTTTCGTTTTACTTTCTTTCGGCCTTTATAAAAGCCAGGAGACCCTGCCTTATTATCAGCAGTATCTGCTTGAAGGTGATTTTCTCTTCAACCCGGCCCAGTATGGTAAAACAGATAATGTGGTGTTGAATTTGAATTATCAGAAGCAGTTTTCACAGTTCAATGAATCGCCTAATGTGCAGTCTATCGGTTTGCATGCGAATATTTTCGACAGGGTAGGAGCCGGTTTGTCTTTTTTCAAGGATCAGAACGGGCCTATATCCTCCAACGGAATTTCCGGTGGTGCTTCTTATTTTATTCCGATTGATGATGACGGTGAAAGAAAAAGCCAGTTTTCCTTCGGAACCAATGTGAATTTTTACAATATGCATATCGATCTTGCCAAGCTTAGTCCACAGGATCCGGGTGATCCTACGCTGGCTTCAGACGCCAACAGCCTTTTTTTGGTATATGCAAACCTTGGGATGGCGGTAACCTACCGTAATTTTTCTGCCGGAGTTTCTGTAAATGATATTGCATTGACGAATGATATTCCTATCGTTAACGGAATAGAGCCGGAGCCTACCAAATTCAATATCAATGCAGGATACGATTTTTATCTGAACGATCAGTTTTATGTTTCGCCTTCGGTATTAATGAATTTCAGCACCAATTCTTCCCGAATTACCGATATGAATCTGATGGCTACTGTTTTGAGTGATGAGAGTTCATTTTCGGCCGGAGCCAGCTTCAGAACTTCAAAAAACAGGTTCGGAAGTCAGAATTTAGGAATTTCCCCTATTGTAAAAGCCACCGTCAGCAATTTCTTTTTCGGGGCAAGTTATAATTTCGGGCTTTCTGATATTCAGCAATATGCCGGCAGCAGTTTTATGCTGAGTGTGGGTTATAACTTTGAAAACTTCATCAATACCAGAGGTTACCGGTATTAGAATTTCCGGGTGCTGAATGTCACATGTTGAAGTTTGAAGTCTCAAAAATTCAATATTGACTATTCACCTGTATCTTTCTACTTTTTTCCCTGGATTCTGACTCATGATTTATCTTCACATTCCTTTCTGCAAACAGAAATGCAGTTACTGCAATTTCCATTTTTCCACTTCTTTTAATTTTAAAGAAGAAATGATTGCTGCTTTAAAGAAAGAAATTTTTCTGCGCAGAGACGAACTTGAAAATAAAAATCTAAAATCGCTTTATTTTGGGGGCGGAACGCCGTCGATTCTTAAAGTTGACGAACTGAAATCAATTATTGATGAGGTTCTTAAATATTTCTCTTTTGCTCCTGATATTGAAATTACGTTGGAAGCCAATCCTGATGATCTGGATAAAATATTTCTGAAAGAACTGGCCCAGACGCCGGTTAACCGTCTTTCTATTGGTACCCAAAGTTTTTTCAACGAAGATTTATTGCTGATGAACCGCGCCCATAATGCAGGCGAAGCAGAATCGTCGATCAAACGGGCTCAGGATTTCGGCTTTGAAAACATCAGTATCGATTTAATTTACGGTTCGCCCACTTCCGGCCTGGAAATCTGGAAAGAAAACCTCAGTAAAACTATAGAACTTCAGGTTCCGCATATTTCTTCTTATGCTTTGACGGTGGAGCCGAAAACTGCTTTGAACCAGTGGATTAAGCAGAATAAAATTCCGGCACCCAAAGAAGCGGAACAGAATAAGGAGTTTTATTATATGTCTGAATTTCTGAAAGATCACGGTTTTGAACATTATGAAATCTCCAATTTCGGCAAGCCTGGTTTTCATTCGAGACACAACGCTGCGTACTGGAATTACCGGGAATATCTGGGCATCGGTCCGTCCGCACATTCTTACAATGGACGAAATGAAAGAAGTTGGAATGTCGCGAACAATAAATTGTATATCAATTCATTAAGTCAGAACGTTTTAGCGAAGGAAACTGAGATTCTTTCGGAAAAAGAGCAGTTTAATGAAATGCTGATGATTGGTTTAAGAACGGTTTGGGGTGTTGATCTGATCCGTTTAAATGAAAAATTCAATGATGACATTCTGGATTACTTTCAGAAAGAAATTAAAAAGAAAATCGAGGACGGAATTTTATTCATTGAAAACTCCCATCTGAAAATTCCCGAAAAACACTGGTTTCTTGCTGACGGGATTGCCTCGGATCTTTTTATGATTGAATGAAGGATGCACCATGCTTTATGGCGTGAGGACCGAGAAAGTATTAGTACTACATCTCTGCACCTTTAATTGTCGACTACTCAGTACGGGGTTACTTTAGATTTTTGTAATCATACAGTCACTCAGAGAATGTCGTTTGGAGGCAAATCACACACGAGTAATTTTTACAATTAGATTTTCTGGTTATAAGAGTTTTGACTTGTGCAAAATAGGTTTACACAAAAATGGACCAACGTTAATTGTGAAAACCTTAATAAACAAACTTTTTTAGGGTTTTGGCGTTTCAAACAAAAGACCTGACTCAGGAGTATGTAAATATACTGGCTAGCAAATGCAGGTGTATACATTTCAAAGAAGAACAGAGTTTATTTTGCTCCAAAAAGATTAGCATGATATTGTGATGCCCGGAAATCCGGCCTTTGTCATAACTTATGTGTCATCTTTGTAATATAAGTAATGTCTTGTTTAATGTATAAATTAATCATATTAAAAGCTTTTATGGTAAAATATTTATCATAAAAGGTGTTTTAGCGGTATAAGTTTTTGAAAATCGCAGTAATTTTGAGTAAGTTTCTTTGCACATCTTAAATGATTGGAAATTTAAAAACACAAGCGATGAAAAACCGAAACTATCCTCCGGCATTGGCCGGTTTGCTGGCTTTCCTAAGCCGGTTTTCCCGTCTCAAGCGCTGGAAGTATCAGACAGGGATACACGAAATTTAATATTGTGTACTTCTGAATTCTGATGCGCTCTTCTAATTGTCCTTAATAAATTATCCTACAGGGCAATACAACTTCATTTCTGATACAAGGTTTTTTAACCGGTTTCCACCCCGAATGTCAAGGGTTCTGAAGGTAATTAAAATACTTTTGGATTGCCTATGGTCAGGAGACCAGACCGGAATCGGGTTTCTAAAGCCTTCATCTGTTTTTTTACTCTTGTTCTCTTCACCTCAAAATAAAAAGTGATGGAAAAAAAATTACTTCCTAATTACGGCAGGATAATGATACGGGCATTCGCCATTTTAATTTTTGCATTTAATTATACATGGGGACAAATCGCACTGAGAGGGACTGCCACAACGGCAACTTCAAACGCAAATACAATTACAATAAGCAAACCTACAGGGGTTGTCGCAGGTGATATCATGATTGCAAACATTGCATCTTCAGACAATAATTCTCTTCAGGGAAATGATGCTAATTTAAGTGGCTGGACCCTTATAAATGGACGAAATTTTAGTAACAATCAAAAAAGGGTATCGATATTATATAGAGTCGCAGACGGAACCGAACCAACAAATCTTGTTTTTAGAGTTCCTGTTGGAGTGAACATCACTGATAGTAGCGTTGGAGGAATCATTGCATTCTCAGGAGTTAATCCCATTAATCCTTTTGATGTAGCACCAGGAACGTTTAGCCAAAGTATTAATACCCCTGCAATCGCACCCGGATTAACAACCATCACCGCCAATACAGCAATAGTAATGGTGGGAGCAGATGAATTCAGTAGAACCTGGTCAGCTTGGTCCGCAACTGATCCTGGTACTTTGAACGAGCTATTTGATGTTAACAATGTAGTTTCAATTGGTGCTGCATGGGCAATTAAAACCACTACGGGATTTACAGGGAATGGTACTGCGGTTTTATCAGGTAACGGTTTCATTAACAGTATGCTGCTCGCATTAAGACCGGCTCTTCCACCCACCATAACAGGTGTCGCAGGTTCTCCAGCCTGTCCGGGAGGAACTGTTACTATCAACGGTACCAATCTTATTGGTGCAACGGCTGCGAATGTACAAATTGGAGGTACCCCTGTATCATCAATAACCTCAAACAATGGAACGGTATTAACCGCTGTGGTGGGAGCCGGTACAACCGGATTGGTAACGGTAACAACGGGAGGGGGAACGGCCACCAGCAGTCCCGCTTTTACGGTCAACCCGTCTCCTGCAGTTCCTGGAGATCCGACTGCCATAACTCCCGGATGTAATCCGACAGGTGTTACCATTACCCAGTCGGGTGCTGCACCTGGCGGAGTAACCTGGTACTGGCAAACTGCCGCCACAGGAACTTCAACTGTGAATAGTGCAGATACCCCGTGGAACGTCAATGCTTCCGGTACTTACTATATCCGGGCATATAACGGGACCTGTTGGAGTGTGGGATCAGGAAGTGTTACGGTTGTTGTAAACAACCCTCCAGTCATTACCTCACAGCCGGCAACTCCTGCTGAAATGTGCAGCGGTGCTGGAACTACAACTTTAAGTGTAGCCAGTAATGCCACGACGTGGCAATGGCAGCTCAATGGAGTGAATGTAACAAATGGTGGCGTGTATGCGGGAGCAACTTCGGCAAATTTAACAATTACTAATCCTGCAGTAACTCATGCAGGCAGCTATAGTGTAATTCTTAACGGGGCAACATGTGCGGTTACCTCCAATCCAGTAACGCTTACTGTTAACCCGTCACCCGCAGCTCCTGGAAGCCCTACAGCTCTCACTCCCGGATGTAATCCGGCAGGAGTTACCATCACCCAGTCGGGTGCTGCACCTGGCGGAGTAACCTGGTACTGGCAAACTGCTGCCACAGGAACTTCAACTGCGAACAGTGCGGATACCCCGTGGAACGTCAATACTTCCGGTACTTACTATATCCGGGCATATAACGGTACGTGCTGGAGTCCCGGAGCCGGAAGTATAAACGTGGTTGTGAACAACCCACCGGTAATTACCACTCAGCCGGTAACTCCTGTTGCAATGTGCAGCGGTGCCGGAACTACAACTTTAAGTGTAGTCAGTAATGCCACGACGTGGCAATGGCAACGCAATGGAGCAAATATAACCAATGGGGGCGTATATGTGGGAGCTACTACTTCCAATCTAACCATTACCAATCCTGCTGTTGCAAATGCCGGTACTTATACCGTAATTCTTAACGGTGCAACATGTGCGGTAACCTCCACTCCAGTAACGCTTGCTGTTAACCTGTCACCCGCAGCTCCTGGAAACCCTACAGCTCTTACTCCCGGATGCAATCCGGCAGGCGTTACCATTACTCAGTCGGGTGCTGCACCTGGCGGAGTAACCTGGTACTGGCAAACTGCTGCTACGGGAACTTCAACTGCGAACAGTGCCAATACTCCGTGGACTGTTAATACTTCTGGTACTTACTATATCCGGGCATTTAATGGTAGCTGTTGGAGTTTAAGCGCCGGCAGCGTGACCGTTACGGTGAATAACATAATAAACACCTTGGCAACCGGTCCTTCTCCGGCAAATAATGTAGCGGGTGTCTGTTACTCAGGATCTGGCGCAACAACCAGTGTCTCCTGGGCTGCAGCTGCTGGTGCGAATTCGTATGACGTGTATTTTGGTGCCGGAGTTTTACCGGGAACATTTACGAACGTTGCGACGAACTCATTCAGCGTTGGCGCGTTGTTACCAAATACCACGTATTATTGGCGGGTGGTACCACGAAATACTTGTGGACCAACTTCCGGTACGCCTGTTATATGGTCGTTTACTACTTCCGGTGGACCCTGTTACTGTATTCCAGCGGTACAAACCCCCAATGGGCTATACATTAGAAGTGTGGCCATTCTTGGAACCATGGCCGATCCGCCGGTCAATAACTCGGGCGCAGGAACCAATGGAAGCGGATATTCCAATTACACCAATTTAACCTCCATCGCCCAACAGGCGCAGGGAGAAGGGGTGAATGTTATCGCGTCTACAGGAGGTAACAGTTTTGGAAGAGGTACCTGGAAGGCGTGGGTAGACTGGAATAACGACGGGGATTTTACGGATGTGGGAGAAGAAGTTTATAATATCTACGGCTGGGTGGGTGCAGTTGCGAATTTTGGTTTTACCGTACCCGCGACGCAGGTACCCGGTAACTACCGGATGCGAATTCGAGTAAATAATGGTTTTCCGGAACCTTCAACTATCGATTTCAGCCCGTGTGATAATTTCACAGGTTTTACAGGTTATGGGGAGGCCGAAGATTATTTGATTAAAGTGATTTCAAACTGTTCTTCAAAAATAACCACGGTAACGCCCGGAAGTGAGTGTTATGTTGCAGGTGGTACGCAGGTTACACTTGCTGCTGCAGCTTCACAAGCAGTTACGGAATTCAGATGGTATACCTCTGCAACTGGTCCTGCTTATACTGCCTCGCTCCCTGACGGCACTGGGCTTGCCACTTCCTTTACGACACCTCTGCTTTCCGCGACCACCATCTATTATGTAACGGCAGTAGGTGGTTGTGAATCTACTTTCAGGGTTCCGGTCACTGCGGTAATCAAGCCGACACCGGAGATCTCTTTTACTCCTACCGCTTTGGAAATTTGTGGCGAAACTGCTGTAGTTGCTGTTTCCGCAACAGGAAGTAAAGAAATTGTACATTTGGTAAAAGAAGATTTTGAAGTTTTTAATAGTTTGGGGAAATTTACAAATAACAATGTGGATTTAAATAATGCAACATTAGACAATCTTACTAAATTTCAAAATAAAATAAGTGTTTTTGAACGTTCAGCAGATGCAAATGTCTGGTTTCCGGCGATTTCATCTGGTTTTGGAGGCAATAAATTCGTGCTTGCTACTTCTGATGTTTCATATTTACAGCCACCCAACAAAATTATTCCAACAAGTCCTGTGGAAAATTCTCTTACGTTAACTACCTCCGTGAGCACTGTCGGCTTAGATAATCTCACTTTAAAACTAAGAATCTATTACTCAAGATATTGGGCGAATAATACTAACCCTGCTGCTAATGAAGAATACGTTGCAATCGAAGTTTCCACTAATGGAGGAATAAGTTATCCCAATCTGGTTACAAAGTTAATTTCAAATCAAGGTCTAGGAAGTAATTTTGCTACCCTAACTTATGATTTATCTGGATATATAGGGCAGCCTAACTTAAAATTCAGAATCAGACATTATTCATGGGCAATGGGAGGACCGTTTGGGGGCTTTTTACCAGATGGTGTTGCAGTGGATGATATTGAACTTTATGGAGAGCGACCTTTGCAGCCATCTTTTGTATGGACCAGTGCTAATCCGATCGGAGTATATACCGATGCGGCAGGAACTACTCCTTATACGCCTGGCATACCGATTCAAACAGTTTATTTTAGACCGGACCCTACCCAGATGGAGAACTACAGCAACTGGAATGTGACCGCAACCGCAACATTAACAAACTCTTGCAACGCTCAGGGAACCATCAGTATTGTGAACAATTCGAAAGTATGGAGGAATGCGCCCGCATCCACAGATTGGAATACCCTCAACTGGAAGCCCAGCCCAGCAGTTCCTACCAGTGACAAATGTGTAGTGGTAAAAACTCCTGTAATAATTCCGGCAGCTGTTGACGCGGTTGCAAAAAATATTAAAGTGGAAAACACTGGAAAACTCACGGTACTTAGTGGCGCATCCCTTACGGTTTCTGACGAGGTTGCCAATCTTGGTGCTGCAGCTAATGTAATAATTCAGTCGAACGCCAATTTGGTTCAGATCAATAATGCGGCGGCGAACACCGGTGAAGCGGTGGTCTTTCGCGATTCGAAAATGAAACGTCTGGACTATATTTATTGGGGAACCCCTGTTTTTGGGCAGCCACTTGGTGTATTTTCACCCGGCACAGTTTACAGCAGATTTTACAGCTATAATGAAGTAGATGATTCCTTCAGCACCATAGCACCGCTTACTCAGGCAATGGTGGCAGGAAAAGGATATGTCATCAGGGCACCCAATGCTTTTGATGCATCCACACCACAGACATTCACTGGCATTTTCACCGGCAAGCCGAATAATGGTTTTGTAGATGTAACTGTAACAAAATTGGGTGCAGGTAAGAATCTGTTAGGAAACCCTTATCCATCCAATTTAAAACTTGATCAGTTCACCGCGGACAATTCCGCTGTTGCTGCAGGTGTTTACTACTTCTGGACGAACTTCAATGATTTCATTGATAATACGACGACCCCCAACGGCGAGTACGGAAATTATGCCAGTAATCATTATGCATCCTATACTGTTGGAACGGGGGGAGTAGCCGCCGCTAACAGTACAGTGCTCCCAACGGGTACCATTAAGCCGGGTCAGGGTTTCCTTTTCGTGGCGAAGGCGCCGGGAGGTATTGTAAGATTTAGGAATGAGGCCCGTACCAAAGACTCGAATGCTTCACCGTTCTTCTCTAACAGAATGGGAGACGGGAAGGCTGCTGTGCATGCGGAAAAGTACTGGCTGAAGCTTACGGCCCCGACTAATAATTTTAATACTTTGCTGATAGGCTATATTGAGGGAGCGACCAACAGTTTTGAACCGCTGTATGATGCCGATTATCCTGTAGCAAGCTCGGACCGTTTCTACAGTGTAAACGGTGATCACCAGCTTATTATTCAGGGCCGGCAGTATCCATTCGAAAACACCGATGTTGTTCCTCTGGGCATGAGTCATTTTGTAGCGGGAACCTACAAAATTGAATTGGTGGGGAAAGAGGGGCTTTTTGCCAACGGCCAGGCGGTGTACCTGAAAGACAGAATGACGGGAATTATTACAGATCTTAGTGCGGGCAACTACAGCTATACGGCTGTGGCCGGTGAAAGTACCGGAAGGTTTGAAATTATCTACAGCCCTCAGTCCGTGCTTGCTACAGATGGCAACACACCGGAAGAGGTTCAGGTGTACCGGGACGGAACTGATTTTGTAGTGAAGGCTGCGGGCAATAAGGTGACAGCGCTGGAGATATTTGATACCAGTGGGAAACTCATCTACCGGTTAGAGCCTAACAGCAATGAAGTTCGGATCGATGCACAGCCGTGGGTCAGCGGAGTTTATATTCTGAAAATCACCAGGGACAGAGTAGTCATCAACAGAAAAGTGATGAAATAAAAAAAGGTAAATATAATGAAGCCGTGTCATAACTTAATGAAACGGCTTTTTTTGTGACTTTATAACGGACCTCTGTATGGCATGGTCGCAAATATGAGAATGCCACAGGGACAACTGCAGCATTGAGACAATTCTTTTTTGTTTTGCCACATTTCCAATACTGGGGTTATCGCAGACAAAAGCTTGCTCATTGCATTCTTCGCTAATAAAAATGTGGGGCTAAAGACTGAAGGTGAATGTAAAAAGGGTGTTTTAACGGTATGGTACTTATATAAAATAATTAATTTCGAATGGGTAAATATTTTAATGCCTCTTTGTTAAATACAAATAGACGTGTAATATGACTCCACCTATAACACACTAATGATGAAAATTAAATTACTCCCCATGGACTGCAGGCGCTGTGGTAGTTTTCTGCCTTTGCAGCACAACTTCTACAAACGTTTTAAAACCTTCAGCGCGGTAGCTAATTCTTCCAACCCTTTGTTGTTAAGTTTTGTGCGGTATCGTACTGAAACTGTAGGCGAAACCAATCCGTTTCTAATCGTGAATATACATTAGAATATTTATACTTATGTTACGAATAGATAATTTTTATTATGTTAAATAGAATCGGATATTTATCGATTTCTTTGAAATAGGCATTAAAAAATATTAATTATATATTTAATGTATGAAAAAAAATATTAGCTTTGCTTTCTGAAATTTATAGGGTTAAAGAATTTTTTTTTATGATGATTCGCACTGCATAACGCAATAGCTTTTTACTAAAGTAGTAGCTTACAGGATGATCAGACCATCAAATATATTTTTTGAATTCCCTTTTATTTCTCAGTTTAAGATAATGGTCACGGTGAAACGTGATGGGTTAAAAAAATAAGTGTAAGAAAATATATTACACTTCTAAACACACAAATGATGAAAATAAATTACTTTCCCCAAAAGGGCAGGCATTCTGCCGTACGCTTTTACAGAGCGGGCTATTACCTCTCTCCTCCTGTTTACAGCAATCTTTTTCGAAAGGAGTTTCATTAACTCCCTGATATGACCATTTCGGAATCCGAATCATGGTAATATTTATCGTGCCCAAAATTCAGGTATTGCAATGATTGTAGGCTTGAATGCTAGGGTGATGATCTACTGACAATTTCAGATAAACCAAAAACACAAATACAAATGAAAAAAATTAACATTTTAAGAAAGGCAGGGTTTCTTCTGTTCTTTTTCTTTTTCTCGCATCTCGCTATGGCACAGGCTGTTGGTGATTTTAGATCTATAGGAAACGGAAATTGGACTGCTACTGCTACGTGGCAGACTTGGAATGGAAGCACTTGGGTAACACCAACACCAAGTAACTATCCAGGCAATCCAGGAGGCAGTTATACTGTAACTGTTTCAACGGGTACTACTGTTACTGTGAATCCAACATTAACGGTGACCATTGGTGATTTATATGTTTTAGGCAATTTGCAGGTGCAAAAGGATTTCAATATTAACACCAATACCCCCATTCCTAATCTCTATATCAATAATGGTACAATATTGATGTCAAGCCATATGGGGTTATATTTGCCATCGGGTTCTAATATTGGTATGAATATTTCTGACCCGAAAACTCAGGGCTTTCAGGAAACAGGAGGGTGTAATGGTGATACCGGTGTTTATATCGGTAAGAAAAAATTTTCAATGTGTCAAGGTAATTCTGGCATTGGTGATTTCCAAACTCTAAACGAACTTGCCTCCAGTGGAATTGCGGTTGCGAACGCGACTCCAAGCGAGGTTTGTTTAGGAAGCAGTGTTCTGTTGCAGGGCAGCAAAATTGGTAATGCTTCTGTTACAGAAGTAACCTGGACTCGCCTTAGTACCCCATCAAATAATACCCCAACAATAGTAGGGACAAATGGCAGCACCACTCCCTACAGTGTTTCCTCAGGTGTTTTAAATGAAGTGGGAAATTATGTTTTTGAGTTTAGCTTTAAAGTGGGTGGCTCTGCAATTTTTAATGATCAGGTCACCGTTACCGTTAAACCTAACATGTCTGTAAGTTCAGCATCCTCTTCACCAACGTTATGTGTCAATACCGCATTAACTCCGATCACCCACACCACTACCGGTGCAACAGGTATTGGCACCGCTACAAATTTGCCGGCAGGTGTTTCCGCATCCTGGTCGGGTAATACGATCACGATTTCGGGAACTCCAACCGCATCTGGAACTTTTAATTACAATATTCCTTTATCCGGGGGTTGTGGTGTCGCATCTGCGAAAGGTACGATTACGGTAACGGCTAACAATTCGGTTGCGTTAACCTCAGCTGCAGGAACAAACAACCAAACCCAGTGTATCAATACAGTAATTACCCCAATTACTTATGCTACGACAGGAGCTACGGGAGCTACACTTTCGGGACTTCCATCTGGAGTAAGCGGAAACTGGGCTTCTAACACGGTTACCATCAGTGGGACACCAACAGTTTCAGGGTCATTTCCTTATACCGTTACTTTAACGGGCGGATGTGGTGTCATCACTGCAACAGGAACGATTACAGTTACGGCTAACAATACGGTTGCGTTAACCTCAGCTGCGGGAACAAACGGCCAAACGAAATGTATCAGTACAGCAATTACCCCAATTACTTATGCTACAACAGGAGCTACGGGAGCGATAGTGACCGGACTTCCAGCGGGAGTAACCGGAAACTGGGCTTCCAACGTGATTACCATCAGTGGGACGCCAACGGCATCGGGTACTTTCAATTATACAGTTACTTTAACTGGTGGCTGTGGTGCTATCACTTCAACAGGAACGATTACAGTTACGGCTAACAATACCGTTATTTTAACCTCAGCTGCGGGAACAAACAACCAATCTAAATGTATCAATACAGCAATTACCCCAATTACTTATGCTGCAACAGGAGCTACGGGAGCGACATTTTCCGGACTTCCAGCTGGAGT
>JAHIQD010000017.1 GCA_018902795.1 Bacteroidota bacterium | reverse complement strand
TTAATAATTCTTCTTTGTCGATCATAACTGTATAAAGGTTTAAAAATAGTAAAAAGTTATTTCCGAAAAATTTCTGGGCTTTGAAGGGCCCAAAATTTTTCAGAATAACTTTTCAACTTACACAGTTAGTGGGACGCTACCCAAAAATCCCCGGAAATTTCCGGGGATTTTCTTTGAAAAATATAATTGAGTATAGAAAAAATTTTATTTTGTTCTCGATTTTATGTCATCAGAAGCATTTTCGATGTTTCTAATTTTTTTCACCTTTTGGTTTCCGAAGTTATAAACGATACTTGCGCCAACGCTCTGTCTGTACATGTTGTTCTGTACGTAGTTGTAATTTCCGTTTGCCTGATAGTCCTCAATTTCTACAATATTTGTTTTCAGAATATCATTCACATTCACAGTAAAGGTCCAGTCGTTCCAGATTTTCTTAATGCTTAAATCTAAGCTCGAAAGGTTTTTAAGCATTCCCAATTCAATTTGCTGTTGATCTACATAAAAGAAATTCACTCCTGCAAACCATGTTTTTTTCTTATCCAACCTGATGTTGTTATTGGTTTGGATCACAAAACTCGTCGAGTTCGTATTATTGGTATACATCGGAAAAATATCTCCGGTTGTTGGATCCACATTCAGGCTTCCTTTGTTTCTGTTGTGCTGTACACCGATATTGAAATTAGTGGTCCATGCCTGTTTGAAAAATGATTTCTGAATACCGAACATCGCAGACATTTCCTGTTTGTCGCCAAAATTGGTTCTTATATAACGCAGCTGGTTCTGTGTGCCGACCGTTCCGTCCGCGTGAACAGGAACTCCCTGTAACGGAACCTGTGTAATAATATCTTTCTCCAGTGAATGATTCAGAATGAGGAAATATGAGTTTTTAAACATATACGTAAGCTCCTGATTATAAGATGAAGATGCCTTCACGAATGGATTATTCTGTACATAATTGTTTTCGGTAAGAATATTTTTAACGGGATTAATTTCCCAGAAACTCGGTCTTCTCATTCTGCTTGAAAAAGCGTAGGAAATATTGTTTTTATCGTTAATGGCATAGTTCAGACTGAGATATGGAAGAAGATTGTTGTAATTTCTGTCGATGCGGCGCAGACTTTCATCCTGTGCATTGTCGGATGTTCCAGTACTTTTGGTCAATTCGTAGCGCGTCCCCACTTTTCCGGAAAATTTATCCGAGAATTTTTTCTCAACAGTAATATACAGGCCGTAGATATTCTCGTCATATAAGAAATGGTTCGGCGCAGATATTTGTTTTTCATGGTTTAAGCTTCCGTCCGCATTATAAAAATAATTGGTAGTTTGGCTTTTAGTATCGTTGTCCGTTTTTGTTTTGTTGTAATTCCCTCCTACAGAAACGGTAAGGTCATTTTGGAATTTCTGGATATAATCTGCCATTCCGGAAAAATTATTGATCAGCTGCGGAAGATTCTGAGTAACGAACTGCAGTCGTTTTCCGTCAATGCCGTTGGCTGAACTCTGCAATGTTTCATTATCAGTACTCTGAAATCTTTTAAAATTTAAATAAGCTGCATTTAGATTTAATTTACTTCCTAAACTGTCCGTTTTGAGTTCATAATTGAGATTCAAATTATTGTTGTACGAACGGGCATCTTCCTTATTTTTAGATCTGCTGTATTTTGTTTCCCACACATTTCCCTCCTTCAGCGTTCTGATGGTATTAAAAAGATCAACGGTTGAATTATAACTTTTATTCGCCCAGGTATTCCATGAGAGCGCAATATTCGATTTTTCGGTTAACTGATAATCAATATTCAGATAACCACCTAGATTTTTGTTTGGATCCACAATATCACCAACTGACTCATTGGTGGCTTTGGTGTTGCCGTTACGCAAAACATAACTCTGCGGCTGTATGTTTTCGCTGCCTGTTAAATTGGCAGATATCCCTAATTTGTCCTTTCTGTAATTAGCCGAGAAACTGGATGAAGTAGTGCTGTAAATATTGGCAGAACTAGCCATTCTCATATTTCCGTTAAGACCATTGGTCATTTTTTTCTTCATCACGATATTGATGATCCCGTCCGAAGCTTCCACCTGAAATTCACTTCCCGGCATTGTAATAACTTCTATTTTCTGAATGTTTTCCGCCGGAGTATTTTTAAGGAACTGAGCTAAAGATTGCGCATCCATATTCGACTTTCTTCCGTCAATATAAATTACAGCGTTGTTTTTACCTGCAATTTTCAATGTGCTTTCATCAGTGGTGGAAATTAGCGGTGTCTGCTTAAGAATATCAAACGTCGTACTTCCCTTTGCAACAGGAGCGTTTGAAATATCATATACGAAGCGGTCGCTTTCTTTTTTGAAGACTTTCTTGGTCATCAGAACTTCCTGAATGTTCTGAACTTTTGTACTGTCGTTTTTGGCACCCTGCCCAAAGGCAACAATTCCGGTAAGTAGCGACATGGAGATCAATAGTTTTTTCATGGTTTTGTTTTTAAGAAAAAAGGAAAGAAGGAATCGCGGTTATTAGTTTGTAAAATGGTTATCAGCGAATTATTAGTTTTTGATTCCTTCTTTCTTTATAGTTATTAGTTTTATTTAGTAGTATTATAATGCAAAGATATGTCAATTATTTAGTAATATGCAATACAAAGTAGTAAATAAATAGTAATTTAATATTTAACCTGCTGATTATCTGATACAATAATTTTACCTAAAATTCACATTGTAGTATAATAGACAACAGACTTAATATCTTTGTTACATGAAAAATAAAAAAAGAGCAGAAATTTCTGCTCTTTTTTTAATAATTCGTTATCAATACTACTCTCTGTCGAAGCGCGCCAGCTTTTTATCGCTCCAAATCGTTGCGAAAGGAAAGAAAGCTGAGACTAACGCAAAAACGCTGTCTTCATCGTCCCAATTGTATATTTTTCTCGCTGACATCAGCAGCAGAAGATAAAGCGTAAAAAATAATCCGTGAATATTACCGATAATAATGATATAAATTGTAGGCAAAAGGCCTTCCCGATCATAACGGATCCAGATCATTGCGGTAAAAAGAAAAAACCACGACACCGCCTCTGCCATACATACTTGCTTAAACCATTTGATCAGTTTTTCCTCCGGATATTTTGCGAAATATTTTTCGATACTGTTCATTTCTTTTTCCTTTATTCTATTTATAAAAATTACTACCATCCAGATATTCAAAAACTTCAGATGGCAGCATGGGTCTTACATTTTTACCGGCTTTAATCATGTTTCTGATTTCCGTGGCAGAAAGCTCGATAACAGGTGCACTGATCAGCGAAATATTTTCATGCTGTAAATAATCGTGATCTTTTTTTTCTCCTTCAAAAGTTCTTGGATATACAATAATCTGGTAATTTTTAATCAGTGTTTCTGAATTTTTCCATTTTGAAAGTCCGTTCAGATTATCTTCGCCCATAATCAAAGCGAAAGAATAATTCGGATATTTTTCCTGAAGATAAGTTAACGTGTCGATCGTGTAACTCGGCTTCGGCAAAGAAAACTCTACATTGGAAGCACGCATTTTCGGATAATTTTTTACAGCAAGCTGCACCATATCCAAACGGTTGTGATCTTTCAGCAAAGATTTTTTTTCTTTAAACGGGTTTTGCGGACTCACGACAAACCATAATTCTTCCATATCTGAATTTTCCAGAATATAATTTGCCAAAATTAAATGACCGATATGAATGGGATTGAAACTCCCGAAAAACAAGCCTACTTTCTTCATAAATCATATTAAAAAAACGGAAAAATCCTGAAATCTTTATGATGGTAAAGGTAAAGAAATAATTCTTATACCCCAAGAAAAGGGAATTTACGCCAGTAAATCTGTAAATAAATATGCCATAATTAAAGTTGCTTCTTTTTAAAAAATATCAGTTTGAAATATAATAAACTTCCGTAAATTGAGTTCCAATTGTGAAACTTAATTATTGAAAAAACTTCCGTCTATATTTCTCGTTTTTCTCTGTGTTTTTATCAAGGCACAGGAAAAGCAATTTTGGATGGTTGATGTTCAGACCGACCATAGAACCCTAGTTAAAGATTCAGTTGCGGCAACAAAATTTCTCGATTCGCTTTCTCAGAATAATTATTATTTAACTCAACTTACGAATGTCAAAAAAGAGGGAAATATTACCGAAATTTCTTTTAATAAAGGCAAAAATTTCAATCAGGCCATTGTAAAAACATCTGATGAAATTGCTGAAAGCTCTACATTAAAAAAAGAATTCTATACTAAAAATCTTGATTCTCTTAAAAAAGAAATCAGTGAAAACTTCCGTAACCAGGGATTTGCTTTTAACCGTGTTAAGGCAAAATTTTTAGGCATGGAGAACAACGTCCCTAAGGTGGAGATTTCTGTTATCAAAGGAAACCGCAGAATGATTGACGGCTTTGTGATCAAAGGCTACGAAAAAGTGCCCAAACGCTTTATTAAAAATATTGAAAAAGAGTTTAAGGGAAAAAATTATGATGATAAAAATTTAATACAACTCAACCACTCTTTGCAGAATCATCCTTTTGTATTGCTCGACAAACCGCCCCAAACTCTCTTCACGAAAGATTCTACTCAGGTATTTCTCTTTCTGCAGAAGAAAAAATCGAACACTTTCGATGGAATAATTGGTTTCGGAAATGATAAAGCTGATAAATTTTCTTTTACTGGAAGCCTGAATGTAAATTTCAGGAATATGTTTAACGGATTTGAAACGGTGAATATTTTCTGGCAAAGAAACCCTGACAGAGGTCAAACTTTTGATCTGAAAACCGATATTCCTTACCTTTTCAGCTCCAATATCGGGATGAATGTGAATGTGAATATTTACCGACAGGACTCTGCTTTTGCAAATGTTAAATTTCTTCCGAGCCTATACCTGCATTTAAGTAACCGGCAGAAATTGGGACTTCGCGGAACTTTCGAAACTTCTGCCGTCATGGATTCTCTATATGTTCAGGGAAAAGATTACGGTAAAAAAGGAATTGGGGTTTGGTATGATTTCACTGAACCATCCGATGTGGAACTTTTTCTTTACAAAACCAGAATCCGAGCCGAAGCTGATTATGTGGCTACCAACTATACTAAAGAAAATATTAATGTCAGCCAAAACAACTTCTACTTTTCAGGCGAAAGAAATTTCTATATCTCCGGTAACAATTATTTGAATTTGAAGGCTGAAACGGCTTTAATGAATTCCAAAAACGAGTTGGCTTCTAATGAATTACTGCGGTTTGGAGGCTGGAATTCTTTCCGTGGGTTCAACGAAAATGCGCTTTTAGCAGACTTTTACTATTTCGGAACTGCGGAATACCGGTATTTGGTAGGGAATCAGGCGTTTTTCGATGTTTTCGGACAATATGGCGAACTACATAATAAAAGCCTTTCTCTTAAACCCAAATTATACAGTTTTGGTTTGGGTTTCAATTTCTTTTTACCGATTGGTTTAATGAGCTTTCAGATTTCGAATGGAAACGAATTCGGTAATGCTGTAAAGTTTGGCGACACTAAGATTCATTGGGGGATTCTGAGTAGGTTTTAAAAAAAAGCCACAATAAAATTGTGGCTAATAACGATTCTGAAGTTAATTTGGTTTTTGGTTTTATATCCTTATTCAACCAAATCCACGTGATAAGGAAAAGATTTGTTGATGCTTTTCATGATATATTCCACCAATTTTTCCGATTTTGTGGAAGAAGATTTATCGGTAGATTCTTTTCTCCATAATATTTCACCAGTGGTTCCGTCGGCAATTGATAAATCGAGTGTCGCTTCGTTAGATTTGGCTCCTGCTATACCTATAGTGGCAATTTTAAGATAAGTTCCGGCAGCTTTTTGTGCTAAGTTTAGGTCTTCCACTTCCTGACCGTATTCTCCACGAATAACCGCATCACACCTAAAGCTTTTGCAATTTCCTCAGTAGAGGTTCTGGAAAGGTTGTTCCAAAGTCCGGTACTTCTGAGTATTTGATTGGTCATGAATAATCAAGTATTAAAAATTTAATATTAATATATATTAAATAAATTTTCCTAAGCCAGCCGCAGTCAGATTAATTTTTGTCCTTTTGGTATAACAAAAAAAATCCTCAATCAAATAAATGAGTGAGGATAAAAAAAACTGGCGGCGACCTACTCTCCCGCTTTCGCAGTACCATCGGCGCTAGAGGGCTTAACTTCTGTGTTCGGAATGGGAACAGGTGAGCCCCTCTGCTAAAACCACCCTAAAGGCTGTATTAGAGACTTGGAGATGTTTAGATAATAGATTTGAGACTTCAGTCTCTTATCTCATGTCTACAGATCTCATGTCTATATTTATCGATAAAAACTTTCACAAAGAGTAAACCTTTATGCACTTACGGAGCGCGCCTAATTAGGCTATAAATCTACGGGTAATTAGTACTACTCGGCTATGCCATTACTGACTTTACACCTGTAGCCTATCAACGTTGTCA
>JAHIQD010000027.1 GCA_018902795.1 Bacteroidota bacterium | reverse complement strand
TTAATCTAACAGTGGAATCAGTTAATGATTTTCCTGTTTTAGAAGACATATCAAATCAAACTTCTGCATCAAACAGGAGTTTTTATTATGATTTTAATGCAAGTGATGAAGAAGATGGAAATGATACTCAGGGCAATTTAATTTTTTCTTATGATTTTATAAGTGGAACTGATTTTATTAACAATAATCAGACAATTTTTAACACAACTTCTGGTATTTTAAATGTTACTTTTAATGATACTCAGGGGGGCATTTATAGTATTAATCTTAGTGTAAATGATTCTGAAAATTTAATTGATTCACAACTTTTTTCTATTTCAGTTTATAGTGCTCCAAATATCAATTATCCTTTGTTAGGAGATAATTTTTCTTTGCAGGAAAATGTAACATCAAATTTAAATTTTACAATCAATCATAGTATGGAAGATAATTTAACATATCTTTTTTATATTAATGATATTTTGAAGAATTCTTCTGATTATTATGGAAATAACACAAATTTCACTTGGCAGTTTGCCCCAAATTTTACAGATGAAACTCATGGAGATTTTAAAAATTTAACTTTAGTTGTTTATCCTTCAACCTCTAGTTTGATCAATAAAACAGATATAAACACAACAATGAACTGGAATATTAATATTACTCATACAAATTCTCCTGTTTCTTTTAGTGGGTATATTGGAGACAGGCAAGCTTCTTATGATTCTTCAATTACAGTTAATTTAAGCAGTTATTTTGCAGATGTTGATTATGCTGATGCATATATTAATCAAACAGTTAATTTTAGTGTTGAAAGTGATTCTTTTCCATCTTATATCTCTGTAAGTGTTTCAGATTGGATATTAACTTTGTTTTCTTCAATTGCTGTAACTGAAATATTAAATATTACTGGAAATGATTCTTTTTCAGAAGCAACAAGCAATTCTTTTGAAGTTGAATTTACTACACCAACTGTTACAACAGTTACAACTCCTTCCACAGGGGGAGGGGGTGGAGGTTCTACTACTGAAGTGTATGTTTCATTAAAAATAATTGTTCCAGAACCAGCATCAGTTTATCAAAAAGATAGAATTGTTCTTCCAATTACCCTTTATAATAGCGGGAAAAAAATTCTTTCAGGAATTACTTTGTCCGGAAGCGTGGAAGGAGATAGCTCAATTATAAATGATGTTAAATTATCTTTTGAAGAAACTTATGTTTCTTCTCTTGGTATTGGGGAGAAAAAAGTAGTTAATTTAATTATGGATGTTAATACAGATGAAGTAGGTGCATTTGAAGTAACTCTTAATGCCAGTGTTGAAAATCCAGATTATGAAGATTGGGGGAAGATTTATTTCACGATTAAAGAGGGGGGGAGTGGTGTGCTCGGGAAATTATTATTTGTAGAAGAGTTTCTTGTAGATAATCCCGAGTGTGCTGAATTAACTGAAATTGTAAAAGAAGCAAGAGATTTTTTTGACAAAGGGGATTTTATTAATACTGTTTTAAAGATTAATCAGGCAATTGATGCATGCAAGCGTGCAATTTCTCAGCCAAATATGATGAGGGAGAGAGAAAATCTTGAAGAGAAGTTTTACAGGTATTTACTTATAATAACTATAATTGTTTTTTTCATAGGATTTACATATTATTCTTATAAAAGAATGAAATTAAAAAGAGGCTCTTTTGATAAAAATATAATTAAAAAACAATTAAACCAAGAAAAAATCAAACTTGTTTTTTTTATGCTTAGTGCAGGTGTAATTGGTTTGTTTTTTACAGGTAATATGATGATGACTGGGGATGTTGTGAGTGATGATAATTCAAATGGTTTGTTTAGTGCTTGGTTTTTTGTTATATTAATTTTTATTTTTTTGATTTTGTTTTTTTATAAAAAAAAGAGTTTGTGGAAAAAAATATGTGTTTCAATCAAAAAAATTTATCTTATGTTAAAATTAAAAAATCACAAAAATAAATTATATAAATTAATTAAAAATAAAATAAATTTTTGCCATAAAAAATCATATCATACTATTAATAATTTAATTGGAAGAAAAGTATATGCCGCTTCAGGAGATTATGTTGGCAAAGTGCAAAATGTTTATTTGAGGAAAAATAAAATAAATTCATTAAAAATTAAATTAAAATCCAGAGGGGGTTTTAAAAATAAATTTAAAAAACTGCAAGTTTTTTTTCAAAAATCAAAAATAAAAGGCATTTGCGTTAATTATAAACAAGTTAAAGATATTGGAAATATTGTAATTATTGAGGAAAAAGTGTTAAAATTTTTAAAAAATAAGGGGGAATTTGCAGTTTAAAAGAAATATTTAATAAAGGAGTGTTTATTATAATTTAATAAAAAAATATGTGTTGTAAATCATGAAAATGAAAAAGGGTGTGAATGTAAAAGAATGGGTGAAAGATGCTCTTAAAAAAGGGTATAGCAATATTGAAATTGTTAATTTGCTAAGGCAGAGTAATTATTCTGAAGAAGAGATAAAACAGGTGTTAGGAGTATGTGATACTCTTAGCAAAATTGATAAGTTGATTTTAAAAGAACCTGAAAAAATAGAGCATGAAAAAAAAGAAATTCTTGAATTGCAAACACCTGAATCTGAATTAAAAAAAGAAGCCAAAGAAATACCTGCCCATATCGAAGTAATTGAGATTGCAGCACTTATTTCAAAAATTAAAAAAGAAATGGCTAAGGTAGTTATTGGACAAGATAGGGTTATTGATGTAATTATTTGCGCTTTAATCTGCGATGGGCATGTTTTATTAGAAGGAATTCCCGGAATAGCAAAAACACTTATTATTAAAACACTTGCTGAAGTTTCTGGATGCTCTTCAAATAGAATTCAATTTACTGTGGATTTATTGCCTACAGATATTTTAGGAATAACAAGTTATAGCCCTAAAAAAGGTTTTGAAGTAATTAAAGGTCCTATTTTTGCTAATTTTATTATTGCAGATGAAATTAATAGAAGTCCTCCGAAATGTGTTTTAGGTGATACCCCAATTATTACTGAAAATGGGGAAATTTTTAATATAAAAGAAATCATAAAAACATATGGCAGTGGTGAAGTTTATAAAAAAAATAATGAATCCTGGATAGTTCCAAAAGAGAAACTAAAACTTCTTGCATTTGATGTTTCTGATTACAAGATTAAGCCAGAAGAAGTAAAATTTCTTTACAAACAAAAAACTTCTGAAAACTATTATGATGTGAAATTAAAGAGCGGAAGAAAAATAAAAACCTCAAAAATACATCCTTTTTTTACATTTAAAAATGGCAAGGTAAAAACAATTCAGGCAAATGAATTAAAAAATGGAGATTGCGTGCTTATCCCAAGACAACTTTCAATTTCCGGAAATAATAAGTTTACCTGTGATAAAAAATTTTTAGATAAATCTGAAAAAATAAATCAGGAGATAGCAAGAAGAAAAACACTTTATGCCAGAGTCCAAAATTATAAGAAGCGAGGCATTATTTATAAGAAAATAAAAGAGAGATTGCAAATTAATAATAAAACAGATGAAAATTTAATTAAAACATTTATGAGGGTAAAACCAGGTTATCTTAATTATTTTGGAAAAAAATATTTTTTCTCTGAATCAAAACAATTTGGGCAGATTCGCGGAATAAAAAAACCAGAATTTGTTACAAAAGACCTTGCAAGATTTATGGCAATATTAATAGCTGAAGCAAATGTGACAAAAAGCAGTTTTTATTTAACTATGAAAGGCAGGGAAATTCCAGAATTATTTATAAGACTTGTTAAATCTCTTTTTGACTTAAATGTTAATTTACTGTATGACAGGAAACGAAAACAATACAGGGTAGCTTTTCGCTCTGATGCTCTTGCTGATTTATTAAAAGCAGGAGGCTATAATCCTAATCTAAAAGCAGGTAATAAATATATTCCTAAATTTATATTATCCTCTACTGATGATGTTGTAAAAGAATTTTTAAAATTATATTATGATTGCGATGGGGGAGTTTCAAGAGATTGCATTAAAGTCACTACAAAAAGCAAAAACATTGCTAATTCTTTGTCTTATCTTTTGCTTAGAATGGGTTTTATAGCAAGAATAAATAAAGAACTTTTCAAGACAAAAATCAAAAACTATTCTTATAAAAGAAATTTTTATAATTTAAGGCTTTATGGAGCAGAGCTTTATGATTTTTATAAAAAAATAAACTTTTTCAGCGAAAGAAATACCAAAAAACTTGTAGGTTTAATAAAAACTATTAAGAGAAAAAATACTGACTTAATTCCTGAAATGCATCAGGCAATTAGAAATCTTAGAAAAAACAACAAGGTATCTCATAAACAATTTTATGATTTAGTTGGGATGCATGCCCATAATCTTGAAAATCCCAAGAATGCCCTGATGCATAGCCGTTATAGATTAGGGGAAATTGCAAAGATTTTTGGAAATAAAACTTTAGAGTCATCTTCTATAATAAAATTAATTAATGGGGATTTTTGTTGTGATTTTGTTAAGGAAAATAATCTGGTAAAGCCCAAAAAACCATACTGGCTTTATGATTTTTCAATGAAAAATAAACACTCTTTTGTTGCAGGTTTTGGGGGAATAATCTCACATAATACCCAGTCAGCTATGATTGAAGCTATGCAGGAAAAACAAGTAACAATTGGCAAAGAAACATTTAAACTTCCAATACCTTTTTTTGTTATGGCTAATAATAATCCTATTGAGACAGGTGGGGTTTATACCTTGCCTGAAGCACAGATTGACAGATTTCTTTTTAAGGTG
>JAHIQD010000016.1 GCA_018902795.1 Bacteroidota bacterium | reverse complement strand
GCAAAAAGATCCAGTCTTGACCTTTTTGCTTACTTTTTGTGTCAAGACAAAAAGTAAGTTTAAAATTAGACTATTTTATTAAAAAAAATATTAGTGTTATGATGAAAAGATTCACTCTTCTCTGCCCTTGACGGATTGTTACTTTTTGTGTCAAGACAAAAAGTAAGTTTGTGATTAGACTATTTTGTTAAAAAGAAATATAAGTTTTATAATGAAGAGATTCACTCTTCTCTACCCTTGACAGATTGTTACTTTTTGTGTCAGGACAAAAAGTAATTAAGATCCGCTCTTTGAATGAGCGTCATCATGGGGCAGTTCTGAATCTTCCGTTACCACAGCCCCCTGCAGAAAACCCTCGCCCCAAATCAGCAGCAGTTCCGTATAGCCTTTTTTCTGCCGGAAATTGAGCGGGACATCCGTCAGGTTTTGGGCACTCACTTCAGGTGCGGGATGTAGATGCCGGCGGTAATCGCCGTTCTGCAGATTAATCTGAAGCTCCGTCATGCCCTCTATAGGCTGGCGGGAAGGGGAGAAGTGAAGAACGGCCTTTCCTTTCTTCCTCACCGCACTGTTCAGTTTAGGAAAATGCCCATGCTTTTTCTGAAAACGGAAATCACGCATCATCGCACGGCCTTCGGGAGTGCCAAGTCCTCCACCCGGAGTTCTCTGCCCCGGTTCCGCAGGATCAGCAGCCTTCAGTTTTAGCATCAGTTTATTAATCTTCTGATAAAGGTAGCGGTCATTCATACGCCTGCATTCCTCTGCCAGAGCGGTGCGCAGAAATTTTCCCGCTGAAGACGCCTTCCCGAATTCCACATTCCGGACTTCATTTTCCTTCTCGGCCTGCGATTTCGGGCCCCGTTTTTTACCCGCCAGTTTTCGGGCTACCTGTTTCCCGTTCAGCTGATAGAAAACATAATCACCCAGTTTTCCGCTTACTTTAAAAATCGAATGTACTTTGCCCATGTTGCTGCTTTAATAGGGTATTCATCTCAAATATATAAAAAATTAAGCATTAAATTCCACGCTAACTGATTTTTCACTATATTTACAACGCTTTGGTAAACAGATGATTGCAGGGTTTGCTTTTATCCGTAAATCAACAATTTAGACCAATTAAATTCTCCTTAACCCTTTTCCATAAACGTTTTCCATAGGTTGAGTCGTAGTTGCCCCGCACTTGCGCCGTAGCATCTTATTGGCTGCTTTAAGGTATACTTAAGTCATCGTCTACAATGCTTCTGGTCTTATCCATGTCCCGTTCGGAAATAATCCCTTTTTTCCGAACAATCCCCTAAACTATCCCGAGCAGCAGCCGTGCAATCCGCGAACTGTAATGCAATCTGACCGGTATATTCACCACCTGCAGCCGGTATGCGGTTCGCCTAAAAATTTATATCTTCGTGTAAATTTAATAATCCGTATGAAACGTAACTTTTCCTTACTTCTGGTCCTCACTTCCTTCCTCGCATTTTCACAGGTGGAAGAAAAAAAACTGGACGAACTGATTCAGAATACCATTAAAACATTCGACGTTCCCGGCATGTCGGTCGGCATCATTAAAGACGGCAAAATGGTGTATGCAAAAGGCTTTGGCCTTAGTTCACTCACCACGAAACAGAAAATGGATGAGAATACTTTGGTCGGAATTGCTTCCAATTCCAAAGGGTTCACAGCAACAGCGCTGGCGATTCTGGCAGATGAAGGAAAACTGAGCTTTGATGACAAAGTAACCAAATACATCCCTGAGTTCCAGATGTATGATCCTTACGTTTCCCAGGAAGTAACCATTAAAGATCTACTCACGCACCGCGCCGGACTTGGCCTCGGACAGGGCGACCTGATGTTCTTCCCTGAAGGCGGAAACCTCTCCGTTAACGATATCATCCACAACGTCCGCTACCTGAAGCCTGAATATTCCTTCAGAAACAAAATGGAGTATAACAACATCATGTTCATTGTGGCAGGAGAGGTCATCCACAGAGTTTCCGGACTTAGCTGGGCAGAATTCATTGAGCAGAAGATCATGAAACCGGTAGGGATGAATTCCAGTTTTGGAAGCTATAACCGGGCAAAAGCTGCGAAAGTCAGCAATATTATCGATGCCCACGCACCGGTGGACGGAAAAGTCATTCAGGTCCCTCACGACTGGAATGAAACAGGCAACGCAGCAGGCGGAATCATCAGCAATATCAAAGACATGGCAACTTGGGCAGATTTCCTGATGAACGGCTTCACTACTAAAGAAGGTAAAAAACTGGTTTCCGATAAACAGATCCAGCAGTTATGGAATCTCCAGATTTCAACACCGGTTGCCATCAAAAACGCTTACGATTCCAACTTCGGAGGGTATGGCTTGGGATGGTTCCTTACCGATGTGAAAGGACACAGACAGGTGTATCACACGGGTGGGTTAATTGGTACCGTTACCCAGTTCACCTTAATTCCTGATATGAAACTGGGAATTATCGTATTGACCAATCAGCAGAGTGGGGCAGCCTTCAGTACCGTAACCAATACCGTAAAAGACGCCTATCTTGGAATCGATGACCGCAACTGGCTCAAAACCTATGGTGACAGAACGGCAAAGATGGATGCCGAGTTTGCAAAAGGTAAAAAAGAAGTCTATGCACAGGCCGAAACATTTAAGAAAGATAAAAATCAGCAGCCAAAGCCGGAACAGTTTGTAGGAACCTATAAAGATGAGTGGTTTGGTGAGGTGATAATTTCGCAGGAAGGAAAAACTTACAGAATCTTCTGTAAAAATTCGCCGCGGCTGAAAGGCGAGCTTGTGCCTTATACCAACAACACCTTCATTGCCAAATGGGACGACAGAAGTTATGATGCCGATGCTTTCCTTATTTTTAATTATGATGAAAAAGGGAAAGCCCAGTCTGCAAAGCTGAAGCCTATTTCCGATGTCACCGATTTCAGTTTTGATTTTGAAGACCTGGATCTGCAGAGAACCAAATAAATTCGAAAGATGCTTAAACCACAAAGTCACAAAGAATATACTTTCCTTGTGACTTTTTTATAATAAAGAAATTGAAATATTAGAAATCCGACCTAGGAGATTTTTGCGTAAAGAAAAATTGATATTTCTTCCCAACCAAGCTTGTAAACTATAACGGAATAAAAATCCCCAGTGTTTGAGTGGCGGCAAAAGATTATAAACACAAAAACGTATTTAATTCCGCCCGAGTTTGGGGATTTTCTTAGAAGAAATAGCAATTTTTTAGCAAAAAGATCCAGTCTTGACTTTTTTGTTTACTTTTTGTGTCAAGACAAAAAGTAAAAATTTGAAATGCCTTCTTTCCTTTAAAAATTACAAAAGTCATTTCTCTTTGTGTCCATTGCGTTAAAGGTTAAACCACAAAGTCACAAAGCGTAATATTCTTTTGTGACTTTGTGGTTATTTAATATCCTTCGGTTCGTAATAGAAAATCATTTTCTTCCTCGCATTTTCAAAATCTGACCACGAGTTACAGTCGATCTGAAATCCTGCAACACCGCAGGTGGGCAGCACAAAAACGTCGTGAGACATCATATTGGCGAAATTGGAAATTCCGTTATTATGTGAAAACATCGCCACCGAATTTACCCCGTCATCCAGGTCATAAATCACCGATTCGAAATTGCTTTCCGAGGGATGATACAGTTTTGGGTTGGTTTCTATCCCCAACTGATAAGTCTGGTTAAAAATTTTACATGTACTCAGAGCCCTCAGCGCAGGACTGGAGACCAACTTTTCGATATGCACGTTATTTTCCTTCATATAGGCCGACATTTTTTCTGCGTCATGAAGGCCTTTGTCGGCAAGTGGTCTGTCGAAATCATCGGTGTCTTCCGGCCAGTCGCTTTTTGCGTGGCGAACAAGGATAAGTGTTTTCATACTGAGCTGTTATTTGGGGAAATAAAATTAATTAAAAAAAAGAGAAGTTGTTAGCTTCTCTTTCCATTTTGCTACAATTAGGTCAGTTAAAGTTAATAATCACTTTCAGTGCTTTTTCTTTCGCAGCATTACCGAACACTTCATAAGCATTGAGCATATCGTTGAAATCAAACCGGTGAGAAACCAGTTTCTCGGGCTGCAGTTTTTTGCTTTCTACATTTTTGAGCAGCATAGAAGTAGTGCTGGTGCAGACAAGGCCCATGGTAATCGTTACATTCCTGATCCAGAGTTCTTCAATATGCAGTTCCACAGGTTTTCCGTGTACGCCCACATTGGCAAGGTGACCGCCCGGTTTCAGAAGTTTCTGGCAGATGTCGAAGGTAGCAGGAATTCCCACTGCTTCAATGGCTACATCAACGCCTTCAGCGCCGGCTATTCTTTTAACGGCTTCCACGGCGTTTTCTGTACCGCTGTTTACCACATCGGTCGCCCCAAAACTTTTGGAAACTTCAAGTCTTTCCTGATCAAGATCCACCATAATGATTTTTGCAGGGGCAAAAAACTGAGCGGTAAGCAGTGCAGCAAATCCGATAGGGCCGGCACCCACAATTGCTACGGTGTCTCCGGGTTTTACGGTTCCGTTCAGCACGCCGATTTCAAAACCGGTAGGTAAGATGTCACTCAGCATGACGGCGGCTTCTTCATTTACGTCATCTTTTAAATGATAGAGCGAGTTTTCACCATGCGGAATACGGACGTATTCTGCCTGGGTTCCGTCGATTAAATGACCGAGAATCCAGCCGCCATCCGAACAGTGCGCATAGAGCTGCTTTTTGCAGTTTTCACATTTTCCGCAGGAGGTAATACAGGAAATAAGGACTTTATCGCCTTTTTTAAAGTTTTTCACGGCTTCACCCACTTCTTCTACAATTCCCATTCCTTCATGGCCGAGAATTCTTCCCGGGGTTACTGCGGGAACATCTCCTTTCAGGATATGAAGGTCGGTTCCGCAAATGGTAGATTTCACCATTTTTACGATCACATCGGTGGATTCTTTGATCACCGGCATCGGACAGTCATCAAGTGATTTTTGTCCGGGTCCTTTAAATACTAATGCTTTCATCGGCAAAGTGTTTTTTAATGAATGATTAAGACTGATATTAAAGTTAGGCAGATTTTGAACAGCACCGTGAAAACTGAAGTTGATTATTATCACTTATTTTTAAATTTTGTGAACAAAGACAAATATTTGTAAATTTGCAGACTATGGGGAAAATAATGGCAGTGGATTACGGTAAAAAACGCTGTGGAATTGCCGTAACCGACGATATGCAGATTATTGCGAGCGGTTTGGATACGGTGGAAACCAAAGATATTTTTGTTTTTTTGCAGAAATATTTCAGCCAGAATACCGTAGATGCAATTGTAGTAGGACTTCCCACAGACCTCAAAGGAAACCTCTCCGAAATAGAAGAGGATATTGTACAATTTATAGAAAAATTTAAAACAGAATATTCTGCGGTGGAAATACATCGTTTTGATGAACGTTTCACTTCGAAAATGGCTTCTTTTTTTATCTCGCAAAGCGGTAAAAGCAAGAAAAAGCGGGAAGAAAAAGGCTTGATTGACAAGGTGAGTGCCACCATCATTCTGCAGAATTTTTTAGAACAGAAACAAAGATGATATTACCAATACGTGCATTTGGCGATGCAGTTTTAAGAAAACACTGTCACGAGATCGATAAACACTATCCGGAACTTAAAGCTCTGGTGGAGAATATGTATGACACCATGGATTCCGCACACGGAATCGGCTTGGCTGCTCCGCAGATCGGACTCGATATCCGCCTTTTCGTGGTAGATCTTTCACCATTGGCGGAGGATGAAGATTATGCTGATATTGCTGAAGAACTGAAAGATTTCAAGAAAGTTTTCATCAATGCAAAAATCCTGGAAGAATCCGGCGAGGAGTGGAAATTCAATGAAGGCTGTCTTTCAATACCGGACATCCGCGAAGATGTGAAACGGAAAGAAACCATCCTGATCGAATATTTTGACGAAAATTTCGTTAAACATACCAATACATTTTCCGACATGAGAGCAAGGGTGATTCAGCATGAATACGATCATATCGAAGGAATCCTGTTTACAGACCATTTAAGTTCGTTAAAGAAAAAGCTGGTAAAAGGAAAACTTGCCAAAATTTCTCAGGGAGATGTGGCCGTCAATTATAAAATGAGATTTCCGAAGTAAGTAAGGAATCCGCGCAGCGGCAACAGTTTTAAAAGATTCAGAATTTATTCTGACGCGACAAAAAAATAACAGTTATTAAAAATTCAAACATAAAAAATAAAAAAATGCAGTTAGAAAAAATAATTTCAATTTCCGGAAAACCGGGTCTGTACAAATTGATTTCGCAGTTGAAAAGTGGGTTCATCATTGAGGATGTTTTAACAAAAAAGAAAGTAAGCATCGGCAATACCTCTCAGGTAAGTTTGCTGGATAATATCGCGATGTTTACCTTCGATAAAGAAGTTCCTTTGTTTGAAGTTTTCGAGAATGTAGCAAAGAACAACGATTATAAGGAAACGATTTCCCACAAATCTTCTGATGCTGAATTAAGAGCATTCATGACAGAATCTCTGCCTGATTATGATACCGAAAGAGTGTATGTTTCCGACATCAAGAAGCTTGCGCAGTGGTATAACATCCTGAACAAAGCAGGTTATATTACTCCTGAAAGTTTTGTAAAAGCAGAAGTGCCTGCAGAAGAGAAAACTGAGGAACAGCCAGCAGAAATCACCGAGAAAAAAGCAGCTAAAAAAGCAGCTCCCAAAACAGAAAAAGCAGCTGCACCTAAAGTGAAAGCTTCCACTTCTTCTGCGAAAGCTGCCCCGAAAAGCACCCACAGAAAAATGGGATAATTTAATCGCATTCAAATCAAAAACCTTGTCTTTACCGGCAAGGTTTTTTTGCTTTAATAACGTAAATTTGTACCGCGGCGTCTAACCCGCATTATCATTCTCCTTATATCCCGCACATGAATACCAAAGAACAGAAACTCGAAGCTTTTTCCCGCCTGCTTGACATTATGGACGATCTCCGTGAAAAATGCCCCTGGGACAGAAAACAGGATTTACAGAGTCTGCGTCATTTAACCCTGGAGGAAGTTTACGAACTCTCCGATGCGCTGCTTCAGGAAGATTTGCCTGAAATTAAGAAAGAACTTGGGGATGTGTTGCTGCATCTGGTGTTTTACGCAAAAATAGGTTCTGAGAAAAACAGTTTCGATATCGCGGACGTTATTAATGCTTTAAATGAAAAACTGATTTTCCGCCACCCGCATATTTACGGTGATACCGAGGTTGCCGATGAAGAAGAGGTAAAGCAGAACTGGGAAAAACTGAAGCTGAAAGAAGGCAACAGATCTGTGCTTTCCGGCGTGACCAAAGGAACACCCAGCATGGTGAAAGCTTACCGCATTCAGGATAAAGTGAAAGGAATCGGTTTTGAATTTCACGATGCTGAAGATGCATGGAAAAAAGTAGATGAAGAACTTGCAGAATTTCATGCTGAAACTGATCCTGATAAAAAAGAGCAGGAACTGGGCGATGTATTTTTCTCTTTAATTAATTACGCCAGAATTACCGGAATAAATCCCGATTCTGCCCTTGAAAGGACGAATATTAAATTTATCACAAGGTTTCAGAAAATGGAGGATTTAGCTCATGATAAAAATCTAAAGCTGGAAGATCTTTCTCTGGAAGAAATGGACGTGCTTTGGGAAGAAGCTAAAAAAATAATCAGCTAAAAAATGAAACTTCAGAAACAGATCAGTACACATGTAGAATCTCTTGTCGAAATAAAAAAGACCGAAAGACTCTGGCATTTTCCGTTTCTTGCAGGGATTTGTGTGGGGCTTTGTCTCTTCATCGGATGGTATTTGGGAAGGCCCGCTTACGGTAATCTTTCAAGTATCGGCGCGCTGGTCATTCTCTATTTTACTCATGCTTCTCTGAGTAAACGCATGATTCATCTCTGTGTATGTGCGTTTGGTTTCAGTTTGGCTTTTGCACTGGCTTATATATTCAGTTTTAATGCTTTTCTTAGTGCCATAGCACTCGGATTTATCGCTTTTCTTTCCCATTTTGTAACGTCCTGGTTCGACATTCCGGCACCGCGTAATTTCTTCTTTATTATGGTGGCAGCGGTGGCAACTTCTATTCCTTTCGAGGTGGAAGCCATTCCGCTGAACGTAGGATTGGTTACCATGGGCGCAATGTTGTCCGTACTTTTGGCATTCTTTTATTCAGTTTTCATCGCCAAAAGAGTAGTGGAGCCCAAAGTGAGAAGACAGGTGAATAAGAAACGCTACACCCATATTGTAGAAAGTGTAATCATCGGTTTGGCGATGTTTTCTGGGCTCTTGATCGGTAATCTTTTAGAATTGGAAAGTGCTTACTGGATTCCCATTTCGGCACTTGCCATTTTGCAGGGGAAAGATCTTTTTCATGCATGGCAGCGGAATCTGCACCGTATTTTCGGAACCTTTATCGGGATTGGTTTAACCTGGCTGATGCTGGCTTCAGAACCTTCTGGACTCGCACTGGTATTCCTTATCGCAGGACTGCAGTTTGTGGTAGAAATGCTCGTAGTGCGCAACTATGGCTTAGCGGCGGTATTTATCACCCCTTTAACCATCTTCCTTGCAGAAAATTCAGGAGGCATGATGATGAATGTGAATGACTTAATGGCAACACGCCTGCTGGATACGGTGATTGGAAGTTTAATAGGGGTTTTTGCCGGTTGGCTGCTGCATCATGGAACTTTGGTTTCTAATCTGGAAAAGAAAATCAGAAGCACCGAAATACTGATAAAAAGAAGATAAAAAAAGCTTTATCAACCGCTCTTCTGAGAGTATAGAATAAATCAACCATAAAAAGACCCGTCCTGTTTTCTTTTGTGGTTGATTTTTTTATGACCTGAAAAAGATAAATTTTAGTCGAAATAATGATGATAGCTTTCCATTGAATGTTCCAGCGCTTCCGTTAATTTTTCTGCTTCCTCTTTATTGCTACTTTTAGACAGCTGCTGGATGGTGTTCATGTGGTTCGTAAGCCACACATGCAGCACTTCGTGGGATTTACCGGTCATCGTACAGCTTTTGATCAGTTTTTCATTGGCTGAATTAAGATCGGCAGCCAGTTTTTTATAGTCTCCCTTATCCGAATCGTAAGCTTTGATCAGCCTTTCCTGTTCCTGAATGAAAGGCAGCATCTCGTTATTGGTCTTCCATTTTTTACCATTGTCGAGTTCAAGATTTACGTTAACGTCTGAATGTTCTTCAGATTTTGCTTTGTCCGCATGTTCAGAATGATTATCCGCGGCGGTTTGTTCTGTAGTCATCTGTTCTGCGTGATTTTCCTCTTTTTTCTCACAGGAAACTACAAATGCCAACCCAAGTAAGGCTGATAAAATTGCTTTTTTCATTTTTTAAAAATTTTTGTGGTTATCAATAAAAATACTGTTGTAACTCCGATTCGAAAAGCCATCGCTCCGAGTGTTTTGTTTTCGTATAAACCGCCGTGCTCAATATGGATGAAGAGTCCGATATAGGCGAGAATTAAGATGATGAGTCCAGTGATCAATGGGATTTTTGACCAGGTTTTATTTTTAAAAATCCCGTAAGCGGCCGTTAAATAAAGAAAACCACACAGCCAGTTAGTCCAGACAATAAAGGGAACAAAATTGCCTTCTTTGGCTCTGATTCCGAACCAGTCAAAAAGGACTGAACTGCTCATAAAAAGCGTCAACAATCCGAAGATGACTAAAAAAATTAGAAGTATGATCCGTTTCATGATGGCTTTTTAAAGTTAATGATTTTATTTCAAATTTTAAGATGAACTGGATTAATAAGATAAGGTTGGCATAATGAAAATCAGTTTTCGTGCTTTAATTCGTTTTCCTGTACCGCAGAATCGCCCAGCTGATGACCACAACTCCCAACACTGTTATAAAGGTAAAATGCGGTAGTAAATCAGTGAAGCCACTGTCCTTCAGGATAATCAAACGGATGCCGTCAACGCCGTGAGTTACCGGATTCAGGTAGGCAATATACTTTGCCCAGTCGGTCATACTTTCTGTCGGGGTGAAAAGTCCGCTCATGAGAACGAAAATCATCATGAAGAAGAACACCACAAACATCGCCTGCTGCTGAGTTTCACTGTAAACAGAGACCAAAAGTCCCATTCCAAGAATCGTGATGAGGTACACCGAGATGAAGGTATAGAGCAGCAGCAAACTTCCCTGAATCTGAATGCCGTAGACAAAAACCGTAACCAAAAGTCCGATGGTGAAGGCTACCATAGCCAGCAGCCAGAACGGGATGAGCTTTCCGAGGATGAAATCTGTTTTTCTGATCGGCGATACATTAATCTGTTCGATGGTGCCGGTTTCTTTCTCGGATACAATGTTCAGCGCGGTTAAATAACCTCCGATTAAAGTCACCAGAAAAGCCAGAATGCCCGGAACCATTGAAAGCCGGTAATTGTAGCCTTCATTAAACCAAAACTTCGGAATGATTTCCAGACCGGAACTGTTCTTTGTGTTTTCCATTTCCGGACTCATTTTCAGCTGGATCTGTTCATTGTAATCCTGCAGAATCTGCGCAAGATAACTCGCCGAAAGCCCGGCTTTGGTGCCGTTGATGGCATTGATGGCGAGCAGGACTTTCTGGCTGTTTTCCCTCACAAGATCTTTTTCGAAATTATTGGGAATTTCGATAATCAGGTCTGATCGGTCTTTTTCAACTTCCTGATAGGCTTTGTGGTAATTTTCACTGTAGGAGGTAATCTTAAAATATCCTGAAGCCGTAATTTTCCGGATGAGTTCGCGCGAGAAACCGGATTTGTCATGGTCTACCACCGCTATTTTAATGTCTTTGATCTCGTAATTAGCAGCGAGTGGAAGTACAACCAGCTGCACCACCGGCATCACGAAAATAATGGCCAGAATGGATTTGTTCCTGAAAATCTGCAGGAATTCTTTCTTGATTAATATGCGGAGCGTTCTGAACATCTTTCTTAAATCTGGTGAGCTAATAATATTTTAAAATTATTCAAGCCTTATTTTGAATTTCTTTACCGCGATAAAAAACAGGACCATCATCATTCCCAAAAGGACCAAAACGTGCTTCCAGATGACTTCCAGTCCGGTTCCTTTGATCATGATGTTTTTTACGATTTCATAATACCATTTGGCAGGAATGACATTGCCGACCATCTGAAGCGGAACCGGCATGTTCTCCACCGGAAACATGAAACCGCTCAACATCAGTGTGGGCAGCATGGTGCCAATCAGCGAAATCAGCATGGCCGTTTGTTGGGTATCCGTCAGAATTGAAATCACTATTCCGATGAGAAGGTTCGTGATGATGAATATAATGCTGATTCCGAACAGTAAAAACAGATTTCCTTTAATCGGTAAATCGAGTACAGAAACACTTAATATCAGGATAGAAATCAAGATGATGACCGATAAAATAAAGTACGGAATTGCCTTAGCGAGAATAATGACATAAGGTTTCATGGGCGAAACAAGCAGCACTTCCATCGTTCCGGTTTCTTTTTCCCTCACAATGGCAATGGCCGTCATGAGGACACAGATGATGAGAAGAACCAGTGCCATCACGCCGGGAACGAAATTGGGTGCACCTTTCAGTTGCGGATTGTAAAGCATGCGGATTTCCGGCTGTATTCCCAAATGCGGCTGTAGGGTTTGCTGCCCATAGAAATCCATGATGATGCTCGACATGAAATTATAGATCTGATTGGTAAAATTGAGGTCGGTTCCGTCGGTGATAAGCTGCAGTTGTGCTTTTTTACCACTGATGAGGTTTTGTGAAAACTCCGAAGGAATAACGAGGATCATCTTGATTCTTCCGCCTTTAAAAGCATCTTCCGCTTGATGAATGGATTTCAGCTTCTGATCGAGATCAAAATATTGGTTCGCACTGATTTTTGAAACCAATTCTGCGGAGGTCCGCGATTGATCCTGATCCAGAACCGCGATTTTCGTGTTTTTAACTTCGGTGCTTAGAGCGAAACCGAAAAGCAGAATCTGCACCACAGGCATCCCGAAAAGAACGAGCAATGTCCTTTTATCACGCAGCACGTGTAAAAATTCTTTCCGGACAAAAGTTAATAACTGTTTCATTTTTCAGTGCCTATTCAGAGCGTTTTGCGCCTCTTGCCAGTTCATAAAAGACATCATCCATATTTTTTGAACTGAATTGTTTTTTCAGATTCGCGGGCGTATCCAAGGCTGCAATTTTTCCGTCTACCATAATTGAAACGCGGTCGCAGTATTCGGCTTCATCCATATAGTGCGTCGTAACGAACACCGTAATTCCCCGGTCAGAAGCCTCATAAATCATGTTCCAGAACTGTCGCCGCGTTACGGGATCGACGCCGCCGGTGGGCTCATCTAAAAACACAATCAGCGGATCATGAAAAACAGCGACCGAGAAGGCCAATTTCTGTTTCCATCCTAAAGGCAGTTCCGAAACCAGTTTGTTTTTTTCTTCTTCAAGATGCAGTTTTTGGAGGAGTTCAGTACTTTTCGCTTTGAGTTCTTTTCGTGGAATTCCATAGATTCCGCCGAAGAATTCTAAATTTTCTTTCACGGTCAGGTTGCCATACAGAGAAAATTTCTGACTCATATACCCAATGCTTTTCTTGATTTTTTCAGTTTCCTTATACACATCAAAACCTGCGACAGTCGCTGTTCCCGAACTGGGGACAGACAATCCGCAGAACATCCGCATCGCTGTTGTTTTTCCGGCACCGTTGGCCCCCAGGAAACCAAATATTTCACCTTTTTTCACCTCAAAGCTAATGTGATCCACCGCAGTGAAGTCCCCGAAAACCTTCGTGATGTTTTCGGCTTTAATGGCGGTATTTATATTTTCAGCATTCATTTTAATTAGATAATAGGCGGATAAAACTGTCTTCAATACTGGCTTTTACCGGATAGATTTCGATATTGTTGAAGCCTGCATTTTTTAAATATTCGTGAACTGATGCGGTTTTGAAATTTTCATTCCTGTCAATGGTCAGATGCACGAACTCTCCGTATGCGTAAACATTTTTTTTCTGGCTGTAATTTTCCAGCGAGCGCAGAACGCTGGAAGTTCTTCCGGCTTTCACTTCGAAAAGAAGGTCAGGATAGGCATTGCTGATATTCGCGGGAGTTTCGATGGACAGAATTTTTCCGTGCTGTACTAAGGCAATCCGGTCACACAGGGCGGCTTCATCCATGTAAGGTGTGGCGACGACCATCGTGATGCCCTGTTTTTTCAGGCGCTGAAGCATTTCCCAGAACTCTTTCCGCGACACCGGATCCACTCCGGTGGTGGGTTCATCCAGAAATAAAACTTTCGGTTTATGAATCAAAGCGCAACACAGCGCAAGTTTCTGCTTCATTCCGCCTGATAGGGCTCCTGCTTTGCGGTGTTTAAAAGGTTCGATCTGAATATAGATATCCTTAATTAAATCATAATTTTCTTCAATAGTAGTGTTAAAAACACTCGCAAAAAACTGTAAGTTTTCTTCTACGGTCAAATCCTGGTAGAGTGAGAATTTCCCGGGCATATAGCCCACGATCTGTCTGATTTTTTTATAATCTTTCACCATGTCAAAGTTTTCAACCGAAGCAGAACCGGAATCGGGCAGAAGAACCGTGGTGAGCATTCTGAAAATGGACGTTTTTCCGGCACCGTCGGGACCAATCAGCCCGAAAATTTCCCCGTGATCGACGTCAAAGCTCACGTCATCCACCGCCAGGATTTTCGATTTTCCCTTGCCGTAGGTTTTGGTGAAATTATTGACTTTGATGGATTTCATTTCAGCGGATTCGTTTTACTTTTTACTTGGCTCCCCAAACTTCACATCGCCATACATCCCGATTTTCAGAAAACCGTCGTTCTTAACATGAATTTTAGTGGCGTAAACCAAGTTTGCCCTTTCGTTTTTGGTCTGTATGGTTTTTGGGGTGAACTCGGCTTTTGAACTGATCCAGTAAATGGTTCCGGGAAATTCTTTGGTTTTTCCGTCCCCCAGATCGATATAAACTTTCACCTGCTGACCGGTTTTCACCTGAGTTAACTGATCACCGGTGATGAATGTTTTTAAAGTCATCAGGTCTAAATCCGCCATTTTAAAGACAGGTTTTCCGGTCACCGCAAATTCACCTTCGTTCATGTATTTTGTCAAAACCATTCCTGAAATCGGGCTTTCGATGATATTGTTTTTCAGCTGTTCGTCAATCTGTTCCACTTTTTTCTGAGTTGGCTTTCTTTCACTTAAAACAGCCCGGTTCTGTATCGATACATTTTCTTTTGTGCTTGCAATTTGCTGCCGAAGGATATTCAGCTGGCTTTGGGCCGCGGTGATCTGTTTCTGAATGACTTTAACCTGCCCGTTGGCATCATCCAGCTGTTTTCTGGTGGCGGCGTCTTTAGCAACTAAATTTGCGGTTCTGTTTCGTTCTCTTACTGCATTGTCAAGCTGTTCCTGCAATACAGAAATATTCGCAGACTGGGCGGAAAGCTGAGTCTGAAGTACCTGAATCTGCGGAACGGCGGAATTGGTTTTTTGGTCAAGAGCTTCGATGCTTGCAACAACCTGTTCCTTCTGAAGTTCCACATTTTTGGGATCAATTTCGCCGACTTTTTGGTTTTGCAATAATTGCTGGCCTTCCTCTATATCAAGCTGCAGAATGGCTCCGCTGGCTTTGGCGTTGACCATAATTTCATCAGCTTCGAAAGTTCCCGAAGCATCGTAGTTTTGATCTGAGTTTTTGCAGGAATAAAGGGCAAGAACGGCTGCAAACAGGATGTGTTTTTTCATAGGAGAAGATTTCTTTTTTATGATTTTTATTGGCTCAGCTGTGCTTTCAGAGTATACTGTGTTAACAGATACTGCGTTTCATGGAGGATCTTTTGAATCCTGGCCTGTTCTTCCGCATTCACTTCGCGCAGATAATCGCTGGTGTTGATCACCCCGTTTTCGAGCTGGGCGAGGCTGGCTTTTTTAATGCTTTGACGAAGTGCGATCAGTTCGTTGTCTTTATCAATCAGTTTCTGAAGTTTTTCTAATGCTCCATTGTTCTGAATGGTGGAAAAATTTTGGTTGAACAGGAAGTTTTCTTTTTGAATTTCAAGATCCTGTTGTTGCATATCAAGCAAGGCAAGGTCATTTTTTTTCGTATAAAATCCAGAAATCGGAATCTGAAGCCGGATTCCGCCAATAGAGAAAACATCGAATTCGTTTTTCAGCATATTGAATCCGGGTTTGCCATAACCGCCCTGAAAAAAAGCGCCCAGTTTTGGTAGATTTTTAGATTTAATGATTGATTTTTGATTTTCTAAAGTCTGTTGCTGCAAATCAAATACTTTCAGTTCGGCGCGGTGGTTTTCGGTGGTAAGCAACAGTTTTTCAGGTTTCCGGAAATCTGTTTTTTCATCAATATCTTTTTTAATGAATGCAGCAAGCATTGCAATGTAATTTGCTCGGACCGATTGGAGCTCAATCTGTCGCTGTTCCAGACTGATGATTTGCGCTTTCAGAACATCAACCTGACTCCGCAGGATAGTGCCGTACTGCAGCTGGGCTTCAGCTTTCTGTAAACCGTTTTCAAGGTCATTTCTGGTCACATCAGTCTGCTGAAGCTGTTCCTGGCTCTGGAGAATCCCAAAATAAATCTGGTTGATTCTTTCTTCCACCTGATGGAGTTCGACTTCATTTTTCTGAACTTCCGTTTCTGCCTGAATTTTGGACAGTTTTTTCTGATTATTAATCATTCCTCCATCGAAAATTGGCTGCTGAAGGTCTGCATAAACTTTGTACTGGTCTTTGCTTAAAGGTTCCACCGACAAATTGGGCAGATTGACTGGCAACTGCGTGACTTCATTCTGATACGTAGCCTGACCAATTACATTGATTTGCGGTAACCATCCTTTGGAGGCATTTTCCAGTGTATAAGCTTTGGTTTTCTCAATCATTGCATTTCTTTTGATGAGCGGATAGTGCTCTTTGGCGAGTAGCTGACATTCTTCCAAAGTGAGCGTTTGCTGGGCACTTAAAGAAAGATGCAGCAGAAGAGCGAGGCTTATAAAGTATTTTAAAAATTTCATTCTTTTAATTTTAAATGAAAAGAAAAAAGTGCAGTTAACTGTTAAGAATCATTTTGATCCAGACGGGTACTAAAGTTTTTCTTTCTTCCACAAACTGCTGAAACTCCTCATCATTCATGATGCTGAAATTCTTAAGAATCGGTTTTCCTATAAATGGAAACGCCGTCATACTGAGAAAATTGACGATGAAGTGAAAAGGGTTGAGTCCGGGTTTCTTCTCCTCAATCTGCCTTAGCAGTACTGAAGTCTTAAGCAGTTTATCGACTGGAATAAGAGAAGTGATATTGGAAGGTTTTTTCTGGATTTCGCTGAGGATAAACAGTGGGAGATTGGGGTTTTTAGATAAAATGTCGAAATATTTTTCGCTTGCCAGATCTATTTTCTCTTCGAGGGTGGATTTTTCATTGGTGACAATGGGAATTATTTTTCCGAAGAGCACTACAATCTTTACTTTCATCACCTGTTCAAAAAGTTTTTCCTTGCTTCTGAAATAGTAATTCAGCAAAGCCAGATTAATTCCTGCTTCTTCCGCAATATCCCGCGTCCGCGTTCCAGAAAAGCCTTTTTCAGTAAAAACTTTAGAAGCAGAAATAAGGATTTTTTCTTCGGTGGAAATGTCTTTCTCAGGATCCATTTTTAATTTCTTTAGACAAAGCTACGTTTATTATTTTGATTTAATCAAATGATTAAACTCATTTTTAACATAAAAAAACGCAACTCCGGAGAATTGCGTTTTTATTTTTATATTGAAAAGTTTCTATAAACCAAACTGTCTTGCAAACAGATCGGGGAAGATGCCCAGTGCTACAAGTGCAATAATAATAAATACTGCAACAATATTATAAGTTAAAGGTACTCTCTCAGAAGTTTTGAAACTGCTTTCTTTCGGGAAAAACATTACCATGATCAGACGGAGATAGTATGCAATAGAGATTGCCGAACCTAGAACCCCGATCAATACCATGAATGTTCCCATTTTCGGATACTGAATAGCCTGTGCAAAGATGGAGAATTTCCCCATGAAACCGGCGGTAAGCGGAATACCCGCCATCGAAAGCATCGAAAGCGCTGCAGCCACGGCCATAATCGGTTCCGACTGTGCCAAACCTTTGAAAGCGTTGTATGAAGTTTCACGTTTAAGTTTTTCAACCCAAATCAGACACATCATGACCCCGATTGTTGCAATGGAATAAGCGAATAAATAAAACGCCAGATTATAGGCAGAAAGGTTATTCAAACCAAAGAAAATCAAACCAAGATATCCAACATGCGAAACAGAGGAATACGCCAGCATTCTTTTAGCATTGCTCTGGGCAAGTCCCATTGCGTTGGCTAAAAATAAAGTGATGATGATAAGAACCCCTATAATATTAATCCATTCACCTGTAATTCCAGTAAATGCAATCGTCATTACTTTGAAGAAAGCGAAGAAAGCGGAGATTTTCACTACCGACATCATAAATGCGGTGATGAGTGAAGGCGATCCCTGATAAACATCCGGGCTCCACATATGGAAAGGCGCCATGGATACTTTAAATGCCAGTGCAACCAACATCAATACTGCACCTACGGCAAACATAATGTCTTTTGGATTTTCAACTGAAAATTCATGGATTTTATAAAGGTCGAAACTTCCTGAACTTCCGTAAACCAAAGCAATTCCAAATAAAAGGAAACCGGTGGCAAACGCACCCATCAGGAAATATTTAATGGAAGCTTCATTGGAGCGCAGGTCTGTCTTATTACTTCCCGCCAAAACGTAAAGCGGTATCGAAAGAATCTCAATTCCCAAGAACAGGGTTACAAAATTCTGAAATCCAAAAAGGATAACGCCTCCGGAAAGAGAGAATAACAGCAATGCATAAAGCTCCGACTGATGGCTTCTGTGATTGCTGAATGCAAAACTTCCCAGAAAGAAAAGCAGCAGGGTAATGACAATAGCTATTTTGGTAAACAGGGCCGCATTCGCACTGAAGTCGAACATGGTTTTATATTGGTTAAAGAAAGAACATTCCGGCTGGAAGCTTACGTAAAATGCAATGATAAGCCCCAAAATACCGATATATCTTGAAAATTTTCCCTTTTCAAAAACCCCTGCAAATAATGCGGCAACTGCGGTAAGGAATATAATGATTAAAACGCTCATTTAATTTAGATTTGAGATTTTAGATTCCGGAATTCAGATCTGATCTGTAGCCTTCCTCTTTTTAATTCTTAATTATTCAATTTTTCTTAGTTCATCATGGAGACGAAAATAAATTTCAGCGAGCTGTTGACCATTTCGATCAGCGGCTGCGGGAAAATTCCAAGCAGAATAACAAATACTGCCAAACTCGCCAACACTGAAAATTCTACTCCCGAAAGATCTTTTGCAGAAGACAGCACCGTCTCATCACCTTCTCCGAACATCGCTTTTCCGTAGAATCTTAAGAGATAAACAGCTGAAAAAATCAGCGTAAGACCGGCGAATATTGCAGCAAGTTTACTGTAATCAAATACGGATTTAATCAGGATGAATTCCCCGATAAAACCGTTGGTTAAAGGAAGTCCCACGGAACCCAGCAAAATAACCATAAACAGGACAGCAAATTTCGGAGCTGCCTTTGCTAAACCTCCCATCTGACGGATATCTCTGGTTTTGAATCTTTTATAAAGAATGTCAGCACAGTAAAACAGACCTACAACGTTGATCCCGTGAGCAAACGCCTGCACCATTGCACCTTCACCACCTTCGATTGTCAAAGTTCCCTTTACCGTTAAAATCGCAGAAGCCATAATTCCGGCCACAATCAGACCTACGTGGGATAATGAGGAATAGGCAATTAAACGTTTTGAGTCGTTCTGGATAATGGCAATTAAAGCCCCGTGAACGATTCCGATAATTGCGAGAACCAGAACTATCTGTCCTGAAATCCCCAAAAGCGGTTCCGGTGTAATCGGTAATAGATATCTTAAAAGTCCGTAAACAGCCATTTTCAGCATAATTCCTGAAAGCAGCATTGAACCCTGAGTTGGCGAATAGGTATAGGTATCCGGTTGCCACGAGTGGAAAGGGAAAATCGGGAGCTTCACTGCAAATGCAAAGAAGATAAACCAGAAAATCACAGTCTGCTCAGAAGTATTTAGATTGGCGTTATACAAATCGGTTAAGGCAAATGATGCGGAATGGGTGTAAACATAAATCAGCCCAATCAGCATAAATAACGAACCTACAAAAGTATAAACGAAGAATTTCGTCGTGAATGCAATTTTTTTGTCTTCCTGTCCCCAGATTCCGGCGATTAACCAGATTGGAATCAATGTTACTTCCCAGAAAATGTAGAATAACAGTCCGTCCAGCGAAGTGAAAACGCCGATTAAACCGAACTGCATCAACAGAATAAGTCCGTAGAAAGTATTTCTGTATCCAGGTTTTTCATTAAATGAGGAAAGAATAATGATTGGGGTAAGGATATTGGTCAGCAGCAAAAGCAGCATGCTCATCCCATCAATCCCGAAATGAAGGTTACTTTTGATAAACTGCGACCATGGATAATTGATTTCATACTGCAGAACACCGTCTACGGTAGTTTTATAATCGAAATCCGACAGCATATAAAAAGTGAGAAACATCTGAACCAATGCAATTCCCAACGCCAAAAATTTACTTGCGGGATTTTTCCACGCGAACACCACTGCAGAACCTACGAGAGGTAATAGTAACAATGTTAATAATAGATACGACATTTACTATTGTAATATAAAGTTAACAATTAAAATAATTCCGATGGCCAAAGACATAATGAGGACATAATTTTCCACATTTCCGTTCTGGAGTCTCTTAGCAGCCCGTCCTGAATCTTCTGCACCGCTACCGATGAAATCTACGAATCTATTCAGAATGCCTTTATCGAACATATTTCCTCCTACACCCAAACCTTCAATAAACCTCACGAAGGTTGCATTATTCAGTTCATCCAGGAAGAGTTTCCTGTTTGAAAGCCTTTGCCATCCTGTATACTGTTCGTCCGGCAAAGCCATTTTTTTCTTATTGACATAGATGTTTTTAACAACAAACCAAACAACGAAGAACATCAAAACAGTCAATCCAAGAAGGATCATTTCTGTTCCGAAATTCACTTCAGGAAGTTCAACATCATATACGTAGATTGATTTCAGCCAGTCGCCAAGTTTTGCATAATTTCCGTGTCCAATAAAATGGGGAAGATTGATGAAACCGCCCAAGACAGATAAAACTGCAAGCACAACCAAAGGAATGGTCATATTTGATGGGCTTTCGTGAAGATGACTTTTCTGTTCTTCCGTTCCTCTGAATTCTCCGTGGAAAGTCAGATAATACGCTCTGAACATATAAATCGCTGTCATTGCAGCAACTGCAAACAATACTACCCAAATAACAGGGTTTTTTCCGTAAACATTGGTTAGGATTTCATCTTTGGAAATCATTCCCGAAAGGAAAGGAAAACCTGAAATTGCCAGTGTTCCGATAAGGAAAGTAATATGCGTAATTGGAATTTTTTTCTTTAATCCGCCCATGAATCTCATGTCCTGTTCTCCGCTCATGGCGTGAATCACTGAACCAGAACCTAAGAACAGCAACGCTTTGAAGAATGCATGCGTCATCAGGTGGAACATCGCGGTAGTATAAGCACCAACTCCCAGTGCAACGAACATAAATCCTAATTGCGAAACAGTAGAGTAAGCTAAAACTTTTTTAATATCATTTTGTCTGAGACCGATAAACGCAGCCACTAAAGCTGTTAATAACCCAACGAACAGAATTCCGTCCATAGTGGTTGGTGCCAGAGAATAAAGGAAGTTAGACCGTACCACCAAATAGATACCGGCAGTAACCATCGTTGCAGCGTGGATTAATGCTGAAACCGGAGTTGGACCAGCCATCGCATCAGGAAGCCAGGTAAACAGAGGAACCTGTGCTGATTTTCCCATTGCTCCGATGAACAGACTCGCGGTGATGAAAATAATCACAGGAGAATCAAGCTCGAATTTTGAAGAATTCTGTGCTACAGAAAGGAAATCAACGGCGTTGGTTTGATAAGCAATCATTAAGATGCCGATAATCATTCCAAGGTCACCAATTCTGTTCATGATGAAGGCTTTTCTTGCCGCCGCACCATATTCTTTGTTGGTATACCAGAAACCGATCAGTAAATAAGAACATAAACCAACACCTTCCCAGCCGATGAAAAGAATTAAATAATTGCTTCCCATTACCAATAATAACATGGAAAATATAAATAAATTCAGATAAGAAAAGAATTTATAAAAACCTTTGTCGTGGCTCATGTAACCGATAGAGTAGAGGTGAATCAGTGATCCGATTCCGGTGATAATCATAATCATCATTAATGATAACTGATCGATCTGGAAAGCGAAATTCACCTGAATCCCGTTCACCCGGAACCATTCAAAAGCTCTTACGATAACAGGTTGCGACTCGGCATCAAATTTTAAAAACAGACTGACAGCAATACAGAAAGAGGCAAAAACCACCAGTGTTGCGATACTTCCCACTACGATTTTCGGCAGACTTTTTCCTAAAAGTCCGTTGATCAAAAATCCGAATAAGGGTAAAAGTATAATTGCGTAAACTAAATTTTCCATCCTTTATTTATCCTCTTAATTTATTAAAAATACTGATGTCCACCGATTTTGTATTCCGGTACATCATTGCGATAATAGCTAATCCTACGGCCACTTCTGCAGCGGCAACCACCATGATAAAGAATACCAGAATCTGCCCGTTGCCGTCGCCTTTGTAGCTTGAAAATGCAGCCAGCAAAAGATTTACGGAATTCAGCATTAATTCAACACATCCTAAAATGATGATCGCATTTTTTCGGATTAAAACTCCCAAAACTCCCAGACAGAACAAGAGCGTGCTCAGAATAATAAAATATTCCAGCGGGACGGTCTGTATAAATGAATTTACTTCTCCCATAATACTATAAATCTTTTTTACCGATTAAAACAGCGCCTACAATTCCCGCAAGAATCAATATGGAAGCCAGTTCAAAAGGCAGTACATATTCGTTAAATAATAATCTCCCAAGGTTTTTGGTCAAACCGATACTTGAATCTACATTTCCGGCAAAGGTATTTCCTTTCAATCCTCTGAAAGCACCTAAAACGCCGATTAAAAGCAATCCGGCAGAAAATACGCCGATGAATTTCGTAAGGTTCTGTTTTTTGCTCTCGTCACCTTTATTCAGATTCAGCATCATTAAGATGTACAGGAATAAAACCATGATGGCTCCTGCGTAAACGATGATCTGAACAATTCCCAAAAACTGCGCGTTCAGTAAAATATACATCGCCGCAATCGAAAAAAAAGTAACGATCAGGGAAAGGATAGCGTAGAGTGGGTTTCGGGCAAATACAAAGTAAACTGCACTTGTTACAGCCATCAATGCTACAATGAAAAATATAATCTGCTCCATTTATTTTACCGATTTTTTTTGTAATTCACTCTGTCTGTCCGAAATATCAATTCTCGCATTGATTTTTTCAACCAGTTTATCTTTTCCGTACACGAAACTTCCGCGGTTTGTTTCCACATCCACCAATCGGTCAGTAAGATACACTGCAGATTTCGGGCAGGCTTCTTCACACATTCCGCAGAAAATACATCTCAACATATTGATTTCATATACTGAAGCATATTTTTCTTCTCTGTAAAGATCTTTTTCTTCTTTGGTTCTTTCAGCAGCCGTCATGGTAATAGCTTCTGCAGGACATGCAACCGCACAAAGGCCACAGGCTGTACAGCGTTCTCTTCCCTCTTCATCACGCTTCAAAACGTGCAGCCCGCGCCAAACTTTTGCCCGCGGCTTCTCTACCTCAGGATAAGAGTATACTTTTCCTTTAGAACCCTGAAGAGCATGCTTCATGGTGATGGCCATTCCCTTAAAAATTTCAGGAAGGTATATTCTTTCCATAAAAGTCATCTCTTTGTTCGAGACTACTTTAGATCTGTTTGTCAGTTTCATATTGGTCTTGTTTTAGCTGTTGGCTTTTGCGTTCAGCATGAAAACTTATACTTAATTTTAATTGGCAAAAAACACAATTACGGCAGCGGTAATTACTAAATTTACTAAGGCTAACGGAATTAATTTTTTCCAGCCAAGGTGCATCAGTTGGTCATATCTGAATCTCGGGATCGTCCAGCGGATCCACATGAAAATGATAATTCCTAAGATCACTTTAAACAGCATCGCTGCAATACTTAAAATTCCTGCCACATTTTCGCCCCAGTTTTCAGAAACCCAGTTGATACCGGGATAGTTGAAACCTCCGAAGAAAAGGGTAGCGATCAATGCATTCGAAATAAACATATTCACATATTCCCCGAACATGTACTGTCCGAAGTTCATAGATGAATATTCCGTCATGTATCCGTTTACCAGTTCAGATTCGCATTCAGGCAAATCGAAAGGGTGACGGTTCGTTTCTGCCAGAGCAGCAACAAAAAAGATGATAAATGCCAAAGGCTGATAGAAGATATTCCAGTTCATTCCGTCTGCAGGAATAAAACCCCAGATTTTTCCGGTTCCCTGAGAAGAGGTGATGAAATGTAAATCTAAACTTCCGGACATTAAAATGATTGAAAGTAAAGAAAGTCCCATGGCCAGTTCGTAAGAAATCATCTGGGAAGAAGCACGGATAGCACCGATTAGTGAATATTTATTATTGGAAGCCCAACCACCAATCATCATTCCGTAAACACCGATGGAAACCATTCCTATCAAATATAGAACGCCCACATCAATATTGGCCACCTGAATATCAAAAGAAGTTCCGCCGATATTCAGCGTCTTTCCCCATGGAATTACCGCTCCGGTAATAAGGGAAACGAACATGGTGATTCCGGGTCCTAAATAGAACAGAAATTTATCGGCGTTCTGCGGTACAAACCCTTCCTTGAAGAAAAGTTTTCCACCGTCTGCCAAAGGCTGCAAAAGTCCGAAAGGTCCGGCTCTGTTCGGCCCGATTCTGTCCTGCAATGCTGCCGCCACTTTTCGTTCGCCCCATGTAGAATAGGCAGCAACGCCCATGGAAACGGCAAAAAGCACAAGAACTAAAATGATTTTAAAGGTAAGTAAATCCATAAGTTATATCATTTGAAATTTAAACATTGTCATCAATATTCAAATCACATCATTTTCAAATTAAGTTTTTTTCGTCTTTCTCGCTGATTTCTTTTGCGTCCGGATTGTTCAGAAGGCTGATCATATTCTTCGGCTTCTCATAATGGTTCAGCGAGATTACTGAATGTCTGTCGATATGTCTCGGACCTTCAATATTCCACAGTTTTAAATCTTTTCTTTCGAAACGGCATTCGTTACAGATCCATTCTTCCACCTCATCGTACTGATCTTTTCTGGCAGTAACTCTGATGATCTCTTCGCCTTTCATCCATACAACCGCTTTCCCTGAACATTTTTCACATTTGCAGGTAGCATTCATTGGTTTTGTAAACCAAACTCTGCTTGCAAAACGTGCTGTTCTGTCGGTTAAAGCACCTACCGGGCAAACATCAATAACGTTCCCGATAAAATCATTATCCAGCGCTTTATTTAAATAAGTGGAGATTTCCGCCTGCTCACCTCTGAAAAGAATTCCGTGCTCGCGCTCCTCAGTCAACTGGTTTGCGGTTAATACACATCTTGCACAAAGGATGCATCGGTTCATGTGAAGTTTAATGTAAGGACCAATATCTTCGGGCTCGAAAGTTCTTCTTTCAAATTCAGTTCTCGTCGCTTCCACGCCGTGTTCATATCCTAAATCCTGAAGATGGCATTCGCCGGCCTGATCACATACGGGGCAATCCAAAGGGTGGTTTATCAACAGAAATTCAGTCACCGCTTTTCTTGCTTCCTGAGTTTTTTCTGAGGTAAGGTTTTTCACTTCCATCCCGTCCATCACGTTTGTTCTGCAGCTGGCTACCAGCTTTGGCATCGGCCGTGAATCTGCGTCTGAACCTTTCGATACTTCCACCAGACAGGTTCTGCATCTTCCACCGCTGGCTTCCAACGGCTTGTAGTAACACATCGCGGGTGGTACAGACTTTCCGCCGATTTGTCTGGCTGCTTCCAAAATGGAAGTTCCCGGCAATACTTCGGTGGTCTGTCCGTCGATCGTGATCTTAAATTTTTTAATTTCGTCGCTCATTATATATGAATTCAAAAATGAATGAATTATTTTTTTCCTGTATTAAAGGTATATCCTATTCCGAAATTGACCTGGCCGAAAAAGAAATCCTGAGATGCTTTGTCCGGTTTGTTATTTAAGGTTGTTTTAATATCGGGCATATTGATATATCCTACTTTTCCTTCTACTCTTGCCATCCAGTGTTTCCAAAAGATAACATTAATATTGGTTCTCGCATCTGCTCCAAAACCGGCAACATGAAAACGGTCGCTTCTTTCGTTCCCGAATAATTTCACATTGCTTTTAGGCATCATCATCCCAACGCCGCCGCCATAACTCCACACAATATCTATTTTTTCTTTACTCAATAAAGGCTGGTATTTTTCCAATCCTAAATTAATGTAATTCAATCCGTCCGTATGCTCAAATGTAAGGAACTGCTCGTCTGCTAAATTTACTTTTCCATTCTGTACCATTGCTGCATAAACCGGATCTGAAATATGACCTTTAAAATTTGCAACCTGATCCTGATCCATCACATATTTCATGTGATCCTGTGCAATAACCAAAGCCAAATTATCTTTAATAAAATAACCCAGCCTGAAATTAAACTGCGGAATGGAAACCGTTCCCGGATTAATATAATCTAAACTCAATGCCGAAGGTCTGTCATGTGCCACTACATTTTCCAAAGTGAAATCGTAATCAGCCCCTTTGAACCGGATATCGGAATGGGTAAATCCTGCTCTGTTCCAGCCCCAGAAAACAAACATCTGTCCTTTTTTGGATAATGGTCTGATACTGAAATCAAAATCATCAGATATTTCCTTGGTTGAATCCGCTTTTTGGGCGGACGCAAAATTCAATCCTACAAACAGGAATACTGCAATTTTAAAGAACTTCTTCATCTTACTCTGCCTTCGCAGCTACAGGGATTGGGTCTGCATAATTGGCCAGTCCGTAATTTCCTGTTAAAGCTTCAGGGTTATCAATATGCCACTCGAACTCGTCGCGGAAATGACGGATTGCTGCTGCAACCGGCCAGGCTGCGGCATCACCAAGTGGACAAATTGTGTTTCCTTCTATTTTTCTCTGGATATCCCAAAGCAGATCGATGTCTGCCATGGTTCCGTTTCCGGAATCTATTTTTTTAAGAATTCTATACATCCACGGTGTACCTTCTCGGCAAGGAGTACACTGACCGCAGCTTTCGTGGGCGTAAAAATGGGCCAAAGTCATCGTATGTTTCACCACACACTGGTCCTCATCTAAAACGATAAATCCTCCAGATCCCATCATGGTTCCGGTCGCAAAACCACCGTCTGCAAGAGATTCGTAGTTCATGTATCTCGGTTCTCCGTTGATGGTTTTCAGTAATAAATTGGCTGGAACAATCGGCACTGAACTTCCACCCGGAATACAGGCTTTCAGTTTTTTACCGTTAGGGATTCCGCCGCAGTATTCGTCAGAATAAATAAATTCTTCAACGGTAATGGTCATGTCTATTTCGTAAACGCCTGGTTTGTTGATATTTCCGCAGGCTGAGATCAGTTTGGTTCCTGTTGAACGTCCGACACCGATTTTTGCATATTCCGCTCCGGTAATGTTCATAATCGGAACAACAGCCGCAATCGTTTCTACGTTATTTACTACCGTTGGAGATTCCCAAAGTCCTTTTACAGCAGGGAAAGGTGGTTTCAAACGCGGATTTCCTCTTTTACCTTCCAGAGATTCCAGAAGCGCTGTTTCTTCACCACAGATATAAGCTCCGGCACCCCGGTGAACGTAGATTTCTAAATCGTAACCGGTTCCTAAAATATTTTTACCTAAGAATCCTGCCTTTTTTGCTTCTTCAATAGCTTCTTCGAGAATATCCGGAATCCAAGAATATTCACCACGGATGTAGATATAAGAAGTGTGTGCACCCAGAGCGAAAGAGGAAACAATCATCCCTTCAATCAAAAGATGGGGAATGAATTCCATTAAATAACGGTCTTTGAAAGTTCCGGGCTCAGATTCATCAGCATTTACTACCAAATATCTAGGAACACCTTCGGGTTTCGCTAAAAAGCTCCACTTCATTCCCGTTGGGAACCCTGCACCACCACGACCACGAAGACCGGAAGTTTTCACTTCTTCCACAATTTCGTCCGGTGTCATTTTCAGGGCTTTTTCTACAGCGCTGTAACCGCCCTGTTTGCGGTATACATCGAAGTAACGGATTCCTTCAATATGTGCGTCTTTAAGTAAAAGTTTTTTACTCATTTTATATTAAAAATTAATCCAAAGCAATGGCTCCCTGTCTGCAAAGTTCCAGGATTTCATCTACTTTTTCTTTTGTTAAATGTTCATGATAAAATTTGCCCAGCTGCATCATTGGTGCATAACCGCAAGCGCCAAGACATTCCGCTGCTTTCAGGGTGAAAAGTCCGTCAGCTGTGGTTTCTCCGTTTTTAATGTTTAAAGTTTCACGGATATGGTTTAAGATACCGTCACTTCCGTTCAGCATACACGGACCGGTCTGGCAAACCTCGAGTACGTACTTTCCGACCGGTTTCATGTTGAACATGGTATAGAAAGTAGCAACTTCGTACACTTCGATCGGTTTGATGCTCAGGAGTTCCGCAACGTAATCCATCACGGGAACATCCAGCCATCCGCCGAATTCTTTCTGTGCAACATGCAGGATCGGAATTAAGGCAGATTTTTGCTTTCCTTCCGGATATCTCGCGATAATTTTTTGGACCTGCTCTAATGACTCAGGTTTAAAAGCAATAGTTTCGCTCATTATTATTGATTTGAAATTTAAGATTTGAAATGAGTAATTTCAAGTCTTTTTTCTATTTATTATTAATGAAAGGTTTTAAAAACCTTTAGAGGAATTTAATTCAAATTATGCATCCAGTTCACCTGCGATGACGTTCATGCTGCACATCGTAACAACGGCATCAGATATCATTCCACCTTTGATCATCTCAGGATATGCCTGATAATAGATGAAACACGGGCGTCTGAAATGCAGTCGGTAAGGTGTTCTTCCGCCGTCACTAACGAGGTAGAATCCAAGTTCTCCGTTTCCTCCTTCTACACAGCTGTACACTTCGCCTTTTGGAACATCGGTTTCTCCCATCACGATTTTAAAGTGATAAATCAATGCTTCCATGTTATTGTAAACATCAGCTTTTTCCGGAAGGTAAAATTCAGGAACATCGGCATGGAAAGGTCCTTCAGGCAGATTTTTATAGGCTTGCTCGATAATTTTTAAACTTTCCCAAACTTCCTGCTGACGAACCATAAAACGGTCGTAAGTGTCACCGGCAGTTCCTACCGGAATGATGAAATCGAAATCGTTATAAGAAGAATACGGATTGGCTACGCGTACGTCGTAATCAACACCTGTTGCACGCAAGTTTGGACCTGTGAAACCGTAGCTCAGTGCTCTTTCTGCAGAGATGGGCCCTGCTTTGATGGTTCTGTCCATGAAAATTCTGTTTCTTTCGTTCAAAGCACAGAATTCACCCCAAATTTTAGGGAATTTTTTAAGCCAGGTCTGTAAAAGCTCATGAAACTTTGGAGTGAAATCTCTTTCGAAACCTCCGATTCTTCCCATGTTCGTGGTCATCCTGGCGCCACAAACCTGCTCATACATTTCATATATTTTTTCTCTTTCCTGGAAGAGATAGGTAAGCCCTGTAATAGCACCTGCATCCATCGCAATAACACCGTTACATACCATGTGATCTGCAATTCTTGCCAATTCCATCATGATTACCCTCATATAATCAACTCTTTTCGGAACTTCACATCCGATGAGTTTCTCAACGGTTAAGTGCCATCCGATGTTATTGATAGGAGAGGAGCAGTAATTCATCCTGTCCGTAAGGGTGGTAATCTGGGTGAAATTTCTGCGTTCAGAAATTTTTTCAAAAGCACGGTGAATATAACCGATCGTCTGTTCTGAATGGAGAATTCTTTCGCCATCCATCGTAAGGACATTCTGGAAAATACCGTGGGTAGCCGGGTGAGTAGGTCCCAAATTCAGGGTGTAAATCTGCCCGTCAATCTGTTCTTTTGATTCGTGCTGGCTGAGTATATTTGATAGCGCGTTGTCTTTCATGTTTTTACCGTTGATCTTTAATTATCTTCCGAACATTTTATCATCTTTATCCATTCTGGTACCGTCTTCGAGGCGATATTCCTTAAGCATCGGATGATAACCGATATCTTCCATATTAAGGATCACCCGAAGATCCGGATGTCCTTTGAATTTAATTCCGTAGAATTCAAATGTTTCTCTTTCCATCCAGTTTGCCCCGGCATAAAGATCGGTCATCGAATCTACTTCGGCGTTTTCTTTTGGCATAAATGCTTTGAGGCGGATCCGGAAATTGGTCATCATATTATGAAGATGATAAATCACACCGAGTTCCTTATCCGGATTTTCAGGGTAATGAATTCCACAGAGATCTGTAAGGAATTTTATTTCTAAAGACGAATCTCTGAGATAGTGAATGACCTTTTTAATGTCTTCTTTCTTTATTTCCAAAGTCAGGAGATCATAAGGTTCTGAATGTGAAATTACTGAATCCGGAAATTCTCTTGTAATGGCTTCTAAAACAAATTCGTTTGTCATTTCCAATTAATTTATGTCGTAGGATTCGAGTAAATTTTTATATTCAGGCATGTCTCTCCGTCGGATGCTTTCGCCCTCGCAAAGTGCCTGTACCTGCATTACACCTTCAATAATCTGTTCCGGTCTTGGCGGGCAACCCGGCACATATACATCTACAGGAATGATTTTATCAATCCCCTGCAATACAGAATAGGTATCGAAAATACCGCCACTTGAAGCACAGGCTCCAACAGCGATTACCCATTTAGGTTCTGCCATCTGGGTATAAACCTGTTTCAGTACAGGTCCCAATTTTTTGGATATCGTTCCGCAAACCATCAGCATATCCGCCTGTCTTGGGGAGAAAGAATTTCTTTCCATCCCGAATCTTGAGGCATCATAAGTGGGGTTCAGTACGGCCATAAATTCAATACCACAACATGAAGTGGCAAAAGGCAGCGGCCAAAGCGAAAATTTTCTGGCCATCCCGATTACACTGCTGAGCTTGGTGGCGAAGAAACCTTCCCCCTCAAAACCTTCCGGCGCTTCAGCATCCATTCTAATGATTGGTTTATTATCAGACATTTTTTGTTTTCTTAAATTAATAAAGTAAATGATTCGGCATTATCTGTCCCAATCCAGAGCGCCCCGCTTCCAAACGTAGATAAATGCAATGAAAAATACGGTAATAAAGGTAAGTACGGCCAGAAATCCTTCTACACCAAATTCCCGGATGTTTACCGCGTAAGGATAAAAGAAGACGATTTCAATATCGAAAAGGACGAACAGAACTGCAGTAAGGAAATATTTTACCGAAAAGGGATTTCTGGCATTTCCTTCCACATCAATACCGCACTCAAAACTTTCATTTTTCTTAACGGAAGTTGCTTTCTGACGGGGTCCTAAAAAGTGGGTTCCTAAAATACACAGAACCACGAATCCAAAACCTACCGCAAACTGAATAATAATTGGGATATAATTTTCAGGTATATTCATATCATTGTTTTCTCTACCTGCAAATTTAAGGAATTAAGTATTATAGAAAAAATTTAAAGGTTCAAATGTGAAAGAAATCATAAATTAATTGAGAATAGAAGGTGAAAATCACTTCTTACTGCCGTTCTTAAGCCGTTTTAAAACCAGATACGCGATATAGCCAATGTACAAAAACAGAAAGCTCGCAAAAAGAATGTTAATAAGGCTGTTCATGCGCTCGTCGGGCACCTGAAAAAACTGGTTGTAAAACACAAAGGCTGTAATCATTGCGATGTAGAAATAGAGCTGTTTCTTCATTATTATAAATTCAAAAATAGTAAGGTGAGAGTTTTTGGGGCATTACCTGATTTCCATAGAATAAGTTCTTCTGCGTTTGTGGTTCACCGGATTATAATCCTGCCACAATACCTGAACGCTTTTATTTTCCTCAAGTTCCGGATTGGTTTCAGCAAACTTAATTCCCATCCGGTTGAACCTTAAAAAAATCTCTTTAAAAATAATTGCCGTCACGCCGCGTCTTTGATATTCGGGATGAATTCCGATCAGATAAAAATTGGCGCGGTCGTTTTTCTTGCCTGCCTGTAAAAAATGCCACCATCCGAAAGGCAGAAGTTTTCCTTTGGATTTCTGCAGCGCCCTGGAATAGGAAGGCATCGTAATCGCAAAGGAGACCAGCTGATGGTTTTCATCTTCTACACAAATTACATAATTCTTGTCGATAAACGGGAAATATTTTTCGCGGTACGTTTTAATCTGTTCGTCGGAAATTGGAGTGTAGGTAGAAAGGGAATTGTAAGTCTGATCGAGGAGTTTGAACATCGGTTCCACCAAAGGAAGAATTTCCTTTTTATTTTTGAAATCGATGACTTTCAGTTTGTATTTCTGCGCAATCAGCGAACTGAATTTTTCTACTCTTTCCGGTAAAACGGTTGGGAAATCCATCTCAAATTCCACCCATTCCTTTTCTTTTACCAAACCCAGTTTTTCGATATGCTGCGGATAGTATTCGAAATTATAAAGTCCGATCATCGTTGCCAATTTGTCAAAACCCATTGTCAGCATTCCGGCTTTATCAAGATTGGTAAAACCCATGGGCCCTTCAATTTTGCCGATATTTTTTTCCTTGGCAAAATTAATGGCTACATCAATCAGTGCTTTCGAAACTTCGAAGTCGTCGATAAAATCAAGCCATCCAAACCGTACTTTACTGATGCCCAGCTCTTTTTCTTCTTTGTGATTAATCATTACTGCAATTCTTCCCACAACGGTTCCTCCTTTGTAAGCGAGAAACTGCTTCGCTTCAGAATAGCTTAATGCCGGATTTTCGTTTATGCTCCAGACGTTTTTCTCGTCGTTGATTAAAGGAGGTACATAATTTTTGTTATTTTTGTAAAGTTCCATCGGAAATCTGATGAAATTTTTTAAATCTTTATCGGTTTTTACTTCAGTTACTGAAATTTCGGACATGGTCGTGTATTTGAAAAAAACAAAGATAATGATTAATACAAATATCAGAGCTTTGGCACGTTTTTTACATCTTAAAAGCGACTTAAAAATAGAAATAAATTAAGAAAAAATGACAGGGTATTATGTAATTATTGGGCTTTCAATGCTCGTGAGTTGGTTGGTTTCATCGAGGCTGAAATCGAAATTTGAGTATTATTCGCAGGTTCATCTCCGAAACGGCATGTCCGGAAGGGAAGTGGCAGAGAAAATGTTGAGAGACAACGGAATTAATGATGTAAAGGTAATTTCGGTTCCGGGGCAGCTTACGGATCATTATAATCCGGCTGATAAAACAGTAAATCTCTCAGAAGGTGTTTACATGCAGCGAAATGCTGCAGCGGCCGCAGTTGCAGCCCATGAATGCGGACACGCTGTACAACACGCCGTTGGATATTCGATGTTACAGCTCCGTTCCAAATTGGTTCCTGTGGTAAGCATCAGTTCCAATTTAATGCAGTTTGTACTGATTGGCGGTATCGTTTTAATGGGTGCCACCAGAACCATTGAAAATCCTAACGGAAACACCACCGTTCTTGCGATTGGCGTTGCAATGTTTGCATTAACTACTTTATTTGCATTCGTTACTTTGCCGGTAGAATATGACGCGAGTAACAGAGCAATGAAGTGGCTGAAAGATACAGGAACGGTAACCGCTGAAGAATACGTCGGCGTGAAAGATTCATTAACATGGGCGGCCAGAACATACCTGGTTGCAGCGCTAGGATCATTAGCACAGCTGCTTTACTGGGCATCGATGCTGATGGGAAGAAGAGATTAAAAAGTTTGTAAAGTCCCCAAATGGGCTGGATTAAATTTAATCGATTAGAATTAAAAGAATTTAAACGAAATATTCTGCATCTCGGACAATTGCTCCGAGATGCTTTCTTTTTGGGAAGTTTTTATTTTTGCTTTGATCGTACATTTCTCATCGGTCAAAAAGTCCAGAATTTTGCCGTCGAATTTATTCACTAAAGTAAATATCTGGTTTTGCTGACTGAAACTGAAAGTGATTTCAATATCAGATTCCAGTTCTTTCGTGATGATTTCGGCTTCTTCCAAAGTAAGTTTAGCTGATTCTTTATATGCTTTCACCAAACCTGACACGCCCAATTTCGTCCCGCCATAATATCGGACCACGATCAACAGAACATTGGTAATATCGTTGGCAAGAAGTTGGTTGTAAATAGGGAGCCCTGCGCTGCCCGAAGGTTCACCGTCGTCGTTAGCACGGTAATTTTGACCTTTCATACCCAACCGGAAAGCATAACAGTGATGTGTGGCTTTTGGATGTTCTTCTCTGATCTTTTCCAGATTTTTTTTTAAGTCATTTTCGTCATACAGAGGAAATGCAAAACCGATAAATTTACTTCCTTTTTCTTTTAAGAGGATGTTTTCTACTGGGGATTTTATGGTGTTGAAGGAAAATTTCAAACTTAATTATTTTTTATAAAATTCGATTTTATTATTCCTGAAAACATCAGTTCTGTAAGAGTCAATAGTAAACTCCGGCGCTTTCGTCCCGTTTTCCAACAACAGACTTTCGTTCTTAATAATGATTGCTTCATCCCAAATTCCAGCATTGATAAACTGCTGTAAGGTAAATTTCCCACCTTCAATAATGACCGATTGAATCTGGTGTTTATAAAGTGTATTCATCAAATTCTCAACGAAATTTTCTTTTTCAGTTTTAATGAATTTTACATTTCCTTCCTCTGAATCTTTAACAGAATTAAAAACCAAAGTTTCCGCTTCCTGATTATAAATATTGAAATGGGCAGGAACTTTCAGATCAAAATCAATGAGAATTCTCACAGGATTTCTGCCCACAATTTCACGCGTCGATAAACTCGGATTATCAGTTAGGGCAGTATTTGTTCCTACCAAAATCGCATGTTCCTCACTTCTCAGCTCATGAACAAACTGTTTGGTTAAAGGGTTTCCAATTTGGGTGGGTTTAAAATTTTTATCTAAAAATCCGTCCCCGGATTCTGCCCATTTTAAAACAATATAAGGTCTTTTCTTCTGATGGAAAGTGAAAAATCTTTTATTGAGTGCTCTGCACTCTTTTTCCAGAACTCCTGAAACTACTTCAATTCCGGCATTTTCCAGAATCTGTTTTCCTTTGCCATTCACTTTTTCATGAGAATCCAAAGTGCCGATCACCACTTTTTTAAAACCGGTTTCCACAATCTTATTGGCACATGGCGGTGTTTTTCCATAATGTGAACATGGTTCTAAAGAAACATAAATGGTAGAATCTTTTAAAAGTTCAGAGTTTTTCACAGAATTTATCGCGTTGATTTCCGCATGATTTTGCCCCGCTTTTTCATGAAATCCTTCCCCGATAATTTGTCCGTTGTGAACAATCACACTTCCGACCAAAGGATTTGGATAGGTTTTTCCCAACCCTTTTTGGGCAAGTTCGATGCAGCGTTTGATGTAGATTTCGTCGGTCATTTTATTACAGGTTTATCAGGAGCAGGCTTTTCATACAAAACACCCAACAGTTGCCGGGTGTTTTGATTTTAATATTGTTCATGTTATTTTCCGGGTGCAGCTGCAGCAACTTTTATTTCGGGAATTTTAAATTCGATCATCGTTGCCATCAGATGGTCGCGCTGTTTTGCCAAAGATTTGGCGGAAGACTTCAAATCGCCGTACAAGCGTTTTGCATAAGACAGAATGAGGAAGCTTTTTTGGGTTCCGTTTTCGAACTGTTTGAAGCGGTATACATTGTATTCAATGAAAGGATCGCCTTTTTCAGGCGTTTCAGAGATGAAATAATCAACGATATATTCTTTGCCATCCGGACTTTCAGTGACGTTCACTTTTGCAAATTTGTCTTTTGATGCACGTTGTTGGATCGATTCCACTTTCTGTCTCACGGCAAGTTCCATTTCTATTTCCTTATTGAAAAAAGAAAAATCCAGAAGCTGGTTAAAATCTGCTAAACTTTCGTCTTTCGGGATATATTGCTCCTGAAAAAGTGTTTTTGACCGTTGCTTTGATTGCGTGAGGAAAAATTCAGCTCCGTCATATTCAATCGGATTTGCAAATGAAAGAATACTTGCGGCGTTTTCCTGCGCTTTCACAAAAGATAACGAGCTGATCAGCAGCAATAAAAATATTTTTTTAAACATTTTTTTAATTATTGATTTTCACCAATCAGAATTTTATGCAGACTCTGTTTCATGACCTCAAGCTGAGTTTTTTTCTCGTCAATTTTTTCGAAAGTCTCTTTCAGTAAAGGATTTTCGCGTGTTGAATTGCTGAAGAAGCTCAGGTTGTTTTCCATTTTCACGATTTCAGCTTCCAGATCAGCAATCTGATTTTTAATTTTTCTTGCTTTATCAGTGAGTTGATTTTCAGAAAGACCTTCTTCTTTCAGGTCGTATTCGTGAATTTTGTTAAGTTTAAGTTTTTCTCTCAACGTTTTGTTGAATTCTGTATTGATTGAAATTTTCTCCCGCGGAACTTTTCCTATACTGTTCCAGCTGGTTTTGATGTTTTCAATTTTCTCTACACTTCCTTCTTCGTCCGAAATTTCTTTCAGTTCATCAAGAAGCTGTTTTTTATTCTTGTAATTTTCTTTCCAGTTGTCGCTTACTGCGTTGTTTTTTTCTCTGTAGTTGTTGAAAAAAGCATTGCACGCTTCACGGAAATCGTCCCAGACTTTATTCGTCATGCTTCTCGGAACGTGACCGATTTTCTTCCAGTCTTCCTGAAGTTTTTTGAAAAGCGGAACCGTAATTTCCCAGTCTTCGGAAAGGCTGTTGTCTTTCGCGGTCTGGATGAGTTTCAGTTTCTCGTCAAGGTTGGTTTGCTGGGAGTTTTTAAGACCTTTGTAAAACTCATTCTTTTTCGTATTGAAATTTCTGAGATGCTGTTTGAATTCATTCCAGTTCTGGTTGGAAACTTTTCTCGGAACACTTCCCAGTTTCAGGAATTCGCTTCTCAGATCTTCAATTCTCTTGATGGAACTTTGCCAGTAATTGTGATTCGGCTCCTTTTCCGGACTGCTTATTTTCTTAATTTCCTCGATGATTTTATTTTTCTTTTCGAGGTTTGCATTCTGCTCTTCATCAATCTGCGCTGAAAGTTCAGATTTTCTTTCATGAATTTTATTGGAAATCTCTTTGAATTCTTCCCAGGTTTTTTCCCGAAATTCTTCGGAAACAGGTTCTGCCTCTTCCTTCCAGAGTTTGTGAAGATACTGCAGTTCGTTCAGTGCTTTCTGCACAGCAGGTTCAGTTTCCAGCTGTTTTGCTCTTTCGATGATATGAAGTCTTTTTTCGAGGTTATGGGCGTATTCCTGCTCCATATATTCCTTGTTCATATCGAGCATTTGATAAAACTGATTCAAATGATGAAAGTAATTGTTGTTCAGTAGTTTGAATTCAGATTTAGCCACCTGTCCGGCATTTTTCCACTGTTCTTTTATCTCGCGGATGGCTTTGAAAAGATTGGTTCCGGCTTCGGTATTGGTATAAAGATTTTTTAGTTTCTCGATGATATTCTGGCGTTCTTCCAGGTTTTTCGAATGGTTTTCTTCCTGTTTTTTGGAATACTCTTCATTCTTTTCACGGAAGATCGTAATCAGACCTGAAAGTTTTGCCTGTGCAGGATGATGAAAACTGAAATTTTCTTCAGGATTTCCCGCTGCAACGAATTCGTTTTTCTGATCTTCAGTTTCGTCGTGAATGAAATGGTTGGCCTGTTCTTTCAGTTGGTTGAATTTTCTGAAATGGGCCCCCGCATCTTCTTTATTGATGATTGCTTCCATTTCTTTCAGCACTTCAGGTAAAGTTAAATGGGCAACCGTGTCTAATTCATGTTCGTCATGATGCTGTTCGTGAGGTTCACCATCATCGGCTTTTTCGGGATCAATTTCGGAGAGTACTTTTTCCTGAGGAATTTCTACCGATTTCTGAGTGTCGACATCTGCCTGATGTTCAGGTGCTTTTTGTAAAACTTCCGCCGCTTCTTCTTCGTCTGCCGTGGTGGTTTCTGCTGCCGATTCTTCCCCCGCATTTTCTCCGGTTTCAGTAATAGTGTTTTCTTCAGGAACTTCTACAGCATTTTCTGCCGGTGTTTCTGTAGTATTTTCGGAACTGTTCTCCTGTGAAACCTCTTCCGTAAAATGTTTTTTCTCATTGTTGTCAGAGATTGAATCTTCTGTAGTCATAGCAAACATGGTATTAGAATTAAGCGGCAAAACTTCCTAAATGAAATTTTGTCGGTAAGCAAAGCACTAAATTAACTTTTTTTTATTAAAAGTTCCAAATTTCCCAGTTTTTTTCTGCCTGCTGCTCAAGCATATAGAAACCGTTCACTGTTTTGGCTCCTTTTTCAGCAGCTTTTTTGATGAAACTCGTGTAATTGGGATTGTAAATGAGGTCAATAATCAGGTGTTTTTCGGAGATTCCATCGAAAGGAAAATTAAGACAGTCATCAATATTTGGGAAAGTTCCAACGGGGGTGCACTGAATAATCAACGGATGTTCAGAAACGGTTTCCGGAGTGATGTTTTCAAAATTCAGTTCACTATTTCTCGAAACGGTTTGGTAAGGAATATTGTATTTTTCGAGGACATATTGTACCGCTTTTGCAGCACCGCCGTTTCCTAAGATTAATGCAGAACTGTGGAAATCTTTCCGGTGGAGCAGCAGCGTTTTCTCGAAACCGAAAACATCGGTATTAAACCCTTTTTTAATGTTGTCTTTAATAAGGATACAGTTTACGGCACCTGTTTTTTGGGCTTCATCACTGAGTTCATCCAAATATGGAAGAATTTTTTCTTTATACGGAATCGTAACATTAAGCCCCAAAAGACCAGCATTTTCAAAGAGGTTTTCCACTTCCGAAATGTCCTGTACATCATACACCTCGTAAAAATAGTTTTTGAGCATCAACCGTTGAAATTTATCTTCAAAATATTTTTTAGAAAAGGAATAGGCAATGTTTTTCCCGATGATTCCTAACTTTTTTTGTTCCATTCTTCAAAATTAAAAAAAGGCCAGCGAAAAACTGATCTTTTTAGAGGATTTCTTTCTTTTATCAATCACTTCCGGTCAATTAAATATTTTTCAAAATATAATTGACACGTTCTTCCGGCGGTAAAACCGGTACATGAACGACCGGAAAATGTAAAGTTTCATACACGCTGATAATAAGGTGATGGATTCGCAACTGTTCCGATTCATCTTCAAGCCGTGCATAATCATTGGTTAAAGGAAGCCGGTCTAAGATGAAAATTTTGTGGTATGCATATTTATGACACTGCTCAATGAGCAAATCATCATACTTCAAACCTAAAAAATGATAGTATGCCATGGCATCGGGTAAAGCCCGGTCCAGAAACACCTGTTCATGAGGGTCCAGGCTTGATTCTTTTGCAATCTGCATTTTCAGGACATTTAACTGAAATTCCTTTTTATTCTTCCTTATTTCCTCCACGGTCCGTCCCTTTATTTCCTGCATATCAATATATTGACGGGCAAACTCAATGGTCGTTTTGTAGCCCCTTTTTGCAAGGAGATCCACCACTGTTGTTTTGCCGGTGCACGGTCCGCCCGTTATGACGTTCCAGTTCGTCTGGATTTTTCTGCTTTCCATCGTCACGAATTAAATTTTTAATTTTATGGAATGACAGTGATTTCGGCATGATCATTCAAAGCGGGAATTTCAGCGTCCCAATCATAGACTTTTTTAATTTGCTGCTGCAGACCTTCTGCTCCCTCTTTTTCTGCATGAACGATGAAAATTTTTTCGGGTTTGGTGGTGAGCTTGCGCATCCAGTCGATTAAACCGTTTTGGTCGGCGTGACCCGAGAGTCCTTCGATATTCTCTATCGCTGCCCTTACGGTAAAATATTTCCCATAAAGTTTAACTTCTTTTGCACCTTCAAGCAAAGCCCGACCTCTGGTTCCTTCTGCCTGAAAACCAGCAAGCATGATGGTAGCATTGGCATCACCCAAATATTTTGCAAAATAGGTGAGTACCCTTCCGCCGGCTGCCATGCCGCTTCCGGCGATGATGATTTTCTGACGGGAGTCTTTTGCCAAAGCAAGGGTTTCATTCATGGTACCGATAAAGGAAATCTCATCGCACATCCCATGATATTCTTCAGGAGAAAGCTTATGCCAGTCTCTGTTCTGATGGAATACTTCGAGCACATTCCGGCTCATCGGACTGTCCATATAGATAGGGACTTTTGCCATTTTTCCACTTTTCTTCAGTTGCCAGAAAAGGTACATGAGCAATTGGGTGCGCTCCACTGAAAAACTTGGGATGATGATGGTTCCGTTTCTCTCGGTGCAACGGTTAATGATTTTCTGTAAAGTATCGATAACAGGAATTTCAGGATGAAGGCGGTCACCGTAAGTGGCTTCAATGAAAAGCAGGTCGGCTTTTTCCGGCTTTTCCGGCGGGAAAAGTAAAGGATCGATTTCCCTTCCAATATCACCCGAGAATACTAAAGTTTTGTCCCCGATTTCCATCTCGATAAAAGTTGCGCCAATGATATGTCCGTTGTATCTGAATCGGTAGCGGATATTTTCGTTAATGCTTTGCCAGTCATTTAAAGGTTTTGATCTGAATAAAGGCAAAGTTTTTTCTACATCATCAAGGTTATACAAAGGCAGGGCAGGATGGTGCCTGGAATATCTGAATCTGTTTGCTCTCACCGTATCTTCTTCCTGAATTTTAGCACTGTCTTTTAAAATGATTTCGGTGATTTGCAGCGTTGGAGAAGTTCCGATAATGTTTCCGGAAAATCCATCTTTTACCAGTCTTGGCAAATATCCGGTATGGTCTAAATGTCCATGCGTGAGGAGAACCATATCAATTTGATCGGCGGCAAAAGCCAGGGGTTCCCAGTTTTGCAGCCGCAGTTCTTTCAATCCCTGAAACAGTCCGCAGTCAATCAGGATATTTTTTCCGTAGGCGGAAATTAAGTGTTTGGAACCGGTGACAGTACCTGCTGCTCCCAGAAATTTGATTTTGATTGCGCTCATGATTTTACGTTTTAATGGAGTTGACTGTTGTAGGAAATGGTTCACACAATGCGGTGCATTCGGACTGCACTTTTTGAAGACGTGGAGGTCTCACTCCAATATGTTCCAGAAGTTCGCGGCTGTTCACGATGCTTTTGCACAGCACGATTTTGTCATCCAGCAACTGTTGTTTTTCTTTTTGGGTGAGTGTGGTTAATGAGGTGATGGGGTGAAGCCCCGAACGGTCTATCCAATCTTTCAGTGCATTATTTTTCGGGTAATCCCAACTGACCAGCTGCATACCCATACACTTTGCGTACTTTGCAGCATCTTCCGAAAAGCGTGTGTTGGTGATGACCCATCCCTGATCAAATTTTTTAGGCTGACCCGTTGCAACTTTCTTTGAAGTGGCCACATCTCGAAATCTTGAATGGATATACAGTGGTATTTTGATGTCGCATACATATCCGGGTCGGTTATGAAATTTACATTCAATCATGATGTGACAGTCTTCTTTTTCTGCAATAATATCCACTTCATGGGTAACGCAATGTCCCTGAAGAAAAACTCCAACCTGGGTTTTGTATTCCTGCACCTGTAAAAGTTCAGCGACATACCGTTCGAAAGGAAATCCGGAAGGACCCAGTTCCAGCAGTCCCTGTTTGAGTTTATACCTCGCTGCGACGGGACGGGAAACATTTTTCAGTAAACGGAAGGCAACCTTATGGATTTTGCCCGTCGACATGCCTTCAACCAGCAGCGAAATTATTTCACTGATCACTTCCTCCGCCTCAAAATCTTTAGCGCCGGCCCTTAACAGGGATTTTTTGAGTTTTCCTACATTAAATGGCACTTTCTGTCCTGAAGATTTGGTGATGAGTATGCGTTCAGCTTTATTCTTCATGATGGTTAATTTTTAAAATATCAGAAATAACTGCTCAATAATGGAGGTTGCGCCGCAGTAAACAAACTGGTATTGAATTTCAAACTGTTCAATATCAAATGAATAGTGTTTTCGTAATACTAATTTACGAAAAAATCGGTACATCGGAATTACTAAGGGATTACAAAAATGGCCGGAAGAAATATTCCGGCCATTGCACTTTTTTAAAATGATTCTCTGAAAAACGACTGAATTTATTTCAGATAGTTTTCTACCAAGGCTACCCAATATCTCACTCCAACAGGTAATAATTCCTGGTTGAATACATATTGAGGATGGTGAACCATAAAAGTATCGCCGTTTCCAACCATACAGTAATTTCCTTTCTTTTTCTCGAGCATGAAGGCAAAATCTTCACTGCCCATATACGGCTGCGCATCGGTAACCACATTTTCTGCCCCAAAAGTTTCCTTTGCGACATTGGCTGCCCAATGGGTTTCTTCATCAGAATTCACCAGTACTGTACCCGGAATTCCTTCCCGGATTTCCACTTTACAGTTAAAAGATTCGGCCTGTGCTTTGGTTATTTTTCTCACTTTATCCAGAACCATTTTTCTGTCGTCAGGATCCATATTTCTGATGCTTAACCGAAAGATTGCTTTCTGTGGAACGGCATTTCCTGCAATTCCGGACTGAAATGACCCCACATTAACCACTGAGGTGTGCCATGGCGAAAGATTTCTTGACACGATAGTTTGTAATGCCATGACCAAAGCAGAGCCGCAAACGATAGGGTCAATGCCCAATTCCGGCATAGAACCGTGACTGCCTTTCCCGGTAATTTCGATTTCCCAGTTGTCAACCGCTGCCATAAATTTTCCGGTATTAAAGTAGAATTTACCCAGTTCCAGTCCCGGCATATTATGCATGCCATAAACCGAATCCACAGGGAATTTTTCAAAAAGTCCGTCTGCAATCATTGCAGGAGCACCTTCCATGGTTTCTTCACCAGGCTGGAAGAACAACCTTACCGTTCCGTTGAAATTTTTGTTTTCTGACAAATATTTTGCAGCACCCAGCAACATCGTAGTGTGTGCATCGTGTCCGCAAAGATGCCCTTTTCCGGGAACGTTGCTTTTGTAGGGAAGGTCATTGTCTTCTTCAATCGGGAGCGCGTCGAAATCGGCACGCAAACCGATTGATTTGTCACTGTCACCCACTTTCATTGAGGCCACGATGCCGGTTTTGCCTACGCCTTCTACGATTTCCCAGCCGCCGATTTCGCGAAGTCTATCAGCGATAAATTTTGCGGTTTCGGTTTCGGTCATGGCCAGTTCCGGCATTTGGTGCATATTGTTCATCCATGATTTTAAAGTCTCCTGACCTGATTTGATTTTTTCTAAAACTTCTGTACTCATTTTATTTGATGTAATTATTATTAAATTTAAAAGTAAAGGGAATTTTTAATGTTCCAGTTCTGCTTTTTTATGTTTTGGAACGGTTAATACAATGGAGATGATGGCTAAAACAACCATTAAGAGATTCACACCCAATGCGATCATCGCACCCTGTCTGAGGGCAAGATTATCCTGTCTTCCAACAAAACTGATCAGTCCGTCTATCCATTGAATGGAGCCTGTTTGCCCGCTTAATGCTGTGAAAATTGCTGCTGAAACCGCGACTCCCAGTGCTGCACCTAAAGAAGATGCCATCTTATAAATTCCTGCTCCTGCTCCTGCCTGATCTGACGGAAGGTTTGATAATGCCGCATCCGTTGAAGGAGTCGCGTAAAATGCCAAACCTAAACCGAAGAGGGTGTATGAAACAACAGCCAGAATTTTATAAGTTCCGGTCATCACCTGCGTCTGCATCAGTAAAATGATAGATAGTCCAACGATTAATGAACCCCAGATCATCGGTTTTCTGGCTCCAAATTTCTGCAGAAGTTTTTCACCCACTCGGATGAACGATACAATGGCGATGGCGTAACCCAAAGTCAATAATCCGGATTCCTGTGAAGTTAAGCCTGCTCCTAACTGAACTAATGAAAGAGAAACAATCAGGATACCGGCAGTGGCATTCAAAAGGAAATTGGAGATGGTTGCACCGGTGTACGTCAAATTTTTGAAAAGTTTGAAATCTACAAATGCACTGATGTTTTTAGATTCAAGTTTATAGAAAATGAAACCAAAAATGGCGAACGCTGCGAATAAACCCAGTGAAATTCCACTGGTCCATCCAAAAGAACTTCCTTTACTCAGGAAAATTTGCAATCCGATGATGGAAAGCATAAAGGTGATCACACCGGCAAGGTCAAATTTATAATCCCCTTTGCTTTCGCCTTTACTTTCTGGTGTTCCTTTTACCATCAGGAAACCGATAATAGAGATCACCACTGTAGCCCAGAAAATGTATCTCCATCCAAGATTGGATGCTACCAAACCGCCGAAAAGTGCACAGAAACCGGAACCTCCCCAGGAACCGATTGACCATAAACTTACTGCCCGCTGTCTTGCGGCACCGTCCCAATATGCTTTTACCAAAGCTAAACTTGCAGGCATCAGTGCTGCGCCTGAAAGTCCCTGAAAGATTCTTCCTGTCATTAAAACAGGAGTTGCCAGCGCTCCGCTTGGTGTTAAAGCCACCATCGCTGAACCGATAATACTGAAAATGAAACCGATCTGTATCATTTTCACACGGCCGATTCTGTCGGCCAAACCTCCTAAAACGACAATGAAGATACCGGAAAATAAGGAGGTGATTGATACCGCGATATTCATCATGTTTTGCTCCATCCCAAGGTCTTTCGCCATTCCTACGTTAATGTTAAGGGTAGTTTGTGCGAATAACCAGAAGGCCAAAACCCCTAAGATAATTCCATAAAGCAAACGGTCGTTACCTTTGTAAGCTTGCTGTACTGTTGAATTTTGCATACTATTGTTTTTAAATTATTATTTATTGATTATTTTTCCTCCGTCTTTCGGAATTTTAAAACCGGCTACAACTGCTGAAAGAAGCGCAAACAGCAGAACCGAAGTCAGTGCCAGAATGGCCGCCAGACGGAAGTTGATATTGTCCTGTCTTCCAGAAAATATATTTGGGAACCATTCCATTGCATCAGTAGATTTCGAAACGGCAGTGAAGATTCCTGCTGAAATTGCAATGCCGAACCCCGCGCCGAGTGATGAAGCCATTTTGAAAATTCCTGCCCCGGCTCCGGATTGTTCTGCCGGCAGATTTGAAAGTGCTGCTGTAGTTGCGGGCGTCGCAAAAAACGCCAGTCCTGTTCCGAATAAAGTGAATGCAATAAGAGCCAGAATTGGGTAGGTTCCTACCATCACGTGAGTCTGCATCAAAAGGAGGGTTGCCAAAGCCACAATGAGCGAACCCCAAACCATCGGTTTTCGTGCTCCGATTTTACGCATTAAACGTTCGCCGGTTCTGATAAACAGGATGACTGAAACGGCATATCCTAATGTCAGTAAACCTGCTTTCTGTGCGCTGTAATTGGTAGCAGTCTGCATTAAAGTTAAGGCCACAATGACGATTCCCGCCGCAGCATTCATTAAAAAATTACAGATGATGGCTCCGGAAAATACTTTATTTTTAAATAAACTCAAATCGAAAAAGTGGTTTGAAGATCGCTTTTCATAATAATAGAAAATTATGAAAGTGATCACCGCCCCTAAAATCAGAAATATTGAAGTGACACTTAACCAACCGAAAGTGGCGCCTTTGGTAATGAAAAGTTCAAGACAAATCATTGAAACCAGAAAAATAAGGATTCCGGCCCAGTCGGGTCTGTATTTTCCGGAAGATTCTTTTTTGCTTTCCGGAAGGTTTTTTAGCAGATATAAGGCAATCACAGCCACGATGACAGAGAATACAAAAATCCATCTCCAGCCCAAATTCGTAGCAACAATTCCTGCAAAAAGCGCAGAAAGTCCGGAACCACCAAATGTTCCCATACTCCAGAAGCTGATGGCGCGCTGCTGTGCAGAGCCTTCCCAAAGAATCTTCAGCAAACCTAAACTCGTCGGCATAATGCAGGCCGCAGAAAGCCCCTGTAAGGCACGGCCGATTAATAAAACAGGTTCAGCAAATTTTCCGGAAGGAATCAGCGCAATGAACAGTGAACCGACCACACTTAAATAAAGTCCTAATCTGAGGATTTTTGCTCGGCCGATATGGTCTGCCAAACCTCCGAAAACCACCACGAAAATTCCTGAAAACAAGGCAGCAAGCGATACCGCAATATTCATGGTATTCGATGCTAAGCCAAGTTCTTTGCCCAAGACAGAACCTATATTTATCATCGAATTGGCGAAAAGCCAAAATGTGAGGACAGCCAGAATAAATCCTGTAAGAATTCTGTCGTTGCCTTGGTTGGTCAGTGTGTTTTTCATTTTCGGAGTTGTTTATTTCAACGTTAAATTCACGGTGCAGCCACCAACAACGTGAGACATCTTTGAAACCGGATTGTGAGCGAGTTTAACAAAAACCGGAAACGGCACATTTTTATGAATAAGGAAATTATACTGAATTTTCGCCTCCAAATTGGTGATTCCGGCTTCTTTGGCGTAAAGACCTTTCCATGGCGTAGCACCAACATATCCGTCGACCTGCCATTTTTTGATTTTAAATCCTGAAGAAACCTCCGCGTAAGTAGAAAAGTTTCTTTTGCCGTCTGCATTGGCATCTTTACCCAGAACGATGCTTGCCCATTTCAGCTGTAAAGGAAATTTTTTAAAACGGTAAACCATATAATAGTCTACAAAATGTTTGGAGGTGGTAATATCGAAATCAAAGGGTTTCGAGTTCCAGAAATTGGTTCCGGGAGAATAAATGTCCTGTACCGCTACCGAAAATTCCGGTGTTACGCTGTAAATAACGAAAGGCAGCACGGTTTTGTAAATATTGTCGAAAGAAGCGCCGGCGGAAACCCCGAAAGTCCATCTTTTTTTTACGAAAGTCAGCTGAGGTTCAAAAGAAGGTGCCTCGCCGAAAAGTTTTCCGCGCCCAATGCCCCGCCAGTAATGCTGAGTTACATAAGTAGCACTTAAAGTTATTTTTATAGGATGGGCCACGGTTTCAGTTTTAATTATTGTATCGGATTCTGCCTGCTGTGCAGCACATAAACAACTGACGAATACCGCCAACACCAAAAGGAGTAACTTTTTCATTTGAATAATTATTAATGAAAGCTCACTCTACCTGATCCGTCTGAAATTTTCCAAGAAAATTCTATATGAAATTACGGATTTTTTAGAAGCATGTGAGTTTTATGGTTTTAAATATTTCTTAAAACCGATTGGACCTGATTTAAAACCTTGCGGTTTTTTTGAAAGATCCGAGAATTCTGCTGTATTTTGGCTCGCGTTGAAATGAATCTTTTTAGAGTGCGTCCACGGATTCTTTAGCAGTCAGATGATACTTAAAAGCAGAGTTGAAAAAAAGGGTTAAGAAGCTCACTTCATTGCTTAGAATTCCTTTTTTAAAACTGACGCAAAGGTAAAATGAAATGCAGTGTCGGAACAAATCATATCCTATGAGGTTTCTCATAACGTTCTGGTTATGAGATTTCTCATCATTTAAAATGAAAAAATAATGTTATGAAAGTACCAGTTTTAAGCCTGTGAAAACTTGAGAAACGCCTGTTGTAAAAAGAATAAATGGCTGAAGTTTACATGCTGTTGTTTCTGAAATAAAAAAGGCCGGAAGAAAAATCTTCCGACCATGATGGGATTGAAAACCGGTCTTTAATTAAAACCGAAAGTCCTTAAAAATTATTGAACAATAAATTTCGCGGTGCTGTTTCCTGCTTTTAAAATGTACATGCCTTTTGGTAAGTTTTTCAAAGTAATTTTACCTGAGTTTTTGAAAGGCTGAGCTACCGTCTGAACCAATTTTCCGGTGAAATCAAAGATCTGTGCTGCAGAGATTTCGGAAAGGTTTTTACCGGTTACGTTAATTTCTCCGTTTTTCACAGGATTTGGATAAATGGAGATTGCGTTTTTGTTAATACCGCTTTCATTTACTGCTGCAAGGGTGTAACAGGTCCATGTCATGTCGTCAATCGCTACTCTGTTGCTGGTGCTTGTGTTCTGTAAGGTGATTTCAACTGTTCCGCCAATATTGATTCCCGCTACGGTTGTAGTGGTTGCAGTAGCACTGTAAGGAACGGTTTTTCCTGTATCAGTACCGTTTACAAAAACTTTAAGCGTTCCGGCGGTACCTGCAAATTTAAGCTGCGTGGTTACTTTTAAATCACCGATTCCGTTCGGTACAGAAAGCGCGGTAAGGAAACCGTCCCGGATGGCAATGGCTCTTCCGTTGATCGTCTGGTCTGTTCTGGAATCTTCTGACGTCCATGAAACGCCGTTGCTGGTCCAGTTATAGGTAGAATAGGTGGAAGCGCTTGTCGGGATGGTTTCAAATTTCTCGTCACCACAGTTTAATCCTAAAGCCAATGTTGTTGCGGTAACGGAATTACTTGCCGGAGAAACATTGTTTCCGCCGTCTTTTGCCACCACATAAATGGTATAGGTGGTTAAAGGATTTAAATTGGCAATGTTCGTAGAAGTAGAGGATGTAGATCCCATTAATTCACCATTTACATAAATATCATAAGATGTTACTCCGATATTGTCTGTAGATGCATTCCACTGAATTGCTATGCTGTTGGTTCCTACAGAAGTTACTGCTAAATTCGTAGGTGCTGTTGGGGCCTGTGTATCAACTAAAGTAGTTCCTGTCGCGGTGTTACTCTGAGGTGAAGTATTTCCTGCTGCATCTGCTGCAATCACGTAGAAGTTATAGGTTGTACCCTGAGTAAGTGCCGAAACCGTCGCAGTGGTCGAACTTGAATTGCTGTGGAAAACTCCGTTAACGTAAATTTTGTAATAAGCTACTGCGATATTGTCTGTAGAAGCTGTCCAGGTTAAATTAGCGAAGTTGGTAGATGTTGACACCACTGCTAAATTGGTTGGAGCAGTTGGCGCCTGAGTATCGATAACCTGTGTTCCCCAGATCTGCTGTACCCATTCCGGGTGATCGATGAAAGGGTTTCTGTTTTTCTGGAAAACAAACGATGCATTGTTTCTTTCAATTTCGGTTGGTGATACCGGATCCTGAATTGCCCAGCTTAAAAGTACATCTCTTTCCCAGGTTTGCAGTCCCGGATATGCCGAACCTCCCAGCATATTTCCTGTAGAAAATCCTGACAGCTGGCTTTCGTATCTTGTTACAAAATAGAAAATCATTCTTGCGATGTCCCCTTTGAATTCGTCGATAGGCTCACAAACTGTACCGCCGTATCCCGGAGAAGTGCTTGGTCCTACCTTGGTTCCGTTTTTAGAAGTGAAGGATGCATTAGTAACAGCACCAAAAGGGTAGTTACTTCTCATTCCGTTTACTTTTCCGTCTGTGGGACGGATGAAGTTGATATCGGAAACCATCGGAGCTTTAGAATTAAAAAAACTTTGCGGCACGACGTGTTCCCTGTTGTAGCAGTCCCCTTCAGAACTGTAATTTCCGCATTTTTTAATTCCATGACGGTAAGTATAAGGATCTGTACCGGTAGGGTTTTCAGAATACATATCTAAAACAGAACCGTCATTTTCGTAGTAATGGTCGGTGTCTGTCGTCGTATATCCAGTGTAAAGACCGTCATAACCATTGTCTTTGTGACCGGCGGTAATGATGGCGCTCAGTTTTGTTTTCAAAGCGGCCCCGGTTAAGCCTTCGGTGCCGTTGTAATAATTGGCGGGTGCCTGAGCCAGTGCTATAGAAAACACGAAGCCAAGCAAAAGAGTTGTTAATTTTTTCATTGAATTATAAATAAAATTGGGGGGCAAAGTTAGTAAAAAAACGAATCGAACGATTTAATTTTTAAGGATATCACTATTATTTTATGCGATGCATGTTTTATATCATGGAAAAGCCCAATTTTACTGAGAATCAAAAAATTAAAATTATCCATCAGAACTAAAAACAGCGTTTGTTTTTTACTGAAATTGCGGTTCTATGGCATCAGTATTCACTAAAAAACCGACATCAGGATGCCGGTTTTGAATATCTGTAATGTAATAATCATTTATTCTACCAAAAATTTAACGGACTGAGATTCCGTTTTCAGAATGTACGCACCTTTTGGTGTGTTTTTTAAGATGATTTTGTTTGTGTTTTTAAGATTCTGGTTCACGGTCTGAATCAGTTTTCCGTCGATGGAATAAATCTGCACTGAACCGATCTGATCCAAACCATAACCTGCAAGATGCAGTTCCCCATTTCTTACCGGATTCGGATAAACGGAAAGTGTTCTGTCAAATGATGCGGTTTCAGATGATGAAAGGGTAGAAGTCCAGATCTCGCTAATCCATTCCGGATGATCGATGAAAGGGTTTCTGTTTTGCTGTCTTGCGTAGACGGCGTTGTTTCGGTCGATCTCTCTTTGTGAAACCGGATCCTGGGTTGCCCATTTAAGCAATAAATTAATGTACCATTGTTGGAAACCGCGGTTGGTGCTTCCATCTAAAGGGTTTGTGGCACTTTGATACGGGCTAAAAGAAGTGAGCTTGTCCTCATATCTGGTGATAAAATACAGCTGCATTCTGGCAAGATCTCCTTTAAACTCATTGATGGGTTCAAAGATCGTTCCGCTATATCCCGGAAAGTTAGAGTTTCCTAATTTAGTTCCGTTAGTGGATGTCCAGCTTGGAGAAGAAGTTTCTCCGTAAGGATAGTTTGATCTTTTGCTGTTTACATAATAATCTGAAGGAATAACAAAATGAGCGTCATTGGCCATCGGAACTGCTGACTGTCCTCCAAAATTAACTTTCGGAAAACTGTGCTCTCTGTTATAGCAAAATCCTTCGTTGTTCTGGTTCGTACTTCCGCATTGGTTTCCGCCCGCTGATGACTGTCCCAGGATATATTCATACGAATCCGGACCGGCGGGTTTTTCGGAATACATGTCGAGCAAAGTGCCGTTGTTTTCGTAATAATAGTCGCGGTCGGAAGTGAAATAGGTCGTCCACAATCCGCCGGTACCGCTGCCATAACCCAGATCCAAAGCTCCGTTAGAAATGATTTGATTGAGTTTGGTTTTCAGTGCATATCCTGTCAAACCGGCTGTTCCGTTGTAATATCCGGCAGGGATCTGCGCAAAACTGAAACTTACCGTGAAGACAGCAAGTAATAGAGTAAAGGTCTTTTTCATTGTTTTGAATAAAATTTAGGAATGCAAAGTTAAATAAAAAACCTTCCCGCCAAATTTTAATTATTGGTAAAATACGAGCGGTTAATTTTAGAGAAAAACCAGGAAACTCCAAAACCGAAAACTGCTGCGGTGGCACTTACAATAAGGTAATTGATGAATCGGATCCTAACAGGAAAGGCAAGATCGGTATTGGCTCCCGCTTTGAAGAAACCCGTTTCAATCTGGAAATAACTGATTGCGGTTCCCAAAAGAAGTCCGCTCAGGATTCCGAAGATTACAATTAACATTCCTGTATAGAAATAAATGTTTCTTAAAGATTTTAAATTCATTCCTAAAGAAATCAGTGATTTTGCCTGCTCTTTTTTGTCAAGCTGCAGAATAATGATCGCCCCCGCCAGATTGAAAGTCGTAATAAAAATAACCAGCGCAAAAATAAGATAGATGAAGAGTTTTTCGGTATTGATCATTTTCCAGAAAGCGGCATTTTCTTCGGCTTTCGTCTTTACCTCATATTTGTTTCCCAGCTGATTCTGGAGGTTCTGTTTTACCAGATCGGCATTTTCAGGGTTTTTGAGTTTGATTACAATCTGATAAGCTGATTTCTTAGGCAAATCAAGAAGTTCTCTTGTGAGTTCAATGGGAGAAATAATGGTGTTGTCGAGCTGGTCGTTCCCCGGAAAAACGCCGGAAACGAAAATCTCTCTTTTATTGAAAATGTCTTCTTCCTTGCTGATAATTCCTTTTCCAGGTTTGGGCATCATCAGGCTCGCAGCTTCTGAACCTTCACCCACGGGAATGGCAAGTCGGTTATCGAGTTTGTTTTCGATTAAAACTTCATTGGAATATTTAAAACTCGGGTAGGAGCCGTAAAAAATATTCCTGTGAATCGGATTCACGAAAATATAAGCAGAATCCACACCTCTCAGATTGGCAATATCTCCGTTTTCGCGGAAATTGATGTAAACCTTTTCTTCGATTACTTTTGAGAAATGCTCAATCTCAGTATTGGATTTCAGAATTTTGGCGGCTTTGTCGATATCAGGAAGTGTTTTTCCCTGTTTACTTTTCAGCGTAATGTCCGCATGAAGGTTGGCAATAAGGTCCTGATTAAGATCTTCCAGCCCTGAAAAAACCGAAATAATAATAAACATTGCGGTTACCGCCACCATCATCGCCAAAGCAGCAAGCCAGGTAATAAAAGTGACCGCCGTGCTTCCTTTTTTGGCAAGAAGATATCTTGTCGCTATGTATATTGCAGTATTTTTCAAGTGAAGTTTATCAGCGTTTTTTAAAGTACAGGATTATCGCCTTCGCCTCTGAGCTCTTTTTCGATTTTTTCCACATCATCCAGAGTGGTGTCCAGATAGAAATTGAGTTCTGGGATAATACGGACCTGCTTGCTCATTTTCTGACCGATATAGTTTCTGTACTGTGCTTTGTTTACCAAGATTTCCTTCATAATATCTTTCCGGAATTCCTGAGGGAAAATGCTTAAATAAATTTTTGCGATGCTTAAATCCGCTGTTACTTTAACATCCGAAACGGTAACCAAAAAGCTCTGTTTGCTTTCTGAAGCCTGTTTGCGGAACAGTTCAGCGAAATCTTCCTGTATAATCTGTGCGACTTTTTTCTGTCTGTTGCTTTCGTTCATGGCGCAAATTTACTATTTTTGTTTGAAATATGCCGGAAGATTAAAGAATCAAACGGCCTGCTGTAACAAAAGTATTTATGAAAATTGAGCATCTCGGTATTGCCGTAAAATCCCTGGAAACATCTGATCGGCTGTTTTCAAGACTGTTGGGAAAAGAATATTATAAGCAGGAAGCTGTAGAACGGGAAGGTGTTACGACTTCTTTCTATAAAGTGGGCGACAGTAAAATTGAACTTCTGGAAGCCACCAGCCCCGAAAGTCCCATATCAAAATTCATTGATAAAAAAGGTGAAGGCATTCATCATATCGCATTCGGTGTAGAAAATATTGCTTCCGAAATCGAAAGATTAAAGAAAGAAGGATTTGTGTTTATTTCCGAAGAACCCAAGGAAGGAGCCGACAATAAACTCGTAGTTTTCCTTCATCCAAAGTCTACCAACGGTGTTTTGGTAGAATTATGTCAGGAAAAGCCTTAAAAAACTTTTGAAATTTCAAAAAAATATTTACATTTGCACACTCGCAAAACAGAGGGGTAAAACCTTTTGTTTTCTGGCCTTGTAACTCAGCTGGTTAGAGTAGCTGACTCATAATCAGCAAGTCCTTGGTTCGAGCCCAAGCTGGGCCACTTTTAAACCCTTGATATCATTGATATTCAAGGGTTTAATTTTTATAGGGGTCTAATTAGGGGTAATGAGAGGGGGGCGTAATCTAAAGCATTTAACATAATTTTCAATTATAGGCACTATGGTGCTGGGATTGCACGCAATGCAGCGAAGCGGAATGGAGGGCAACGTTGTAGCCGATGGCAGGTGCGTATAATTGCCATTATGTTACTTGCTGTGGCGCGCGGGGTTGTATCTGAAAACTTCGCCAACCTCATGACTGCACAAAAAAAAACGGACCGAAGCCCGCTTTATTTAGAATTTCATTTTCTGGATCCTCACTGCATTTAATATGGCAAGAAGGGCTACGCCAACATCTGCAAAGACTGCTTCCCACATTGTTGCTAAACCACCAGCACCTAAAACGAGAACGATGGCTTTTACTCCAAAGGCCAAAGCAATATTCTGCCACACAATCTTTTTAGTCTGCTTACCGATATTAATGGCCATCGGGATTTTTGATGGTTTGTCGTCCTGAATAACGACGTCTGCCGTTTCAATGGTTGCATCGCTACCTAGACCGCCCATCGCTATTCCCACATCGCTTAATGCCACTACGGGTGCATCATTAACCCCGTCTCCGACAAAGGCCGCGGTTTCGTTGCGCGATTTTATTTCTTTGACTTTATTCACTTTATCCTCCGGCAACAAGTCGCCAAAGGCATTTTGAATACCCAGTTTTTCGGCGACCGCTTTCACCACGGTTGATTTATCGCCGCTCAACATGGTCACTTTTACTCCTAAACTCTTCAGTTTCTTTACTGTTTCCGCTGCATCTTCCTTGATGCTGTCGGCAATGGTAATGTATCCTGCAAATTTTCCTTCATATGCAATGGCAATCAAGGTTTCTACTATATCATCAGGGTTAATATCGTACTGGATACCGAATTTATCCATGAGTTTGAAGTTCCCCACGAGTAACTGTTTTCCCTGATAATCCCCTTTCAAACCATGCCCGGCAATCTCTTCGATGTTGTTGATTACAACATTGTGATCAGGCTCTCCGAGGTGTTCATGAATGGCCGTCGCGACGGGATGAGTGGATGAATTTTCAATAACATTTACCATCCTAAGAATTGAATCTTTGTCGAGTTCGGGCTGCATGTTGACTGACTGTACTTTGAAGACCCCTTCCGTCATGGTTCCGGTTTTGTCCATGACCACATTTTTAATGTCTGCGATAACGTCAAGGAAATTGCTTCCTTTAAATAAAATTCCGTTCCGGCTTGCTGCACCGATGCCGCCAAAGTAACCGAGCGGAATGCTGATAACCAATGCGCAAGGACAGGAGATTACCAGAAAAATCAGGGCGCGGTATAACCAATCTCTAAAAATGTAATCCTCTACAAAGAAGTAAGGCAACAAGCAGATTGCCACCGCGAGGAATACCACTATCGGTGTATAAATGCGGGCAAATTTCCTGATGAACAATTCTGTGGGTGCTTTCTGTGCCGTCGCGTTTTGTACCAGTTCCAGAATCTTGGAAAGTTTTGAATCTGCATAAGGTGTATTTACTCTCACCTGTGCAACGGTATTCAGGTTGATCATTCCGGCAAGAACAGTATCGCCTTTCTGCTTAGTATCGGGCTTGCTTTCCCCGGTTAGTGCCGAGGTATTAAAGGAAGCGCTATCGGAGATCAACACCCCATCGAGGGCCAATTTTTCGCCGGGTTTGAGCTGAATGAGGGAATCGAGTCCCACTTCAGCAGCTTTAACGGTTTGGGGTCGATTGTCGACTAAAATCGTGACTTCATCGGGACGCTGATCTAAAAGTTTTGCAATGTTTCCTTTTGCCCGCTGTACCGCTAAGGTCTGGAAAACTTCGCCTACCGAGTAGAAAAGCATGACCGCCACTCCTTCCGGATATTCGCCAATGGCAAAGGCTCCTATTGTCGCGATAGACATAAGGAAAAACTCCGAAAACACATCACCCTTCCGGATACTTTCAATCGCTTCCTTAAGAACCGGCAAACCTACCGGAAGATATGCCGCGGCATACCAGCTAATACGTACCCAGTCCTTGAACCAAGATTGAGGGACTAAATAATCCATCGCCAATCCGGTCATCAAAATCACGAATGAAATAATTGCAGGCAGAAAAAGCTGAAAAGTTGATTTTTCCTGTGTAGAATGATCGTGTCCATCATCATCGGCATGTTCAGCAGCATGGTTTGAGCCGTCATCAGTGGGATGCTTTTCAGTATCGGGAGTCATTTTCTTTATTGGGGCATAGACTTTATCGGTCGTTGCGCAACAACCGTCTTCGACTAATTTTTCTGCCCCCGCGTTTTTATATATTTTCCCTTCCTGAGGCGTGCAGCACAGCTGATTGCCATTTTCGTCGTAGGTATGTATATGTGATTTATTATTTGCCATAAGTTTTATTTTAAACGATGAGTTTGAGTAATTTTGATTATATATTTTTTAATGGCCGTGCCCTTCTTCTCCTTTGTTATTTAATTTAGCTAAAATAAAGAAGGCATTTTTAGTTACTATTTTAGCATTTGGGGGCATGGGTTTCAAGGGGGTAATTTGTGTATAGCCCAAATCAGTAACTCCCTTAGCCACAGGAATTTTTTCAAAACTTATTTCCTTTTTTTCCAACATTTTTTTGTTATCTCCTTCCCTGCCAGACTTTACTTTCTCGATGTTTCCCTCTTTATCATTATTGTTTTGCATGATAAAGATAAAATCCTGTCCCTTATCATTAACTATAGCTTCAGTAGGAACGGATGCTGCGGTTTGATTATCCAGACTTATAACTGCGGTAACATTCATGCCATCGATGAGACCTACTCGGTCACCGACGACCTGTGCGTGAACGGGAACGGTTTTGCTTTCTCCTTCAAAGGCAGTACCGATTGAAGTTATTTTTGCATCGTACTCTTTACCGGGACTGTTGGTTAGTGTAAAATGAATGGTTTGCCCCGGCTGAACTTTACCCAAGTCTTTTTCATACACGTAAATATCCAGATGGAGTGCCGCATTGCTTACAATTTCCGCAATTGGAGAAGCCATATCTACATTACTCCCGATTTGCGCAATTACTTTGCTTACCGTGCCGCTAATGGGGGCACGCACCGCAAGGGACGAACTGTACCCCTGGGCGGCGCCAATGCTGCCCAGCTGTTTCTGGAGTCCGGAGCGCTGGCTTCGCAATGTAGCAAGATCTGTCTGGGCCTGCTGGAATTTCTTTAGGGGTGCGGCATTACCTTTATAAAGCTGCTGTGCACGCGTAACCTCCAGCTCTGCCATCCGGATCTGACCATTAACCTGCTGAAGCTGCTGCTGCATCACAATTAAATCGGGGTTTGAAATGGTTGCTATAACTTTTCCCTTTGATACATAGCTTCCAGGCTGTACGTACAGGGAGCGTACTATACCGCTGTACGAGGGCGTAACAAATGCCTTATTCTGGTTAGGCACCGTCAGCATACCGCTTACTTTTATGGTATTAGAAAGTTCCTTACTTTCGATACTACCCATTTGAATTCCAACAGTCTTTATTTGTTCCTCCGTGAAATGTGCGACGTTCGGATCTTCATGTTCATCAACCTTCTCCACTTCAGGTGTATTTTTGGTTTCAGTAACTTCTAATTCTTTTTTACATCCTGTCAACAAGACAGAGACGGCAAAAATAAGGGTGATATATTTTTTCATGTTATATTCTCTTTTGGGTACTTAATTTTTAATATAGTAGTTATATTGTATTACGGCCAGATTATATTCGTTTAGCGCTATGAGATAATTTTTTCTGATATCAATGGCTTGGGTAAAGAACTGGTGCATTTCAGAAAAACCTATTTCACCTGCTTTGTAACTGAGCATTGCCGCATCAAAGATCTGGTCTGCCTGTTTCAAACCTATACTTTCATAATATTTAAGCATTTCCGAAGCTTTCAGGATTTCGGTAAAGCTTGAGCGTGTTTGCGCAGCGAACTGGTTTTCCTGATAGCGCAGCTGCGACTGCTGAATTTCGACTTCAGCTTCGGCAGCATGCAATTTTGCTTTATAGGCAGTTTTCCCAAAAATGGGAAATTCAATTGCAACAGAAAAGCCGGTTATGGGATCTTTCATTCCGTATAATCTCTGGGAAAATACCCGGCCGGAAAAGTCAGGTTTATTCTGCATTTTCTGAACATCTATATTAGCCCGTGCAATTTCGATATTTTGGTGCTGCAGTGCCAATGAGGGATGTAAACTATCTGACGGAAAGTCATCCACATCCAGTTTCTGCAAATTGGTGTCTTCCGGCAAGTACATCGTCTGAGTATTGAGAAAAAGGCTCAACTGCTGCTGCTGTGCTGAAATATTCTGTTGGTTTTGCTGTTTCTGTGCCTGCAGCTCCTTCATCCGTGCTTCGGCAGCAATGTTTTCCAGTCCTGCAGCTTCACCCGTTTTGAAACGAAGATTAGCTGCTTCGTACATACTGGTGTAGTATTCATCAAGTTTCTGATAAAGTCTGGCTAGATCCTGAAGGTACCACAGCTGATAAAATGCTGTATTTACCTCTTTTTTAATTACGGCATCGAGCATACCTTTATTAAGCTGGTGGTATTTTAGCTGCTCCTCAAAATACTTCCTTTTCGCCTTATATAACCCCGGCCATTGGATTGATTGCTGGACTCCAATTTTTAATTCGCCATTGGGATCACTTGGCCTCATATCGTCATTTTCTATAAAAATGCCGGTCTTAGGAATTTCACGCGTAGTTTTGGTCTCCAGCACAGCTTTGCTTACCTGAGCACGGTTTACGGAGTACTGCAAATTATTGGCGAGTGCTATTTTCACTGCATCATTTGGCGAGATCCTTTCCTGTGCCTGGAAGGAACCTGTCCCAAGACAGAGCAGCAAGACCAGCACCGGAAGCGGTGAATTTTTAATATTTCTCAATTTAGTTCTGAATTGGTTTTTAGAATTGAAGATGATATACAGCAAAGGCAATACAAATAGCGTTAGAAAGGTCGCCGTAACCAAACCGCCGATAACAACTGTTGCAAGCGGTCTTTGCACTTCGGCACCGCTCCCGGTAGAAAAAGCCATCGGGAAAAATCCAAATGATGCTACGGCTGCCGTCATCAATACAGGACGAAGCCTGATGCTGGTTCCCTCAATAACCCTTCGTATTACATTATTTACACCGGATTTCTGTAGGTCTTTGAAAGTACTGACCAAGACAATACCGTTCAGGACGGCCACACCAAATAACGCAATGAAGCCCACTCCTGCAGAAATACTGAATGGCATATCTCTTATGAGCAAGGCAAACACACCGCCAATGGCACTCATTGGGATCGCAGTAAAAATAAGCAAGCTGTCTTTTAGGTTGCGGAAGGCAAAATAAAGCAAGAGAAAAATGAGTGCTAAAGCAACCGGCACGGCAATCTGTAATCTGGAAGAGGCCTGTTCCAGGTTTTCAAAAGTACCACCATAGGTATAATAATATCCGGGGGGCAGCAGGTTGGCATCAGTGAGTTTTTGCTGAATTTCGGTCACCACACTTTCTACATCTCTATCTTTTACATTGAAACCTACGACGATGCGGCGCTTTCCATCTTCCCGACTTATCTGTGCCGGACCGTCTTTATATTCCACTTTTGCGATCTGTGAAAGCGGAATCTGGACTCCGTTTGCGGTTGGAATAAAGAGGCTGCTGACGTCCTCAATAGAGCTTCTGCTCGCACTGTCCAGACGCGCGACCAGATTGAATTTCTTTTCATCTTCAAACACTACACCAGCTGTTTCACCGGCAAATGCAGTACTTACTGTGTGATTAATATCCTCAATATTGAGACCGTACGAGGCGAGGCGGGCCCTGTCGTAGGTAATGGTAATTTGGGGCAAGCCCACGGTCTGCTCAATCTGGGGTTCTGTGGCTCCCTGAACGGTCTGGACGACTTTGGCAACGTCGGGAGCCAATTTAGCGAGGGTGTCGATATTTTCACCAAAAATTTTAATCGCCACATCCTGTCTTACCCCGGTCATTAATTCGTTAAAACGCATCTGTATGGGTTGGGAGACTTCAAAAAACACTCCAGGTATCATTTCGAGTTTTTCCATCATTTCGGCACTTAACTCTTCGTAGGATTTGTCGCTGTCTTTCCAATCTTTTTTAGGTTTTAGCGTGACAATAAGATCCGTTGCTTCGGGCGGCATAGGGTCTGTTGGAACCTCTGCGCTACCGGTTTTACCTACCACGGTGTTGACTTCGGGAAATGATTTCAAAATGCGGCTTGCCTGCATAGAAGTTTCTATACTTTGCGAAAGGGAGGTGCCCTGTGGCAGAATGCAATGTACGGCAAAATCACCTTCCTGAAGTTGTGGTATAAATTCGCCGCCCATGCGAGAGAATATCAGGAGCGACACCGTAAGCAGCGCTATGGCCGCAGCAACTACTGCATATTTAAACGCAATGGCCTTCTGCAACACGGGAACGTAAAAATTATGAATCTTAGCCATCATTTTATCGGCAAAGGTTTTCTTAGCACTGATATTTTTTGATAGAAACAGCGCAGACATCATGGGTATATAAGTAAGAGAGAGGATCAGTGCTCCGACAATGGCAAATGATACGGTCTCTGCCATAGGACGGAACATTTTACCTTCAATTCCCTGAAGTGACAGAATGGGTAGGTAGACAATAAGGATAATGATCTGGCCAAATGCTGCGGAACTCATCATTTTTTTTGCACTTGCTTCCACAGCCCGGTCCATTGTGTGCTGCGAGAGTTTTTGGGATTTGTGGTGGACCGCGAGAAAGTGAAGGGTCGCCTCTACAATGATTACTGCGCCATCTACAATAAGCCCGAAATCGATAGCTCCCAAACTCATCAAGTTTGCACTGACTCCAAAAACATTCATCATACCTAAGGCAAAAAGGAGAGAAAGTGGAATGGCAGAAGCCACAATAAGCCCTGCACGAAAATTACCCAGAAACAGAACGAGCACAAGGATGACAATAAGAGCGCCTTCCACCAAATTTGTTTCTACGGTACGGATCGCCCGGTCTACTAAGTTAGTCCGGTCCAGGAAAGGTTCTACGATAATATCCGCTGGAAGGGATTTTTGAATGGTGAGCATTTTTTCCTTAACCCTACTCACTACTTCCGCGGAATTTTCACCTTTGAGCATCATTACAATACCCCCGACAGCCTCTTTATCGCCGTTATAGGTAAGGGCACCATATCTAACGGCACTGCCTATACGTGCCTCCGCGACATCTTTGATAAGTACAGGGATACCGTTGACTGTTTTTATTACGGTGTTGGAAATATCATCTAAAGAAGAGATCAGACCGATGCCGCGAATAAAATAGGCATTAGGTTTTTTATCGATATAAGCGCCGCCGGTATTTTCGTTATTTTTCTGGAGTGCAGCAAAAATATCTGCAATGGTAACATTCATTGCTTTAAGCCTATAGGGATTAATCGCGACTTCATACTGCTTAAGTTTCCCGCCGAAACTGTTAATTTCAGCTACTCCGGGTGTCCCGTAAAGTTGCCTTGCCACGACCCAATCCTGCATGGTACGCAGATCCGTAGCGGAGTATTTGTTCTCGGAACCTTTTTTAGGGTGAATAACATACTGATAGATTTCACCCAAGCCAGTAGAAACCGGGGACATTTCGGGGCTGCCGATACCTTGTGGAATATTTTCTTCGGCCTCTTTCAGCTTTTCGGTGATGAGCTGCCGTGCAAAGTATACATCCACGCTTTCGTCGAAAACTACAGTAATTACAGACAGACCAAATCTTGAGATGGACCTCATTTCGGTAATACCTGGAATATTTGCAAGGCTCTGTTCAATTGGGTAAGTAACCAACTGTTCCGTTTCCTGAGCAGCTAATGTGGGTGTGCTGGTAATAATCTGTACCTGATTGTTTGTGATATCGGGTACGGCATCCAAGGGGAGTCTGGTAGCACTATATATACCCCAAAGGATCAGTGCAAATGTCATGAGCCCAATGATGAGCTTATTTTTTACACTAAACTGTATAATTTTATAAAGCATTCGTAAAAATTTAAGTTAATTGACAGAAAAATTCAACTTCCGTATTGAATACGAAAATTTGCGACTATTGCATAGCCGAAGTGTCCCGGAGGAAGAATCCTACGGTAGTTTAATTAACTTATTTTTGGGGGCTGCCAGATGCCGGCAGGGAGGAGGATCTTGTGCCTGTATTTCCTTTCAGGAAGAACATCTTTTATTACAACCTCGTTGTGTTCAGGAAGTAAGGTATTAATTTGTGAAACTGACAAAGTCATACCACAACAATTGCAAACACAGAAAGGAGAACAAAGATCAGCGTGTTGATCCTGGCTTTGTTCAAGGTGAAGATCCTGATTCTGACAAACTTTTTCGCTTAAACCCTTTGCCGCATCGTTACATGGCACCATCGTAAGCACCATAAAGAAAAGGGATAAAAAGAAGGCTAAAAATTTCACGCAGCTAATTTAGGAAAAAAAATATTACTAATTAATGAAAGTTGAGAGAACGCAAGGTTTCGGAGACGAAACGTATACATACCGGCAAAGTCTTAATTTTGATGAAGTGGAGTGCGTTGAATCCTTTGGAATACAATACTTACTTTTTAACGCCCCTTTACTTATAAAAGAAAGTGCAGCGGACGTTATTTTTCAGCTGCACTCTTCTCAAAATCTAATCTCCGAAAACTTTTTTAATAATTCAGAGTTATCCCTGCACCCCAGCTCATATCGCTGTCGTAGTGGGTTGAGATTCCGATATTTTTTGTGACGATATATTTAAGACCTGCCATATATTCTTTGTCGGTATTGACCATGAATGCCCCGCGCAAACGCGCAGTCAACGGAATG
>JAHIQD010000015.1 GCA_018902795.1 Bacteroidota bacterium | reverse complement strand
TTGAGCCCGGAAATCTTTATATTTTTTATACTGTGGGTATCATCTTTCTGTCTGGATACCTGTGCGTCGAAAACAAAGCATCCATCCGCTGCGTGACGTTGAGCAAAAGTCTGAAATCTGTTATTTTCAGCAGCTTTCCTGTTACCACTTATCCTTTGCAGAATGTGGGCATTATCTCCATTAATGGTGATGTTACTGTATTCTTTCCCAAAAAATTTAAGAAAGGTAATCGGGTACTTTCCCAGGGGAACAGTCATGGTGCCACCACCCTTGCTGATGAGCGCATCAATACATTTCTGGAAAGCCGCGGTGTCGTCGGTAATTCCGTTTCCTTTTGCACCAAAGTCTTTTACGTTGAGTGTTATAGAAGAAAATAAGACAGGTAAAAGAATAAAAAAAAGAATTTTGCACCTTTTTTTCTTATGTATTGCTTTATTTTTAAGGGAAGCGCCTTTTAACATAAGTTTAACTGGATAATATTTTTATATTTGCAAAAATACTTATTTTATGGTATCGGTCTGTATGGCTACTTTTAACGGTGAAAAATTTGTAAAAAAGCAGATAGAATCAATTTTGCCGCAACTGAACCCTGAAGATGAACTGATTATTTCAGACGATGGCTCTACTGATTCAACGCTTAAAATTGTTTCAGATTTCGATGATTCCCGAATCCGCATTTTTAAAAATTCGTTTAGAAATGTAGTCAAAAATTTTGAATTTGCGATAAATAAATCAAATGGTGAATATATCTTCCTCAGTGATCAGGACGATATTTGGCATCAAGATAAGGTAGCTGCTTACTTGAAATACTTTAAAGAAAGCAACGCGGATCTTATCGTCAGTGATGTTGCGTTCATTGATGCACACGGTAATACTACAAAAGATGAATTTTTCCCTCGAGGTTTCAAAGGTGGTACTTTATCAAATCTGAAAAAAAACAATTTTATAGGATGTGCCATGGCATTTAAAGAAGACACAAAAAAATGGTTTCTACCGTTTCCCACTGACACGCCAATGCATGACTGGTGGATAGGGCTGGCTATTGGAAAAAAGGGGATGGTTAGATACCTTGATCGGAAATTAATTTATTATCGAAGACACCACCAAAATGTAACATCGGGTAAAAAATCTACCTTACCGAATATTATCAGATGGAGATGGATCCTTATAAAAAACCTTTGCTAAATGGTAAAAATTGCAGTGATTCTAGCGTCCTATAACGGAATGGAATTTATAGAGGAACAGATTAGGTCCGTAACAGCCCAGGAAAAAGTGTATACGCAAATATTTTTGTCTGATGATGCGAGTTCCGATGCTACGGTTAATTTGGTCGCAGAAAAGTTTCCGCAGGTTAATATTACTGTCAATAATCCGGGTTCCGGGAGTGCCGCCAATAATTTTCTTGGGTTTATACAAAAATTTGACCGAACAGCAGAATTTGATTATTTCTCTTTCTGTGATCAGGATGACATATGGCTTGCGGATAAATTATCCCGTGCTGTAAGGCAACTGCAGGATGAGAATGCGGAACTATATATTTCGAATCTTAGAAGATGGGATACCCGTGACAATACAGAATCGGTTATAAAAAAGGATTATTCTCAAAAAAAATTTGATTATCTTTTTGAGGGGGGCAGTGCTGGCTGTACCTATGTTTTTACAAGAGATTTTTGTATCCTTCTTCAGAAAGAACTCCTTAAAGTGCCGGAAAGTTATTCCCGATGGTCTGGCTTTTCCCATGATTGGTTAGTTTATTTTATCGCGCGCAACTCAAATGCTAAAGTTTTTATAGACGGTTCGGCTCACATCATTTATAGAATTCATACCTCAAACGTACATGGCCAGCTTAATGAATACAGTGTCGCGTCTCTGAAAAAGCGCTTAAGATTAATTCGGGAAGGGTGGTATATTTACCATTTGGCGGGTCTCTCGAATCTTATTCTGGATAAGGAGGCATGTGAAATCGCCAGACTCTATACCCGAAATTTGTTTTCAAGACTCTATGTCCTTGTTAAATATAATTTTCAATTAATCAGAAGTCCTAAAAAGTTCTGTCAGTTTGCATTATTAAGCATTTTTTTGACGCCCTATTTTTCAAAAAAGAAATATTCCGATTCTTTTCCCAATGATAATTTGAATTAATGTCTTTAAGATGCATTCATCCGCAATTTGGACGGCTAAATTTGCATATACGTCAGTGATTAAAATTTATGAGGTTGAGGATCAGAAAGTAATCATTATTGCAAAAAAATGTATAAATTAGCAGCCAAACGCAACAACAAGGTTCATGTACGTAAAGTATTTCAAACGGATTTTAGATTTTTTTATTTCAGCATTGGGCCTTTTAATTTTGTTGCCTCTCTTTTTATCAGTGACCATTTGTCTCTATTTCGCCAATGACGGGAAACCATTTTTTTTCCAGAAAAGACCCGGTAAATTAGGTAAGCTGTTTGAAATCATTAAGTTTAAGACAATGAATGATAAAAAAGATGTTAATGGGACTCTTTTGCCAGATTCTAAACGATTAACGGAGATTGGAGCTTTGGTTAGAAAAACGTCTCTTGATGAAATTCCGCAACTTATCAATGTCATTAAGGGTGAAATGTCTCTGATCGGTCCAAGACCTTTGCTTCCAGAATATCTTAGCCTATATAATGCACAGCAACGGAGGAGAAATGAGGTAAAGCCAGGAATTACCGGTTGGGCGCAGGTTAACGGCCGTAATACCATTAGTTGGGAGCAAAAATTTGAATATGATGTTTGGTATGTAGACCACTGCAGTTTTCTGCTTGATATGAAAATTTTGATGATGACTGTAAAAAAAGTTTTTATTTCTGAAGGTATTGCACAACAAGGTCACGTCACCTCGGAAGAGTTTAAAGGGAATAGATCATGATATTATTTGGCGCCAGCGGACATAGTAAAGTTGTTCTTGATATTCTGATTTCTAACGGAGTGAAAGTAGACCTGATTATTGATGATCATCCCAAAACACGAAATATTATGGGGGTGGCTGTGGAAAAAAATACGTTTACCGAATTTGATCAGCAGGTCATCATAGCCATCGGAAGTAACTTTGCGAGAAAAGCTGTTTCCTGCCGATACCCTTTTCAATATTATACCGCTATACACCGCAGTGCAACAATTTCATCTTTTTGTAATATTGGTCCGGGTTCCGTTGTGATGGCACAAGCTGCTGTAAATGCCGGTGCGGAAGTTGGCAGACACTGCATTATAAATACCGGAGCCGTTGTAGAACACGACTGTGTAGTAGGTGATTATGCGCATGTTTCTCCCAATGCCTCCCTTGCCGGAAATGTAGAGGTAGGAGAAGGTGCTCATATCGGGATAGGTGCATCCGTGATTCAAGGTGTCAAAGTTGGAAAGTGGTCAGTAGTTGGAGCGGGAACTGTAGTTATCAAAGATGTTCCTGATTTCGCTACAGTTGTAGGAAATCCAGGAAAAGTAATAAAGATTAATAATCATAACATCCAAGTTGATGAACAATAAAATATGGCTTTCCTCCCCACATATGGGAGGTGGCGAATTAAATTATATCCATGAGGCTTTTGAGCAAAACTGGGTAGCGCCATTAGGGCCTAATGTCAATAATTTTGAAGAAGATCTGAGAAGGTACTTAAGCCATGATGTAGAAGTTGCCGCTTTAAGTGCCGGAACTGCGGCCCTGCATTTAGCCCTGATCATATTAGGTGTAAAAGCGGATGACGAGGTAATCTGCCAGAGTTTTACGTTTTCTGCATCTGCTAATCCAATTACCTATCTTGGTGCGAAGCCCGTTTTTGTTGACAGTGAGCCGGAAACATGGAATCTTTGCCCCAAAGCTCTGGAGGAAGCAATTGTAGACAGAACGGCAAGAGGAAAGAAACCAAAAGCTATCGTTGTAGTTCATCTTTACGGGATGCCGGCAAAACTGGATGAAATTTCAGCTGTTGCCCACCGTTACAAGATTCCATTAATAGAGGATGCTGCTGAGGCATTAGGATCAACCTATAAAGAACAACGTTGTGGAACTTTCGGTGAAATGTCTGTTTTAAGTTTTAACGGAAATAAAATCATTACCACGTCCGGAGGTGGAGCGCTTGTCTGTAAAACAAAAGAACAGAAAGAACAGGCGGTTTTTCTTTCTACCCAAGCCCGGGACAATGCCCCGCATTACCAACATTCACAGATTGGCTATAATTACAGAATGAGTAATATCTCGGCAGGAATTGGACGTGGACAAATGGAAGTGATTGATGAACGGGTAGCTGCAAGGAGAAGAAATCACCAGTTCTATAAAGATATGTTCAAGGATATGGATGGTGTAAAAGTATTTACTGAGCCCAATAAAGATTATTTTTCCAATCACTGGCTTTCTGCGATAACCGTGGATGAAGGTCTCGCCGGATTCTCTAGGGAAGACCTCCGATTGGTTTTAGAAAAAGATAATATCGAATCCCGGCCTTTATGGAAACCGATGCATCTGCAGCCGGTTTTTGAAAGCGCTCCCTATTATGGAGGGAAGGTGGCTGAAGAATTATTCAACATAGGTTTATGTTTGCCTTCTGGATCCAGTCTAAGTGATGCCGACCGTAATAGAATTAAGACTGCTATTTTAAATTTAAAAAGTATTTAGTATCCTATATGAAAATCAAACTAACTCCACTTAAGGACTGCTATATCATCGAACCCACCGTATTCGAGGACGACCGTGGCTATTTCTACGAAAAGTTCAATGAACAAAAATTTGAAGAACTTACCGGGATGAACGGACATTTCGTTCAGGATAATATTTCAAAATCTTCGTATGGCGTTTTGCGCGGTCTGCATTTACAGAAAGGGGATCACGCACAGGCGAAATTAGTGTCGTGTCTGGAGGGTAAAGTGTTTGATGTGGCGGTGGATCTTCGGGAAGACTCTCCAACTTTCGGCAAATGGTTCGGGGTGGAGCTTACCGCTGAAAACAAGCTTCAGTTTTATGTACCCAGAGGTTTCGGACATGGCTTTTCTGTACTTTCTGAAACAGCTGTTTTTGCTTATAAATGCGATAATTTTTATCACAAAGAATCAGAAGGCGGTGTCTTATGGAACGATAAAGACCTTAATATAGACTGGCAGTTGCCCTCAGACCAAGTTATTCTTTCTGAAAAAGATAAAGTTCAACCTTCTTTTGCGGAGAAAAATTATTAATATTGAAAGGCTTTTCTACTGACAGCTAATGTAAGTAGTATTTAAAATATTTAAAAAATACAATGAAAAACATAATCATCACCGGAGGCGCCGGATTTATCGGTTCACATGTTGTAAGAGAATTTGTGAAAAATAATCCGGAGAGCACAATCATTAATCTTGATGCCTTAACTTACGCCGGAAACCTCGAAAACTTAAAAGATATTGAAAACGAACCTAATTACGTTTTCGAAAAAGCAGATATTACGAAACCTGAAGAACTCCGTGTCATCTTTGAAAAATATAATCCAGATGCAGTAGTACATTTGGCTGCTGAAAGTCACGTGGACAGAAGCATTACCGATCCAAACGCATTCATTAACACGAATGTCAACGGAACCGCAAATCTGCTTAATTTATGTATCGAATTCTGGACTTTAAACCCGGACCATACGCACGGAAGATTTCCGAATGAGCCCAGAAAAAATCTTTTTTATCACGTTTCTACGGATGAGGTTTACGGCAGTTTAGGGGAGACAGGATTTTTCTTGGAAACTACACCTTACGATCCTCAATCACCATATTCAGCGAGTAAAGCAGCTTCAGATCATTTGGTCAGAGCGTACGGAAATACCTACGGAATGCCGTTTATTTTGTCGAACTGCTCGAATAATTACGGTCCAAATCATTTTCCGGAAAAATTAATTCCACTGTGTATTTCTAATATTTTAAATGGAAAACCTTTGCCAATTTATGGTGACGGAAAATATACCAGAGACTGGCTGTACGTCATTGATCATGCCAAGGCGATTCACCAGATCTTTAATGAATCAAAGACGGGTGAAACTTACAATATCGGTGGTTTTAATGAATGGCAGAATATTGATTTGGTAAAAGAATTGATCCGGCAAATGGATGCCAAATTAGGAAATCCTGAAGGTCATTCAGAAAAGCTGATTACTTTTGTAAAAGACCGTCCGGGTCACGATTTGCGTTACGCGATTGATGCGTCCAAACTTAATAAAGATCTGGGATGGAAACCGTCGGTAACTTTTGAGCAGGGTCTGGCCAAAACGATCGACTGGTTCCTGGAGAACAAAGAGTGGCTTGATCATGTGACTTCGGGTGATTATCAGAAATATTACGATAAACAATACAATTAATATGAAGGGAATTATCCTCGCCGGCGGTTCCGGTACCCGACTTTATCCGTTAACGATCGCAGTCAGCAAACAGCTGATGCCGGTTTATGACAAGCCGATGATTTATTACCCGCTTTCTACGTTGCTATTGGCGGGAATTAAAGAAATTCTGATCATTTCAACACCGCATGATATTGGAGGTTTTGAAAAATTGTTGGGCGACGGTTCTTCCATTGGTTGCAAAATTCAGTATAAAGTTCAGCCTTCTCCGGATGGTTTAGCACAAGCATTTATATTAGGTGAAGAATTTATTGGAGACGATTCAGTAGCTTTGGTTTTGGGAGATAATATCTTTTACGGCGCAGGATTGCCGCAACTTTTGGCAAGTAAAACCAATGTAAAGGGCGGCTGTGTTTTTGCCTACCAGGTTTCTGACCCAGAACGATATGGAGTGGTAGAATTTGATGACCAGCAAAAGGCGATTTCTATTGAAGAAAAACCTTTGGATCCAAAATCTAATTTTGCAGTTCCAGGATTATATTTCTATGATAATTCTGTTGTTGAATATGCGAAGAATCTGAAACCGTCACCCAGAGGCGAATTAGAAATTACCGACATCAACAAAATTTATCTTAAAAAAGGCCAACTGGAAGTTGGGGTAATGTCCCGCGGAACGGCCTGGCTGGATACAGGAACTTTCGATTCTCTCCATGAAGCTTCAGAATTTGTAAAAGTTCTGGAAAAAAGACAGGGATTCAAGATTTCCTGTATTGAAGAGATTGCCTATAAAAAAGGTTTCATCAATAAAGAAGAACTTCTGGAATCGGCAAAAAAATACGGTAAAAGCGGATATGGCGATTATCTGAAAGGAATTGTGTAACCGTTTTCAAATGAAATATTTATAAAGACTTTAAGCCCAACCTTAAAGTCTTTTTTTATTCCTAAATTTGCACCCTGTAAAATTAATCAGTTCTCTATTTCAAAATTCAATATAAGATGCGTACAAAATCCGTCGGAAAAAAGAAAATCAACATCGTTACTCTAGGCTGCTCCAAAAACGTTTATGACTCTGAAGTCTTAATGGGTCAGCTACTTGCGAACGGAAAGGAAGTGGTGCACGAGGACCGCGGTGATATCGTGGTGATCAATACCTGCGGATTTATCGACAACGCGAAAGAAGAAAGTATCAATACCATCCTGGATTTCGTGGAAGCTAAAAACCGCGGTGAAGTGGAGAAGGTTTTTGTGACCGGATGTCTTTCAGAAAGATATAAGCCAGATCTGATCCGTGAAATTCCCGATGTTGACCAATATTTCGGGACCAGAGATTTACCTATTTTGCTGAAACAGTTAGGAGCAGATTATAAACATGAGCTGATTGGTGAACGAATGACCACCACGCCAAAACACTATGCATACCTGAAGATCGCTGAAGGCTGCGACAGACCGTGTTCATTCTGTGCAATTCCTTTGATGAGAGGAAAGAATGTTTCAACACCAATTGAAAATTTAGTGATTGAAGCGGAAAAGCTGGCCAAAAAAGGCGTAAAAGAATTGATCTTAATCGCTCAGGATTTGACGTATTACGGTCTAGATATCTATAAAAAACGTGCTTTGGGAGATTTGCTTCTCCGTTTGGTAAAAGTGGAAGGTATTGAATGGATCCGGCTTCACTACGCGTTTCCTACCGGTTTTCCGGAAGATGTTTTAGAAATCATTAAAAACGAACCAAAGGTTTGTAATTATATTGATATTCCGTTGCAGCACATCAATTCAGAGATTCTGAAGGCGATGAAGCGCGGAACTTCTCACGAAAAAACCAATGCCCTGTTGGACAAGTTCAGAGTAAAAGTGCCTGATATGGCCATCAGAACTACCTTAATTGTAGGTTTTCCCGGAGAAACGGAAGAAAGATTCCAGGAAATGAAAGAATGGGTCCGTACCCAAAGATTTGACCGTTTGGGTTGCTTTACGTACTCACACGAAGAAAATACCACTGCTTTTGTGTTGGAAGATGATGTTCCGCAGGAAGTGAAAGAGGCGAGAGTAGAGGAAATTATGGAACTGCAGTCGCAAATCTCTTGGGAGAAGAATCAGGAGAAAATCGGTAAGACTTTCCGATGTATCTTCGACAGAAAAGAAGGAAACTATTTCGTAGGAAGAACGGAATTTGATTCCCCTGATGTTGATAATACTGTTTTGGTTTCTGCAGAAAACACCTATTTATCGGTGGGTGAATTTGCTGATATCAAAATTACTTCCGCAGAAGAGTTTGATTTATATGGTGAACTGGTTTAGCAAATTGTCAAAAATATCAGATATAACTGCTGAAAATTAAATTTTTTTGGATAAAATAAAGCTCCCGGATTATCGGGAGCTTTTTGCCTGTTGTGTTTTGATTGTCAGTTATTTACATTGGTATTTCGGCGTTTGTTATGCTTAAAACAGTTAATTGTGTTAACATTTTGCACGTGTTTTTAACACTTTTTAACAAATGCTCGGGATTCCCATAAACAGGGACAAAGCGAGCGGTGTTAACGTAAATTTAAGAGTTTGTTAACAGACTTTAACAATTTCGTTGCTGAAAAAATTGTTTTCGGGATAAATTTGCAGAGTCAAAACCAATAAAACAATTCAACATGATGAAAAGAGCGACTCTCGTAATCATAATGATGATTTCAACTCTTGGTATTTATTCTTTCAACAAGTATAATGCCAATGATGCCAAAACAAGTTTTGCATCGTTCTACCACGATAAGTTTAATGGTAGAAAAACCGCAAGCGGGGAAATTTTCAACAATGGAAAACTTACCGCAGCACACAGAACGCTTCCTTTTGGGACGGTTATCGAAGTAACCAACCTCAGAACAGGAAAAAGTGTAGAAGTGAGAATTAACGACCGAGGTCCATTCCATTCTTCCAGAGCATTAGATTTATCTAAAGCCGCGTTCGATTCTATTGGAAATACCTCACGGGGTACTATGCCAATTGAATATGAAATTGTCGATTAACATTTACGTTTTTTAAAAGCAAAGCCGATTCAGAAGAGTCGGCTTTTTTATTTGAAATTAAGTTCAGTGAATCTCCACCAAAACAGGACAGTGATCCGAATGCACTGCCTCTTTCAGGATTACCGCTCTTGAAAGCTTTTCTTTTAAGGTGTAAGACACAAAATTATAGTCTAAGCGCCAGCCTTTGTTTCTTTCCCTAGAATTTTGCCGGTAACTCCACCACGAGTAATTGTCGGGCTGGTCATTGAAGAACCTGAAGCTGTCAATCAGTTCACATTCATTGATAAATTTGGTCATCCATTCTCTTTCCATCGGTAAAAAACCTGAAGTGTTTTTAAGGCCTACCGGATTATGGATATCAATTGCTTCATGACAGATATTGAAATCACCGCAAATGACAAGATTAGGAATTGTTTTCTTTAAGTTTTTGATATATTCAAGAAAATCGTGGCAGAACTGCATTTTGAAGCCAAGCCTTTCAATATTTGAAGCTGATGGAACATAAACAGAAATTACCGAAAAATCTTCAAAATCCGCTCTCATTACTCTTCCTTCGCTGTCGTAATGTTCGATACCGCAACCGTATTCAACGTGCAGTGGTTCGGTTTTGGAAGCGATTCCGACTCCTGAGTAGCCTTTTCGCTGTGCAGAATGCCAGTAGTTTTTATAGCCGTGGTTTTCCAGGCTTTCAATATCGATCTGGTCATTTCCTGCTTTGCTTTCCTGAATGCAGATAATATCCGGATCCGCCACTTTCAGCCAGCCTAAAAAATCTTTGGTGAAAGCCGCACGGATTCCGTTTACATTATAAGAAATTATTCTCATTACTTTTAATTTTTTCAAAATTACAAAAGCGATCTCGGCGTACAAAAAAAGAGGCGGGAAAAACCGAAGGTTTTTCCCGCCCATATAGAACCCAAATCAAATAAACTATGAAAAAAAACTACTTGGGTTCTAAAATGCTTACCGGAATAATGACTTCTTCCAAAGAAATTCCGCCATGCTGATAGGTTTCCTTATAATAGTTTACAAAATGATTGTAGTTTTTCGGATAAGCCAAAAAGATGTTGTTTTTGGCAAAAATGTATTTCGAACTCAGGTTACCTTTCGGCAGAAAGAGTTTCTCCGGATTCGAAATTGCCCAGACATCGCTGTTTTCGTAGGTTAAGCTCCGTCCTGTTTTATAACGGATATTGGTTGAGGTTTCTCTGTCGCCAACCACTTTACTCGGTTTTTTTACATAAATCGTTCCGTGATCAGTCGTAATTACCAATTTGAAACCGTTTTCTGCAGCCTGCTTAATGATTTTCAGCAGTGAAGAGTTTTCAAACCAGTTATAGGTTAACGACCTGAAGGTTTTATCGTCTCTGATCAGCTGATTCACAATCACATTGTCGGTTTTTGCATGGGAAAGAATATCAATAAAATTATATACGATGACCAAAAGATCATTGTTTTTATGCTGGTTGAAATCCTCCAGAATTTTTCTTTCAAAATCTGCATTCAGGATTTTCAGATATTTCATCGATTTTGAAGATAATCCCAGGCGTTTCATCTGGTCTTCCAGGAAATCCCGTTCATGCTCGTTTTTGTTTCCTTCTTCGTTATCGTTAAACCATTTATCAGGAAAACGTTTTTCAATTTCTGAAGGTAAAAGCCCGGCAAAAAACGAATTTCTTGCATATTGCGTTGCTGTAGGTAAAATACTGAAATAATAATCTTCAGAAGTTTTGTTGTAAAATTTAGTAAAAAGCGGTTCAATCACTTTCCACTGGTCATAACGCAAATTGTCAATCATCAGCAACAGCACTTTTTCTTTTTCCACCTCCGGCTTTATTTTTTCTTTAAATAAAGTATGGCTCATGATAGGTTTTTCGTTGCTGTTGAGCCAGTGTTCATAATTGTTTTCGATAAATTTTGAAAACTGAATGTTGGCTTCTTCTTTCTGCGACTGCAGCAAATCTGAAAATTCGTTATCGAAAACTTTATCGAATTTTATTTCCCAGTTCAGGATCTTCTTATAGTATTCTGCCCAGTCCTGGAAAGTTCTCATATAAGAAAGCTCCATGGAAAGATTACGGAATTCCTGCTGATATTCAAGGATGGTTTGCTGCTCGACCAAGCTTTCTTCCTGAAGGTTTTTTTTAAGGGAAAGTAAAACCTGATTTGGGTTTACGGGTTTCAGAATATAATCTGCAATCTGCGAACCGATCGCCTGTTCCATGATGCGTTCTTCCTCGTTCTTGGTCACCATTACAATTTTAATGGCAGAATCGATATTTTTAATCATCGGAATTGCTTCCAATCCGGAAATCCCCGGCATGTTTTCGTCCAGTAAAGCCAGCTGAAAATTTTCCTTTTCAATCAATTCCAGTGCTTCATTTACGTTATTAACAGGGGTTACCTTATAGCCCTTGTTTTCTAAAAATACAATATGAGGTTTCAGTAAATCTACTTCATCATCAATCCAAATCAATTTTGACATATAATATATTCAATGTTACAGAGTTCAATGTATTTGAACCCTTTTTATTGCTCCAAAAATACAACCAAACATTGCCAAATTTATTTTAAACGCACGTTAAAGTTGCGTTAAATTTAAATCCATTTGTTTATGGAAAAAATAATGTTTTTAAAATTCCTCTGACATTAGAAATACTTAAATTTGCAAATCAACTCCGTAGATACAAAACGTTTCAGAAATGACCAATAAATTTAAGATAATCAACGATCCGGTTCATGGCTTCATCAAAATACCACACGAAATTCTCTTTGATGTTATTGAGCATCCTTATTTTCAGCGGTTACGCAGGATCTCCCAGACAGGTTTACTGAATTTAATTTTTCCGGGCGCTACCCATACAAGGTTTCACCATGCTTTAGGAGCGATGCATCTGATGTTTACCGCTTTGGAAACACTGAAGTTAAAGGAAGTGAAGATTTCAAAAGAGGAAGAAAAGTCTGCAATGCTTGCGATTTTGCTTCACGATATTGGTCACGGCCCGTTTTCGCACGCGCTGGAAAATATGCTGATGGATGACTGGCATCATGAAAAACTTTCGCTGCTGCTGATGAATAAAATGAATGAGGAATTCGGCGGGGAACTGACAATGGCGATGGAAATGTTTCAGGGGAAATATCACCGGAAGTTCTTTAACCAGCTTATTTCTTCGCAACTTGATGTTGACCGTTTGGATTATTTAAAGCGCGACAGCTTTTATACGGGAGTTTCTGAAGGAAATGTGAATACACAGAGAATTATTTCGATGATGAACGTTTGCAATGACGAACTGGTGATTGACGCAAAAGGAATTTACTCGATCGAAAATTTTCTTACCGCACGGATGTTTATGTATTGGCAGGTGTATTACCACAAGACTTCGGCGTTGGCAGAACACCTTTTGGTTAAAATTCTTGCCCGTGCTAAAACACTTGTTTCTGAAGGAAAAGATTTACCCGCTTCCGAAAACTTAAGATATTTTTTAAGTAAGAACCAGTTCGAAAGCCCAACCGATGAAGACATTCAAAGATTCACGGAACTTGATGATATGGACCTCATTCAGGCCATGAAATCATGGACGGGAAATGAGGATTTTATCTTGTCTTACCTCTGCAGATGCGTCATTGAAAGAAATTTTCTTAAAACCAAAATATCTTCAAAACCATTTGATCCTGAATTTATTAAAGAGAAAATTGAAAAAACAAATGCGGTGTTTAATATTGAATTCGGCGCTGAACTGGTGGATGAAATTTCCAGAAGCCTGCTTCCGTATAATATGGAAAAACAGCCCATTTATCTGCTGCTCAAAAACGGTGACACCATTACGTTGGAAAATTCTGAAAACCAAATCCTTTCGTCCTACATCAACCAGCTGAATACCAAGTATATTTTGTCTTTTCCGAGAGAAATATAGCTTAATATTTTCAGCTAAAAAAATTTGGAATATTTGGGAATTTCTTATCTTTGCAGGATATGGAATTTACAGCATCGCAGATTGCAGCTTTTATCAACGGAAAAATCATAGGCGACGAAAACACTACCATTACGGGTGTTTCGCCTATAGAAAGTGGTGAGAATGGTCATCTTTCTTTCGTTGCCCAGGAAAGGTTTGCAGAATTTCTCAGTACTACGAAATGCTCGGTTCTCATCGTTTCAGAAAAACTTTTAACCAAAGACTCCTATCCCAAAACCATCATCGCCGTTGAAGATGCCTATCTTTCCTTTCAGATTCTGATGAATCTGTACAAAGAAATGCAGGGCAGAAAAACAGGGATTGAAGACGGGGCTGTGTTTCACGAAACCTCTAAGGTAGGTGAAAACGTTTATGTAGGCGCTTTTACCTGTGTTTCTGAAAAAGTGAGAATTGGCGACGGAAGTCAGATTTATCCTCAGGTTTATATCGGAAAAAATGTAAAAATCGGCAAAAACTGTATCATTTACAGTGGCGTCAGAATATATGATTACTGCGTAATTGGCGACAATTGCGTGATTCATTCCAATACGGTGATCGGATCTGATGGTTTTGGTTTCCAGCCGACCAAAGACGGTTACCAGAAAATTCCTCAGCTTGGAAATGTTGTTCTGGAAGATAACGTTGAGATCGGTTCAAACTGCAGTATTGACCGAGGAACGCTCGGTTCAACGGTAATCGGAAAAGGAACTAAGATTGATAATTTGATTCAGATCGCTCACAATGTAAAAATCGGTCAGCATAATGTGATTGCTGCGCAGGCAGGAATCGCCGGTTCTACGGTGATTGGCGACTGGAACCAAATTGGCGGACAGGTTGGAATTGTCGGCCATATCAACATTGGTAATCAGGTTAAAGTTCAGGCACAGAGCGGCGTGAACTCCAGCACAAAAGACGGCGAAGTACTTTATGGATCGCCTGCCATCAACGCCGGTGAATACAGAAGGAATTATGTGCATTTCCGGAATTTCACCGAAATTGTAAAACGTATTAACAATATTGAAAATAACTCAAAAGATAAAACTAGTGAGTGATAAACAGAAAACTTTAAAGCAGGAGGTTTCCCTTTCCGGGATTGGGCTTCACACCGGGAGAGAAGTAATTCTTACCATTAAACCGGCTAAGGAAAATACAGGATTCGTATTCGTAAGAACGGATTTGGAAGGGAACCCCCAAGTAGAGGCTGACGTAAATTACGTTACCACAACAGAAAGAGGGACAACCCTGGAAAAACTGGGCGTGAGAATCCATACCTGTGAACATATCCTTGCAGCTTTGGTAGGTTGCGATATCGATAACGCCATCCTTGAAATGAACAGCGCAGAACCTCCTATTTTGGACGGTTCTTCCAAGTTTTTTGTGGAAGCTATCGAAACAGCAGGAATTGTGGAGCAGAATTTCGACAGAGAATACCTCGTTGTAAAAGAAGTGCTGAATTATATAGATCCGGCAACAGGTTCAGAGATTACCATTATCCCTTCAGATACTTATGAAGTAACGACAATGGTGGATTTCGGAACTAAAGTTTTGGGAACCCAGAATGCCACATTAAAAGATATTTCTGAGTTCAAAGAAGAAATTTCTTCCGCAAGAACTTTCAGTTTCCTTCACGAGCTTGAAATGCTTTTGGACGCAGGTTTAATAAAAGGCGGCGATATTTCTAACGCCATTGTGTATGTTGACAAGGAATTAACAGCAGAAACCGGTGAAAAACTGAAAAAAGCTTTCGGTAAAGATGATGTATCAATCCGCCCGAACGGTATTTTAGATAACCTTACCCTTAATTATCCGAACGAAGCAGCCCGTCACAAATTACTCGATGTTATAGGTGATTTAGCGTTGGTAGGTGTTAAAATTAAAGGGAAGGTAATTGCCAACAAGCCTGGACATTTTGTAAACACCCAGTTTGCAAAAAAACTGAACAGACAGTGGAAACTTCAGAAAAAGAAAAACGTTCCCGATATCGATATCAATAAAGCACCGGTGTATGACATCAACGGCATTATGAAACTGATGCCGCACCGTCCGCCGTTTTTATTGATTGACAAAATTCTGGAGCTTTCAGATTCACACGTTGTGGGTTTGAAGAATGTAACGATGAATGAACCTTTCTTTGTTGGGCATTTCCCTAAAGAACCGGTAATGCCGGGGGTTTTACAGGTAGAAGCGTTAGCACAGACCGGTGGAATTCTGGTTCTTGCAAGTGTTCCGGATCCTGAAAATTATTCTACTTACTTCATTAAAATGGATAAGGTAAAATTCAAGAAAAAAGTAGTTCCCGGTGATACGATGGTTTTCAAAATAGAATTAATTACACCTATCAGAAGAGGAATTGTTCACATGCAGGGTTACGGCTATGTTGGCGACAGTGTAGTAGTGGAAGCAGAACTGATGGCACAGGTCGCAAAAAATAAACCAGATTAAATGGTACATCAATTAGCCGCCGTTGACAAACGTGCAAAAATTAAAAAAAATGTAATTGTAGAACCTTTTACAACCATAGCTGGTGATGTGGAAATTGGCGAAGGAACCTGGATTGGGCCTAACGTAACCATAATGGACGGCGCCCGAATCGGTAAAAACTGCCGTATTTTTCCCGGAACCGTTATCTCCGCAATTCCACAGGATTTAAAATTCGACGGTGAAGATACCCAGGTTATTATTGGGGATAACACTACCATCAGAGAATGTGTCACTGTTAACCGCGGTACAAAAGCACTTGGTTATACCAAAATAGGAAACGACTGCCTTATCATGGCGACCTCACATATTGCCCACGACTGTATCCTCGGAAACGGAGTGATCATCGTGAATGGCTGCGGAATCGCAGGTCATGTAGAAATTGGTGATTATACCGTAATGGGAGGCCTTTCCGCGGTGCATCAGTTTGGAAAAATCGGGAAACATGTAATGATTTCCGGAGGTACATTGGTAAGAAAAGATATTCCGCCTTATGTGAAAGTGGCGAGAGAGCCGATGACTTATGCCGGAATTAATTCCGTAGGATTAAGAAGAAGAGGTTTCACAAACGATAAAATTTTTGAAATTCAGAAAATTTACCGTGCGATTTTTCAGATGAAAATGAATGTTTCTCAGGCAGCAAGCTATATTGAGAAAGAAATGCTTCCAACGGCAGAACGTGATGAAATTTTAGAATTCATCAGAAATTCACCGCGGGGTATTGTGAAAGGATACGGAACAGGAAAAGAATAAATCTGGTTCCCCAAAAAAATAAAACATTGATAAAACTATAAAAAGTTCAGCTTTTAAAAACCTGAACTTCAACAAAAAACTCCACTATTAAATGGCTACAAGCAACGATATTAAAAAAGGAATGTGTATCGAATACAGCAACGATATCTTCAAAATCATTGAATTCCTTCACGTAAAACCAGGTAAAGGCCCGGCATTCGTAAGAACAAAAATGAAATCGGTTACCAACGGAAAAGTTCTGGATAACACTTTCTCTGCAGGTCACAAAATCGACGAAGTAAAAGTGATTACAAGAAAATTCCAGTATCTGTATGATGATGAGAACGGTTTCCACTTTATGAACAATGAGGATTTTTCTCAATTGTATCTTGACAAGGAAATGATCGAAAACGCACAGTTTATGAAAGCTGGTGAAGAAGTAACCATTATCCTTAAAGATTCCGACGAATCACCGCTTGCTGCGGAAATTCCGCCAACTGTTTACCTTGAAGTAATTGAAGCAGATCCGGGTGTAAAAGGAAACACCGCTACCAACGCCTTGAAAAATGCGATCGTAGAAACCGGAGCTAGAGTAATGGTGCCATTGTTCATCGAGGCTGGCGACAAGATTAAAGTAAACACCGAAGACGGAACTTATCTGGAAAGAGTAAAATAATTTATTTTTTTGCATCTTAAAGTATGACCTTCAACCAACCGCAAACCCTTAAAACCATTGCGGAAATTATCGGAGCCCGAATCGTTGGCGATGAAAATTTTCCGGTTTTAGGAACCAACGAAATTCATCGCGTGAAAAACGGTGAAATCGTTTTCGTGAATCACCCGAAATATTACGACAAAGCCCTTAATTCCGAGGCAAGCATTGTTCTTATTGATAAGGAAGTGGCATGTCCTGAAGGCAAAGCGCTGTTGGTTTCCGAGGACCCTTTCAGGGATTTCAATAAAATCAATACCCATTTCACAAGGATTTATAATTTCACCGAACAGCTTCACGATTTCGAAGTAGGCGAGGGAACAAAAATTCATCCTTCCGCAGTGATTGGAAACGATGTGAAAATTGGAAATAACTGTATAATTTTCCCAAATGTGGTGATTGGTGACAGAACCGTTATTGGTGACAACGTCATCATCCAGAGCGGAACTGTTTTAGGAGGCGATGCTTTTTATTACAGAAAACTGAACGGAAATTTCGACCGGCTGATTTCTGTTGGAAACGTCATAATCGAAAATAACGTCGAGATCGGAAACAACTGTACCATCGACCGTGGTGTTACCGATTCAACCATTATTGGTGAAGGTTCCGTGCTGGATAATCTGATCCAGATCGGACACGATACGGTGATTGGCAAAAAAGTGCTTATTGCTTCCCATGCAGCGATCGCAGGCTGCTGTATTATTGAAGATGAAGTGACGGTTTGGGGACAGGTAGGTATTGCATCCGGAAACCGCGTAGGTAAAGGAGCGGTGCTTTTAGGAAAAACAGGCGTGAATAAAGATTTGGAAGGCGGCAAAACCTATTTTGGGCAGTTGGCGGAAGAGTTTAGAGATTATTTACGCAAGGAAGTGAAACTTAAAAACCTTTAGGTTGATTGATAACTGCTGTTTTAACAAACCACTCACAACTTTCACGAAGTTTTTAAGAAATATAGCGAATAAAAATAATTGATAAATTTTTTTAACCCGGCAGATTCAGTAAATTTGTAAGAATTAAATTTTTCTAAAAATAAATTAAAAAATATAAGATGTCAGTATTAGTAAACAAAGATTCTAAAGTAATCGTACAGGGCTTTACAGGAAACGAAGGAACATTCCACGCAGGACAGATGATCGAATACGGAACCAACGTTGTAGGAGGGGTAACTCCGGGAAAAGGTGGTTCTGAGCATTTGGGAAAACCGGTTTTCAATACCGTTGCTGAAACCGTGGAAAAAGCTGGAGCAAATGTTTCAATTATTTTCGTTCCGCCTGCATTTGCTGCAGACGCGATTATGGAAGCTGCCGATGCAGGAATTAAAGTAATCGTTTGTATTACTGAAGGTATTCCGGTTGAAGATATGGTGAAGGTTAAAGCTTACATTGCTGACAGAGACTGCAGATTAATTGGTCCAAACTGCCCGGGAATTATTACTTCTGATGAAGCTAAAATCGGGATCATGCCAGGTTTCGTTTTCAAAAAAGGGAGAGTAGGAATCGTTTCCAAATCAGGAACTTTAACTTACGAAGCTGCTGACCAGGTGGTAAAAGCCGGTTACGGCGTTTCTACCGCGATCGGAATCGGTGGTGATCCAATTATCGGAACTACGACTAAAGACGCACTGGAACTATTCATCAACGATCCTGAAACTGATGCAGTGGTAATGATCGGAGAAATTGGCGGAAACCTTGAAGCTGAGGCAGCAAGATGGTACAAAGCCAGCGGTTCTACAAAACCTGTTGTTGGTTTCATTGCAGGACAGACTGCCCCTAAAGGAAGAACAATGGGTCACGCAGGTGCCATCGTTGGTGGTGACGAAGATACTGCACAGGCAAAAATGGCAATCATGAAAGAAAACGGTATCAATGTCGTAGATTCGCCGGCTGAAATCGGTTCTACCGTAGCTAAAGTTTTAGGATAATTTTACGCCAAGAAAGATATAGCGTTCCGTAATTTTTTACGGAACGTTTTTTTTGCCCAATATTTTTTATCTTTGTTACTAAACACACTGATATGAAAAATAAACTATTGATCAGTTCTGCACTTTACGCAGCTACATTTTTATCCGCACAAATTGATCTCAGAAGCACCAGATTCGGAATTACCGGTGGCGGAACATACTCCAGAGTCAGCAATGCCCATAACCCTTCGGGACCGATGTTTTCGGGATTCGGCGGGGTTTTGGCTTTAATTCCGGTAGACAGCAATGACCAGTTTTATCTTCAGCCAGGAATAGAATACCTGGGAGCCGGGGAGTCGGGAAAAGATAAAAATGCCAGGAATGCTGAGGGTTATAATGCAGTTTATGCTAATAATTACATCAGCATTCCCGTCTATTTTAAAGGCTATTTTTCAGAAGCAGAATCCGAATTTTTTGCAATGGCGGGTCCGAAATTTAATTTCCTGATCAGCCAAAATGTAAAAGATGCACCGCTGAGATATACGGTGGAAGGCGATCCTGCGACTGGCATTAACGGTAAAGCTGCGAGTTTCAATTTCGCAGTGGGTTTAGGTATAGGGTTTTCCTACAAAAGAATGCTTGAAATTACCGGACGGTATGATCTGGGCTTAAGCAACACTTACAAAGGATTAATGGGCGAACTTGCTAAAGATCCCAATACCGACAAGAAAAAATCTGAACAGGTTTTAAGCCTCGGACTGAGTTATATTTTTCAGTAAATCATTTTTAATTAAGCATAATAAATCCCATCAGGTAAAACTGATGGGATTTATTATTGAAGAATTGTTAAGTGATCTAAGAAGCAATATAGTTTGTTTCCAACTGATTAACTTCTGATCCATTTCCAAAGTTCCTTTGCACTTGCTTTGTTGCCGTACATTAAAATTCCCACTCTGTAAATTTTAGCGGCAATATAAATCATTGCCAATGTGGAAATCACCAGCAGAAACATCGAAAGTGCGATCTGCCAGACTGGCACTCCAAACGGAATCCTTGCAATCATCGCGACCGGCGACGTAAACGGAATAATTGACAACCAAAAACCTAATGGACCTTCCGGATTATTCATAATCGTGAAGCTTCCATACATGCCCAACATCAGCGGAATAATAGCGAAAAGGGTGAACTGCTGCGTCTCTGTTTCGTTGTCAACAGCCGAACCAATCGCGGCATACATCGAGCTGTAGAAAATATAGCCCAACAGGAAAAAAACGATGAAGACGAAAATGATAAGCCCGAAATTCATATCCAGTAAAATATGGGAAACTTCCGAAGCCGCCAGTTTAATGTCAAATGATTTCATCATTTCTGCCGACTGCTCACCACCCGGAATTTGCTTTTGCATTGCCGAAAAACCGGTATTCAAGAAAACAGCGCCTATTACCGACATTGTAATCCAAACGGTAAACTGAGTAAGCGCAACCAGCGTAACGCCCAGGATTTTTCCCATCATCAGTTCAAAAGGTTTTACCGAGGAAATAATGATTTCCACCACACGGTTGTTCTTTTCCTCCAAAACGCTCCGCATCACCCGAACTCCATAAATAATGATGAACATAAATACAGCGTACATTAAAACCATACTCAGGCCTGATCTTACACCGAAATCCAGATCTGAATCCCCTTTGTTGTCCACCACGTTTTGGGTGCTGAGCACGAAATTTTTATCCAAATTGATAATCTGGTCTTCGGAAATGCCGAGTTTTTTTATTTTTTCCTGTTTAATCACTTTCGACAAATCGGCAACAACACTCATTTTCGTGTCTAAACCGATCTTCTTATTGATCAGTAATTTGGAGCCTTTCTCAAGGGCGTCGAAATTATTGTCTTTCAGTTCCGGAATGATTAAAAGTCCTTCAATTCCGGTCATGTCTTTAAGAGTGGAAGTCAGCGCTTTCTCATTTTCCTGAGGAACAAAAACATATTTAATGGTTTTGTCGCTTTTCAGATTCCCAACAAAAAGGCCGCTTTTATCAACTACATTGAAAGTGCTTGAACTTTCATTCGCCTTGAACATAAACGCGATCAAAGCCCCAAAACCGATCATCAGAATGGGCGCAAGAAGCGTAAGGATAATAAAGGATCTTTTCTTTACCTGCGTGAGATATTCTCTTTTGGTAATCAGAAATATATTTTTCATGAATTTATTTTCAAATTATTTTTTTCCGGCAGACACCGCGTTGATAAACACCTCATTCATACTTGGAATTTTCTCGTCAAACGAACGTATTTTCCCCACTTTCATTAGTTCATTCAACAAAATGTTCTGGTCGTTGTCATTTTTCAAATCAAATGACACCAGTTGGTTTTCAGTAGAATAATTATTAATTTGAAACTGATTTTTAAAACTTTCAAATTTTTCGACATTCACCTCAGAAAGCGTCACTCCGAAAATGTTTTTCTTAAATTTCTCGCGCACATCAAAAACTTTCCCATCCAGTATTTTCTTCGCATGATCGATCAGTGCTACAGAATCACACATTTCTTCCACACTTTCCATTCGGTGAGTAGAAAGGATAATGGTGGTTCCGTTATCTTTTAACTTCAGAATCTGGTCTTTAATTAAATTCGCATTCACCGGATCAAAACCCGAAAAAGGTTCATCCAGAATCAGCAGTTTCGGACGGTGCAGAACCGTTACTACAAACTGTATTTTCTGCGCCATCCCTTTGGAAAGTTCACTGAGTTTTTTCTTCCACCACTGGTCAATTTCAAGCTGCTCGAACCAGTATTTTGCCTGGCTCAGCGCGTCATTTTTGCTCATGCCTTTCAGTTCCCCGAAATACAGAATCTGGTCGCCGACCGACATGTTTTTATACAGACCGCGCTCTTCCGGCATATAGCCAATTTGTTTGATATGTTCCGGATTCAGCTTTTGATTATTGATGAAAACTTCCCCCGAATCGGGCTGGGTAATTTGATTGATGATTCTGATAAAAGTGGTTTTTCCTGCTCCGTTCGGACCCAAAAGTCCGTAAATACTGGCTTCAGGAACATCAATGGAAAAATTTTCGAGCGCCAGTTTTTTACCGGCGTTGTAAGTTTTGGTAACATTTTCTGCTTTCAGCATCCAAATAATTTTAAGTATTAGTCTTCAAAAGACCTTGAAAGTTACGGAATTTATTAAGAATTTTAGGAGCCGGGAACCTGCTGTCCGCTCTATCTTTTTTGTGCGGCTGCGTCCCAGGACGGAGCCGCACAAAAAAGGATGCCGCTTCCATCAGGGCTAGGAATGCGGTTTCAATTGTATTTACGAAATTCGAATCAGAGAAATTCTGCTGAAATAACAGTTTTAAGAAAACTGAAATTCGCGGTAGAAATCAGCAGCTTCTGCAATCACTACATCCATTTCCTCCAAAGTGAACACTTCAAGGAATTTCCTTCTGAAATCTTTAAAATGAGGAATTCCGCGGAAATAATTGCTGTAATGTTGACGCATTTCAATCAAGCCCAATCTTTCACCTTTCCATTCCATGCTCCATTCTGCGTGTTGACGAACTGCCAATAAACGGTCAGTAACGGTAGGTTCAGGTAATTTATCACCGGTTTCAAAAAAATGTTTAATCTCATTAAAAATCCAGGGATATCCAATGGCTCCACGACCGATCATAATGCCGTCGCAATCGTATTTCTGTTTGTATTCAAGAGCTTTTTCAGGAGAATCAACGTCACCGTTTCCGAAAATCGGAATTTCGATGTTGGGGTTATTCTTAACTTTCGAGATATAATCCCAGTCGGCTTCGCCTTTATACATTTGAGAGCGGGTTCTGGCATGAATCGTCAGAGCTTTTACGCCAACTTCCTGCAGTCTTTCAGCGACTTCCATGATGTTGATGGTTTCGGTATCCCAACCTAATCGGGTTTTCACCGTTACCGGCAGATGGGTAGAATTTACAACGGCTTTCGTTAAACGGACCATTAATTCAATATCTTTTAAAACGCCTGCGCCGGCTCCTTTACAAACCACTTTCTTAACAGGGCAACCGAAATTAATGTCTACCAGATCCGGGTTTACTGCTTCTACAATTTTAGCTGAAAGTGCCATTGCTTCCTCATCACCACCAAAAATCTGAATTCCGACAGGTCTTTCATAATCGAAAATGTCGAGTTTTTTGCGGCTCTTCATCGCATCACGGATTAAGCCTTCTGAAGAAATAAATTCCGAATACATCATATCTGCACCGTGCATTTTACACAGCCGGCGAAAAGGCGGATCCGAAACATCTTCCATAGGAGCAAGAAGAAGCGGGAAATCCGGAAGTTCTATATTTCCGATTTTTATCATGGTGCAAAGATAATTTTTTTGAACGGAAGACAGAAAGTTACAGCGGAATTTCCTTATTCCATTGGTTTTAAAATTGGAAGTGATAAGAAATGAAAACAGATTCAGGAAAATCTGTTTTTAAATACTTGAATTTTTTCAGTCGAAATCGTGATGGGTATCATCCTTGGAATTACGGTGTACAAACCACATCCCAATGGTTAAACCAACCACTCCTGCTACAGCTGTCATCAGAGCGCGTTCCAGTTTGTCAGGAAGTTGATTTCCGACATAATTCATTAAAAATAGGACAATGAAAGTGATTGCAGCAATCACCATGAATTTTTTGCTTTTAATATCCATTATTTTAATCGGTATGAAATCATTAATCCTCCGCGGTAAGGAATCCATTCTCCACTTTGATTGTAAACCCTATCTGGGTCGGTGTCGTACCTAATCCCCAGATATTTATGAAACCCTTTATAGTAGCTTTGAGAAGTTCCGCCTCCAACATAGAGATCTAAATTCCAATTATTACCCAAATAAAACTGATAACCTACTGTTGCACCAAGAAAATATGAAAAACCATCCTGATAGAGGTCGGAGGCAGGATATATGGGAGATTGGGGTGTGTATTGGGTTGGGTTATCACGCCAGTAATTATATTTTTGCAATTTGAAACGCGCAAAAGATATGTTTGCGCCTACATACCAATGCTCAAAGGCTTCTTTGAAATAATACCTCCCGTCAAGACCCGCCATATAAATTTGTGCATATTTACCGGCGAATGATTTCCATGGGGAAATAAAAACCTCTCCCTGAAGTGTCATTTTTTCATTTAACTGATACTCCAGACCTGCATTTAACATTCCGACTGGAAGAAAAAGTGCATTGGCTTTAACGTAAAGTTTTTTTTGAATAATAGAATCCTGAATTTGGGCATTCACAATGGAAGTGATAGAAATTGCAAGTGCGAAAATGAGTTTTTTCAAAATAGTGACTTATTTTAAAGTTTCTAAAAGTTGCTTTGCTAAAGATGAGTCTTTGCCCTGGCTTTCTGCAAGGTTTTTCGAAATTTCAGCATACATTTTTGCGTTGTCTTTTTTTCCTGTTTTCGAATACAGTTTGGCAAGAATATAAGTGTTTTCTGGAGTTTCCGACTTCATCACCGATTTTTCAGCCCATTCTTCCGCTTTTTTCAAAGAAGCTGGGGTGGTGATGTGTTCGCTGAAGATCCAAGCGGCTTTCAGTAATTCTTCAGAATCAAAATCATCGGCGTTTTTATAGTATTCTAAAGCGGCTTTTTCGTATTCTGCAAATTTGCCACTGTTGGGATAGAGAATTACTTTCATCCGGTTGAGTGAAGTTTCAGCGTCAGTTTTACCAATTAAAGGGATAGCGTTTTTATAGAAATAATCATCATTGATGATACCGGTTTTCTTATCTATTGAATTTTCTAAAACCAAAGAAATCTTAATATTTGCGTCAAACTGCTTGTAAATGTCTTCTGACATTAACTGAACGATTTCCGGTTTTCTTTCAACAAAAATTTTATAATTAGGATCATTGGGTGATTTCAGGAAATACAAAAGCAAACCTAATTCATCCTTGGTTAAACGCTGACCTTTTTTTACGGTAAAATATCTTTCTGAGACTTTTTTTGCCAATTCGTAGTCGCTATTTGCGTAGAGACTCATCATATTCAGTAAAAAATCGGGATCACTTTCGCCTTTTTCAAAAAGTTCTTTGTTGGATGAATTGCGGTATTTTGGATTGTTGGCTTCCTTTGCAATCGTAAGGAAATCCTGTTCTCCCATATAACCGTAGTTTTTCATCACTACTTCACCGTCGCCATTTAAAAACAGAAAAGTTGGATAAGAGCGGATGCCGTATTTCATTGCGATTTCGCGTCCTTCGCCTTTTTCCATATCAAATCTTGCATTGATGAAATTGGCATTGTAATATTCTTTTACCGACTGTAAAGGGAAAATATTTTTTTCCATCATTTTACACGGGCCACACCAAACGGCAAACGCGTCAATAAAAACCAGTTTTTTTTCGCTTTTCGCTTTTGCGAGAATTTCTTTGAAACTGGACGTCTGAAACTGGATGCCTTCCTGAGAAAACACGGTCAGAGAAATACAGGATATAATTAAGGAAAATAGCTTTTTCATTTGAGACTGAGAGAATTTATTGCGAATATAATTATAATAAATAACGGGGAAAAACTTTTCAAGAAAAAGAAATTGTGGGAATTTTCGGAAACAGGACCGTTTGTGGCTTAAATATTGCAAAGAGAACGTAAAATAAATGTCACATGAAAAAGAATATGAAACATCTGAAGATCCGTTACCTGAGACTGATCTGCAAAGTGAAGGGCAATATTTTTGTTAACGGGGTGATTTAAGAAAAAACCCTTTCGAAAAAAAATCGAAAGGGTTTTTTGTTTATTCAGGCTTATAGCCATCTTTTAAGGTCACAGTTCTGTTGAAAACCAGTTTATCATCCGTAGAATCCTGGTCTTTCGTAAAATATCCGATTCTCTGGAACTGATAATTTTGCCCGATTTCAGCGTTTTTCAAACTTGGTTCTACAAATCCCTGTACAGTTTTTAAGCTTTCCGGATTGAGGAATTCCATAAAATCAGTTTCTTTTTCAGCATCCGGTTGTGGAGTGGTGAAAAGTCGGTCGTAAATTCTTACTTCGACTGGCAATGCATGTTTTGCCGAAACCCAATGCAGGGTTCCTTTTACTTTTCTTAAACTTTCTTCGGTGCCGCTTCCTGATTTGCTTTTCGGGTCGTAAGTCGCGTAAATGGTGGTGATTTCGCCATTTTCGTCTTTTTCAACACGTTCTGCTTTGATAATGTAAGCGGATTTCAAACGGACTTCACCGCCCAGTTTGAGACGGAAAAATTTGTTTCCTGCCTCTTCTTTGAAATCTTCTCTTTCGATATACAGTTCTCCTGAGAACGGAATTTCTCTGGTTCCTGCGTGCTCATCTTCAGGATTGTTTTCTGTTTCCAACCATTCTTCTCCGTTTTCCGGATAGTTTTCAATCACCAGTTTTACAGGATCGATAACGCCCATTACGCGGGTTGAAATTTTATTTAAATCTTCTCTCACGAAGAATTCAAGCAGCTGAATGTCAATTAAATTTTCTCTTTTCGCAACACCCACCCTTTCAATGAAGTTTCTGATGGCTTTAGGCGTAAAACCTAATCTTCTCATTCCGGTAATGGTAGGCATTCTTGGATCATTCCAACCTGTAACTGCTTTTTCTGCAACCAGTCTCTGCAATTTTCTTTTGGAAGTAATCATGTAAGAAACATTCATTCTCGCAAATTCTCTCTGCTTGTTTCTTACAGTATTTTCTTCATAAACCTGATCCAGATACCAGTCATACAGCGGACGGTGATTTTCAAATTCCAGTGAACATAAGGAGTGAGAAATCTGCTCGATATAATCGGATTCACCGTGAGCCCAGTCGTACATTGGATAAATTTTCCATTTGTCGCCGGTTCTGTGGTGAGGTCTTTTCAATATTCTGTACATTACAGGATCGCGCATGTTCATGTTCGGCGATTTCATATCGATTTTTGCACGCAGTGAAATGGTTCCTTCTTCAAATTCGCCATTTTTCATTTTTTCGAAAAGTTCCAGACTTTCTTCTGTAGGTCGGTTTCGGAAAGGAGAATCAATTCCGTCTTCGAAAGGATTTTTTCTTTGTGCAGTGATTTCTTCTGAAGACTGCTCGTCAACATAAGCTTTACCATTTTTAATCATCTGAACCGCCCAGTTGTAAAGCTGGTCGAAATAATCCGAAGTGTAAAGTTCTTTGTCGTATTTAAACCCCAGCCAATCGATATCGGCTTTGATGGAGTCAACAAATTCCTGTTCTTCTTTCTCAGGATTTGTATCGTCAAAACGAAGATTTACGGGTACGCCGTATTTTTCGCCCAAACCGAAATTAATGCAAATCGCCTTGGTGTGGCCTACATGCAGATAACCGTTCGGTTCCGGTGGGAAACGAAAACGTAATTGGTCTTTCGAAAAGCCATTCGCTAAATCGTCTTCTATAATTTGCTCAATAAAATTGAGTGATTTTTTCTCTTCTTCCATAGTCAGTTCTTGTAATAGGCAAATTTAAGGAATCTTGGGAAAAGAAAATGAGTATTTCTTTCTTCAGTATGGAATTTAAACTAGTAAAGGGAGATTAAGTATTGGTTAATCTGAAACTTTTCAAAACCCACCGTTATTTAACTGTAAAACTTATTTAATTTTATAAATTTGATAAAATTAAACAACTTTTAATCTAACCATTAAAATCATGAACATCAAACCCTTATTTTTCGGTCTTTTTATTTCTGCAACCGTATTTTCCCAAACTACCGGTGCGGATAAAATGAATATTGTAAAAACGAATGTAACCGCATATGCCTTTCGGAATGTAAATCTTACCTATGAACGCGTTATAAATAAAAAGTTTTCTGTATCTGCGGGCTTTGGAACTATGGGTAAAGGAAGTGTTCCTTTCAGCAACAGTTTTCTTAAAGACACGGAGTTTTCTGATACAGAAGTATCGATGACCAATTTCACTTTTGAGCCCAGAATTTATTTAGGTGCAGGATATGGACATGGATTTTATTTGGCTCCTTATTACCGGTACAGTACTTTTAACGTTGATCAGGTGACTCTAACAGTAGATTACTCTACAGGCAGTTCAGATCCGTTAAAATTATCAGGTAAAGCCACCGGAAACAGTGCTGGGCTAATGGTAGGGGCGCAGTGGTTCCTTGGCAAAACGGACAGTTGGGTTTTAGACTGGTGGATTGTTGGAGCGCATTACGGAAAAGGAAAAGGTGATTTCCGCGGAAATTCTTCACGCCCATTAACCCCGGCAGAGCAGACAGAACTTAAAGATAAAATTAATAATCTGGATATTCCTTTTGTGGAATATACCACGACTACTGATGCCAATGGTGCTAACATAAAAGTTGATGGCCCATGGGCCGGTGTAAGAGCCGGACTGTCTTTTGGGTATAGATTTTAAATTAGGAAAATAGTATAACCGCTTCTTAAAAGAGCCTGAACAATTTTGTTCAGGCTCTTTTTATGGAAAGCTGATCACCTTTTAGATCAAGCAATGTTTCAAAGTTATTGGTAAATAATCCGCCGGTTCCTAAGCCCTGTGGGATTTTTGGATTCTTAGTGAAGGTGTATTGTGCGATTGCATTTAAACCGATATTGCTTTCAAGGGCCGAAGTAATCCACCAGCCAATATTGAGATTTTCTGCTAAAAAAATCCACTCGTCAGTTCCGGAAAAACCGCCAATTAATGAGGGTTTGAGGATGATGTACTGAGGTTTTATTGTTTCCAGGAGTTCTTTTTTTGTGTCGAAATCGATTATTCCAATTAATTCCTCATCCAGCGCAACAGGAGTTGGAGTTTCTCTGCAAAGCGCTTTCATGTCTTTGACATTTCGTGCTTTTATCGGCTGTTCGATGGAATGGATTTCCAAATCTGCCAGTTCCTGCAGGACAATTTTCGCTTCTTCAAAACTGAATCCGCCGTTTGCATCTACCCGCAGCTCCAGATCTTTTTTTGGAAATTTTTCACGCAGTTTTTTCAGTATTTCCTTTTCCGAATCCCAGTCTGTTCCGATTTTCAGTTTAATGCAGTCGAAACCTTCTTCTAATTTCTCTTCAATCTGTTGCTGCATAAATTCAGCATCGCCCATCCAGATTAAGCCGTTTATTTTTATTGAAGATTTTCCGCTGGTAAATTTACTTGGAAAATAAAGGTCTTCACCGTATTTTAAATTTAAAACCGCTTGTTCATAACCGAACCAAATGGAAGGAAAGTGTTTTAATTCTTCTTTTAAAATTGCTGAATCAGCATTGATGTTCTCACAAAGCCACTTCAGCTTTTCTTCATATTCAGGGACGTCATCATAACTTAAGCCGCGGAAAAGGCCACATTCACCGGTTCCTTTTCTGCCGTTTTCTGAAATTTCTAAAAAGTAAGTCTCTTTGGTATGTAAAACACCCCGTGAAGTGCCGCCCGGACGTTTAAAATTGAGTAGATATTGAGAGTATTCCGCAGTCATGTAAATTTATTGTGCCTCTTTCATGAATTCCTCTGCTTTTTCTACCATGTCAGTATTGCCGCAGAAAAACGGAACTCTCTGGTGCAGTTCGGTCGGTTGAATTTCTAAAATTCTACCGAATCCGTCAGTACATTTTCCTCCTGCCTGTTCCGCCAGAAAAGCCATTGGATTGCATTCGTAAAGAAGCCTGAGTTTTCCGTTTGGAGATTGCGAAGTTGAGGGATATATGTAAATTCCGCCTTTAATCATATTCCGGTGGAAATCTGAAACCAAACTACCGATGTAACGGGAAGTGTAAGGACGGTCGTCTTCTTCCAGCTGGCAATATTTAATATAATTTTTTACACCCTGTGGAAATTTAATGTAATTACCTTCGTTGATCGAATATATTTTTCCGGTTTTCGGAAATTTCATACAGGGATGAGAAAGGTAAAAAGTTCCTAAGCTTGGATCCAGCGTAAAACCGTTAACGCCGTTTCCTGTTGTGTAAACAATCATTGTTGAAGAACCGTAAACCACATATCCTGCAGCAGCCTGATTTACCCCTTTCTGTAAAAAATCTTCGAGTGTTACGGGAGTTCCGGGTTCGGTGACACGGCGGTAGATAGAGAAAATGGTTCCTACAGAAACGTTTACATCAATATTGGATGAACCGTCAAGAGGATCAATTAAAACTACATATTTACTGAGATGTGCATTCGGGCCGGTTCTAACTTCAATAAAGTCGTCGCTTTCCTCGGAGGCGATTCCGCAAACGACTTCTCTTTGGGATAAAGCTTCAATAAAAATTTCATTGGCCAGAACGTCTAATTTCTGCTGCTCTTCACCTTGGATGTTTTCAATGCCCACTTTTCCGATGATATTGGCGATGCCGGCTTTGTTTACTTCTCTGTTTACTACTTTGGAAGCGAGGCGTATCGCGCTTAGAAGCCTGGAAAGTTCGCCGGTGGAATACTGAAAATCTTCCTGTTTATCAATGATGAATTCACCGAGCGTTTGAAAACTTTGTTCTGACATTATTTTGCTTTTTGGATTTTCACAAATTTCGGAAATTTCTTTGAATTATTCCTCTTTTAATTTCGTTTAAATAATGGAAAATACTGTTTTTCGGATTTAATTAAATCAATACCTGATGTTGATTTAACACCAATTCAGATTGAATTTTTTTTATATTTTTTCTGGTTTTTTTATCTCGCCTTAAATTAATAATTTTGAACCCTGTTATTTTTTAATAATCAAAAAAAAAGTCTCTGTTTGTAAATTATTGATATTTAAATATTTAAATGAAAGTTTTTAAGTTTGGTGGCGCATCGGTGAAAGATGCAGAAGGTGTAAAAAACGTAGCTCTTGTTTTGGAATCTCAGGGTTTTGAGAATTGTATGCTCGTAGTTTCGGCAATGGGAAAAACAACGAATGCTTTGGAAAAGGCAGTTGAGAATTATTTTGCCAGGAAGGATTACCAAACAGAAATCGAAAAAGTGAAGCAGAGCCATCTGGAAATTTCTAACGGACTGTTTCAGGAAAATCATCCTGTTTTTGCAGAGATTTCTTTATTTTTTGATGATATTGAATCTTTTTTAAGAAGAAATAAATCACCGAATTACAACTTTGTATACGATCAGGTGGTAAGCTGCGGCGAAATGATTTCCTCTAAAATTTTGAGTGAATATTTAAATGATATCCAGTTCACAAATAACTGGCTTGATGCTAGAGATTACATCAAAACCGACAGCAATTACCGCGAAGGGAATATTGACTGGGAAGAAACAAAAAAGAATATTTCAGCCCTCGACAGCAATATGTGCTATGTTACGCAGGGTTTTATCGGTTCGGAGGCTAATAATTTTACGGTGACGCTGGGCAGGGAAGGTTCAGATTATTCAGCGGCGATTTTCGCATACTGTCTCAATGCGGAGGCCATGACGATTTGGAAAGATGTTCCCGGAGTGATGACCGGCGACCCGAGAAAATTTGAAAACGTAACCCTTCTGTCAAATATTTCTTACGAGGAGGCTATTGAAATGGCCTATTACGGAGCATCAGTAATTCACCCAAAAACCTTGCAGCCACTGAAACAGAAGAATATTCCGTTCTATGTGAAATCTTTTCTGGAGCCGAAAAAACCGGGGACGAAAGTTGGGGTTACAGAAAAAAATGTTCACGAAGAATCTTACATCTTAAAGGAAAATCAACATTTAATGAGGATTGCTACCCGCGATTTTTCTTTTATTGCCGAAGAACATTTGAGCCAGATTTTTGCACAGCTGGCAAAATATAAGATTAAAATTTCTCTGATGCAAAATTCTGCGATTTCCCTTGCACTTTGCCTTGAAGATAAATACAGCCACATAGATGAACTGAATGAGGAACTGCAGATAATTTTCAATACAGAGATGGTGAAAAATGTTTCCCTCTTTACCGTAAGAAATGCTAAATTAGAGGACTTGAATAAATTTTATGAAAATAAAAATATATTATTAGAGCAGATTTCTAAAAAAACAATACAAGTTGTAACTAACTGATAACCAATGAGCCTTATTTCAAAGAGTGATTTAATTAAAGTGTCCGGTTTAGGCAGATTAGGATTTATAAAAAATCCTGTTGCTTCAGCGATCATGCGCCTTACAAAGATCAATGAAGTCAATAAACTGTACGATGTGCTGAAAGATAAACACGGGAAAGATTTCTTCGATTCTTTTGTGCGTGAAAGAGATCTGAAATACATCGTCTTTGAAGAGGATTTGGCAAAAATCCCCAAAACAGGACCTTTTATTTTAGTATCCAATCATCCGTTGGGCGGAATTGACGGAATACTGATGACCAAAATTCTTACCGAAATACGGCCCGATTTCAAAATTATGGGGAATTTCCTTCTGGAAAAGATTAAACCGATGGAACCTTACGTCATTCCCGTAAACCCTTTTGAAAACAGAAAAAACATCCGCAACAGTTCCACCGGAATGCGCGAAACATTGAAACATCTGGAAAGCGGCGGATGCGTAGGAATTTTCCCGGCAGGAGAGGTTTCCAATAAAAATAATGAGTTCAAGGAAATTCACGATAAGGCCTGGGAAAAACCCGCGCTGAAATTAATCAGAATGGCGAAAGTTCCGGTCGTTCCGATGTATTTTCATGCCAAAAACAGCAGACTTTTTTATCAGGTTTCAAAAATCCATCCGGAATTACAGACTTTAATGCTTCCTTCCGAAATGATGAACAAAAGAGAAAAACCCATCCGTATACGAATTGGCAAGCAGGTTTCAGTAAAAATGCTGGAAGATCACGATTCTGTGGAGGAAATGGGGGAGTTTCTAAGAAAGAAAATTTACATGCTGAAATCGTATTATGAAAAGAGAAAATCGATTGCCGAACAGCTGAAACTGCCTAATCTGAAACTGAATTTCCCAATACTGAAAGAAGAAAATGTCGTTCAGAACATTATTGATCAGACCCCGGACGAAGATCTTGTAAAGGATATTGAGTCGCTTTATAAAAAGGATAAAATGCTATTCAGAAATGCCAATTATGAGGTGTTTTTTGCTGCGTACAGTGAAATTCCTTCTATCATGAGGGAAATCGGAAGACAGCGTGAACTTACTTTCCGGAAGATTGGTGAAGGCAGCAATCTTCCTTTCGATTTGGATCATTATGACGAACATTACCACCATCTTTTCCTTTGGGACAGTGCTGCGAAGAAATTAGTAGGTGCTTACCGTATGGCGCTGGGAAGTGAGGTGATGAAAAAATATGGGATTGATGGGTTTTACACCAGTTCCCTTTTTGAATTCGATCCGGAGTTACAGCCTTTCTTCAGAAAAGTAATCGAAATGGGAAGAGCTTATATATCATCCGAATATCAGCAGAAACCTTTGCCGCTTTTCCTTTTGTGGAGAGGGATTGTTCATGTGTGTCTGCGAAATCCGGAACATAAATTTCTGATGGGTGGCGTAAGTATTTCTGATAAATTCTCAGAATTTTCAAAATCCCTGATGATTGAGTTCATGCGTTCCCATTATTACGATTCTGCGGTCGCGCAATATATTCATCCAAAGAAAGAATTTAAGGTAAAGTTGAAAGACCGCGACAAACATCTGTTTTTCGATGAGGTAGAGTCGGATTTAAATAAACTGGATAAAATCATTGACGATCTGGAACCCGAAATGCGGTTGCCTGTTCTGATTAAAAAATACATCAAACAGAACGCAAAAGTAATTTCATTTAACGTTGACCCCAGCTTTAATGATGCGATTGACGGTTTAATGTATATCCGTATCAGTGAACTTCCGGAGAGTACCATCAAGCCGGTACTCGAAGAAATGAGTGAGCAGATTCAGAAGGAAGAAAATAATCCGTCTGATAATCAGTAAATTTCGGCCCAGATGCAATATTTTTCACCAAATCATTTGCATCGTAAGGGAAAAGGTTATACTTTTGCACCACTCAATAACGGAACGGTTTCTTAGCTCAGTTGGTAGAGCAATGGATTGAAAATCCATGTGTCCCTGGTTCGATTCCTGGAGAAACCACAAAACGCCCTTTTTAAGGGCGTTTTTCTTTTATATACTGATGAGATTATTGTTGTTCATTTAATCTCACAATCGTATAATAAATTATTTATAAATTGGACTTTTGTGGATTGACAACATCCGGTTTAAAGAAACAGGCGCAGGAAATAATCAGGTTTCGTTTTGTCCACAGTACAAAAAATAACAGCCCGTTGAAAGGATCCGTCGGAAACTGTCCAATATCTACTGGCAACGGTAGGTTACAATAGAGAGTTTGTTGATTGGGATAGCAAGGCGGAAAAAAGTTACCTTTATAAACAGCAACTCGCCTTATTTAAAAATTCCCTGAAAGTTGCTTTTTTCCTGTATTAAAATTCCTGTATCTCTTTTCACAAAACTGATTCCCGAGGTTGAGCCGTAGTCGGCCCATAGTTGCGCCGTATCATCTTAAGGTCTTCCTAAGGTCATCTTCTGGTTTTGGTCTGGTTATCTTCGGTACAGAAGCATGCTTTCGGAACCGCTCCCGAACGAAGGCCGAACAGTGAACGAATGTTTTATAAAGAATGTTTTCAGGTCTAAATACGCTCCAGTTCCTCTGCAGAAATCTGTGTTTTAAACATGCCGTAGTTCACGGTGACTTTTTGGTTTTTGTCAATTTTTTCGATAGTTCCTACGCTTGTACTTCCCGCAATGCGCACGCGCTGACCCACCTTCAGCCAAACTGAGCGCTCATTTTGGCGTTTCGTTTCCAGTTTTTCGTTGGTCTCAACTATTTTTTCCTGAACATCAACTTTTTTTAACTGTTGGGTGATTTTCCTTTTAACGATTTGCAGCTTCTTATTTTCATCTCTATCCGCTCCGGCTTTCCGGAATTTTTCCTGCTCCAGTATCTTTACAAAATCAGCGACCACCAACTTTCTCGATTTCCCTTTTACATAAGAATCAATGAAGCTTTCGATCTTATTCCCGAACTGTAATTTGCGGTGTTCTTCCTCATACAGTTTCTGAAAATTGAAAAGCTTCTGCTGAAGCTGTTCATTCAGTTTTTCAAGATTTTCTTTCTTGTTCTGGGTAGATTCTTTCTGTTCTGTAAGATTGGTTTTAAGTTTTTCAACTTCAAATTTTTCCTGCTGCAGTTTTACAATTGTTTTGTCGAGGTTCACAATATCATGCTCCACTTTTTTCTTTGCAGAATTGATGATGAATGCAGGGATCTTGTTTTTCGCCGCAACCTCGAAAGTAAATGAACTTCCGGCCTGTCCGACCTCCAGTTTATATAATGGTTCCAGAGAATGTTCGTCGAAAAGCATTGCGGCATTTTGGGCGTTCGGAAGCTGTTCTATAACGAGTTTAATATTGGTATAATGCGTCGTGATAATAGCGAAGCTCTTTTTATTATAGAAAAACTCCAGGAAACTTTCTGCCAAAGCGCCACCGAGTTCAGGGTCAGAACCTGTCCCGAATTCATCAATCAACAAAAGGGTATTTTCATCGGCTTCACGAATGATTCTTGCCATTTTTTTCAAACGCGAAGAATAAGTGGAAAGATGATTTTCAATGGATTGGTTGTCTCCAATATCGGTCATGATACTTCCAAAGAAAAACATTTCCGATTTCGGATGTACAGGGACTAAAATTCCGCTCTGAATCATCAGCTGAAGTAATCCTACTGTTTTTAGGGTAATTGATTTTCCGCCCGCATTCGGTCCGGAAATACAGAGGATCCGGTTGTGCTCCGTTAAGGTGAAAGTCTGAGAGAAAATTTGTTTTTTCTCTTCCCGGTTTCTGATGAGCAAAAGGGGATGAAATGCATTGACCAGACGCAAAGTTTTATGCCGGTTGATTTTAGGTAAAATTCCGCCAATCTTTTCGGCAAATTTTGCTTTGGCTCTCGTTAAATCCAAGTCAAAAATATAATCCTGGTATTCAGTTAATTGTGGGTGGAATTCCGCAATTTCTGCAGTAAGTTTTCTTAAAATTTTGTCCACCTCTTTCTTTTCTTCCTCGATGTCTTCCCGTAATTTAAACTGATGTTTTACGACAGATTCCGGTTGAATATAAGTGATGGAACCTGTTTTTGAAAGTCCTAAAACCCTTCCCAAAACTCTTTTTTTATACGCTGATTTTACCGCCAAAACCCTTTGGTCATCGATGATGCTTTCCCGGATGTCATCTAGAAAATCTGTGTTGGTGAGGGAAGTTAAAGCTCGGTTGAAGTTTTCCTGAATGGCTTTTTTGGCGTGAGAAATTTCTGCTCTTAACGTTTTCAGTATTGGTGAAGCTTCACTTTTTACTTCGCCAAAACGGTTGAAAACCTTGTCGATTTTATCAATAATTTCCTTTCGGAATTCCAGATCTCTCACATCGTTATTCAGATTAAAAAATACATCTTCATAAACCGGATAAAACTTCTGAAGTTTGCCGATTTGTTCTGTAAGGCTTTTTATTTTGATGAAAGCGGGGTTGTCAAGCCTGAAATTTTCAATCAGCATTAATTTTAACTCAGCTTCAATATCTTCATATTCGTTGAAAGGAATGGCGTTGCCGCTTTCAAAACTTGATACAAATTCGGCAACTTTTTTTAGCGAAAGTTCGGCTTCATCAATTGTAAACGGGCGAAGTTCAGCGATTTTTACTGCTGTTTTATGAGAATAGGCAAAGGGAGAAATTTCCGCGAGCAAATCGGGAAATTCGAGTTCTTCTAATTGGTCTTTTGTAATATGCACGGAACAAATTTAATGATATTTTGAGAATAGGGCTGTTTGTAATTTTTGTAAATTTGAATTTGAAAAATAATCTTGAATCAGGGTTGAAAAATAAAAACAAATATGGATTGGAAGACAGTACTGGAACCCATTAAAAACACCGAATATTTTGAAAACCTCTGGCAGAGAGTGAAAGAAGAATACGCTTCAGGAAAATGTTTTCCACCCAAAAATCAGATTTTCAGGGCTTTGGAACTCACACCATTTGATGAGGTGAAAGTGGTTATTATCGGGCAGGATCCTTATCACAATGATTTTCAGGCCAATGGTTTGTGTTTTTCGGTTTCGGAAGAAGTTGCAGCGCCGCCTTCGCTCAAAAATATTTTTACAGAATTAAAGGATGATCTTGGAATTGAAAGAACAAAAAAAGAGCTTGATGACTGGGCAATACAGGGAGTTTTACTTTTGAATGCAACACTTTCCGTGCAAGCGCATTCGCCAAATTCTCATAAAGATTTAGGCTGGGAAAAATTCACCAATTTTATCATCAAAGAAATTTCCGATAAGAAAGAAAATGTGGTCTTCGTTTTATGGGGCGCATTTGCACAAAAAAAGGAGGAATTTATTGATTCCTCCAAACATTGTATTATTAAATCCGCACATCCGTCGCCATTCTCGGTGTACCGCGGTTTTTACGGAAGCAGACCTTTTTCAAAAATTAACGGTTACTTACAGACAAAAAATCTCGGAACTATTTCGTGGTAGTCCCACCACGTTGCGTGGTTGGATCACCGGACGAACCTTTGGTGATTTTCAGCCCGATTCGGTAGCTCCCTTTTAAAGCTTTGAATCCTTTAGCAGAAGTTGTTTCGGGGCTTACTTCAACCAACGACACAGAATATCCGTTAAATTCCTGGGTTTTGGAATAACCTTTTTTTGCATCATTCATTGTGCTGAGTTTCAGCGTGACCGGTCTTGTATAAAGTCCCATGAATTCGACATCTGCCGTGGCAACTCCGGCCCAGATACAGTTGACGTCTTTCGGGCAGCGGCTGTCTTCGCTCAGCTGTTTGAAAGTGACGTTCATTTCATACTCTTTAATAAATTTATTTTCACCTTCTTTAAGATAAATCACACCGCTTTTGTTGGTAACTGCCGCTTGCTGTTCTTTTTTTGCTGTTTCCACCGCTTCTTTGTCTGGCGGTAAACCGGTGGACATTTCAGGCTGTGAGGTTTTAGGTGATTTGGGCACCTCAGTTTTTGTTGATGAAACGGTAGTGTTGGTTACCACATCAGTTTTTTCTGCAGAACCGGGAATTTCCTGTTTTTCGGAACTTTTGGGGTTTTGGCAGGTGGCCAAGGTGAGAAAACCTAATGATGAAAGTAGTAGTCTGTGTATCATAGTGTTATTATTTAAGGATATCGATTAAAACTACCAAAAACATTGCCAAACCCACAATAAAATTAAATCCTGTGCCGTAAAGGAATCCGATAAAAGCACCTTTGGTAGAATTCCAGGCTTTCTTTTTGTCATTGGCATCATGGAGTAATTCCCCTATAAAAACACCTAAAAACATCCCGATCAAAAAACCAAACGGTAATTGAATAAAAAACATTCCTGCTATTGTTCCGATGAAGGAGCCCACGCTTCCCCAACGGGTTCCGCCATATTTGCGGTTCGTTCTTGCGGGGATTACATAGTTTAAAACCACAGAAACCGCGGTGAGAAAAACAAAAATCCACACATAAAACATCGACAACGGCGCCTCGGTTCCGAATTTATAAATCAGCAGCCCGCAAAGGCTCAAAAGCAAACCGGGCAATACAGGAATAAATGTTCCGAGTATTCCTAAAATTAGCAAAATAATACTCACCAGCTGAATTAATGTATCGTCCATCTTTAAATAAATTTTGTTAAAAATAAGCATTAATCCTATAAACACAATCAGATTTCTTATTTTTGCTGTAATGAATGACGAGCTGAAAGGGACTAAAGATTTTTTACAGAATATTAGTGATAATATTCACTATTTTGTGAAAGACAGTTTGCCGGATAACTGGGTGTTACTCGGACAGATTGTTCTTAAATTTCTGTTTTTAGTAGCATTGGTCTATCTTACGGATTTCATCCTGAAATTTATCATGAACCAGATTTTCAAGTTGTTCTTTGATAAAGATAAATATCCTGTCTTAAAATCAATTTATCAGTCTAGAATTACCAATTCATTCTCGCACGTGATGGCTTTGTTACTCGGGAGTTTTGCTTTATATTCTGTATTTTACAGACATCCGAAAAGCTTTACTTTTCTCGAAAGAATGGTGTCTTTAGCCATTGTTTTTGTCGTGGCAGGTATGCTGTACCGGGGTTTAAGCGCGTTCAGAAATTACTTTATTATTCAGCAGGATTATTATAAAATCATCGCACTGAATGCGGTTTCGCAAACAGTGAAAATTTTCGGTATTTTTGTTTCGGCCGTCATCGCAATATGTGTAATTTTCGGAATCAGCGGATCTGCAATTGTTGGAAGTTTGGGAGCTATTACCGCCGTTTTGGTGTTGGTTTTCCGTGATACTATTTTGGGTTTTGTGACTGGAATTCATGTTGCCACTTCAAAAAATCTGAAAGTAGGCGACTGGATCGGTATTCCGAAATACAATTTGGAAGGTAATATCCAGGATATTAATCTTCTGACAACCAAAATTCAGAATTTCGACAAAACCATTTCCACCATTCCAACTTACGATCTACTCACCACAGAAATCAAGAATATTCAGGTAATGACAGAAAGCAATACCCGAAGAATCAAGAGATCGATCATTTTTAACATCAATTCATTCAAGTTTCTTGAAAATGAAATGCTTGAAAAACTGACCAAAGTAAATTTGATTTCTGATTATCTGGAAACCAAAAAAGCAGAGATGATCACGGAAAGGGTGGCCATCAAGAATCCTGAACTGATCATCAATGGAAGACAGCTAACCAATATTGGCGTTTTCCGCGAATATGTTTTTAATTATCTTAAAAATAATCCACACATCGATCAGGAGGGAACTATTCTGGTGAGGCAGCTGGAGAATACGCCGCACGGCCTTCCGCTGGAGATTTACTGTTTTACCAACGATTCCCAATGGTCCAATTACGAAGATATTCAGGCTGATATTTTCGATCATTTGCTGGTGGCTTCCAAAGAATTTGACCTTGAAGTTATTCAGTTTGCAAAAATTTAATATCATGACAAAACTTAGTGTAAATATCAATAAAATTGCCACGATCAGGAACGCAAGAGGTGGCGAATTTCCAAGTGTAACCGAGGCTGCCATCAAGCTGCAGGAATTTGGTGCACAGGGAATCACCATTCATCCAAGACCGGATGAAAGACACATCACCAGAAAAGATGTATATGATTTAAAACCGCTTGTTCACACTGAATTTAATATTGAAGGAAATCCGCACCGCCCATTTATTGATATGGTCCTGGAAATTAAACCGGAACAGGTCACACTTGTTCCTGATGCGGATGATGCCGTCACTTCCAATGCAGGTTGGGATTGCGAAATGCATCTCGGATTTTTGAAAAATGTAATTTCTGAATTTAAAAATGCAGGGATCCGTACCTCCATTTTTCTGGATCCAAACCCTGCGATGGTAAAATTTGCAGCAGAAACCGGAACAGACAGAATTGAGCTGTACACGGAAGCTTATGCGAAAAATTATCCTCAAAATAAGGAAGAAGCCATTAGACCTTATATTGAAACCGCTGTTGAAGCTGAAAAATTTGGATTGGGAATTAACGCCGGCCACGATTTAAGCGTGGAAAACCTGAAATATTTTTCTGATAACATTCCTAATTTATTGGAGGTTTCTATCGGCCATGCCTTGATTTCTGAAGCTTTGTATATGGGTTTAGAAAACACGGTGCAAGCGTATCTGAAGAGAATGGCAAAATGGTAAAACCAATAGGAAACGGGCTTTAGCCCGTTTTTTATATTTAACTGTTTATTGGCTTTTAGCCGAAAATTTATGTTAATTTTGAACTTTAAAATTTTATAAATGGACATTCTACACTCAAAAATTTACGGACAGGACAAACCTGGAATTCCGCTCCTTGTTTTTCACGGCCTGTTCGGGATGCTCGATAACTGGGCAAGTTTCGGTAAAGAGATGGGCGAGTTTTTTCCGGTTCATTTAATCGATTTAAGAAATCACGGGAAAAGTTTCCATTCGGAAGAAATGTCTCATGATGCCTTAGCGCACGATATTTCTCATTATATGGATTTTCATAATTTGCAGAAGGCCAATTTACTGGGTCATTCTTTAGGTGGAAAAGCCGTCATGCAGTTTGCGATCAAGTATCCCATCAAAGTAGAAAAATTAATCGTGGTTGATATTTCACCAAAAGCTTATCCTCCGCATCATCAGGGGATTTTGAAAGCTTTGGAAAGTGTAGATTTTGAAAAAGTAACCACAAGACAGGAAGCCGAAGAAGTGCTGCATGAGTATATTCCGGAAAAATCAGTTATTCAGTTTCTTGCAAAAAATCTGTACTGGACAGACGATAAAAAGCTGGCCTGGCGCTTCAACCTTAAAACATTATCTGAAAAATATGCAGAGTTTGTTTCCAATGCCATAAAATTCGGGGTTTTTTCCGGTGAAACACTTTTTATTTCCGGTGCAAAATCCCATTATATTTTACCGCAGGACGAATTCCAGATTAAGCAGCAGTTCCCGCATTCATCGGTGGTAACGGTGAGCAATGCCGGCCACTGGGTTCAGGCAGAAAATCCAAAAGAATTTAATGAAGTGGTGAGAAATTTTCTTTCAGAAAACAGAATTGATTAAAAAACATACATGGTTTTAGTTACAGGTGCTACAGGAATTCTCGGAAGAGTTATCGTTTTAGAACTGCTGAAGCGGGGCAAAACCGTACGTGCCACCAAAAGGAAATCAAGTAAAATAGAAGAAGTAAGAAATTCTTACAAATTCTACACTGAAAATCCGGATGATTTTTTTAATAAAATTGAATGGATTAATGTCGATTTTGATGATATTTTATCTTTACAAAACGCTTTGGATGGAGTGGAAGACGTTTATCACTGTGCAGCAAAAGTCGGTTTCCATCCTGCTTCACAACGGGAAATGTATCATACCAATATCGAAGGAACCAAAAATTTACTTTTTGCCTGCGCCGGTACTTCGGTGAAAAATTTCTGTTTCGTCAGTTCTATTGCGGTTCTGGACGGATTTAATGAAAACGGTGAAATTGATGAGAATTCAGATTACAACCCCAAATTAGATCATTCTGCGTATGCTGTCTCCAAGCATTTTTCCGAAATGGAAGTTTGGCGTGCTTCTGCAGAAGGCTTGAACACCGTGATTGTAAATCCGGGAATCATCATCGGAAGCGGAAACTGGCACGAAAGCAGCGGAGTCATCTTTGAGAATTTTGCCAGACCTTACACGTTTTCTGGCGGAACTTCCTATGTTGATGTTCGCGATGTTGCAAAAGTTTCGGTTGATTTAATGGAGAAAAATATTTTTGGAGAAAGGTTTATTTTGGTTTCCGAGAAGAAATTTTATCACGAAATGGGAACTTCAATCCGGAAAAAATTAGGGAAATCTGCGCCCAAAATTATGGCTGAACCTGTTTTAACATTCGGCAGAGTACTGAATTCTCTTTTTGGCTGGATGATTAAGCCTTTAAAAATGGTAAACAAAACAAATGTAGAATCCATTACCACACTGAATTCTATTTCTAATAAAAAAATAACTGAAAGACTTGGTTTTCAGTTTATTCCTGTTTCGGAAAGTATTGATTTTCATTTCAAAAATTACCTTTCCGAAAAAAAAATATAAAAAGTTACCCATGAATCTTGTAGAATTTTTAAATACAAATACAGAAAAATTCCCCACCAAACCTGCAATCGGGTTTAAAAAGGGAGAAAAATGGAAAGAAATTAACTGGCGCGACTTTAGAAGAATGGTTTTTAAAACAGCCAACGCTCTAAAAGCCGCCGGAATTTCCGAAAACGATAAAGTCGCGATTTATTCGGATAATTCTGCTGAATGGATTGTTTTTGACTTGGCGATTCTCTCGATTGGTGCGGTTACTGTCCCTATTTATTCAACAAGTAATGGCGAACAGGCCGAATATATTATTAATGATTCTGAATCAAAATTAATTTTGGTTGGAAATCAGGAACAGTACGATGCTGCTTTTGGAATTTTAAGTAAAAATGAGTCGCTGCAACAGATTATTGCCGCAAAAAAATCGATCTGGATCCAGAAAGACAGAAGTGAATATTTTGAACATTTCATTAAAGAAGGTGATGAACAGTTGGATATCACTCCGAAAGAAGATGAAGATCTTGCAACGATTATTTATACTTCAGGAACAACTGGAGTTCCTAAAGGCGTGATGTTGACGCACGGAAATTTCCACCAGTGTATCTCGGCGCATTTTGATTTTTTTAAATTTAAAAACTTCGAAAACGAAACTTCTCTTGCGTTCTTGCCTTTGACTCACGTTTTTGAAAGAAGCTGGACTTTGCTTGCGCTTTTCGGAGGTGCTAAAGTTTGCTTCCTTGAAAATACCAAGCTTATCGCCCACGCTTTAACAGAAGTGAAACCTACGATGATGTGCGCGGTGCCGAGGTTTTACCAGAAAATTTATGCCGGCGTTAACGAAATGGTTCAGAACGGATCTGATACGAAGAGAAAAATTTTCCACTGGGCGATTGAAACCGGAAGTGAAACAGCTGAACTGAAACGTCTTGAAAAAACAGTTCCTTTTGGTTTGCAGCTTAAGAATAGTATAGCGGACTTTTTGGTTTTCAATAAAATCAAGAGTAAAATGGGCGGAAAACTGTGGTTCATGCCGTGTGGCGGTGCTTCTGTTTCGCCCGAAGTGACCAGGTTTTTTGATGCGATTGGCGTTCACATGACCGTCGGTTACGGACTTACCGAAACGACAGCGACTTTAACTGCTTTTCCATTTAGCCATTATGAACACGGAACTGCCGGAATTCCTCTTGGTGACACGCAGCTCAAGATTGGCGAAAACGACGAAATTCTTGCAAAAGGAAGCGGAATTATGAAAGGTTATTATAAACAACCTGAAGAAACAGCTAAGGTTTTCACTGAAGATGGCTGGTTTAAAACCGGTGATGCAGGTAAATTTGACGAAAAAGGAAACCTTACGATCACGGACCGGATTAAAGACTTAATGAAAACCTCAAACGGAAAATACGTCACTCCGCAACCGATTGAAAATTTGCTTTCCAATAACAATTACATCAATCAGGCGATGGTGGTGGCGGAAGGAAAACCGTTTGTAACCGCACTGATTATCCCTAATTTTGAAGCACTGAAGGAACAGATTGAACGAATGAATCTTCCGTTCACGAATTGGCAGGAAATGGTCAATTCAGAAAAAATAAAGGAATTTTACCGCATGAAACTTGATGAAATTCAGAAAGGACTTTCCGGGTTTGAGAAAGTGAAAAAATTTGTTTTGATGCCTTCAGAATTCGAAATTGGAAGCGGAGAAATTACTCCAACTTTAAAGGTGAAACGAAATGTGGTGCTGCAGAAATATTCCGCACTTATTGATAAAATGTACGCCCAGTAAAAGCTACGGTACATTCATTTATAATTAATTACAGTATAAATCTTAAGATGAACGAATTTTCAGGAAATCAAAACTTCAGTATCTCCAGCCAAACGGTTTCGGCAAGCTGTCCTTCTAATATTGCTTTGATTAAATATTGGGGAAAATACGAAAACCAGATTCCGGCAAATCCGAGTATCAGTTATACCTTAAATCATTGTAAGACAAATACTTCGATGGAGTTTTTGGCAGATGAAAAATTTTCTGTTCAAACGTATTTATCCGGAAAAGAAGAGTCGAAATTTGCAGAAAAAATTGAGAAATATTTTAAAAGTATTGAGCAATATCTACCCTGGATTTTAAAAGGAAAATACATCATTAAAACTGAAAATACTTTTCCGCACAGTTCCGGCATTGCAAGTTCAGCTTCTGGTTTTGGAGCCATTGCCAAATGTTTAATGGAACTTGATGATGAATTTTCAGGTAAAGCGGATTGTGATTTTAAACTCAAAAAAGCAAGTTTCCTTGCAAGATTGGGAAGTGGAAGCGCATGCAGAAGTCTCTATGAAGGTTTGGTGGTTTGGGGAAAAACGGAGGAAGTGGAAGACAGTTCTGATCTTTTCGCAGTGCAGTATCCGGACGATGAAATTCACTCTGTTTTTAAAAGTTTTAATGATTGGGTTTTACTGATTCATGAAGGTGAAAAATCAGTGAGTTCCACGGTGGGTCACGGCTTGATGAATACAAATCCGTATGCGGAAAGGCGGTTTCAGGAAGCTCACGAAAATTTCCAAACATTAAAAGCGATTCTGAAAAACGGTGATTTGGAAAATTTCATCAAACTTGTGGAACATGAAGCGCTCACACTCCATGCGATGATGATGATGAGCGATCCCGCTTTTATTTTGATGAAAACGGGAACTCTGGAGGTGATCAACAAGCTCTGGGATTTCCGAAAAGAAACCGGTTTGCCGTTGTTTTTCACTTTGGATGCAGGCGCGAATGTGCATTTGCTTTTCCCTGCTGACCAAGATGAAGACGCCATCAAAGAATTTATCGTAAAAGAACTTTTACAATATACCCAGAATAACGGTGTGGTGAAAGATATGATGAGTTTCTAAAGCGCGGACGGAAATTATTTTTTCGCCGCGAATTTACTCATCGTATGCAGAACAAAGAGCACAAGGATTCCGAGAACTCCGGCAGAAATGGATAAAATAAATTTAGCATTTTCTTCATGCCAAAAACCTAAATCCCATTCCATAACGTAAAGGTTAAAGCCGATAAAGATTATGAAAAGGGCTAAGAATATCTTATAAAACAGGTGCATTATTTTTAAAATTTAAAATTTAACATATGTACTGAAAAGCTGCGCAAAGTTTGCGGTGAACAGCTTGATAGAAATCGCCAGAAGCACAATTCCGAAAACTTTCTGCAAAACCTGAAGGGTTCCGTCTCCCAGTTTTCTTTCGAGCCAGTTCGCTGATTTCAGCACCAAATATACGAAAATTGTATTGAGGACGATGCCGCAGATGATATTAATATCATGATATTCCGCACGTAAAGAAAGGGTAGTGGTCAGTGTCCCGGCGCCTGCAATCAGCGGAAATGCAATAGGTACAATGGATGCAGATTTGGCTTCCTGATTTTTCTGAATTTCAATGCCTAGAATCATTTCCACTGCAATGATAAAGATGACAAAAGCTCCGGCAATGGCAAAGGAGTTAACGTCAACTCCAATGAATTTAAGAATTTTGTTCCCGATAAAAAGAAAAGCAATCATCAGAATTCCTGAAACAACAGCTGCTTTTTCTGATTCTATATGCCCGAATTTTTGCTTCAAACTCACGATAATAGGAATAGATCCCACAATATCGATTACGGCAAAAAGGACCATTGTAGCGGTAAGTGTCTCTTTTAATGAGAAAAATTCAAACATATTCAGAAATTATTAATTTCGCAAAAATATAAAAAATAAATGATTATTTCCTAATGTCAGAATATAATCTGATAATCCCTTTCAAGAGCTCATCAATATGCTCTTCTGAATGGAGCGGAGCGTATTTTTCAATCTGAATCTGTTCCGAAAGCGCTCTGTAATTGTCGGCAAAAAGCTGTCCTTTGCTTTCTTCCAGATATTTTTTAAAATCTGATTCTGTAGTAAGATGATAAAGTTTTTTTGTTTCTTCTTTCAGTTCATCGTAGGTTACAAAAAATTTTGTAAAATCTTTATTTTCAGCTAATATTTTTAGGTATTCAATATTGTCATCAAACTGATGGCTCATTTGCTTTCTCAGTAATTCTTCCGTTTCAGCGATGGTGACGATTGGTTTGTTAGCGGCGACCGGTTTAAGTTTGCGGTCGGACATTTTCTTTTTAACCACCAAAAACAGCGAAAGCAGACTTGCCATTAAAGCTAAATTGCCAACAACAATCTTCCAGTCGATACGGCTTTTATCTTTAATTTTTAAATTGTGCGTCTGTAAAACAGGTGTATTTACCGTTTCCAAGACGGTATTGGTATAATCGTTTACTTTCTCCAGCGTTGATTTAGCATCTGCGACCTGTTCGTGAGTTTTTACGTTAAGCAGTATAGACTTTGGTCCGAGGTCAACGTATTTCTGTTCGGAAGGATCAAAGAAGGAGAAATTTTCAAAATTAACTGTAACCGGACCTGTCTTTTTCGGAATCACGACATAATCCGCGATGATATCACCGGAAAGTCCTTCAGTTTGTGCCACTGTGTTTGCAGTGATTTTCGGGGCAAAAAAGACATATTCTGCAGAATTCATTATTTTGGGCAAATGCAGCGTTCCGAAGTTACCAGCACCCGAAAGTTTTAAAGTAATGTTTACAGGTTTTTCAACTTCCGGAATTTCATTTGCATTACGGTTTGCGACGGAAACATCAAAATTCCCAACGGCATTTTTAAAATCCTGAGGCATTCCGGAAGGAAGTTTTTTTACATTCAGCGTTATTCTGTTTGAAGAAATCTTATGTTCTTTTTCTCTGCCAAATACGGATGCAGAAACGGGATGAACATCAATACTTCCTGTTTCTGTAGGAAATATCATGAAAACACCGATCACCTGTGAAGCCATTCCGGAACTGGTTTCGATTTCAGATTTAGCAAAACTTACCGGTTTTATTCTGAGATTTTTCTGCTGCGGATACTGAATGTGACCCACTTTTCTGAAATTTCCATAATCACGGCTGTGAGCGCGGAGAACTGCAAGAGCAGGTTCGTTCTTATAAACAGTTTTGTCCTGAATTTCCATGCTCAGGTAAACATCACTGTTACTGGTGTTGTCTGCTACGGAGGATTTTTTCTCGTTTTCACGGACGTTTATATCGAAAGGTTCGGTCTTGTAAATTTTTCCGTTGACGGTTACCAATACTGAACCGAATTTTACTTTACCCGCTTGCTTAGGACTTAGAACGACCTGGTAGACGATTTGGTTTAGTACATTTCCTTTTTTAGGATCAAGCACGACAGTGTTTTGCTCTGATGCGGTTCCGATGATATCAAATTTAGATAAATCGGGCATTCTTAGCGGGGTTTCCTGTTCCATGTTTTCACCGCTGATTTCTAGAAGAACCGTTATGCTGAACTTTTGGTTCACTTTCGGATCCTTTACATCGGAAATCGCCAAAGTAACCTGACCATGAACGAGCAGGGCAGAAAATAGAAATAATATGTATGCAATTCGCTGCTTCATTACCAGTCCTTTTCGTTGCTTTGTGGCATCGAATAGGAGTTTTTGTTGAGAATCCGTTTTGCGGTTTCCCGTTCTTTATTTTCTACACGGTTAAGGATTGAGTTTTCTAAGTCTTTCGGCATTTTACCTGAATTACCGGTTTTGTTTTTATTGGGGTCTTCACCTTCGCCTTCACCTTTGTTTTTTTGACCGCTTCCAGCTTGGTTTTGTGGGGTGTCGCCTTTTTCCTGCCCTTGGTTTTTATCTTTATTCTGATCGTTTCCGCCGCCACCGCCGGAATTGTCTTTCTGCTTTTTCTGTTCTTCTTTTTCCTTTTCTTTCAGCATGGCAATTTCATAATTTTTGCGGATCGTCTCGTTGTAAGGATCCTGTTTTAATGCCTGCTTATAAAGTTCAGCCGCTTTTTTTGAATTGTTGGTCTGCATGTGCGCATTTCCTAAATTATAAAGCGCTGCAGCCTTGTCGGGAATGGTATTGGAGAGTTTTTCAGCTTTTTCGAATTCGGCTTTTGCTTCTTCGTACATTTTTCTTTTATAAAGAGAATTGCCGAGATTATAATGTGCGGTAAACTCTTTGTCGTTCAGTTTTACAGCTTCCATATACTTGGAAGAAGAGGATTCGTAATTTTTCTTATCGAAATCCTTATTGCCTTCATAAACCAAAGTATTATAATTCTCCTGGGCAGAGAATAAAGAACATGTGGTGATGACCATAAAAGCTGAAAAAAGTGAATTCCAATTCATTACTGCAAAATTATTCCTTTAAATGTTAAGTTGTGTATGCGATTTTGTTAAATTTCGGTTAAAAAAGTCCGAATACGCTGATTATTAATTAAATATTGAATTCTCTTTTAGGATTAAAGATGAAAATGATAAGAAATAACAGCAACGATACGGCCAGAAAATACTGATAATAGTGAATCGCATTCTGAGACTTCACGACACTTTCTGAGGAGGAGGAAGTTTTGTTCAGCCCTTCAACAATCTGCGAAGTTGCATTGTCGAGGTTATTGCCATCAACGTAAGAGCCACCGGTATCTGCGGCGATATTTTTCAGTGCGTTAATCTGTCTCTTTGAAATTACTGTCTGTCCGTTCAAATCAGTCTTATAACCCATCAGCTGCCCGAAAACATATTCGGGAATTGGTGCGCCTTCTTCGGAGCCTATCCCCACGGTGATTACCGTAATTCCTTCTTTGTTGGCCAATCTTATCGCGGCTTTTTCGTTACCTTCATTGTCCTCACCATCACTTAGCAGCACTACTTTTCGTGAACCTTTCGCCACGTTTTTAAATTTGTCAGCCACAGTTTTTATTCCCTTTAAAAAATCGGTTCCCTGAATTTTAAGAATGTTGGTTTCTACTCCGCCAATATAGGTTTCAGCGGCGGTAAAATCTGTTGTTAAGGGCATTATGGAGGTTGCTTCGCCCGCGAAAACTACAATTCCTACTTTGTCATTGGTGAGTTTGCTGATGGTATTGACGATGATATTTTTAGCTTCATCCAAACGGTTGGGTTCCACATCCTGCGCGTTCATCGAATTGGATACATCCAGCAGAAAAATGACATTGTTCATTTTCTGCTTGGTTTTTATTTCTTCTGAACCGCCCAGTACATCTACTATTGAAAGGATAAGAAATAATACTGCCAGTAAGTAGAAGACCGGGAATATTTTGGAAAATCCCGTTTTTTTCTCGAACAGCTGATCCTGAAATCTGGATTCTGCGAATGCATCCTTTCTCTTACTTTTCCACTTGAGATATTTCACCATAATAATCCCAAGCAGCGGCAAAAGCAGCAGCAAAAGTAAATACCAGTAATTTCCTAAATACAGATTCATGTTATAGCTGACCGTTATTTTTTTTGTTGAAGAGGAGAACTGTCCGAAATTCTAGCCCCGATTGCAGTGAAAATCCTTTTTTTGTTTCGGACGGCAAAGCTGGCAGAAACAAAAAAAGATTGCAACGTAAAGCGGGACTGCCCTCCGAAGAAGCTGAAATGTTGATGCTCCCCAAATTCTTCATTTGTTTTTAACTTAAAAATTTATAAAATACCCAACGCAAAAGCGCATCCAAAAGTAAAACACCCAAAGCAATCCACAGAAACATCCTGAAATATTCCTGATAATTGTAGAGTTTGGTTGATACAAGTTCTGTTTTTTCGAGCTGGTTAATTTCATTATATACGTCTTCCAGACTTTGGGTAGATGTTGCACGGAAGTATTTCCCACCAGTGGTCTGTGCGATTTCACGCAGGACAGGTTCATCAATTTTCACTTCGGCTTCGGTGAAAACCAGTTCCCCGAAAATATCTGTTGCTGTAGGCATCAGCGCATAACCATTGGTACCAATTCCGATGGTGTAAACTTTTATATTATTGGTTTTGGCGAGCTGTGCGCCAACTTGTGAAGGCATTGCATTTTCAATGGTGTTTACACCGTCGGTCATCAAAATGATGATTTTTGATTTTGATTTACTGTCTTTCAAGTGACTTACTGCGACTGAGAGTCCTTCTCCTATTGCTGTACCAGGCTGCAGTTCCAGCGAATTGAGATTATTCAGTTCGTCAATGACCACGGCATGATCTGATGTTAAAGGCACCTTTGTAAATGCTTCACCGGAATAAGCCACAAGGCCAATACGGTCGCCAGGTCGTTTGTCTACAAATCTTTTGGCGATTGTTTTAAGCGCCGTTAACCGGTCGGGTTCCAGATCTTTTGCCAACATACTTAGGGAAACGTCGACGGAAAGCATAATGTCGATTCCTTTGCTGTCATCCTGATCCTGAGAAACGGTAAAAGAGCGCGGCCTCGCCATCGCAATAATTAATGCTGAGAGAATAATGTATTTCGAAATTTTCAGCAAAAAAAGCACGAATAAGATTCCTTTGTTTTCCTCCATATTCCGGGTGGAAGGAACTTTAATTCCTACACGCTTTTTCTTCCTGAGATCTAAAACAAGAAGCGGAATAAATGCCAGAAACAGCAGCAAAAACCACGGACTGTAAAATTCAAAATTTAAAAAATCTAATGTCATTATACGCCGGCTCTTAATTGTTCTGCTTCCAGATCTTTTGACGATCTTTTCACAAAGGTTTTCATATCATTAAAATCATTTTCCATTACCGACTGATCTGGGAATGTTTTGGCAAATTTCACCAGATCTCCGCGGAGAAAGATATTTTCGACAATTTTTTCATTTTCCGGGGAAATCGTATTGTTGACTTTCATCACATCAATTAAATCATCTGTCAGCAGAACATCTGCAGGGATTTTGTACTGTTTGGTAATGAAGTTTCGTGAGATATCGATCAACTCAACATAAAAGGACCGGTAATCGCCGTTCTCAATAAATTTTTTCTTTTTTAAATTCTCCAGATCTTTAAGCGTCTGATTGGTCATGATGACCGGCGAGGTTTTCCTTCTTTTGGCATATCGCACTAACTGATAAATCAAAAATATCAAAGCCAGTAAAATCAGAATTCCCAGAATATACCATTTGTAAAGCTGCCAGTAATCCTGTACTTCGAGTTTTACCTCTTTGTTTTTCATGATATCGTTAATCTGGTCGCCTTTTTGTGCGGTGTTTACCACCTCCACTTCATATGGAATCGTATGGAAAACCTGTCCTCCAATGGTAAAATCCAACGCGGGAATGGTAAATTTTCCTTCCTCGAAAACCTGAAACTCAATCGTTCTGTCGTAAACATCCTGCTGTTTGCTGATGCTGTCTTTTATTTCTTCAAAATGGAAAGGCAGCAGTTCGTTTTTGGGAGCGGAAACAACATCTTTTCCGTTAAGATTGGAAATATTCACCCGAAAAACTCCAACTTCACCTAAAGCCAGTGTGCTTTTGTCGAGTTTGGATCCTAAAGTCTGGGAAGTTACCCATGAACTGAGGACGGAGAATATGATAAAAAATATTTTTTTCAAAATTTAATTTCTGTTTTATTTAAGCTTAAATTATCGCTTTCTGAAATACTGGTACAAAAACTTAGAGTAATCGTCGCCTGTATTGATATTCATAAAAGTGGCTGATGAATTTTCGAAATCTTCTTCCAGGCTTTTTACTTTTAATTTCTGTTTTTCAGCAAAATTGTAACGCCATCTTTTGTCTGAGGTATTCGCCCAGATCTGTCGTCCCGTCTCTGCATCCTGAAAAAGACTGTAACCTACATCCGGAATTTCACTGTCTTTATCATCAAAAATACGCATTCCTAAAAGCTGATGCTTTCTTGAAGCAACTTTCAGTATTTTCAGCTGGTAATCATCCTGAAAATCTGAAAACATAAAAACCATCGATTTTTTCTTGAAAACACTCATCATGTATTCCAGAGCGACATCAATTTTTGATTCTGTCGGAACATAATCTGCGGTTAAAATATTACTGATTATTGCCAGAATATGTTTTCTGCCTTTCTGCGGCGGAATTACTTTATATACTTTGTCAGCAAATAAAATGAGCCCGACTTTATCATTATTACCTGCAGCCGAAAAGCCTAAACTTGCAGCAATTTCTGCGACAAATTCGCGTTTCAGCTGGGTTTTTGTTCCGTAATCCATCGATGCGGAAATGTCTACCAAAAGCATCATCGTGAGTTCACGTTCTTCCTCCATTACTTTCACGAAAGGTTCACGGAAACGCGCGGTTTTATTCCAGTCGATTCTGCGGATTTCGTCGCCATATTGGTAAGGGCGAACTTCGGAGAAAGTCATTCCCTGTCCTTTGAAAGCACTATGATATTGACCCATCAGCGTAGCTTCCGACTTTTTCTTCGTCCGGATTTCGATTTGTTTTACTTTCTTAATGATGTCTTTTATTTCCATGAAAATAGATCAATGTAATAATTTATCAGGTTCACCGTAAAATAAAAAATCGGTATCTTATAAATTGGTAAAATGATTACGGAGCCTGAACTTTCCCTAAAATTTTCTCGACGATATCGTCAGCAGTAATTTCTTCAGCTTCCGCTTCAAAACTCAGTCCGATCCTGTGTCTCAGCACATCTTTTGCAATTTCTTTCACATCTTCCGGAATGACGAATGCACGGTTTTTCAAAAATGCCATTGCTCTTCCTGCAATTGCCAAATTAATGGAAGCTCTTGGAGAAGCTCCAAAACTGATATAATTTTTCAGTTCCGCCAATCCGTATTTTTCAGGAGAACGCGTGGCAAAAACCATATCCAGAATATATTTTTCTATTTTTTCGTCAAGATAAATTTGGTTAATCAGTTCTTTGGCATCAACAATATTTTTCAGTGAAATAACCTGGCGGATTTCCGGCTGATGGGAAGAAGCAATCATTTTCATGATCTTTCTTTCGTCTTCAAAATCAGGGTAAGTGATCGTACATTTCAGCATGAACCTGTCACTTTGCGCTTCCGGTAAAAGATAAGTTCCTTCCTGATCAATCGGATTCTGAGTGGCCAAAACCAAAAACGGTTTCGGAAGCGGCATGGTCTCATCACCTATAGTCACCTGCTTTTCCTGCATCGCTTCAAGCAGAGCGGACTGAACTTTCGACGGCGCACGGTTAATCTCATCCGCCAAAACAAAATTCGCAAAAATAGGTCCGCGTTTTATCGTGAAATCATTCTCTTTAATGTTGTACATCATGGTTCCTACCACATCGGCAGGTAAAAGATCCGGCGTAAACTGAATCCTCGAAAATTCGCCATGCACTGCATCTGCCAAAGTTTTAATCGCCAAAGTTTTTGCTAGACCGGGAACTCCTTCCAAAAGCACATGACCATTACCAAGAAGACCGATTAATAAACGGTCTACCATATATTCCTGTCCGATAATTGCTTTGTTGATTTCCTGTTTTAAAAGAGAAAAAAAGTAATTCTGTTCTCTTACTTTTTCCGTGAGCTGTCTGATATCTTCCGCTTGATGTAGTTCTGACATAGTGTTTTTAAAATTTAAAGTGTAAATTTCCAATAAATACCGTCATCAATCAACACAATTGGTGCCAATATTGAGTTAAAGTTTTGTTAAAAGCATATTAGCAGCCAGATGATAACAAGTATTTCTGCTTTCATATTTTTTTTAGAAGCCGGGAACCTGCTTTCCGCTCATACTCCTCACGCCAACGCTTTCCCACGCATGTTGCGGGGTAACCGCTGCAATCAGGGCTATTTCGGTTTTTTGATAGAAGATTTTTAATTAATTTGAAAGTCCGGCAGGAATTCAGATTTGTGTTTTTCTGATGGTTTCCCAGTTTGCACTTTTGTCTTTTTCAGTTTATTAACCTATTTTTGAAGATTAAAATAAGGCTCTCATGAATTACCATTTTCAGGCACACCGTCAGGTTCGCAGAAATCTTCTGGAAATTCTGCAAAACACTTCTCAACAGGATTTAATGCTTATTCCGGATGGTTTCAATAATAATATTTACTGGAATATAGCGCATGTCGTTGCTACTCAGCAGCTTTTGTGTTATTATCTGAGTGGAAATCCGTTCAGAATCGATAAGTATTGGATTGAAACCTACAAAAAAGGCACGCTCCCGAATCTTAACGTCGCGCAGTCGGAAATAGATGATCTGGCGTTTCTTCTCACCGAAACCTCGAAAATTCTCATGAAAGATTATGATGCAGATTTCTTTTCAGATTACACTTCGTATACCACAAGTTTCGGTCTGGATCTAAAGAATATTCAGGATGCGATTATCTTCAATAACATGCACGAAACACTGCATTATGGATACGCAATGGCTCAGAAAAGAGCCATTATCGGCGAAAAATTTTAGGAAGGGAAAGCTAAGAGAACTTTATTTTATTCATTAATTAAAAAATTCAACAATTTTGAAAGATTTTCAACATAAAAACCCGAAACCCGAATTTGGAAATTCGGAACCTAATAAAAAAGACGATTTTATATTTGGTTTAAGACCAGTTATAGAAGCGATTGAAGCCGGAAAAACCATCGACAAAATATTTTTGCAGAATGCTTTGCAGGGAGAAATTTATTTCGAACTCAAAAACCTTTTGTCAAAACATAGCATCCGTCCAAATTATGTTCCTGTAGAGAAACTGAACAGATTTACGAGAAAAAACCATCAGGGTGTGGTTGCTTTTATTTCAGATGTTCCGTTTGAAAGTATTGAGGATGTTCTGCCTCAGCTTTTCGAAGAAGGAAAAACACCTTTTCTTTTGATTTTAGACCGGTTAACTGATGTGAGAAATTTCGGAGCAATCTGCAGAACTGCAGAATGTGTTGGAATTCAAGCGGTAATTTTACCTGAAAAAGGGGCAGCTCCAATTAATTCGGATGCGATAAAAACTTCTGCAGGAGCTATTTATAACCTGAGAATCTGTAAAGAAAAAAATCTTGCCCATGCGGTAGATTTCTTGCAGCAATCAGGTGTTCAGGTGTTTTCAGCAACTGAAAAAGCTCAGAAATTAATATATGATGTTGATTTTACACAGCCTTGTGCGGTGGTAATGGGAAATGAAGAAACCGGAATTTCTAAAGAAGTTTTGCATCATTCCGATGAAAAAATAAAACTTCCGATTGAAGGAAAAACCCAGTCACTGAACGTTTCTGTTGCATGTGGAGCAATTCTGTATGAAGCCGTTCGCCAAAAACTGAGCGCAACTGTTTAGTATTTATCTTCTTTAATTTGTAAGTATTGCATCAATTTTGATTAAATAGATTTTTTAACTTTATTTAAAAATTGAAGTTTATGCGGAAGAATACGGTTTTGAAAAGTGATGTTCGTAATCATGTAAAAGAGATCATTGTCGGAAAGATTGAGAAACTGGCAAAATTCATCGATTTTACTTTAGAAGCAAGCCGGGAGATCAAAAAAACGCCAAAGTACGATTCCATTCGCGAGGAAATGCAGGAAGAGATTTATCAGATGCAGAGACAGTTGGGCGCGTTGAAAGATTTGCAGAGAAATATGACGAAAGTTCTCAATACTCCCACCAACAGAATACAGCTTGGTTCCATGGTTTTTACCAATAAAGCGAGGTTTTATATTTCTGTTTCTTTAGGTGAGTTTTTCTTTGAAGGTGACCGCTTTTACGCGATTTCTGAAGAAAGTCCGATGGCAAAAATGATGTTCGGAAAAAAATCCGGCGATTCTTTTGTCCTTAATAATATAGGCCAGACCATCGAAAACGTAATGTAATTTTAAAAAAGCTTTTTCTGGAAAGAAAAAGTATTCAGACTCAATGGAAAAATCAGAAATATTAAAAGAAATTATAGAAAGCAGAAAAAGTGTTTTCCCGAAGGATTTTTCCGGAGAGGACATTGAACAGGAAATTTTGGATGAGATCTTGAATTCTGCAAATTTTGCTCCCAATCATAAAAGAACAAAACCCTGGCGTTTTAAAATTTTTAAAGGGGAAGAGAAAAATCTCTTAGGACAAAAACTGGCCGAAATCTACAAAACAAATACTGCTCCTGAAGTTTTTCTTGAGAAAAAATATCTTAGCATTTCGGAAAAAATAGCGAAAACGAATGTTATCGTTACCATTTCGGTCAACTTTAGCGGTTTGCTTCCGGAATGGGAGGAGATTGCGGCCACCGCAATGGCAGTTCAGAATATGTATCTTACTTCTACCGCAAATAATGTAGGCTGTTACTGGAGTTCCCCCGGAATGATCAAACATCTTGACGAATTTCTCGGTTTAGAGGAAAATCAAAAATGTTACGGACTGTTCTACATGGGGAAAATATAATTATTGTAACTTTTTTTAATTTGTTCCGACTGATTTCCAAACAATTAATCAAAACAAACTAAAAAATGGAAACATACGGTTATAACAATCCGGAATCACAGCAAGGTCAGAATTTCAATAACAAAAATTACCACTCAGAAAAGAAACTCGCAGCAGGACTTTTAGGAATTCTTGCAGGTATTGTTGGTGCAAACAAATTTTATCTGGGCTATATAAAAGAAGGAATTATTCAAATTGTTTTAAATATTGTAACCTTCGGGTTTGCTACTTTTATCCCTTTTATCGAAGGAATTATTTATCTCACGATGAGTGATGAACAGTTCGACAGAACTTATGTTCAGAATAGAAAAGCATGGTTTTAACGGTTAGTCATAATTTATAAAAAAAAATCTTTCAAATAATTTGAAAGATTTTTTTATTGCAGTTTAAGGCTTGAACAAGCTCTTATTGATTGAGTAATATTGCTGCTTCTTTTGCCGCATAAGTGAAAATCATATCCGCGCCGGCTCTTTTGATGCAGGATAAACTTTCGATAATTGCGTTGTCATTATCCAGCCAGCCGTTTTGTGCAGCAGCTTTCAGCATGGCATATTCACCGCTTACATTGTATACCGCAATCGGTAAATCAATAGCTTCGCGAACTTTCGCAACAATGTCCAGATAAGGCATTCCGGGTTTAATCATGATAATGTCGGCGCCTTCTGCCACGTCTTTCAGTACTTCATCCATCGCTTCGCGGGAATTGTGAAAATCCATCTGATAGGTTTTTTTGTCTTTCGGAATGTCAGCATTTTCTTTGGGTGCAGAATCTAAAGCACTTCTGAATGGTCCATAAAATGAACTTGCATATTTAGCAGCGTAACTTAAAATTCCTACATCGGTAAAGCCGCTTTCTTCCAAACCTGTTCTTATGGCAGCAACACGGCCATCCATCATATCACTGGGTGCCAAAATGTCAGCCCCGGCTTCGGCATGAGAAACTGACATTTTCACCAAAACTTCATTTGTTGCATCATTATCAACTTTTCCGTTCGTAATAATACCGTCGTGGCCGTAGATGGAATAGGGATCCAAAGCAACATCGGGCATTACCACCATTCCCGGAACGGCATCTTTAATCGCTTTGATGGTATTTTGCATTAATCCGTTCCTGTTCCATGATTCTGTCCCTTTATTGTCTTTTAAATCTTCAGAAACTTTCATATACAGATTCACGGCTTTTACGCCAAGTGAATATAATTCCTGGCATTCTTTTACGGTTAAATCCAAAGTTCTGCGGAAAATTCCGGGCATCGATGGGATAGGCTCCTGCTTATTTTCGCCTTCCATCACAAAGATCGGCATCACCAGATCATTGGTTGTTAACAGGGTTTCCTGAACTAAAGCTCTGATAGAAGCATTGGTTCTTAATCTTCGGTTTCTGGAATAAATTATCATTTTTTGGAATGGTATTTGAATTAAGTACTGCAAATTTAATTATAGTTTTATTAAAAAACTATGGTAAATAAATTTCATTTTCTTACATTTGTAAGGATATTTCTAAATATAAAGTTTTATAAGGTGAAAAAATTATTATTTTCTTTAATTTTTATCGGCAGTTTAACAGTTTTTTCGGAAAAAGTTTCCGCGCAAACAGTTTTAAGAGAGCCGGTTGCAGCTTCTCAAAAATCTGATGATGCAGTGATGGTTGCATACCCAAATCCTGCCAGGGATTTTATCATTATTAAATCTAAAGATAACAGCCTTAAGATAAAATCAGTTACTTTTTATTCCATTTTAGGAATGCAAGTTGCGGAATATGCGGTGAATATGAATTCAGGCGAAATTCGTCTGGATAAATTAAGACCCGGAAAATATCTCATGAGATATACACTGAGCGACAATACGCAAAAGGTTACCCAAATCGTAAAACAATAAAAATTTAATCCTTGATTTTTCAAGGATTTTTTTTGATCTTGTTTTGCTTGATTTCTCTGAGATTTAACTGCAAAAAAATCTGTAATTTTGTATGATGGAAACCAGGGAGAAAATTGTAATTATCGGTGGTGGTTTTGCAGGACTTCAGCTTGCGAAAACACTCAACAATAAAAGAAAAAAAGTGATCGTTATCGATAAGGTAAACCATCATATGTTTCAGCCGCTTTTTTATCAGGTTGCCTGCGGACGTATTGAGCCCAGCAACATCTCGTTTCCTTTCCGGAAAATCTTTCAGCGTTCCCGAAATATTCAGTACCGGATGATCGAGGTGCAGAAAATACTTCCTGATCAAAACAAAATTATAACTTCTGAAGCCGAATTCACTTACGACAAGTTAGTCATTGCTACCGGCTGTAAAACCAATTTCTTTGGTAATGGGAAAATGGAACGCCTTACTTTCGGGATGAAAAACACCCAGGAAGCCATTGCAATCCGTAATCACATCCTTTTAACTTTCGAGAAATTGATTATTGAAAAAAAACGGAGTGACGACGGAAACTGGAACATCGTTATCGTGGGAAGCGGACCAACAGGAGTTGAACTTGCAGGTGCTTTCGCTGAAATGAAAAGGGAAATTCTGCCGAGAGATTATCCGCATATGAATTTTGATAATCTGAATATTATTCTGGTGAGTTCTACAGAAACGCCTTTGAGTGTAATGAGTGAGGAATCCCAGAAAATGTCTCAGAAATACCTGAAAGATTTAGGAGTCGATTTTATGAGCGACGAGTTTGTAACCGATTACGACGGAGATAAGGTTTATATGAAAAGCGGAAAAAGCATTGCCTCCAACAACGTAATTTGGGCTGCAGGAGTTACCGGAAATATCATTGAAGGTTTAAATCCTGATATCATGGTAAGAAACCGATATAAAACCGACCGTTTCAACCGGGTACAGGGTTATGAAAATATTTTCGCGATTGGCGATATTGCCTATATGGAAACGCCGAAATATCCCCAGGGACATCCACAGGTGGCCAATGTTGCCATCAATCAGGGAAAAAATTTAGGAAAAAATTTTCTTCAAAAATCTGAAAACGATTGGGCAGAATACGAATATAAAGACCAGGGAAGCATGGCGACCATCGGGAAACACCGTGCGGTGGTGGATTTACCAGATTTTAAATTTCAGGGATTTTTTGCGTGGTATTTCTGGATGTTTTTACATCTGATGCTCATTCTTTCTGTCAGAAACAAACTGGCAGTTTTCTTTAACTGGATGTGGAGTTATATCAATAAAGATTCTTCGCTCCGCCTGATTATTATCCCCAACAAAAAGAACAATACAGAACAATGAGAATTGATATTATAAGTGTTTTACCGGAACTGATGGAAAGTCCGTTTCAAACTTCTATTTTAAAAAGAGCGATGGACAAAGGTTTGGCAGAAGTTCATTTTCATCATTTACGTCCTTTCGGCTTCGGTAAATACCGGCAGATTGATGATGAGCCTTACGGCGGAGGTGCCGGAATGGTGATGATGGTGGAACCTTTAGACAGATGTATTTCAGAACTCAAAGCACAGAGAGGTTATGATGAGATCATTTACCTGACGCCGGACGGCGAAACTTTAAATCAAAAAACTGCCAATACATTATCGATAAAAAATAACCTTATTTTTTTATGTGGCCATTATAAAGGAATTGATCAAAGAGTGAGAGAACTTCATATTACCAAAGAAATCTCTATTGGTGATTATGTTTTAACCGGAGGCGAACTTGCAGCCTGCGTGTTGGCAGATTCAGTGATAAGGCTTCTTCCAGGTGTTTTAAATGATGAACAAAGTGCTCTGACGGACAGTTTTCAGGATGATCTTCTTTCACCGCCAATTTATACAAGACCTGCAGAATATAAGGGTTTGAAAGTGCCCGATGTTTTATTGAGCGGTAATTTCAAGAAAATTGAGGAGTGGCGTCATGATGAAGCCGTGAGAATAACTCAGGAAAAAAGGCCTGATCTGTTGGAATAAAAATAAACATAATTAATTATTTTTTCTAAATTTACAATTCGAAAAAATAGAAAGACAATTTGCTGATGGTAAGTAATGAATCTAAAGAGTTAATCGCTTTTTATAATGTAGAGAATTTGTTTTCTCCCGATCCTCCCCAGGTTCATAAATTAGACCCTACTTTATCAGGATTAAGAAATTGGGACGAAAGAAAATACAGCAATAAACTGTTCAAAATTGCCCATGTTTTTCAGTTGATTCAGGAGGCAGAAAATGCTTTGCCAATGTTGATTGGTCTTTCGGAAGTTCAGGGTCAAAAACCTTTGGACGAACTGGTTACAATGGAGCCTTTCAATTCAAATTATGGTGTTGTACACTATGATTCCATGGACGAAAGAGGAGTAGATGTTGCTTTGCTTTATGATAAAAATAAAATTGAACTGATCTCTTCCGAACCTATTACTTATTTTTTCGAAATTGATGATAATAATCCCGCAAATTATGATACTACCAGAGATATTTTATCGTGTAAAGTAAAATATTTGGGAGAAATTATTAATGTTTTTGTCCTCCATCTGCCTTCTAAAAGGGAGAAGGATGTTAACAAACCGAAGCGCGATTATATCATGAAGGATATCCGGGAAAAAATCACCGATATCATTTCAAATAAAAGTGAAGCAGTAGTCATCTGTGGAGATTTTAACGAAAACCCGGATAATGAAAATATTGTAAATTTGAGATTTGATAATAATTCTAAAGAAATTTTGGTGAATCCATATTTAGATTTGTTCCGAACCGGAAAATTTTCAACATTTCATTATAAAGATGGCTTACTTTTTGACCAAATCATACTGTCAGTCCATTTTTTCAATTCAGTTTCTCCTTTAAAGTTTAAAACGGCAAAGGTTTTCAATCATGAAAAATTAAGCAACTGGGGTAAAAAGTTTGCTGGCAGGCCTTTCAGAACCTATGCAGGAACAAGATATTTAGGGGGTTACAGCGATCATTTCCCCGTAATAACAGAATTAAGAACTAATATATAAAGAAGAATATAAATATGAAAAGCGCAGTACAGTCAGGCTATCACTTGGATTCCGTAGATAAAGAAATTATTTATATGTTGATGGATAATGCTAAAACTTCTTTGGCGCACATTTCCAAAAACGTGGGTATTTCTACGACCGCCGTTCACCAGAGAATTAAAAAACTGGAGCAAGCCGGAGTCATTGAAAACTCTATTTCTTTTCTTAATCCAAGAAAAATAGGTTATAAAGTAGTGTCCTATATTGGCGTGTTTCTGGAGCAGCCAAGTCATTATCACGATGCGGTTAAAGCGCTGAAAGAAGTGAATGAAGTGGTTGAAGCTCATTATACTACGGGAAATTATACCATTTTCCTTAAAGTGCTTTGTAGAGATAACGATCATTTAATGGAGATTCTCAACAAACTCCAGAAACTGAAAGGAGTGACAAGAACAGAAACTTTCATCTCTCTGGAACAAAGTATCAACCGTCAGCTTAAAGTTTAAGTAATCATTTTGCCGATATTAAAATAAAAAAAATACATTTCACCCGAAGTGTATTTTTTTATTGCTCAAAATCAACAATTTTAAGAAACTCTTATTCCCGTTTGGGGATAAATGGTTAATTTTACAATCCTTAATTTATTATCAAAATTTTCTGACTTATGACTAAAGTACTGGAAAAAAATCATACAAAATCCGCTGAAAATCAAAGTGAAGAAAGAAACGAAGGTTTGCCTTTCAATACTAAGTTTTTCGACGGAATCAATGTAAACCGAAGCGCCGTCGAACGCCGTGTAAACACCCTTACCGGAAGACGGAGCGTAAAAAAAGAATATCAGGCAGCCTGGCTGTTAAAAGCGATTTCCATGATTGATCTTACGACGCTTGCCGGAGACGATACCCGTGGAAATGTGATCCGCCTTTGCGAAAAAGCAAAAAATCCTGTACGTTACGATATTGTACAGAAATTGGGGATGGAGGATGCCAACCTCACAACAGGTGCAGTTTGCGTATATCACAATCTGATTCCCTTCGCGAAAGAAGCGTTGGAAGGTTCACACATTCCAATTGCCGCAGTTTCTACAGGATTTCCGGCAGGAAAAAATTCTTTAGAGGAAAAAATTTCAGAAATCAAAAAATCAGTAGCCGCCGGCGCTACCGAAATCGATATCGTTATTTCCCGGGATTTGGTTTTAGAATCCAAATGGAAAGAATTATACGATGAAATAAAACTCTGTCGCCAGGCATGCGGCGATGCACACATGAAAACCATCCTCGCAACCGGCGAAATTCCAACCTACACCAAAGTTGCAAAAGCATCCTGGGTGGCAATGATGGCAGGTTCAGATTTCATTAAAACTTCTACAGGGAAAGAATCTGTGAATGCAACATTAGCCGTAAGTCTCGTAATGATCCGCTGCATCAGAGAATATTGTGAATTAACCGGCATAAAAGTAGGCTACAAACCTGCAGGTGGCATTCAGAAAGCAAAACAGGCGCTCGATTATTTAATTTTAATCAAAGAAGAATTAGGAAATGAATGGCTTACTCCCACATTATTCCGTTTCGGTGCAAGTTCCCTTTTGGGCGACATCGAGCGGCAGTTGGAGCATTACGTCACCGGAAGTTACAGTGCAGGATACCGTCATCCAATGGCGTAAATTATTTGGGCGCCTTTTCCGCCCTCCGTTCCCGCTTTTTTGTGCTCCGCTTCGCTCCGCACAAAAAGAGCTCCACTCAGGTCGGGGCGCGGCAACTGCAAGAAAGATAATTCAGTTACAGAAACAAAATATAATCATCATTGATCAAGAATAAAATCTGATGGAAATTAAAGAAATATACAACACCATGGCTTACGGTCCCGCTCCTGAAACAGCAAAACCCGCAATAGAATTTTTAGAAGCTCACCAAAGAAGTTTCGATCTTTTTATAGATGGAACCTGGGTGAAACCGAATTCAAAAAAATATGCCGAAACGCATAATCCTTCCAATAAAGAATTTTTAGCAAAAATAGCAGAAGCCGACGAAACCGATGTTGATAAAGCAGTAAAAGCAGCCAGCAAGGCACTTCCGGAATGGGTTGCCATCGGTGGTTTCGAAAGAGCGAAATATCTTTATGCCATCGCAAGACAGATTCAGAAAAACTCCAGACTTTTTGCCGTTTTAGAAACTTTGGACAACGGAAAACCCATTCGGGAAACCAGAGATATTGATATTCCGATTGTCGCGAGACACTTTTATCATCACGCAGGCTGGGCAAAACTTATGGATACCGAATTCCGGGATTATAAAGAAGTAGGCGTTGTCGCTCAGATCGTCCCATGGAATTTCCCTTTAATGATGCTTTCCTGGAAAATTGCTCCCGCTTTGGCGATGGGAAATACCGTTGTTTTAAAACCGGCAGAATTAACATCGTTAACCGCCTTGCTTTTTGCTGAAATCTGTGAAAAAGTGGGACTTCCGAAAGGAGTTGTGAACATTGTTACAGGAAGAGGTTCTGTCGCAGGCTCCGCTTTGGTTGGTCACAAAGACGTTCAGAAAGTTGCTTTCACAGGTTCTACTGATGTAGGAAAAATTTTAAGAAAACAAATCGCCGGTTCAGGCAAAAAAATATCCCTCGAACTGGGCGGAAAATCTCCGTTCATCGTTTTTGAGGATGCAGACTTAGATTCCGCAGTGGAAGGAATTGTTGATGCAATCTGGTTTAATCAGGGACAGGTTTGCTGCGCAGGTTCCCGGCTTTTGGTTCAGGAAAGTATTTCAGAAAAATTCTACCAGAAATTAAGAGCCCGAATGGAAACACTCCGCATCGGCGATCCTATGGATAAAACCGTAGATATGGGTGCTATTGTTTCCAAAGCACAGTTTAAAACCATAGATGATATGGTGAAACTGGGTGTTAAAGAAGGCTGCACCGTTTATCAGTCTAAGAATGCTGTTCCAAAAGAAGGTTGGTTTTATCCGCCAACTTTGTTTACCGATGTGTCAACGAGTTCTGTGATTGCACAGGAAGAAATTTTCGGGCCGGTTTTGGTAGCGATGAGTTTCCGTTCGCACAATGAAGCAGTTGCTTTGGCAAATAATTCACGTTACGGTTTGGCGGCAAGTATCTGGACAGAAAATATCAATCTTGCGTTAGATATTGCACCGAAAGTAAAAGCAGGAAGTGTCTGGATCAACTGTACGAATCAGTTCGATGCAGCTGCGGGATTTGGCGGTTACAGAGAGTCCGGTTTTGGAAGAGAAGGAGGAAAAGAAGGTTTGTATGAATACATGAAACCAAGAATTGAAGATGAATTTGCTTCTCAGCCCATTGTTCCAAAAGCAGAAAAATCAAAAGATGTTAAAAAAACGTCAAACACTTTAGCAGAAATCGACAGAACCACCAAAATGTACATTGGCGGAAAACAGGCGCGTCCTGACGGCGGTTACAGCACGGAAATTAAAAATGCTTTCGGAGATTATATTGGCGAAGTTTCGGAAGGTGGAAGAAAAGATATCAGAAACGCCGTAGAAGCTGCTCATGCAGAAAAATCATGGGCTGGAATGACCGGTCATGCAAGAGCACAGGTGCTTTATTATATTGCGGAGAATTTAGCAGTCCGTTCTGAAGAATTTGCAGAAAGAATTGTAGAAATGACCAACCAAAGTCTGGAATCTGCGAAAGATGAGGTGGAGAAATCTATTGAAAGAATTTATACCTACGCAGCTTATGCTGATAAATATGACGGTGCAGCTCATTCCACCGTTCAAAGAATGGTCACTTTGGCGATGCCGGAATCTATTGGTGTGATGGCAGTAATCTGTCCTGATGAAAATCCTTTGCTTGGCTTTATTTCAACGGTAATTCCTGCCATTGCGATGGGAAATAAAGTGGTGGTGATTCCTTCAGAAAAACATCCTTTCTCGGCAACAGATTTTTATCAGATTCTAGAAACCTCTGATGTTCCAGGTGGAACGGTAAATATTGTTACCGGTCCAAAAGAAGAATTGGCAAAAGAACTTGCCAAACATTATAATGTTGACGGAATCTGGTATTTCGGCTCGAAAGAAGGAAGCCGTGAAATTGAATTGCTTTCAACAGAATCCATGAAAAGATCTTGGGTGAATTTCGGAAAATACCGCAACTGGCTTGATACCGCACAAGGCGAAGGTCAGGAATTTTTAAGACACGCCACAGAAATTAAAAACATCTGGATTCCTTACGGAGCGTAAAAATAAAGTATTAAAACTGTTTTTAAAACCACGCAATTTTCGTGGTTTTTTCATTTCTAAAAACTATTTTTGCAACCCATGGCGAAGAAATCTATCAAAAGAAAAACGACCCGGAAAATTCATCAGAAACGCAGAAGACATTTTCTCCTGCGACGCGAAATTCTGCTCGTGATTCTGGCGCTGGCTTTGCTCGGAACAGGTTTTTACTTAAAGCAGAAAGTTGCTTTCTATTATGCGATGTATTTCAATAAATTCGAGCATAAAAAACTGTCGAATACTGAATTTGAAGAGCAGAGAATCAACCGGATTATCGGTGATTATGTCGATAAAACATTTGGAATCGATGTGTCACATTACCAAAGGAAAGAAGATATAGAGTGGGACAGTTTAAGTATCGGAAACCGCGCCATTCCTATAAAGTTTGTTATTTTGCGCGCCACGATGGGAAACCGCAGTGCGGACAAAAATTTCGATGAATTCTGGCAGCTTGCCAAAAAGCACGAACTTATTCGCGGCGCTTATCATTTTTACAGAGCCGATGAAGATCCTGTCATTCAGGCCAATAATTTTCTGGAAAATGTAAAACTCGAAGAAGGAGATTTGCCGCCGATTTTAGATATCGAGAAAATTCCGAGGCGAAAATCGAACCAAAAACTTATTGAGGATTTAAAAATCTGGTGTAGGATTGTAGAGGAGAAATATGGTAAAAAACCCATCATTTACACGTATTATCATTATCATAAAGATTTTCTGAAAGGTGAGTTTGATGATTACCCGCTTTGGCTGGCCAATTACAATGATGTTCCGCAGCCAACGCCATCGGACAATTGGGATATCTGGCAGTTCACAGAAAACGGAATCGTATATGGAATTAATACAAAGGTTGATATTAATGTTTATAACGGAAGCCTGTGGTCTTTGCAGCGCTTAACGCTCGATTAATCATTGAGATGAATTTCGTTTTTACTTCGAAAAATTTTCTTTTTCATCCTTTGAAAAAACCTTGGCACCTCACCCCGGAGCAAGAGATTCAAGAATTTCTTTTCCAGCCAGTGGTGTAAAGGCAGAAGAACCGCAATAATACAGACTTTTACTCCCAGAATTTTATAGGGATCACCATGTGACCAGTCGTGCAGTTTGCTGTCAATAATCAGAATAATAAATTCAAAAAGTACGATAAAGGAAATAAAGCTCATGGACTTAAGCCACCATTTCGGCATATGATAAAGCGATAAAGTTATAATGGTCATAATAAAAAAGAGAATTCCAAGCGTGATGATAAAGTACTGTATATTGTGCTTTCTGTTTGTTTTCTCTATTTCCTTTTCGCGTTCAAGCTCTTTATGAGCAAAAATGGTATTGAGTTCGATCTTTCTGATGTTATCATTATTAAGCATCTCAATATAGTTTGCGTTTGAGCTGTTCAGGTTTCTTAGGAAATAGTCAGCTTTTTCCTTATTGCCCTGCGTGTCGTGGTACGCAATTATTTTATTGGCAAGATCAATTTGCTCTTTGTATAACTTTGTTTGTTGGCTGTAGTTGTAAGCGGTTTCCAGATCTGTTTCAGCTTTTTCATTGAGTTGGTTCCTCTCCTCCAGTTCGCTTTTCCGCAAATAGTAATTGTACAGTGAATAGGGATTGTCTTTTTCAATGTTCTGACCTGCCATATCGAAATAAAGAAGGGCAGAGTCTTTTTTATTTTCCTGTTCCGCGAGGTATGCTTTCACTCTGTAGAACTGGGGACGATTATTCTTTTGGAGCACTTTCAGTTCGTCAGGATGGTTGGTGTACCAGATTTTCAGGCGGTTAAAATCTTTTTTTTCAATAAAATAGCTCCGGAGTGAACTTTGCGCAAACGAACACAAGTTGGAAATGTTTTTTCTTTTCCCGAAATTATTGATCTTTTCTGCAATTTTGTACACTGCTTCATTGTCCATGGTTTTTACAAACACAGAGAGTCGGTTGGCTTCCGTGTAATACCATTTTACGGAGTCAAGAGGTTTTTTGCTTTGAAGTATTTCTTTTATTTTCTGGCTGTAATACAACGATTTTTCATAATTGCCTTCGGAGAAATAAAAGTCAGACAGCAGCTGCAGAGAAATATACTGCAGTGAATCGTTTTCCAAATCTGCCGCCATGTACTGCGCGTCCAACAGTGCTTTTAGCTGCTCAAAAGACTGATCCTGCTGCTGATTGATTTGACTTTGAATAATCAGCCTTTCAATATCGTTTTTCTTATCGCTGGATTGTGCATTGGCTGCAATTCCTAAAATTACAGAAGCTTCGTCAGGCTTTTTTTTCTGTAGCAGGAATTCACACATTGCAAAATTTGCTTTGGTGGCTACATTCTGATCCTGAAGCCTTTCCGCATAATTCAATGCCTGTTTCAGGAAAAGTTTTCCGTCTTCTACACTAAGTTTTTCTGCGTCTTTATCTTTCAGTGAAGTGATGTAGCAGTAAGCGATCATTAAACTGTCTTCTTTCTCAAGCGCTTTACTCAGCGCCAGATCGATCAGTGAATCTGCAGCACGTGGAATCATCAAGGTATCTTTCTGTCGCGTTGCTTCCCTAAGAAGTTTTAGGATTTCAGCGCGGCTTGTACCGGCTGAGACCTCAGTTTTTTTGTGGCATGATATCAAACATGCAATAATGAATAAAAATAATGCATTTTTACTTATGGTGTTGATAATATTAATTATTGAAGAGTAAATAACGTTTTATTTATTTAAATTACGATAAAGTTACGAAAAATAAAAAAATGCGTACCTTTATTTATTCAAACCACAAAAAAAAATTATCACCATGGAAACTTCATTTAATTACAGGAAAATTTTTCTGTGTTCAGCAGTTTTTTTATGTACATTCTTTAGTGCGCAAACCGGAGCTGAGGCAATGCAGGCAGCAGCTTCGCCTATCTCAGTCTCAGATGCAAAACAGGAATTCAGAAATTTTAGGGCAGCAATGGGTTACATAGATTCCGCCGGAAGAGCATCTGACAATACCAACGGCTATTTCGATATCAGTATTCAGACTTTATCTACATTGGTCGAGGAAGCGCGTAATAACGGCTGGACAAGTGTAAGAATATATAACGGATTAGACGCCCGAAATAACCAGTCGCTGCTGATGAGCGGTTTAAAAATGCGGGGCAGTCAGATTGAAGAAAGCAGTAAAACTTCAAATGTTATCATTAAAGTTGAAAATTCCGTTGTAGCTCCCGGCTCAAATTGTCCCCGGTGGTGTGATGTTACCGGAACTGCAATTGGAAAATAGGGGACGGATATTTTTAAGAAGGATGTAGGCGGCACTTTTGCTGCCTTTTTTTGTGACCATAGAAGTCTGTTTAAAAATCAGTATTTTTGCAAACTCAAAAAGAGATCGTCACTAAACATCCAACAACAAGCAATAATGAATTACGTTTCCGCCGAAAACCTTACCAAATCTTATGGTTTAAAAGTTTTATTCAAAGATATTTCCTTTAATGTGAATGAAGGCGACAAAATCGCGATCGTTGCGAAGAACGGTTCCGGAAAATCTACTTTACTTAAAATTTTAATGGGCAAAGAAATTGCCGATTCGGGGACTGTGGTTATTAATAAAGACATTCAGGTGGTTCTGTTTGATCAGGAAATCGATTTTGAAGGTGAACTGAATGTTGAAGAATTTATGATGACTTTGGATTCTGCACCGATTATGGCTTTGAAAAATTACCATCATGCATTGATTTCAGAAAATCCGGATGACATGGACAAAGCGCTTAATGAAATGGAAATTCACGAAGCCTGGGATTTGGAAAATGAAATGAGCCAGATTTTGACTCAGCTGAAAATTACTGATTTACAGTCGAAAATGAAAACCCTTTCCGGAGGTCAGATTAAAAGGGTTGCGCTGGCAAAACTGCTTGTAGAAACCCGTGCGCAACACCGCCATACTTTGTTGATCATGGATGAGCCTACCAATCACCTTGATGTTGATATGGTGGAATGGCTCGAAAATTATCTGTCCAAAGCAATGGTAACGCTGCTTTTGGTAACGCATGACCGGTATTTCCTTGATGCGGTTTGCGATATTATCTGGGAAATGGAAGACCAGAATTTGTATTTCCATAACGGAAGTTATGCGACTTACCTTGAAAATAAAATCATCAGAGAAGATAATCTGAATTCAACGATTGATAAAGCCCAAAACCTTTATAGAAAAGAGTTGGAATGGATGCGGAGACAGCCAAAAGCGAGAACAACAAAATCTAAATCCCGGCAAAGTGATTTCTACGAAACTGAAAAAGTAGCAAAAACGGATACCCGTAAAGAAAATCTGGAGTTAGATTTTGAGATGAAACGCCTCGGAAACAAAATTCTGGAACTTAAAAACATTAATAAAAGTTTCGGTGATAAACTGTTGCTGAAAGATTTTTCTTATCAGTTTCAGCGCGGTGAAAAAGTAGGCATTGTCGGGAAAAACGGAGCAGGAAAATCGACGTTACTGAATATTATTCAAGGTTTGGAGCCTTATGATAAAGGAGAAATTGAAACCGGGGAAACGATAAAATTCGGTTATTTTTCGCAGAAAGGTTTAAAATATAAGGAAGAAGAAAGGGTGATTGATTTCATTAAAGAAATTGGGGAGAATTTCCCTTTGGCAAATGGAAGAACCATTTCTGCATCGCAGTTTCTTCGCCTGTTTCTGTTTGATGATCAAACGCAGTATTCGCCAATATCGAAACTTTCGGGTGGTGAAAAAAGAAGGCTGCATTTGATGTACGTGCTTTATCAGAATCCGAATTTCCTGATTTTTGATGAGCCGACCAATGATTTGGATTTGCCAACGTTAACGGTTTTGGAAAATTTTCTTTTACAGTTTCAGGGAAGTTTAATTATTGTTTCTCACGACAGATATTTCATGGACAGAATTGTGGATCACGTTTTGGCTTTTGAAGGCGACGGAATCATTAAAGATTTTGTAGGTAATTTTTCAGAATACCGTGAGAAGAAAAGCCAGGAACAAAGTTCAAAAAATCAGGTGGAAATCCGACAGAATGTGGTTAAAACAGAAGTTGTTCCAACTCCAACTGTTGCTGTAACTCCAACTGCGGCTAAACGGAAACTGTCTTTTAAAGAACAGCGCGAACTTGAAGTAATAGATAAGGAAATCCCGCTCTTGGAGAAAAAGAGAAATGAAATTCTTGAAAAGCTTAATAATGAAAGCGAGTATGAAAAGATTTCTGTATTTTCGGCTGAATTAGAAAAGATTGCAGGAAAAATGGAAGAACTGGAAATGCGTTGGTTAGAATTGCAGGAATAATTTTCAGAAAAATATAAAAACAAGCAGCCCAAAAATCACTTATGGAAAACCAACAGAAACTCGAAGCGAAATACGGATTATTCACTGCAATATCCATGGTTATCGGCCAGGTGATTGGTTCCGGGATTTTTTTTAAAGTTGATGACGTGCTTTTCGCTACACAGGGAAATATTTTTGCGGGACTTTTCGGTTTCATTATTGTGGGTTTAAGTGTGATTTTCGGAGCGATTTCGATGGCGAATTATGCAGAACTGCTTCCCAAAGACGGCGGAATACTGAATTATGTGGATTACCGTTTCGGTAAAAACGCCAGTTATTTTGTTGGCTGGATGTATATGAGTCTTTTTTATCCGTTGCTCACAGCCGTTCTTTTCACGGTTTCCGGGATTTATATCGCGCATCTCTGTGCAGAATTTTTAAACTTTCAGCCTACAACCTTACATTTTGCGCTGATTGGGTTTGTAAATCTGCTGATCTTTTTTGTTTTTAATATTTTCCGGCCGAGAAGCAGCGGGATTTTTCAGCAGGTAACAACTGTTCTGAAGGTTCTTCCGCTTATTTTTATTGCTTCAATGGGGATTTTGAGTTTGATGAAAGGGAATGTGGAAGAGGCGAACACGTTTGCTTATGCAGCAAAAAATGTGAAAGAAAATCAGTCGCTTTTGGTTTTGATTGCGGCGAGTTTTATTCCGATTTCTTTTGCTTTTGACGGGTGGTATGTTGCGACACAGATTTCCGGAGAGATTAAAAATTCAAGTAAAAATCTTCCGAAAGCCTTAATTATAGGGACGGTTTCGGTAATGATTATTTATATTTCCTATTATATGGGAATTGTTTTCAGGATGAGTGGTGAAGAGATTATTCAGCTAAAAGACACTTATATTACTGAGTTTTCCAGAAAAATTGCTTCAGATTCCGGAGCTTTGGTGATGCAGCTTTTCATTATTATTTCTGTTTTGGGTACTGCAAACGGTTTACTGTTGGCGACCATCCGTGTCCCTTATCAGTTTTCCAATCTGGATCGGTCAAAGAAATTCCTTAATCTCAATCATATCGATCCTAAAACCAAAATGCCTGTCAACAGTGCGCTGTTAGGATTAGGAATTATCATCTTTTACCTGATCGTCTATTATATTACCAATTCACATCCTTATTTCACCGCGAATAATTTCGATCTCTCGGCAATTCCGATTGTATTTATTTATTTGGTAAACGCTGCTTTGTTTGTCGGTCTGTTCAGGCTTTTTAAGAAAAATGTATTTGCCGGAAACAAATTTTTTAAGGTTTTAATGGCAATTATTGCTATTCTGGGAACGGTAACAGTTCTTTTCGGTACGGCCACATCACCGAACGGCGTGTCATATTTTATCGTTACAATCTTCTTTATTTCCGCTGGATTTCTGCTGAAAAAGCAAAACTGACAAATGTCAGTTTTTATTAAATTCATTCGTATTCAGTTACTTAAAACAATTGTTTAATTTTTATTTAGAATAGTTCAAAATAAATTTGGATGGAATATCTGTGTTTTCTACATTTGCACTGTTATTTTAATTCATTCTAAATAAAAACTCGTTCATGAAGAAACAGATACTTTCAGTTGGTCTTTTAATCGGTGCCATGTCAGCCCATGCTCAAATGAAATACGAACCGGTAAGCGATACTTTAAAAATTCAGCTTATTGAAGATATTAACCTTCATAAAACCGGTAATCCCAATGCAGCAAAACCCTTATCGACAAAATCGAGTCTGACGATGATGGAAACGCCGCAGCCGATTGCAATTGTTACCCACGAAATTATTGAGCAGCAGCAGGCAAAACAGTTAAGTGATGTTTTACAGAATGTGAATGGTGTTTACGTAACTTCTTCCCGAGGTAATTCACAGGACAGTTTTGGTGGGAGAGGTTTCAGTTTGGGAAACGACAATATTTTTAAAAACGGAACAAGAATAAACAGTGGTGTTTTCCCGGAAGTTTCGGGTTTGGAAAGAGTTGAAGTTCTGAAAGGTGCCAATGCCATGCTTTATGGTAATACGGCTGCCGGTGGAATTATTAACATGATTACCAAAAAACCGAGATTCAATAACGGTGGAAGCATCGGATTAAGCGGCGGAAGCTGGAATTCTTACAAACCAACGGTAGACTTTTACGGTCCGCTTTCCGATAAAGTAGCCTACCGTGTGAATGGCGCTTACGAATATGCAGAAAGTTTCCGCGACGTTGTGGAGTCGCAGAAGTATTACTTCAACCCTTCATTCCTATTTAATTTAGGGGAAAGATCACAATTAATTGTTGAAGCCGATTATTTGAAGAACGATTTCACTCCGGATTTCGGAATTGGGGCGATTACCAATAAAGATTTAAGCTATTCCTTAAATGATAAAGTGGACCGGAATGTTTTTTTCGGAACCGACTGGCAATATCAAAATGTTGAGCAGGCTTCTGCCAATATCACATTCAATCATCAGTTAAGTACTAACTGGACTTTAAACGCTGTTGCTTCTTACCAGAATTATACAAAAGATTATTTTTCTTCTGAAAGAGTGCAGTGGGGTTATGCGAACGCTGGCGCTACCCGCTTATCATGGTCAAGACCATTTAATAAAACCTATAACGAGCAAAATTACGGTTCGGCGCAGGTGAACATCAATGGTGAATTCAATACAGGAAAAATTAATCATAAAGTATTATTCGGCACAGATGCAGATTACAGCCAGGCCGATTCTTACACGTACACCCTTGGTGCTGCAACCAATATTTTATATTTGGACGATCCTTCAACCTGGGGAAATGTTGCAATGCCAACATCTGCTGACAAAGATAAAACGAGAGCAAATTCCCGTAGAATTGGCGCTTATGTACAGGATTTCGTAGGCCTGACAAAAGAATTGAAAGTAATTGCGGGGCTCCGTTGGTCGTATTTGGAAAATATGCCATCCATCAAATCAGATTATGTGAAAAATGGGGAAAAATCCTTTGTTAAAAATTCCGCGACTTCGGACCAGGCGTTCTCTCCTAAAATTGGTTTGGTATATATGCCGAATGATAACTTATCTGTTTTTGCGACTTATACCAATTCTTTCACTGCAAATTCCGGGAGAACAGTCTTCGATGAGCCTTTAAAGCCAACAACCATTGATCAGTATGAAGTGGGTGCTAAAAAGAATCTTTGGAACAACACCATAGCCGTGAACCTTTCGCTTTATCAGATTATTTATCATGATTTTTACCAAACCGCACAGTTTGCTGCAGACGGAATTACTGCAAACTCAGACTCTGCGATTAAAGAATTCGCCGGAAAAATGAGAAGTCAGGGCGTAGAGCTTGATATCACAGGTAACCCGACAAAAAACATTTCTATCATTGGCGGTATTTCTTATAATAATTCAGTTTATTTAGATACACCTGCTCTCACAGGATATGTTGAAAAACAGAAATTAGTCCGCACCCCGGCCACTACAGCCAATGCATCAGTGTTTTACAAATTCACAGAAGATCTTAAAGGTTTAAAATTGGGCGTAAGTGCTTATTACGTCGGTGACCGCTTAGCCGGGTGGAACGATACGAAAACTGGAAATAACAGTTTGGCTGCAAGAAACGGTGTTTCCAGAGTTTTCGAATTGAAAGATTTTACAACGGTGGCATTGTCTGCAGGATATGAATGGAGCAAATTCTCTATCCAGGGGAAAGTGGGGAATTTATTTGATACGGAAAATTACAACGTTCACGAAAACTATTCTGTAAACCCAATTACTCCAAGAAACTATTATTTAACATTAACATACAAACTATAAATTCCCGTTAAATTTTTCATTTGCACAAAAGTAGAGACTTCGGTTTCTGCTTTTGTCTTAAAACTACTAAAAACTATGGATAAAATTAAAAACACAAAAACTTTCATGAGAATCGTTCACCGTTATTTGGGGTATTTCATGGCCGGAATAATGATGGTATATGCGGTAAGCGGCGTACTGTTGGTTTACAGGGACACCGGTTTTCTGAAACAGGAAAAGAAATATGAAAAATTTTTCGCCAAAAATCTCGACGAAAAAAAGTTGCAGAAAGAAATCAAAATTAAAGGGTTTGAAGTTGAAAAAACAGAAAACGGAATTTTGTACTTCAAAGACGGAACATACAATTCAGCAACCGGAGAGGCCAAATACACCAAAAAAGAACTACCTTTTGTTTTGAATAAAATGACTCAGCTTCACAAATCCCAATCAAAAGACACGCTTTCACCGCTGAATACTTTTTTCGGAATTTCGCTGTTTTTCTTTGTGATATCCAGTTTCTGGATGTTTAATGTAAAATCAAAAGCATTTAAAAGAGGCATGTATTATACTGCAGCAGGCTTAGTTTTAGCAATTATTCTCGTCTTTATTTAATGCAATCAAATTACAAAAATCATTTTCAAAAATTTGGACAGGAATTTTTGCTTCCAATTTGGGAAATCATCTGTTTGAAAAAGTAAATCTTATCTAATCGGAATTGTTGCATTGAAATTTTTTGTTATCTTTGCACCCTTATAATTAATCGGGACGAGTTCCCACAAAATCAAACATTTATGTCAGTAAAAATCAGATTACAAAGACACGGTAAAAAAGGAAAGCCTTTTTTCCACATTGTTGTTGCAGATGCAAGAGCGAGAAGAGATGGTAAATTCATCGAAAAAATTGGTACTTACAACCCAATCACCAACCCTGCGGTTATTAATTTGGACGTAGATGCAGCAGTAAAATGGTTAAACAATGGTGCGCAGCCAACCGATACTGCAAAAGCAATTCTTTCTTACAAAGGAGCACTTTACAAAAAACACTTACAAGGTGGTGTTGCTAAAGGTGCATTCTCAGCTGAAGAAGCAGATCAAAAATTTGCTGCTTGGGTAGAGGAAAAAGAAAAAGCTGTTGAAAACAAAAAAGATTCTTTAACTAAAGCTCAGAAAGATGCTAAAAAAGCAGCACTTGAAGCAGAAGTAAAAGTAAACCAGGCTAGATTAGACGCAGCAGCTAAAATTGAAGCTGATGCCAAAGCGGAAGCAGATGCTAAATTAGCAGAAGAAAAAGCAGCTGAAGAAGCAGCTAACGCTCCTGTTGCTGAAGAAACTGCAGAAGTTGCTGAAACTACTGAAGAACCAGCTGCTGAAACAGAAGGAACTGAAGAAGCACAAGCTTAATTTTATTCTGTATACTTTACAAAATAATACAACAGAGACGCCAGTTTTGGCGTCTCTGTTATTTTAAAACCTTTTATATTTGCATTGGAAAAGGCACCTTTGAGGTGTTTTGTTCCGGTTAAAAAAATCAGAATGAAAAAAGAAGATTGCTATTTTTTAGGAAAAATTACCCGCAGACATGGTCTTCAAGGAAATGTCTTCCTGAAACTTGATACGGATCAACCCGAAATGTACAATAAACTGGACTCTATTTTTGTAGAAGTCAACGGATTACTGGTTCCGTTTTTTGTCGCAAAACAGTCGTGGAGCAAAGGCGAAACGCTGATAATATCATTCAAAAATGCTACAGAAGCACTTGTGGATCAGTCTCTTGGAAAAGATGTTTACCTTCCGCTTTCAACCCTTCCGAAACTTACCGGAAACAAATTCTATTACCATGAAGTGGTAGGTTTCGAAATCCGTGAAGAAGACGGCAAAAGCTGTGGAATTATCGAATCGGTGAATGATCAGACCGGTCAGCATTATTTCCTTCTCAACCTGGCGGATAAACAGATCGTTATTCCTATCATTAAAGACTGGATTTTAGAGCTGAACCGAGAAGAAAAATATATAAAAATGGCTTTGCCGGAAGGATTAATGGATGTGTTTCTGATTCCTTCAAAAAAAGATGAGTAAAATTCAGTGGTTTTCTGGGGCGACATATTCCGCCTTCCACTCCCGCTTTTTTGCTCCGCTGAGCTCCGCAAAAAGAGCTCTGTTCAAGTCGGGCCGCGACATGTTAAAAGCTTAAAAAATCGGGAAAAACAGGAAAAAATCTTTCTAAAATTTAAGTGCCTAGCATCAAAAATTACGCCAAATTTTATTACATTTGTAATTATTGTTTAAAAGAAATTTGGAACCTAAGCATTCCATAAGATCCATAAAAAATTGAATGTCAGCAATGAGAACGACGATTAACGAATTACTTTCAGATTACAAAAAACTTTTACACCACGATATTACGATTCAGGGTTGGGTAAGAGCATTTCGCTCCAACCGCTTCATCGCTTTGAATGACGGCTCTACAATCAACAATTTACAGATTGTTGTGGATTTCGAAAAGTTTGACGAAAACATCCTGAAAAATATCAGCACCGCATCTTCGGTGAAGATTGTAGGTGAAGTAATAGAAAGTCAGGGAGCAGGCCAAAACATCGAAATTATCGCCAAGAAAATTCAGATTTTAGGAGATAATTTTACGGAAGAAAGAGACAAAACCATCCTTCAGCCTAAAAAACATTCACTCGAAATTTTGCGCGAGCAGGCACATTTGCGATTCCGTACCAATCTTTTTGGTTCTGTTTTCAGAGTGAGAAGTGCAGTGAGTTTTGCGATTCACCAGTTCTTTAACCAAAACCAGTTCTTCTACATGAACACTCCTGTCATTACGGGTGCTGATGCGGAAGGAGCAGGTGAAATGTTCAGCGTAACCAATTTCGACATCAATAACATCCCAAGAGACGAAAACGGCGATATCGACTATGAACAGGATTTTTTCGGGAAGAAAACAAATCTTACGGTTTCCGGTCAGCTTAACGTAGAAACGGCAATGATGGGATTGGGAAGAGTTTATACTTTCGGACCAACTTTCCGTGCAGAAAACTCCAATACAACCCGTCACCTCGCAGAATTCTGGATGGTGGAACCGGAAGTTGCATTTAACAATCTGGAAGATAATATCGATTTAGCGGAAGATTTCCTGAAATACGTCATCGGATATGTTTTGGAAAACTGTAAAGATGATCTGGAATTTTTAGATAAAAGATTTGCGGAAGAACAGAAACAGAAACCTGAAAAAGACAGAGCTTCAGAGGGTCTGATCGAAAAACTGGAGAATGTTATTAAGAAAAGATTCAAGAGAGTTTCTTATACCGAAGCGATTGATATTCTGAAAAACTCAAAAGAAAATAAAAAAGGAAAATTCCAGTTTCCGATAGAAGATTGGGGCGCCGATTTACAAAGCGAGCACGAAAGATATCTGGTGGAAAAACATTTCGAAAGCCCGGTAGTACTTTTCGATTATCCGAAAGAAATCAAGGCATTCTACATGAAACTTAATGAAGACGGAAAAACCGTAGCTGCAATGGACGTTCTTTTCCCGGGAATCGGCGAAATTATCGGTGGTTCTCAGAGAGAAGAAAGATTTGCTGTGTTAACCGAGAAGATGAAAGCAATGAATGTTGACGAGCACGAGCTTTGGTGGTATCTTGATACCCGTAAGTTCGGTTCTGTTCCGCATGCAGGTTTCGGTCTTGGATTGGAAAGGCTGGTGCTTTTCGTAACAGGTATGACGAACATCAGAGACGTAATTCCTTTCCCGAGAACGCCGAACAATGCGGAATTCTAAAAAAACTAAAAAAACTAAAAAACTTTAACCGTCAAATAACAGGAGAGCTAGTTTTAAAATAATAACCACATAATGGAATAATTCCACAACATGCTGAAACAGAATTTACAACTTAGACTCGGGCAAAAACTTGCGCCACAACAAATCCAGCTAATGAAGTTGATACAGCTTCATACGCTTGAATTTGAAGAAGAACTGGAGCGCGAACTTGAAGAAAACCCTGCACTTGAAAAAGTTCAGGAAGAATCAAAGGAAGACGATTACGCTTCTTTAGATGAAGGTTTTGAGGACGAAGGAACCGACAGCATCAATACAGATTTTGATGTTAACGAATATATTTTCGATGATGAACCGGCTTATAAAACCACTTCCAGCAACTATTCCGCGGATGATGAAGAGTACGACAACGAATCGCTTTTAACGGAAGGACAGTCGCTGTATGATTATCTTCTGGAGCAGATTAATCTGAGCAGTATTGACAGTGAAGATTTGAAGATTGCGGAATATCTTATCGGAAATCTCGATAATGACGGTTATCTGAGAAGAGAAATCAAACAGATTGTTGATGATCTGGCTTTCTCACAAGGGATTTATACTACCCAGGAGAAGGTGAGTGATGTTCTGGAAAATTACGTACAGAAACTGGATCCGCCCGGGGTAGGAGCCAGAGGTTTACAGGAATGTCTTCTGCTTCAGATCGAGAAAAAAATCAGTGCAGACAAAGCGGTAATTCTTGCGGGAAATATTCTCAGAAACCAGTTTGATGCGCTTACCAATAAGCATTACAGCAAAATCATTCAGAAATACGATATCGAAGAGGAGGATCTGAAAGATGCTTTGGAAGTGATTTCTAAACTTTCCCCTAAAGTTGGCGGAAACTTCGATACCCAAACGATTACCATTAATCAGGAAATTATTCCCGATTTTGTTCTTCAGATTAAAGAAGGAAAGAATGGACAGGTTGAAGTTATTCCATTGCTGAACAGCAAAAATGCTCCGACATTAAGGGTTTCCGAAGAATATAAAGACATCCTGACGACTTATTCTCACGATAAAAAATCTCCGGATCATAAGCAGGCAGCGCTTTTTATCAAACAGAAACTGGACGCGGCAAAGTGGTATATTGATGCCATTAACCAAAGACAGAATACTTTGCTTCAAACCATTTCCGCGATTGTGAAACTGCAGAAAAACTATTTTATCACAGGGGACGATAAATCTTTGAAACCAATGATTTTAAAGGATGTTGCCGATATTACCGGTTTTGATATTTCTACAATATCAAGGGTAGTGAAAAGTAAATACGCCGATACACCGAACGGAATCGTTTATCTGAAAAGCCTTTTCTCTGACTCGCTGACCAACGATGACGGTGAGGAAGTTTCTACAAAGGAAATTAAGAATCATCTTCAGGAAGTCATCAGCACAGAAAATAAAAGAAAACCTTTAACCGATGACGCTCTTGTGGGGCTTCTGAAAGAAAAAGGCTACAATATTGCAAGACGTACGATTGCAAAATACCGCGAACAGCTTAATATTCCGGTAGCGAGATTAAGAAAAGAATTATAGCAGAAAGGTCAGTGAAAACTGACCTTTTTTTATTTGAAATTTTTCAGGAATAAATTACTGTTGCTCCTCCTCAATTTTCTGAAGTTCTGCGAGATTTTTTCCTAATCTTTTAAGAATAATTCCGTACACAATACGGTAATATATCCAGATCAGAACAACGCTGATCGCCGTCATCAGGATGGTACCTACCAAAAATCCGATTAAAGTTGGATTGTTGAGATGAATGTTTTGCTGGGATAATACCGAGAAGGTGAAAACGGTAAGTACAACGGTAAAAAGAATAAGCAGGAAAATATTGGCCAAAATAAACAAATTGACTGTCTTTTTGAATTTGATGATCTGTAAAATCAATTTTTTAAGATTTGACTCGATATTGATTCTACGGTAATTCAGAAAGAATTTTACGACGAAAAAAGCTGTCAGTATCAGGCTTATCGCTTTAAGACCGAAATAAAGATGCGCAAAACCAGCTTCGAGACTGGTTGTGCTTTTTACTCCCAGTTTCCCTAAAATACTCAGGAAACTGTTGGTGTCATCGCCCAAAAAGCTGTAATAAAGATTCATGCAGAAAATCACGAAAAATTCGGCAATGCTGATCCACAGAATATATTTCACGTAGTTTCTCGACGATTTGTTCAGCATGGCCTCAATCTCCGCGCTGTTATATTTTGGCTGAACATCCTGCTCCTGCCAAGTTTTTTTGAAATTATCTAGATCAAATTCAGGCATGTTTTTCCATTAAAATTTTTAAAGTCTTCTTCAGTCTGTTCATTTTCACCCGTGCATTCACTTCGGTAATTCCTAAATTTTCTGCAATATCCCTGTAAGGCAAATCGTCCAGATACATCATCACGATGGCTCTTTCCACGTTGGGTAGCATTTTCACCACTTTATAAAGTAAGGAAACCTGCAGTTGTTTTTCGTCGTCATCTTCCACAAAATCTTTATGATGATAATCCATCAGTTCATCGGTTTGCGGCGATTTTGTTTTTTTTCTGAAAAGCGTAATGGCGGTATTCAGAGCCACGCGGTACATCCAGGTTGAGATTTTCGACTGCCCTTTGAATGAGTCGTAGGAGCGCCAGAGTTGTAACACAATTTCCTGAAAAAGATCCTCTTCATCTTCCAGAGAATTGGTATAAAGCCGCGAAACCTTGATAATCAGACCCTGATTATCTTTTATTAATTTCGAAAATTCTTGCTCTTTACCCAAAACCGGTCGGAAATTTTAAGTAGCGAATATAACATTTTTGGGTGAATTTTATAGCACAATCCTTTCAGGACAGAAATTCGCACCCTGCAACTCTCAATCAAAAATTATATCTTTGCTTTATGATTCTACGCGGAGAAAATTTAATTAAAGAATACGGCCCTAAAAAAGTAGTAAAAGGCGTTTCTGTGGAAGTGAGACAGGGCGAAATCGTTGGACTCCTGGGTCCTAACGGAGCCGGTAAAACAACCTCTTTTTACATGATTGTAGGCTTGGTAAAACCTACTTCCGGGAAAATTTTCCTCGAAAATCAGGAGATTACCAATGATGCAATGTACCGACGTGCACAGAAAGGAATCGGTTATCTGGCGCAGGAAGCTTCGGTTTTCCGGAAACTTTCGGTGGAAGATAATATTCTTGGAGTTTTACAGCTCACGAAACTTTCAAAGCGCGAACAGCAAATAAAATGTGACGAACTGATTGAAGAATTCTCTTTACAGCACGTCCGCAAAAACCGTGGCGATCTGCTTTCAGGTGGCGAAAGACGCCGGACGGAAATCGCAAGATGTCTTGCAACAAGTCCAAATTTTATTTTGCTGGATGAGCCTTTTGCCGGGGTTGACCCGATTGCGGTGGAAGATATCCAGAAAATTGTGAGAAGTTTGGTGGATAAGAACATTGGAATTTTAATTACCGATCACAACGTTCAACAGACGTTGGCAATTACCCATAAAACCTATATTATGTTTGAAGGAAGAATACTGAAAGAAGGTCTTCCGCACGATTTGGCCAATGATCCGATGGTCCGTGAAGCCTATTTGGGTGAAAATTTTGTTTATCAGGACATTTTGAACAAACCGAAGAAGAAATCTTTCGTTTATAATATTTGGGCAGGAAATTTTGAGTCGAAAGAACAGCTTCAGGATTTCGTAGATGAAAACTTTGAAGGTACAGAAAATCTTCGTTTAATGCACGGTTTTGAAGACATCAGTTTTGCTTCACTTTCCAATTCAGAGATTGAATATATCTTTAAAGAGGTGGTGGACAAAAACGCGAATAATTCCTTTTTGTTTCAAAAAAAACATATTGGTGAAAATTACCAGAAGGATGAGGCTGAATTCGATGCAAAAGCACTCAGCAAGCCGGAACTTCATTATTTAACCACATTTTCCTACGACAGTTAAAAACTAATTATAACTCTTTTAAAACCCTTTTCATTCCGAAGATGTAAACATGCCAAAACCATTCAACCGAACCATCACGCTTTATCATATTTACAAGCAGCTGATTCCTTTCATAAAGCCTTACCGTCTTATGATTTACGGAACACTGTTTCTTACATTGGTTGGCGCGTTAATGGCACAGGTGAATCCGTTGGTTTTGAAATATACTGTAGATGAAGTGACAGTTCTTACCAAACAAGCGGATCCCATGCAGGAAGGAATTCACGTTTTGGTGGTAATTTCAGCGATTTTGCTGGGGAAAGAATTACTGAATATTTTCATACAGTTTGGGCAGAAATTTTACGGAGAGAAGATCAGAATCAGCACGAGTACGGTTCTGGCTCAGTCTGTAATTGATAAAATTCTCCTTTACCGGGTAGCCTACTTTAATGATGAGAACCATGAATCCGGAAAACTTCAGATCCGCATTGACAGGGGAATCGAGAGTTTAACCAAGCTCGTTCAGAATTTTTTCATTGATATTTTACCGCTTTTTTCCAATGCGATTATTGCGCTGATCATCATGTATATGCAGAACATGTATGTGGGTTTGGTTTCAACCATTGTCGTTCCTGTTTATTTTTATATCAGCTCATTACAGGCTAAAAAACTTTCAGGAGTTCGGCGTACTCTAAGAAATCAGAGAGAACAGAAAACATCGGGACTTTTAAATTTAATCAATTCCATCATGGTGATTAAAAGTTTCGTGCGCGAAAAATTTGAAGGGAAAAAGCAGTACGATTTACAGATGCAGCTGATGGAAAGCCAGCTTTTTACACGGCGAACCAACTTTATCTATGACGGATTAAAAACTTTTATTGAGCAGTTCGGGGTGGTAATGATCATTCTGTTGACCGTTTTTCTTGTTCTTGATCAGCAGATGACCATTGGTGCAATCATGCTTCATATTCTTTTGTTTAACAACGTTTCTGCGCCTATCCGTCAGCTCCACAGGATTTATGACGATATGAATGACGCGATGATTTACGCAGAAGGTTTTTTTGATATCCTTCAGGCAGACGACGAAACGGAATCCACAGGAAATTATGTAGAAGAAGATATTAAAGGACGTTTTGAACTTAAAAATGTAGATTTCTCCTATCCGAACGGGACGATAGCACTTAAAAACGTTTCCATACTTATTGAAAACGGCAAAACTACTGCATTAGTCGGTTTAAGCGGTGCCGGGAAATCAACAGTGATCAATCTTCTGTGTAAATTTTATCTCCCGGATTCCGGGGAAATTTTGTTGGATGAAGTGAATTTAAATGAATTCGACAATACTTTTCTGCGCAATGATATTGGTTTGGTTCTTCAGAAAAATCACATTTTTCAGGGAAGCATCGAGGACAATATCCGCTACGGAAATATGAACGCGACTTTCGAAGAAATAGAAACCGCTGCAAAAAAAGCTTATCTCCACGATCAGATTCTCGATTTACCGGAAAAATATCTGCACGATGCTACCCAACTTTCGGGCGGACAACAGCAGCGGATTGCGATTGCAAGATTATTTCTGAAAGATCCGCCGATTATTTTCCTCGATGAACCTACCGCAAGTTTGGATGCCATTGCCACCGAGCAGATTAAAAACTCGCTGGACGCCATAAAAGAGGGAAGAACCGTGGTAATTATCTCGCATTCATTATCGCAGATATTGGATTCGGATAAGATTTATGTTATGAAAAAAGGGGAAGTGGTGGAAAGCGGAACCCACGATGAACTGATCAGTATGCACGGCACTTACCGGGAAATTTTCGATGCTTCGGCAAGAAGTTTGAATCTCGATAAACTCGTGAGTTCGTACCGGGAAAAATAACAGACTGTCAGCAGATTGAACCCGTTTAAAAAAAAGAAATTATTAAAAAGGCTTCGGCCAAAATTTAAAAACAATGAAAAGAATATTCATTTTAATGCTTGCTTTCACGGTGATGTCGTGTAATAAAATTGAGGAAACCGTAACAGAAACGGTAAATTCTGCGAAAGAAAAAGCCCAGCAGAAAACAAACGAACTCGTACAGGAAACTGTAAATGAACAACTGACGAAACTGGTGAATGCAGAAACAGTAAGTTTCAGCACTGTATTTCCGAATCAGAATAATTTGGTTCTTGAAAACGAAGTCGGGAAGAAAGTTGCTTTTCCGAACGGTTCGCCATTTTATGTATTTAAATATAAAACTTCGGACAAGGATTTACTGCTGAAAACCTTGGTGGAACAGCCGACAGCAGATGAAACACAGTCTAAGAAAGAATTTCAGAAAGTAGACGGTGCAGCCATCGTGGAAAAAATTACTTTTTTTGAAAAATTTCTTCCTGCAAACACGATTGACACAAGTTTCCTTGATGATATCAAAAGCGATAAAAACATCGAATACTATAAAATAAAGCGCTTTCCAAATGCAAGCACGGTAATTTACAACCCGAAAACGCAGATGGTGTATCAGTTTGTAGAGGTGAAAAAATAATTTTTTTGTTCTTAAAATATGTCCCAGAATTTAATTCAGAATACCGTTGATTTTGTAAAGGAAAAACTCCACGGAGCGGAGGCCGGTCACGATTGGTTTCACATTGAACGTGTTTGGAAACTCTCCAAAAAAATTGCAGAAACAGAAAGCTGTAATCTGGAAGTTGTGGAACTATCCGCTTTGCTTCACGATATCGCCGACCCAAAATTTCATAACGGGGACGAAACTTTAGCGCTGAAAATTTCGCGAGAATTTCTTGAAAAGCAAGAGGTTTCTGAAGAAATTATTGAAGACGTGTTGTTCGTTATTAAAAATATTTCATTTAAGAATAGAGGAGAAGTTCCGGAAAACCTTCCTGTTGAACTGAAAATTGTTCAGGATGCAGACCGCCTGGATGCGATTGGAGCTATTGGCATTGCGAGAACCTTCAATTTCGGAGGTTTCAAAAATAATCTGATGTATCATCCGGACATTCCGCCAAAACTGAACATGTCAAAAGAAGAATACAAAAAAAATGAAGGAACAACAATCAATCATTTTTATGAAAAACTTCTGCTTCTGAAAGACCTGATGAATACTGAAAAAGGAAAAGAACTTGCAGCAGAAAGACACCGCTTCATGCTGAAATTTCTTGAGGAATTTGATAAAGAATGGAATGTTGATTAATTGAACTGGTCCTTACTGCTAATGTGATCGTCTGCCCGTACTTCCTAATTTTCTTTATCTTTACACATGTTTTATTTGTTTTTCCTTTTGTTTATTGCACTTTGCTTCGGTTTAATCTTCTCGGTATTCAGGTCGGGAAGATTCAAAAACTGGGCAAAAATATTCCGGATTTTCGTGGTTGTAGTTTCAGTGGGGATTTTCACGTATTATTTTGTGAGCAGAAGCTTAAATCATTTTAGGGAAAATTCGCTCACCGTTCAGCTGATCAATTCCCTGCCGTTTCCTCTGGATTTTTATATTGTTCAGGTTAACAGTGATAAAAATGCCGCGGAAAAGTATGAAGCCCGCCGGGTGGGAAACATCCGCAGCAGCTATTACCGAATTGAATATCTGGATATGGCGGCTTCCGATGAATTTTGGGTTGCCGGATTTATGGGGAAAAAAAACATGGTGTATTTCTCCCAACATTCTGTTCCGAACAAAAACGAAGACCAGATCATCGAGATCCGCAATTATATTAACCAAAGCCAGAAACTTTCAGAAGTGGCTCAGATTCAGGTTGAAGATTTGAAATTGGAGAACATGAAATCGGCGATCTGGATTACGCTCGATCTGCTGCTTCTCTTCCTTAATATTACGCTTTTAGTTAAAAAACAAAAATAAAGAATCCCAGAAATTTCCGGGATTCTGCCTTTATAAAGGTTTTGTTATTTGCCTTTTTTCTCTTTCAGTGCTTCCTTGTCCTTATCCGACGGATTCCAAACTTTGACCTCGGAATCTTTCGTGATTCCCGATAAGATCTGAACATTGATTCCGTCACTTGCGCCGAGCTTTACTTTTACTTTCTTGAATTTTCCGTCCGGCTGTTTCACTTCCACAAACGGACTGTCTTTACCGTTTACTTTCTCATACTGAACCAAAGATTCATCCAGCAACAGTGCATTTTTCTGAGAGCTTAGGATAATTTCACCATTTGCGGAAAATCCTGCTCTGATATATTCATTGGTTTTATTGAAAACATCGCCTTCAATCGGGAATTTGATGGTTCCGTTTTCGTCTTTTCCTTTCGGAGCGATCATCGTCACTCGTCCCGGAAACGTTTTGTTCTGTAAAGCGCCGATCACGACGTTCATTTCCATTCCTTCTTTCAGTTTTCCGGCCTGTGCTTCATCAATGGTTCCCTGAAAAATAAGTGAATTCAGATCCGCGATAGAGCAAATCGTAGTTCCGGCGTTGAAAGAGTTGGCTTCAATCACCTGGCTTCCTACTTTTACAGGAACTTCAAGAACTGTTCCTGTTGCTTTGGAGCGGATTTGAGTCGTAGCCAGACTTGCCAGTTCGGGTGTGGTGCCGGTTCTTGCAATCTGCAGGTTTTTCTGTGCGGTTTGCAGCTGCTGCTGTGCGTTTCTTAACGTTTGCTTGGTCGACTGAAGTTGTTGCTGTGCGGAGATAAATTCCTGTTTAGAAATGACGCCCTGGTTGTAAAGGCTCTGCTGCATCGCAAACTGTTTCTGTTGGTTGCTGACATTGATAGCGGCATTGCTGATCTGTAAATTCGCGTTGTTGATTTCCTGCTGTGCGGCGTTGATATTTTGAATCGTTGGTACAATTCGTATCGTGGCCACAAGTTGTCCTGCCGTAACATGATCTCCTTCATCCACAAGAATTTTATCTATAATTCCGGAAATATTCGGTTTAATCTCAATTTCTTCGCGCGGCACAATATCACCGGTGGCCATTACTTTATCATCCATGTTCTGCACGACAGGTTTTTTGGTGAGGAAAGTTTCACTTTCCTTGCTGTTCGATTTGATAAGGTAGGTAATTCCGGAAATTAAAGCGACTGCTAAAATCAATCCCAGAAAGATATAAATTGCTTTTTTAAAAGTGAACTTCTTTTTCATATGAATAGTTTATTTTTCTTTTTTTTATGGCGACAATTTCCGCCCTCCGTTCCCGCTTTTTTTATTGGCTTCGTAGCCTCAGCCAACAAAAAAGAGCTCCACTCAGGTCGGGTCGCAGTTTTGTTTTATTTGCCAATTTCAATTCTCAAAAATTAAAGGTTTCAATTATTCACTTCGCAGTGCTTCAATCGGACGGATCCTTACCGCTCTCTGCGCCGGTATCATCCCGATAATTAAACCTAAAATTACCATCACAGCCATCGCTCCGAAAACTTCCCCATAATTTACCGTTGGATTATAAAAAGGAAATTTATCCTGATCTTTCGTTAAAGCATTCAAAATCATTAAAAGGAAAATCCCGAAAATAAATCCTAAAATCCCCGATGATAAAGTAATGACAACGCTTTCGAGTAAAATCTGATTTCTTACTTCTGCAGGTTTTGCGCCCAAGGCTCTCCTAATTCCGATTTCTTTGGTTCTTTCTTTTACGGTAATCAGTAATATATTTGAAATCGCAATGACGCCGGCTAAAATGGTTAAAGTCCCAACAACAATGGTTAAAAGCTGCATTCCGGTTAAAAAGCCGGTAAGTTTTTTAAATTCTTTTCCAAGATTAAAACTTCCAAATGCATTGGTGTCTTCGGGAGAAACATGATACTTTTTCTTCAGTTCTGTTTTTACGTTTTCTTCCACTGCATTCAGATCGGCGTCAGGCTTACTTACAATCGCAAAAAAGCCTACTTTGTCGCCGTCATTATACATCTTTGTGAAAGTGGAAAGCGGGATAAAAGCAGACTGGTCATTCTCCATTCCGCCTCCTTTTTTTACGCGGAAAACCCCGATTACATTAAAGAAAATTCCTTTTACGTTGACTGATTTTCCCAAGGGGTTTTCGTTCTTTTTGGCATCGAAAAAATTCTTGTAAATCTCTTCTCCGATGACGATGACGTTTTTGTTTGCGGAAATATCAGCATCATTCAGATATCTTCCGTAAATGAGTTTTTTCTGTGAGATTTTATTTCCAATAGGGTAGTCGCCAGTTAAGGTATAGGTTGCCTTTTTTCCGTTTCTTGAAAAGCTTTCTCCGGGCGTTCCGAAGTTACCTCTCGCATTCTGAGGGGAAATGTAATCGATCTGCGGAATTTTCTTTGGCAGCATTTCCATATCCGTCAGGTGAAGATTTGTTTTTCTGCCTTTTGGAAAACCGTCATAAGGAATGGTGGTATTCTGCGCCCAAAGAAAAATAGAATTGGTTGCAAATCCGGAAAAAATTTTATCAAAACCATTCTCCATTCCTTTTGCGGCACCCAAAAGTGCGACGAACAGAAACATTCCCCAGCCCACACCAATCATCGTAAGAAAAGTGCGCAACTTATTATTCCGTAGGGAATGATAAATTTCTTGCCAGGTATCTATTTTGAAAATGATATTCATGTTGGTTGTAAGTTGTGGGTTATCAGATGGTTTTTCTCAGTTTTTAATTTTAATTTTTTTTAAAGTGTAATTCCATTATTCCGATCTCAATGCTTCAATTGGTTTGATCCGGCTCGCCCTGTAAGCGGGAACAAAGCCTGCAATCACTCCCGAAATAACCAAGCTTATAAATGCCGCGATAATTAATCCCCAACCTACGGAAGGGTCTTTGATAAAATATTTTTCTAAACTATCACCAATAAGGCCTAAAGACAAAACTCCCAATCCCACACCAATAAATCCGGAAATTACCGTAATTACCACGCTTTCCTGCATTATTAATCCTACAATGCTGCTTGGTTTTGCACCGATGGCTTTTCGCACCCCGATTTCCTGGGTTCTTTCTTTCACAATGTACACCATGATATTGCTGATTCCGATGATTCCGGCAAGTAAGGTTCCCATTCCGATGAAGCCGACAATTAAGGTGATGATAAACAAAAACTGAATGGTATCGCCCATGTTTTTGGCGTTGTTTCTTACGATGATTCCGTTTTCGTCATCCGGAGAAACTTTATTTTTTGCTTTAAGTTCTTTCTGAAGCTGGTCTCCGTATTTTATTGCTTCATCCGGAGAAAGTTTAGAGTCGTAAGTGATGAAAATGTTACTCACCGTATCAGAACCCTTTTTCATCTGCTGTAAAGTAGTGATTGGAACGGTGATCATCCGCTCGTCCCAGTCGCCGCCGTCATCAGAGAAAACGCCTACTACTTTGAAAAAAGTGCCGTTAATGTTGAGGTCTTTTCCTACAGGACTTCCGTTTTTAATCAGGTCACGCTGCACCATTCTTCCGATTACGGCGACATTCTGCTTTCGCGTCATGTCCATATTGTTAAGATATCGGCCTTCGGTGAGCTTTCGGTTTTCGATGATTTTTTCTTCGGGGTTTGCACCGCTGATCTGGTAACTTCCGCTTTCTTTGCCGTATTTCACGGTCATATTGGTGGAATATCTTGCGGTTGAATTTTCCAGTTTCGAGGGGTCAGAAGATTTTGTCTGCTCGTAATCGTCGTTTTTAAGGACAACCTGACGGTCCGACTGCAATCCGCCGTATGCAATGGAAGTTTTTCCTGAAAAAATGGTTATCAGATTCGCTGCATCACGGGTGAAGCCTTCAGTGAAGGCGTTTTTCAAGCCTGTCCCAATTCCGAAAAGCACAATAAATATAAAAAGGCCGAGTGCTACCGTAAAGCCCGAAAGTACCGTCCGCAATATATTACTGCGAATCGACTCAAAAATTTCTCTCCAGCGGTCCAGGTCAAACATATTTTTAATTTAAATCTTTTTATTGTGGCTTAAGCTAAAACCCGTTGCGTAATAAACTCATCACTTTGGATAAGACCGTCCTTTAAAATGACATTTCTTTTGGTTTCTGCCGCAACATCAGGTTCGTGGGTTACTACGATGATGGTTTTTCCTTCACGGTTAATTTCCTGCAGCAGCTTCATGATATCGTAAGTTGTTTTAGAATCCAATGCTCCTGTCGGTTCGTCAGCAAGAATCACTTTAGGATCGGTAATCAAAGCCCTTGCAATGGCGACTCTCTGTTTCTGTCCGCCGGAAAGTTCGTTCGGAAGATGGGTTGCCCAATCTGCCAATCCCACTTTATCTAAATATTCCAGCGCTTTCTGGTTGCGTTCTTTTCTCGGAACATCCTGATAATACAGAGGAAGCGCGACATTTTCCAAAGCTGTTTTATAACCGATAAGATTAAAAGACTGGAAAATAAATCCCAGAAACCTGCTGCGGTATTCCGCGGCTCTTACTTCCGAAAGATTCTCAATAGGAATTCCGTCGAGCTCATAAATTCCCGAATCTTTTTCGTCTAAGATCCCGATAATATTAAGAAGTGTAGATTTTCCGGAACCCGAACTTCCCATAATGGAAACGAACTCACCTTCATTAATGGTAAGGTTAATTCCCTTGAGAACGTGCAGTTTACTTTTTCCTGTATCGTAAGATTTATGTAAGTCCTTTATTACTAACATTAAGCGGTGGAATTTGGTTTAAATATAAGTAGGAAAAACTATTTGTTTGTTACAAAGAAGTTTTTCTTTTTTTATGATTTCCTGTTTAATCATACTTGTCTTATTCTGCTGTGTTTTTTAAAAGGTGTTTAATTAAATACTGCTGTAATGTAGGTGTTTGTTTGTAAGTTTCAGTTAAAAGCAATAACAGCGCAGAGTCTGTGTCATTGTGGAAAACTTTTGAGGCTTAGAGTCAGAGTTTTAATATTTAGACCTTTCAAGATCAGGTTCTATTTTCTACTTTTGTGATTCACACTTCTGAAATCAAAGAGAGATAATTGTGGGCAATTTAAAAATTTAAAAATCTGTAAATCAGGGTTTTAAATTAATTTTCAGGCCGTTTCAACGCAGTTTCAACTATAATTTTAAAATACACTATGATATGGGAATTTTCGACAAAAGAGTAAGTTATAAGCCATTTGAATATCCGGAGATTCTGCAGTTCGTGGAAGCCATCAACAAATCATTCTGGGTGCATTCGGAAGTTGATTTTACGGCGGATGTACAGGATTTTCAGTCCCAGCTTGAGCCACACGAAAAAAACGCGATCAAAAACGCTCTTTTAGCGATTGCCCAAATCGAAGTTTCTGTAAAAACATTCTGGGGGAACCTTTACAATCATATGCCGAAACCGGAACTCAATGGTTTGGGTTCTACTTTTGCGGAATGCGAATTCCGTCATTCGGAAGCGTATTCCCGTTTGCTTGAAGTATTGGGTTATAATGATGCATTCAACCAGGTTGTAGAAATTCCCGCCATCAAAAAAAGAATTGATTTCCTTTCAAATGTTCTGAAGCACGCCAATTCAACGACTCCGAAAGAATATGTTTCGTCATTATTGCTTTTCAGTATTCTGATTGAAAACGTTTCCCTCTTTTCTCAGTTTGCGATTATTTTATCGTTTACAAGATTCAAAGGTTACATGAAAAATGTGAGCAACATTATCGCCTGGACTTCCGTAGATGAGCAGATTCACGCCAACGCAGGAATTTATCTGATCAATAAAATCCGCGAAGAGCAGCCGGAACTTTTAACTGATTCTGATATCGAGGATATTTATACTTTAGTGGATCATTCGATTACGGTTGAAGAAGAAATTCTGGACTGGATTTTCGAACTCGGAGAAATTGATAATTTCACAAAAGAAGATTTACTGAACTTTATGAAATTCCGTGTTGACGACAGTCTGAAGAAAATCGGTATGAAAACGCGTTACAACATTTCGCCGGAACAGTACAGGCCGATGATTTGGTTTGAAGAGGAAGTTTTCGCCAATTCAATGGATGATTTCTTTGCGAAAAGACCGGTAGATTATACCAAACACGATAAGAGTATTACGGAGAACGATTTGTTTTAATCCACTTCGGTAAGATTGTGGCGCGAGCGAAGCGAGCGCCAAAAAGAGTTTTTGTAAATCTTCGGAAGAAAAACAAATGAACTTTTAGCCCCGATTGCAGCGGCATCCTTTTTTGGTGATTGAGCGAAGCCGAAATCACCAAAAAAGATATAGCGGAAAGCGGGACGGGTCTCCAAAGAAAGCAAGAATCTTATTGCTCCTAAATAAAAAATTAATAAACGCAGAAAGCAAACGCCAACTGCCAAAAAGCATACATAAATGGAAGAAAATACAAATATCTGGTGGCTCAACGAAGAGTCTGAGCAAATGCTGAACCGAGGTTATCTGCTTAAAGGGGAAACCGTAAAAGGCGCCATCGAAAGAATTACAACGGCCGCAGCCAAAAGATTATACAAACCTGAACTTCAGCCCGCTTTCGAGGAAATGATCACGAAAGGCTGGATCAGTTTTTCGTCACCGGTTTGGGCGAATATGGGAACGCAGCGAGGTTTGCCGATTTCGTGTTTCAACGTCCACGTTCCGGATAATATCGAAGGAATTACCCACAAACTCGGGGAAGTGATCATGCAGACGAAAATTGGAGGCGGAACTTCAGGCTATTTCGGTGAGTTGAGAAACCGCGGAACTGCTGTAACCGACAACGGGAAATCTTCCGGTGCTGTTTCTTTTATGAAACTCTACGATACCGCGATGGATGTGGTTTCACAGGGCGGTGTGCGTCGTGGCGCTTTTGCCGCTTATCTGGATATTGACCACGGTGATATTGAAGAATTTCTATCGATTAAAGATATTGGAAGTCCGATTCAGAACTTGTTTACAGGAATTTGCGTTCCGGATTACTGGATGCAGGATATGATTGATGGAGACATGGACAAACGTAAAATCTGGGCCAGAGTTTTAGAAAGCCGCCAACAGAAAGGGCTGCCTTATATTTTGTTCTCTGATAACGTAAACAGAAACAAACCTCAGGTTTATAAAGATTTAGGAATGACAATTAATGCAAGTAATTTGTGTTCCGAAATCATGTTGCCTTCCAGTGCGGAAGAATCGTTCATCTGCTGTCTTTCGTCCATGAATCTTGAGTTGTACGACGAATGGAAAGATACCAACGCTGTAAAACTGGCGATTTATTTCCTTGACGCGGTTTTATCTGAATTCATTGAGAAAACCGAAGGAAATTATTATTTGACCGGTGCCAGAAACTTCGCTTTACGTCACAGAGCGCTTGGTTTGGGTGTTTTAGGTTATCATTCTTATTTGCAGAAAAACATGATTCCTTTTGAAAGTTTCGAAGCGACACAGTTCAATGCGAGAGCGTTCAGACAGATTAAAGAACAGTCCATTCAGGCTTCTCAGGAATTAGCGAATATTTATGGAGAACCTGAGATTCTGAAAGGTTATGGAATGCGGAACACCACTACAATGGCAATCGCTCCTACCACTTCAAGTTCGGCTATTTTGGGACAGACTTCACCTGGAATTGAGCCTTTTGCTTCCAATTATTACAAAGCTGGTTTGGCAAAAGGAAACTTCATGCGTAAAAACAAATACCTTGCGAAACTGTTGCAGGAAAAGGGTCTCGATAATGAGGAAACCTGGCGAACAATCATGCTGAATCACGGTTCTGTACAGCACTTAAATGAATTAAACGAGGAGGAAAAAGCAGTCTTCAAAACATTCAGAGAAATTTCTCCGATGGAAATTATTTCTCAGGCGGCGCAAAGACAGCAATATATCGATCAGGCGCAGTCTTTGAATTTACAGATTCCGTCTACAATGCCGGTAAAAGATGTAAATTACCTGTACATTGAGGCATGGAAAAAAGGCGTGAAAACTTTATATTATCAAAGAAGTTCTTCCGTTTCGAAAGAAATGATGGTGAACTTTGTGACGTGTTCGAGTTGTGAAGCTTAGTATGAAAGCTAAAAGATAAAAAGCAAAACCACAGAATTTCCTGTGGTTTTTTTTTATTAAAAAAAATGTTTTCAAAGCTCATTTTTGAGCCGGTTTTTAATTAAGAATATAAAAATTAATATGGAAATCCAGTGAAATAGGTAATTAAATAATACGCTCCCCAGCCGGAAAAAAGGATAACGATAATCCAGATCCAAACCGGTATGGTTTGCGGTGTTTCGCTTCCATCGATGATAAAGCTTTTTTGGTTGCCTTTGTCATAGGCGTTGATCATGAGCGGAAAAGTGCCGTCCACAACATCATTTTCTTTTAACCCTTCTATACTGATGGAAGGTCCGTTTTTCACGGTGAATTTTATTTTTCTGATTCCTTCCCGTCCTTTCGGAGATTTGCTCACAATTTTCAGGGTATGTTCTCCATCCGTAAGTTTCGACGTATCAAAATCGAAAACAATAGGAGTTTCAAGATCCGCAATTGGATGTTGGTCTTCATCGATGAAAAGAAGAACTGTTGTTTTATCTTTGGTCATCTTTTTAAATTTTTAAAATTAATTTAAAACAGAATATTTAATATGATTCCTGTCTTTTTCGCCAGGTTTTACGAGATATTTAATTGAAAATATAAGCGTATAAACGGTGATCAAAGCAATACTCGCGACAATCACCCAGTCCCATTGGCTTTCCGGACCTGTTCCGTGGGTAAAGTTTTGTGTTATTTTTGGTTGCTGCAGTTTGCAGGCTTCACATGCTAATGCAAAATTCACAATGAGTAAAAATAGGATCGCTGCAATGTTTCTAAAACTTTTCATGATATTTATTTTACTTGATTTCGTCCATGATTTTTTTTACTTCATCAGCGGTTACGGGTTTTCCGGTATTTCCCCAACTTGATCTTTCATGATTAATTATTGCTGCGACCATCTCAGGAGTGAAGTTTGCGGCAGTTCCAACATTAGGCATCACTGCATATTCAGGACGCGGATTATAGCCTTGCATAATAATGGTGACATATAATTTTAAATCTTCTCCCAAAACTACCGGACTTCCCTTTAATGGCGGGAATGCTCCGGGTAAACCTTCACCGTTTGCCTGGTGACACGCAACGCAGTTTGCGCTGTAGAGTTCGCCGCCGTCTGGTAAACTTGCACCTCCGGCTGCTGTGGTTTTCTGTTCTTTCTGTTTGTATAAAAATTCGGGTGGAGTAGTTCCGTCAGGAAGTTTGGTCTGTTTTAAAGATAACAGATAGGCAATCAGCTGAAGTGCTTCTTTTTTGGCTACAATTTTTTTGAATTTATTTTTCAGGAATTTTTCCGGAACTTTCACTTCGACATCACCTTTCTGAATATAATCTTTCTCCTCGAAAAGCCATTGGTAAGCCGGCATCACCGATGCTGCCACCACCGCCCGCGGCTGATAAAGATGGAGCAGCTGCCAGTCGATGCTGGGTTGTCTTTCACCGATATTAGTTAAATCGGGACCTGTTCTTTCGGAGCCCAGAAGATTGGCTGTGTTTCGCCACACATCCATTCTTTGATTCGTAGCGTAATCGGCAGGGATATTCGGTCTGCTCCCGAAAACTTTGTCCATATCAACGCTTCTTACCTGTTGGGTATGACAGGCGATACACCCGTTTGCAACATAAAGTGCTTTTCCTGCTTTGGCATCTTTGCTTAGAGGTTTTGTTCCGGGCAGAGGTTTATAAACCTGCTGATTCTGTATGGCCGGTAAAATGGCAATATTCAGCGTCAGAAAGAGGAAAAACAACAGTGCTGACCAAAAAAGGAGTCTGTGATTATTATAAAATTCCATGAGCAGAGTTATTTAGGGTGGGAAAATTCAGTATTTCGAAGCTCTTTCTTGGCTTGAAGAATTTCAGCAGGCGAGGCGGGAATTTTAATTTCCACTTCGCTGCTCACCATTTTATAAAAGTTGTAAGCAAAAACGAAGTGCGAAATCCACATCATAGTGCCGCCAATGGCTCGCCATAACCAGTAAGGAGCCATCGTGATCACTCCTTCGATAAAAGGTTTTTTCCCCATCCAAAGCAGACCTTTCTCTGTGGAACCGATCATTAATGAAACAATGTAAAACGTCAATCCTATCAAAGCCAGCCAAAAATGGATTCCCACCCAGAATTTAGGCGGTTCTTTTCCGGTAAGCCGCGGAACCAAAGTGTAAATAAATGCCCACAGCATAAAGGTGATGATTCCGTACATCGTCATATGAGAATGTGCAACAGTAAAATCAGTAAAATGCCAGATTAAATTGGTGAATCTGAATGCTTCAACCGTTCCCTGCATTGATCCTGTGAAATAAAAAAGAATAGAAATAAAATAAAAAGGCAGTGTGTAGCTTGTTTTCAGCTGGTACCAGTTCCCGTTAAATGTTAAGAGGAAATTGGTGGTTCCCGCAACTACAGGAATTACCATTCCAACGCTTGCGACAATCGCTACGGTCTGCATCCACCACGGAATTGCACTGAAAATAAAATGATGGCTTCCAATTAAGGTATAAAACAGAATCTGTGTCCAGAATGCCAAAATTCCCAGGCTGTAAGAATAAATAGGTCGGTTGAGCTGTTGTGGCAGAAAATAATACATAAGACCCAAACAGAGAAACATGAACCACATCCCAACTCCCTGATGCATGTAATATCCCTGAATGATCGTTTCACCCAGCCCGTGCTGCCAAAAAGGTAAATAAGCAACCACCAGAATTACAATCACATACATCATCGCTGAAACAATATACCAGTTGGAAACATAGATTTCTTTGGTCACTCGCAAAGCGACCGTTTTCAGGAAGTTATAAAGCGAAAGAACAATTCCTGCACCGAAAAGCAACATAACCGGCCAGATGTATTCTCTGTATTCTCCGCCTCCGTTATTTACACCGGCCATCAGAGAAACGGTTCCCGAAATAACCGCAAGATTCATCAGGATTAAAGTATAATAACCCAGTTTTAAATTGAAAACTTCAACATTACTCACTCTCGGTATGACGTAATAAGACAAGCCAACCATTGCGAACGATGCCCATCCCCAGAAAACTAAATTGGTATGAACGGGTCGTAGCCGCCCAAAACTCAGCCAACTCACATGGTCTGTATCCGGAGCTACGAATTTTATTCCGAGATATTCACCAACGCTGGTTCCTACAAGCAGCCATAAAACGGAAAATCCCAGAAAATAGAGAATGAGTTTTGACAGTTCGGGAGAAATATATTTTTGCGGAAAAGTGCTTTTTTTATGCGGAATCACACGTAATTCCTCAACAGAATTAATATTGCTGATAATTCCTTTTTCGTCCGAAGGCGCAAGGTTTCCGGATAATTCGTTTTCAGGAAGCTGGTATTCGAGTTCTTTCCTGCGTTTTTCGTATTGTTCAACTTCCTGAGGCGAAAGATGTTTTACTCTTTTTTCAAATTCAAGCAACTTTCGCCTGCTTTTCAGTCTTTGGTAAGCAGCATAGGTTTTTACAATGGCAATTAACAAACCCGCAAGAATAGGAATGATCACCAGAAATACGGTAATCTGTATTCCTGATTCTCCAAACAGTGAATTATTCATAAACAATAAATTAGAAGATAAATTATCCTTTATTGCTGGTAATTATCGCTCCAAAATGTCATTGCTGACATAACCTTGTAAGTTTAGAATATGAGCGATACTTTTCCAGTGTTCCTGATTTTGTCCTTTTTTTTAGAAACGATGATGTAAAGGACAGGGTTTTTCGGAGATGTATTCCTTAAACCTGAATTTCAGTCCTGAAAAGACTGTTACCGTCGGTGACAAACAAGATGTCCAATAATTTTTGCCGAAGAAATCGGTCGAAAATTCTGAACACATTTTGTTATGCTAATGCTAATTTAGTGAATTTAAATTAATACAGGAAGAAAAAGTCTTTTTATTTACTACTGCAGTTTACTGATTCTGTGTATTTTAATTAAAAAAGAGTTTTTGCGTCCGCCATTTCAGGGATATTGATTTCAGTTCCCAATGCCTTGTTTAGGTTTTCAATAAAATAAGCGGAAAGCAGTGGTGATGCTTTCTCTACATTCTGATGAATGAAGAAATACAGTTTTTCCAATCCTTCCGATTTCCAGATTTTTATACGCTCCAGCCAGTCGTCAAGCCGGGTATAGTCACTTTCTGCATTAGCGCCAACATAACGGATAAATGCCACAGGAGTAGTAAGTCTCATATGAAGCATATCTCTTCTTCCGGCCGTATCTACGATGATATTGGTAATATTGTATTCTTCAAAAAGTCCGCAGGTTTTATTGAAAATTTCCTCATCAGAAAACCATTCATTATTACGGAGTTCCACCGCGAGCGGAACTTCCTGGGGCCAGTCCTGAACAAACTTTTCAAGTCTCTCGTAATCTTTCGGTTTGAAATTATCGTGAAGCTGAAGAAAAACCATTCCCAGTTTCTCGTCGAAATTTAAAACAGCCGTTGCAAACTGGGTTACCACATCGGTGATATTCAGCAATCTCCGAAAGTGTGAAACCGTGTTGGTGATTTTTGGGAAGAACTTAAAACCGGCAGGCGTTTTTTCTTTCCACATCTGTACCTGATCGGGACTTGGCATTCCGTAGAAAGTTGCATTTAATTCAATGGAATTGAACTGGGTACCGTAATAGGTAAGTTCGTCTTTGGTCCCTTTCGGATAAAATCCTTTAAGATCGGTTTTATTCCACTTCGCACATCCAATCGATATTTCAAGGTTTTTTGCCTTGGTTTTCTTTAGGATTTTGGATGTTTTGATGTGATCTTTAGGCAAGGTAAAATCTACCTTAGACGGGTCCTCAACTTGTCCGAATTTCATAATATCGATTTGCTAAAAATATTGTTCTAAAGTTAATAAAATTTAAAATTATATTGGTTATTTTTGTTTAATGGTGAAAATCTACTTTGCTTTTAATTTGTTTTTTTTCTCGTCTGTGCTTTGGGGGCAAACTGCTTTTGCTGAACTCAAGCACCGTATTGAGGATAAAGTATTAAGCTCTAAAAACAGAGAAGCCATAGATCTTATTAACCGGCAGAGCCAGAAATTATCGGCAGAGCAAAAGGCCGAACTTGACGTCATTAAAGTAGAAGCACTAAATGAGCTAGGCTTGGAAGACGAAGCATTTGCCATTTCCCAGAACATTCTCGCAAAACCTGATTTACCCCCATCTCTGAAGCTCAGAACTCATCTTCAGCGGGCACTGGTTTTTGAAATCGGGATGGACAAAGATGACACGAAAGCAGAACTGGATGAAGCTCAAAAGATCTTTAACAGCAATCCCGAACTCAAACCTCAGAATTACACTTATTTCCTCATCAGAAAAACTTCTTATTACCGTATTTTTGACGATGATAAAACCGCTTTTAAAATTGCAATGGAAGCGGAGAAATATGCGGACCTCGTCAATGATAAAAAAAACGGAGCGGGACTCAATATGATTTTGGGCTTCGGATATTTTAATGATCCTGAAAAAGTAATGCAGCATTTTCAGAAAGCCGTGCGGCTGTACAAAAATTATAACAACTATAACGGTGTCGGAGCCATGTACAATAATATCAGCAATTTTTATATTGACCGGCGTAATTATAAACTTGCCGAAAAGTATATTGATTCGGCAGTTACGGTAGTTCCTAAAGTGGAAATTTTTTACATTATTGCGAATATATACCAGACCAAAAGCCAAATTCTGGAACACCGCAAAAGCTACGCTGCAGCACTGGAAAATTATAAAATTGCCACAGAATGGGCTTCCAAAACAAATGAAGAGCAGAAAGAGCTGAAAGTGCAGGAGCTGGATTTGCTTTATAACTTCCAAAAAAATAAGCGGAGAGAAATTGAATTGGCAAACAATGTAAAAGCTACCAAAGGCTGGAACACAATGTTAACGGTTTTTATTATTTTTCTGGCGATTTTCGTTTTGCTCCTGCTGTTTTTTTTAAGAATGATTTCCAGAAACAAAAGAAGAATCGAGCTGCAGAAACAAAGTATTTCCAGAAAAAACGAAGTGCTGCAGAAAAACGTCGCAGAGAAACAGTTTTTAGTTAAAGAACTGAATCACAGAGTAAAAAACAATCTTGCGGTTATCCTCAGTTTAGTAGGCTTTCAAAGAGATGAGACCAAAAATGTTCTTTACCGATATAAATTTCAACAGTTGCAGAACCGCATCAAAACCATTGCGCTGGCCCATAATTTATTTTCCTATAATCTCGATAATTTCGACAATTCGGTGGTTGAAATAAAAGAATATTCCGACAAGATTTTTGAGTCTCATAAAGCCGGTTATCCCAAAGAACTTATTCTCGAAAACAAGTCGGAAAAATTATTACTTCAGGTCGACAAAGGTTTGTTTTTCGGTTTGCTTCTGAATGAATTGATTACCAACACGCTGAAGCATGCAGTTCCCGAAGAAAATCAGGCGCTAAAAATAACACTGAACATCAAGGTAAATGAAGAAATGGCAGAAATGAATTACGCGGACAACGGAATGTTTTTCGGAACCGAAGACAGCGACAATACGCTCGGCCATTTTATCATCGGGGAAATGGTGCAGCAGCTTGGCGGCAAATTCGAGCGGAAAAACTCCTGCTATCATATCGTGTTTCCAACGGTATGAATCAGATTTTTTAAACCTGTTTACGCCAAAAACTCAATTTCTTTATCGGTGAATTTATTTTTTTCTACCAGTTTATTGATGGTTTTCAGCATTTTTTTGCGCAGTTTGGCAATACGTCTGATGTTTTTATCATCACTGTAATCAAAAATATTGTCTTTAAAAGAAAAGGTGTCACCTTCTTTGAAAGAAATATTGTTCTCTTTCATTTCTTTCATCAGCATCATATTCGTCATGGCTTCCAGGGAAGTATATTCTGTGATGGCAAGTTCTTTTAGGAGTTTCAGGACTTGTTTTTTATATTTTTTCTGCGCTTTCATTATATTTGATTTGAGTGTTGCAATGTAAGGATTTTAAAATTAATTCTGAAACATTTACCCTGATGAAGAAGGTCATATTCCGGATTAATTCTTGGAAAATAAATTTCCTTACCTTTGTTTCTTTAATGAATCAGACAGAACTTTTATCGCTCATTTCTCTTGCTAAAAGCAAAAATCAGAAATCACAAACCAAGCTCATTAACCTTTTCTGGGTTGATGTTTTCAGTTTTGTGATGAAGAAAGTGCAGGACGAAAATGTAGCTGACGAAATTACAGTTTCCGTCTTTTCTAAAGTTTTGGCAAAGCTCGATCTGTATGATCCCAATTTTCAGTTCAAAACATGGATGCTGACCATTGCCCAAAATTCAGTTATTGATTATTGGCGGAAAAAGAACCGGGAAAACGAAGATTCTACGGATAATTTCGAAGGTTTTAAAAATCAGTTTGCACGTTCACCCGAAGAACTGTTAATTTCTGAAGAGGAGCAAAAACAGATTCTTTCCATCATCGAAAGTTTAGACTCCAATTATCAGGATATTATCCGGCTGCGTTTTTTTGAAGAGAAAAGCATCAAAGAAATTGCTGAAGAACTTAGTTTAACGGTAGCCAATACCAAGGTGAGAATCATGCGCGCCAAAAAAGTGCTTTCAGAATTATTGAAAAACAAAGAGTTTGAGGATTGACAAAAGCAATTTCTTAATTCGTAAATTTGCATTTTACTTTTAAAAATGAACGAAACCATTATCGATACCACCACTCAGAAACCCAAATGGATCCGCGTAAAACTTCCTACAGGAAAAAATTACCGTGAGCTCCGCACTTTGGTTGACAAATATAAACTCAACACGATTTGCCAAAGCGGAAGCTGTCCGAATATGGGCGAATGTTGGGGAGAAGGAACGGCGACTTTCATGATTTTAGGAAACATCTGTACCCGGAGTTGTGGTTTTTGCGGCGTAAAAACCGGAAAGCCTTTGGACGTAAACTGGGATGAACCTGAAAAAGTAGCGCGTTCAATTAAATTAATGAAAATTAAACACGCGGTTCTTACTTCTGTGGACCGTGATGATCTGAAAGATATGGGCTCCATTCTTTGGGCAGAAACCGTCAATGCAGTGCGCAGAATATCTCCAGGAACGACGATGGAGACTTTAATTCCAGATTTTCAGGGAATTACAAAGCATATTGACAGACTCATTGAAGTAGCTCCTGAAGTAATTTCCCATAACATGGAAACGGTAAAAAGACTTACGCGTGAAGTGAGAATTCAGGCAAAATATGAAAGAAGTCTTGAGGTTTTGCGTTATATGAAAGAAGCCGGGCAAAACCGTACCAAAACGGGATTGATGCTTGGTTTGGGCGAAGAAAAAGACGAAGTGTTCCAAACAATTGAAGACATCCGAAACGCAAATGTGGACGTCATTACAATCGGGCAGTATCTGCAGCCTACCAAAAAACATTTACCCGTAAAAAAATTCATTACTCCGGAAGAATTTAATGAGTTCGGGGATTTCGCGAGAAACCTGGGCTTTCGTCATGTGGAAAGTTCGCCTTTGGTGAGAAGTTCTTATCATGCCGAAAAGCATATCCATTAAAACATGAATTTAAACACAATGTAATATTAAATCGGGCTTCAGTCCGATTTTTTTTGAAGAAATAATGAAGGCTGAAGAAAAATCATTAATTTTAAATAAAAAATACAATTATGAAAATTCTTAAAATCCTTACGCCCGTTCTCATCCTGTTATTTTCTATTGCCTGCTCTGAAAATAAAAAATCTCCGGAAAATTCTTCTGCCTCAGCATCAAAAGGAATTAAAACAGAAGAGGTCACCTATAATATCAACGGAAAAAATTACAAATCCTTTGTCGCTTACAAAGATGATTCGGATAAGCCAAAGCCTGTAGTGATGGTAATTCCCGAATGGTGGGGATTAACTGATTATGCCAAAGGCCGCGCAAAACAGTTGGCAGATCTGGGTTATTTTGCCTTGGCTGTTGACTTTTATGGTGAAGGGAAAACAGTAGATAATCCAACTGATGCCGGAAAACTAGCGGAACCTTTTTACAAAATCCCCATCAATGCCAAAACCGTTTTTGACGGTGCAAAAGCACAGATTTTAAAATATCCGAATGCCGATTATGGCAAGATCGCTGTTATCGGTTACTGTTTCGGAGGCGCACAGGCCCTGAATATGGCCAGACAGGAAAGTGACCTGAAAGGGGTGGTTTCTTTCCACGGAAATTTAATGACCGGCATAAAACCGAAAAACAATAAAGTGAAAATTCTTGTATGTAACGGTGCTGACGACAGTTTTGTTCCGGCCGAAGAAATTGCAGCTTTCAAAAAACAGATGGACTCGGCGAAAGTCAGCTATACTTTCAATAATTATCCGAATTCCGTGCATTCATTTACCAATCCTGCTTCCACGGAAATGGGCAAGAAATTTAAAATGCCGATCGCTTACAACAAAGAGGCCGACGAAAAATCATGGAATGACATGAAAGCCTTTTTCGCTGAAATTTTTAAATAACATCTTTGATTTTTCAAGTTTTATTAATAAAAAAAATTCCGGCGCAACGAAGTTGCGCCGGAATTTTTGTACTGAACTTATTTAAGAACCTCTGAAATATTTTCTCAGTTTCCACGCCATCTTTTCGTGGGCCTGCATCAGTGCGGTAAGGAAATCTGATGTTCCTTTATCACCGTATTTTTCTTCGGTATCATCCACAAACTGTCTTAAAGATTTCACGATCGTTTCATGATCGTTCACCAGTTCCTGAATCATTTCCTGGTTGGTCGGGATTTTTCCTGGATTCTCTTTCAGTTGTGAGAGTTTCGAAAATTCAGAAGTCGTTCCAATCGCAACTCCGCCTAAAGTACTGATTCTTTCGGCAACTTCATCCACCGCTTCAGCAACAGTTTCATACTGTTCTTCAAAAAGTTTATGCAGTTCCATAAAATTATCACCGGCAAGATTCCAGTGGAATTTTCTCAGTTTAATATAAATTACATTTCCGTCTGCTAAAACTTTGTTCAGCAAGTCATTCACCGATTTTAAATTTTTGTCGGTTATACCTAAATCTGGTTTCATAATACTATTTTTTTAATGTTAGATATGTAAGTTTCCTTCAACGCCATCGCTGTTATCGGTCTTTTTGCCGGTAATCGCTGCGGCAGCAAAACTCAGAAAAGACACAACTTTTCCCGCTTTTGTATCCCAGTAATAAGTTTCATCGGGTGTTACGCGGATAACGGAAACTTTTGGGTCTTCTTTTCCGTCTTCAAACCACGCGTTGGCAATCGGAGTCCATTTCTCTTCTATTAAGCTCTTGTCCTTATAAATAAATGCTTTCCCAAATACAGAAAGATATTCATAATCGCTGTTGTTCATGAACAGCAGCTGTACGCGGTTATCTTCTGAAATTTCCAAATTCTTATGGGAGTCTGCACTACTGAGAAACCAAAGGTTTCCTTCTTCGTCAGTTTCGCGCACACTCATCGGTCTCGCGGTTATTGGCAGTGTAGTCAGATCGGTGCAGAACATGCATGTTCCGGCTTTTTCACTCAGCTGCTTCAGTTTTTCAATTGCTTCTTTTTGAGTTAGATTTTCTGTTGACATATTGTTTATTTAATGTTAGTCTGTTTTTTCGTCACCGCTTGCACACCAAAAAATGGCGTTTTCAAGGTCTTCTTTGCGGAAAGATTTAAATTCTCCTGGCATCAAAACACTGAAAATATCAGTAAAATTCTGCACTGCTTTTTTATCGGTAACAATGGCGGCACGGTTCCATTTGGTAATGTTTTTCAATCCCAGTAAAGCGTCCTGAAACCACGCGCCGGCAGTAAAATGATCTAAGTCAGTATCCAGTAAAAGCAGGTAATTCAGTTCATCGAAAGCGTCCACTTTCTCTTCTACGACAGGGAAAACAAGGTTTTCAAAATCCAGTTTTGATACCTCTCCGCTTGCTTTAAAAGCAGCTACGTTTTCGGGAACGTCAGTAATTACAGTAATCATATCAGTGTTTTTTAATGTTTGTTTTAGGAGTAACAAAATTTGTATTATCTCCGAAGACCCTTCCCGCTGTACGTTGCAATCTGTTATTGCGAGTATTCAAGTTGCTTATCCAGTCGGAAGATTTTTGCCTCGCAATAACAGGATTTTCACTGCCATCGGGGCTAGAATGAAGTTCTGTTTTACTCCGGAGAAATTTCCCTTTCTAAAACAATAATTAAACCATAAAACCGATGGTTTAATTATCTCGAGTTAAAATTTTCTTAAATTTCTTCATCCTCAGTAAATTTTTTCGGACAGCGCTAAAAGAATAAAAGGCTTAATTCTTGATTACAGAGAGCCAAATAAACTTTGAAATAAATTTTATGGATTTAAAATCGAATGAACCTTTCTGGCTCGTTAAAAACGGAATTCTTTCTTCCTATCCTTCGCTGAAGAACGATCAAAACTGCGATGTTCTGATTATTGGCGGCGGAATTACCGGTAGCTTAATTGCTCACCAAATGATGAAAGACGGTTACAAAACCATCCTTATTGACAAGCGTGAAATCGCCAACGGAAGTACTTCTGCAACTACTTCTATGTTACAGTACGAGATCGATGTTCCTTTGTACGAACTTTCAGAAATGATTGGAGAAAAAGGTGCAGCTGAAAGTTATAAAGCCTGTTCAAAATCAATTGATGATCTTGAGAAAATTTCTGATGAAATAGGGTCGGCTGCTGGTTTCCAAAGAAAAAAATCTCTGTATTTTGCCTCAAAACAGAAAGATGGTTCATGGTTAAAGAAAGAATTCGCAGCGCGGAAATCTGCCGGATTCAAATTGAAATGGCTGGAAGTGGAGGAAATTCAGAAAAAATTCGGTTTGGAAAAAACATACGGCGGTATTTTATCTGAACAGGGCGCAAGCATTGATGCTTTTATCTTCGCCCATGAGTTGCTGAAATACAATGAGAAAAAAGGTTTGAAAATATATGATAAAACCGAGATGAAATCGGTGAAGTACCATTCCGGTTTCAATGAAGTTTTCACGACGGAGAATATTAAAATCAAGACCAAAAAAATAATTTACTGCATCGGTTACGAAAGCAAAAATTTAATCAAAGAAGATTTTGTTCAGCTCAAAAGTACTTTTGCAATCGTATCTGAAATTGATCCCGTAAAACTTAAATATTTAGATAAAACACTGTTCTGGAATACGGATAAACCCTATCTTTATATGAGAACCACTGATGATAACCGGCTTTTAATTGGAGGAGGTGATGAAGATTTTCAGAACCCCGGAAAACGCGATGAACTGATCGGTAAAAAAGAAAAAGAAATCCTCAAAAATCTTCATAAGGTTCTTCCGGATTATAAATTTTATACAGATTTCAGCTGGGCCGGTACTTTTGGAGAAACCAAAGACGGCTTACCTTATATCGGCGAACACAAAAAATTCAAAAATTCTTATTTCGTGTTGGGTTTTGGTGGTAATGGCATTACATTTTCTGTAACAGGAATGGAAATGGCGTCTGCTTTCATGAAAAATAAAAAACATCCTCTCACCGAATATTTTAAATTTGGAAGATAATATTCACAAATAAATTTATTTTGAAACTCGTAAAATTCACCAGCAAAGGCATTTATTGCATCCCCGGAAATTTCTACCTCGATCCCTGGAGACCTGTGGATTTAGCGGTGATTTCCCACGGACACGGCGATCATGCCAAATGGGGAATGAAGAAATATTTATGTCATCACTTCACTAAACCGATTTTACAGCACAGAATTGGTCCTGATATCGAAGTGCAGTCGTTGGGATATAATGAAGAAATTACTATCAACGGGGTTAAACTTTCATTTTTTCCTGCCGGTCATATCGTCGGCTCCTGTCAGATCCGGTTGGAATACAAAGGATATGTCACCGTATTTTCGGGAGATTACAAAGTACAGGATGACGGACTTTCGACACCTTTCGAATTGGTGAAATGCAATGAGTTTATTACTGAAAGTACTTTTGGATTACCAATTTACAACTGGCTCTCTCCGGAGCAGTATGCGGAACAGATGCAAAACTGGCACGCGACTAATCACGAACATGGGAAAACTTCCGTTTTCATCGGTTACTCACTTGGGAAGGCGCAGCGGATCATGAAAGCACTTGAAGGAAGTGGAAAAATTTATGTCCACAGTTCGATCGGAAAAATTAATGAAGCAATAGAATCTGTAGGAATCGAACTTCCCGAGTACGAAACAGTATATTTTAATGATGATTTAAAGAAAGTAAACTGCGAAATTGTAATTGTTCCGCCGGCTTTGCTGGATTCCAACATGATCCGTAAAATTCCGAACCGCGCAACGGGATTGTGTTCCGGCTGGATGCAGGTCCGCGGTTCCAGAAGATGGCGTTCGGCAGATGCAGGTTTTGCAATTTCTGACCATGCCGACTGGAAAGGACTTTTAGATACAGTAAAAGCTACCGGCGCCGAAAAAGTGCATGTCACTCACGGTCAGACCGCGGTTTTTTCAAAATATTTAAATGAACTCGGTATCGAAGCCTATGAAGTGAAAACCAATTATGGCGATGAAGAAACAGAGGAAAAAGAAATATTTGAAAATACGGACGAAAAGGAAAATTCTTAATTTTTTCAGGTAATGAAACAATTTGCAGAACTCATATCCGCTCTGGAAAGCACCAATAAAACCAACGCAAAGGTAGATGCGATGGTTCATTATCTGCGCACCGCTCCCGACAGCGATAAACTCTGGTTTCTTGCCCTTTTTACAGGTAAACGTCCGAAAAGACCTGTCAATACTAATTATTTGAAACAATGGGCTTTAGAGATTATTCAGCTTCCCGAATGGCTCTTTCTGGAAAGTTACTCTTCGGTTGGAGATTTGGGAGAAACGCTTTCCCTTATTCTCCCGCCTCCGGAAAACGACATTCAGAAAACGTTGTCACAGTGGATGGATGAACTCCTTCAGCTGAAAGACAAAACCGATGATGAAAAGAAAATCTACGTCACAGAATCCTGGAACGGTTTGGATTATACTGAACGTTTTATTTTCAATAAATTGATTGGCGGAAGTTTCAGAATTGGGGTTTCAAAAAAACTTTTAATCAGTGCTTTGTCAAAGTATTCTGAAATCGATTCAAGCCAGCTCATGCACAGCATTATGGGGAAATGGAGCGTTGGAGATATGAATTTTGAAGATCTGATCACTGGAACTAATATCAATCCTGATAACTCTAAACCTTATCCTTTTTGCCTGGCTTATCCGCTGGAAAAGGAAACACAAGAGCTGGGCAATCCCGAAGACTGGCAAGCTGAGTATAAATGGGACGGAATCCGCGGGCAGCTGATTAAAAGAAATGAGGAAATTTTCATCTGGTCACGCGGCGAAGAATTGGTAACTCCGCAATTTCCGGAACTGGTTTCCGCGCTTGAAATTCTGGAAGGGAATTTCGTGATCGACGGTGAAATTTTAGCCGTCATTAATGATGAAGTTTTAAATTTTAATGAACTACAGAAACGTCTCAACCGCAAAACAATCACCCCGAAAATGCTCAGAGAAATTCCGGTGAAAGTTTTTGTTTACGATATTCTTGAATTTAATAATGAAGATTTACGTGAAAAACCGCTCGCCGAAAGAAGGAAGCTTCTTGAAAATTTAATTGAAAAACATCCGGTTGAAAACATTAAGATTTCTGAAATTATAACTTTCGAAAAATGGGAAGAGCTAATTGAAATCCGGGAAAATTCCCGTGAAAACAACAGCGAAGGTCTGATGCTGAAACAGAAGAATTCTCATTACCATTCCGGACGTAAAAAAGGCGACTGGTGGAAATGGAAAGTGGACGCGTTAACAATCGACGCTGTCTTAATCTACGCCCAGAAAGGAAGCGGAAGGAGAAGCGGTTATTACACCGATTATACTTTTGCCGTGAAGAAAGAAGATCAGTTGGTTACTATAGCTAAAGCCTATTCAGGTCTGACAGACAAAGAAATCATGGAAGTCAGCAGGTTTGTAACCAAAAATTCCCTGGAGAAATTCGGACCTGTGCGGACGGTAAAACCGGAACTTGTTTTCGAAATCGCTTTTGAAGGAATTGGTTTAAGTAACAGGCATAAAAGTGGAGTAGCTCTTCGCTTTCCGAGAATTTTAAGATGGCGGCGCGATAAAAAAGCAGACGAAATTGATGATATTGAGGAAGTAAAAAAACTCATCAGATAATGGCGAAAAATTTTCTCCAATCGGAAGGATACAGCATCGTAAAAAGTTGGCTCGGCCGGAAAGGCTTCGAGCCTTTCGGTTTTCAGCTCGAAACCTGGGAGAAATTCGGGAAAAATTACAGCGGAATGGTTATCGCACCCACTGGTTTTGGAAAAACATATTCTGTCTTTTTAGCCGTTATCACCGATTTTCTCAACAATCCGGATAATTATAAAGACGGTCTGCAACTGCTTTGGATCACGCCGCTGCGAGCTTTGGCAAAGGATATCGCAAAAGCAATGAGCGAGGCCATCGACGAAATCGGTCTCGACTGGAAAGTTGCAGTGCGTAACGGGGATACGCCCCAAACTGAAAGGGTTTCCCAGACCAAAAAAATGCCTCAAATTCTCATCATCACTCCGGAAAGTTTGCAGTTATTGCTGGCGCAGAAAAGCAACCACCGGTTTTTTAAAAATCTGAAATGTGTTGCTGTGGATGAATGGCACGAACTGTTAGGATCTAAACGCGGGGTTTTGGTCGAACTCGCTTTATCGCAGATCATCAGTTATCAGAAAAAACTGAAGATTTGGGGAATTACTGCAACCATCGGGAACCTTGATGAGGCTATGGAAGTTTTAATTCCTTATTCCATTAAAAAAACAAAGGTTGTCGCAAAAGAAAAAAAGAAAATCGAGATTATCCCCATTTTGCCGGATGAGGTTGAAATTCTTCCGTGGGCAGGACATTTAGGCGCCAAACTCGTCGATAAAGTGGTTCCCGTTATTCTGCAGAGCAATACGACTTTGGTTTTTACCAATACGAGAAGTCAGGCGGAAATGTGGTACCAGTTATTACTCAAAGAATATCCCGATTTTGCAGGTCAGATTGCGATCCATCACAGTTCCATCGATCGTGATTTAAGAATTTGGATTGAAGAAAATTTAAGTTCGGGATATTTAAAAGCCGTAATTTCAACATCATCTCTGGATTTGGGTGTCGATTTCAAGCCGGTGGATACGGTGATTCAGATTGGCTCCAGTAAAGGCGTCGCCAGGTTTTTACAGAGAGCGGGGAGAAGCGGACATTCCCCTTTCGAAACATCCAAAATTTATTTTGTTCCTACGCACTCTTTGGAATTGATTGAAGTTTCCGCTTTGAAAGAGGCCGTGAAACAGAAAGTCATAGAACCCCGAACTCCCGTCGTGATGTCCTTTGATGTTTTGGTTCAGTTCTTAATGACATTGGCGGTTGGAGACGGTTTCGAGGAGAAATCCTTATTCTTAAGGATAAAAAATACATTTGCATTCAGTGAAATTACTGCTGAAGAGTGGCTGAGGTTGCTTCAGTTTATTACCGTAGGCGGAGGTGCGCTCAAAAATTATGAAGAGTATCACAAAGTGGTTATTGAAGACGGAATTTACAAGGTAAAACAGCGCCGGATTGCCATGCTTCACCGCATGAATATAGGGGTAATTGTAAGCGATGCCATGCTGAAAGTGAAATTTTTGGGCGGCGGATATATCGGAATGATTGAAGAATATTTTATTACAAGATTAAAGGCTGATGACAGATTTATTTTGGCCGGCCGCGTTCTCGAAATTTCCCATATTAAAGAGATGACGGTGTACGTAAGAAACTCAAAAGGAAAGGCGATAATTCCAAGCTATCTTGGTGGAAGATTGCCTATGACTTCACATTTAAGTCATTTTTTAAGACTTAAATTATCTGATTCTTTACAGGCAAAATCTTCTGAAAAAGAATTGAAATTCCTGCATCCATTATTGGTAAGTCAGGAACAGAATTCTCATATCCCAAAAGACGACGAGTTTTTAGTCGAAATGATTGAAACCCGCGACGGTCACCATCTTTTCATGTATCCGTTTGAAGGCAGGCTTATCCATGAAGTGATGGCGGCTTTAATTGCTTTCAGGATTTCTAAAATAACTCCGATTTCTTTTTCAATGGCGATGAATGATTACGGTTTCGAATTACTGAGTTCTCAAGAAATTCCTATTAATGAAAGTGTTCTAAAAGATATTCTTTCCAAAGAAAATTTAATTCAGGACGTGATGAGCAGCGTAAACGCCACCGAAATGGCCAGACGGAAGTTCCGGGATATTTCGGTGATTTCCGGAATGGTTGTTCAGAATTATCCCGGAATTCAGAAAAATAATAAAAGTCTTCAGGCGAGTTCGGGTTTAATTTTTAATGTTCTTGAAGATTACAGCCCGGAAAATTTATTGCTGAAACAGGCTTATGCTGAGGTTTTCAATCAGCAGATCGACGAACACCGTCTGATGAATGCGTTTAAAAGGATAGAAAATTCCAAAATTATCCTCAAATTTGCAAACGCATTTACGCCGCTCAGTTTCCCGATAAAAGTCGACAGTTTAAGACAAAGTCTCACCAGTGAAGATTTGGATTCCCGTATCATGAGACTTCAAAAGGAATCGATGAAAAAAATCATTGACAGCTGAAAATGAAGCGTTCAAAATAATAATGATTAAGATCTTAGAAAAAACAATACAGCAAGAAAAACTAATTTTCACCAACCAGAAAGCAATTTATTGGGAACGCGAAAAAATTTTGATCATCAGTGATTTACATGTTGGGAAATCTGCGCATTTCCGTAAGAGTGGAATCGCAATTTCTTCACAGGTTTTACATGATGATCTAGAAATTTTAGAAACACTGATTGATTTTTTTGAGGTAAATCACGTTTTGATTGTCGGCGACCTTTTTCATGCAGGCCACAACAGCGATCTTGAAATTTTCTGCGACTGGCGAAACCGTTTCCCGGATTTAAAAATCACTTTAATAAAAGGTAACCACGACAGGATTGCGCCTAAATTCTACGAAGAATACTGCATCGATGTGGTAGAAAAATCTCTGCAGATTCCACCTTTTACTTTTGTACACGAACCCGAAAACAGTGGGGAAGGGTTTACTGTTTCCGGACACATTCATCCCGGTGTTGTTTTTCAGGGAAAAGCACGGCAGGCGGTAAAACTTCCGTGTTTCGCTGTCTCTGAAAACCAGTTGATACTTCCTGCTTTTAGCAAATTCACTGGCCTGGATACGAAAACGCTGAAAGGAAATTTTAAAAAAATAGCTTTTACCAAAGGCATTATTTTTGATTATTAGTCGGAAAATTTATCAATGAAAAAGATAACAAAAATTGCAATTCCTATTTCTCTTGGAATTTTAGGCTTATTAATTTTTAATTCGTGCTCTGTGGGAATTGCTGATGGTGCGACGGCCGTTAAAAATTTTGACTCTAAAAAATATTTGGGTAAATGGTACGAAATTGCACGTTTCGATTTCCGCTTTGAGAAAGATCTGAACAATGTTACCGCAGAATATTCCATGAAAGACAACGGTCACATCAAAGTAGATAACAAAGGTTATAATTACATAAAAAAAGAATGGAAAGAGAGCATTGGTGAGGCCCGTTTTGTACAAGATGAAAAAACAGCTCGACTGAAAGTTTCGTTTTTTAAACCCATTTGGGCAGGATATAACGTGATTGATCTTGATGAAAGCTACCATTACGCTTTGGTTGCAGGTAATAATTTAGACTATTTGTGGATTCTGTCCCGTGAAAAAACTATTCCTGAAGATATTAAACAGCGGTTTTTAGAAAAAGCGAAAAGTTTAGGTTACAAAACAGAAAATTTAATCTGGACAAAACAGGATTAATATAATGGGGTTAAGAATATCAATTACGGCGGGCTTAGTCCGCTTTTTTAATGCAAAGAAAAAGGCTTCAGCAAAACTGAAAATTAATGAATTTTTAAAGGTAATTCTTTTCAAAATTCAGTAATTTTACACTTCAAATATTTACATGAAAGCAGTTCTCATCACCATCGGCGACGAAGTTTTATCCGGCAATACCATTGATACCAATTCAAATTTTATTGCAGCACAGCTCAAAAATATCGGAATTTCGGTGGCACAGATTTTTACCGTTTCTGATGAAATTGAAATCATCAAAAACACGCTGAAATCCTCTTTCGAAATTGCAAATATTGTTATTACAACCGGAGGCCTCGGTCCGACGAAAGACGATAAAACCAAAACCGCTTTTGCCGAATTTTTTAATGACGAGCTGAAACTGGATGAAGAAACTTTTGAACATCTGAAAAAGCTCATGATCAAAAGAAAGCGCGAGCATTTGCTGGAAATCAATAAAAACCAGGCTGTTGTTTTATCTAAAGCCCATGTTTTTCAGAATGAAAACGGAACCGCGCCATGCCAAATGATCGAGGAAAACGGCAAAATCGCCGTCTGTCTTCCCGGTGTTCCGTACGAAGTAAAACCTTTGATCAAGGATAAAATCATTCCTTTTTTGAAGGAAAAATTCGCTTTACATTATATTTCATCAAAAATAATTTCGGTCGTAGATTTCCCTGAAAGTCTGCTGGCGTTAACGATTGAAGACTGGGAACTTTCGCTTCCGGAAAATATTTCACTGTCTTACCTGCCTATCGGAAACCGGGTAAAACTGAGATTGACCGGAATTGGCAATGATTTTCAGAAAGTTGAAAACCAATTAAATGTGGAAATCGAGAAGCTGAAACCTTTAATTGGTGAAAAAGTAATTTCCTGGGACGGAAACGAAATTCAGGAAATTCTTAAAGAAATTTTAACTGAAAAAAAGCTGACGGTTTCCGTTGCGGAAAGCTGTACTGGCGGAGAAATATCGCGGTTGATCACTTCTGTTTCCGGAAGTTCGGAATATTTTTTGGCCGGAATAATCCCTTACAATTACCACAAAAAAGTAGAAATTCTGGGCGTTTCCGAAAAAACAATTTCTGAGAAAAGCGTGGTTTCTGAAGAAGTGGCGCAGGAAATGAGTTTGGGTTGCCAGAAATTATTCAAAACCGATATTTCCCTTTCTACGACGGGAGTTTCAGGGCCAACTTCTGATGAATTCAATAATGAAATAGGAACGGTTTTTTATTCGATTCGCGTGAAAGATTTCGAAAAAACAAACCGGCTTTTTCTTCCGCATATGGAGAGGAATGATTTTGCCAACTTTGTTTCGCAGCGTGTTCTGCAGGATTTGGTGGAAATACTCATTAAAGGGAACTCATCAATAATTTAAACATTTTAAAAAATAAATTCTTACGGAAACCGTTTATTTAAAGTAAATAATATCATTATGAAGAAAGTATTAGGGAGTTTTTTGGTTCTGGCGATTCAGTTCTCATTTGCACAATCAACAAGAAATGTGGGTGAATTTTCCTCTTTGAAAGTGTATAATAAAATAAATGTGACACTGATTCAGTCCAATGAAAGTAAAGTGGAAACCGAAGGCAATAACCCAGATGTAGAAACGATTAATAAAAACGGAGAGCTGAAAATAAAGATGTCACCGGCAAAAATTTTGCTGGGAAATCAGGTTTCGGTGAAGGTTTATTATGAAAAACTGAATGATATTCAGGCAAGTCAGGGTTCATCTGTTTCCTCCTCTGATGATGTCGAATCGAATATGTTGTCGCTGACTTCCAATGAAGGTTCAAAAATAGTTTTGAATGTTGACGCCCGAAAATTAAATGTCAAAACCAATTCAGGCGGAGAGATAAAAGTTTCAGGAACAGCCGATAATCAGGATATCATAGTAAACTCCGGCGGTAAATATTTAGGAAAAAATATTGAATCGCAGAATGCAACGGTAACAGCAAATGCCGGCGGGTTCGCGGAACTGAATGTTTCCGAATCGGTAAATGCAACAACAAGAGCAGGCGGAATAATCGATATCTACGGAGATCCCAATGACCGGAAAGTTAAAAACGTAATCGGTGGAAAAATAAATTTTAAATAAACAAGCAAACCATTCTTAAAAGAATGGTTTTTTAATTTGCTGTAACTGTAACATTTAAAAATTATTGAAGACTAAATAATAAATAATCTTTCATCAATGAAAAAATTAAACATAACCGTTCTTGCATTCGCCGGAATGATTGCACTGAATTCCTGTGCGACAAAAACTGCAGCACCTACACCACCAGAAACACCTGTTCCGCCTATGGAAACTATAAAAGAAACACCTGAAAAAGGATTAGACCTGTCAACGATGGACAAAGCTGTCCGTCCACAGGATGATTTTTATAATTTCGTCAACGGAAGCTGGATGAAAACTGCGGTAATTCCGTCGGACAAATCCACCTGGGGAAGTTTCAACAAACTGGCGGAGGACACAGACAATCACTCGATGACGATTCTGAATTCTTTACTTACAGAGAAATTTGCAGAAGGAAGCGAAGGCAAGAAAATTCAGGATCTGTACGCCACCTATATGAATATGGATAAGCGGAATGCAGACGGAATTGCGCCTATTAAAGCTGATCTGGCAAAAATTGATGCGATAAAATCTCTTTCCGATTTACAGAATTATCTGATCGCAGCAACTAAAAATGGCGAGAATCCTTTCTATGCCTGGGGAGTTGATTCTGACCTGAAAGATTCTAAAATGAACGCGGTTTATTTAGGTGACGCAAGTTTAGGAATGGGTCGCGATTATTACCAGAAAGAAAACGCGAAAAATACTGAAGCACTGGCAGAATATACCAAATACGTAGCGTCAATGCTTGATGTTTTAGGATATAAGAATTCTGCAGCAGCGGCACAGAATATTGTGAAATTTGAAAAAAGTATCGCCCAGACTTATCTGACAAACGAGCAGATTCGTGATGCGACCTTGCAGTATAATCCTGAAACAATGGCCCAGCTTTCGGGCATGGTGAAAAATGTAAACCTTCCGAAATATTTGAATTCAGTAGGTGTAAATACTGACAAAGTAATTGTAGGCGAGCTGAAGTATTATAAAAATCTTGATAAATTCATCAATGCTAAAAATATTCCTTTAATTAAGGATTATATGAAGTTTCATTTGCTTTCAGGAAGCGCCAGTTACCTGTCTAAAGATCTTGATGATAAAAAATTCAGCTTTTATGGCAAATATTTGAGAGGACAGGATGTTCAGCGTGCGCAGAACAAAAGAGGTTTTGAGGTCATCAACGGTGTTTTGGGTGAAGCTTTCGGTAAATTATATGTTGAAAAATATTTCCCGGCAGAAGCGAAATCCCAAATGGTTGAACTGATCGATTATCTGAAAAAAAGTTTCACTTCCCACATTAACAGTTTAGCGTGGATGTCGCCGGTAACCAAGGAAAAAGCATTAGCGAAACTCAATAAATTCACGGTGAAAGTTGCCTATCCCGACAAATGGAAAGATTATTCCAAATTAACCATCAATTCTGAAGCAAACGGCGGAACTTTATATAAAAACCTACAGAATGTTACCGAATGGCAATATCAGAAAGATCTCGATAAAATCGGCAAACCGGTGGACAGAACGGAGTGGGGAATGTCTCCGCAAACGGTAAATGCTTACTACAATCCTTTGAATAACGAAATCGTTTTCCCTGCCGCCATTTTGCAGCCGCCATTCTTTAATCCACATGCGGATGCCGCCATTAATTTTGGAGGAATTGGAGCGGTTATCGGCCACGAGATGACTCACGGTTTTGATGATTCCGGCGCACAGTTCGATGCTGACGGAAATCTTGTTGACTGGTGGACCACAGATGACAAAACTAATTTCGAAAAAGCCACAAAATCTCTCGCAGCACAGTATGACAGTTACGAACCGGTGAAAGGAACTCACGTAAATGGAGCTTTCACCAATGGTGAAAATATCGCAGATTTGGGCGGAGTGAATATTTCCTATGATGCGCTGCAAATGTATCTGAAAGATCACGGAAATCCCGGATTAATCAGCGGTTACACGCAGGATCAGCGGTTCTTCATGAGTTGGGCAACCGTTTGGAGAACCTTGCAGAAAGAAGCAGCTTTGATCAACCAGATTAAAACCAACGAACACGCACCGGGACTTTACCGTGCATTCGGACCTTTGGTGAACACCGATGCTTTCTACAAAGCATTCGAAGTGAAAGAAGGAGACAAACTTTACAAAAAACCGGAAGACCGAATCAAGATCTGGTAAAATTAGAACCATAATTTTTTTAAATCACTCAATTTTTTTGGGTGATTTTTTTTTGGAATGATGAGGGCGTATCCCTCGCCCTTGCTTTCCCTCTGCCCGGGTCGCGCTATCCGCTATATCTTTTTTGGTCGCGGCGGCTTTGCCGCCGCGACCAAAAAAGGATGCCGCTTCTATCGCTTACGCAGTGCACGTTTCTCTCCGGAAACAATATCCCCAATCAAAAATATTTTCTATCTTTGATTTAAATCAATAAAATTTTAAATTTCCTAATGAAAAAAATCTCAATAAGCATTCTCGCTTTTTCAGGAGTAGTATTCTTAAACTCCTGTACCGCAACTAAAGTTTCAGAAACCAAAACAGAGGAAACCAAAACCGAGCAGGCTGCTGCGGCAACCGTAAAAGAAGAAGGTCTTAATCTTTCTTATATGGATACCACTGTGCGGCCACAGGACGATTTCTTCAATTATGTGAACGGAAACTGGATTAAGACTGCAGAAATCCCTTCCGACAAATCAAGTTGGGGAAGTTTCAACGCACTTCGCGAAGACGTTGATGTCGCTTCTCTTGATATTTTAAATAAAATTCTTACCGATAAATTCGCGCCGGGTTCTGAAGGTCAGAAAATTCAGGCTTTATACGGAACTTTCATGGATTGGGATAAAAGAAACGCTGACGGCATCAATCCAATTAAAGCAGATTTGGCAAAAATTGATAAAATAAAATCAGTTGCAGACCTGCAGAAATATTTGATCGAAGCGACCAAAACCGGAGACAATCCTTTCTACGCATGGAGAGTGGGTGCTGACATGAAAAACTCTGTAATGAATGCGGTTTATCTTGGCGGCCCAAGTCTTGGTTTGGGACGTGATTATTACCAGAAAGAAAACGAGGCCAACACAAAAACTCTGGCCGAATATAAAAATTATGTGGCACAGCTTTTCACGGTTTTAGGATACCAAAATGCTGACCAAACCGCGCAGCGAGTGGTTGCCTTCGAAAAGCAGCTTGCCAATGACCTTTTAACCAACGAGCAGAACCGTGATGCAAACCTCCGTTACAATCCGAAAACGGTTGCCGAACTTCCTGCTTTGGTGAAAAATATTAATCTTCCCAATTACCTTTCCGCTGCTGGCGTAAAAACCGACAAAGTAATCGTTGGTGAGCTGAAATATTACCAGAAGATGGATTCGTGGATGAATGAAAGAACACTTCCGCTGCTTAAAGAATATATGAAAGCCAGAATGGTTGCAGGAAATGCAGGAAATCTGGATAAAAAACTGGATGACCTTAATTTTAATTTCTACTCCAAATACCTTCAGGGACAGAAAGAGCAGAGATCAATGGATAAAAGAGGTTTAGGCGTTGTAAACGGAACTTTAGGAGAAGCTTTCGGTAAGTTGTATGTTGAAAAATATTTCCCTGCGGGAGCAAAACAGCAAATGGAAACCTACATCAGCTACCTTAAAAAAGCCTTCAAACAGCACATCGATAATTTGGATTGGATGTCGGCTGAGACCAAAGTAAAAGCACAGGAAAAACTCTCAAAATTCGCTGTGAAAATCGCTTACCCTGATACATGGAAAGATTATTCAAAACTTCAGCTGAAAGCTCCGGCCGACGGTGGAACATATTACAACAACCTTCAGAAAGTTTCGGAATGGCAATATGCTAAAAATTTAGAAAAAATAGGAAAAGCCGTAGACAAAACTGAATGGGGAATGTCACCTCAAACCGTAAATGCATATTACAGCGGTTCTAACAACGAAATCGTTTTCCCGGCTGCTATTTTGCAACCGCCGTTCTTCAATTTTAAAGCAGATCCTGCCGTAAACTTTGGTGGAATTGGTGCCGTAATCGGTCACGAAATTTCCCACGGTTTCGATGATTCCGGCTCAAGATTCGACGGAGACGGAAATTTAAATAACTGGTGGACGGATGCTGACCGTAAAAACTTTGATGCTAAAGTAGCACAGCTTGCAGCGCAATACGATAAATATGAACCGGTAAAAGGAAGTTTTGTGAACGGGAAATTCACGAGCGGTGAAAATATCGGGGATTTAGGCGGCGTTGCCGTAGCTTATTCCGCATTGCAACTATATCTTAAAGACAATCCAAACCCAGGATTGATTAGTGGTTTAACACAGGATCAGAGATTTTTCATGAGCTGGGCAACCGTTTGGAGAACCAAATCTACCGACCAGTATATGGTGAACCAGGTGAAAACCGATTCTCACTCCCCTGGTTATTTCAGGGCGTTTGGACCGCTTATCAACCAGGATTCCTTCTATAAAGCATTCGATGTGAAACCCGGAGACAAGCTTTACAAAGAACCGGAACAGAGAATTAAAATCTGGTAAAATATCAATCACTCAATTTTTGTTGGGTGATTTTTTTTTGGGCGTGTCCCTCGCCAGAGCTTATTCAGCCGCGCGGGTCGCTACGTCCGTTACAATCTTTTTTTTGGCGGCGGCTTCGCCGCCGCCAAAAAAAAGGATTTTCACTACCATCGCTCACGCAATGCCGTTTAAAATAAAAAACGGATTTTAAAAATTACTAAATTTGAATTCAATTCAAAATCATAAAAATGAAAATCAACATTCAGAAAAATATAAAAATTCACAATCCTGAAACCAGAGATTTTCTTGCAGATGCTTTCTTTCCCGAAACTTCAGAAAAACTTCCGCTGGTAATTTTTGCGCACGGATATAAAGGTTACAAAGATTGGGGTGCGTGGGATTTAATGGCAGAAAAATTTGCTGAAGCGGGTTTCTTCTTTGTTAAATTCAATTTTTCCCATAACGGAACAACACTCGGAAATCCTACTGATTTTGCCGATTTGGAAGCATTCGGTAATAATAATTTCTCTAAAGAAATTTCGGATTACGATGTTGTGATCAACGAATTTATCGGAAATCCAAAAATCGATTCGGAAAAAATTGCAATTATTGGACATAGCCGCGGTGGTGGAATTTCACTCATTAAAGCATTCGAAGATGAACGGGTGAAAATATTGGTCACTTTAGCGGGAGTAAGTAATTTCAATTACCGGTTTCCGTCCGGCGAACGGTTAGAAAACTGGGAAAGATCTGGTGTTATGTATTCTGAAAACGGAAGAACCAAACAGCAGATGCCGCATTTCTATCAGTTTTATGAGGATTTCAAGCAAAACGAAGATCGGTTTACAATACAGTATTGTGCGCAGCATCTTGATAAACCGTTTCTTATTATTCAGGGTACAGAAGATGAAGCGGTGAAGGACAAGGAAGCGTTTCTTCTAAGTGAATGGTGCCGCAATTCCGAGCTGTATCTGCTGGAAAATGCGAATCATACTTTCGGCGCCAAAGAACCATGGACCAATGATGAACTCCCGGAGGATCTTGCTAAAGCAGTTCAAAAATCGGTGCAATTTCTTCAGCTTCACTTTCGGAAGATAAATTCTCAGTTTTAATTCAAAATAACTATTTTTGCGTAAACTATTTTATCTATGGAATTTCTTTCGGTAATAGATTTACCCAATTTTACGGATCCTCAAATCTGGATCAGCTTGCTCACCCTTACCTTCCTGGAAATTGTTTTGGGAGTGGATAATATTATTTTTATTTCAATTATTTCGGATAAGTTGCCCAAAGAAAAACAAAAGTTTGCCCGGAATTTGGGGCTTACATTTGCAATGCTTTTCCGGGTCGCTCTTTTGCTCATGATAAGTTGGATTATCGGCCTCAAAGAAGCAGTTTTCACGCTTCCCTGGTTTCAGGAGCCGGGGACAGATTTGCCGCTCGCTTTAAGCTGGAAGGATATTATTCTTTTGGGCGGAGGTATCTTTCTGATTGCTAAAAGCACCTTTGAAATTCATGGGAAAATGTCCGGACACGATGATGCTCCGAAAGCGAAATCCAGTGCTTCAAGCCTGATGACCATGGTAATTGTTCAGATTATTCTGGTGGATATGGTTTTCTCCCTTGATTCTATTTTAACGGCGATTGGGTTGGTAGATAATGTGCTGCTCATGATTATCGCGGTTGTAATTTCGATTGGAATTATGATGGCTTTTGCAGGACCGATTTCCGCAATTATCAACAAATATCCAAGTTTGCAGATGCTGGCGCTTTCTTTCCTGGTTGTGATTGGAGTGATGCTTGTAGCAGAAGGGATTCACCAGCATGTGAGCAAAAACATTATCTATTCGTGTCTTGCGTTCAGTTTGGCGGTAGAAATGCTGAATATTCGGCTTAGAAACAAGCAGAAACAAAAGTACCTTAAACTGAATCCTGATTTAAATAAGGATTTAAGTATTAAAGACGAGGAATAAAATAAAAAAGAGTGAAATTGTTTCACTCTTTTTTATTTTTTTAAACGGTCAGAATTTTCCAGGCTTCTTCAATCTTACTTTCCAGAAGAAATTTCCGGGCTTCTGAATGGATGTTCTCATCAGCGGAAAAATTTCCTTCCGGAAGCTGTTCGGTGTTCGCCAGCATTCCCAGATCGTTTCCTGTAAATATTCTGCTGTATTTTATTTCGTCCGGTAACAGATCGAAACCAATTCCTTTTGTTACCAATGGTTTTGGCACTTCAAAAAGATTATCCTCATTATTTCGGGAATACCAATTTCCGCCTAATCTTGCGACTAAATCGAGCTTTTTCTGGTCCAGATTTCCTTCACCGTTGAGGTATTCCTCACGGACATGAATTTTGATGATTTCACAGATTACTAAATTCCCTGCGCCGCCTTCAGCTCCTAAATGTTTAATTTCTAAAACTTTACACTCAAGATTGACCGGACAGTCTTCGATGAGTTTTGGCTGAACCAAATCTGAATCCTTCATCGTTAAACCCGATTTTACAAATTCATTGATGCCTTTGTCATATTCTGTGGAAGCGAGAGAAATCTGCTGAACGATTTTATAATTAACGATTCCGATCACGACTTCCGGCACTTCCAAAACATTTTCTAAGGTATGTTTGGTCGTATTATCCCGAACTCTTCTCGATGGAGAAAAAATAACTACCGGCGGATTCGTGCTGAACATATTAAAAAAGCTGAACGGACTTAAATTTACATTTCCGTCTTTATCAACCGTTGAAGCCAAAGCAATTGGTCTTGGCGCAATGGCGGTCTGAAGCAGGGTCTGAAGCTGTAAATTATTTAAGTCTTGGGGGGAGATTGTTTTCATTTTTAAAATCTTAATTTGCAGGTAAAATTTTTCCTGAAACTTCTCCGAAACCTACTCTTATTCCGTCTTTTTCGGCAAATCCCCGCATAATTACGGTATCGTTATCTTCAATAAATTTCCTTTCCTCGCCGTTATTCAGTTTTAATGGATTTTGTCCGCGCCACGTTAATTCGAGCATGGATCCGAAAGAGTTTGGATTTTCTCCCGAAATGGTTCCTGATGCATAAAGGTCGCCCACTTCAACGTTACAGCCATTTACGGTGTGATGTGCAAGCTGTTGGGTCATATTCCAGTACATGAATTTGTAATTGCTTTGTGAGATGAGCGTTTCTGTACCGTTTTCGGGCTGCAGGTAAACTTCAAGGTTGATATCGAAGTTTTTGTTTCCTTCAAATTTTAAATAATCTAAAACTGCAGGTTCCTGAACCGGAGACTGAGTTCTGAATGGCTCCAAAGCTTCCAGAGTAACTACCCAAGGTGAAATGGAGCTTCCGAAATTTTTCCCTAAAAACGGTCCCAACGGAACATATTCCCAGCTTTGAATGTCTCTGGCTGACCAGTCATTAAAAATCACCATTCCGAAAATGGCATCCTCAGCTTCTGCAGTAGAAATGCTTTCTCCCATTTCGGTGTGTTTATTCACGACAAAAGCCATTTCAAGCTCAAAATCGAGTTGTTTTGAAGGTCCGAAAATTGGTGAATCCTGATCTGCAGGTTTGGTCTGACCTTTCGGACGGATAATATCGGTTCCTGAAACCACAATGGAGGACGCGCGCCCGTGATAGCCTACCGGAAGATATTTCCAGTTCGGGAGCAGTGCATTTGCAGGATCGCGGAACATTTTACCAACGTTGGTTGCGTGTTCGATGCTGCTGTAAAAATCAGTATAATTCGGAATGTGAAGCGGCATCATCATTTTTACCTGCTCCAAACTGAAGAAACATTTTTCCTGTATTTTTTCATCGTTTGCGAGACTTGAATCTTCAGCCAACATTTCTTGAATCTTCAAACGGACCGCATTGGTAACCGGTTTTCCGAGTTCGATAAATTCATTTAAGGTATAGGCTTCAAATACATTTTCATCAAGACCTTCGATTTCGTCAAAAAAGCCGTAATCGTAAAGGGTAGCAAGATCGATTACCACATCACCGATTCTCGTGCAGCACGCGATATATTCTTTATTAAAAGCCGCTACACCGAACGGAATATTAAATATGGAAAAATCTGAATTTTGTTCGTAGTTTACAAAAGACTTCATAATTTTTTGGGTTTTAAAGGAAAGGTTCAAAGTGTAAAATTTTGCTTTAAACTTTGAACCTTCATTATTTTTAGTTGCATTTATTTTTGATTGATTGCGGCTTCTTCAATCCAGCGTTCTTTGGTATTAACATCAATCAGGTAGAGGAATTTTTTCTGTTTCGTCATTAGCAGATTTTTTGTTACTGCCAACGGAATTTTTTTTCCTTCCAGTTTATCTGCTCTAAGGGAAATAATGTTGTGACGGGTTCTTACAATATCTCCCGAAAAAACATTCGAGGAAGTATCGCCGGTCTGCTTGTCATCAAATATTTCAACATAGGTGGCCTGGTTTCCTTTGATAATGATGAAACTTCTTTCAGTGTGATCCGGAAAATCTTTTATCAAAGCAAATTTCCGTTCATCAATATTAACGTCTTTGAGGTTTTGATTGATGCCCCGCCTTTCTTCAAGTTTCTGTATGATTGCGTTAATGGAACTGTATTGCGCTTGCAGACCTAGAGACGAAACGCAGAGAACAGCCGCTAAAAATATTTTTTTCATTGAATTTGGTTTATTTTTTTGCCTGACCAAAAGCCAACCGAACAACTTATAAATTTCCTCTTCGTTCCTGTTCTTTTTCTAAGGCTTCAAATAACGCTTTGAAATTTCCTGCACCGAAACTCTGTGCGCCGTGTCTTTCAATGATTTCGTAGAAAAGGGTAGGGCGGTCTTCAACAGGTTTCGTGAAAATTTGCAAAAGATAACCTTCTTCGTCACAGTCGATTAAGATTCCTAAATCTGAAAGCTTTTTGAGGTCTTCATCTATTGTTCCCACTCTTTCCGGAACCATTTCGTAATAGGCGTTTGGAGGAGCAGGCAAAAATTCGATTCCTCTTGCTTTCAGTTCTGTTACAGTTTTAATAATGTCTTTTGTAGCCACTGCAATGTGCTGAACGCCTTCGCCTTCATAGAAATCAAGATATTCTTCTACCTGAGATTTTTTCTTTCCTTCGGCCGGTTCGTTGATTGGGAATTTGGCAAAACCGTTTCCGTTGCTCATTACTTTCGACATCAGCGCAGAATATTCAGTATTAATCTGTTTGTCATCAAAACTTAAAATATTGACGAATCCCATTACTTTTTCATACCATTCAACGGTAGGAATCATTCTGTCCCAACCTACATTTCCGACACAGTGGTCAACATATAAAAGTCCCACATCAGAAGGGTTGTAATTGCTTTCCCATTTCTGATAACCCGGCATAAAATCACCGCTGTAATTTTTACGTTCTACAAACATGTGAACTGTTTCGCCATAAGTATAAACTCCCGACATGCGGACTTCGCCGTGCTCATCGGTTAAAGTCTGAGGTTCTAAATAGGGCTTTGCCCCACGTTTTGTAGTTTCTTCAAATGCTGAATAGGCATCATCCACCCAAAGTGCGAGGATTTTCACCCCGTCGCCGTGTTTTTTCTGATGTTCGCAGATGGGTGAATCTGAATTTAACCCTGAAGTTAATACCAGACGGATTTTTCCCTGCTGAACCACGTAAGAAGCTCTGTCGCGAATGCCAGTTTCCGGCCCTGCATAAGCAACTGACTGAAAGCCAAATGCAGTTTTGTAAAAGTGGGCGGCCTGTTTTGCGTTACCTACATAAAATTCTATATAATCTGTTCCGTTAATGGGTAGGAAATTTTCTGCCTGTGCAATTTTTTCCGCAAATGTGAGTGTTGACATGAGTTTATTTTTAGATATGCCAAATTACAAAAAAAATTCAGGATTGATAAAAACTGAAATTGGCGTTCTCCATTTGTATTCAATAAAAAAAATCTCCCGAAATTTTTCAGGAGATTAATAATGATTAAAGGCATTTAAATCTTTCGAAAGTTGCTTTCTCCAGCATTTCCCGGTCATCCGGATGCGAGATGTCAATAAGGGCTTTTGCCCGCTGTTTAAGGCTTTTTCCGTACAGATAAGCAGTCCCAAATTCAGTCACTACGTAATGGATATGGCCTCTGGTTGTTACTACGCCCGCTCCGGGTTTCAGAAATGGAACAATTCTCGGAACGCCTTTTTTGGTGCGTGAAGAAATAGCAATGATGGGTTTTCCGCCATCAGAAAGCGCAGCTCCCCGCATGAAATCCATCTGGCCTCCAATTCCGCTGAACTGGAACGTTCCGATGGAATCTGCACACACCTGACCGGTAAGATCAATTTCAATGGCGGAATTGATGGCTACCATTTTCTTGTTTTTCATAATATTGATGGGATAATTCACATGTTCCACATCCATAAATTCAAACGCAGGATTGTCGTCAATATAATCGTATAATTTTCTGGTTCCGAAAGCAAAACTCGTAATGGTTCTGTTTAAATGAGTTCCTTTATATTTATTGTTGATCACGTCATTGGCCACCAAATCTACAATTCCATCGCTGATCATTTCGGTGTGAACCCCTAAATCTTTATGATTGTGAAGACATTTCAGCACCGCATCAGGAATGGTTCCGATTCCCATTTGCAGGGTAGATCTGTCGTCAATAAGTTCTGCTACATTTTTCCCGATGAGAAGTTCTTCAGTGCCCACTTTTGCACCGTAATCAACAGTCAGCAGTTCTTCTTCATGCCAAACCATTTTATGGATTTTCGTGTAGTGAATCATTCCGTCGCCGTGGGTTCTCGGCATGCGTGGGTTCACCTGTGCGATAATGATTTTCGCAGTATCCACCGCGCTTCTTGCTACATCCACAGAAGTTCCCAACGTGCAGTAACCATGCTGATCGGGTGGCGAAACAGTAACCATTGCTACATCAATAGGTAAAATCCCCTTTTTGAAAAACAGAGGAATTTCACTTAAAAAAACCGGAACAAAATCCCCGTGATCCGAGTTTACCGCCGCACGTACAGGCGTTGATACGAAAAGTGAATTGATGTAAAAACTGTCTTTATACTGAGGTTTTGCTATTTCTACATTTCCCTGCTGAGTAATGGAAACAAATTCTACGTTTTTAAGTCTTGATGATTGTTTTGCAAGTTCATCAATTAAAAAATTAGGCGTGCATGCACTTCCGTGGGAAAAAATTCGGTCGCCGCTTTTAATCACTGAAACTGCTTCTTCGGCACTTACATATTGAACCATATCGCTATATATTATAATTACTTGTTTATTTCTCAAAAATACCCATTTAAAATAAGACTGGAAATGAGGAAACTCAGTTTTTGAGAATTATTTATTTTTTTGAAAGATGTGTTTACATGAATTTAATCAGTACTCATTAAATTATACTAATAAAAAAGCCAACCTTTTGAGTTAGCCAGTTGTTTTTTATTCCAAAATTATTCCTGAGAGCGGTCTCCCAAATGATTAAGCGGATTTTCGAGCCAGGAAGTGAGGTAAGAAGGATCTTCTACTTTCATCGCTTCTTCCGTGAGTTTCAGGGGACGGAAAGGATCCACCATCACAGCGTATTCCTCTGTGAATTTTTTTCCGATGCTGCGTTCCATTGCGCCCGGATGTGGCCCGTGCACAATCCCTCCAGGATGAAGCGTAAAGTCCATCAGATCAATATGGTTCCTGCTCATGAAATCTCCTTCGGTATAAAATAAAACCTCGTCGGAATCGATGTTGGAATGATTGTAAGGCGCTGGAATTGCAAGTGGATGATAGTCATACATTCTCGCCACGAAAGAGCATACCACAAAGTTATGCGCTTCGAAAGTCTGATGAATTGGCGGCGGAAGATGAACTCTGCCGGTTATCGGTTCGAAATTTTTAATATTGAATTTAAAAGGATAGAAAAATCCGTCCCAGCCCACGACATCGAAAGGATGAGTCGCGTACACGAAATCCCAAATCTGGTTTTCTTTTTTTACCTTGATGGTAAATTCACCTTTTTCGTCTTTCGGTGCTACAAAAGTGGGCGCGATGATGTCTCTTTCACAAAACGGGGAGTGCTCCAAAAGCTGCCCAAATTCATTTCTGTAACGTTTTGGTGTATAAATTGGGGAATGCGCCTCCACAAAGAAAATCACATTGTCCCCGGAGCTGAATTCAATCTGATAGATCGTTCCCCGCGGAATGATTAAATAATCCCCAACCGAAAAATCAAGATTTCCGACAAAAGTTTTTAATGTTCCGTTTCCTTCGTGGATGAAAAGCAGTTCGTCGCACTCGGCATTTTTGTAAAAATAATCGGTAGATTTTCGCGGTTTTGCGAGTCCCATTTTCAGGTCGTTATTCAGCATCAGCACTTTGCGGCTGTCGAGGAAATCCTCTTCTGCCGTAACGTTCATTCCTTTGAACATTCTGGGAGTTACATTTTTTTCAACAGCGATTTTTGGTGTAACGTCTTTCGGTTCGCTAATCGATTTTATCTGAGTTGGCCTGTGAATGTGATAGAGTAGTGAAGAAATTCCGTGGAAACCTTCAGTTCCGAAAAGCTGCTCATAATAAAATTTGTCGTTTTCGGATTTGAAAATGGTGTGTCTTTTCTGAGGAATTTTTCCGGATTGGTGGTATCTCATTTTTTTACTTTAGTGAAAAGTAAATTTAATGAAATTTTCACACTTTGGAAAAATGAAAATTTTACTCAAATTAAATAACAGTACCGAAAGAAAGTTTCTATTCAAAACTCATTACAGGCTCATAAAATTCCTCTTCCATCACGCCGAACTGCTGGCAGAGAAGTTTAATACCTTCTATATTCTGAATCAAATTTTCGTCACCGGAAAGAAGTGGGATGCTGCCCATCTCAGTATTTAAAACAAAATGATCATTACTTTTTTTGAATTCGGAAACGGTAAAAGGAAGTTTTCGGAAATAATTTTCAGCGCTTTCCACTACAACTGCAAATTTTTCGGGATAAACCAAAACACCGCCGGGAGTAATATTCTGCAAAACTGAAAGTAGTTGGTCAGGATTTATTTCCTCAGAAATCAAGACAATATTGGGTTGGAAAGCTGCGGCATTTTGAAGATCAGAAGTATCAAAAATAACAAAATCGCTTCCGTTGTTCCTGCTTGTACCATTGACCGGAAAAAAATCTGCTTCTTTGCTGTAAAAATTGAGGACAGCCATCACCAGTTTCGCGACAGATGGATGGGAAGTGTAGAGCAGAACGCGGGTTTTGTTTTTTGAATAAGAGAGAATTTCTGAAATATCAGTCATTTTTCCGTTGCAATTATTTAGCTGTTACAGGGTTTACTTTGGATATAATTATTTGTCTGAATACCATCGTGATATTATCCCAGCGTTCTTTGTCGCCTTCCATAATAAACGAAGCGTCAGATTTGCTTCCTGTTTGCTCGCCTTTTTTCACATTGATAATCGTCGAAATATTATCATAAACTTTCTTGTAATCTTCACGGATCATCCTGAAATTGTTCTGTGTCAGAACGGTTTGTATATTTTTCAGTTCCTCATTGGAGATTCTGAAATCTTTCTTGATGTTTTTTCCCTGACCTTCGAGGGAGTAATGCGCATTGTTTCCCTTGATCAGAAGGTTTTCGTAGATCGGTGCAAAACCGCCGCTTCGGGAATAACTGTAATCGAAATCGGAATATTTTTTTTGTGGATTACATGCCGTAAGAATCACTAAAAGACATAATGCAATAAATCGTTTCATTCAGAGTTTTTTAAGAATTTAAGTTAGTTTTATCTTCATTTTTCTGTGCTTTCCGTACTTCATCGTATTGATGTAAAACGTTAAAATCTTCTGTTTGTTCTATAGCGACCATAATTTTTTTCAGAATAGCATTGGCATCGTCATGATCATAATCAATATCCAAAGCTTTTTTAAATTCCATGGTTGGTTTTACGCCGGTAACTTTTACTCTCAGGCCTTTTTTATCAAAAGCTCTTCTAAAACCGTTTATTTTAATAGGAATAACAATCGGTCTCTGGTTTTTTACAAGTTTAGCAGTTCCTTTTCTTCCCTGTGCAAAAGCCGAAGTGGTACCTTGCGGAAAAGTAATCACCCAGCCGTTGTCCAGCGCTTTCATAATATTTTCCACTTCCGTAAGATCTACCATTCTGTTCACATTCTGTCCTTCAGCGCGCCAGGTTCTTTTTACCGTAACTGCTCCGGCCAGTTTGAATATTTTGGTCATAAAACCTTTATTCATGGTTTCTTCCGCAGCGACATAATAAAAGTCTACTTTTGGATTCAGCAGATATACAGGATTTTTGATGGTATTTAAATAGCCGTTGTTTACCGAGCAGAACGCATGGTACATCGCAGCAACGTCAGCAAAATAAGTCTGGTGATTAGAGACGAAAAGAACATTGGAATCCGGCAGATCAACCAGATTTTCGGTACCCGAAATTTTCAGTTTGTTGAAGCCGTTGAATCTTCTGTAAGATACAAGTCCCAAAATGATGATGATTAATCTTTTCAGGAAATAAAGATTGCCGAACGCATCAGTGAAAATATTTTTCTTCGCCATTATCTAATTACATAGACCGCGAATTTACAAATTTTTCATCAATTTGCTGAATTCACTCAAAATCATTGACGTTGCGCCCCAAATAATATATCCGTTGAAATTAATGACCGGAACTTCCACGCCTCTGGAACTTGGCAGAACCATCATTTCAGGCTGTTCGGTAAGATTTAAAATAGAGGATACAGGAAATTCAATCAGTTCTACAGCTTCAGTTTCCTGAAGAAAAAACTTAGGATTTTTTTTAGTGTATGAAACGAAAGGTCTTACATAAAAGTTACTTGGAGGAATGTAAATCGGCGACATTTCGCGGATGATGCGGATATAATGTTCTTCAATTCCCATTTCTTCGGAAGTTTCGCGTTTGGCGGTTTCCTCGAAGTTTTTGTCGGATTCTTCTTTTTTTCCGCCGGGCAGGGAAATCTGTCCGCTGTGACGGTCACGTTCGTTAGTGCTTCTTACCATCAGGGGAAAATACCACTCATTATTTTTGAGGTAAAGCACAATATTTACGGCGGCAAATTTGGGATTTCTGGATAAAATTTCTTCATAAGAAAATACGGGTCGGTAAGGAGGTGAATAAATTCCGTGTGCGTTTTCGCCCAACAGTTCCGCGTTTTGTATTTTTTTAATTAAATCTCTCCCAAAAACTTCCATATCACAAATTTAGTAAATTGATTAGGGAAAGTGTTTTAAAGGAAAGTTAAAATTATGCTAAGAATGTTTTATCCATAATTATTTACGGTCGCCACCAGCTCTGTTTTGTAATTGTAAATATCATCAATTGAAGTGAGCGGCTTTTTCTCCCCATTATCTTTTCCGTTGTTAAAAACCTCCATGTATTTATTCGCGGTGTTGAAATGCAGTCGGCATAAAGGTTTTCTGTTATTGTCATCCAAAAGTATCCCGAAATAAGACTGTGTATCGCGGAAGGAAATTCGGGAAGCGGGAATATGCTCTCTTAAAATTGCTTTTACAATCTGAGATGCTTCAATTTCTTCCTCAGTAGTTATAAATTTTGGACTTTCTGAAGCGTTTGCATCTACAGTACTGGTCTGTTCCTCAGTTTTGGAAGGAACGGTTTCATTGATATTCAATGCATTTTTAAGTCTGAAACTTATAGATTCATTGATTGAAATTGAAAATGCTTTTTTTGTATATTCTTTAAAAGCTGCTAACCGGTGTGCTGTCAAAGGTTTTTCAAAAAACCGGTTCACTAACAGTCTTACCATTTCATCAGAAGGTTCCTGAATTTCTTTTTCAAATTCGTTTCTTATTGCTTTGATATATTTCAGCGCTTCAGCAGAATCCAGAATATTTTCCAAATTGTAAGCGTTCTTGGTGAAATTTTCTAAAATCTTAATACCGGTGCTCTTAATATTTGATAAATCTAACGTGAAAAAAGGTTTTTCATCCATAATATTGGGTTTCTCCAGGTCGGCATAAAAATTATAAATATGTCCGTTTGTTAAAACTCCGAATCTTGCTTTTGAAACGTGATAATAACGATGAAGTTGTGAATTGTGGGCGTCTGCATTTTCTTTCCAGTGTTTACATTCAATAATTAAAATCGGTTCGCCGTCTCTCTTTATGACGTAGTCAACTTTTTCACCTTTTTTCGTTCCAATATCGCAGATGAATTCGGGAATCACTTCGGTTGGATTAAAAATATCGTAACCTAAAATCTGTATAAACGGCATTACAAATGCGTTTTTGGTTGCTTCTTCTGTATTGATCTGCTCTTTAAGGGCATCAACACGTTGGTGTAATTGTTCCAGTTTTAATTTCAATTCTGCTTCCATCAGTTATTTGTTTTTGGGTTTTTGCTTAAATACTTTCAATGCTTTCCCTGTTCTTTCAGAAAAAGTGTGAAATCATTGGGTAACAAATGTAACGGTCTCATTTTGAACTGCATTACGGGAATCCGTAAACACATAGCTTTATTTGAACTTAGATTAAAACTGCCTGTTTTTGTGCAAAAAAACTCCCGGAAAATCGGGAGTCATTTTTATGGTCGTCTATAATTTATTCTTTTATCTGATTTCGAGAACTTATTTCTTCTATTTTACATACAACCTGATCCCTCCGCGCCAATACAGATCCGTGGACTTCTACTGTTTCTAACCCGCAATCCCAAACCCATTCGTTAAGGATCTCATTTACCTGATCGCGAAGCTCCGGCAGTTCTGAATCAGCACATGATATTAGATCCGGATTTTCTATAGGAACAAATACAACAAGGTCAATTTCTGTCATTGCGTTTTGTGCTTTTTGATAGTAAGACTGCATGTTTTCAGATCCGTTTACCGCCTGAATATATGCGAGAAGATCAACAGGACACCGGTCAAAAATCACATTTTCATCAGTGGTTGCAATTTGTTTTAATGAATATTCAAACTGTTCTATATAATCGTCAACTGTTGGTGTTTCCGAAAACACGTAACCTCTTTCTTCCAGTTCGAAATAAGGTTCCGGCAGGAAATCATAATCAGGAAGAGATTCCATTAATTTTTCAACTAATGAAGTTTTCCCAACGCGGTGTGCACCAGTTAATGCTATCTTCATTTGGATTTTAATTTATTCATTTTTAATACTTTGCGAGATTCAAATATAAAAAAACTCCCGTAAAAACGGGAGCTGAGTTTTAAAAAGTGAGACGTCAATTACGTCTCTACATTAGTTTGAATAACTTACCAGTTCTTCTTTCCTGGAATTAATAATTTTGTATTCCAGATACTTGAAGGAATCACGCGGTATAATGGTTACCCATTTTTTGTATTTCAGATACCATCTCGTCTGAATGCTTACCAGGCCTTTCGTAAGGTAAGCTTCCACAAAAGGATGTACGTGAAGGAAAATTTTTCCCTTCTCCTTTTGAATGATATTGCGTATCATTTCTTCCATGCGTTCAACCACAACAATCGGAGCGATAATTTCGCCATGGACGTTCGGGTTTTCTTCTTTGGTTTCGATGATGTTTTCGGGACGCGTACGTTGACGCGTAAGCTGGATGAGTCCGAATTTACTTGGTGGTAAAATTTTGTGGCGCGCTTTGTCGCGGCTCATTTCTGATTTCAGGTGTTCGTATAAATCTCTCCGGTGGTCGGCATTGATCATGTCGATAAAATCTACGACGATAATTCCGCCCATGTCCCGGAGTCTCAGCTGACGTGCGATTTCTGTCGCCGCCATTTTGTTAACGTTCAAAGCGTGTTCTTTGCTCGCCGAATTTCCTGAGGAAATATTGTTCCCGGAATTCACATCAATTACGTGAAGGGCTTCTGTATGCTCGATAACAAGATATGCGCCTTTCGAACTCGGAATGTTAACATGTTTTCCGAAACTTTGTTTCAGCTGCTTTTCGACGTTGTAATATTCCATCAAAGGAATAGGTTTGTCGTAGAACTGAACGATATTTTTTCTTTCCGGAGCAATTACTTCAATATAAGCTTTCATATCGTTCACCATTTGCTCGTCATCGCAAATAATAGAAACAAAATCAGCATTGAAATTGTCGCGCAGGATGGCGGAAGCTTTATCTTCTTCGCTTAAAACCCTGCTGGGGACCTTGTTTTTCTGAAGATTTTTGAAAGTAGTTTCCCATTTCTGAACCAGCTGGTTCATGTCGTTGTGCAGTTCTGCTACTTTTTTACCTTCGGCAACGGTTCTGATGATCACTCCGAAACCTTCAGGTTTAATGCTTTCAATTAAAGTCCGTAAACGTTCTCTTTCTTCGGCGTTGGCAATTTTTTTCGAAATTGAAACGCTTTTGTCGAAAGGGATTAAAACAAGGAATCTTCCTGTTAAAGAAATTTGGGTGGATATTCTCGGTCCTTTTGTGGAGATAGGTTCTTTTGTGATTTGCAGAATAACGCTGTCGTCTTTTGCAAGAACTTTATCAATAAGACCGTTTTTGTTGATTTCCGGCTGAATTTCGAAATTTTTCAGGGAAGAGTTTTGCTGTCTTTTAGCAACCGTGTCTTTAAGAAATTTTTTATACGTGAGAAATTGCGGCCCCAGATCCTGATAATGCAGAAATGCATCTTTTTCGTAACCAATGCTTACAAAAGCAGCATTGAGGTTGGGCGCCAGTTTTTTTACCTTACCAATAAATAAATCGCCTACAACGAAGTCGCTCTTGTCCTCCTGTTCATGGAGTTCCAAAAGCCTTCCGTCTTCGAGCAGGGCAATTTTTGAATGCTCATCTTCATGCGATATAATCAGTTCTTTCTTCATTGTTGAATTAAGGAATTAAAAAGATTCAGAGCGATTAACATTTAAGAATTACTGAAATTCCTAAACACTAATTTTAAAATTTTTAATTGTTTTTTGTGCTTAAAAAAGTGTTTTACCGACTAAGGAAAAGAACGTTCTGTGTCTGGTCATGGGAAGTTTCAAATAAAGACGAACTCCCATTATCCGTTCTTTTCAAATTTTGAATAAAACAAAAATATAGCTGGTGAAGTTTTATAAATATAAAAACACCAACTATATTGTTATATTGTAATCGCGAAGAGATTATTTTTTCTTGTGTCTGTTCGCTCTTCTTCGTTTTTTTCTTTTGTGAGTTGCAACTTTGTGTCTCTTTCTTTTCTTTCCGCTTGGCATAATTTAAAAATTTTTAATTTGTAACTTATATTCTTTTCAGTTAATTATTTTATTGCTACTTTGGTTTTTACCTTTTCTACAAACGTTTTAGATGGTTTAAAAGCCGGTATATTGTGAGCTGGGATTTCAATCGCTGTGTTTTTAGAAATGTTTCTTCCCGTTTTTGCTGCTCTGGTTTTAATCACGAATGATCCAAACCCCCTTAAATAAACATTGTCGCCATTATACATTGAAGTTCTGATTTCCTGCATGAACGCCTCTACAACTTTCTGTGTTTCATTCTTTTCAGTTCCCAATTTATTTGAGATGGTGTTCACCAATTCTGCCTTTGTCATTTCCTTTATTTATTTATATTTTTGGTGTGCAAATATAAGAACATTTTTTGAAAAGTAAAAAACAAAATGCTGATTTTCTTCACGTTGGTGGAAAACTGTTGGCCTGGTACAAAATACACGGAAGGGATTTGCCTTTCCGGAATACGAATGATCCGTATAAGATTTGGATTTGCGAAATTATTTTTCAGCAAACCAGAATTGAACAGGGTTTAAATCACTATAATAATTTCATTAAAAGATTTCCCGATGTGGAGACTTTAGCAAATGCGGAAAACGATGAAGTTTTGCTCTACTGGAAAGGGCTTGGTTATTATTCCCGAGCGTTGAATCTTCATAAAGCATCGCTGCAGATTGTGCATGAATTTAAAGGAGAATTTCCTGAAGATTATGATGATATTCTTAAGTTGAAAGGCGTGGGGAAATATACGGCGGCTGCAATTTCCAGCATCTGTTTCGGTGCGAAAATACCGGCGGTTGACGGTAATTTTTATCGCGTTTTATCACGGGTTTTTGCTGATGATTTTGATATTTCGAGTTCGAAAGCTTTTAATTATTTTGCTGAATTGGCCTTGAGAATGATGCCTGCAAACGAAGCCGGAAATTTCAATGAAGCCATGATGGATTTGGGTTCTGAAATCTGCAAGCCAAAAAATCCCAAATGTGAAATCTGTCCTTTAAATAAAGACTGTTTAGCATTTAATTTAGGAAAGATTCAGGATTTTCCTTTGAAATCCAAAAAAGCGAAACCTACAGATCTGGAACTCACGTATTATTTTGTGGAATTTAAAGATCAGTTTTTAATCAGACAGAGAAAAGAAGATTTCATCTGGAAAAAACTGTATGAATTTCCTTCAGAAATTCCTACCGAATTTAAGTCATTCATTGTTGGGCAAAAAACGGTTTCCCATAAACTTACGCATAAAAACCTGACGATACATATATACAAGGTCGTGTTGCCTACAAAGAAAAGTTTTGAAAATTTCGCCGGAAAAGGAGATTTTATCATAACCAATCTGGAAAATTCCCATCAGAAATCTTTCCCGAAACCGCTGGAGAATTATTTGAACAGAATTGAATAACAGTAGTTTAACTTTTTATTTTAAATAGCATCTAAAATAAAAGCATTTAACCTCATGTAATTGCTTTTAACTGACTTAGGAATCTCATAGAATTGAATGATTGATAACACAAAACAGTGATTCCTAAGTCTTTTTATTTGAATTAATTATTCAGAAACATCAAAAATCCTGCGGAATCAATACGAAATTGTCCATTTGATTTCCACTTCGAAATCTCAAATCTAATTTGTACTTTTGCGCAATGTTTAAAAAACTCATTTTCACTTTTTTAGGATTTGTTTTGTTTTCCTGTGGCAAAGAAACGCAGCCGAAACCTTCCGGTGAACTTCGATTGGAATATCCGCAGCCAAAATATCAGGCGTTTTCTTCACCGTGTAATTTCAGTTTTGAGTATTCTGATTTTGCAAGGATTGGAAATGCAAAAAATGCGTGCTGGTACTATATTGAGTATCCGAAAATGAAGGCAAAAGTATTTATTACTTACTTTCCGGTGAAAAATGATTTCGCGCTGCATGTGAAAGAATCTGAGAAAATGGTGTACGAGCATACCATCAAAGCGAGTTCTATTGATACAAAATCTTTCAGTTATCCGGAACGCAGGGTTTTCGGTAATTTTTATGAACTGAAAGGTCCTACCGCATCCAATCTTCAGTTTTTTGTTACCGATTCCACAAGGCATTATTTCACCGCAAATTTATATTTCAACTCAAGGCCAAAACCCGATTCGCTGGCGCCAGCTGTAGAGTATATCAAAAAAGATCTGCTGCATCTGATTGATACTTTTGAGTGGAAGTAAATATCAGGTAAACTCAGGAATAAATTCAAATACTATTAATATTAAACAAAACATATAAATGAAACTTTTAGTCGTTGGTTCTGTCGCTTTTGACGCTATTGAAACCCCTTTCGGGAAAACAGATAAAATTTTGGGAGGTGCTGCAACTTATATTGGGATCGCAGCTTCCATTCTTAATGTAAAATCAGGAATTGTTTCCGTTGTGGGTGGCGATTTTCCACAGTCCGATTTAGATATGCTTACCGATAAAGGAGTAAATATCGAAGGAATTGAAATCGTAAAAGACGGAAAAACTTTTTTCTGGAGCGGGAAATATCACAACGACCTGAATTCCAGAGACACTTTAGTAACAGAAGTAAATGTTTTGGAAAACTTTGATCCAAAAATTCCGGATTCCATGCAGGATTCTGAGATTTTACTTTTAGGAAACCTTCATCCCGGTGTTCAGCTTTCTGTTCTTGAAAAAATGAACGAGCGCCCAAAACTGGTTATTCTGGATACCATGAATTTCTGGATGGATTCTGCCTGGGATACTTTGATGCTGATGATTGCCAAGACGGATGTCATTACAATAAACGATGAAGAAGCAAGACAGCTTTCCGGAGAATATTCTTTGGTAAAAGCAGCGAAGAAAATTCATGCTATGGGACCTGATTTTGTCATTATCAAAAAAGGGGAACACGGTGCATTGCTTTTCCATGAAGGAAAAATATTTGCAATTCCTGCGCTTCCGCTGGAAGAAGTTTTCGATCCAACCGGAGCCGGAGATACTTTCGCCGGCGGTTTTGCTTCTTACCTGGCTAAAAAAGAAGACTTCAGTTTTGAGACGATGAAATCTGCATTAATTGTTGGTTCTGCAATGGCATCATTCACGGTGGAAAAATTCGGGACCGAAAAATTACAGGAAGTCACTGAAACAGAAATGATCGCCCGTATCAAAAATTTCAAAGAATTAACTACTTTCGAGGTAGAAGTTTAATTTTCAGGCACCAAATCTCAATTATTCATTTAGTTTAAATTAATCTTCACTATTATAAAGAAGACATAAATATGAAAAAATTATTTGCTTTCATGATGTTGGCGAGTGTGGGAAGCGCAATGTCCGCCCAGTATATGATCATCGGAAAAGACAGTATTTCACTTGCCGATTTCAAGAAAGAATACGAGTACGGTTTAAAGAACAGCGGTATCGAAAAAACCATTAAATCTACAGAAGATTTTATATTGCTTCAGCAGTTTGCTGCCGCAAATAAGGTAGATACTACAGCGTCTTTCCGGGAAAAAATGATGAACAGGGAAGGCGATCTGAGAGCGCAGTTTTTTTATCCGAAACAGGTTTTAGATCCGGTTCTGAATGAATACATGAAAGACAGCCAAACTGAAAAGCAGGTGCAGATTTTTATGGTGCAGAAAACGGAAGGCGACAAAAATAATTACCAGCAGATTTACAACGATGTGAAATCGGGGAAAATGACGATGGAAGATGCCATTTCTAAATATACCAAAGGCGGCCCGAAAGGAATTTTCATTAAACCCGGAAGTGTAGATAACGGTTTATATGCTGAACTGAAAGCATTGCCTGATAATTCATTAACAAAACTTCAGAACACGTCTTCGTATGTTGCGTTTGCCAAAGTTATCAGCTCAAGGCCAAGTTTGGGATATATGGTTTTCGGAACAATATCTTATCCCAAAAATGCTGATGCAGAGGCGATGAAAACCAAAATTTATACAGACCTAAAAGCCGGAAAAAGCTTTCAGGAAGTGGCCAAATTATATGGTGCCAATGATCATGAAAAGGAAAATGGAGGAGTGGTAATGGGTTCGCCAACGCTGCCGGATGAAGTGTATGAAGTTTTCAAAGGAAAAAAATCAGGTTTTTATGCGCCGGAGCCTTTCCTTTTTGGAGAAAACTATTTTGTCTTCAATATTTATAATGTAGAACCCTATACGCTTACGGATAAAAACAGAGAGTTCTTTCTGAAAGACATGAACAGTTCACTGTACGGGGAAAATCTTCAGGATAAAATGATCGCCTATTTAAAATCTGATCCTACTTACAAGGAGTTTCCTGAATTTCAGAATGTAAAGAAATCCTATCAGATTTTCAATGCAGCAAAAGACAATACCGTTCTTTATCAGTACAGAAACCATAAAACAACGGTTGGAGACCTTAAAAAACTGATTGCCGATAAGAAAAGTGAAGCTGAAAAATTATCGCCTGCTTTCTGGAGTGAAGCACTGTCAGGAGTGAATACTCAGGATTTAATGAGATTTTACAGCCTTGATTTTACCACTCAGAAAGACATTAAAAAACAGCTTAATGATTTCAGAAAAGGACTTTATTCCGACTATATCTTTTCGAAGTATCTGAATGAAGAAATTGCAAAACATCCGGAATGGCTCACTGAATACTACAACAAAAACAAACAGAAATATGTCTGGGGAAACAGAGCTGAAGGCAGAGTAGCGATTATTGCTGATGAAAAACTCAATAAAGAAATTGAAAAAGACATTAAAAACCCGAAAAACTGGGAAGCGCTGAAAGCTAAATATTACGGAAAACTGAACGATAAAAAACAGATTCTGGTACATTTCGAAAAAGGAGAGATGTCCGAAGATGCAGATGTTTTCACGAAATATAAAGTGCCTTTCAAAACCGGCGTTCATCAGACGAAGATGGAAGAGCGGTCATTAGTGATTGCCATTGACAAGATTCTTCCGCCAACTCAGATGACAGAAGCCGAGTCTGCGGAACTTCTTAAAGATGCGGTGACTGAAGAAAAACTCAGAGAAATGATCGCATTGCAAAAATCAAAGACTAATATTGTCATTCAGCCCGAATTTATGAAAGATTTGGAAAAGAATTTTAAGAAATAATTATAATAAAAAATGCAGGTTATTTCGTTTAGAATGATAATTTTGCAAATCGTTAAAAAATGGATATGAACAAGAAAATAAAATTTGCGCTTCTTTTTACCTTTATTTTTGCCTTTTTCGGGATAAAAATGAATGCACAGCATAAAGCCGGAGATTTAGTAGACGGCATTGCAGTGGTAGTAGGAAACGAAATTATTTTGGAATCAGATATTGAGGATCAGGCCAACTACGCTAAACAGCAGGGTGCAAATGTTGCTGACAAATGCGAGTTTGTTGAAAGTATCATCAACAACAAACTTTTGATCTACGAAGCCAAAAGAGATACGCTCATCGAAAACCGTTCTGCAGCAATTAAAGAAAACGCCGGGCAGAAATACAACCAGATTCTTGGTCAGTTCCCCGATGAAAAAACAATGCTTGCTGCTTACAAGTTCCGTACATCGTATGAAATGAAAAATGCCATTGAAAAAATTGACACCGATAATTACTACGGCCAGATGAAATACGGCAGAATCACCGATAAAGCCGACGTAACTCCAAACGAAGTAACCGATTTTTTCAACACTTATAAATTTCAGCTTCCGGAAGTAAAAGATGAGGTGAGTCTGTCCCAGATCACGATGTATCCTAAGCTGACCGATGCCCATAAAGACGAAATTATTGCGCGTTTAAACAAAATAAAAAAAGATATTTTAGCCGGCGAAACATTCGAAAGCCAGGCGAGGATTTATTCCGAAGACCCGGGATCTGCTGCGAACGGCGGTTTGTACAATAATATTTCAAAAGGAAAAATGGTGAAGCCTTTCGAGGCTGCCGCTCTTAATCTTCAGGAAGGCGAATTGTCGGATCCGGTGGAGTCTGAGTTTGGATATCATTTAATTCAGTTGGTGAAGAAGAGCGGGAAAATGTATGATGCCCGTCACATCCTTCTGAAAGCTGAACCGAATGCCGATGAAATTGCGACCGCAAAAAAAGAACTCGACAGCATCAGAACTTTAATTCTTGACGGAAAGTTAACTTTTAAAGAAGCGGCCTACAGATTTTCTGACGACAAAAAAACAAAATTCAACGCAGGAATTCTTACCTCTGAAGACGGTTCTGATAAAATGGAAAAACTGAATCTTCCGCCAACCGTTTCCTATCAGATCGCAGGTCACAACAAAGGCGATATTACCGATGTTTTCCAGGAGACCATTCAGCAGGACAAAAAAGTCGTAAGCATTGTGAAAATAGACGATGTAATTGCTGCCCACCAGTTGGATATTGCGACGGATTACGACAGAATCAAGCAGATGGCCCTCAACAAAAAGAAAAACGAAATGGTTGAAAAATGGGTGAAAGAAAAATTACCAAGCGTATTTATTTCGATCAACAACCGTTACAAAGACTGTACTTTCAAAACCGACTGGCGCAAAAGTGCTGACGGTAAATAAATTTTAAACTCTGCATTTTTGCAGAGTTTTTTATTTTGGGAGCAAGAAGATTCCAGCTTCTGCCAACTCTGATACCCGCTTTTCGCTATATCTTTTCTTCGGTCTCCGCCTCAGAAAAGGATGCCGCTGCAATCGGGGCTATAGGAAAGGTTGGTTTTTCTTCCGAAAGATTTCCGGCTTTCTCATTAATTTTTTAAATTTACGACATGAGCAATTTTATCCATTTCGGGATCGCCGAAAAAATGTACCGTGAAGACCAGAATAAAGTCAATGAGTTATTCGATATCAAATATCCCATCATTCAGGGTGGCATGATTTGGCATTCCGGCTGGCGTTTGGCTTCTGCGGTATCAAATAACGGCGGTTTGGGTTTAATTGGAGCCGGGAGTATGTATCCCGACATTCTGCGCGAAAACATCCGTAAATGCAGACAGGCAACCGACAAACCTTTCGGTGTGAATGTGCCGATGCTTTACCCGAATCTGGATGAGGTCATTAAGATTATTCTGGAAGAAGGTGTGAAAATCGTTTTCACTTCTGCAGGAAACCCAAAAACTTATACCGAAACATTACAGAAAGAAGGTTTGAAGGTCGCTCACGTTGTTTCCTCCACCAAATTCGCCATGAAATGTGAAGATGCCGGTGTAGATGCCATTGTTGCAGAAGGTTTCGAAGCCGGCGGCCATAACGGAAGAGATGAAACCACCACTTTCTGTCTGATTCCGAATGTAAAAAAACACATTTCAAAACCACTGATTGCAGCGGGCGGAATTGGTCTCGGTTCTCAGATGAAAGCGGCGATGATTCTCGGTGCGGACGGTGTTCAGATTGGTTCCCGGTTTGCCGCGACTAAAGAAGCAAGTTCTCATGAAAATTTCAAGAACAAAGTAATTTCGCTGAATGAAGGCGACACGCAGCTCACTTTAAAAGAACTGGCTCCCGTCCGTCTGATCAAAAACAATTTTTTCTACGATCTGGAAAGGCTTTACGAAACAGGCCGCGATGTGGAAGCACTGAAAGAAACCCTCGGAAGAGCCCGTGCAAAACGTGGAATGTTCGAAGGAGACCTGGATCAGGGCGAACTTGAAATTGGGCAGGTTTCAGCATTGATCGACGAAATTCTTCCGGTAGACAAAGTCTTTCAGAAGCTTCTCAAAGAATTTAGAGAAGCCAGCTTTATCGATTTCTAAAATTTAGTCTTTCTTTTCTTTAACTCAAACCGGTGATGTTTCCGTCTTTATCGATGGACATTCTTTCTGCTGCAGGAATACTTGGTAATCCCGGCATCCTCATCATGTCGCCCAAAATAGGAATGATAAATCCTGCGCCTGCAGCAAATTCAAACTCCCTCACCGTGATTTTAAAATTGGTCGGTCTTCCGATTTTTGTCTCGTCATCGGTGAGTGATTTCTGTGTTTTTGCCATGCAGACCGGCAGTTTATCCAAACCTAAATCATAGATGGTTTTCAGCTGGTTTTTTGCTTTTTGGGAATAAACAACGTTGCTTGCGCCGTACACTTCTCGGGCAACCGTTTCAATTTTATGTTCAACGGAATCTTCAGTTTTATACAAAGGTTTGAAATCGTTTCCGCATTCAAAAGCACATCTTGCGACTTCTGTGGCGAGTTCTTTCATTCCTTCGCCGCCATTGGTAAATTCATCTGCAATAATCGCTTTTACGCCCAGTTTTTCGCACTCTTCTTTTACATAATTGATTTCTTCAGGTGCATCATCCGCAAAATGATTGATGGCTACAATGGGTCTTAAACCGAATTTAAAAGAATTTTCAATATGTTTTTTAAGATTGTCGATTCCGTTTTTTACAAACTGCAGATTGGGTCTGTCGAATTCGCCTTTTTTCGTCGCTCCGCCGTGATAACGCAGCGCACGGATGGTCGCCACAAGGACAAGCGCATCAGGTTTCAGTTTGGCATAATGACATTTGATGTGGAAGAATTTTTCCGCTCCCAGATCCGCCCCGAAACCGGCTTCTGTTACCACGAAATCCGCTAATGAAAGTCCGGTTTTTGTGGCAATAATGGTGTTGGTTCCCTGCGCGATATTGGCAAAAGGTCCGCCGTGAAGAATGGCCGGATTTCCTTCAAGAGTCTGCACCAGATTCGGTTTAATCGCATCTCTCAGTAGGATCGCCATCGCGCCTTCTGCTTTTAAATCTCTTGCATAAATAGGTTTTTTATCGAAAGTATAGCCGACAAATATATTTCCGAGACGGTTTCTTAAGTCCTCAAAATCTTTTGAAAGACACAGAATCGCCATCACTTCGGAAGCCGGTGTGATATTGAAACCTTCCTCGCGCGCAATGCCGTTGTTGGAGCCGCCCAAACCGATGACGATCTGGCGGAGACTGCGGTCGTTCATATCCATGACGCGTTTCCAGGTAATGGTTCTCGGATCGATATTAAGACTGAATTTTTTGTTCTGTAGATTATTGTCGATCAGTGCGGAAAGTAAATTGTTTGCTTTTTCAATCGCAGCGAAATCTCCGGTGAAATGCAGATTAATATCCACCATCGGAATCACCTGGGCATAACCGCCGCCTGCTGCGCCGCCTTTGATCCCGAAAACCGGTCCTAAACTCGGTTCACGCAAAACCGCAACCGCTTTCTTTCCTATTTTATTCAGGCCGTCGCAAAGACCTACAGAAACTGTTGTCTTTCCTTCTCCTGCAGGGGTCGGATTGATGGCGGTGACTAAAACCAGTTTTGCTTTTTTAATTTTTTCCTCGTCGATGTAGGTTAAAGGAATTTTGGCTTTATATTTTCCGTAGTATTCCAGATCATCATTATCGATTCCTAATTTCTCAGCAATATGTTTGATGTGCTGAATGTTGGCGGACTGGGCGATTTCTAGGTCGGTAGGGAAATTCATACTTTGCAGATTTAAAGTATAAAATTACTGATAAGATTGCTGGGAATCCCATTTTGCTGCATGCTATTCGTCAGTTTTTAAAAATATATAAGACGGAGACAGGTAAGTTTTTCAGCAGATAAAGCGCAAAAAAAATCCAACTTCAAAAATGAGTTGGATTTTTTTTTAAGCTGCCGATGTTTTGGCCATTGCTTTTTCCTGTTCTTTTCTGCTGTGTCTTTCTTCATATTTTTTCATGAAGTAACCGATTGCGATCGGCGCTACCCACATCAGAATTTTTCTTAAAAGTGCTGGATTCATAATGTTTTATTTTTTCAGTATGATTTCAATTTTTAAGCCAAGTTGAAAATGAACCCGGTTTTTTTGTTATTTGCTGATCTTCGGACCAGCATTCAGCACTTTGGGGCATTATTGTTTTTTACGCAGCGCTTCACCTTCGAAGGCAATTCCTTTCCAGCCGAATTCGATGAAGTTTCTGATATTCTGGTGGTCGTTTCCGCCGGGATTTTTCAGTACGTCATCTCTGTAGAATTCACCAAAAAGATTCAGCACCTGTTCTTCGGATAAATTTTCCATTTTCCCCAGACTGAAAACTTTGCACGAACCGTTATTTTGGTTGGCTTCATTCACAAGGTTTCCGTTCGTGAATTTTGTCGGCGTGAAATCGTAGTGTTCATCAATGTAGGCAATCACATCTTTAAAGGCTATGGTTTCAGTGGATGTTTTGAGTTGGTCTAAGATCATTTTGTTTCTATTAAAGTTTGTACGTTTTGAATGAGCGAATTTACTAAAACATAAAAAACTCATCACCAAAATTTACCCTTATATGATGTTGATTATATATTACCGAAACTTGCTTATATTTGATTGCTGACTAAAACCTCATTGATGAGACAAGTTCAACATTAGATGGTTGTATTTGTAGTATTATATGATATACAAGTTAGCAGAAATTTTAACCAAACACTCTTCACAAATGAAATTTATTGTTTTTTTTCTTGGAATTTCTACCTTTTGCTTCTCACAAAAATTTAGTTTTATTTACGAAACAAAATACAAACTGGATATAGAAAATCCAGATGATATTAATTCCAAGAAGATGATTTTGGATTTAAAAAATAATATTTCAATTTTTAGAGATTCACTAGACAAAAAAAACGATTCAATAAAGTTGAATACTGGAAACGGAAGGTATAATATGGGTGTTGAAAATAAATTCTATGTCAAAAAGAATCTTGCTCAAAAAAGAATTGAAAAAGTAATAACTTATTTGGGAACAGACTATCTTCTTCCAATTGAGGAAAACTTAAATTGGAAAATAACTTCCGAACAAAAAATTATTGGAGAATATAAATCTCAAAAAGCAGAAACAAATTATGGAGGAAGAAACTGGATTGGTTGGTTTACTACAGAATTACCTTTCAGTGATGGTCCATATATTTTTAATGGTTTACCTGGGTTGATTGTTTCTATTCAAGATTCAAACAATGAATATTCATTTAATTTGATAGAAGTCAAAAAAGGCGGGAATATTTTTGACGCACGAAAAAAAACAGTAAAAATTGATTGGAAAAAATATGAATTGCTTGCAAAATCATATTATAATGATCCATTTGATATAAATTCAAAAGGTTGGAAGAACGCTACATTTACCGACCCGAAAGGTAATACAGTGAATATTTCTATTAAGAATAAAGAGATGCAAAATATTATTTTACAAGAAAATAATCCAATTGAGTTAAATCATAAAATAAACTACTAATAAAAACTTGTGCTAATAACTAAGCTTTCGTTTTGTCTGAAAGACAAGAAATGAAAGCCCCCTGCTGCTCAAAGTCGAGAGACTTTGAGCTTACCAGAATAAATCACCAACTCCGAAGTCTCCCCACTTCGGAGTTCTCTTTTACCGTCCCCAAATCATTCCGTAACCTTTAGAAATCCTTCCGCAACCTTCAGAAATCCTCACGCAACTCTCAGAAATCAACCCGCAAGCGTCAGAAATGGCTCCGCAACTTGCAGAAATGGTTCCGCAAGTGTTAGAAATGGTTCCGCAAGGGTCAGAAATGGTAAAACAATATTGTTTACGGATTTCCGTAATTGATAATCCGTTTATTCTTTTATTTATTTGTTACATTTACAATTAAATACAAATAATTATGGGAAATTCCGAAAACACAAATCCGCAAGACGGTAAGAAATCGAGAAGCAAATATGTTTCTGCAGAACAGCTGATCGCAAAAATGAAAGTTGCTTTCACCAATGCCAAAGAACCCGAAATATTATCGGAACTCGCAACCGTAGGCATTACCGAAACTCAGTTGGATGATCATCTTACAGAGATTGGCAATCTGGAGCAGCTGAGCCAGCAGCAGAAAATGGAGTATGGCGAGCAGTACGCCGAAACGGACAAATTCAACCTGAAGCGTGAGGAAATCGACGCTGCCTTTACCCGCCACCGCAATCTGGCAAAAATTGTCTTCAAAGGGGACCGCCAGGCTAACACGACTCTGGGGATAGAGGCGGGGCGTAAACAGGCTTATGCCGCATGGTTTCAGCAGGTAAGTAATTTCTATGCGCAGATCCTGGCCAACCCGGCTTTCAAAGCCAAGGCAGCCTCGGTAAACATTGACGATGCCACCATTGGTGCGCAGCAGACAGCTTTGGTGGCAATCTCTGCCCTGAAGGAATCTCAGAAGAAAGAACTCGGTGAGGCACAGCGCGCGACCGATATCCGGGATACCGCGCTGGATCTGCTTTACCCAAAATATACGCAGCTCGTCGCTTTTGCCAAAGTGCTTTTCCGCGATGACCAGACCCTGGAAAAACTGGGAATTATCGTAAAAAGGGAAAGGAGCTTCTGATAGATAGAAGACTTAACAGTAACTGTATAAATAAAAAAACCACCGAATAAATCGGTGGTTTTGCTGTGATGCGTTTTCTTATTTTATCCTTTATTTTCAGGATTCTGTCCGCCGTTATTTTGCGGTCGGTCGTCTCTTCGCTGAGGTCTGTCACCTTGTGGGCGGTCTTCTCTCGGACGGTCTTCTCTAGCTGGTCTTTCTTCACGAGCCGGTCTTGGCAAAAGTACTTTTCTTGAAAGTTTCATTTTCTTACGGTCATCGTAACCCATGAATTTTACTTCCACCTGATCGCCTTCGTTGTAAGGAACTTTGTCCAGACGTGCCCATTCGATCTCAGAAATATGTAGTAGGCCTTCAGTTCCTTTTGCAATCGCTACAAAAGCACCGAAATCCATTACTTTCACTACTTTTCCGTTATATACTTCGCCAACGGTAGGTACAAAGGTAATTTCGTTGATGGCTGCGATGGTTGCATTGATGTTTTCTCTGTTAACCCCTGAAATTTCGATTCTTCCGATTTCGCCGATTTCTTCAATCGCGATAACGGTATCGAAATCTTTCTGCATCTGCTGAATGATTTTTCCTCCAGGCCCGATTACGGCACCGATAAATTCTTTAGGAATTTCCAGTACTTCCATTTTCGGAGCGTGTGGTTTAACGTCAGGTCTTGGGGTGTCGATTGTTTTCAGCAATTCGTTAAGGATATGCAGTCTTCCGTCTTTCGCCTGGATCAATGCTTTTTCCATAATATCCATGGTAAGACCTTCTACTTTAATATCCATCTGACATGCGGTGATTCCGTCTGCAGTTCCTGTTACTTTAAAGTCCATATCACCTAAGTGATCTTCGTCTCCTAAGATGTCGGAAAGTACAGTGAATTTGCCTGATTTAGGATCTGTTACCAATCCCATTGCAATTCCGGAAACCGGTTTTGAAATTTGAACACCTGCATCCATTAATGCTAAAGTTCCTGCACAGACAGTCGCCATAGAAGACGAACCGTTTGATTCTAAAATATCAGAAACGATACGGATGGTGTAAGGGTTTTCTGAAGGAATCATTTTCGCCAAAGCTCTCTGAGCTAAGTTTCCGTGACCTACTTCTCTTCTTGATGTTCCTCTTAAAGGTCTTGCCTCACCAGTGGAGAACGGCGGGAAGTTATAATGTAAGAAGAATTTCTGATCGTAATTAATGGCAACGGTGTCCACCATGTTTGCATCTTTTACAGATCCTAAAGTTACGGCAGTCAATGACTGAGTTTCTCCTCTTGTAAAGATCGCAGAACCGTGAGCTCCCGGTAAATAATCAACTTCTGACCAGATCGGACGGATCGTTTCCGGGCTTCTTCCGTCTAAACGGATTTTGTCGTTAAGAATCATCTGACGCATTGCTTCTTTTTCTACATCGTGGAAATAGATTTTTGCGAAAGGTTCTACTGTTTCTAATTCTTCCTCAGAATACTGAGCTAAAAAGTCAGCTAAAACAGCCTGGAAGTTATCGTGTCTTTCTTCTTTGGCAGAAGGAGTTTTAGCAACTTCCAATACTTTATCATAAGTCTGAGCCCAAACTTTTTCGCGGATTTCTTCGTTGTGATCTTCGTGAGAATATTCTCTTTTTGGAAGAGATTTTCCAACTCTCTCGGCTAATCTTTCCTGAGCGGCTACCTGAACTTTAATTTCTTCGTGCGCGAATTTGATCGCTTCGATCATTTCCTGCTCAGAGATTTCGTTCATTTCACCTTCTACCATTACGATTGAATCTTTAGTTGCACCAACCATAATATTAAGGTCAGCTTTCGCTAAATTCTCCATACTTGGGTTAACAACCAATTTTCCATCGATTCTTGCTACGGTAACTTCAGACATTGGTCCGTTGAACGGAATGTCGGTAATGGCGATGGCTGCAGAAGCGGCTAATCCGGCCAAAGATTCCGGCATACACTCTTTATCATAAGAGATCAGGGAAATCATCACCTGAACTTCAGCATGGAAATCTGAAGGGAAAAGCGGACGCAAAACACGGTCAACTAATCTCATCGTTAAGATTTCTTCGTCAGACGGTCTTGCTTCTCTTCTGAAAAAGTTTCCCGGGATTTTTCCTGCTGAATAAAATTTTTCTCTGTAATCTACTGTTAAAGGCAAGAAGTCAACACCTGGTTTAGCGTCTTTGCTGGCTACAACTGTTGCAAGAAGCATTGTTCCGCCCATTCTTACTACTACAGCACCGTTAGCCTGTTTTGCTAACTTTCCTGTTTCGATGGTGATTTCTCTGCCATCGCTTAATTGAATTTTTTCAATAATTGCTTGTGGAGCATTCATAAAATTTGTTTCGTCTTTGGCACTCCGTATTGAGTGCGGTTAAATATTTAATCTTTTTAAATTTTCGTGGGCAAATATACGGTTTTTTCTTATAATTTGATTTTGAGGACGCTCCGTGAAGTGTTGGTTTTTTTGAAGTTAGTTCACTTTGTTCAGTTGATGATTTCAGCGGGAGAGATTTTAGGGTTTGGAAGGTTTTTAAATTTAAAATTTTTGAAATTTCGTCTTGGCTGATGTGCAAATGGCATATTTCATGTATAAAAAAAATCAAACAATTAAAAATTTAATATTATGGGAATTTTATGGACACTTATTATCGGCGCAATTGCCGGATGGTTAGGATCACAAATCTTTAAAGGCGGAAGCCTTGGTTTAATAGGCAATATCGTTGTCGGAATTGTAGGCGGTGTAATAGGATATTACCTGTTGGGAACAACATTCGGAACTGCAGTGATCGGTCAGATTCTGACAGGGGCTGTAGGATCTATTATTTTGCTTGTGGTTATCAATCTATTAACCGGAAGACGGGTATAGCCGGTAACCGGAATAAAAAAAAGCAACTCAGATGAGTTGCTTTTTTTCTTTTGTAATGGAAGATTATTTTCTAATTCCTAATTCAGCGATAATTGCTCTGTAACGTGCAATTTCTTTTTTCTTAAGATAATCTAATAAACTTTTTCTTTTACCTACCAACATTACCAAAGATCTTTCCGTAGCGTAGTCGTGACGGTTAGCTTTTAAGTGTTGTGATAAATGGTTGATTCTGTAGGTAAATAATGCAATTTGCCCTTCAGTACTACCTGTGTCTGTTTCAGACTTTCCATGTTTTGCGAAGATTTCTTTCTTCTTGTCAGTTGTTAAGTACATTCCAATATTATTTTAATGATTATTATGTAACGGGTGCAAAAGTACAACATTTTTCTTTTTTACGAAAACATTATTGCTTCTTTAGATTGAAACGATAGAATTAAATGTTAAAAAATTCTTAAAATTTTCATTGTCAATTCATTCAATGGCAGTATTTTTGCAAGTACAGATTCTAATGAAAAATTTTTACGTATTTACTTTTGGTGCCATTTTTCTTCTGGCTGGCTTTCAGTCAGTTCATGCACAGAAGGGCATTTTTTCCAGGGAAGTAAAGATGCAGAATATCATTTACTTCAACCCTGAAGTTTTCCCCGATATTGATGAAATAAAAGAGCCGACCTATTCGGCGTTTTATTCTGCTATTTCCGAAAAAAGCGGTCCTTTCCGTAATTATAAGATCCTCCGTGTGGATTCTTATATGCCGTTCGATTCGGTAGATGTTGAAAGCCTCAAAGAATACTGTAAAAATAACAATGCACAGCTGGCCATTGTTCCGAAAGTCAAATATTTCAAAGTAGGACTGGGGAAATATGTTTTTTCCAATCAGGTAATTATCAGTATGAAACTCTATGATTCTCTGGGGAATTTCATTACAGAAACTGATTATGACACTTATAAAAAGAACGCCAGAATTCTGGGGTCTGCTGAAAATTCCATTAAGATAGGAACAAGCGGCGCAATGACCAACATGGGAAAAACCCTTAGAAAATCTAAAAGCTATAACCTCAGCGTGGCGGAGAATTAGTTTTTTCAAATTTAATCACACCCATTTATTCGTTAATTGTAAGTTTTTGAGTTATTTTTGCAGTTCAACAGAGAAATATTGGATACCCAGGAACTTATTTTTAATCCCGCAGATATTGCAGAAACACTCAGCGGCCTTCGGGCAAGTGAGCGCGTTTTGGCGTTTCTGAAAGTTCCGAAACAATATAAAGCAGAAGTTTTCTCCCACCTTGATCCTGATTTTCAGGAAGAAACCCTCCGAAGTATCGGAAGCGAAGAGGTTTCTGAGATTCTTAATGCAATGACTCCCGATGACAGAACGGCTTTATTCGAAGATTTTCCTGATGAACTCATCAAGTATTCCATCAATCACCTGAATCCTCAGGAGAGAAGAATTGCCCTGAAGCTTTTAGGCTACAATGCAGATTCCATCGCTAGACTTATGACGCCGTATTATATCCAGATCAGAAAAGAATGGACGGTAAAACGGTGTCTTCAGCAAATCAAAAAGGTCGGAAAGAGGATGGAAACGATGAACCATCTTTATGTTGTTGACGAAAGAAATAAACTTATTGACGATATCGCTATCGGTTCCCTGCTTTTAGCGGAAGAAGACACGTTGATTTCTGATATTACCGATAATCATTTTGTGGCGATTACCACTACCACATCCAAAGAAGATGCAGTGCAGTATTTTGAAAAGTACGACAGAACCGCGCTTCCGATTGTTACCGAAGCAGGGGTTTTAGTGGGAATCGTAACGATTGATGATATTCTTGATCAAATTGAGCAGCAAAATACGGAAGATATCCAGAAGTTCGGGGGACTTGAGGCGCTTGATCTGCCTTATATCCAAACTTCGTGGACGGAGATGATCAGAAAACGGGCAACCTGGCTGGTAATTCTCTTCTTTTCCGAAATGTTAACGGCTTCTGCAATGGGTTATTTTGAACATGAAATCGAAAAGGCGGTAGTGCTCGCGTTATTTGTTCCTCTTATTATTTCCAGCGGCGGAAATTCGGGTTCACAGGCTGCAACGCTGATTATCCGTGCAATGGCTTTGCAGGAAATCACGCTGAAAGACTGGTGGTATGTCATGCGGAAAGAAATTGTTTCCGGGTTGTGTCTTGGCGGAATTTTGGGATCTATTGGTTTTATCCGTATTATGATCTGGCAGAAAACCGGTTTGTTCGACTATGGCGAATATTGGATTTATGTTGCGCTGAGTATTTCTTTTTCTTTAGTATTAATCGTGCTTTGGGGAACGCTTTCGGGCTCTATGATTCCTTTTGTGCTTAAACGTTTAAAACTGGATCCCGCAACATCTTCGGCTCCGTTTGTGGCAACTTTAGTTGATGTTACAGGTTTAATTATTTATTTCACCATTGCCGGAATTTTCCTCAGCGGAAAAATGCTTTAATTTTAGAGGATACATTTTTTTTCTAATTAATTTTTAATTTTTTCGGTCTCATGAAAATTATATCTCTTGTTCCGAGTATTACTGAAACTCTTTTTGATTTTGGTTTAAATGAAACTGAAATTACAGGAAGAACGAAATTCTGTATTCATCCCGAAAATTCAGTTCGAAACGTCGAAATCATCGGGGGAACGAAGAATCTGAATATTGAAAAAATTAAAAGTTTAAAACCGGATTTAATTATTGCCAATAAAGAGGAAAACGTAAAAGAACAGATTAAGGAACTGGATAAAAATTTTAAAGTTCTGGTGACCAATATTTCCACTTTGGAAGATAATTATTATCTGCTGAAAAACTTAGGAAATCTTTTGAACAGACAGGAAATAGCACAGAAATTCAACATGAAAATTTATGAGGTCTTTCATGGTTTTTCAGATTCTCAAAAAAAGAAATGCGCTTATCTTATTTGGAAAAATCCTTATATGACGGTAGGTTCCGATACCTTTATTCATGATGTTTTGGATAAGATTGGCTTTGAAAATGTATTTAAAAACAGAAAAAGATACCCCGAAATTTCTGTTGAAGAGATGAAGCCGGCTGACTATATTTTTCTTTCTTCTGAACCTTTTCCGTTTCAGCAAAAACACATTGACGAACTTCAGAAAAAACTTCCCGATTCAAAAATAATTCTGGTCGATGGCGAAGCTTTTTCCTGGTACGGAACGCATCTTGCAAAATGTGAGAACTACTTTAAAACTTTGGCCGCAAACTGCAAATAAAAAAGGACTCTTTTTCAAAAGTCCTTTTTTATTTATTAGTTTGTGCGGATTAAATTTTTGCCATTTCAGCTTTAATTTTATCCTGTAAACCTGCACTTGCAGCAACTAAAGGTAAACGCAAATAATTTTTAATGATTCCTTTTTCTGCTAAAACTGTTTTAATTCCGGCAGGATTTCCTTCTGCGAAAATCAGTCTAGTAATTTCAACCAGTTTGTTGTGGATTTCATAAGCTTCTTTCACTTTTCCGTCGAACGCCAACTGAACCATTGTTGAAAATTCCTTAGGATAGCCTTGTCCAATCACTGAAATTACACCGTTTCCACCTGCTAAAGTTACGGGAAGCGTAAATTCGTCATCGCCGGAAACCAAATTGAAATTAGCGGGTTTCAGTCTTAAAATGTCAAAATACTGCAGAATGTTCGGTGCAGCTTCTTTAATCATAATTAAATTCGGAAATTCTTCGGCCAAACGCAATGTGGTTGAGGCCTCAATGTTTTGTCCTGTTCGGGAAGGAACGTTGTAGATGATAATATCTTTTCCTGTGGAAGCTACCATTTTATAATGCTGGTAAAGCCCTTCCTGATTTGGTTTGTTGTAATAAGGAGAAACTGAAAGTACCGCATCGAAAGCCGACAGATCGGTGTCTTCAATCTGCTTTTTAACTTCCATTGTGTTGTTTCCGCCGATGCCTAAAACCAATGGAAGACGTTTATTGTTAACCTTGATGATATGATCAATCACCTGCTGTTTTTCCTCTGTTGACAGCGTTGCAGCTTCAGCAGTAGTTCCTAAAACCACCAGATAATTCGTTCCGTTTTCGATATTGAATTCGACCAGTTTGGTAAGCGAATCGAAATCCACGGATAAATCTTCATTAAAAGGTGTGACCAACGCAACACCAACTCCTTTTAAATTACTCATTTTTATAATATTAATGTTTCAAAATTACAAAATTTAATGCAAGAATTTATTAAAAAAAATCATAAGTTTATATTCATATCTTTATATTTGCAACTCAAGATTTTATCTCAATGAACAGAAAATTTTTCATTCTCGGTTTGGCAGTTTTGTCTTTAACGTCATGTAAAACGCCGCTGAATATTACTCAAATAAAGCCTGACAAAAATATTTCGATCTCCAAAGATTTAGAGGAGGACCAAAATTTCAAAAACGTTATCGAACCTTACAAAAAAGAAGTGGAGGGGAAAATGAATACCAGACTTTCCCACACCGCCGTTGATCTCACCAAGCAAGGCGACAACAGTAATTTAGGAAATCTTCTTGCTGATTATACTTTTGAAGGTGCGGACCAATGGGCGAAAAAAAACGGAATTACCAACGGTGTTGACGGCGCAGTAATTAATATTGGCGGAATACGAACTACCATTGGAAAGGGAGATATTCTTACGAAACATATTTACGAGGTAATGCCTTTCGAAAATGAGGTGATGATCGTAAAAATGAAAGGATCAGATCTGCAGGGACTTTTCGATTATTATCTGAAAACTCAGAAAAACAATCCGGTTTCCCATTTGACTATTGAAACCGACAACGGTGTGATTACCAATGCATTGGTTAATGGTCAGAAAATAGATTCCAATAAAATGTATTATATTGCGACCTCAGATTATTTGGCTTTGGGAGGAGATAATATGGCGTTTTTCGGGAAAGGGGAAGTTATTGCGACGGGAATTAAACTGCGGGATTTATTCATCGAAAAATTCAAGGCAAATCCGGAAATTACAGCTCCGAAAGATGTAAGACTAAATTTTAAAAATAAAAAAGTTAAAACTGATGAATAGAAAGCAGTTTTTAAAAACAATAGGCGGTGGAACTTTAGCAATGACTTTGGCACCGAATCTTCTTTTGGCAGAAAATTTTAAATCTTTGGATTTAAGTTCTGAACACAAACTTACCATTCTTCATACCAACGATCAGCACAGCAGAATCGAACCTTTCGACTCCAGTTATACGCGTAATCCCAATCAGGGTGGTTTTGCGAGAAGAGCGGCTTTAATTCAGAAGATTAGAAAGGAGGAAAATAATGTTCTTTTGCTCGATTCAGGCGATATTTTTCAGGGAACACCTTATTTTAATTTTTTTGGTGGTGAACTGGAATTTAAACTGATGTCGATGATGGGTTATGATGCGTCCACAATGGGAAATCATGATTTTGACAATGGTTTGGAAGGTTTCAAAAAAGTATTACCGAATGCGAAATTTCCATTCATATGCTCCAATTACGATTTTAAAAACACGATTCTTGACGGTCAAACAACTCCGTATAAAATTTTCAATAAAAACGGAATTAAAGTCGGTATTTTCGGTGTAGGAATTGAACTTGCCGGTTTACTTGGTAAAAAAAGTTACGGAGAAACGGTTTATCAAGATCCAGTTGAAATCGCACAGCATTATTCTGAATTTTTAAGAAACGATAAAAAATGTGATCTGGTAATCTGTCTTTCGCATATCGGTTACGATTATAAGGACGATCCAAAGAAAATGTCTGATAAAATTCTGGCTGCACAAACCGACGGAATTGATTTGATTTTGGGCGGACATACTCACACTTTTTTACCGGAACCACAATCGTTTACGAACCGGAAAGGGAAGAATGTCTTGGTCAACCAGGTTGGCTGGGCCGGATTGCTTCTGGGAAAACTCGATTTTTACTTCGACAAAAATAAAAATGTTAAAAATATTTCCTGGAATAACCAGGTTATAGATGACAGCATTTTGGTTTAAAAAATAAATAATCAATGAATTTGTGATATATTAGTATTTCAAATCATTTTATTGACTATTAAGAACACAAATAAACACATGAAAAAAATATTACCGTTTTTATTCCTTGCATTCTCTTTATGTAGTACTGCGCAGGTTATTTCTTCCAGTAAATGGACCGATTTGTTTTCCTATAATAATGTTTTGGCGATTCGGGAAGATAGCGGGAAACTTATCGCTGCCACAGAAAACGGAATATTCTTTTACACGCCCGCTTCCGGCGAGCTTAAAAAACTGTCTAAAGCAAACGGGTTACACGAGGTGAAAATTTCGGCATTCGACTATAATCCTGAAACTAAAATTGGTTTAGTAGGCTATAAAAACGGATCGATGGACGTGATTACGCCGGACGGAATTACTTATGTAGTTGATATTCCCATTGCATCGGGCTATAGCGGTGATAAAAAAATCAATCATATTTCAATTACAGGAAATCTTGCGGTGATTTCGGTGGGTTATGGGGTTTCGGTATTTAAACTGGACCGGAAAGAGTTTGCGGATTCTTCATTTTTTCTGAATGGCGGAATCTATGAAGCAGCTAAAGAGGCGGTCGTTAAAGACAATTTTGTATATGCGGTTACCGCAACAGGTTTAAAATCGCACGAAATGAACGTTACCTTCCCAATATACTCTACCTGGAATACGGTCGCTGCGGGTAGTTTCAGTCAAATTGCTACAGGAAATGTTGTTGCTTATGCAAATGCGACTACAGTGAAATTTGGTGACGGGAATACATTTGCAAACCTTCCGAGAAGTTTTTCGAATATTCAGGATGTCGTGGTGACTTCACAAAACATCATTGTTGCAGATATTACCACCGTTTCAGTTTTCACCACTTCCGGGACATTTCTAAAATCTTATGATGCGGGAGAACAGTTAAACACCGGTTTTTATTCGAATTCCCAGGTTTACGCAGGATCCAAAGTTTCAGGAATGAAGAATGAAGCGGGCGATTTACTGAAACCGGACGGGCCGTATAATAATACGTCATATAAGATTGATCTGCGGGGAAGCCAGATTGTGATCTCGACTGGAGGACGAGATGCTTATAATGATGCGATCATTCGGAATTTTGGTTATTACCATTTTAATGGAACTAAGTGGATATATCCCGACTTATTCCGGAACACAAGCGTTCCCTATAATGTGCTAGATGCGGTGATAAATCCATCTAGACCAAGCGAGATTTTCTTTACTAACTATACAAGTTATGACGGCAGCAAAGGTATTTATCGGATGGATAATGATCAGTTTGCTAAAATTTATGCAAACTCGGGTGGGGCTTACAACAGGGTAGTGGGCCTTACTTTTGATGAAAATAATCAGCTTTTTGTTTCACAATGGAGTGCAAACGGCACAAGCGGACAGATTGGTTTTTACTATTATATTCCGGTTTCAGATCAGTTTGGTCAGGTTTCTTCTACCTCGGCAGGGCTTGTTCAAAAGCCATTTGTAAAAGATGGGATCATTTTTATTCCGGCTCCCTTTTTTTCCAGCGGAGGTTTACTGATCTATGATTATAAAAATACGCCTTCTTCTACGTCGGATGACCGTTTCAAAATCCTTAGAAAGGGTAATAACCTTCCCGCAGATGGAGTGGTTTCAGCAATTATAGATAAGAATGATGACATTTGGATCGGAACCAGGATTGGTCTCCGGATCATCAGTAATCCTTCTGCCATTCTAACTGAAGATAATCCGCAGGCTAGTCCAATTATCATTGAAGAAAATGGTTTGGGTGAAGAACTTTTCCGGGACAGTCATATTTTACAGATTGAGGTGGATGCCGGAAACCAGAAATGGATATCGATTGATGACGGTGGGGTGTTTTACTTAAGCTCAAATGGGGAGCAGACTCTTAAACATTTTACCAAGGCGAATTCCCCACTTCCAAACAATAACGTTACCGATATTAAGGTAGACAATGCCACCGGGAAAGTGTATTTTGTAACACTTGACGGAGTTATGGTATACCAGGGCGACGTGCTTAATGTATCTGAGAATTTCGGTGATGTATTGGTTTATCCGAATCCAGTAGTTTACTCCAAATACAAAGGAAATGTAAGCATTAGAGGACTGGCCGAGAAAACAAATATCAGAATCACCGATGCAGCCGGAAATTTGGTTCACCAGGCCGTTTCAAGAGGCGGTTATTACGAATGGAATCTTAATAATCACCGTGGTGTTCGTGTAGCTTCGGGAATTTATTTCGTATTGATGACCAATGCTGACGGAACCGATAAAGCAACGGCAAAAATTGCTGTAGTGAATTAATGCATAACCAAACATGCTTTTTGCTTTCTTATGTGAAATACGGGGACAACGATGCCGTTCTTCACTGTTTTTCAGCAGAGGCAGGTTATCACAGTTTTTTTGCAAAAGGAATCTATTCAGCAAAAAATAAAAAGAAACCTTATCTGTTTCCACTTAATCTGCTGAATATTACGGTAGCAAAAAGCAATAATCAAAGAGCCATTTCTACGGTTTTGAAATTAGAGTTGGCGCCCGGATTTTATGACTTTGATGATGTTAGGATTAATTCGATTCTGTTTTTTACTGCCGATTTTTTGCATCAAATCTTAAGAGAAGAACATCAAAATGCCCGCGCGTTTAAAGAAATAGAAGTTTTCCGCAAAGAAATTGCTTCAAAAAATTATGACTGCTATATTTCATTAATTTTTCAGTTTTTAATAATTTCAGGAGTTGCACCCCTATTTAAAGAGGAAAAATATTTAAACCCAGAATCCGGGACTTTTACAGATGAGATTGCACATCCTTTTTTTACTGAAGAAATCTCCAGCATCTGGAAGATTTACTTAACGACCGAAAATATTTACGAAATTCAATTAAAGAGGAAAGTGAGAAACTCTTTTTTAGACTCGCTGATGATTTATTACCATCTTCATTTTTCTGGATTTTATACTCCAAATTCTTTAGCAGTTTTACGGCAGATTTATGAATGAAGCAAGAGCATTTAAATAAATCACAAAAAAAGTTCCTCGAAAGAGGAACTTCTATATTTTCAAATCTTTATAGAGGATTTATCTCGGTTCAGCAGAAAAAGTGCTTTTATACACCTGAAAATTGAATACAAAACTTCTGTTTCTGAATGAAATACCCGTATAATTGAAGTGGGCATCTCTTGCAAAAGCAGCTCTGGAAGGAACAATAATTACACCCTGCAAATTATAGTTGCTTTCGTCAGGAATATCAAAGGCTTTGAATTTTTTAAGGGCTTCCTGAAAACCTTCAATTTCATAATAGCTACTCTGCTTTGCAATATCACTTATTGCAGCGTCTCTAACTGATTTTTTAACGTAATAATAAGCAGGATCTGCTTCCGGTACGCCAGTACCTGAAATAGTATTTCTAAATACAGACGGCGATGAAAAAGAAACCTTATTATCGGTGTTGGTTGCTACGTAAGTAATAGTATTAGTCATCAGCCGAATGTTATCATACTGAGCTATAGTGGTACCCGGATTGGGCTGTGCGCCAGGTCTTGCAATATAAATAACCCCTGAAGGTAAAGTTACCGGACTAAGATCAGCGAGTTTTACATTCACTGTATCGGTCGCTACAAAATCTTTAATATTTCCTTTTGCATCCAGATAATGGGTAGCAAGAAAATTTTGTGCGGCTTGGTCATCATAACTGTTCTGTGTTTCAATGCTTACTTCTTCTACGGTATCAACAGCATCGTCCTTTCTACATGACACGAGGGCAATAGAAGCTAAAGCCAGAAATAAGTATGTTTTTTTCATTTTTAATATTATCATTAAATTGCTAAAAATTTTTAATCCAGCAAAAGTATAAATAAAATATGAGAATTGATAAATTTTTATGGTGTGTGCGTTTTTACAAAACAAGAAGCATCGCCGCTGATGAAATAAAGAAAAACAGAGTTTCTGTTGGGAGCCAAACCGTAAAATCTTCAAAAGAGGTAAATCCTGGGGATACCATTAAAATCAGAAAAAACCAAATCGACTATCAGATAAAAGTCATACAAATCCCCAAGAGTAGGATAGGAGCAAAGCTGGTTCCTCTTCATATCGAAGATAAAACCGATAAAGAACAGTATGAAATCTTAAAACTGCGTAAACTTACCCAGGATTATTACCGCATCAAAGGAGAAGGCCGGCCTACGAAAAAAGACCGAAGGGATATGGATTATTATATCGGAGGTGATAACAGCACAGACATGGAAGAGGGGGACTGGGATTTATTCTTCAGTGATGTAGATGAAAACAAGGAGGATTAAATGATTGCCAGAATTTCGGCTACAATCTGGTCAGGGTCTTTTCCGTCGGTATCAATGGTGAATTTCGCTTGGGAGTAGTAAATGTTTCTTTCGAACAAATGTTTTGCGATAAATTCAGGTAGATCATCTTCAGGAATAGTTGCAATCAAAGGTCTTTTGTCTTTCTGTTTTAAAATTCTTGCAGTAAGATCTGTTACAGAAGTCCGCAGAAAAATGCTTTCGGAGTGTTGATTGATAATTTCCATATTGTTGAAATAAGCCGGCGTTCCACCACCGACACTTAATATACAGTCTTCCGGAGCGGTTAAAACTTCTTTCAAAATCTCATTTTCCTGTTTTCTAAAATAGATTTCGCCTCTTTTTTCAAAGATTTCGGGGATGGTCATTTTGTTTTTCAAAGAAATTTGCCTGTCAAGGTCAATTAATTTAAAATTTATTTTATTGCTCAAAACTTTGGAAATGTGTGATTTACCACTACCCATGTATCCTACCAGTGAAATTATCATGTTTTAATTTTGTACAAATTACCAAAAAAATTTTGAGATTTTAAAAAAAGGCCTATCTTTGCACCACTTAAAAACAGAGAATAATTATTAAATAATCTTTTTTAATTGTTTGTTTTAAAGGTGACCGACTCGGTAGCTCAGCTGGTAGAGCAATACACTTTTAATGTATGGGTCCTGGGTTCGAATCCCAGCCGGGTCACAAGCTTAAAAAGTTCCGTAATCTTACGGTTTTTTTTAGCCTGCGTGGTGAAATTGGTAGACACGCCATCTTGAGGGGGTGGTTTCCTAAGGATGTGCTGGTTCGAGTCCAGTCGCAGGCACAAAGCATCAGCAATAAGCAGTTTTTAAATTGCTTATTATTTTAAAAAAACCGACTCGGTAGCTCAGCTGGTAGAGCAATACACTTTTAATGTATGGGTCCTGGGTTCGAATCCCAGCCGGGTCACAAATTTACCTTTCGGGGTAAATTTTTTTCATATTAATATTTTGTGATTTGGTGCTCAAAAGTCTTCTTGTTAGGAAGACTTTTGACGTTTTTAGGCGACTTTAATCCAGATGCATATTGTCAATCAGCCTTACATCACCAACAAAGACTACGATAAAAGCCCGGAAGTTTCGGCCCTTATAGAAAAAATCTGTTTCTTTTAAGGTGGCTTCATCAGAAATTTCGAAATACTCCAGTTTCATTCCCCGCTGTTCATCAAATATATCCTGTACCCGTTTATTGATCTCGGGAATGGTGATGACCCTGAACCAGTCGTTTACCTTGACTAAAGTTTCGTGGATGATTTTAGCAGCTTCTTTTTGTGCGACGCTCAGTCTTTGGTTTCTCGAGCTCATTGCCAGTCCGCTTGCTTCGCGGTGTATCGCAACGCCGTGTATTTTGATGGGAAGTGCTAATTTTTCAGTCAATTTTTTGATAATGGCCAATTGCTGATAATCTTTGTCGCCGAAATATGCATTGTCGGGTTTTACTTGCCTGAAGAGTTCCTCCACCACAGTTCCAACGCCATTAAAGTGGCCCGGACGGAATTTTCCTTCCATTTCGTTTTCCAAACCATCGAAATCATATTGTTTGCTTTTAAGGCCTTCAGGATAAATATCTGAAACCTCCGGAATATACACGGCATCCACAAAACCTGATTGCTCCAGGGTTTTAATGTCTTTATCTATATTTCTCGGGTACTTTTCTAAATCTGCCGGATTGTTGAACTGGGTGGGATTCACAAAAATGGATGAAATAACCAGATCGTTTTCTTTCCTTGCAGCTTCATAAAGGCAAATGTGTCCCTGATGTAGCGCACCCATTGTTGGAGCAAATCCTATTCTTTTGCCCATTTCTTTCTGTCTTTCGATAAAATCGAGCAAAGTTTTTTTGTTTTTAAAAATTTCCATGGTTTGTAATTATCCGTGTAAAAATAAGAATTTCCTCAAAAAAAAGACTCGGTGAAGAAAATTATTTCACATAAAATCAGGTAATTTTAAATATAATTATTAAAATTTATTAATTAAAAAATATTCGCTTAAAATTTTGTAATTTTGCGAAGCAGAATATTCTGCTTTATTAATAAGAAGAACGATAGAATTTATGCCGAACCAAAAAATATTATATGTCACCACGGAGATGTTTCCTTATCAGGAAGATAACAATATGGCGACAATGGTGAGTAAAATGGCTCTCAAAATGCACCAGGAAGGTAATGACGTACGGGTATTTATGCCAAGATTTGGCCAGATCAGCGAACGGAAATTTCAGCTTCATGAGGTCATTCGTCTTTCAGGGATGAATATTATTATCAACGACCTGGATCAGCCACTGATTATTAAAGTTGCTTCCCTGCCTGGAGAAAGGCTGCAGGTTTATTTTATCGATAACGAAGAGTATTTCAAGAGAAAACAGTTTTACACTGATGACGACGGGAAGCCTTTTGATGATAATGATGAACGCGCAATCTTTTTTGCCAGAGGGGTTATCGAAACCATTAAAAAACTAAACTGGGTGCCCGATGTGATTCACCTTAATGGGTGGATGGCTTCTTTCATTCCCATTTATCTGAAAACGTTTTATAAAACCGATTCTTATTTTAATGACTCTAAAATAGTTCTTTCTGTTTATAACGAAGAGGATGCGCCGCTTTCTCCTTCTATAGAAGAAAAAATGAATTTCGACAATATTAATTCACTTAAAGCGTTTAAGAAACCAAGTTTTCAGCAATTTGTTATAGAAAGTATGGATTTGGTGGACATGGTAGTGAAAGGTGACGAATTTTTGCAAGACGAACTGGATCAGGCTTTTGATAAAACCAAAACTGCCAAATCAGAATATTTAGACGCTCAATCAATCGAAACATTATACTAATCAATTTAAATTTAATGATAAAAAAAATTAAAAAATTATTCAATATTACTGCAACACTTGTAATTGGAAGTTTAATTTTATGGAATTGTGAGCCCGATGCAGATCAACTAGGTTCTCAGTTTTTTCAGGATGGTGCTAAAGGTACTGATACGGCCTATACGGTAATTGCCTATAACGTAGATAATGGTGAAGCAGTAAGATCGGATGCTGCGAGGCTTCAGAGTGCAACTTTAGGTGCATTTAATGAGCCTCAGTTTGGACTGCAGAAGTCTGCGTATGTAACACAAGTGCGTTTATCCAATTACAGTCCGGATTTTGGGACTAACCCCGTTTTGGATTCTGCCGTTCTGGTAATAAAACCGGCTTACCCTACAGATTCTGCTACTACAACTACTGTTGAAGATTATATATATCCCGTTGGAGCAGTTGCAGCAAAGAAAGTTGTTACAAGTTATCCTGTCAGTAAATACGGTAGAACAAAGCTTAACGGAAAAACGGTATTCAATATTAAAGTACATGAAGTAAATGAATTTCTTGGATCTACTGCAGATTCAATTATGTCTAATAGAAATGTCGCAGTAGGTAATGTAATTGGATCAAAAGTTTTTGACGGGACGATTAATTCTGTTAAGATTACTAAAGACGCAGATAACACCGAATTATTAGTAAGAGATGTTTCTCTTAGAATTCCTCTTGACAGCACATTCATGCAAAATAAAATAATCAAGAAAGGATCATCTCCGGAATTATCGGATGCCGCCTCATTTATCAGATATTTTAAAGGGCTTCAGATTTCAGTAGTGGAGAATGACGGATATATCTTCAGTTTTGACCCAAATGCAGTTGCTGTAAATCTTTACTATAAAAAGGATAAGGTGGAAAATGGAACGACAACCCGGGATCAGGCGGTTTATTCACTGGATATGGGGTCATCAAATGCTCATTTCAGCCAAATTACCAATAATCGGGCAGGAACTCCATCAGCTATTGCGACTACACCACAGGGACAAGATGCTGTTACAGGAGTTCCAAAAATTTATGCACAAGGAATGGGAGGGCCAGGGATGGGACTGAAAATTCCAGAAACCACCATTGCTTCAATTAAAGATTTATTCCATAATAAAAAAATAGGCATTATTTCCGCCAAATTAAGAATTTACACAGATCAGAGCACATGGGATAACAAATATCAAAAGCCCTCTTATTTTGTCGTAAAACAGAAGGATCTAAACACTTACCTTGAAGACATGAGCACTTTGGCTAATACAGGAGTTTACAGCCTTGTTAAGGCTTACGATTTAGATAAAAATGAGGCACATTATGATATAGGCATTACACAAACTTTCAAAAACATTATTGAAAAAGAAGCTATCGCCAAGGATTTCATTTTGAATGTAGGCAGTTATACCACTGATGTCGCTGGTAATCTTTTGGGAGCACTCAATATAAAAAATGCGCAGGATTATAATACCAGAGCATACACTCCGAACAGGGCAGTCTTTGTAGGAACCGACCCCAATAACATCAGCAAAAGCGCAAAGTTAATTTTGACGTACGGAAAAAAATAAATTTTAAGAATAAAAAAATAAGTAATATATGTGTGGTATTGTAGGATATACTGGTTTTCAGGATGCATATGAAGTAGTAATTAACGGCCTTCGAAGATTAGAGTACAGAGGTTACGATAGTGCGGGAATTGTTTTAGAGAATGAGAATCTGCATTTTGATGTAGCAAAAACAAAAGGTAAGGTTGACGATTTAGTTGCTATTTCTGAAAATCTTATAGGTAAAGCTCATGTAGGAATGGGACATACCAGATGGGCAACACATGGTGTACCGAGTGACAGAAATTCTCATCCACATATTTCAAACAACGGTAAAATTGCTTTGGTGCATAATGGAATCATTGAAAATTATGATACCATCAAAATTATGCTTACTGATAAAGGCTTCACCTTTCATTCGGAAACCGATACCGAAGTTTTGGTAAATCTCATTCAGTTTTTCATGGATACCAATGCTGAAATAGATTTTCCTGCAGCAGTGCGTTTTGCATTGAATGAAGTGTATGGGGCGTATGCAATAACAGTGATGCATGAAGATTTTCCAGGATTGCTGGTAGTAGCAAGATTAGGTTCCCCGCTTGCAATTGGTCTTGGTGATAAAGAGTATTTCATTGCTTCTGATGCGTCACCTTTTGTTGAATTTACCAAAGAAGCGGTTTACCTCGAAGAAGGTCATATGGCAACAATTTCACTGGAAAATGGAGTTGATATCAGAAACATTAAAGATAACGAAAAAGTGATTCCAGAAATTCAGGAGCTGAAATTAAGTCTCGAGCAAATTGAAAAAGGAGGCTACGAACACTTTATGCTTAAAGAAATTTTCGAACAGCCAAAATCAATCCACGATACACTGAGAGGGAGATTACTGGTGGAAGAAGGTATCATCAAAATGGCTGGAATCTGGGATCATTTGGACAGAATCAGCCAGGCACAGAAAATTACAATTATTGCATGCGGAACTTCTTGGCATGCCGGATTAATTGGGGAATATCTTATTGAAGAATTTGCAAGAATCCCTGTGGAAGTTGAATACGCTTCAGAATTCCGTTACAGAAATCCTATTATTACTGAAAAAGACGTGGTAATCGCAATTTCACAGTCAGGAGAAACGGCAGACACTATGGCCGCAATAAAAATGGCGAGAGAAAAAGGAGCTTTTATTTACGGGATTTGTAATGTTGTGGATTCTTCAATTGCAAGAATTACTGATGCAGGGTCTTATACTCACGCCGGTCCTGAAATTGGGGTTGCCTCAACAAAAGCATTTACCGCTCAGCTGACCATTCTTTCTTTAATTGCATTGAAATTAGGCAAGCACAGAGGTCATTTGAGCAATCAGGAATTTATGAGGTTAATTACTGAACTCGATGCACTTCCGAAAAAAGTGGAGGAAGTTCTGGAAACTACCCACGAAATTACCAAAGAAATCGCTAAGAATTTTGTTGACGCTCAGAATTTCCTTTATTTAGGTAGAGGATATAATTTCCCGGCAGCGTTGGAAGGAGCATTAAAGCTTAAAGAGATTTCATATATTCACGCCGAAGGTTATCCTGCTGCAGAAATGAAACACGGCCCGATTGCACTTATCGATGAAAACATGCCGATTGTTATTATTGCTCCTAAACAGGGACATTATGATAAAATTGTAAGTAACGTTCAGGAAATTAAAGCCCGGAAAGGAAAAGTAATTGCATTGGTGAATAAAGGTGATACTCAGGTTTCTTCAATGGCAGATTATGTAATTGAATTTCCGGAAACCTCAGAATGTTTCTCTCCGATAATAGCCTCTGTACCGTTGCAGCTTTTGGCATATTATATTGCAGTTTACCGGGGTGCAAATGTTGATCAGCCTAGAAATCTGGCAAAATCTGTAACTGTCGAATAAAAGAAATGTTAATTCATATAAAATAATCCAAGCAATTTTACGTTTTTCAAAAAAAAACGCAATTGTTTTTCCAAAAAATTATATATTTACCGCTTAATTTCAAAAAATAGCATGAAAAGAATATTTCTTATATTATTATCAGCGTCTGTCATAATCTCTTGTTCTAAAGGAGGAGGATCATCAGCAGGAAAGCCCGGACAAAAAGGAGAATTAGTACCTAAAGGTAAATCAAAATCCTTCGTCGCTCAAAGACCTTACGGAATGGTTTCAATTCCTGCAGGTTCATATGTTATGGGTTTAGCCGACCAGGATTTTACCAATACCCCTGAAAAAGCAAACTTGAAAACCGTTACAGTTTCTTCCTTTTTTATGGATGAAACCGAAATTACAAATGCAGAATACAGAGTTTTTATTAATTATGTAAGAGATTCTGTTGCCCGTTCATTATTGGCTGAAGCTGCTGGAGATGGCGGTTCTACTGGAAACGGAGCATCTATAGGAGATTTTGCCTATGCATCGAAAAAGGCTGGTGATACAAAAAATGCATATCAGGAGTTCATGGAATCTCAGGGTGGAAGAGAAGGCTATGACGAATCTAAAAAATTAGACTGGTCCGTTCCGCTCCGTTGGAAAACTTCCGATTATCCGGATGCCCAATATGCTGAAGTACTGGAAACTATGTATATTCCGCCTGCGCAAAGAATAAATAATGAAAGAATATTGGATACCAGAAAACTGCTTTATGCTTATAACTGGGAAGATATTGAATCAGCTGTTAAAGACAAATCAAGAGGTACAAAATATTTAAAGAAAGAAAGTATTGCGGTTTATCCCGATACTACGGTTTGGATCAAGGATTTCAATTATGCTTACAACGAACCTCTTTATGATGGGTATTTTTGGCACACTGCCTATAAAAGTTATCCTGTTGTAGGAGTAACATGGGATCAGGCAAGAGCTTATTGTAATTTTAAATCTAAATTAAAATCAGATTACAACGAGTCCCTTAAAAAGAAAAAGCAAAAACCAATGGCATTCCGTCTTCCTACTGAAGCAGAATGGGAATATGCTGCAAGAGGAGGTAAAGAAAATGCTACGTATCCTTGGGGCGGACCTTACTTACAGGATGACCGAGGTTGCTATTTAGCGAACTTTAAACCAAAACGTGGTAATTATATTGAGGATGAAAAGAAAGGAACCTACACCTACACAGCACCGGTGAAGAAATTTCCTAAAAACGGATTTGGTTTGTTTGATATGGCAGGAAATGCTGCTGAATGGACAGAATCTCCTTACAATAACTCCACTTATCAGTTTGCTTCTACTTTAAATCCATATTTGTCTAATCAAGCTTATAAGGAGCCAAGAAAAACGGTAAGAGGAGGATCATGGAAAGATGTAGGATATTTATTGATGACGGGAGCAAGAGATTATGAAATGAAAGATTCCGCAAGAAGTTATATCGGTTTCAGAACAGTACAGGATATTCCGGAAGGAACAGCAAAATTCAAAAAAAGAACAAACTAAAAGTTTAAGAAAAAACAAAAACAAATAATAATTATTAACTACTAAAAATTCGAATAACATGTTTAAAACTAAGGAGGCTACATATAACTTCATCTATTCAATAGGAGCCGCAATCGTAATCATTGGAGCTTTATTTAAGCTTACTCACTTCAGTATCGGTCCGCTTACCGGAAACGTAACGCTATCAATTGGTTTGATTACTGAAGCTATTATTTTTATTATTTTCGCATTCGATGCACCAAAAACTGAAGAATCTTACGCGTGGGAAAATGTTTACCCAGAACTATTAGATAGAAACGCAAATCCAAATCCAGTTCACTCAAGTTTAGGTATTAAGTCAGCAGAAGTAAAAGAACTTGAAACTTCTTTATCTGATAAATTGGACAAAATGCTTGAAGATGCAAAGTTGGATGTTAGCTTATTCGAAAGATTAAGAACTGGTATCGATAATTTTTCTAATTCAGTAGATCAAATTAATAAAACAGTAGACGTTACAGGTGCTACACAAAAATATAACGACCAGTTAACTCTAGCTTCAAGTCACTTGGAAAGCATGAATGCTTTGTATGCACTTCAGTTAGAGCATGGTAAAACACAATCTGAATACAGCAAAAAGTATGTTGAGGATATGATGAAATCTGCTGCTCATTCAGAAAAATTCAACGAAGAATTATCAGGACTGACTTCTAACCTAAATAATCTTAACAGAGTTTACGGCGGAATGCTTAGCGCAATGAAATCATAGTTTTCTAACCATTTATAATTAAAATTTAAAATTATTAACAAAATTTACTAAAAATGGCACAAGGAAAACAGACGCCTCGTCAGAAGATGATCAACTTGATGTATCTGGTTTTCATTGCAATGCTTGCAATGCAGATCGATCAGGAAATCATTAGGTCATATAATGATACAAATCAGACGCTAACCGAAACGAGAGGTTTAGTGGAAGAAAAAAACGATAAGATTTTCAAGAAAACATTAGAGGCAAAAGCTGCTAATACACCCGAAACTTACGCTAAACCGTTAGCAGATTATCGTGCTTTAGAAGCTAAAACTAATGATTTGGTTACCTTTATTGAAGGCTTGAAAACGAAATTGAAGTCGGAATCGGGTTATGACAGCAATGTCAGTGTAGACGATAATTTTACTGCATTAAACAATACAGAACCAGCTTCTTCCTTATTTTTTAATGGAAGTGAAACAGTTCCTTCAAAAAATGCAACAGACTTGAAAGCCAAAGTTGAAGTTTTGAAATCATACATTACCCAAACTTTCGCTTCTGCTTCAGATATGAAACCGGTTGTTGACAGAGCAAATAAAACTCTGGTAACAGAATTTCCCAACAAGGAAACAAGAAACGGGAAAAATTGGTTGCAGTATAAATTCTACGGACAGCCTCTTATTGCAGCGCTTTCCAATTTAGAAGTTATGCAGTCGGAAGCAAGAAATCTGCAGTCTGATGTTTTAATGACTATGCTTCAGGAAAAAGTAGATGCAGATATTAAGTTTGATGCTTATCAGGCAATTGTATCAGCTCCTACTACTGTAATTCAGGGAGAATCAGCTCCGGCTTCCGTTGCTATTGGTAATTATTCCAGCAGTGTTCCGGGATTATCAATGCCTGGCTTATCTGTACAAAACGGACAGGGAACTACAAACCTTAATTCAAGTGCGTTGGGTGATCATAAATTCTCCGGAACAATTTCCTTCACTGATGTAAACGGTAAAGTTATTTCATTGCCTTACGATCATACTTACAAAGTAATTGCAGGTGCACAGGAACTTAAAGCTCAGAAAGGCGCAATTGTAACTGCGGATAAAATGAACGTTTTATACCGTGGATTACCTAACCCGATCTCTGGTTCAATCTTAGGAGCGGACATGTCAGGTATTTCACTTTCAGCTGCGGGAGCTTCGGTCAGCGGTAGTGGTGGTAAATGGATTGTTACTCCTGGTGGAGGTTCCACAGTAAAACTTACGATCTCAGGTAGAGATCCAAAAGGAGGAGTAATTTCTCAGGCCTTTGATTTTAGAATTAAAAATGTTCCGCCACCGGTTGGGGAAATCCAAGGAAAATCAGTGGTGTCAATGCCTGCAAGTTCAATTGCTAATCAGCACGTTTCTGTGGATATGCCGGATTTCGACTTCCCTGTAAGCTTTACTGTAAACAGTTTCATGTTTAAAGTTCAAGGAAAAGCGGGTATGATGGTTTCCGGAAACTCAATGAGTTCGGTAGCAGCTTTAACCAAAAGCTTAAGATCCGGAGATATTGCATACATATACAATATCCAGGCAACTGCAACGGGACTTGGCGGACAGACATTAAAACAAATTCCGCCGGTTGTAATAAACGTACAATAATTACGTTATTGATTTGATATTTTATCTGTCATTAGTATAAAAATTTTATAATGAGAAAGTTCATATTTTTATTTCTTGCGTTGAGTTTCCTGTCTGTTCAGGCTCAGACGAAAAAGAAAACAACCAAGAAAAAAGCCAAGGCAAAAACCACGAAAGTGGCCAAGCCAGTGGAAGAAGCTCCTATAGTTGAAGCACCTGTTGTTGAAACACCTTCTGCCGGTGCAGTGGTTGATGATACTCCGATTACTTCAATGTCTATACTAAATGCAAAGTCGCCTGAGTCTTTCAGAAAATACAGAGAACTTGGGTTGATCAAGAAAGGGGATTCAATGGTTTCCAATAAAGTTACACCTTTGAAATATGGTTTTATTGAAGATAAGGACATTTTGAAAAGTATGGTAGTTTGGGAGATCATCGATATGAATGATAAACTGAACCAACCTTTTTATCATAATGAAGACGGACTTGTTTCTCAGAACAAATCTTTATACCAGATTCTTTTTGATGCTATTAATGACGGCAGAATCAAGGAAGTATATGATGATGAAATGTTCCAGACAAGGCTGAGTCCTGACGCGATTCAGTCCAGAATCAAAAACTCAGTCATGAGTGATGCTGGAATTGACCGTCTTAACGAAACCGGAAAATTAACGGAAGCTGAAAAGAAAGAATTTACCAACGTTTATGAAACCAAAACTGAAAATGTGAAAGTTTTGAAAATTAAAGGAATGTGGTATATTGACAGAAGAGACAGCCAGATGAAGTACAGACTGTTGGGTATTGCCGCGATGGGACAGGACCCTTCCACAATGGGTCAGTTCGGACCTGACGGACAGCCTTTAGCTTCCAAAGATGAGCTGATTGACTTGTTCTGGGTTTATTATCCGGACGCAAGAGAAGTTTTAGCAAATTCTATAGTTTTTAACAGCAAAAACCTTGCTTCTGACATTACTTTTGATGATATCTTAAATGCGAGAAGATTTTCTACAGTAATTTATAAATCTGATAACGGATTAGGAAACGGAGTTATTAAAGATTATATCCCGCGTGACGCTGATGCTCAGCTTGAAGAAAGCGAAAGAATCAAAGGACAGATCCTTCAAATGGAAAACGATATGTGGAATTATTAAAATTCTGCTTGAAAATACCACAAAACCTGAGTACCTTTACTCAGGTTTTTTTTATGAATTCCTAAGCGATATTAAGAATGAAAAATGTAGATTATATCATTGTTGGTGACGGGTATGCGGCGTTGTTTTTTGCCCATCAGTTAATACATAATAGGAAATCTTTTGCCATATTCTCAGAAGGCCGAAAAAGCGCTTCACAGGTTTCAGCAGGAATCATTAATCCGTTGGTTTTAAAGAAATTTACCACCTTTTGGCTTGCTAAGGAACAGATAGATTTTCTGCACGTAACACTTAATGAAATTGAAAAGTATACCGGTACCAATTATTTGATTGAAGAAAATATCCGCCGCATTTTTCATGATGAGCAGGAAAAAGCACTCTGGATTAGCAAATGTGAAACGGATGAACTGAAACCATTCCTGAACCCTGCATTCGAGACGCTGGAAACCATCAAAAATCTATACGGAACAGGTTCGGTGAACAAATCCGCTAGACTGAATGTAGACGGGTTTTTTAAAGACTTTAATGACTATTTTAAGGAGAACCGCTTATTAGTTGAGGAAAGATTTGACTATTCTCTGCTGGCGCCAAATACCTACAAAGATTTTCATTTTAAAAACATTGTTTTCTGTGAAGGAATAGGTGTAAAACACAATCCATATTTTAAAGATATTCCTATTATTCCAAACAAAGGACATCATATAAAAGTGAAACTTTCTGAGCAGTTTAATCATCAGTATACCCTTAAAAAAAAGCATTTTCTTTTCCCTCTGAATAATGAAATATATTATTATGGCGGCACTTATGATCCCAACGAAAGGCCTGAAGAAATTGATGAATTTAAAACAGAAGAATTGATAACAGGTCTTACTGAATTTTATCCTCACGATTTTGAGGTGGTAGAAGTAAATTATGGTTTCAGACCGACGGTAAAAGATAGAAGACCAATTTTAGGAAATCATCCTGAACATCAGAATTTTTACGTTTATAATGGTCTGGGAGCGCGTGGAATTTTGAATGGCTGTTATTTTTCAAAGGAACTTTACGAGCATATCGAAAACGGAAGATCCCTGATGCCTGAAGTAGATTTGAAGAGATATAATAAATAAAAAAAATCTTTGAAGAAAACTTCAAAGATTTTTGCAGAGAGGATGGGATTCGAACCCACGATACAGTTACCCGTATACTAGCTTTCCAGGCTAGCTCCTTCAACCACTCGGACACCTCTCTAATTAGGATTGCAAAAATAGATTATTTAAACGAGATTTAAAAGGTCAATCTAAAAAAAATGTAAATTTTATAGTATTGAAACTTCTCCGCATAAATTTTTAGCAAAATTCTCGGCAAAATTTCCTTCGTATTTCGGATTGTCAAGAAGATGCATCGCTTTGGTAATAGCACTTTCTGCCGTCATATCATTCCCGCTAATCGCACCAATTTTTGTAAAAACATTGCTGTTTGAATATTTCCCGAATGACACTCCACCTGAGACACATTGCGAAACTACTACGATTTCAGTACCCTGATCCCTCAGCATTTGAAGGGTGTGAAGCGTCTTTTTACTATTAAAAATAGTCCCCGATCCGAAAACCTGTAAAATTAAAACTTTCATGTTGGGAATCTCAGAAAAATGTTCCAGATGCATCCCCGGAAAAATACGCCAGAAAAGCACATTTTGGGAAATATGCGTATCAACTGCAAATTGCTGTCCTGTTTTTGAACGCCACAAAAAATCTTTTTCAATATTCAAATGAACTCCAGATTGTCCTAAAACAGGATAATTCGGGGTTTGATAAGCATCAAAATATTCCGCAGAATATTTCAAAGTCCGGTTTCCCCGCAGTAATTTATATTCAAAATATACCGCAACTTCCTGAATTACTGCTTCATCGTTTTCGTAAAGACTCGCATAATACAAACTCGTCAAAAGATTTTCCTTCGCATCGGTACGCAAATCGCCAATCGGTAATTGCGAGCCTGTCAGAATCACAGGTTTTGTGAGGTTTTTTAACATGAAACTCAATGCAGAAGCCGTATAAGACATGGTATCGGTCCCGTGAAGAATGACAAAACCGTCGTAAAGATTATAATTTTCACCAATTAATCGGGCAATTATTTTCCATTCTTTCGGGCCCATATCTGAAGAATCCAGAGGTTTCTGAAAAGAATGAACAGAAACTTCACATTCGATCAGTTTCATTTCAGGAAGTTTCTGGAAAATGTTTCCAAAGTCGAAGGCACGCAGACTTCCGGTTTCATAATCTTTTTCCATTCCGATGGTTCCGCCGGTATAGATGAGAAGTACTTTTCTTTTCATAAATTCAAAAATACATATTTTAAGCTGAATTCAAATGATTTGGGCGCCTGTTTCCGTCTTCCACTCCCGCTTTTTTGTGCGTCATTCTTCCTTACAAAAAGAGCTCCGTTCCTTTAGATTTGTAATAATAAAATATAATGAAAAAATCTTAAATTTAGAAAAGAGAAAAGCATTTAATTAAACTTTGCTCC
>JAHIQD010000014.1 GCA_018902795.1 Bacteroidota bacterium | reverse complement strand
TCGTAACTGCCGGTTCGACGGAGTGAATAAAAACAACAGACAGGGAATCAGCATTTATTACAGTGACGGGTTTACCATTGACCGTTGTAGCTTCAGAAACATAACCCGGGACGACATGCCCGGTGCCATTGATATAGAACCCGACAGAGGAATGAATGTAGTACGCAATGGGGTGATCAGCAATTGTACATTTTTCAATATAGGAGGAATGGGTGCGATTGCGGTCGTGCAGCAGCCGGAAACCTCCGGGAAAATTGTTTCAATCAGCAATTGTGATTTTCAGAAAGTGAATGCTCCATTGGCGGTGATCGGTTCTCAAAATTATTTAAACACTTCCCAAAACGTGTACACAGTTTCGTTAATGAACTCGACGGTTACAGACAGCAAAGAAGTTGCGGATTTCCGATTTGCCAAAAATGTTTATATCGCCAATACGAACTTCACAGACATTACCACGGAAACCTATAACAACGTGAGCGCGGTGGGAGTAAATAATATCAGATTTGAGAATTGCATCTTCAACAAAGTATATCATGTAGATGGTCTTACCTTCACCGGACCTTCCAAAAAAATTGATTTTGTCAGCTGCAGGTTTTTAAACTTTAAGAAACAGGCTATTACCATCAATGATCCGGGTGGAATTGGCCAAATATCAGATAATTTTTTTGAATCTACAGGCACGCCGAAAAGCTTCCCTCTTTTGACAGGTATTATCAGGAACCGCAGAATGATCAATCAAAATCTGCTACTAAACAATAGGTCTTCAGGCAATTTTTTACCGTTTTCTGTACTTCCCTTCTTTATCGATTAGTCATAAAGCGAATCAGCGTATAACGTAATTTGGAGAAGTAAAACTCCATTTTCCCCATTCCGTTTATTTCCCTTAAAAACTCCAGATGGTTTTGCTGTGTTTTAAACAGGTTAGACAGGCGAATGAGCTTTTTCAGGAAATACTGTGGTTCAACACTTTCAGCCCCTATAGTGTTAGAACTGTGTTGCCGGTACAGAATTAATCCTTCATTAATGGGATGTACAATTCCTACCCTCTGTGCAACAATCGAAATCCACCAGTCGTGCATTGGAGCCTTATCTGGGAATGGGAAAAGGTGTTTTTTCAGTTTGTGATTAATGATCATCGTACAGCCGGGGGCACAGTTAAAGATTTCAAACCTCTTTCCCTGTTTAATGTAGAATGGATCCACGCTGGTAGATTTCCAAAAAGACGCTGCAATAACGTTAAGTTCTTCGTCTGCTACTATTGCGTCGCAGAAACACAATACAGGACTTCCCGGATAAGCATGCTCTACTCGCTTCATCTCTGCAAGCGATCTTTCGATTTTCGTGGAAACCCAGACATCATCCTGATCGCAGAACATATAATACTCCTCCTCGACAAAATTTAGCAGCGCTGCAAAGCTGTCTTTTGCGCCGAGATTCCGTCCTTCATTTTGAAGGATCACCAACTTTTCAGGAAACTTTTTTTCAAAATCTTTGATAATAGTTAATGTTCCGTCCGAAGAGCAATCATCACGGACATAGAGTATCCAATTGCTGTAAGTCTGGTCGATGAGAGACTGCAGCTGTTCGGCAATGAATTTTTCACCATTATAGGTAGCAAGTAAAACCCCAATTCTCTCCATCAGTATAATATCAGTTTACCGTAAAATATATCAATCGATAATACAGCAAGAGCCAGCAATATGACGAGGGAATACCCAAAAATTCTGTCTTTGAATATAAAAGCTAAGGATGGAAAAAGGAGGATCTCCACCACTCCAAACAACTCCTGAATCCTGAAGGCGAACGCCGGTATAGATGCCAATGCGGTAAAGGTAAAAAGAGATATGGCGTAAATTTTAAGTAAAATGTAAATGTAAGGATTCTCTGCTGCAATTCTTTTCCTGAAGAAAAAAAGCACAAAGAAAATTAATATGCGCATTAAAAAAACAGCATTGAAAACATTGATTTTATCGGTATCTTCAAATCCCATATCTCGCAGTTCTTCATAGACCCTGACTTTCTCCTGAACATACGGAATAGGTAAGCTCACGATAAGATTTGATCCTGCAAGATAAATGAAATACCCCAACGGGATTAAAATTGCGTAAATACTGATCTTTCGCTGATCATTGTACAAAAACCATAAAGGCAGTGCAAGAAAAGCCGAATAGTGAAAATATCCGCCAATGAGTGTGAAAATAAGAAATTTCACCAGATTTCGCTGCGCCAGATAATACACCCCTATTAAGAAAAATCCTGATGCGACCCCAACACGGATTTGTGTTAATTCGTGCAGGATATAATAATGGCTCAAATAAATAAGCAGTGAAAGAAAAACATATTTGGTAAAAAGCTTTATGGAATAGACTTTCGCACTGACGCCCAGGACAGCATAGACAATAAACAGAGATCCCGGCCCGAGCTGCAGTACATATTTGAGCAGGTTTCTTATTTGAATGAAAGAAATTTCTACATCCTCAAGAAATTTAAGCCTCCAGTAATAAGTATATACTTCATAATCTTTTGCAACATCCGAAGGCCGTAAAGCAGCATTAACGATCAACAGAATGGCCAGTACAATTAATAATCCAAGTTTAATCTTTTGGTTTTTTGCCCTGAAGATGATCAAAAAAGAAATGACAGCGAAAAAAATATATAAAATGGTAATCATCCTTTGTTTTTTAATTTAATACCAATGTATTGCAGTATTCATGCATTGCTGTTTAAGTGATACTCTTGACACATTTCCCTAAAATGAAGGTCTGCAAATAAAAAATCCCACTTCAGTTCCGATTTTATCTTTTCTACCTTTCCTTTGGCCGATATCACATCTGATTTATCTGTCTTTGTGAGGAAAAAGTCCCAATTTTTAACAGACTCAAAAAATGCGGTACCGGGATAATTTTCGAATACCCTCATAGTTTCCCGTAGAGGAGTGCAAAGAATGGGTAAACCTGCTGCAATATAGAATGAATTTTTGGTCGGATAACATATATTGTAATACAATTTTTTCTCATCATAAGGAATAATTCCTATATCACACTGTGAGGCAATCGCCAATGCGGTTTCTTCATCAAACTGACCAAGATAATGAATGTTTCTGTAATTAAATTCGGAAATCCAAGCTCCATCAATTCCGATCAGGATCAGGTCGATTCCACTTTTGTCCGCAAATACCTCAATTAATTTTTCGATGTCCCTGCCTTTGTTCAGCGTACCGGCATAAATGTATCTTATTTTTTCGGGATCACCCACTTTCAGATGACATGCAGTTCCGGTGTTTAGGGTGGGTGCACCATTAATAATGGTTTGCCAGCTTTTAGTGCCGAGCTTATAATGGCTGACCGCGTAATCTCCCATCAGCTTTGATGCAAAAACAAACTGAAGCGTAGGATGGCTGAATATGAACCTCTGATAGGCAGCCGCAGTTTTATTTATTCCCGCCCCCAGGTCTATCCCCTGTTCGTAGAGAAGATCATTAATCTCTATGGTAACATTATTTTTCTTTACAGCATGATTAAGTACAGCTAGCACAAAAGACCGGTATACCGGAAACTTAAACAGACCAAACGGGAAAATAAATTTTAAAAGAACAGTCTGCAGAATAAAAATATTGGTTCCTTTCAAAAAAAGGAGCAGCATAATATTGCGGATGATACTGAAAAGCCTGTAATGAATTCCTACGGAGGTATGGTTATAAATTCTGCTTCCCCTCTTTTTCATCTCCAAAAAAAAGGCATGATTTCTTGCCATACCTCCATCAGTAGGCTGTGAATCCGAATAAGAGAAAAAAACCAAATCACTTTTCATAATATCGTCTTAGAGCAATCTCATTCCGTTTTTATGGGTATAATAAATATATCTTGCTGTAACATACAGTTCAATAAAAAGAACGCAGAACGCAGCGCCGATATGATGAAACTTCGGAATAAAAACAAATGAAAGTATAATATTCAGGAGGCCCGCCGAAATAATAATCCTGCTGTACTGCCGATTTTTGTTAAAAACAATCATCGTGAAAAGGGCAAAAATATTAGCCAGAAAGATGAGAAATGGGATTACTGCAAAAATCCTTAAAACCATTATAGGTTCAATATTTTCTTTTTTAAATATAAGAAAAATAATTTGCGGGGCCAGCATGTAAATTGCGACACAAAGAGGTGCGAATAGGAGACTGCCATAGGTAAGAAGTTTTCTGTTGATTCGGAGCACCCGGTTTTTATCGGTTTGGGCTTCTTTAACCAGAAAAGGAAACAGAGCTTGGGACAACGGAGTCAGCATTCCTCTGATGATCTGGATAATTTTGTCTGCAATACTGTAATAACCCACTATGGTGTTCGAAGTGTAAAACCCCAATATTGTAATGACCGCTGTAGTATACAAAGTCACAGAAATATTAGAGATGAAAAGGTGCCAGCCATCTTTAAGATAAAAAATTATAGTCTCCCAGGATGTTTTTTGGAGCCTTATATGATAACTTTTAAAAAGCACAGCCACTGAAATAATCCCGATGGTTATGTATCCGAATGAGTTAAAAACCGGTACAAGAAAAAAATCATGCTCGTTTTTGACAAATATAAAAACACATGCAGTGAAAAGCAATTTTGAGACGATATTAAGAATGGAAATGAATCTCATCTTCTCAATACCCTGAAAAAACCAGATGGGAAAAAGACTTTGCCCGATAACCGTCCCAAAGGTAAAGAAATAGATAAGGGAATATTCCCGGAATTTGGAGACTGACAAAACAAGAATCAGCAATACGATTACAGAAACGGCCACCAAAAGCAACTTGATGATATATACCGCACTTACAATCTCATTTATTTTTTTTTTGTCGTTACGGTAAACCGAAATTTGACGCGTCGCAGACAGATTAAAGCCGTAATCAGTGAAAATAAGCAGATAGCTGATAATTGATGTTACGAATGCAAGCAGACCGAATTTTTCAACACCAAGCCTCGAAACCAAATAGGGAAATGTAATAACAGGTAACAGAAAATTGGTGACATTAAGAATAAGGAGATAAAAAAAATTGGAAGAAACATTCCTGAAATCTCTATTTCTGATCACCTTTTTTATACTCTCTATAGATTTTGCCATTTTTAAATTACAAGTAACTTGATCGTAAACTGAAGAGCATTCATCATGAACACCATCCGCGAGAATTCATTTCCTAAAACCGGTCCTTTAATTTCTGAAAAAAGCTTCTGTCCTTTGCGTTATATCCGTAGCCGTACTTATTCCCATAACCAAAATATTCTTTATCTACATCGTTAAGAACAAACGCGGCATTTTTAATTTTTTTAGAATCGATCTGTTTATTGGCAAACTCTATTAACGGTTTTTCGGTGACTCCGGATCTGGTTACATAAAGCGTTGCTTCTGCTAAATCAGAAGTGATGAGGGTATCCGTTACCAGCATCAGCGGAGCAGTATCTACAATAATATAATCATACAGCTCCTTGAGTTTCTGGATGAGAGTTTCATATCTTCCGTTGGAAAGCAGCTCTGTTGGGTTTGGCGGGATACTTCCTGAATAAATAATATCACAGTAAGGATTAAATAATGAAACATGAATAATATCCTCAATCTTTTCATTTTCATTATACAAAAACTCAGTAAGACCGTCGGACCCCCTTTTTGCAGGATCGTACCTCTGCAATTGCGGGTTGCGGATATCAGAACCGATAACGATTACTTTTGTTTTGGGCGAGGCGAGGGTCAGCGCTAGATTGACGGAAATAAAAGTTTTTCCTTCCCCTTTAATTGTGGAGGTAACAAAAACAACTTTTCCGCTGTCTTTTCGGGGCAGCATAAAAGTCATATTGGTAATTAAAATCCTGAAAGCTTCTGCCATTGGCGACAGATCATTCATCTGCACCAATTCTTCCCCTCCTTTCTCCACCGTTGGGATTTCCCCCAGTATTGGAGCACGTGAAAGCTTTTCAAGATCATGCTTGGACCGCACTTTATTGTTAAGAAGTTCTTTAAGATAAATGTAAAGAAACGGCAATACCAAACCGAGTAATACAGTGACACCCAGAATAATCATTTTCTTCGGGGCAACAGGCTTTTCTGATGGAAAAGCAGTATCTATGATTCTCGCTTTTGGCGCAGTGATGGCGAGGGAAATGGCCGCTTCTTCTCTCTTCTGAAGTAGTAAAAGATAGAGATTCTCCTTGATCTGCTGCTGTCTTTCAATACTTCTGAATAATTTTTCCTGGGCCGGAATTTTGGTAAGCTTCGCATTAATGACATTCTGTTCCGTTGCAAGCTGATTGCGCGATGCCTGAAGAGAAACTTTATATTTCACAAGTCCGTCCATCACGGAAGATCTCAGCACAGAAATCTGACGGTTGAGATCCGCAACCACAGGATTCTGCGGCGTTGCGTTCTCTAAAAGACTGTTTCTTTCCAGGATAAGCTGGTTGTAAGCATTGATGTTAGCCGAAGCAGTAGGATTGCTCAGTCCCACACTCGAAGGCAGCGTCTGGCTGTTGCCTAATCTTGACATATAGGAGATCAGATCATCTGCCAGCTGCAGTTGGGTTTCAGTTTCCAGTATTCTCGCTCTCGCATTGGCGGAAGTTCCAATATTCAGCTGTGCTTCGGTTGGGATGTCGGTAATTCTGTTCGCTACTTTAAACTGCTCTTTCTGGGTTTCCACTTCTCCCAGTTCATTACCTATAATTCCGATTCTTTCATCAATAAAATCCTTTGTTTTCTTGGACTCTGAATTCTTGTCAGAAATTGCATCGCTGTTATACGCCTGCACCAGTTTGTTGATGATGTCTTTGCCTTTATCAATATTCGCATAATTAATGGACAGTTCCAGTACAGTAGCATCCTTATCGACCAAATCGACCAAAGTCCTTTTTTGATAGGCGTTTACAGTAGCTTCAGTAGGCGCATACCCAATCTGTAGCTCCCCCAGTTTCTGTTTCGGATCCGGCTCATAAGCAGGATTCTTCACGATCATAAGATTGGCATAAGGCAGGCTGACCGTTTTATTGTAGGTGGTCACAATCGTTTGGGGAAGTTCTTCTGATGAGATCTCCAGTTTATCCCCTGCAATGGTAAGAATAAGCGGTTTTTTGATCGGCTCATCATACGGCTTCTCGTTAATGAGCTTAATAAGAACCGGCGCGGTTTTCCCGTAAAGTTCAATGTCTTTGAGGCCGTCTTTATTAAGGAGCCAGGTCTGTAATCCAAGCTCAGTCACCACATCGCGCATGAGTTTTTTCGACTTCAGTACCTCCATCTCATTTTCAATACTGTTGGTTCCCATACTGCCAAAGCCTCCCAGTTGGGACAGCGCGCCCATGTCTGCTGAAGGAGCTTTCTTAGTATCTTTGATCAGTGCGGTAGACTTAATGCTGTAAACCGGCGTCGAAGTTTTAAGATAAAAAACGGCCAAAGCGAGAAAAGCGAGAACCGACAAAGCAAACCACCACCATCTGGCGATATAGGGTTTGATAATTTCATTAATAGTAATATCGTTAGAAGCTTCAACTTCCGCATTCGGGATTTGGCTCATTGGTTCTGAAAATTATTTTTTAAAGATGGTGATGAAGATACCGGCAAGACCGATAACTGTACCTGCAATCGCTAGGTAAAGATTGGTATTAGGATCCTGACGCGCAATTTTTTCCTTGGTCTGGTTGGCCGAGACATAGATTACGTCGCCCTGCTTCAGTTGAAAGAAGGGAGAATTAATAAAATTGGCATCCATCAGATTGATGCGTTCCTTCGTAATGGTACCGTTTTCATTTCTTACCAGAAGGACATCATCCCTCTTACCATAAATGGTTAAATCACCGGCTAAGCCGATCGCGTTAAGCAAAGTAGTCTGCCCTTCAGGAATAGTATATTGTCCGGGTCTCGCCACTTCACCGAGTACAGTGACTTTAAAATTGATTAACCGTACTGTAATGGTTGGGTTTTTCACATAAGCCGTGATCTTTTGGGTAAGTTCCGCTTTTACCTCTTCCAGAGTTTTGTCAGTGGTGCGGATCTTTCCGATAATCGGAAAATCGATGTTTCCTTCCGAATCCACAAGATAGATTTTTTCGGTGTTAGGTGCAGTAGCTGCAGCAGGGTTCTGGGTCGTATAGTATCCTTGGTTGAAAGGTCTTACCACTTCCATATTCTTTGCAGAGACGAAAATCACCAGCTGATCACCTTTTTGAATGGTAGAAACAGAATTCTTAAGGGCTGCTTCTGTTGCAGCCTGTTCTACATTCTGCATATAGTTAATCTTGCCTTGCTTCTCCCGGGATCCGCACGAAGCCAGCGTTAGTGAAAGGAAAAGAAATAACAGGAATATGTTTTTGTTCATGAGTACCATTTAGAAAATCGATAATTGCAAATATACAATTCTATCTTACTTATCCAAAACTTCGTATACAGAATTGTTGCTTTTAAATTCCGGTACGATATCTTTTAACCGCTGCACCACCTCTACCTTATCCCGTCTTAAAGCAGCTTTAATAATCTGGTTGGTGTATTTCTCAATCTCCTTAAATTCCATATTGGGATCTTTAGAAATCAGTATTTTTTCATTGTGGGTCGGCAAAGTAGTGGCGTCATCACTCAGGAGTTCCTCATAAAGTTTTTCGCCCGGCCTTAAACCGGTGTAGATAATTTTGATATCCACATGGGGCTCAAAGCCGGAAAGCTTGATCATCCTTTTCGCTAAATCGAGAATCTTCACCGGTTCTCCCATATCGAACACGAAGATTTCCCCGCCTTTCCCCATGGTGCCCGCCTGTAGTACCAGATCGCAAGCCTCGGGAATGGTCATGAAATACCTTACGATATCCGGGTGGGTAATGGTCACAGGCCCGCCTTTTTGAATCTGTTTTTTAAAATGCGGTATCACTGATCCGTTGGACCCCAGTACATTCCCGAAACGGGTCGTAATGAATTTCGTTTCATTGTTCTCTGTATTCTGCAGAGCCTGTACAAAAAGTTCTGCAGATCTTTTGGAAGCCCCCATGACATTGGTGGGTTTCACCGCTTTGTCCGTAGAAATCATTACGAAACGGTTCACCTTATACTTACTGGCCAGGATAGAAAGGTTTTTACTGCCCAGAATATTCACAAGAATCGCTTCGTGCGGATTTTCCTCGATAAGAGGGACGTGTTTATAAGCGGCGGCATGGTACACCATGGAAAACTGATACTTTGCAAAAAGCGGCTCAAGCCGGTGTCTGTTTGAGATATCAGCCAGCACGAATTTGAAACGGATACCCGGAAATTTGTTCGTCATTTCCATTTCAATATCATAAAGCGGCGTTTCAGCCTGATCCAGCACCACGATCAGATCGGGTTCCAGCTGGGCGGCCTGTCTTACAATTTCGCTGCCGATAGAGCCTGCCCCGCCCGTAATAAGGATCGTTTTTCCGTAATGACGTTTTTTCAGGTCTTCATTTTCTATACAGATCGGCTTGCGGTTGAGAAGATCCTCGATCTGCAGCGTTTTAATGGAACCTTCAATATCGTTCTCGCGAAGCTTCTGAACAGAAGGCGATTTAAAAACCTGAAGGTCTTTTTCCAGAAAAAGGTTCACCCAAGAGTTCATTTCTTCCTTCGTCATCATCTCCTTCACCAGCAGCACCCCGTCCAGCAAAAGATCATCCTTGCTGCTTTTTTCCAGTTTATCTCTGCTATAGATCGGCTTACCCAGCAGGTTAGCCCTGTGGTAATCGTGCCGCTGGGACAGAAAGCCTACAATATGGTAGGGCAGCGCGGGATTATCCAGTACTGCGCGGGCAACCGCCACAGACTGCTCATCAATGCCCAGCACCAAAATTCTCTTTCTTAAGGAACTCCGGCGGAATTCTCTGAGGATATGGAAAAATTCCTTCACAAAAAGACGGAACATGAACATGAGCATAAAGGAAGTGGCAAAAAATAGGGCCAGAAAAGGTACCGACATATAGATCATGCGCTCACCCGTAATCATGTAATAGGTGAAACTGATGGCGCCTATCACCACGGTACTGCAAAGCGTACTGAGGAAAAGCTTGAAAAGATCGATGAAAGTGGAGTGCCTGATGATGCCCGAAAACGTGCGGAATACATACATAAAAAGAACACTCACCAGCCCGATCAGGAGATACATGTGAAGCGTGTTGTAGAAAACCTCTTTGGAACTGAAACTCAGTTTTTCAATAAGGTAACACGAGAAAAAGATGGCGGTGGCGGTAAAGAAGAGATCAATAAAAAGAATAACCCAGCGCGGAAGGTACCTTACGTCTGAGAGATTCATAAAATTATCTCCACTGTAAATTTTTTTTTTCAGATTCTTGCGAATGCTCATGTGTTTAATCAATTATCAATCTGATCTGCATGACTCCCTGTGTAAACCTTTCCTTTCTTATTCCAATAAACTGCTGATTTTCAGGATAAACGAAAGTCACAGAAAAAAAATACATTTCCAATTATTTTACAGTGCAATATATCAAAATTTCTGCACAGAAACAGCAATAAACCTTTTGATCTTTCATAAAAATTTGTATTTACTGCAGAATAATGACGGATCATCTGTTTATACCTCATTCCGTTTAAAATTTCTGTAGGGAAAATGTGCAGCAGTGCCCCTGCAGAATATGTCCGGACAGCACTTCTCAGAAAAAGGTTTCTTTACAGCAACTGCATGATCGGTATTCCGTTGAAATACCGGGAAGGAAAATGAAGCCAAAAAAACCCAAAACAGAGTTCGGGGTATTTTTTAGAGGTCTTAGTGGTTATAAGGAGGGCCTTTTTCTGTAGCTATGGTAAGTAATTAGCCCTACCGCGGTAATGAGCAGCAGTGGAACATAATCATCAATGGGCAAATCATCATCTCCCGGAGGACCCGTGCTTTCAGCCATTTGAGGCTCTTTTTCGCTAATGTTTTCTATAGCCGACTCATTATCAGGATCATCAAAACGGTTGGTCTGCCCCTGAGCCCTATACAGACTGAGTGAAAAGAGCAAGCATATAAGCAGTATATTTTTCATTTTTTTGTAAACAGATACAAATATATTAATATTTCACAACAATTTCATTATTTAACAATTTTCTTCACCGAAATCTTATTTAGTTGATATATTTTCAGAAGATAAGTACCATTAGCCCATGCATCTGAACTCAAGATCACCCTTGTACTGTTGGGCTGTATTTCTAAAATCAACCGGCCGGCAGAGTCATAAACTTCAAGAATATTAATTTTTTCAGAATCTGATCGTACGGTAAACCCGCTGCCCTCTCTGTACACCCACAGTTTTCCCTTATTGGCTTCATCTGTTGCCAGAACCACTTCGGGTTTGTACAGAATTTCAAATCTCGACCGGCTTTCGCCTGCCTCTGCGGTATAAGAATAACCACCCTGGCTGAGTTCCGTTATAATGCCTGTTTTTTTATCTTTCAAATAAATCTGCTGACCATGCGCAAACACTCCTTCCTGTTCGGCGAGACTTATTTTATACTCCCCTTTAACGAAATGACTCATTCCTACCTGTACAATATCGTTATTGGTAAAAGGATACTGCCGCCCCTGAATGATTAATTCCTTATCCTCACTTACCGTATAAAACCGGTCTGAACTCAATACCGGGTATAAGGCATCATATCTGGATTCGAAACTATTGGTGGCGCCTTCTATATAAGCCACCAATAAAGTATTGAAATTACCGATGGGGGTCGTGAGTTTCAACCAGTAACGTTCCGGGAAAGGAGATGCAGTTTTTACGCGAGTTTTGTCCGAGATAAATACCGAAGGATTATTGTTACGGTCTACTTTAGCGTCAGTTCTTATCGCATTTGTAAAATGTAAAGAACCGCCTGCATTTGCCTGATATAAAAATCCCTGTCCTGGTCTAAGGATCCCTGAAGGTTTCTGTCCGTTATTTGCTGAAGCCACCCCTCCGGAGGAATTGTAAGTCGCATAATGATTACTGTTATAGTTCCCGTACTGTCCTACCGGTGCGTCGGAATTATTCTGAAAATCAGGAAAGTTCGTCCAGAAATAATATACGCCGCTGGCTGTGGCAGGATTGTCCGAGGTGAGCTGGTCCAGATTAATATTGGAGGGATAGGGATTGCCCACCAGATTCTTCCCCCGCACAACCATCGGATTCTCAGTCGATGCAGGCAGCGCGGTATCCTGTGGTGAATCCGGTGATTTCGATACCGTTACACTGACATTTCCGTTATTGGGTATTCCTGTGAATACTCCTGTAAAGAGCTGTTTGGCAGGAGAAGCCGGAAAATTATTCGGTGCCCTTATCACATATGCTTTACCCGCAATCATGGGCTGAGTGAGCGGTGTGATGACCGAGAAGGAATCGTAGGGTTCGTTATAACTGTAAAATCTGTTGCTAACGGTGGCGGGTGAAAATGCTCCGACCGGCTGACCGCTCACTGGAGTACCCCAATAAATATAATCCAGTCTGGACATCTTCGAATCACGCTTCACGGCAACCTCTCCGATATTAAATGAATTGCTGATCTGAAGCAGATTAGCATCAGATTCCACAACAAAACGGTTGGCCGCCGCCTCATTAATAACTTCGTCAGTTACGGTCAATGAACCGCTGATATTTAATTTTCCGCTTGGCTTAACTCTTACATTCCTTGCAACTCCTTTGTCCGCCGCGCTTATATTTACCGGCTGTTTAATAATGACACACTTGTCGGCGGTGGGCACCGCAGTATTGGGAGCCCAATTACTATCCCTCCAGGATGTTGAGGTGGTGGTATTCCAGATTTTATTGTTGTTGGGAATTACAATGGTACCGGTCACCGTGCATCCCGTACTGAGGGTGGCCGTTGCATGGACAGTCCAGGATTCCTTGCTTTCGTAGTCGGAAGCCGGGGGTTTTATGCATACACCGGATGAAACTCCCAATGGAGGCGGTGAAGCAGAACAGTCACTGAAAATTGCAGAAGAATCACCGGACCATGTGAAATTAGTTGAAAGAATTTTAGTCCCTTCTATTTTAATATTGTCAATTGCCCATCCATCATCCCATTGCGCTGTGTACACAAATCTAATTCTGAGGGTCGCAGTCCCTTTATAAGCACTTAAATCCACTACGGCATTTGTGAACTGTGAAGCCGAACCTAAGTCCGTATCGTACGTTGCGACTGCAGAAGTCCAATTCGTACCAGCCGCGTTAGTAGCTACCTCGATTTCTCCTTTGTCACCACTATAGGCAGAATAATAATGATCAAATGTCAGAATCAGCTGATCATATGCAGACACATCGATTGCAGGAGAAATCAGCTGTGTTACGATATTCGAATAACTGTAATCCGAAGTTGTAAAGGCAAATTGGTTTCCAACCGTTCCTACAGGTCCAGAATTCACTGCAGGCTTCCAGACCGTTGTTGTGCTAGGCTGATATGGACTTGCTTTTACACTCCACGGGGTGTCAATTCCTCCCCCGCTGTTGGTGGGGGATGAAAAAACCGACCAACCGGAGAGTCCCGATTCAAAATTCTGAGTTAATAAGGTTTGCTTAATAAAATCTCCGGCTGCAGTAAGGTTTATTTTTACATCCTCTCCACATATCTCCGGCACAGATGGGGTAATCGTGATATTGGTAGATGGGAATATCGTGGCTACGACAGGGGTCCGATGTTTTGTTTCACAAATACCATCCCAGGCTGTAACATAGTACGTAGTTGTTGTGGAGAGAGCTGGAGTAGTCCAATTTCCGTTGGGCGTGGTTTTTACCAAATTGCCTCCTTTGAGAGCATCATACCACCTGACTTCTGTTACACCCGAGCCGACACCCACACTCAAATTTACAGGATTAACAGGACCGCAGGCAGACCCGGGACTCACCGACGTAATCTTAGCTGAACAATCTGGTACTATACTGATGGTATAATCTTCAGTTTCACCTCTTGCATAATCACTGCATGAATCGTAGGTACTGTTACCCGAACTAGTCCCGCCAAAATTTCGGGTTTTAATTCTTATCCTATAATTCCCCGGCGACTGCGTAGCCGGCACAATGAAGCCAAAAGAAGTGTTTCCGGTAGCAGTTGTTCCTGTAGTATATACCGCTTCACCTGCATCAAGGAAATCACCATCTCTGTTCCAATCCACCCACACTTTAATGAATTGCCTTTCAGCTGGAGCAGGGCTAAAATTGATATCGAGATTAATTCCACCACCAGGAATTTGGGTAGCCAATATAAGGGAGGTAAAGTCTCCGAACCCTCCCGGCGAATAGCCTGTAACGTTGGAAACATCAATAAGTGTTCCCACCGATGCTATCTTAGTAATATATTCAGAATCAGTCTGGGTAGTCGGCAGACAGTAATTTGAATTAGTCGTGGTCGTATTGCCACTTAAGGGTCCGGTGACAAGGTAAAAAGGACCTCCTGAGCAAAAAGTATTAAAAGCATAGATATAAAAATAATATCTCGTATTGTTGGCTAGTCCCTTCGCCACAAAAGTCGTGTTGACATCGTTGTCCACGACAGTATAACCTGTTGCGAAAGCACTTCCCACAGCGTAGCTTGCACCATTTACCGGAGCGGCAGCAGGAGCTGCCGCATTTGTACTGACAAGAACTAAATAATTACTAACCGCAGGAGATGGAGCTGTAAAATTACCCAGGATAGAATTACCGGAAGTAATTAAACTTAATGCAACAGGCTGCGATATAGGCGCAATACACGCAGGAGGATCTGCAAGCGTAAGCGTATAATCTTCCACTTCACCGTCAAAGCCGGTTTGACAGGGACCGATTGTTTGCGAATTAAATCGGGACTGTATTCGCATTCTTACATTACCTGTCACCGCATTTGCAGGTACAGTAATTGAAAAGGGAGACAAACTGCTAAGTCCATTGGTGACGTTTCTTGCAGTTCCTAAACTGTAAAATTCTCCTGCATCTTCAAAACTTCCGTTACCATTCCAGTCAATATAAACGGTTTGATGATTTGTATTTTTCCCTGCTGTATTTATGTAAACATTCAGAGGGTATGTAAATCCTTTCTCTACTGTTGTACTCAGTGTACTGAAATCAGAATAACCGGTATTTACAGTCGTACCCAGATTACTGATTGTATTGAAACTGACTCCTGTTATTCCGTCTGCCAGGTTTCCTCCTGATGAGGTGCAATAGATGACGGCTGAGGCCACGGAAGAGAAAGCCGAATATTGGGAATCTACTGACATGCTATTATTTACAATCGTACCGCCCGTGATGTTTGCCTCCTTCATATTTGAAGCAGAGCCTCTGAAACCGGTTCCAAAAAAAACGGTAGTCACATCTCTTCCTTTGGCTAAGACAGATAAGGTCCGGTCGTTCCCTGCTGAAGAATTCTTCCCAGAGTCTATTTGTCCATTAAGGTTGAAACCTCCAAAAAAAGTAAAGACAAGTATTAAACAAAGGGCGATTGTTTTTATTACCTGTCTGACCAAAGAATACAAACACATCAGTAAAGAATATTTTTTTATCATAATTGCCTGTTAAAGTCAAAAACCAGCAGGGTCATCCGGGACTCATTCCCGAAGATGATTTAATTTTCTTTCAAAGATATTTGTGTTTGGAGATGCTCAGAGTGGCTTTGAAAATCAAACGGTTTAAATCCTATAGGTAACTGATTGATTATGTTTAATATTTTACCGCCATCTTCGGCAAAGATAAAAAAAATATCAAGACATTTAACTATTTGATATATTTAACGTTAAGTTCTTAAAATATGATTCCTAATGCGCATTACCTGATGACCACAGTACGCATTTTTAGTAGAATCCGTTAATAATATTCCCTACCCTATGTTGAACAGGATTTTTTTCATTCCATGCGTTTTAAACTGAACAACAGTGCCACACCCTCCCGAAATGATCCGCAGGAGGCCTAAAAAGCATCTTTCCGGAAATCCATTGTCAACAGGAGCCAATTGTCATCACAGGGAACCGGGGATCTCCACTTTCCAAAATATCCGCACTTCGTCACACTTCTGAATTGATCCGCCGGAAGCCAAAATCCCTTTTCGGAAAACCTATGGTCAACCGGCACCGTTGTCATCCCTGGATAAAGGATGAACACAAATGAAAAGCCCTGCGGATGCAGGGCTTTGATGTCTTGCCGGTATTATCTGATGACCTTTCGGCTAGTTATCATTCCGTCCCGGTCGATTTTTAAAATAAATACTCCTTCCGGAAGGTGCGTAAATTCAATGATTCCCAAATTGCTGTGCGGCTGTGTTTTAAGCACAAGCCTGCCTGAGTGATCATAGACTTCAATGCCATTTATTTTCTTTGATAAAGATTTCACCCCCCAATGGGAACCTTCGACGTATACCTGCAAATCATCTTTTCCTGTGACGTCAGCAGCCAAGGTAGCCTGTGGCTGATAGATGATTTCAAAACGGGTATTGCTTTCACCGGCATCTGCGGTGTAGGTGTAACTGCCTTCTGTAAGGTCGGTAATGATGCCGGTCAATTGGTCTTTAAGGTAGATATGCTGCGCACTGGCGAAGATGCCGTCTCTTTTTTCAATACCAATTTTATAGGTGCCCGGCTTATAATGAGCAAGACCCAATGATACTACATCATCCAATACAAGCGGATAGATCCTTCCCTGTATCACCAGTTTTTTATCCTCGGCGATACTGTAAAAACTATCAGATTCTCCCATGGTTATCGCATCGTATCCGGAATCAAACCCATTATTGGCACCGGTGGCATATCCAATTAAAATAACATTTTTCAGCTGGGTCGGGGTCTCACTGTACAGCCAGAACCGGTCAACCTCTGGTGTAAGAGTTCCTGAATTTTTACCGTTAAAGAAGACAGAATTATTATCGGTTGTTTTATTATCCGTAGTCCGGATGCTATTACTAAAATTCAGCGGTCCTTCTTTTGTAGCATGAATTAAAAATCCCTGTCCGGGTTTTATGATCGCTGAAGGCGATATTGATGCTCCCTGAGCAGCGCCTGTGGCAGGGGTGGATCCCAACATATTCAGGGTCGCATAATTATTCCCTTTATAGATCCCATAACTTCCATTGGTTGTGTCCATATTCACTTTATCCCAGGCATTGGTATTGGTCCAGAAATAAAATACCCCATCGGTCACCCCACTATTATTGGCTCTGAGCAATCGGAGATCAATATTGGATGGATATGGATTTGCGATCATGTTCAGTCCTGCGGAAACTCTGGGATCCGGAGTCGAAGTGGAGACCGTATTATATTTCAGAGGAAAGTTAATTGCATCACCATTATTGGGCTTACCGATAAATTTGCCAGGCCATAATTCCGGTGTCACCGAATTTGCCGTGTTGCTCGCTCTGATGGCATAGCCTTGGCCGGGAACAAATGAAGTACTGGAATAATTAGGCACCGAACTGAACGAACCATCAATCTCATTATAGGAATAAAACCTTGAAGCCACCGTATTGGGTGAAAAATCTTTAAAAATCTGCCCCTGAACCGGTGAACCCCAATAGGTATAGTCCAGTCTTTTCATCTTGGCATTTCTCAGCAACTGAATTTTTGCGTTGTTATTAACGGCATCGTCATTCTGCATCAACATGGCGTTATTTTCAAGAAGGAAAATACCGTTACTACCGTTGCCGTTATCAATACCCCCATTTGCATAAAAAACATTAGGCTGCGGTGCATCTACCGACGGATTTGCAGGATTGTAATCTGCTGTAGCAGGTACTTTTAGGGTCACTGCAGCATTCGCCAGGATGGTCTTTTCCTTTACCACCGTCTCTCCTGCCGCAGATTTTGTACCAGTACCGGAGATTTTCAAATTCGCATAGTCAGGATGAGCAGTGAAAGTTGTTTTATTGGTGATGGTTTGGTCGCCAGTACGAGAATATTCTATGGTAGAACTAGGTTGTAAAATGATATTTTCTATGGAAGGCTGTACTGAAGTCTGAGCGGACCCACTAAATCCATGAGCATCTCCTGTTTTAAACACTCCACCATTTTCAACAATTACGGACTGATTATCGGAAGTACCAACAATTGAATTATCATTAATTAAAAACTCTCCACCTCCCTTAATTTTCAAGCTACCATCAACTGGTTCAATACCCGATGTGATACTTTTAAGAGTGATATTACCCGCTGGTGTACCAATATTTTTACCGGTAACTTCCACGGTGAGGTATTCATTAGATACCGATGACGAATTAATGGCTCTAATGCTTTGATCATTGCCGTCAAACTGAATTACACCACCTGTTAAATTATAATTACCCGATAAATGTGGCGCTGCGACAGCGTTATGATATAATACATATCTTCCGCCTGTCATTGTTAAATTTCCGGACTGTGCTATAGTGGCACCCGTATCTACTGCATCAGCAAAACGACCATGATCTTCTGTCAGATAATCTGGATTCTGACCATCATAAACAGTACCGCTTCTAATTTCTAAACCACCACCTGAGGTGAACCGTTTTACAGAACCTGCACCGGACTCTGGTGTTGCCCAGAATTTTAAATCATCATTAGCTAGTTCTACAATAACTTTCTTATCTCCTGCTGTACTCGGTAAGCCATTTCCTGAAACTTGGTTTTCTTTGCCAATATAATGGTAGATACCAGCTGCCCCGAAAACACGGTTAGCACTTGTTGCACCTATTTGCACGTTTCCTGTATAAACACTTGTCCCATTTGAAATCCCAACTGGTGAAGTAATTTTTAAAGTTCCGCCGTCTTTAAGTTCAAATTTTTGTCCGGTTCCTGTTCCAGTTAAAAGATTGAGTGCAGTAGTTCCGTTAAACCCGAAGTCTAAAGTAGCACCGGATTCTACTGTAAATTTAGAATTGGTGTCTAATGTAAAATCCTGATTAATTAATTGAACGTTTGAACCGTTTTTCGCGCAGAAATAAATATAAGACGGTTTGGTAGCTCCTGTATAATTGATAGTTTGATTGGTTCCAATAAAATTGAAATTTGAAGTAGCATAGGTTGTCTGATTATTATTGAATAATTGCCCAGCGGTTACTTCTAAATTTCCTTTCAAGTTTACCTCGAAATTAACACCGCCACTGTTGCCAGCTACCATGCGAACAGAACCATTTTCAACTTTTAAATTGCCATCTATGTTAAATGTTTGAACCATTGGTGATGCCGCTCCAACATTTGCACCAGAGAATGTAAAAACTCCAGTTCCTTTCTTAATATAATTACCTCTTACATTAAATGAAGAACTTCCTGCACCTGTTTGAAAAGTAACAGAAGTTGTTACCGATGCTCCTATATTCGTAATAAAATCTCTACCAATTCCCATAGTGGTCGAATTACCAGATATCATGCTAAAATTAGAAGCTGTACTGTAAGTTAAGGTTAAATCATTATGAGTAAGATTATAATCAGCCAAGTTTGGTAAAAATGCCGACCATCCGCTTGCAGGAAGCAATTCAAGGAAACCAAACAATGCAGTATATCCACTATATGTTCTTGCTGTAATAGCCGGAACACCTGCGCTTACAGTAAATAAGTTAGCTCCACTTCCTGCCATTAGTGTTACTCTTACCAAAGAGTTTGGTGCAAAATCTTCTGTTCCTGCCCATAAATTGGTAGATAAGTTGGATGAAGTATATTTAATATTTACTGTGCCATTATCCTCTATTTTAAACAAACCAGAATTTGTAAGCGATGCATTCAAATCAAGTATTCCTCCAGAATGTACAGTAAGATCTTTTGCCCCTTCAGAAAAGAAAGTTTTTACCGTATGTCCGTTCATAATTTCAATGGAAGCTGCTGAACCAGTTGGTTTTGCCGTTGCTTGATCTAACCAAGTTATTCCTCCGTCTGAAGAAGAAATCCATGTTGTAGGAGCGTCCCAATCTCCGGAAACTTTACTTCTAAACATATCTGTAGAAACAGTTACCGGATTTACGGTGAGAAGTGCTTCATTTGATGTGATGGTTTGGCAAGTTCCGTTGGAAATAATTACACGGTATTTGTAACCGTTCATCGCCATTGTTGTGGAAGGTGTCGTATAAGGTGTTCCTGTTGCGGAAGGTATATCTGTCCAAACTGCTCCACCAGCAGTTGTTAATACTTGCCATTGTCTTCCTGTTTGATTTGCTGGCGTTGAAACAGAAAATTGAGCTGTTGTTCCTGCATTTACTGTGGCATCAACAGGTTGTGTTACAATAGCGATTTGGCTATTGACAGAAATAGTGAATGTACTTGATTCTGCTGCGGTATCTCCTGCTACAACTCTAACATAATAAATTGTATTTGCTGTTAATGTTGTAGTGGTTGTCAAAATTTTATTTGCACCTGTACCTGTAGTATTCTGTATGCTTGTTATTGTATTACATGCACTGTATAGTTGAATATTAGCTGATCCAGCTGATCCCATTAAATTTATTGTAAATTTCCCATTACAATCAGGTGTAAATTTATACCAAACATCTTTACCACTTAAAAATGGTGAAGTAAATGTTGAATTCACTAAAGTACCGGAAACGGCAGGATCGTTTACCACCAAATCTTTAGCATCACTACAAAGGTCGTTTGCAGGAGGTGTTAAAGTAGTAAATTGAATAACTGCACCATACACTGGTGTTGTTCCATCTGTTAGATATGCTCTGTAAGTATAGCTTGTATTGGGAGATAAACCAGTTTCAGCAAATGTATATGCACCTGCCGAACCCAAGATTACTGTTCGATCTGTAACTCCTGTTCCTCCAATTGTAGGCGTCGGATTATCTACAGTTTTTGCAATAACAAAACCTTTTCCTGTAGTGCTCGGACAAACTCCAAAAACAGCTGAGCCATTTAGTGTTGCAGTATTGGTGGCAATGTTCGCTGCAGCATTGGTAGTTGGTGTTGCTGCAACAGGTGCAGTACCAACGCCGCTAAGATTGTTACTAATCGTTACATTTTCTGCATTATTTACAGTAATTGTAGCGTTACGGGTTCCCGCAACAGTTGGGATAAAAGTAACATCATAGGTTATCGAACCTCCTGAAGCGATGGTCGTAGCAGAGATATTACTTACTGCAAATTCTGTATTATTGGATGTTATTGTAACACCGGTAGCAGCTGCTCCACCAGTATTTGTAACAGTATAACTCTGCTTTGTTGCTGCTACATTTAGGCATGTGGAACCATGATTGATTGTGTTTGTACCTGTATGATTTAAAATAGGGGTGTTTGAAACCCATTGGGCGTACAATGTCGTATTTTTATTAATAGTAAAGGTATTGCCTGCAGAATAGGGAGTCCCTGAGCCATCAGTAGCCGTGTTCCAGTTATTATAAGTAAATCCTGTTTTCGTTAAACTTCCAGTATTACCTAAAACTGTGACTGTTGAATTTGGGGCGTATGGACTTGAAGCATCGGTAGGAGCAGTTCCTCCAGTACTTAAATTACCATTATAGATTACAGAGTAATTGTTAGGAAGTGCTGTTATTGAAACATTATCTAAAGCTAAAAGCGCGTCAGTTCCTGCTTCATCAGTATCTCTCCATCTAATCCAAATACCAGTACTGTTATTTATAGACAATCCAGATATTGAGCCTGAGATTGCAGCAAAATTTCCTGCTGCATTACCATCAATTCCAACTGATGTATCTGTGTTTGCATTACTTGGTTCTACTAAATCTAATGATGAAACAGCTGTCCAAGTACCCGTACTTAAACTTGTTGCATTGGTGCTATATTCAAACAAAACTCTTTCTGTTACAGCTGTTGAACTTCCGTTTCTATATTTTTCTACTCTAAAGCTTAGATCAAAACCTGCAACAATACTCCCTGTGTTATTTATCAGATTTACACCTAAACGATGCGCTCCAGATCCTGAAGCCACAGAACCAACGCTACGATCGGTTGATGTAGTTGAAGCAGCACAATTATACATGCCGTGTGCCGTAGAAGTAGTATTAGTTCCAACTACTATATTACCTGTTAGTGCTTGAACTTGTGTTGCTGTGTTACTATTATACCAATACCAATCTTGCCCGATTCGAGCAGTGTTTATATTATTATTAGTAACATTGGTAGGTAATCCATCAAAATTTTGAGTTTGAGTCATTCCAACTCCTGAAGTAAAAGTCATCTGCCCCCATCCGGAAACGAAGGAAAGCATCAAAACCAAGGCAAGAACGGCTTTGCCGAAAGACAATAAATTTGTTTTTCTCCCCGTCGCATTAGTTGAAAGAGGACAAAAAAACAGCGGAGATCGTTCTGTCGAAACGGCAAAGCTGAAAAAAGTAAAGTTTTTCATAAAATTGTGTTGTGAAAAGATTATTTGAAAGCGTAGCGGCTCGGTCAATGGGGTTAGTCCAGAAAGAATCAGTTTCTGCAGCTAAGAACAATGGGGGTTACCGTAAGGGCACACTTCGGCGGACATGGTATCCGTATGCAGCCCAAAAACGGCACTGCTATTGGAGAATAGAGGATTGATCATCAGATGCTAAATATTTTTTTTATTGTGTTCCCCACTTGTTGGGGTAGCAAAATTACATTTTTTTATAATTCAAATAATAGATTTTAAATAATATTTTCAATTATTTATTAATCATTTGCCACCATAAGCATCGTAAAAAGTCAAAAAAACACAACAAAATAGCCTGAACGGTCGCTTTTCATTAATACATCAACCCGGGACAATATTTTCAAAATTTCACCGTAATGCGCATCTTCTTTAAAGATATGCGCCTCACGTTGGTACATATCAGTTAAATTTAAGTCCGAAACTCCTTTATTAAAGCCACCGTATGTCTTTTAAATTTACCGCGTTGGCTGATAAATCTTTGATCTGACGGAAACTTCTTATATAGTTCATGAGACGTTCATCAAACCGTTAAGAAATGAATTTATTAAAAAAGGGAATCTGTCTCATACAAGATTTCGCTTACAACCCGCTTACTATCCGATAATCTCGCTAAGGGAGCCTAATCAGTCTGCAGGATGAGGTTCGTGATGCTAATCCATCACCCTGTTAAGGTAATCCCCCACCCCTCCCCCACCATAAAGCATCAGAAAGGCACTTACTAACAATCGGATATACGGTCATTTCTGGCAAATATCTCCCTTTTCGGCAGAAATGATCAGTTCCTACAAAAACCGTCGTTTTCGGCAAAAATATAAAAAATTGTCAGATCGACCGCTGACAGGTACTTTTGAGACTTTTTACAGTGAGAGGAAGGGATAATTATCCTTGGCCACACACCGTTATAAGATAATTTATTAACTTTACATTTTAAGCAAAACATCAAGAGTTATGGATAAGAAAGTACATCAGGGACGCAATGTGAAACGGTTCAGAGAAATGCTCGGCGTGAAGCAGGAAGCATTGGCTTTTGATCTTGGTGAAGAGTGGAACCAGAAGAAGATTTCTCTCCTCGAGCAAAAGGATGAGGTGGAGGTGGCATTGCTGCAGAAGATTTCCGCTGCCCTGAAGATTCCGGTGGAAGCTTTTCAGAATTTTGACGAGGAACAGGCGGTAAATATTATTGCGAATACATTTGACAATTGTCAACAGCCGGCATCTATATTTTACAATTCGCAAGTAAATCCTCTTGAACAGGTTATAAAGTTACACGAGGAAAAGATTGTCTTATATGAAAGAATGCTGAAAGAGAAGGAGGAAATGATGCGCAGAATGGAACAGCTTCTAAAGAGATAGAAGACAAATTATCGGTTTTATCCCGCAGTTATCCGGAACCAGAGGCAAAAAAACTTTGCGTCGCCGTTTTGGCGAAATTAGCTTTCAAAGGACAGCAATTAGAAAGCAAAGTAAGAAGATTTGAGTATTAGTATCCTACCCTTCTAAAAACTCTATGATATTGTCCAAAATTTGTCAATTAAACGAGCCCATTTTGACAAATCCCTAAAGCGTCATCAGAGTGTCAATACAAAAAGTAAGGTAAAAAAAAGCATTTTTAATCTTTTGGGTTCTTTTGGGGCACTCCCCACTCCCCCCCCAAGAATTGACGAATATCCAAACCCACTGATCAAAAACCGTCCTTGAAGGAAATAAAATAAACTTTGGGACGACGAGAAAGAGCTCGGCAAAGAAAACCGTCACGAACTCCACATGAACTATCTATGAAGATTCTGTGTTGATTTCCAAAATAAAATATTTATTTTTTTTGTAAATTTGTTTTTTAAGTCAGTCAAGAACTAGACTCTGTAGCGTGTTAAACCATTTGTGTTTGCACGCTATTTTTTGTTTGATAATCTTTCTCATACTCTGTTTCGTTTTTAAATAATATGTAAATTAATTCTAAAAGTTTTCTTTGGATAGCTACCAAAGCTTTCATTTTTATACCATGTTTTGAAACTAATCTTGCGTAGATATTTCTAAAATTATCATCCCATTTTACCGCAGTTAAAGCTGGTAAGTGAAGAGATTTCCGGAGATTACTATTTCCCTTTTTAGAT
>JAHIQD010000028.1 GCA_018902795.1 Bacteroidota bacterium | reverse complement strand
GCGGCATATTTGGAAAAGGGCTTTAATATTAAATTGCGCGGAACACGAAAACACGAAAACACGAAAACACGAAAACACGAAAACACGAAAACACAAAAACACGAAAACACAAAAACACAAAAACACGAAAACATTGGGACAACAGCGGTTGGAGGCGAGGTGTATACTGTGCGCGGCGTGATAGACAGAATTGACGAAGAGGATGGCAAGTTGAAAATTGTTGATTACAAGACAGGAAGCCCGAAAGACAAATTAACTTTTAATGAAAAAGAGCAGCTGCTTATTTATCAAATGGCGGTAAGCGAAATATTCAGGCAAGAAATCAGTTCGCTGGCCTTCTATTATCTGAATAATAATTCAGAAGTTGAATTTCTCGGCACGGAAGAAGAATTGGGTAAAGTTAAAGATAAAATTTTAAATATTATTCAAGATATCAAGAAAGGAGAATTTCCGGCCAAACCAAGCCAATTATGCAAATTTTGCGATTTTTACAGTATTTGCGAGTTTAGGAAAAGTTAAATGCGATGCGAAAAAGTCGGTAGAAGTTTCTGATCACATTCTTCTACCGAGCTTTAGCTCGGGTTCCGGATGCTTTAGCATCCAGTTTGATTGAGGCTAAAGCATCAAAACACGACTTAAAAGTCGGTAGAAGTTTCTGACTTGCGCATATTTTAATCAGGGGTTGAAAATTCGCAAAGAAAATGATAAAGTAGTATCATATAACGCGCAACAAAATGACTTTAAAAGCATATTTAATCATAATGTCAATAACAACTCTGCTTTGCTGGCTGGCTTTTGGATTTGTTTTGCGGAGCATTGATCCGTACATTACTAACTGGGTTGGATTTTTACTGTTTTACGGCTCTTTATTTTTAACCATGGCGGGAACAAGCGCGATAATCGGCTTTTTGATCAGATTCGCCCCGCACCCTTTTGGCAGTATTATTCCGAAATGTTTTAGAAAGGCAAACACTGAACTCCGCCAAAAGGGTGCGGGGTTAAAGCGCGAGCTTGTTTTTAATTCAGTCAGAAATGCTTTTCGCCAGTCATTTTTTTTCGCTTTTCTGATTATGGCGGCTTTGATTTTACTGTCAAAGGATTTGTTCACCTGGGGAAATTTAATTTTATTAATATCAAGCTTGTCGGTGCTGGAGTTTTTTTTGATTAGTTATAAAAAATCTTAATCATATAAATCATATAAATCCCTGCTAAATAAAAGGGCAGAGATATAAGATAATGAAAGAGAGACTATTACAACTTAAACAAGAAATACTGGATAATTTAGGCAAGGCAAATGGCTTGCTGGTTTTGCGCGAGCTGGAAACTAAATATTTGGGCCGCAAAGGCGAATTAACTAAAATATTGCGCGGCATATCCGAATTAAGCGTGGAAGAGAAAAAACATATCGGCAAATTGGCCAATGAAATTAAAACAGAATTGCAGAATAAATTTAAAGAAACTGAAGGATTATTGAGCGGAAGCGCTAACGAAGCAGGTTTTATAGATGTAACTTTGCCGGGCAAAAAAATAAAACAAGGCCATCTTCACCCGATAACCATAATTCAGAATGAATTGGAAGACTTGTTTTTGTCTATGGGTTTTATGGTTTTGGACGGCCCTGAGCTGGAAAGCGATTATTATAATTTTGAAGCATTAAACATACCAGGCAATCATCCGGCCAGAGATATGCAGGATACATTTTATATAGAGGGGGCAGAAGGCGAAGAGGGCAAGAGAGGGGGAGAAGGGAAATCTGATTTGGTGATGCGGACGCATACTTCGCCGGTGCAGATTCGGGCTATGCGGAAATACGGCGCGCCGTTAAGGTGCGTGGTTCCCGGCAGGGTTTTCAGATGCGAAGCGACAGACGCCTGCCATGACACCACTTTTGATCAGCTGGAAGGATTTATGATTGATAAAAATATTTCAATTTCAAATCTTATTTCCGTTTTAAAAGAAATGCTTTCAGGTATTTTTAAGCAAGAAGTAAAAATCAGAGTGCGGCCGGGATATTTTCCTTTTGTTGAACCGGGCTTGGAAGTTGACGTGAGTTGCGCGATTTGCGATGGGAAAGGATGTCCGAGCTGCAAGCATAGCGGCTGGCTGGAAATGATTGGCGCCGGCATGATCCATCCTAATGTTTTAAAATACGGCGGGATAGATTCAAAAGAATACTCCGGCTTTGCCTTTGGCTTGGGTTTGACCAGATTAGCAATGATGAAATACGGCATTGATGATATTAGATTATTTAATAGCGGGGATTTGAAATTTTTGGAGCAATTCTAATCGCATAACTCATAACGCATAACTCATAACGCATAATACGTAGCTCATAAACCATAAATATACAATACTCAATATCCATTCAATATTCAATAACCAACATTCAATTTATTGATTATTTAAATATTGAAAGTTTAATGGATGTTGGATATTGGATATTTTATATCGTTACGCGTTATGTGTTATGCGTTACGCGAAAACATATGTATCTATCACTAAACTGGCTAAAAGATTTTGTTAATATTCCGAAATCAATAACTCCGGAAGAACTGGGGCTTCGCTTGACTATGCATACGGTTGAGATTGACGGAGTGGAAAAGCAGGCGGATAAGTTTGCCAATATTGTCGTGGGCAAAATATTGGAAATAAAAAAGCATCCGGACGCGGACAAGCTATCGCTTGTGAAATTAGAAATTGGAAATTTGAAATTCGCGGAAGTTGTATGCGGAGCAAATAATATTAATGTTAATGATAAAGTGCCGGTTGCCTTGGTTGGCGCTAAATTGCCCAATGGCGCGGAAATAAAAGAAGTTGAAGTTAGGGGCGAAAAATCTTTCGGCATGCTTTGCGCTGAAGATGAATTGGGGCTGGGCGATGACCGCAGAGGTATCATGATATTGGATAAAGGCGCAAAAATCGGACAAAGTTTAGGAGAATATTTAAAATTAAAAGATGTTATTTTTGAAGTTGACAATAAGTCAATTACCAATCGCCCCGATTTATGGGGGCATTACGGAATGGCGCGGGAGATAGCTGCTTTTCTGGGCGTTAGACTAAAACCTCACCCCCCTGCCCCCTCTCCTAAACAGGAGATGGGGAGAACGAAAAACAATCTCACCTCCTATTTAGGAGGGGTTGGGGGAGGTATTAATGTTAAAGTTGAAGATTATAAATTATGTCCTCGCTATATGGCGGTATGTTTGAGTGGAATTAAGATTGAAGATTCTCCAAAGTGGATGCTGGAAAGATTAATAGCCGTAGGCATGCGGCCGATAAATAATATTGTTGATATAACCAATTATGTAATGCTGGAATTGGGACAGCCAATGCATGCGTTTGATGTTAGAACAATCTTAGGCGATGAAATTCCAAATAACAAATTTCAAATAACAAACCCCGCAACATCGCTGCGCGACAACCGGGCAGGCAAATCTCAAATTTCAAATCTCAAATTCCAAAATGATATTAAGATAGTTGTAAGGCGGGCTAAAAAGGGTGAGGTCTTAGAATCTTTGGATGGGGAGAAAAGAGAATTAAACAATGAAATGCTGGTGATAGCTGATGATAAAAAGCCGATTGCCCTAGCCGGCATAATGGGAGGCGCCAACAGCGAGATAAGAGATGAAACAAATTACATTATCATAGAATGCGCTAATTTTGATTTTGCTTCAATCAGAAAAACATCGCAGAAACTGGGATTGCGCACGGAATCTTCAATGCGATTTGAAAAAGGGCTGGATCCCAATCTTTGCGAATTGGCTTTGGCGCGCGCCGTCGGGCTGATTAAAAAAATATGCCCGGAAGCAAAAATTGACGGCAAATTGATTGATGAAAAGAAATTTTCCATAGATCAAGGTCTGATTAAATTAAATTTAGACTGGCTGAATCAGCGCGTAGGCGAAATAATTGAAGAAAAAAAAGTAATAAATATTTTAGAAAATTTGGGTTTTGAAACCTCACCCTCCTCCTTCACGAATGTTTCGGCGGACAAGCAGCCCTCTTCCCGGTTTAAGACCGGGACAGGCTCTTCACAAGGAGAGGGAGAAAAAGGCAAGGTGTTAGAAGTTACAATTCCCTCGTGGCGCGCCGGCCGGGACATTTCCATTCCCGAGGATTTGCTTGAGGAAGTCGCGAGGATTTTCGGTTATAACAATTTAAAGCCCGCTATGCCCATGGTCGGCATGATCGTCCCTGAATTTAATCAAGAGCGGTTGTTTGAACGCGAGATAAAAAATATTTTGTCCAACGGAGCGGGCTTGTCGGAAGTTTATAATTATTCTTTTGTCGGAGAAGATCAGCTCACAAAGCTGGGCGTTGATTTTTCTTCGCACATTAAATTGGCCAATCCGATAGCTGTTCATCAAACATTGCTCCGTCAGAATTTGGCTCCGAATTTGATTAATAATATCAAAACCAATCAAGCTAAATTTGAGCAGTTTGGATTTTTTGAAATAGGCAGTGTTTATTTAAGCACTCCCGGAGAGATTAATAAAGGCGATCGTCAAGACAATAATCTTCCTTATCAAGAAAAACGAATCGGCATTATTCTCGCGTCTGACAAAAAGCAAGATGTGTTCAGCCAGGCCAAAGGAGCGGTTGAATATTTATTGTCCTCATTAAACTTGCCGGTTGATTTTACAACGATTGAATCCGGTCCCGGCTGGGCCGATGAAAATATCGCCGCGGATGTTAATTGCCAAAAAAGTAAAATAGGAATAATAGCAAAGTTGAATGAGAAATCAGCCAAGGCATTTGGAGTGAAAAAAGAAGCCGTAATAGTTGAGATAACTTTGAGCGAAATATATAAATTAGCCGGCAAGCAAGCCGTTAAGAAATATCAGGAGTATGAAAAATATCCGCCGCTGATCAGGGATTTGGCTTTTGTGGTTAGCGAGAAAATATTGTATAATAACATCAGGAATGAGATAATTAATTTCAGTGAATTAATAAGGAGCGCTGAATTGTTTGATGTTTATCAGGGAAGCAAGCTGGGATTTGGCAAAAAAAGCTTGGCGTTTCATATTATTTATCAAGCCGGCAGAACATTAACCGCGGAAGAAATTGATGTTTTGCAAAAACAGTTAATTCAGAGGTTGGAAGAGAAATTTGACGCGAAGATTAGGGACTTTTAGTATTTTTTAATTATTTAGTTAACGAGTTAGCGAGTTAACGAGTTGACTAATTTTTATAACTCGTTAACTCTTTAACTCGTTAATTTAATAACTAAATAATTTATGTTTTACATAGAAACAAGCAAAGATTTATTGAACATTATTATTGCCATCTCTATTCTTGGTTTTACGGCTTTCGCCTGCTGGGCGATTTTTTATCTGGCAATGATTTTGCGGCAAGGGTTCAAGATCATAAAAGACACCAGAGAGCGCCTGCATAAAGTTGACGAAGTAATCAAGGCGCTGAAAGAAAAAATAGAGCACAGCGCTTCGTATTTGCTGTTGATTGGCGAAGGGGTCAAGAAACTGGTTGACATGGCCAAGGAGTATTCAGGCAAGGGAGAGAAGAAAGTAAGAAGGAAGAAGTAAGAAGTGAGAAGTGAGAAGTTAGAAGTAAGAAGTTAGAAGTTAGAAGTTAGAAGTTAGAAGTGAGAAGTTAGAAGTGAGAAGTGAGAAGTTAGAAGTGAGAAGTGAGAAGTTAGAAGTTAGAAGTTAGAAGTTAGAAGTGAGAAGTTAGAAGTAAGAAGTGAGAAGTTAGAAGTTAGAAGTTAGAAGTGAGAAGTTAGAAGTAAGAAGTGAGAAGTTAGAAAAAATAGTTAAATGCGTAAAATTATTTTTTTTATTATGCCGGAATTTTTGCGGGAAAATTTTAATTTGTATAAGGAGCTGTATTAATTTGAACTAATAGAATAATACAAACACGAAAACACGAAAACACGAAAACACGAAAACACGAAAACACGAAAACACGAAAACACGAAAACACGAAAACACACGGTCTAACGGCCTAAACACAAAAAACACTATTTATTTTTTTAGTGTTTTCGTGTTTTGAGGCGAAGCCGAGTGTTTTCGTGTTTTTTTATTTCGCATACCCGCATCCTTTTGCCGAGCATTTTATTTCTCCTTCTTTGCCCTCAACCAGCAGAGCTTCGCAGTCAGGGCATTTTTCGCCGGTCGGCTTGCCCCAAAAAGCGGTTTTGCAGTCCGGGTATTGGTCGCAGGCGTAGAAAATTCCGCGCTTGCTTCTTTTTTGCACGATTTCGCCTTGGCCGCAGACAGGGCATTTT
>JAHIQD010000013.1 GCA_018902795.1 Bacteroidota bacterium | reverse complement strand
AGAAGCAACTAAGAAATGGACGATGCCCATTCAAAACTGGGGGATTGTTCTGAACCAATTTATGCTTATTTTTGAAGAAAGGCTCAGATTATAAAATCCAAGCCTCAACTTTTTAACTTACACACTTTTCGGGATAGTGTCGATTTTTGATTTTTTTTTGATTTCCGCGCTAATTACTTTTTGGCAAAAACACTTCCGCCAACATGCATCTTGCGCTGCCTCCACCATTCACTTCAATCGTATTCAGATCCGTATAAATGATTTCACAGTAATTTTCAATTCTCTGGATTTGTTCCGGATTTAATGATTTATACGCTGTTTCACTCATCACCAAAAACTTTTTTCCTTCAGTATTCTGTACCTGAAGCATATTTCCTGCAAACTGCTGCAGTTGGCCTTCGGAAATTTCTATGATTTCTTTTCCGCTTGATTTTATTACCTCCTGAACTTTTTCCCGCTCCAGTTCATCATCAATACAGTCCAGACAAATTACCACAAACTGGTCAGCAACGCACATCATTACGTTCGTGTGATAAATTGGCAACCTTTGGCCGCCCGCATTTTGGTAAGAATGAAAAACGACGGGCATAAAACCATATTTTGTACAGAACTTTCTGAAAAGTTCTTCGTCCAGACGCAGCGATACTGAGCCGTAAGCAATTTTGTTATCGTGATCGAAAATCATGCTTCCCGTTCCTTCCAGAAATTTGTTTTCGTCTTCGAAGTGGGAAAGATCATCAGTTTCAGATATTTCAAAACCTTTATTTTTAAGAGTTTCCAGGATGTCCTGGCGGCGTTCAACTCTTCTGTTGGGAGCAAACATGGGATATAGAACTACTTTTCCGTCCTTATGAAAACTCACCCAGTTGTTAGGGAAAATTGAATCTGGAGAATGTGGAACCAAAGTATCTTTAACGGTAATTACATTAATTCCCTTGTGGCGCAGCTTTTCTACAAAACTGTTGAATTCTTCCAGTGCTTTTTCCTGAATGTCGGTATCTTTCTGTTCTATTTGAAAATAATTATTCTCGGCGGTTTGGGCATTGTATCCGAAAGCGATCGGCTCAATCATTAAAACGGTGTCTGTTGTCTGCATTTTTCTTTAATTGTAACAAAAATAATTAATTCCGTGGATTAAAGAAATTGTTCTGATAAATATCTGGTGTTATATGTCTGTTTCCATCTTAAATGAACCCATCTTTTTTTTAAAGAGTAATTTTTAAAGTCCAGAGTTAGAAATTGTGCAAAAAAGTGAAAACACTTTTTCTATTTCTTGAAGTTTAAATTCAGTTTAAATATTTTAATTTATATTTTATTTTGCTGATTGTTAGGTTTTTATACAATAATAGATATAACGGTTAATTTTTATTATCTCAATTTGAGACATAAAATTATTTTTTATTATATTTATCATTGCTTAAATAAAGATTTTATGTTGAAAAAAATTATCTTAGTGATGGTCCTTAGTGTAACATATTTCCATGGAAATGCGCAGAACACTAATACTCCGGTATATTTAGATGAATCTAAACCTGTAGAACAGAGAATTGAAGATGCTTTATCTAAAATGACTTTGGAAGAAAAAGTGTCGATGCTTCATGCACAGTCTAAATTCAGTTCTCCGGGTGTTCCGAGATTGGGAATTCCTGAAATCTGGACTACAGATGGTCCGCACGGCGTTCGTCCGGAAGTGCTTTGGGACGAATGGGATCAGGCAGGTTGGACGAATGATTCCATTGTCGCTTATCCGGCTTTAACAGCTTTAGCTGCAACCTGGAATAAAAAAATGTCCTGGAACTACGGAAAAGCATTGGGCGAAGAGGCCCGTTACCGAAAAAAAGATATTCTTTTAGGCCCGGGAGTTAATATTTACCGGACTCCTTTAAATGGAAGAAATTTTGAATATATGGGAGAAGATCCGTTTCTGGCTTCTAAAATGGTTGTTCCTTATATTAAGGGAGTGCAGTCGAATGGTGTAGCTACAAGCGTAAAACATTTTGCGTTAAATAACCAGGAAATGTTCCGTCACACGAGCAATGTGATTGTGGATGACCGTGCACTGTATGAAATTTATCTGCCCGCTTTTAAAGCGGCTGTTACCGAAGGCGATTCCTGGACGATCATGGGAGCTTATGACCTTTACAAAAATCAGTTCGCCAGTCAGAACCAATATTTATTGAATGATATCCTGAAAGGAGAATGGGGCTATAAAGGAGTTGTCGTTTCAGATTGGGGAGCAGTGAACAGTACGGAACAGGCTATCTTTAACGGGTTGGACATGGAGTTCGGGTCATGGACCAACGGACTTTCCGAAGGAACCAGCAACGCTTATGATAATTATTATTTAGCTTACCCTTATTTAAAATTAATTAAATCCGGCAAAGTTGGAACTAAGGAATTAGATGATAAAGTGAGAAGAATTCTCCGTCTGGCTTTTAATACCACAATGAACCGAAATAAACCTTTTGGAAACATCGCTTCGGCAGAACATAAAGCGGTTGCAAAACAGGTTGGTGAAGAAGGAATTGTGTTGCTTCAAAATCAAAGAAACACTTTGCCGATCGATATTAATAAAACAAAAACCATTGCGGTAATTGGTGAAAATGCAATTAAAATGATGACCGTTGGAGGAGGATCGTCGTCTCTGAAAGTAAAACACGAAACGCTTCCATTAGAAGGTATTAAAGCAAGATTCGGAGAAAAAATTAATGTACAGTTTGCGAGAGGATATGTTGGTGATGTAACCGGAGATTATAACGGTGTGAAAACCGGTCAGGATTTGAAAGATTCCCGTTCTGAAGCAGAACTGATTAATGAAGCTGTTACTTTAGCAAAAAAATCTGACTTTGTAATTTTTGTTGGAGGATTGAATAAAAGTGATTTTCAGGACAGTGAAGGAAATGACAGAAAAAACATGGACTTACCTTATAATCAGGACAAAGTAATTTCTGCGCTGGCAAAAGCCAATAAAAATTTGGCGGTTGTGCTGATCTCTGGAAACGCGGTTTCAATGCCTTGGGTGAAAGAAGTTCCCGCAATTTTGCAGGGTTGGTATTTAGGTTCTGAAGCCGGAAATTCATTGGCTTCCATTTTAGCCGGCGACGCAAATCCTTCAGGGAAACTGCCATTCACTTTCCCGGTAAAATTAGAAGATAATTCTGCTCACCAATTGGGTGAATATCCGGGAAATAAAGAAGAATTAGCTGCCGGAAAAGGAAAAGACCAGAAGAATATCATTAACATCCGATACAACGAAGGGGTTTTTGTAGGTTACCGTTGGCATGATACCAAAAACATCAGACCTCAGTTCAGTTTCGGTCATGGTTTAAGTTATACCACTTTCAAATTTAGTAAGGCAAAAGCCGAGAAAACGTCAATGGGACAAAACGATAAAATCACTTTCACAGTTTCTGTTAAAAATACAGGTAAAAAGGCCGGAGCAGAAGTTGCGCAACTTTATATCAGAGACGTGAAATCTTCTGTAGAAAGACCAGCGAAAGAATTGAAAGGTTTCGAAAAAGTATTTTTGAATCCTGGTGAACAGAAAGAAGTAACTTTCACAATAGACAAAACTGCCTTAAGTTATTTTGATGCCGAAAAACACGATTGGGTTGCAGAACCCGGCGAATTTGAAGCGTTAATCGGGAATTCTTCCGATGCTATTAAAACGAAAGTGACTTTCACTTTAAATTAAATTTCATTAAAAAATGGCTGTCGCTTTGACAGCCATTTTTTTTAATATTGTTGAATTATTCTCTTACCAAAGGCAAGGTGGAACATCTCAAAAGTCCGCCCATTTTCGAAATCTCGCGGTACGGAATTTCTTCAACCGTCATTCCCCACTCATTTCTGAGGTGATTGTTCATTCTGGTGAAAGACGAATCCGAAACAACGATGTCGTTTGAGATCGAAAAAATATTGGGATTCATTTCGAACATTTCCTGCTGTGTCACATGAAAGCAGTTTTCTTCCCCAAAAATATCAATCAGAAGACGGTAATCGCTTTCGTCCACAAAACCGTCTTTGTAAATAATGCATTTGTCTTTTCCCACCGGGTTGAAAGTACAATCAAGATGCAGTATTCCTTTGAATGGATCGGTATCGTTTTTTTTAAGTTCAAGATCGATAATCCGCTTTTTCGGGAAATATTCTTTTAAAATTTCGATTGCGTATTCGTTGGTTCTTGCTGTTTTAAAATTGCGGTAATCTTCAGAAAAACAGGTGCCGATGAAGAGGAAATCATTCCATACGATAACGTCACCTCCTTCGATGTGGGCAGTATCCGGAAGATTGATTATTTTTTTCCAGCCTACCCTTGCGAAAATTTTACGGTAGGCATCCTGCTCGTCATAACGGTCCTGAATGATATTTGAAATAATCATTTTATCCTCAATAACAAAAGCGACATCGCGTGCGAAAACCTGGTTATAATTCTCAATAAGATGCGGCCGGTAAACTTCAACGTCGTGTTTTCTGAGCACTTTTTCAAACTCCGTCATCTCATCAATGATGTCTTTTTCCTGAGGATATATTCCGTTTTGAATTGAATGGTATGACTTTGCATCGTAGCTGTCTTCGAGAGAATGCGCCGGCCCCATTGAATTGGGCATTCCGAGTACGACAGATTTAAGTTTTGAAGTTTCGTTGGTAATATTGAGATTCATAAATTAGTGATTGAAACAAATTTAAACAAAGCAATTGAGGTGAAGAAATTTTTAATAATATTAGAAGATAAAGCACTTCTGTGAAAAAGATTGGTTAAATTAAATTCAAAGTTTTCTGTCGGCATTTATGAATGTTCTTCTTTAACTTTGCCGCAAAATTTCAATCAAATAGAAGGATATCATTAAAATGTTATAATTGTTGTTAATTTTTAGTTAAAATTGAAACAAAGCATTTTTAATTAATACTCATTTGGATTAAATTTGATGCAATATGTACAATAAATTTTTTTAATAATTTATGGAAATGAAGAACAGCTTAAAAAAACTAATTCCCTATGCGCTTGTAGGTGTAATTTCCGGAGCAACGACTTTCGGAGCAATTAATTATTTTGATGGAGGAAATAGAGACTCGGAGTTTTCTTATTTCGCGCCCAAAAATACCGATGCAAAGTATGCATCATTCAATATGGCCGGTGTCGGTGACGATTTTGTGAAAGCCGCAAAAATGACGGTGCCCGCGGTAGTAAGTATTAAAAATTATTCTAACAGAACTTCTAACAGAAGCGAGCAGGACATGTTCGATCTGTTTTTCGGAAACCCTTTCGGCGGACAGCCAAAACAACAGCAACAGCAGCCGCCAAAAGATATGCCTTCGGGGATGGGTTCAGGGGTTATTATTTCTCCGGACGGTTACATTATTTCAAATAACCACGTAATTGCCGGAGCGACTAAACTTGAAGTCGTTCTTTCCAACAAGAAATCTTATATCGCAAATCTTGTAGGAACAGATCCAACTACGGATATCGCTCTTTTGAAAATTGAGGAAAAAGGTTTGCCTTACCTGAATTTTGCCAATTCAGATAATGTGGAAGTTGGACAGTGGGTATTGGCCGTTGGAAACCCGATGGGCTTAAACTCTACTGTTACTGCAGGTATTGTTTCCGCTAAAGGTAGAAGTATCGATCTTTTAAGTCAGCAATCCAGAACACCGATTGAAAATTTCATCCAGACGGATGCGGCAATTAATCCGGGAAATTCCGGTGGTGCACTGGTAAATCCTAACGGAGAACTTATTGGGATTAATTCTGCGATCTCTTCTAAAACCGGTTATTATGAAGGATACGGATTTGCGGTTCCTTCCAATCTGGCAAGAAAAGTGGTGGAAGACATTAAGAAATTCGGTTTGGTACAGAGAGGATTTTTAGGTGTTGTGCCTTTAGATTTGTCTGACCAGAGACAGGTTGCCGCTTATAACCAGCAGAAGAAAACCAATATAAAATCCGGGGACGGAGTTTATTTGATTGAGGTTGCTGAAAAAGGCGGGGCAGAAGACGCAGGATTAAAAACCGGCGATATTGTAACTAAAGTTGACAACACTGTCGTATCAAGTTATTATGATCTTTCCTTTGCGGTGGGAAGTAAGAGACCTGGCGATAAAGTTGCGGTAACATATCTGAGAAACGGAAAATCAAATACCGTAAACGTTACCCTTAAAGATCAGAAAGGTGGAACTTCTTTCCGAAGCAAAGCAGACCTTACAGTAACCGAAAAAATCGGGGCTGAATTTGAACCGCTTAGCGAACGTTTCAAAACAGATTACGGATTAACAAGCGGAGTAATTGCTAAGAATGTTGCGGACGGCAGCGAAATGGCCAAAATCGGAGTGGTAGATAATTATATCGTGATCGAAGTGAATGGCAAACCGGTAAATTCTCAGAAGGATGTTGAAAAAATTCTTCAGGGCTACAGCGGAAATGTACAGGTAAAATATGTCGACGAATACGGCAGAATTACTACAAGAGGCTTTAAAATGCCTTAAGAAAAGCAAAAATATAAAAAAGTCATTCAGGATATCTGAGTGGCTTTTTTTCTGCCAAAATTTCACATTCCTTTAACAGAGAATGACAGATTTTCAGATTACTTTTGTTGGCACCGTTTTGGAGAAATTAGGGTATACATTAATAAATTTAAACCAAAAAAATATGTCAGTAAATTTCAAACCATTAGCAGACAGAGTTCTTATTGAACCAAACGCTGCAGAAACTACCACTGCATCAGGAATCATCATTCCGGACACCGCAAAAGAAAAGCCACAGGAAGGAACAGTAGTCGCTGTCGGAAACGGAAAAACAGACGAGCCAATGACGGTAAAAGTTGGTGACAAAGTTCTTTATGGTAAATATGCGGGAACCGAGTTGAAATTAGACGGTAAAGATTATCTTATCGTAAAAGAAAACGACCTGTTCGGAATTATCGGATAGAAAACAATCTGCGTTCAGCAATCTGTATTCTGATTGTTGAATTTTTTAATTAAAATACTTATTAAAACAGCTGAAAGCAAAATGCCGACAGCAGAAAGCAAAAATATTATGGCAAAAGAAATAAAATTCGATATTGAATCAAGAGACGCTCTTAAAAGAGGTGTTGATGCATTGGCTAATGCAGTTAAAGTAACTTTAGGTCCAAAAGGTAGAAACGTTGTCATCGAAAAATCTTTCGGTGCACCACACGTTACCAAGGACGGAGTTTCCGTTGCAAAAGAAATTGAACTGGAAGACCGTGTAGAAAACATGGGCGCTCAGATGGTGAAAGAAGTTGCTTCTAAAACCAATGATATCGCAGGAGACGGTACTACCACTGCAACAGTTCTTGCACAGGCTATCGTTCGCGAAGGTTTGAAAAACGTTGCTGCAGGAGCAAACCCAATGGATCTGAAAAGAGGAATCGATAAAGCGGTTATCGCTGTTGTTGAAAACCTTAAAACTCAGTCTCAGGCAGTTGGCGATTCATCTGAAAAAATTAAGCAGGTTGCATCTATCTCTGCAAACAATGATGATACCATCGGTACTTTGATCGCTGAAGCATTCGGGAAAGTAGGTAAAGAAGGAGTGATCACTGTTGAAGAAGCTAAAGGAACTGATACAACCGTAGATGTTGTTGAAGGAATGCAGTTCGACAGAGGTTACCAGTCTCCATATTTCGTGACCAACCCTGAAAAAATGGTTGCTGAATTAGAGAATCCATATATCCTTTTGGTAGAGAAAAAAATCTCTTCAATGAAAGAATTGTTACCGGTTCTTGAGCCGGTTGCACAGGCAGGAAAATCTTTATTAATCATCTGTGAAGAAGTTGAAGGTGAAGCTTTGGCAACTTTGGTAGTAAATAAATTAAGAGGGTCATTGAAAATTGCAGCAGTAAAAGCTCCAGGTTTTGGGGACAGAAGAAAAGCAATGCTGGAAGATATCGCAATCTTAACAGGCGGACAGGTTATTTCTGAAGAAAGAGGCTTCACTATGGAAAACGCTACTTTGGAAATGTTGGGAACTGCTGAAAAAATTGTTATCGATAAAGACAATACAACCATCGTAAACGGAGCAGGAGACGAAGCGCAGATCAAAGGAAGAGTTTCTCAAATCAAAGCGCAAATGGAATCTTCAACTTCCGATTACGACAAAGAAAAACTACAGGAAAGACTTGCTAAATTGGCAGGTGGAGTTGCCGTACTTTACGTAGGAGCAGCATCCGAAGTAGAAATGAAAGAGAAAAAAGACCGTGTTGATGATGCATTGCACGCAACAAGAGCTGCTGTGGAAGAAGGAATTGTTCCCGGAGGTGGTGTTGCTTTGGTAAGAGCAATCAGTGCTTTAGATTTCGAAGGAGCAAACCAGGACGAATCTACAGGAATTAAAATCGTGAAAAGAGCGATCGAAGAGCCGTTAAGACAAATCGTTGCCAACGCAGGTGGTGAAGGTTCCGTAATTGTAGCGAAAGTTGCAGAAGGTAATGGAGATTTCGGTTTCAACGCGAAAACTGACGAATACGTAAATATGTACGAAGCAGGAATTATCGATCCTACGAAAGTAGTTCGTGTAGCTTTAGAAAATGCAGCATCCGTTTCAGGAATGTTGTTAACCACTGAATGTGTGATCACCGAAGTGAAAAGCGCAGAACAAGCCATGCCAATGGGCGGCGGTATGCCGGGAATGATGTAATAATGTCTTTGCTAAGCATTCCAATATAAATAAAATCCGTTCAGAATTTTCTGAGCGGATTTTTTTGTGGGTTTTATTTAAGTTGTGTGTTGCAATCCGCCCGCTAATTTAACAAACCATGCGTTTTAAAACATGTGCATCCGCCGCTGCCGTACGAAATGCAAATTCGACGAAGTCAATCCTTTCGCGTGGCTTGCATAGAGGTAAAACTTTACGTCCATAGCTAAATGTTTACTTGAGGAATCTAAAATTTTAAGTTAGAAACCTAAAGTTTTACCTCCAGAACCTAAAATTTTGCCTTCAAGACCTAAATACTGACGTCGTCAACCTAAACAATGTGGTTCCGAACCTAAACGTTGGTGTTCGAAACCCCAAATTTGCGGTCCGGGACCCCAAATTTGACGTCGGTAGTCTCAAAAATGAGGGTGAGAACCCCAAAAATGAGGTCGTTATCCTCAAATTTGAGGTGAAGAACGTCATCCACCATGTGTCACCATCCAAACATAGAAAAGCCCGCCATATCGGCGGGCTTTTTATATTTTATAATAACAGATTAAATCGTCGTTAATCTCAAAGTATTGGTTTTACCGCCTTCATAGGCAGGTGTTGCGTTGAGGTTGATCACGAAATCGCCCTGTTCAACATAACCCTTCGTATGAGCCATCATATTCACCTGAATAATGGTCTCGTCAGTAGATTTCTGCATGTCGTAATGAAATGCACGAACGCCCCAAAGTAAATTCAGCATCGTGAGAACTCTTTTGTTCGACGAGAAAACGATGATGTTTGAATTGGGTCTGTGCGCCGAAATCTGGAAAGCTGTATAACCGGAATAAGTAAGCGTAATGATCGCTTCTACATTCGCAGACTTTGCAATTCTTACCGCGGCAAGACAAACTCTGTTCGTAATGAAACGCTCATCTACACAGTTAAATTCGTGTTCAATAGGGGAGTTTTTATTCTGATAGAAATGGGTCTGCTCGATATTTTTTACAATTTTCGACATGTTTTTCACCACATCCACCGGATATTTTCCTACAGAAGTTTCTCCGGAAAGCATTACCGCATCAGCACCGTCCAGTACCGAGTTGGCAACGTCATTTACCTCTGCTCTTGTCGGCGTCAGACTGTTGATCATTGTCTCCATCATCTGGGTAGCAATAATTACCGGTTTAGAATATTTTCTTGCAATTTCTACCAGGTTTTTCTGGATGGCCGGAACTTCTTCCATCGGAACTTCCACTCCAAGATCTCCTCTGGCAACCATTAATCCGTCGCATTCCATTAAAATCTGTTCGATGTTTTTTACACCTTCAGGTTTTTCAATTTTAGCGATGATCGGAGTTTTCGTTTTATTTGGATGATTTTTAATAATCTCTTTCAGATCAATAATATCCTGTGCATGACGAACGAAGGACAGTGCGATCCAGTCCAGATCCAAATCGAGCATGAAATTAGCATCTTCAATATCTTTTTCAGTAAGCGCAGGCAGCGATACATTGGTATTCGGAAGGTTAACACCTTTCTTAGAACTCAATGGTCCCCCTTGAATTGTTTTGGCCTTTACGATATCTATATTGTTGGTTTCTATAACTTCGAGAACGAGTTTTCCGTCATCAATCAGAATTCTTTCCCCAGCTTTTACATCCTGAGGAAACTGCTGATAGGTCATGTAAACGCGGGTGGAATCTCCTTCAATTTTTTCGTTGGTGAATGTTAAAATATCACCAGGGTTAAGGTAAGAGCCTTCTTTTACAACACCTACGCGAAGTTTAGGACCTTGTAGGTCACCCAAAATACCTGTTGAGAAACCGTATTCCTGATTAAGTTCACGGATCGTCGCTACATTTCTTTTAACTAAATCGTAATCAGCGTGCGAAAAATTTATTCTGAAAACATCTACTCCTGCCTGGATCAGCTGCAGCATTGTTTCTTTATCAGATGATGCCGGACCCAGCGTGGCAATAATTTTTGTCTTTTTTAAATATTTATTCATAATATTGAATTATTTGATAAAGCTCCTCATGGGGGCTAAGGGAAAAATTCTGTGTTTTGAACACAATATTTTCCGGGAGCAAAATTACGGAAAAATCGTCAAATGGCTCCGATGTTTTGATGATATAATCTACGTCCTGGAAATGTTCGAGCAGAAATTTGGTTTCATGCTCACCCGAAAACAGTTCAGTTGAAATTTTTTTCTGAATGTTGTGGGAAGATTTGTTGGCAATAAAGTGAATGCAGATTTTGGAATCCGTGTGGAAAGCTTCAAATCTCGGAAAAAAATAATCGAAATGGTTTCCTTCAAAAGTAAAATCTGAAATCCTCGAAAAATTAAAAGAGTTGATGGAATTGATGTGAAAAAAAAGTTCGTGATCGGCTACTTCTTTCGCAAGACGAACCAGACCTAAAGTAATTTCTTCATCCTGTTCTTCAATATCCAGCAGTATCTTTTGAGTTTTCAATGATGCTTTGTTTTTTATTTAAGATATAAAAAGCTCTTTGTGCTGCCTTTTCTTCAGCTTTTTTCTTCGACGTTTCCGCAGCATTGGAAATTTTTTCGTCATCCAGCCAAACATGACTCCTAAATACGAGGTTTTTATTGGGCTGAATCTCTTCATGGGTTTCATACCTGATGGCCACTTTCTTTTTCTGGCTCCACTCCAGCAGTAAACCTTTATAACTCACAATCTTATTTTCGAGTTTATTGATTTCTGATGGCGTTAAAAGGCGTTCCAAAACCACTTTCTTGCAGGTTTCGTAATCAACATCAAGGTACAGTGCTCCTATTAATGCTTCGAAGAGGTTTCCTGCGATGTTTTCGCTTAAGGTGGTAGGCGAGTCATTCTGCAGAAATTTCGTTAATGCAAGTTCGTCACCCAACTTATTAAGGTTTTTACGGTTGACGATTTTAGATTTCATCTGCGTGAGGTAACCTTCATTCGCATGAGGATACGTTGAAAAAAGGTGACACGAAATAATAGCCCCCAAAACAGAGTCACCTAAAAACTCAAGTCTTTCGTAATTTTTAACCTGTTTTTTAGAGGATGTTTTTAAAGAAAATGCTTCCCGGTAAAGATTGATATTCTGTATGTTGCAACCGGTAATTTTGGTAATTTCGTTGCTTAAAAAATAATCTTTCTCCGAGAGGTGTTTTTTTCTGTTGACTAGGAATTTAGGAAAATATTTCTTTAACTCCATAGATTTTTTGCTTAGATTTTTTGGAAAAGTACACAGGCATTGTGTCCACCGAAGCCAAAAGTATTACTCATAGCGATTTTCACTTCTTTTTCCACCGCATGATGGAAAGTAAAATTCAGTCGGCTGTCAATTTTTTCATCATCCGTAAAATGATTGATGGTAGGTGGAACGATATTGTGAATGATCGTGTGCAATGCTGCAATAGCCTCAATAACTCCAGCTGCACCTAAAAGGTGACCGGTCATTGATTTGGTAGAGTTGATCTGAATATCGAAAGCATGATCTCCCAGTAACTTGGAAATTGCATTAGATTCCGCAATGTCGCCCAATGGAGTAGAAGTACCGTGCATATTGATATGATCTACTTCGTCGGCCGTTACACCCGCGTCTTCAAGACAGTTTTTCATCACGAGATATGCGCCTAATCCTTCAGGATGCGGTGCGGTCATGTGATACGCATCTGCACTCATTCCACCGCCTTTTAATTCGGCATAAATGGTAGCACCACGTTTCACTGCATGCTCATATTCTTCAAGAATAATAGATCCTGCGCCTTCACCGAGAACAAATCCGTCTCTGTCCTTGTCAAAAGGTCTCGAAGCGGTTTTAGGATCATCGTTTCTGGTGGAAAGAGCCATCATTGCATTAAAACCGCCAACGCCACTTGCTGTAACTGCTGCTTCGGAACCTCCGGCCACGATGATATCTGCTTTTCCTAACTGGATCAGCATTTTTGCATCAATAAGCGCATTGGCAGATGAAGCACAGGCAGAAACTGTAGTGTAATTTGGTCCGTGGAATCCGTATTCGATAGAAATCTGACCTCCGGTAATGTCGGCAATCATTTTCGGAATAAAGAACGGATTAAAACGGGGGATCTCCGTATTTGCCCAGCCCAGAACTTCTTTTTCGAAAGTTTCCAAACCGCCAATTCCGGAACCCCAAATTACCCCAACTCTGTTTTTATCGATATCAGCGGTCAGAATACCGGAATGTTCCACGGCTTCTCTGGCTGCAACGATCCCTAACTGAGTGTTTCTATCCATTTTTTTAGATTCTTTCTTATCGAAATGATCTAATGGATCGAAGTTTTTTACCTCGCAGGCGAATTTGGTTTTAAAATTTGAGGCATCAAAAAGAGTAATAGGAGCGGCACCGCTCTCACCTTTTACAAGGTTTTCCCAGTAATCTTTGGCATTATTTCCAATAGGCGTAATAGCGCCGAAACCGGTAACAACTACTCTTTTTAATTCCATAAATTTTTCTTTGATTCTTTGTTAATAGAATATTATTTGTTTACTACTTCTTCGATATAAGTAATAGCGTGACCTACAGTTGTAATTTTTTCTGCTTGATCATCTGGGATCTGAATGTTGAATTCTTTTTCAAATTCCATGATTAATTCTACAGTATCCAAAGAATCTGCTCCAAGATCGTTTGTGAAGCTTGCTTCTGGAGTTACTTCTGTTTCCTCAACGTCGAGTTTATCAGCGATAATAGCTTTTACTCTTGATGCAATGTCTGACATAGTAATTTATTTTAATTAGTTGTTAATTGGTGCAAAGATATAAAATTCTTTATGAATTGAAATTTTTTTAATAATAATTAAGTTTTAATTTGATTCCCGGTTTGCGTGTTTTTGAACTTCGGAACATCCCAAATTATCGCAATAGTATTCACTATTAGATGATTCTGAGATTTAGTTGATACACGGAATGATTGTGTTTTACTTAATAAGTGTATGGCAAATATTAATCCGTAGATTGGAATCAAATAATGAACCATTCATTTGCCAGGCTTGCGGCTAATCTTGCAGTTTTTTCAGCAATATCAAAAGTTGGATTCACTTCAGCAATATCCATCGCTATTAATTTTTCTGATTTTAAAATATGGCGGAAGTAGTGCAGAAAAGGTGAATCAGCGAAAATTCCGTTGTAAGCTGCTGCTGAAACCCCGGGTGCAATGGAAGCATTAAAAACATCCATGCAGATGGTGAGATAGATAATATCTGCATCTTCGATGAACTCATCAATTTTTTGATAAACGGCAGGAAGGTTTTCAAAGAAAAGTTCGTCGGCCAGCATATATTTCATGCCGTATTGATGGGCAACATCAAACAGTTTTAAAGTATTTGAATTTTTCTGAATTCCCAAATGAAGTGAATGAATGTTTCCTTCCTGAGCGATTTGCCAAAAACCGGTCCCGGAACTTGCACCGACGGATTCTTCAGGTTCTCTGTTGTCAAAATGAGCGTCAATATTGATGATTCCTATTTTTTGATCAGGAAATGCTTTTTTGATTCCGGAATAATGGGCAAACATCACTTCGTGGCCACCACCAAAAACGATAGATTTCCCTTTCCTTTTTAAAACTTCTGAGATTCTTTGTGCAAGCATATTCTGTGATTTTTCTAAATCGCCATCATCACAGGAGATATTTCCGAAATCTTTTAAAACAAATTCCGGGTTGACCACCGGAAAATTAGCGGTGTTTTTCCTGATGATATCCGGTGCGTCTTTTGCCCCGGTTCTTCCTTTGTTTCTTCTCACGCCTTCATCTACTGCGAAGCCGTGTAAAACGAAATCGTTCGGTGAAATCGTATCGTAATCGGTTTCCAAAGAAATTCTCTGAAAAATTCGGTGGTAAAGTGGGTCTTCGCCGTCAAAACGCCCTTGCCAGATCATTAATTGGAAGCGCTTTTTATAGAACTTTCATTCTCCGCAAAAGCCATTGCCGCATCTTTAACCCAGGAATGTTCACGTTGTGCCTGTCTTTTGGTTTCCAAGCGTTTTTTATTGCACGGTCCGTTGCCTTTCAAAACTTCCATGAATTCATCCCATGGTAACTCGCCGAAATCATAATGTTTGGTTTCTTCATTCCATTTTAAATTGTCGTCAGGTATTTTCAGTCCTAAAAATTCAGCCTGTCCAACAGTGACATCCACAAACCTTTGTCTTAAAGAATCATTGCTTTCTCTTTTAACACGGTAGTTCATTGATTTCTGGGAATTGGGTGAAGCTTCATCATTGGGTCCGAACATCATCAAAGCCGGCCACCAGAAACGGTTCAGTGCTTCCTGCGCCAAATCTTTCTGCTCTTTGGTACCGCGGCAAAGCGTCATCAGAATTTCGTAACCCTGTCTTTGGTGGAAAGATTCTTCCTTGCAAATCCTCACCATCGCTCGGGAATAGGGACCGTAAGAATTTCCCATCAGCATTACCTGATTCATAATTGCAGCGCCGTCAACCAGCCAGCCAATCGCGCCAATGTCGGCCCAAGAAAGCGCCGGATAATTGAAAATACTGGAATATTTTGCCTTTCCTGAAAGCATATCATTGTAAGTAGAATCTCTGTCAGCAGCGATTTCGCCGTTATTTAAAGTTTCAGTTGCAGCATATAAATACAAACCATGTCCGGCTTCATCCTGAATTTTGGCTAAAAGCGCCATTTTTCTGCGAAGCGACGGAGCTCTGGTAATCCAGTTGGCTTCTGGAAGCATCCCCACGATTTCGGAATGGGCGTGCTGGGAAATCTGCCGAACCAATAATTTTCTGTAATCATCGGGCATTACATCTTTCGGTTCTACCTTATTTTCCGCCTGAACGTATTCTAAAAATTTTTCTAAATGTTCCATATCGTAACGCAAACGCGTAATTTTAAATTATTCTGATTTCATTAAGTCTTTAAATCAGAGTTTTGTATCACTTAAATCGTCTTTTAGGTAAATGCCTACTTGATAATCAGCAAATTCACCTGCGACAAAATTGATTGTTTTGCCGTTCCCGTCAATCTGATATTCTTTGAAGTAATAGGTGTTTCCCCGATCGGGGCCTATTACTTCCACTTTTTTGTCAACACAGTGCCAATAATGGTTCCAGATATTTATTCCTTCAATCTTGAACTCTTCATTTTCGTTGATCGCTTTTGCAAATTTCCATTGTGCCATAATCTTAAATTTTTCAACCTTCTAAGGAAAGAAAATCCGGAAGGTTTGTTTAAACATCATAATTAAGCATCACCACATTCGTAGTCGGGTGGCATTGGCAGGTGAGTACAAATCCTCTTGCCACTTCGTCTTCGGTAAGGGCGAAATTTTTTTCCATAAATACTTCGCCTTCCATCACCTGTGCTTTACACGTGCAGCAAACGCCGCCTTTGCAGGCAAAAGGAACCGGAAGTTTGTCATTCAATGCCTGATCCAGAATGCTTTTTTTCTTTGAATTAAGATGGAAAGAATATTCGTCATCATCAATAATCAGGGTCACCATACTTTCCAAATTGGGAATCGCTTTGAATTCGTCGCTCATTTCTGAGTTTTCGTCATCATCCGGAGCTGCATAATATTCATACATGATCTGCAGCGACGGCACTTTTTTGTCTTTTTTCAGAAATTCCGCGATGCCTTTAATCATTTCAGAGGGGCCACAGATAAAATAGGTGGCTTCCTGCGCAGGGATTTCAGTAAAACGGTTAAATAAAATATCTAATTTTTCTGCCGAAATTCTTCCTTCAAAAAGTTCGTCTTCAAAATGTTTTTCGCGGGAAAGAAGATAGATTACCTGTAATCTTCCCTCGAATTTGTCAACCAGCGCATCGATTTCTTTTTTGAAAATAATATCATTGAGGCTTTTATTGCTGAAGAACAAGTACGCCTTACTTTTTGGTTCCTGATAAAGTGCTTCTTTTAAGTTGGATAAAACCGGAGAAATTCCGCTTCCTGCTGCAAGTCCAACATAGGTTTTTTCGTTAGATGAGTGGTAATTGGTAAAGAAATGCCCCATAGGCGCAAGCACTTCAACGGTATCGCCTACTTTTAAACTGTTATTCAGATAACTGGAAACTTTGCCGTCTTCCAAATGCTTTACAAGGATTTCAAGTTCAGCATTTCCTTCGGTTGGAGCGTTTACAATGGAATAGGAGCGACGCAGATCTTCATCCCCAAAAACAAATCTCACGTTGAGATATTGCCCCTGTTTAAAAGAAAATTCATGTCTTAAATTTTGGGGTATTTCAAAAGCGATATGTACGGAATCGTTCGTTTCCTTCGCTACTTTGGTCGTTTTTAACTGATGAAAATGATGCATATTTTTACTGAAAAACTTTTAAAAACTGATTTTAACAAATATACTTATTTTTTAAAAGGAACAAAGAATTTCCCATCTCGTGTTAGTTTAAATCAGTATATCGTAATAGGCGGCTAAGTCCCATTTTTGTCCGCGGAAGAGATTTAAAATCACTTTTTCCGGAAATTATGGCTTAAAATACACGTTGTCAGCTGTTTAATTCGGAAATTTTGTCTCAAAAAGCGGTTGGGATTTAATAAAGAACACTTTTTGTGAATAACAATTTGATTAAAAAATGATTGATAACGATATTAAGAATTCATAAATTTGTATGGGTTCTTAATATTTTCTGAAACTAAAAATTATTAATATGAACTTAAATCAATATACCGTAAAATCGCAGGAAGCCATCCAGAAAGCACAGCAGGTTGCAATGGAATTCGGCAACCAAAGTATTGAACCTCAACATCTGCTTGAAGGAATTTTTCAGGCAGATGAAAATATTTCTGAATTCTTAATGAAGAAATCAGAAGCTGAACTGAGTTTGGTAAGAGACAGAAACCGTGAAAACATAGAAAAACTTCCGAAAGTAGAAGGTGGAAATATTTATCTTTCACAAGCCGCCAACAGGGTTTTGCTCGACGCGCCGAATGTCGCCAAAAAAATGGGTGACGAATTTGTAACGGTTGAACATCTTTGGCTTTCTTTATTTGAAGTGAATTCCGACGTTTCGAAAATGCTGAAAGATATGGGCGTAACCAAAAAAGGTTTGGAAACCGCCATTAATGAACTCCGTAAAGGATCGAAGGCGACTTCAGCAAGTTCCGAAGAAACGTATCAGAGTTTAAATAAATACGCAAAAAATTTCAACGAACTCGCTGCGGAAGGAAAACTCGATCCGGTGATCGGACGTGATGAAGAAATCCGACGGGTTTTGCAGATTCTATCGCGAAGAACCAAAAACAATCCAATTCTTATCGGTGAGCCGGGTGTTGGTAAAACAGCTATTGCTGAAGGAATTGCACACCGGATTATTTCTGGCGATATCCCCGAAAACTTAATGGATAAGACCTTGTATTCACTCGATATGGGTGCGTTAATTGCCGGTGCGAAATACAAAGGTGAGTTTGAAGAAAGGCTGAAGTCAGTCATCAATGAAGTGATAAAATCTGAAGGACAAATTATTCTGTTCATCGACGAAATTCACACCTTGGTTGGCGCTGGTGGTGGCGAAGGTGCGATGGATGCGGCGAATATTCTGAAACCGGCTTTGGCTAGAGGCGAATTGAGAGCAATAGGTGCAACGACTTTAAATGAATATCAGAAATATTTTGAAAAAGATAAAGCGCTGGAAAGACGTTTCCAGAAAGTGATGGTGGAAGAACCTGACACGGAATCAGCGATTTCCATTCTGCGTGGAATTAAGGATAAATACGAAGCACACCATAAAGTAAGAATCAAAGATGAAGCGATTATTGCCGCAGTGGAACAGTCTCAGCGTTATATTTCTGACCGTTTTTTACCGGATAAAGCCATTGATCTGATTGATGAAGCTTCAGCCAAACTGAGAATGGAAATCAATTCAAAGCCTGAAGAACTGGATGTTTTAGACAGAAAGCTGATGCAGATGGAAATTGAACTGGCCGCGATTTCAAGGGAAGGAAATGAGGTGAAAATTAACCACCTGAAAGAAGATATTTCAAAAGTATCGGAACAGCGTAACGAAATTAATGCAAAATGGCTGAAAGAAAAACAGAAATCTGAAGATTTAACCTCGATCAAAAAAGATATTGAAGCATTAAAACTGGAAGCCGAACGTGCGTCAAGAATCGGAGATTATGCCAAAGTTGCTGAAATTCAGTACGGAAAAATAAAAGAAAAAGAAGCCGATTTGCAGAAGCTCGAACTCGAAATGCAGAATAATCAGAATGAACTGATTAAAGAGGAAGTAACTGCTGAAAATATTTCTGAAGTTATTTCGAAATGGACCGGAATTCCTGTGACCAAACTTCTACAGAGTGAAAAGGAAAAATTGCTGCATTTGGAAGACGAACTTCATAAAAGAGTAGTGGGACAGGATGAAGCAATTGAAGCTGTGGCTGATGCAATCCGCAGAAACAGAGCCGGCCTCAACGACGAGAAGAAGCCGATCGGATCTTTTCTGTTTCTCGGTACAACCGGTGTAGGAAAAACGGAATTGGCGAAAGCACTCGCGGAATTACTGTTTGATGACGAAAATAACATGACCAGAATTGATATGAGCGAATATCAGGAAAGGCATTCAGTTTCCCGTTTGGTGGGTGCTCCTCCGGGTTATGTGGGTTATGATGAAGGAGGGCAGTTGACCGAAGCTGTTCGCAGAAGACCTTATTCTGTGGTGCTTCTGGATGAAATTGAAAAAGCGCATCCGGACGTTTTTAATACTTTGCTGCAGGTTTTGGATGACGGAAGACTGACGGATAATAAAGGGAGAGTGGTGAATTTTAAAAATTCAATTGTCATTATGACCTCCAATCTCGGTTCACAACTGATTCAGGAACGTTTCGACCTTGCTGATCATGACGAAAATGACGATATTGATGAAGAAACACTGGCTCAGACTAAAGACGATGTTTTCTCCTTATTAAAACAGACTTTAAGGCCTGAATTTTTGAACAGGATTGATGAGGTGGTGCTCTTCCAGCCTTTAAACAGAAAAGAAATCGGAAAAATTGTGCACTATCAGTTACGCGGATTCAATAAAATGCTGGAAAAACGCGGAATCTTTATGACAGCAACCGACGATGCGATCGATTATATTATGACGAAAGGTTACGATCCGGCTTTCGGAGCGCGGCCGTTGAAAAGGGTTTTGCAGCAGGAAGTCCTCAATAAATTATCAAAAGAAATTCTTGCCGGCAAAGTAAATGATGGCGACCGGATTACCCTGGATTATTTTGAGGAAAGCGGTTTGGTCTTCAGAAAAACAGAATAATTTTTAATACAGAAAAATAATTCGATAAAAACTCCGTTACATATTAGAAATTTTTTTTCATCATTTGTGTTTTTGAAAATCCACCAAATATTTTGGTGGATTTTCTTTTTAGGATTTATGAATTGGAGAGGTAAAAATTATTTTCAATTGGGGTAAAAATCTTTTGTTTAAAGTTTAACTTTAGTTAACATATTATTGCACGGAATTTGATGTTTAAAATCTGAAATTTAATTTCAACATTTGTGTTTTTGGAATCCACTGCGAAATAGCAGTGGATTCTTTATTTGTCTGATTTTCAATAGTAATGCTTCAAACTGAGATAATAGGTGAAAATAAATTTTGCTATGTCCGAAATATTACTTTCCTTTGCCCTATTCTAATGCTTCAATAGCAAGAGAATAAATTTTTTTTCATCATTTGTGTTTATCCACCGGAGTCATCCGGTGGATTTTTTATTTGAATTTTAACTCGGCAATTACCGGAAAATGATCGGAAGGATATAAAAGGTTTTCCCTTCTGTCATTGATGGTTCTGATGGTTTCGCATTCGAAATGTTTCACAAAAATATAATCAATTCTTTCTTTGGGAATAGTGTTGATGTCAAAAGCAGTGAAGGTTCCCGCCGGCCCATAATGCGGTTTTTCAGAATGATAGAAGGTGTCATTTAAGTTTTCTGAAATAATTCTTATCGGTGCAGTTTCATCCGTTAAATTGAAATCTCCCGTTAAAACAACAGGCAGGTTCTTAGGATTAAAGGCCTTGATTTTTTCCAGAATTAGTTTTGAAGAATTTTCTCGTGCAACATTTCCTACATGATCGAAATGAACATTAAAAGCCCAGAATTTTTTGCCGCCTTTTTTCATTTTAAATAAGGCATAAGTGCAAACTCGGTTATAAGCAGCGTCCCAGCCTTTTGAAGGTTTTTCAGGTGTCTCGCTTAACCAGAAAGTTCCTGACTGCAGAACCTGGAGTTTTTCCGTGTCGTAAAAAATTGCAGAATATTCGCCTTTGTCCGCGCCGTCATCCCGTCCAACTCCAACAAAATCATAATTTTTCAGACCTGTTTTGATGTCCGTCATCTGTTGGGGAACCGCTTCCTGAACACCGAAAAAATCGGGATGATAATAATCCATCAGCTTCAAAGCATCCGTTTTTCTGTTGTCCCAGGAATTTTCTTTATCAGATTCCAGGGAAAGTCTGATGTTGAAAGTCATCACTTTTAAATCTTGAGCATGGAAATTAACCATGAGAAAAGTGGTTAATGCGATTATTAAATTTTTCATTTTTAGTTGGATTTAAAGGGGTTAAAGGTAAATATTTTAAAACTTTTTTTCACGAATCTGCTCTGTTTTCTTAAAATAGAACAATTCAATTAGTTTCCTTACTTTTGCACCTCGAAAATACTCATTACTAATTGCTTAATATATATGTTATCAGTTCAAGGTTTAGGTCTTCATCATTCAGGAAATTATCTTTTCCAAAATGTAAATTTCACCATTAAAAAAGATGATAAGATAGGTCTGGTCGGTAAAAACGGCGCAGGAAAATCTACGCTGCTCAAAATGTTAACCGGGGAAATTAATTTCTACGAAGGAAATATCGTTCCGGAAGGAAACATTACCATCGGATTTCTGAAACAGGATCTTGATTTTGTGAAAGGACGTACCGTATGGGACGAAACTTTACAGGCTTTCGAGCAGATCAATGCGATGAAAAACGAACTGGATGAAGTGAACCATCAGTTGGTAACCAGAACTGATTATGAAAGTGATTCCTACGAAAATCTGATTCATAAAATGACTGAACTGAATGATCTTTTAATGCATCACGACGCCTATAATCTGGAAGGTGATGTTGAAAAAGTACTCTTAGGTTTAGGTTTCAAAGCGGATGATTTCCATAAAATCACCGACGAATTTTCAGGGGGTTGGAGAATGAGGATTGAACTCGCAAAACTGCTTCTTCAGAAAAATGATTTAATGCTTCTCGATGAGCCGACGAATCACCTCGATATGGAATCCATCATTTGGTTAGAAGAGTTTTTGAAAGATTATCCCGGTGCTATTGTGCTGGTGAGTCACGATAAACAGTTTATGACTTCAGTTTGTAACCGGACTTTCGATATCAACAACAGAAAAGTTGATGATTATAAAGCGAATTACACCAAGTATCTGGAACTCAGTAAAGAAAGAAAAGAGAAATTAATTCAGGCCAAGAAAAACCAGGATGTCGAAATCAAGCAGATGGAAGATAACATCAACCGGTTCCGGGCTTCGGCTACCAAATCTTCTTTCGCACAGTCATTGATTAAAAAACTCGATAAAATTGACCGTATTGAAATTGATAATGATGATGTTTCTAAATTCAACATCCGTTTCGTACAGTCCGTGATTCCGGGAAAAGTGATTTTTGAAGCTAAAAATTTAGGAAAAGCATACGGTAAGAAACAGGTTTTCGATAAAGTGGATTTCTTTGTGGAACGCGGCGACAGAATCGCATTGTTAGGACAAAACGGTCAGGGAAAAACAACGCTTGCAAAAATTTTATCCGGAGAAATTAAAGATTATTCAGGTGAATGGAACCTTGGTCATAACGTAAACATCGGATATTTCGCACAGAATCAGGAAGAGGTTTTAACACCGAATAAAACCGTTCTGGAAGAAGCTGAAGATGCAGCAACCGAAGAAACCCGCCCAAGAGTACGTGATTTATTGGGAAGTTTCCTTTTCCAGGGTGAAGATGTTCAGAAAAAAACGAAAGTGTTATCCGGAGGTGAACGTAACAGACTGGCTTTGTGTAAACTTTTGCTTAGGCCTTTCAATACGCTGATTATGGATGAGCCGACGAATCACCTCGATATTCAGTCCAAAGAAATCATCAAATTGGCGCTTCAGAAATTTGAAGGAACTTTAATCGTTATTTCTCACGACCGGGAATTTTTACAGGGATTGAGTGATAAGATATTTGAATTCCGCGACGGCCAAATGAAGGAGTTTTTGGGTGATGTGAATGAGTATCTGGAATTCCGTCAGAAAGAAAGCATCAGAGAGGTTTCTGCAGAAAAATCGAAATTACAGGAGCTGAGAAATGAACCTGTTGTTGAAAAAGTGGTTGAAAAACCTGTTGAAGTGAAACCTGTTTTTGTAAGCAAGGATCAGAAAAGCATTCAGAATAAATTAAAGAAGGTTGAAGAGAAAATCGCGGAACTTGAATTGAAGATTGAAGAAATGGAAGCGACGTTCACCAAAGAAAATCCGTCAGAAGAAGTGTTAGAAAAATACAATGCCCAAAAAGCAGACCTCGATTTAGCTTTGCAGGAATGGGAATTTCTGGGAACGCAGCTCGATTAATTATTATTAGAAACATCCATGCGATATTGAATCACCGAAAATTTTCGGTGATTTTTTTTACCTGACAAAAGTTACGGTCTCCGCCCACATCTTACTGCTAAAAATCCTTATATTTGAACTTTAATCATATTTCAATGAATCACAGTCCTGTAGAAGGTTTTTCGAAACTTTCAAAACAAAGAAAAATTGATTGGCTCATTAAAGAATATCTTAATGAAGACCGCAGTTACGAGCAGATTTTACATCAGTACTGGAATTCCGATGCCACCCTGCAAAAGCTTCACGAAGAGTTTTCAGAGAACACGGTTTCCAATTTTTATATGCCTTACGGAATTGCCCCGAATTTTTTAATCGATGGAAAACTGCTTGCGTTGCCTATGGCGGTTGAGGAAAGTTCGGTCGTTGCAGCAGCTTCAAAAGCCGCTAAATTCTGGATTGATAAAGGCGGTTTCAAAACGACCATCATCAATACTAAAAAATTAGGTCACACCCATTTTATTCTGGATGTGGAACCTCATAAACTGCAGCATTTTTTCAATTTTAAACTGAAGAAAAGACTGTTTGAAGCCACAGAAGACATCACCAAAAACATGAGAAACCGTGGCGGCGGAATATTAAACATCCGTCTCATCGATAAAACTGCGGATCTTGAAAATTATTTCCAACTGAAAGCAAGTTTCGATACAGTGGATTCGATGGGAGCTAACTTTATCAACTCTTGTCTGGAACAGTTTGGGAAAACGCTGAAAGAAGAAGTTGCGAAAGAAGAAACTTTCACCCAGGAGGAAAAAGATTCTCTTCAGATTGTGATGAACATTTTATCTAATTTCACTCCTGACTGTATCGTTAGAGCTGAGGTTTCCTGCAGAATTGAAGATTTAAAAGACGACAGCGGAATCTCCAACGAAGAATTTGCAACCAAATTTAAAAGAGCGGTAACGATTGCTGAAATTGAACCTTTCCGCGCTACAACGCATAATAAAGGCGTAATGAACGGTGTGGATGCTGTAGTGATCGCAACCGGAAACGATTTTCGCGCAACGGAAGCCTGTGCTCATGCTTACGCAGCGAAAGACGGAAAATACACCAGTTTAACGCACTGCACGATTGATGACGGAATTTTCAGATTCTGGATTGATTTGCCGATTTCTGTAGGAGTTGTAGGTGGGTTAACGAATCTGCATCCGTTGGTTAAATTTTCTCTGGCGCTGTTAGGAAAACCATCAGCGCAGGAACTGATGAGTATTCTTGCGGTTTCAGGTTTGGCACAGAATTTTGCGGCGCTGCGTTCTTTGGTAACGACCGGAATCCAGAAAGGTCACATGAAAATGCACCTGCTGAATATCTTAAACCAGTTGGGCGCCACAGAAGCAGAAAAAGATCATTTTGTAACTTATTTCAAGGACAAAACCGTGACGCATCATGAAGTGATTAACGAATTCAATAATTTAAGAGCGCAATAATATGTTCGGAATTGTTTTAGCTGTTTTGCTGTTGGTTTTCGGAATTTTTCTGAGAACGACGAAAGATCCGGGATTTGCCGGTTCAAAAAGGTTTTCCTGGTTTTTTATCATAGGCAGCGTTTTATCGCTGATCGGAAAATTGGTTATCATGTATCAAAAAGGAGAATTATAATATGAAGACATTTACATTAGTTGTTGGTGCGGTTTACGGATTGCTTTCCGTAATATTAGGCGCTTTCGGAGCACATGCCTTAAAGAAAGTTTTATCGGTAGAAAAACTCACCAATTTCGAAACCGGAGTAAGATATCAGATGTATTCGGCACTGTTTTTACTGATTGTCGGGTATATTTTGAAATTTGAAACGCCTTCAGAAAAATGGATATCCATCCTGATGATTGCGGGAACATTTATCTTTTCATTCAGTATTTATTTATTGGCTTTTAATGATGTTTCAGGAATGAATTTTAAATTTTTAGGGCCGATTACACCGATTGGTGGCTTACTGATGATTATCTCCTGGGCGATGCTTATTTTTTATTTCCTTAAAAATAAAATTTAAACCATGTTCTTTTTCATAGCAGGAAGTACCAAAAAATTAGTCGGTCAGGAAACCAGAAAAATCAATAAAAACGGTTTTATGGTGAATGCTGATATTAAAGTGTTCAAAAATTACATCACCTTATTTTTCATTCCGCTCATTCCGATAGGAAAAAACTACAGCATTTACATTCCGCATGCTGATGAATATTACGAATCTGGAGGTTTTTCGAAAATGCCTGAAGCGTATTTAGAAATATGTAAGGAAGTGGGAAGAAAGTTTTAAAGATGACCAAAGCAAGAATCGCATTATTCATAGGGATTTTGTGTATATCCATATTTCCTGTAATCGTCCGTATGAATCTTACTTCAGGACTGATTTCTGCATTTTACCGCATGGCAATTGCAACAGCTATTCTTTTGCCTGTAGCTATATATAAAGGAAAACTTGTCTTTAAAAACCGTAAAATACTATTTCCGATTGCGATTTGCGGAATACTTTTCGCCTCAGATATAGCGGTTTGGAATGTCTCGATTCAGCACTCATCGGCAACTCAGGCAACGCTGCTGACTAATCTTTCACCGATTTGGGTGGGCGTTTTTTCATTTGTATTTCTGAATTACCGTCCCCGGAAAAGTTTCTGGCTGGGAACATTCATTGCTTTAATGGGAATGATGGTTTTCGTTGGCATTGATACGATTTTAGAATTGAAATTAGACACCGCTTTTTTCCTCGGCGTATTATCGGGATTATTATATGCCTTATATATTTTAGTCAGTAAAACGGTTCTAGAAAAACTTGAAGTGATCACTTTTATCACTTACAGTATGATTTTCAGTACGGTTTTTCTCTTCATAATAAATGTTGCTTTCGGAGAGGCGTTTGTTGGTTTTTCCAATCAAGCATGGATTTCGCTTTTTGTTCAGGGAATCGTATGTCAGTTAATTGCGTGGCTGCTGATCAGTTATGCGACGCAAAATATGCGGGCGACCCGTGTTTCGCTGAGCCTTCTCAGTCAGGCGATTTTTGCGGCGATTTTGGCTGCAGTGTTCATCGGCGAGAAAATAACACCTGTTCAGATGCTTGGAAGTATTGTCATATTGGCAGGCATCGCAACAACTTTCTATGAAAAGACGAAACCGGAAACCTCGTAACCTGAACTTTATAAACCCTTTGGTGACAAAAATTTTGCAGGTTCAATCATTATCTTCTCAAATTTTCTTAAATTTGTCAATCTTTAAAAAAAATTAAATCTAATTCAAATATTATGAATCTTCACGAGTATCAGTCAAAAGAGATTTTAGCAAAATATGGCGTTAACATCCAACGCGGTTTTGTTGCAAACAATGTAGATGAAGCAGTAGATGCAGCCAATAAATTAAAAGAAATGACCGGCGGTGCAGAAGGTTGGGTGGTAAAAGCTCAGGTTCATGCGGGTGGTCGCGGTAAAGGCGGCGGTGTAAAGTTTTCTCCGAATTTGGAAAAACTGAAAGAAAATGCACAGAACATCATTGGAATGCAGCTGGTAACTCCTCAAACCTCTGCTGAAGGTAAAAAAGTAAACTTCGTTTTGGTGGCTGAAGATGTGTATTATCCGGGAGCTTCAGAAACTAAAGAATATTATGTTTCTATCCTTTTAGACAGAGCTTTGGGCAAAAATACAGTAGTTTATTCCACAGAAGGTGGAATGGATATTGAGCATGTTGCTGAAGTAACCCCTCATTTGATTCATAAAGAAGTAATAGATCCTGCGTTCGGACTGCAAGGTTTCCAGGCGAGAAAAATAGCTTTCAATCTTGGTTTGTCAGGAAATGCTTTCAAAGAATTTACTAAATTTATTACCAGTCTTTACAATGCTTATGTAGGAATTGATGCTTCACTTTTTGAAATCAACCCTGTTTTGAAGACTTCAGATGATAAAATTATCGCTGTTGATGCGAAAGTAACTTTAGACGGCAATGCACTTTTCCGTCACAAAGATCTGGAAGCTTTAAGAGATACAAGAGAAGAAGATCCTACAGATGTTGAAGCTGGCGAAGCTGGTTTGAACTTTGTGAAACTTGACGGTGACGTTGCATGTATGGTAAACGGAGCTGGTTTGGCAATGGCTACCATGGATATCATTAAATTATCCGGCGGTAACCCTGCAAACTTCCTTGACGTTGGTGGAACTGCTGATGCAGAAAGAGTTCAGAAAGCTTTCGGAATTATTTTGAAAGATCCGAACGTAAAAGCAATCCTGATTAACATCTTCGGAGGAATCGTACGTTGCGACAGAGTAGCCCAGGGTGTTGTAGATGCTTACAAAGCAATGGGAAGCCTTCCTGTTCCTTTGATCGTAAGGCTTCAGGGAACCAACGCCGTTGAAGCAAAACAGTTGATCGACAATTCAGGTCTTCCTGTACATTCAGCAATTACTCTGGAAGAAGCTGCCAATAAAGTTAAAGAAGTTTTAGGTCACTAAGATTTTAAACATAAATATAAAATCCGTTCAATTAGTTTTGAGCGGATTTTTTTTGTTTTTAGGAGCCGGGAACCTGCTTTCCGCTGTATCTTTTTCTCCTCGTTCCTCGTCAAAAAAAGGATGCCGCTGCAATCAGGGCTAGGGGATTTCGGGACAAAAGAAAACTATTCCTGAGCCGAATTTCCGGTATCAATCTGAGTCTGTGTCGCCAGCTGAATTCCATTGTCATCCAGTTTTTTCTTGATTCTTAAAAGCGCCTCACTTCGGATATGAGAAATCTTCTCGCCGGTTTTCATCTGAAATCTTGCTTCAAGATAAAAGATGCCGAGACTTTGTTTCAGGAAAATAACTTCTGCATTGTCCTTCTGATCTGCAAAATCAAAAGTATGTATTTCATCAAGAATGACTTTTTTGGCTTTGTCCAAATCCTCATTGTTGGGAATTTCAAGGTCGATGAAAATTTTTCTTTGCGATGATGCAGAATAATTGATAAACGGCGCGCTGAAAATCAACTGATTTGGAATGTAAACTTTTTTACCTTCATCGGTAATCACTTTGGTAGTGAGAAATCCTATCGTTTCCACCGTTCCCGAAATTCCTTTAATCGAAACATAGTCACCCACAGCGAATGCTTTATCAAAGCTAATCAGCATCCCCGAAAACATCGAGGAAACCAAATCTTTCAGCGCAACCCCAGCAATAACCCCGGCAACGCCCAAACTTCCAAGGAACTTCAGCACAAATCCGCCCAATCCCATAATTTCAAAAGCGATAAAAGCGCCCATTAAAATAATGAGGAACTTGAAAACTCCGATCAATGTAACAATGGAGTTGCTTTTACTGTTGGGAAACAGCCTGTGAAAAATCTTTACAGAAACTTTACTCAGATAAGAACTCATCATCAGAATCAAAACAAAGACGATAATTCCGACAGCAATATTGGGAGTGGTTTCGGCGAATTTGGTATACCAGCGTTCCAGAACGCGGTAAACGATATCTATGTATTTAATTTTAGTTACATCTACTTCCATATTCAAATATATTCTTTTTAAAAGATTTTGCCCAAACAAATTTCAGTCCAGACAATTTTAACCGGAAAACTTGAAAATTCATTATCTTTGCCCTCCACAAGAAAGACGGCCTGTTGATTCCGGGGAACCGGGGTAGGAAAGTCCGGACACCATAGAGCAGCAAAGCGGGTAACACCCGTCGGTCGCAAGATCAGGACCAGTGCAACAGAAAGTATGTATATTAATTTATAGTGAAACCAGGTAAACTCTTTGCGGTGCAATGTTAAGTATATCGGATTTCCCGGTTCGCCGGGATAGGAGTTGCTCGCTCCAAAAACCGAGGGGTAAACAGCTAAAGCTTTGCAGTAATGTAAAGCGCAGATAAATAACAGGCACTTTCGTTTTGGCGAATGTACAGAATCCGGCTTACAGTTTTTCTTGTGGTTTTTTAATGAAACAGCAAAAGCAGAAATTTAGGTTTCTGCTTTTTTTTATAATCATATCTCAATTTTGGATATCTAAATAGACTGTTCGCTTTCCAGCTGCTTTCTCGCTCCTTCCAGCTCTTTCCGGTCAGCATCGGAAAGCTTGGGAAATTTAAGATTCATCCTTTCAAGCGCATCAATAATAATCTGAATCGCCGCAACTCTGGCAAACCATTTGTCATCGGCAGGAATCACATACCACGGCGCATATTCTTTAGAAGTTTGGTTGATCGCATCTTCATAAGCAGACATGTACTGATCCCAAAGTGCACGCTCCGGCAAATCTGCCATAGAAAATTTCCAGTTTTTTTCCTGTTCGTCGATTCTTTGAATTAACCGCTGTTTCTGTTCTTTTTTTGAAACGTTCAGAAATATTTTGATGACAGTGGTGCCGTTATCTGCTAAATGTCTTTCAAAATTTCTGATGCTTTTGTAACGTTTTTTCCAGAATTTTTTATCAAAATTCTCCCCAGAATCCCATACTTTCTCGTTCAAATTAAATTCGGGATGAACTTTGCAAACCAAAACACTTTCATAATGACTTCTGTTGAAGATCCCGATGTCTCCTTTTTCCGGCAACGCGATATAATGGCGCCACAGAAAATCATGGGAATATTCTTTATGACTGGGTGCCTTAAAGCTTGTTACCTCACAGCCCTGCGGATTTACCCCACCGAAAACATGCTCAATTAAGGAATCCTTTCCGGCACCGTCCATCGCCTGCAGCACGACCAGTAAAGATTTGCTGGAATCCGCGTAAAGCCTTTCCTGAAGCTCACGGAGTTTCACTTTTTCGTTCAGAAGCATTTTTTCACCTTCCTCTTTTGTGAGACCTCCTTTATAGCTGGTATCAGAAGTTTTGATGGAAAACGGTGCTTTCACAATGAAATTGTCGCTGAAATCTAAATCCATAATTTTTCTTTTGATTAAAAATAAAAAAAATCACTCCAATAAAGAAGTGATTTTAATAATTATTTTTTAAAACTGCAAATATTACATTGCAGCAGGTTTTTTAGCTGCTTTTTTAGCTTTTGCTGGTGCTGCTTTCGCTTTTACAGAAACTTCTGCTGCCACAGGAGCAACTACAGCTCTTGCTTCCTGCATGCTTTCTGCTTTCATTGCTGCAGGTTCAGCGCCTCCTTCTACTGTACCTTTAATATTGATTACTGATCTGCTGTTGGCAGGGTCGTTAGAATAAACCTCGATAATTTTGGTAAAAGGACCTACGATAGTCGTGTTATAACCTACTTTAATTTGAGCGGTTTTTCCCGGCATGATCGGATCCTGGCTCCATTCCGGAGTAGTACATCCACAAGATGCCTGTACTTTGGAAATAATCAAAGGTTTGTCTCCTGTATTTTTTACAACAAACATTCTGTGACCGTCAGCGCCGTTTTTTACGGTCCCGTAATCGAAGGTTGTTTTATCGAAGGAAATGGTTTGTGCTGAGGCAAATGCGAATGATGCTGTCAAAAATAAGCCCGCTAATAAATTTTTCATATTTTTAAATGTTATGTTGATGTTTTGATAAAATTAGAACGACAAAGTTAAAAATTATTTCAATAGGTAGATAATTTTTTTTATTTCCCTATTTTTGCATCTATTAAAGACAAAGAAAAGATTTATGCAGATCTCAGAAAAATATAATCCTCAGGAAACTGAGAATAAATGGTACAGCTACTGGCTGGAAAATAATTACTTCCACTCCGAACCCAACGAAAAACCGCCTTATACTATTGTAATTCCGCCACCTAACGTTACCGGAATCCTTCACATGGGTCACATGCTGAACAATACCATTCAGGATGTATTGGTAAGACGTGCGCGGATGCAGGGCTTCAACGCATGTTGGGTTCCCGGTACCGATCACGCTTCGATTGCAACGGAAGCTAAAGTGGTGGCGAAACTGAAATCTGAAGGAATCAATAAATCTGATCTTACGCGGGATGAGTTTTTAAAACACGCCTGGGACTGGACTGACAAATACGGAGGAACAATCCTTGAACAGCTGAAAAAACTCGGCTGCTCCTGCGACTGGGAAAGAACCCGTTTCACTTTGGAACCGAAACTTTCTCAGCAGGTGATTAAATCTTTCGTTGATTTATACAACAAAGGTTTAATTTACAGAGGTTACCGAATGGTCAACTGGGATCCGGAAGCAAAGACCAATATTTCTGATGAAGAAGTCATCTTTAAGGAGCAAAACGGTAAACTCTATTATTTAAAGTATAAAATCGAGGGAACGGAAGAATTTCTTTCCGTGGCAACTACACGTCCTGAAACTATTTTCGGTGACACCGCTGTTTGCATCAATCCTAACGATGAGAGATATGCACATTTAAGAGGCAAAAAGGTGATTGTTCCTATTGTGAACCGTGTCATTCCTATTATTGAAGATGAATATGTAGATATCGAATTCGGAACCGGTGCTTTGAAAATTACGCCGGCTCACGATATTAACGATTATGAAATTGGAAAGCGTCATGGTTTACCGATGATTGATTCTTTGGATGATGACGCTAACTTAAACGATCACGGACAGCATTATGCAGGAAAAAGCCGGTTCGAGGTAAGAAAAGCAATTGCCAAAGAACTGGAAGAAAAAGATCTCTTGCTGAAGGCTGAAGATTATGTGAATAAAGTAGGAACTTCCGAGCGTACAGGAGCGGTGATCGAACCGAAAGTTTCAGTTCAGTGGTTTCTGAAAATGGCAGATATCGCAAAACCTGCCTTGGATGTGGTGATGAATGATGAGGTGAAATTTCATCCTGAAAAATTCAAAAACACTTATAAGCACTGGATGGAAAACATCCGCGACTGGAATATTTCCCGTCAGTTATGGTGGGGACAGCAAATCCCAGCCTATTTCTATGGTGAAGGCGAAAACGATTTTGTCGTAGCTGAAAACATTGAAGAAGCATTAATTTTAGCCAGAGAAAAATCTCAAATTTCAACGCTGGAAATTTCTGATTTAAAGCAGGATTCAGACGCGTTGGATACCTGGTTCTCTTCATGGTTATGGCCAATGTCAGTTTTCGACGGAATGTTGGATTCTGAAAATGAAGAAATCAACTATTATTACCCAACTTCCGATTTGGTAACAGGTCCGGATATTATTTTCTTCTGGGTAGCAAGGATGATTATGGCAGGTTTGGAATACCGGAAAGAAGTTCCGTTCAAAAATGTATATTTCACAGGAATTGTTCGTGATAAACAAAGACGGAAAATGTCGAAACAGCTCGGTAATTCGCCCGATCCTGTCGAACTGATTGAAAAATACGGAGCTGATGGCGTTCGTGTTGGAATTTTACTGAGTTCTGCAGCCGGTAACGATTTGCTTTTCGATGAAGAACTGATGTTGCAGGGACGTAATTTCGCGACCAAAATCTGGAATGCTTATAAACTGATCCAGGGTTGGAACAAAGACGAAACAATCAAAGCCAACGATTCCGACAGACAGGCAATTGAGTGGTTCGGTCATCAGATGGATAAAACCATTGCCGAAGTGGCTGATCAGTTTGAAAAATTCAGGATTTCTGACGCTTTGCATTTGCTTTATAAATTGGTTTGGGACGATTTCTGTTCATGGTATCTTGAAGCCATTAAACCGGGATTCGGCGAACCTATTTCGAAAGAAGTATATGATAAAACCATTACCTATTTTGAAGAACTGATGAAACTGATTCACCCGTTCATGCCGTTTTTATCGGAAGAATTGTGGCAGAATATTGCAGAAAGAACACCTGAAAACGCCTTGGTTATTGCACAGCAAAGAAAACCTGAAGCATTTAATAATGATTTAATCAGGAATTTCGAAACCTCAAAAGAACTGATTTCCGGAGTTAGAAATTACCGCCAAAGCAAAGGAATCTCACCAAGAGAAGTGGTTGAAGTATTTACCAATGCTCAAACTTTTGAAAATGAAAATCTGGTGAGAAAACTGGCGAATATTTCTGAAGTTAATTTCGGCCAAAAAACAGACAAACCAAGTTTTACCTTTTTAGTGGGTTCTACCGAAATTTCAATTCCTTTGAGTGAAAACCTCGACTTAGCGGAAGAAAAAGTAAAAACTGAAGAGGAAATTAAATATTTGAAAGGTTTCCTTATTTCAGTAGAGAAAAAACTTTCCAATGAAAAATTTGTCGCTAATGCAAAACCGGAAGTTGTAGAATCGGAGCGTAAAAAACAGAAAGATGCTCAGGATAAAATTGCCTTGCTGGAAGATAAACTGAAAACCCTTTAATTCAATAAATTTTTCAAATCTGCCCCAAAAATGACTCACATCGAAAACATCTCCAAACTGTTCAGCAAAAATTTTGTTGAAAGTCCTTTAATCGAAACCTTCGATGCCGGAAAAATCAATCTTACCACAGGTCGCCTTGTCGCATGTGATCCTTTGATTACCAGTGATATGAAAGATTTTAAAATTAATTTTCCCCAAGGTGAATTTCCGGTTTTGGTGCACAAAGAAAGGGAAAGCAACTGCGTTGCCTATGTTGAAATTGTTTTCGGTGATTCCCCAATTTCCGAATGGAAAATGGCAACAACAGAAGGGCAGAATATTGAAGATTTAAAAGGCGAAGAAATCTTCGGTTATCCCGTAGAAAGCGGAATGGGCTGTTTTATGGATGTGGAAACCCAGGATTGCCTGAATCATTTGGAAAACAAACTCTTTCACAGAAAAGGCGGCGAATTTATGGGGATTTATGAAGAGTTTTTCCATGATCATTTTTTTGACGAGAACGGTGCGATTGATCAATTTGCCTTCTTAAAACCCGATGATGAAAAGCAAGGAAATGTATTTGCTTTTGAAACCGGTTATGGGGAAGGGTTTTACGCAAGTTACATCGGATTTGGGAATGATAACCAGCCGGTAAAAATTGTTACAGAATTCATTGAAATCGGGAGTTAATTTAAGTTAAATAATTTCCGCATTTGTATTTAAAAGAATAAATTTGTTCAGCAGACAAAAAAAATGGGACGCGATTCATCGCGTCTCTATTATTAAAATACCTAACCTCCAAAACTAATGAAAATTACTTCGGAACAACCAAAAATTATTGTTGTTGGCAGTTCGTCTATTGATTTGGTGCTCAACACCAATCATCTTCCCAAACCTAATGAAACCGTGATGGCCGAAAAATCTGAAAGTTTTTTTGGTGGAAAAGGCGCCAATCAGGCGGTGGGAACAGCACGGCTTGGAGCAAGTGTGTATTTTATCGGATGTGTCGGGATGGATCCTTTTGGACAGCAGATTTTAAGAAATCTTGTTGATGAAGGGGTAAATGTAAGTTTTGTCGCCGAAACAGAAGAGGGAGCAACCGGAACCGCTTACGTTACTTCATCGGAAGGAATTAATTCAATTGTGGTGGTGCCTGCGTCCAATTACTGTTTGAAGCCAAAGCATGTTGCCGAAGCGGAGAAGTTTTTTTCTACGGCAGATTTAGTTTTGATTCAGTTGGAAATTCCGATGGATGTTGTTGAGTTTACTGTTGAACTGGCGAAGAAAAACAGTAAAAAAATTGGAATTTATGCTTCCCCGGCAAAAAAACTTTCAGCGGATATCATCGAAAATGCCAGTTTTATCGTGGCGAAAAGTGATGAGCTTTCCATTGTTTTTGGGGAAGATCAACGGGAAGAAATCCTTAAAAAATATCCCAACAAACTTTTTGTGCGTGATGACTCCAATTCGACCACCTATTTTAATGGTTCAGAAATGAAATATTACAGAAACGATCACGATTCGGTGCTGCATAAAATGGGAATGGGCGATGCCTTCACTTCCGGTTTTGCAGTAGCGATGTGTCACCAGAACAGTGTTGACGAATGTGTGCAGTTCGGGAATGATGTTTCATTAAAAGTGGCGATAAACCGAGGTTCACAAAGCGGTTTGCCTTATCTGAAAGATCTCACAGGCGGGTAAATGCTATTCCCGACATACTTAAATTTCGAAAGAATCCCCGATAAATTTAATACTTTTAAAAACTCAAAATTCACTTTATTTTAAGTGAATTTTTTTTGAACAATGAAAGAATTATTGCTAAAAATTTCTGATGATTCAGCAATCTCCGTGAAAATTTTCGAACCGGAAAAGTCAAACGGAAAACTCCTGCTCATCAATTCTGCAACCGGTGTAAAGCAGCAGGTTTATTTCTCTTTTGCAAAGTATTTTGCGGAAAATGGCTATGTCGTTATCACGTATGATTACAGCGGAATCGGCGAATCGAAACCAAAGAAAATGAAAGGTTTTGAAGCTTCTATGCGGTCCTGGGGAACTGAAGATTTCAAAACAGTGACCAATTTCATTAAAGCAGATTACGCAAATCACAGAAAATTCTGTCTCGGCCATTCAGTAGGTGCTTTGATTTTAGGAATGAATGAAGATGCTGAAATTTTCGAAAAGTTTATTTTCGTCGCCACCCAGGATGCATATATCGGACACCTTTCTTTTAAAGTTGGTTTCACTGCATTTTTCGGTTTTGGTGTTGCGCTTCCCGTGACCGTCAGTTTATTGGGGTATTTCCCGGCGCATTGGTTTGGCTTGGGCGAAAGTTTGCCAAAAAATGTGGCATTGGATTGGCGAACCTTAATTCTGAACAGAAAATCGACCAAACGCCTTTTCGAAAAAATTGATAAAGACTTTTCTTCAGATTTAAGACAGAAAACGTTCGTTATTCACGCCGAAGACGATCATTGGGTTACGTGGAAAGGAATGGAAAGTCTGATGAATAATGCATATCCCAATTTGGATAAAACGTACAGAGAAATAAAAATCGCTGAATCCGAAAAGAAAGAAATTGGCCACATTAATTTTTTCCGAAGCTTCAATAAAAATCTCTGGAAAATCGTTTTGGACGAACTTTAAATAAAAATCCGGGAGCTATACAAACTCCCGGATTTCTTTAGTTAAACTGGTTTTCGAGACTTTTCAGTTCTGCGATAATGCCGTCAAGTTTGCCGTCCTGTTTTTTAACTTCCTTTTTACCGAGATAAAAATAAGCAAACAGCATCCATGAATAAGTGATGGCAAAAGCGAGAATCATTTTCCATAAATCTACGGTTTTCAGCAGTTCGTACATATAAACTCCGAGAGCGATGCTCAGCAAAACATAATATACCGGCATGTTCCAGTGTCTCTGTTTTTTCTGAAACAGCCTGAAGTTTTGCCATTGTTTCAAATGCAGACCCGGCGTTTGAGTCTCATCTATTTTACTGATTTTATTGGCGGTGAAAAGCATTAAACCCGCCTGTAGAAAACAGGTTAACGAGATGATTACCATTGACGAGATGATCGGTGTGGTTTTTATTTTAGCGTCGAAAGTGGTCATTAAAATCAGGATGACAATGCCTGTCAAAATGAGTAATATTGCGCCCTTTGTGTAAGTGTTTTTCAGTTTCATGCGGTTGTTTTTTATTTTTGAAATAGCTGGGTTTTTTGCCGGAACCTCGGTTTCAGATTGTTTCCATAGGTTTTCGAGTTCTTTAAATTCTTCCATGATTCAAATATATTTCCTGAAGTTCTTTTTTTATTCTGTGGATTTTCACGCGCAGATTATTTTCGGTAATTCCTGTGATTTCTGCAATTTCTTCGTAAGGTTTTTCTTCCAGAACCAGAGTAATGACGATTCTTTCGTTTTCTTTCAGTTTGCTGATTGATTCGTACAGGCGGTTGATTTCCTTTGAGTTGTCATCACTTTCTTCGTGAATGAGTTTTGATAAGATAGCCTCAGAATTGTCAGCTTTGTTTTTTTGCTTTTTAATTCCCATTAAGCAGGTGTTAATCGCGATCCTGTAAATCCAGGTGCCAATTTTGCTTTCATTGCGGAACTTGGACAGGCTGTTCCAAACCGCAATCCAGGTTTCCTGATGAAGGTCGTCTGCAAAAAGCCGGTCTCCGGAGTAACTCAGACAAAGTTTGTAAATTCTCGGCGAAAACTCTTTGTAGAGCTGTTCAAATTCCTGATTCATTGGTTACGGATTAGTGAAGATTTCGGTAAGGTAATCTTTCATATTCAAAGTTTTTCTTTGGTTCATTTCGTATTGAATTTTAATTTGATGAATGTAAGTTTTAGAATATTCTGTGCTTTGGATATAAAAGTTCTGAAATTATTACAAAAAATTTTAATAAAATATATTAATGTTCTTGTTGTGACCATATTTTTAAAATTCAACTTTTAGGAACCGCAATAAAATCATTAAATTTACCTCAAAGAAAAGCCAATGAAAATTTATACAAAAACCGGCGACAAAGGTGAAACTGCGCTCTACGGAGGAACACGGGTTTCCAAAGCGTCTGCCAGAGTGGAATCGTACGGGAATATTGACGAACTGAATTCATTCATTGGTTTTGCGAAATGTGAAATTACCGATGAAAAAGTACTGCAACAGCTCAAAAAAATTCAGTTTGATTTATTTACCGTGGGTTCAGAATCGGCTACACCAACGGATAAATTAACGTTGGCAAACGGAAAATCGCGGCTTTCACTGATGATTTCTGAAACCGAAATCGTAGAACTCGAAAACTGGATGGACGCTTTTGAAAAAGATCTGGAGCCTTTACAGTATTTCATCCTTCCCGGAGGCGGAAAATCGGCGACATCGCTTCATATTTGCAGAACCGTTTGCAGAAGGGCAGAACGGAGTTTGGTCTTTCTGAATGAAAGTGAAGAAGTCCGTCCGGAACTGATCAAATATCTCAACCGCCTTTCAGATTACCTTTTCGTTTTGGCAAGATATGTTTCCAAAATTAATAATGAAACTGAAGAATACTGGAATCCGAATGACAGATAAAGCCCTTCTTTTTATCAACGGAATTCCTCCGGAAAACCTTCCCGAAACGGAAGGTTATTCTCTGATTGCCTGCAGCGACGGCGCTTTTCACTACTTAAAGGAAAAAAACTTTCCCCTAGAAAAACTCGATTTTATTTCCGGGGATTTCGATTCCCATTCCGGAAGTGATGAAGATATTTACCATAAAAAATTTATTTTTACTCCTGATCAGAACAAAACCGATTTCGAAAAATCTTTAGAAATCATTAAAGAAAAAGGTTTCAAAAAAGTGGACGTTTACGGAGGAAGTGGCGGCGAAATGGATCATTTTCTGGGAAATTTAACCACAGCATTCCTCTTTAAAAATGAATTGCAAATCACTTTCTATGACGAATTTTCCACCTATTTTTTCTCACCGAATCATTTAGTTTTAGAACAGGTGAAAGGAAAAACGATTTCACTCTATCCTTTTCCTGTCGCTGAAAATATTTCTACTCAGGGTTTAAACTGGCCATTGAACAAAGAAAATTTAATGCTGACAAAAAAAATAGGAACCCGTAATTTCGCCTCAGAAGACCAGGTTGTTATTGATTTTGAAAGTGGAGATCTGGTGGTTTTTGTGGGATCATAGAGACTAAAATCCCGAGTTTCACAGAAAAAGCCTTTCAGAAAATTATTTCTCCTGAAAATCAGCTGGATATTTTTGGCTGAGATTTTCATTTTCTTAAGGGTTCGGATGTTTTTTGCAGCAAATTGTTTTTTATGATAAATTTAAAATAAAAAACCAACTTTTTTCACCAAATTTGCAGATTCAACCCGTAAATACGACCACTAAAAAATGAAAATTAAATATTCAGAATTGATCGACCAAACTTTGTATTTCCCGACTGAAGAATTCAATGTCTCGGAAAATACGTTGCAATTTCACGATATTCCTTTGATGGAGGTCGTCGAAAAGTTTGGAACCCCTTTGAAATTTAATTATCTGCCGAAAATTTCCACCAATATTCAGCGGGCAAAAGCCTGGTTTAAAGAAGCCATTGAAAAAAGTGATTATAAAAAAGGATATCGCTATTGCTACTGCACGAAGTCGAGTCATTTTGCTTTCGTTTTGGAAGAAGCATTAAAAAATGATATCTCTCTGGAAACTTCTTCCGCTTACGATATGGATATCGTGAAATCGCTTTATGATAAAGGAAAATTTGATAAAAATGTGGAAGTAATCTGCAACGGTTTCAAAACGGACGATTACCTGGCAAAAATTTCAGATTTAATCAACAGCGGTTTTGAAAATATTACCCCGATTCTCGATAATTACCGGGAACTGGATAAATTAACTGAAAGCATCGATTCTACGTTCAACATCGGAATCAGAATCGCTTCCGAGGAAGAACCGAAATTTGAATTTTATACCTCCCGTTTAGGGATTGGATACAAAGATATCATCCCTTATTACAGCCAGAAAATTGCGGAACACCCCAATGCGAGGCTGAAAATGCTGCACTTTTTCATCAATACCGGAATTAAGGATACCGCCTATTACTGGAATGAATTATATAAATGTCTCCGGGTTTACGCGCGTTTGAAAAAAATTGCACCTGAAGTTGATTCCCTCAATATCGGTGGTGGTTTCCCAATAAAAACTTCTTTGAATTTCGATTATGATTACCAGTATATGGTGAACGAAATTGTTTCTCAAATCAAAAAATTCTGTGAAGAGGAAGGCGTTGAAGAACCAAATATCTACACCGAATTCGGTAGTTTTACCGTTGGCGAAAGTGGTGGACATCTTTACAAAATCATTTCTCAGAAACGCCAGAACGACAGAGAAAAATGGAACATGATCGATTCGTCTTTCATGACCACTTTGCCGGATACATGGGCGATTTCTCGCCATTTCATCATGCTTCCGCTCAACCGCTGGGAAGATACTTACGAAAGAGTGTTTTTAGGAGGGTTAACCTGCGATTCAGATGATTATTACAATTCTGAGCAGCATACCAATGCGATTTATCTGCCTGTTTTCAGCGACACAAAACCGCTTTACATCGGGTTTTTCCATACCGGAGCCTATCAGGAAACCATTGCCGGTTATGGTGGCGTTCATCACTGTCTGATGCCGCAGCCAAAGCATATCCTCATCGATAAAGACGAGGACGGAAACTTCACCTACGAAGTGTTCCGCGAAGAACAAAAACCTGAAGATGTTTTGAAACTTTTAGGTTATTAAAAATGTAAGGAGCAACGGGAAAGTTGCTCCTTTTTTATTTCGGTCCCGCTTTCCGCTGCAATCTTTTTGGCGGTTCCGCCAAAAAGGATTTTCGCTGCAATCGGGGCTAGAAACAAATATCAGTCTTCCTGCCAAAGGATATCTCTACAAAAAAACTTTTTGGCGCTCGCTTCGCTCGCGCCACCTTTTAAATTTAGAAATATCTTTCCATCTTTTCAAACTCAATATCCGAGAAATCAGAAACCAGCAAACCCGCTTTGTCATAATTCTGACTTTTAGAGTGAGCGCTTTGGTAAGCGACACAAAAAATTCCGGCAGAGAAAGCAGCTTCTATTCCGTTGGTGGAATCTTCGATGACCATACAGTTTTCTTTTTGTTCACCGGCCATTTCCGCGGCGGTGATAAAGATTTCCGGATGAGGTTTTGATTCCTGAAGATCTGCACCGCTTATCTTTCCCAGAAAATATTTTTCAAGTTCAAACTTTTCAAAAACCCAGTTGATCGTATTCATGTGAGCTGATGAAGCCAGAACGAGTTTGATGCCGTTTTCAAAATAGTTTTCTATCAGATTTTTAACGCCCGGAATTAAACCGAAATCTGGATCTGTATCAAAATAGTGTTTAAAATAATTTCTTTTGATGGAGGCCAGGTCTTCGTGCGTTTCGTCGAGTTTGAACCTTTCCACCAACGTGCTGCACACTTTTTTCGTGGAAGCACCTGTGAAAGTCGTGTATAATTCCTCAGAAACCTCAAAACCGAAGTCTTCAAACATTCTGAAATAGGCTTTCCGGTGAAGAGGTTCGGTGTCCACAATTACTCCGTCCATATCGAACAAAACAGCTTTTAAAGGCATTTTTAATTTTTTGCAAATTTAAGCATTCAGAAAAGAAAATGGAGAAAAAGCCATATCAGGAAATAGAGGAGAAATAATTATCTTTGAAAATTCAAAATTTATAATCTAAAATTCAAAACTTCACATGAAAACATACGCAGGAATTCCGGAAGAAAATGGTCAGTTGGAAACGTCAAAAGTCGTGTTGGTAACCGTTCCCTACGACGGAACTTCAACCTGGGGAAAAGGAGCCGACAAAGGGCCGGAACTTTTCTTGGATGCTTCCGAAAACATGGAGCTTTACGATATCGAAACCGGAACAGAACCTTATTTGGAAGGGGTTTATCTGGCGGGAGAAATTACAGAAAAGTCTTCACCAGAAGCAATGACAGAAGCGGTTTACCAGAAAACAAAAGAATTGCTGAATCATGACGATAAACTGTTCACGCTTTTTGGTGGCGAACATTCAGTTTCAATTGGTTCCATCCGTGCTGTCGGTGAGAAATACGAAAACCTGACGGTTCTTCAGCTGGATGCACATACTGATTTGCGTCCGGATTTTCATGGTTCGACTTCCAATCATGCCTGCGCAGTGTATGAAGCAAGCAAAAAACATAATCTGGTTCAGGTAGGAATCCGTTCCATGGATGTTGAGGAAATGGAGCACGTGAATCAGGAGCAGTGTTTCTGGGCACATACCATTGCCAACAACGAAAACTGGGTTAACGATGTCTTGGAGAAAGTTTCCGGGAACGTTTATATTACGATCGATCTGGATGCATTCGATCCTTCGATTGCTCCTTCTACAGGAACACCGGAACCGGGAGGGTTACAATGGTATCCGACTTTGGAGCTTTTAAGAAAAGTGTTTGAAAAGTGCAATGTCGTTGCGTTTGATATTGTGGAATTAATGGATTCTCCGATGCCAAAACCTACCGCTTTCCTATCTGCCAAGCTGTATTATAAAATGCTGGCTTATTATCATATCAACAGATAAAAAATATTTGAATCTATTAAAAAAGTCCTGAAGTAATTCAGGACTTTTTTTGTGAGTATTATTTCAGAATGTCGGCTTCAATAGAACTATCGCCAAAGATTTTTATAAATGCCTTTGTATAGTCTTCTTTGGTGGCAAAATTAGGATTGTCCATAAATTTTTGTGGATTCACAGCAAACAGCGGAAACCATGTGCTGGAAATCTGAACCTGAATCCGGTGTCCTTTTTTGAAAGTGTGCATCACATCCTGAAGCTGAAAATTCACCGCAGTTTTCTGATTTGTTGAAAGCGCTTCCGGTTTTTCTCTTGAATTTCTGAATCTTGCCGGCATAATTTCACTGCGAACCATCTGATGATAGTTTCCGTAAATCACCCCTTCCTTTTTTTCTTTCGGTACAAAATCTTCCGGATAAACATCGATGAGTTTTACCGCAAAATCTGCGTCAGTGGAAGTGGATGCAATATTCAGTTTCGCCATCATTTCGCCCGCAAAAGTGAGATCTTCAGTAAGAACATCGGTGGTAAAAGTAAGAACATCAGGTCTTCCAACAGCGAAACGCTGGTCTTCACTCATATAATTTCGTGGCGTAAATCCGTTGAATTCTTTGATGTTATCGGAACTTAAAACCGGATTATTGGGATCGCTGTAATATTCAGAAACGCCCTGTGATGGTGATTTTTTAAGGGTTCCATCTGCCAGGTAAAAGTTTACTTTTTGTGCGTTTTTGGGTGGGTAAGCGGCAAATTCTTTCCATTCTTTATTGCCGGTGTCATACATTACCGCTTCAGGCAAACCGGCGTCGGTTTTTGCATTTCCTTTTAAATAATGACTGAAAAATTTAGTCTCCAGGTTTTTTTGGTAATACGTGGCGATACTGTCTCCGAAATAAATGTCATTGTGAAAATGTTTTCCGTTTTCACGCGCCCAGGCTCCGTGAGAAAAAGGTCCCATTACAATGGTGTTTTTGGCTTTCGGGCTGGTTTTCTCGATAGTTTTATATATATTCAGCGGACCGGATAAATCTTCCGCATCAAACCATCCGCCAACCGTCATTACGGCATGTTTTACATTTTTTAAGTGGGGAAGCAGGCTTCTTTTCTGCCAGTAGTCATCGTAGTTCGGGTGATTCATGATCTCGGTCATGAAGAAATTGTTTTGGTAATATTTCTCGTAGCCGTCTTTCAGGGTTCCCATATCACGGTAGAATTTCAGCCCGTCTTCTGACGTTTGTTTTACAAAAGAATCGCCGTACCAGGCTTTGTTTTCTGCTTTAGTTTTTTGAACACCAAAAACAGGGAAAGTCCGGAAATACCCAAGCATGAATTTTCCGTTGTGCAGAAAATCATCATTCCAGAAGTCGGAGATTGGTGCCTGCGGAGAGGAAGCCACTAAAGCCGGGTGATCGGATAGGATTCCCGCAGCGGTATAAAATCCGGGATAGGAAGTTCCGTATTGTCCTACTTTTCCGTTATTGTTGGGGATGTTTTTCAGAAGCCATTCGATGGTGTCATAGGTATCGGTGCTTTCATCAACATCTTTCTTGGTTTTGCGTTCAACCTGGGGAGTCATATTGGTAAAGGTTCCTTCACTCATGTATCTTCCGCGGACATCCTGATAAACGAAAAGATATTTGTCGTTCATCAGATATTTATTGGGACCCAAACCTGCACGATATTCATTTTCGCCGTACGGCGCGACGCTGTAGCAGGTACGCTGCATAATAAACGGATATTTTTTAGCTTTTGAAATGTCTTTTGGAATATAAATGGAAGTAAATAATTTTACACCGTCACGCATCGGAATATAAACTTCTTTTTTGGTGAAGTTTTCTTTAACGAAAGTGTTGTCAGGAGCAGTTTGCGCAAATGCCGAAACAATACAGAAGAAGAAAATAAAATGGAGGTATTTTTTCATGAATATTAATTTTAAACGAATTTATAAAAAAAATAAAGAAATTTGATTTTTAAAACTGAACGATGGATTTATTCGGAAACCTTCCAGATGCTAACCTGAACCTCCTGCCAAAAGACGGAACTGTTAATTATTATGGCAAAATTTTAAACCCCGCAGAAGCCGATGATTTTTACCGCAGACTTCTGGAGAATATCGAATGGAAGAATGATGAAGCGGTGATCTTCGGAAAAAAAATTATCACCAAAAGGAAAGTGGCCTGGTATGGCGACGAAAGTTTCGAATATACTTACTCAAAATCGACAAAAAAGGCCATTCCGTGGACGAGAGAACTTCTTGAACTGAAAAAATTAACGGAAGAACGCACCGGGGAAAAGTTCAATTCCTGCTTGCTCAATCTTTACCACAGCGGGGAGGAAGGCATGGCCTATCACAGTGACGGTGAAAAGGATTTGAAGAAAAACGGCGCTATTGCTTCCCTGAGTTTTGGCGCGGAGCGAAAGTTTTCGTTCAAACATAAATTCACCAAAGAAAAAGTAGAACTTATCCTTGAACACGGAAGTTTATTAGTGATGAAAGACCAAACCCAAAGTTTTTGGCTTCACCGGCTTCCACCTACAAAAAAAATAACTTCGCCGAGAATCAATCTGACTTTCCGGACGATTGAGGGAAATTTATAGCTGCTTTTTCTCTGAAAATCACCTCTTTATTAAAGATGGCTTTTTTGAATTATTGCTAAAATTAAACCGTATTATGTGGGTTATTTGGTGAAATTTTAAGAAAAATTTATCATTTATTAATATTTCGGCATACATTTTATTATTAAATTTGATCATCATTTATATTAACATTAAATAATCCAACTATGAAAAAAACATTTGCAATGGCAGCCCTGGCGCTTGCGGTATCTTTCGGTTCTGTGGCGTGTAAAAAGAAAGTAACGGATGCTGAGCTTCAGACTCAGGCTACTACCGTAGTGACTTCTAACCCAACGGCTTCTGTAGAAGTGAAGGACGGAACTGCACACTTAAGCGGAACATTTAAGGATCAGGCGTCTAAAGATGCGATGATTGCTTCATTAAAGGCAATCCCTGGAATTAAAGATGTGATGGATATGTCAACAATTGAAGCTCCGGTCGTAGTGGAAACTGTTTCAGCAGTAGATCCTGCAGTGCAGCAAAAAGTGACGGATGCTGTGAAAGATTTCCCGTCCGTAAAAGTGGAAGTAGTAAATGGTGAACTTACCCTCACCGGAAATGTTTCCCCGGAACAGGCAAGAAAAATAAAAATGTCTGTTGATGGCTTGAAAGCAGGAAAAGTGAACTATAATTACACCGTTAAATAATTTTTAAAATGAGCGCATTACAGGATAAATACGCAGGAGTGATTTCCGCAGCACAGTCTGCAGGAGTTTCTGGTCTTCAGGTAACTGAACAGGACGGAATTCTTTATGTTTCCGGAAAGGCGAGTTCTACAGCAGCTAAAGATGCAGTATGGAACGCTTTGGGAGCAATAGATTCTACTTATTCTGCTTCGGATATTAACGTTGATGTTCAGGTTGCAGGTTTGGCATCAGGGGCAGCTCTGAAAGTAGCCACTGAAGATTCTAACCTTAATATCAGACAGGAACCTTCCACTGACGCTGCGATCGTAGGAAAAGCAGCGAAAGGAGAGTTCGTTACTTTGGTAGAGCAGACTTCGGACGACTGGTGGAAAATAAGAACTGCCGATGGCGAAGAAGGTTACGCTTACGCAAGATATTTGCAGGCATAAAACTTCGCACGAAAATAAATCGAAACCTCTGATTCTTCAGAGGTTTTTTTGTGGGCGGGCTTTTCCGGTTATCTTTTCAGTTTTACAGATTGCCGTATATTGTCCCTGAGAGGAACGCTATTTGCTAAGCATTTTTGCAGCTGTTGCTTTTGTGGCCCTCATGAATAAGAAGATTAGAAATGAAATTAATGAAAAGTCTTTATTTGCTATTTTTATTATTTGCTGCGCAATTAGGTGCGCAAACGTTCACTGTTGAAGGTCGTGTTCAGGATGCTGACGGTCAGCCTTTAGAAAATGCTGCTGCAACTCTTCTTAAACAGAAGGATTCCACGGTTGTGAATTTTACAGGAACCGACAGCAACGGAAGTTTCAGTTTTAAAATTCCGGCACAGAATGAGCCTGCTTTTCTGCAAATTTCTCATGATAAGTTCCGGGCGTTTTCGAAAAAGTTTGAAACGGTACATCAGGATCTTAAAATGGGGACGGTGCTTTTGCAGAGAGACCTGGTGAGTGATATTGAGGGAGTGACCATCAAAGCATCTCCTGTTCGGATAAAAAAAGACACCGTTGAATACAATGCTTCTTACCTAAAGGTGAATCCTGATGATAAGATTGATAAGTTACTGGAACAGATTCCGGGTGTAGAAACCGATGCTGATGGGGTAATGACTGTAAACGGGAAACCGGTAAACAAAATCCTGATTAACGGGAAACCGCTTTTTAACAAAGACGGAAAAATCGCAATGGAGACCATTCCTGCAGATCTCATCCGAAAAATTCAGATCACCACCTCCAAAACCAAAGAAGAGGAATTTACGGGCCGGACGCCCAAATCAGACAGTGTCACCGTTAATTTCAATATTGATGAAAGAAATAACAAAGGAACCATCAAAAATTTTAATCTCGGTTATGGTACCAACCGGCGGTACGATGTGAAAGGCTTGTTTGCGAAATTCCAGCAGGACCGTAATATAGCGGTGATTGCAGGATCCAATAATATTAACGTGTCAGATTTTTCCGTGGACGGTTTTTTTGAAAAAAATAACAGAAATAGAGCCGCCAACGGAAGAACCGCCAGCACAGGTATTTTACGGACTTCCATGGCAGGATTCAATTATTCAGATAAAATAGGCGAAAATTTTGATCTCGATAAATTCAGTCTTCAGTATAAGGACAGCAACCTCGACACCTTCTCTAAAATCTCCAGAACTACCTTTTTTCCTGATTATACCCTTGATAACCGTTCCGAGAGAAGCGGGAATACCGACAAAAAAACCTTTAATTTCAATACTGACGCGTCCCTAGCGCTGGATCCGCTCACCCGAATTACTTTTTCCACAGGTTTTTCCAGTACCGCCACCGATCTTACTCTTGAAAACAGTACTTCGACGCTGCGGGACGGTGTTTTGCTCAACAGCAGCACGGGTTCGTCCAGAGGAAATACGGTCTCCAACAGTTTCAAACCGCAGATTGGGTTTATCAGAAAATTTGAGAAGCCTAACCGCTCCCTGTCGGCGACGCTCAGCAACATTTTTTCGCAAAACAATAATACGAATTTTAACCTTCAGGAGACGCTGTTTTACCAAGATCCGGAACGGAATGATTACAGAAATCAGCTTTCAAAACTTGACAATGCTGCCAACGTATTCCGGACGAATGTGAAATATACTGAGCCTGTTTCTGATTCAGCAACCGTTAGTCTGGAAGTGAATTACGAACGGCAGAAATTCGGCCGGACACTCAATGTCAATGATTTTGACGAACCGAGTGGAGGTTACTCCATTTTTAATACGCTCTTATCCAATGAGCTCAACCAAAACAACAGTCTTTTCAATACAGGGCTGATTTATAATTTAAACAGATCGAAATATAATTTTCGTGTCGGTACAAACCTGAATACTACGCAAATGGAGGTAATGTCTGTCTATAATCTCCAGAATTACAGTTTCCATAAAAAATTTATTTTACCTGAATATGAGTTGATGCTGAATTATAAATTCAACAAAACAACAGCGCTGCGGATTTCCAATTCCGCTAATTATACCGTTCCCGATGTAAATGATCTAAATCCTTACGTAGATACTTCGGATCCTTTAGTAACCATTCAGGGGAACCCGGATCTTAAAAGCACGTGGCAAAATTCTACCAATATCAACTTTAATACGATGAATGTTGCGAAAGGGATTAATTTTTATTCACGACTGGGTTTTAACTATACCGATAACGACATCGTAAATTACTCTTTTTATGATGAGACAGGGAGGCAGTTCAGGACATTTGAGAATATCAGCGGCAATAAAAGGCTGAATTTTTCCACTTCACTTACCAAAACCTATAAATGGAATGGAAACAAACTGGATCTGGTTCCTTCCTTTTCTGCCGGTTACAGCTACCGCCGAGGTTTTCTTGATGCTGCGGTATTTACCAACAGCACTTATACCGTTGCACCAAAATTTGGGGTAAATATCAACCTGAAAGATCTGATGAATCTGAGGGCCTCTTATGGATACAGTTTTTCCACTTCCCGATATGCCAATGGTCGAACCGACCGCACGCATACTTCCAGGCAGAATTTATCGCTGCGTGTTACCAATTATTTTTTCAGTAAAAACCTTTTTTTCAGCAACGATTTCACTTTTGTGAAAAATAACAATATCGCCTCAGATTTTGCGCGGAGTTCATATTTCTGGAATTCAAGTGTGAATTATCAGTTTTTCAAAAAACAGATGATACTCAAATTCTCTGTTAATGACCTGCTTAACCAACGACAGAATGCGACTCAGACGATAGGAGACAATTATCTGGAAGACCGTGAAGAGCTTGTGCTGAAAAGGTATTTTATGCTTTCACTGGCGGTAAATCTGAACAGCTTCGGTGGCGGTAAAAAATAACCTTTCTTATTTCTGACTCCTCATCCTCGTAAGCTTTGCTGTAAAGCTCCTGTCTTAGGTCAGCCAATATATATTTAATAAAAAAACATATATTTGTAGCCTTACAAATTCGCAGCAAACCATTGCCGCGGACGGTATCTACGAAAAAACAAACTACATGAAAGGTCAAAACAAGCTGTTTATTGCCATCATCATTGCGCTGATTCTAGGGGTAATCATGGGCGGAATCGTTCACACACAATATCCTGAAAGCGCTGAAGGATTTTCAAAAAACATCAAACTCCTGGGAACGGTTTTCATCCGTTTGGTTCAGATGATTATTGCGCCGTTGGTTTTCACTACTCTGGTAGTGGGAATTGCCAAAATGAGCGACATGAAAATGATTGGCAGGGTAGGAACAAAAGCAATGCTTTGGTTCATCACCGCTTCTTTGGTTTCACTTTTTATAGGATTGATATTGGTGAACTGGCTCGAACCGGGCCATGTTACCAAACTTCCCATTCAGGACGCGGCATCAGCTGATGAACTGCTGAAATCCAGCAAAGGATTTTCCATGGAAGATTTTGTAAAACACATCATCCCCAAAAGTTTATTTGAAGCTTTTGCCACCAACGAAGTTTTGCAGATTGTGGTATTTTCCATCATGTTCGGGGTTGCTTTGGCCAATATGGGGGAAGAGTATGTAAAACCCATTGTGAAGGCTTTTGATATCTGTGCACACGCCATTTTGAAAATGGTAGGCTACATCATGTGGTTCGCTCCTTTGGGGGTTTTGGGATCAATAGCAGCAGTGGTAGCTACAAATGGTTTCGAAATCTTTAAAGTGTACGCCATTTATCTCCGCGATTTTTTCTTTGCACTCGGAATTTTATGGTTGGTCTTGCTGTTGGTGGGTTATTTAATTTTAGGAAACAGGCTCTTCGAATTACTGAGAAGAATCAAAGCACCTTTACTGATCGCTTTTTCAACGACAAGTTCAGAAGCAGTTTTCCCGAAATTAGTGGAAGAACTCGAAAGATTCGGCTGTAACAACAGAATTGTTTCTTTTATTTTGCCATTAGGATACTCTTTCAATCTCGACGGAAGCATGATGTACATGACTTTCGCCTCCATATTTATTGCGCAGATTTACGGTATCGAAATGTCTGTCGGTCAGCAAATCACCATGCTTTTAGTGTTGATGCTTACTTCAAAAGGAATCGCCGGAGTACCGCGCGCAAGTTTGGTGATCATCGTGGCGACGTGTACCATGTTCGGTATTCCGCCTGAAGGAATTGCACTGATTCTTCCGATTGATCATTTCTGTGATATGGGAAGAAGTATGACGAATGTTTTGGGTAATGCATTGGCAACTTCTTCTGTTTCCAAATGGGAAGGGCAGCTGGAAGATCACGGAGGAAATTTATAAAATAAGTTTTTTCAGTAATGCGTGAATTTTGTTGGGATTTACTGTTATTGTTAAAGATTAACCAATGAAAAATAAATTAGGGACAGCGGTCACTTTGGGTTTTGCCCTTTTTGCGATGTTCTTTGGGGCGGGGAATTTAATTCTGCCTCCGTTTATTGGCCTGAAAACGGGAGGCGAATGGTTTGCAGCTATTGCCGGATTTTTCACCACAGGAATTGTTTCCCCATTTTTAGGGGTACTTACCGTGGTGCTTTTCGGGACTTCTTTTACGGATTTGGGTCGAAAAGTAAATACTGTAGTAGTTACGGTTTTAGCTTTGCTGATCATGCTCTGTATCGGTCCGCTGGTCGCCATCCCAAGAACGGGAGCAGCGACTTTCGAAATAGGAATCAAGCCGTTGTTGCCCAATTTCAGCAATATTATTTTTTCATTTATTTTCTTCGCCATCGTTTTAGCCTTATCGGTTTCCAAATCTAAAATTGTGGATATTATCGGGAACTTCCTGACTCCTTTTCTCATCTTAAGTTTAGGCATTCTGGTTACTGTTGGGATCATGAATCCCACGGCAATTGCCCAGTCTACCGGTGTTACCTCTCAGCAGTCCTTCGTTTTTGCCTTTCATGAAGGATACCAGACTTTGGATGTTTTGGCATCGGTGATCTTTGCGGGAATTATTATTTCTGCAGCAATCGACAAAGGGTATACCAATGCTAAAGACCGTTTTAAAATTACCATTGCGGCGGGGCTGATTTCTATGGTTGCGCTGCTGTTTATTTATGGCGGATTGATTTATCTGGGTGCACATTCCGGATATGCGTTTTCTGAAAATGTCTCCCGCACCGATTTGTTGCTGCATATTTCCAAAGCTTTAATGGGTGAAACCGGAACGCTGATTATTTCTATCGCCGTGGCTTTAGCCTGTCTTACCACAGCGATTGCGCTGACTTCTGCGATGGGAAGTTTTCTCGAAGAACTTACAAAAGGAAAAATTGGCTATAAAGCAGGGGTTTTGATCACTTGTTTGGTTTCTGCCTATTTTTCAGTAAAAAGTGTGGAAGAGATTATCGAATACGCGGTAGTTATACTGGACTTTGTGTATCCTATTACCTTTGCGCTTATCCTGACGGTACTGTTTTTTGGTAAAATTATCTTTTCCAAAACTCCTTTCGTTGCTGCGGTGGCCACTGCCGGAGCGATTGCCTCGCTCTCTGTTTTCAAACATTTTAATCTGTTTTCTTCCCCTATCGAAGAGATCAAAACCTGGCTGCCTTTGTCACAGCATCATCTGGAATGGCTGTTGCCTTCATTTGCCGCCTTCTTTATTGCGGCGGCTTTTAACAGCGGCAGAAAAGCACATCATAAAACATCAGAGACTGATTGATGTCATCCCGATCTAACTTTTATTCATTCTAAATTAAAGAAAAATTACGTAAATTTGTCACTCAATTTTATGTGATAATTATGTTGACTAAAGATAAAGTTCAGGCCTTTCTGAAAGAAATAGAAGTAGATGATTTGGTACACAATTTCCAGGTGATGGGAAATGATGTATATATTGATATGACGGCACATTCGCCGGCAATGCACGAAAAAAAGAAACTCGAAGCCGCGATGAAGCAGGCATTCGCTTCAGAATTCGGTGAAGAAATTGTTCTGAAACTGAAAATCGCTTCTCCGGAACCTACGGAAGTTCAGCAGAATTTAATCAAAGGAAAACAAATCCCGGGAATCCAGAATATCATCGCCGTTGCCTCAGGAAAAGGCGGGGTAGGGAAATCTACCGTGGCTGCCAATCTTGCGGTAACTTTAGCCAAAATGGGATTCAAAGTAGGAATTCTGGATGCTGACATCTACGGGCCTTCCGTTCCTACGATGTTTGATACCGAAGGTGCAAAACCGATTTCTGTGGAAATTGACGGGAAAAATTTAATGAAACCTATCGAAAATTACGGCGTGAAAATGCTTTCGATCGGATATTTTTCCGGAGCAAATCAGGCAGTAGTTTGGCGCGGACCAATGGCAAGCAAAGCGTTGAATCAAATGATCCGCGATGCAGCCTGGGGGGAACTCGATTTCCTTTTAATTGATTTACCTCCGGGAACAGGTGACATTCACTTGTCAATCATTCAGGAAGTGCCGGTTACCGGAGCGGTAATTGTGAGCACGCCTCAACATATTGCGCTTGCTGATGTAAGAAAAGGGATCGCAATGTTCCAGATGGAAAGCATCAATATCCCGGTTTTAGGTTTAATTGAAAATATGTCGTACTTTACCCCTGACGAATTACCGGAAAACAAATATTATATTTTCGGAAATCAGGGCGCGCAGTTTTTAGCGGAAGATTTGGGAATTCCTGTTTTAGGAGAAATTCCAATCATCCAAAGCATCAGAGAAGCTGGAGATGTCGGAAGACCGGCTGCACTGCAGGAAGGTTCCGTGATTTCAGAAATCTATGTCAAAACTGCACAGAATATGATTGAAAGTCTGGTAGAAAGAAACAAAAATCTTCCGCCGACTGAAGCCGTTAAAATTACAACCATGGCAGGTTGTTCACCAAAAAAGTAAAAGCGAAATGATACAGTTTTTAATGTACTTTTAAACATTAAAAACGATCACTCAAAAAAACAAACATGGAAACGAAACAGGAACAGACCGTAACAAAAGTACTGGAAGCGCTGGAGAGTATCCGCCCGTTTCTGAACAAAGACGGCGGTGATATAGAATTGGTAGATTTGAAGGACAATGTTGTGTATGTGAAACTTCAGGGAAACTGCAATGGCTGCCCCATGAGTTTCTCTACCATGAAACTGGGCGTTGAAAACACCATTAAACAGTTTGCTCCCGAAATTGTGGACGTTTTGAGTGTAGAATAATCAGGTATTCAAAATATTCAGATCATACAGGAAAACGGGTTCGTCCCGTTTTTTTGGTATTTTGAAAATTGGGCCTCTCTGCGTTTAAAACAGCGGCCTTTGTATGTTCAAAATAAATTGATCTTTAAGAAAAGGTTTAGAATTAAATTAATATTTTAGCGGATTAAACTTTACAGCGTATGATTGCCATTATTGACGGCGGCTCCACCAAATGTGACTGGGTGATTCTGGAGAATTCCGGAAAACTCAATCTCAAAACCACCACTCTGGGATTCAATCCGAATATCATCAATCCTGATTTTATCATGCAGGAAATAGATAAAAACCCTGAATTGTTTTTCCTTAAAAATCATATCGAAAAACTGTTCTTTTACGGTTCAGGTTGTGGAACTCCCGATAACGCCAAAAAAGTGGCTGATGAGTTTTTGAGAACTTTTCCCACCGCAGAAATTTCGGTGAAAGAAGACATGACTGCAGCGGCTTATGCTGCGTACAACGGCACACCGGCCATTATCTGTATTTTAGGGACGGGTTCCAATTCCTGCTATTTTGACGGAACTAAAATCCGGACTGATTTGCCCTCACTGGGTTTTCTGATCGGGGATGAAGGAAGCGGAAGTGCGTTGGGAAAACACCTTTTAAGAAGGTTTTTCATGAAAAAACTCCCGAAAGATTTGGAGGCCGATTTTATTGCGACCTATAATTTAACCATTGAAGAAGCCATCCGCAGCATGTATCATAACCCGAGAGCCAATGCTTATCTGGGAGAATTCAATAAATTTGTAGCGGAAAGAAAAAAGCATCCATATTTTCAGAACATGGTTTTTGATGAAATGAAAAACTTTCTCGATTATCAGGTTTTACCTTATCCGGAGGCAGGCGAAATAGAAATTAATTTTATTGGATATATCGCTTATATTTATGAAGATATTTTGCGGGCTGCCGCTGCGGAGCTGAATCTGCAAATCGGGAAAGTAGTGCAGAAACCCATTGAAAGTTTAGTAGAGTACCACAAAAAATACATTCTGAATTTAAGTTAAATATAAAAATCACATCATTTAAAAAAGTTGCGATCAACTTTACACTTGCAGTTTGCAAAAAAAAGAAAAATTATGTCAAGCAAAACGAACCGAGACGAAAAAAACTTTAACCAGGCAGCACTCGATTATCACAAAAGTGAGCCGAAAGGAAAAATTGAGGTCATCCCTTCAAAACCGCATTCTTCGCAGAGGGATCTGTCCTTAGCGTATTCTCCGGGAGTTGCAATACCGTGCCTGGAAATTGAGAAAAATCCAAAAGCGGTTTACGATTACACCGGAAAAGGAAACTTAGTGGCGGTAATTTCTAACGGAACTGCCGTTCTGGGATTGGGAGATATCGGTGCTGAAGCCTCAAAACCGGTGATGGAAGGAAAAGGACTTTTGTTTAAGATTTTTGCCGATATCAATGTGTTCGATATTGAAATCAATGAAAAAGATCCTGACAAATTCATCCAGATTGTAAAAGGAATTGCGCCCACTTTTGGCGGAATCAACTTAGAAGATATTAAAGCGCCCGAAGCATTTTATATTGAACAGAAATTAAAAGAAGAGCTGGATATTCCTCTGATGCACGATGACCAGCACGGTACAGCGATTATTTCTGCAGCAGCATTGATCAATGCGTTGGAAATTGCCGGAAAGAAAATTGATGAGGTGAAAATCGTGGTCAACGGAGCCGGAGCCGCAGCCATTGCCTGTACCAAGCTTTATGTGGAATTGGGCCTTAGAAAGGAAAATATTCTGATGTGCGACTCCAAAGGAGTGATTAACCACAAAAGAGAAAATTTGACCCCTGAAAAATTAGATTTTGTTGCACAAACTGATCTTGAAACTTTAAGTGATGCGGTAAAAGGTGCAGACGTTTTTATCGGTCTTTCCAAAGGAAATGTGATGACGCCGGAAATGTTGTTGTCCATGGCTGCAAATCCTATCGTTTTTGGTTTGGCCAATCCGGATCCTGAAATCGAATATGATTTGGCGATGGAAACCCGAAAAGATACCATCATGGCAACAGGACGAAGCGATTATCCTAATCAGGTAAACAACGTGCTTGGTTTCCCGTATATTTTCCGTGGTGCTTTAGATGTTCAGGCGACCGGAATTAATGAAGAAATGAAGCTGGCTGCCGTTCATGCGATTGCAAACCTCGCCAAAGAACCTGTGCCTGAAGCGGTAATTCTTACCTATAATTTGAAGAGTTTAAACTTTGGAAGAGAATATTTTATTCCAAAACCTTTTGATAACCGGTTAATTACCAGAGTTTCAAAAGCAGTAGCCAAAGCCGCGATGGACAGTGGGATTGCGGGTAAACCGATTGAAGATTTCGATGAGTACGAGAATACGCTTCTGGACAGAATGGGCCGCGATGAGAAGCTGATCAGAATGATGCAGAACCGGGCAAAAGCCAACCCGAAAAGGGTAACTTTAGGAAACGCCGAAGAATATAATGTTCTGAAAGCTGCCCAAATTCTTTATGAAGAAGGCATCGCACAGCCGATTCTGTTGGGTGAGAAAAAATACATTCAGGAGCAGATGAAGAAATTCGGGATTGAACTCAATGTTCCGATTGTGGATCCTGCCGATGATGATCAGGAAGAAAACCGTAAAACATACAGAGACGACCTTTGGAAACTCCGCCAGAGAAAAGGCATGAACGAATATAAAGCCAAAAGATATGTCCGCCAGAGAGATTATTTCGGCCCGCTGATGTTGAGAAACGGTGATACCGATGCGCTGATTGTTGGGTTTTCCAAAAACTATTCTTCTACCTTAAGACCTGTACTGGAGGTTATTGAAAAGGATAAAGGCGTGGACAAAGTAGCATCGATGATGATGATTCTCACCGAGAAAAAACCTATTTTCTTTGCCGATACTTCGATTATTCAGAATCCATCCTCTGAAGATTTGGTCAACATTGCTAAAATGTCGGAAATGGTGGTGAAATCTTTTGCCATCGAACCAAGAATCGCAATGCTTTCTTTTGAAAACTTTGCAGGAATTTCCGAAACGTCCAAAAAAGTAGCGAAAGCGGTTTCCATTCTTCATGAAAAATTCCCGAACATGATTGTAGACGGAGAAATTCAGCCCGATTTTGCGATGGATGCTGATCATCTTTCAGATTATCCGTTCTCGAAATTAGGAACTACACCGGCGAATGTCTTTGTTTTCCCGAATCTGGAAAGTGCGAATCTTTCGTACAAAATTATCCGCGGCATGAAAGTGGCGCAGGTGGTGGGCCCTATTTTAATGGGACTGAAACAACCCGTTCACGTATTGCAGATGCGCGCAAGTGTAGATGAAATTGTGAATCTGGCGACCATTGCTGTGCTGGATGCCCAGATGAGAGAAGAGAAATAAACTTCAACGGAATATATTGTACAAACTGCGGATATGGGTCCGCAGTTTTTTTGTGAAGTATTGTTCAATAAAAACAAAGACTGGAAAGCGCTGATTATAAAGGCGCCATGCATTGTGCCTCTGTGCGCCTCTGAAGCCTCCCCTACGATTGTATCGCGTGGTAAAATACACGTTATGGAATGTTATTATCTTTGATCATACATAATCTATGAAAAACTGGGTGGCAAATGGCAGTCCGTTTGCAACAATAAAATCGCATAACAAATCGAATGTAATCGCGAAATTTTTTATAAATTTATCTCCACTTTAAAATTCGATATCATGAGTACAGCCGAACTGAAAATTGATCTGATTAATCAGATTGTAGGCATCACTGACAAAGTCAGGCTTAAAGAATTATTACAGTTGCTGCGGTTTCAGAGTGATGAAAGTGTTTACACCACAACTCCTGAAGAAAAACTTGCTGTGGCTGAAGCCCGGGAAGAAATTGAAAAAGGAAAAGTATTGAGCAACGAAGACGTTCAAAACGAAATTAAGAAATGGTTAGAAAAATAGTCTGGACGGATAAAGCACGGACTGAACTGATTGAAATTTTAACCTATTGGAATAATAGAAATAAATCCACAACATTCAGCCTCAAACTGAATGATTTGTTTGAAGAGCAGCTCAATCTTATGGCTGAATTTCCGCAACTTGCGCGAACCACAGATATTCCGAACGTTAAGGTCAAAGTGGTGCAAAAGTATTTATTGTACTATGAGTTTTCAGATGAATATCTTTACGTCTTAACAGTAAGACATGGAGGTAAGAATCCAAAATCCTTAAAAATATAATACCTGGAGGTCTAAGAATAAGTTTCTGTGAAACCAGCATAAGAAAATAGATTTTATAAAAACTGTGGATATTTCTCCGCAGTTTTTTTGCTATCTTTAATCAAACCAAATCATTTCAAAAAGGAAAAAGAACTCTTTGTTGTGGCTCAGGATTGGGGACTTTTTGCTTATCCTGATTTTTTTAATTTTAATTAAAATGTAGAATGTATAAATTTTTGAATCAATCTGTAAGATTTATTTTTTTGGAACTTTATTGTTGATGTTTAACTGCACTAATAAAATTCATTATAGAAATAATATAGAGGAAATAACCGTCCTTAATCCTAATGATTCCATACCCGTAAATTCCAAATTGATATCTGAGATTAAAATTGGATATTTTCCGCCTTATTTATCACTTTATAAAGACTACGATTCAATACTGTTTAAAGCAAAACAGAAAACTGTTGAAATGGGGGGTAATGCCCTGAAAATTGTTTCTCACACCCCATATCAATATAATCTTGGTAATAAAGAAATTACGCTGCATAAAATTAAAGCAGAGATATTACAGGTTGATGAGGTGAATCAGATAAACAAAGAAGTGATGGCCAATACCAATAAAGCAGTATTAAATTTTTATATGTTTTATCAGGGTGGTTTTATTAATGAAAACATTTATCTGGACGATGTCATCATCGTAAAAAAGATGAAAAGTAAATCAAAAAAAGTGTATGTTACCAACAAGTCCGGAAAAGTTAAACTTCAAATGGGTGAAAAAGGCTTGCCAATAGAGATCAATATTAGTGGTGGAAAAAGCTATTATTTTAAATGCCATATTAAACCCAATAATTTCATGGGACATACGTCGTTTATAGAACTCAAAGATTCAATAACAGGAAAAAAAGAATTTAATTTCTTTTAGGTGGCTACCTGTGAACAAAGTATAAAATGAGAACAGTGAGAAAGCCTGAATCAGTAAGAAAATATTTAAGAAATATATTTTACAAACTGCGGATCTGGGTCCGCAGTTTTTTTGTGTTCAACTGCGTCTGTTTTTTTAGACAGAGGTATCGTCATCTGAGAATTTTTAAATAATATTGTAGTACAGATTCCCTGCTATGAAAGAAATCCGATTTTCTGTGGAATACCACCAATTTTCTCCTCATTTTCAGCACTGTATGCTGGCGGAATGCCCCAGGAGTTCATCCTGTCTCCGTTTTTTGCCTTTACCCTGGTACCTCCCGACACAAAGTCTTTTTCGCTGCTGAATCCTGCGCATCTCAAGGCTCAGAACCTTGCAGACTGCCGGTATTTCTGCAACCATGATCCCATAACGTATGTGACGGGGCTGAAAGATGCGGCCGAAAAAATTCCGTACGCCACCTTTCAGAAAATCCGCGAAGACCTGATCGGGATCTTAGGCCGCAGTGCCTATTACCGTTTAATGCGCAGAGAGCAGTGGCTTGATGTGCAGGCTCAGCAGCGCATCCTTGCTGTGTTTCAAAGTCATGGAGTGGAGGGACCTCTTATATACGACGAGGTGCGGCAGGCTTATTAATAAGCGCAAGGTTTTCACGTCCACGGCCTTAGTTCCATACGTTTGAAACAAAAGTTCCGTACTTATGAAACAACTGTTCCATACTTACGGAACAAAAGTTTCAAAGGGATGAAACAGGAGTTTCAGAAGTATGAAATAAAAGTGTCAGTAATTTCGGTGGTTTGGCAAGCCTAATTGACCAGTGCTCTTAGCGCGCAAAGTGAAAGGTGGAGTCTTTCTTTTTTAGAATCCTGCCACCTGTGTTTTTCCATTTCTGTTTCATGAACTCCTCATGAACTATCCATGAAGATTCTGTGTTGATTTCCAAAATAAAATATTTATTTTTTTTGTAAATTTGTTTTTTAAGTCAGTCAAGAACTAGACTCTCTAGCGTGTTAAACCATTTGTGTTTGCACGCTATTTTTTGTTTGATAATCTT
>JAHIQD010000012.1 GCA_018902795.1 Bacteroidota bacterium | reverse complement strand
ATAAGAATGAGGTGTTTTCTTCATGTGAATATGTCTCTGTGAACTATTTAGTATCCATTTAGCTCTCATTCTTACTCACTTTATATTGCAAAAGTAATCATACAAATTATTCAGGGTTACACCTTTGCAAACATAGGAGATTTGGGGCTCCCCTTACTCACCCACGTTTTTCAACTGGGCTTTTAATCTGGACAGAGGAAAAGAGATTGCCAAAATCTGGAATAAAATTCCGGATGACATTGATATTCTGGTGACACACAGCCCGCCTTACGGCATTCTGGATGAGGTGGATCCTGGTGTTCATGTCGGTTGTGAAGAACTGCTTGAAAAAGTGAATCTCATTCAACCCAAATACCACCTGTATGGGCATATCCACGAAAACTATGGAATTAAACACACCGAAGTCACCACTTTCATCAACGGCAGTCTGTTGGATGAACATTATAAGATGAAGAATCAGCCTGTTGTTTTTGAAGGGTAAAATTGGGTAAAGTTAATTTTGAACGGCTGTTTACTGATACAGGTTATAAAACCTTTTCATCATATTGCTGACATTTGAATTTCTTTTGTATCCCATATTGATATAGCGCGGGTGATAGAATTTATTCTCATTCATCACATTTTCAAGATACATCAGATTATGGTTTTTTAAATAATCGAATATCCTTTGTACAAAATCATTATTATGTTTTAGGTATGCTCCATCCTAAATAAACGGTTGTTGTCCACATGACCATTCACCCACTCACCATTGACCATTCACCCATTCACGATTGACCATTCACTAATATAGTAAACCGCCACGATTTGTCGTTTATCTTAGCTATATTTACAGTCTTAACCTTAACCTTAACCTTAACCTCAACCTCAACCTTAACCTCAACCTCACCCCATGGCAAAAAACGAACAGATCCTGCGCATCAAATTCATTGAAATTCTCCTCAGAGAAAGAAAAGACAAAGGCGCTTCTTACGAAGAAATTGAAGAATACCTGGAAGATAAGTTTGCAGATAAAGATCTGGGCGAAGAACTTAAATTCAGCAAAAAAACCTTTGAACGCGACAAGAAAGCCATTGCAGAAATTCTGGGCATCGGCATTTCCTATTCCAGGAAAAGAAATGCTTATTATATCAGCGACGAAGAACTGGAAAGCTCACAGGACAGTGTGTTTGATAACCTCCTTTTGGTTCAGGCCTACCGTGACACCAAAGACAAAACAGATATTATGTTTTTCGAAGACCGGAAATCCCGCGGTCTTCATCACCTGCACGGATTGGTCCATGCCATTATGAACCGCAAACTGATTTCGGTGCACTACCACAGTTTTTCGAAGGATGATAAAAATACGCTCGTGCTGGAACCTTATGCGCTGAAGGAGTTCAGACACCGGTGGTATCTGTTGGCAAAAGAATTCAGCAAAAATGGTGCTTCACCCGGCACAACGGGAAAAATAAAGGCATACGGTTTAGACCGGATTTCGGAACTCGAAATAAAAAAATCAACATTCAGAAGGGAAAAGTATGACGTGGCGAAAGAATACAGAGACCTGTTCGGCATCGTGTCCAAAAACGACCATTCCCTGGAAGAGGTGGTTCTGAGTTTCGATGCCCATCAGGGGCAGTACATCAAATCGCTGCCGCTGCACCATTCTCAGGAGATCATCACGGATAATGAAAAGGAACTCCGCATCCGGCTGACACTCTACCCAACTTACGATTTCAAACAGGAAATCCTCTCTCAGGGAGAAAGAGTAACCGTAATTTCACCAAAAGCTTTCCGTGATGAAGTAGAGGATGAATACCGAAGAATACTGAAGAAATATGAAAATTAAAAAAAGTTATTTCAGGATGGGTCAGCGTGGTCATTAACTCAAAGCAATGTCAAAGCAATATCAAAGGAATGTCAAAGGAAAGTCAAAGCAATGGATGAGTAATGGGGAAGCCTCCAATTAAACTGCGTAATAAATGAAAATAGCAATACCTGTGTTCCTGATGCTGTTTTAAGCAAAAGACCGCAAAATAATGGTTATTTCATTAGAAAGAAGAAAACAGTAAGGATTAAAATTTTAAAAATCTTATATTTGGATTCTTCAAAAACATCACATGATTTATTCTTTAAAAGGGACGGTTCAGGAGCTTAATCCCACCTCAGTCATTATTGACGTCAACGGCGTTGGATACTATGTCGGGATCAGCCTTCAGACTTCAGAAAAACTGGTTTTAGGAAAGCCAACCTTTCTCAATATTCAGCAGATTATCCGCGAAGACGCGCATCTGCTTTTCGGCTTTAACACTATTTTAGAAAAAGAACTCTTCAATCTGTTAATAAGTGTTAACGGAGTGGGGCCGGTTTCAGCCCTCATTATGCTGTCCTCTTTAAGCCTCGAAGAAATCGCTACAGCGATTATGAATAACAACAGTTTGCTGCTGCAAAAGGTAAAGGGAATCGGCACCAAAACTGCTGAGCGTATCATTGTTGATTTGCGCGATAAAGTCCAAAAATTCAAGGGATCTGAAGAAAATATTTCTACATTTGTAAATAATAAAGTAAAAGAAGAAGCGTTATCTGCATTAGAGGTTTTGGGTATTGCCAAAAAGATGAGCGAGAAAATTGCAGACCGGTTTCTTAAGCAAAATCCGGAGCTTTCTGTAGAAGATTTAGTGAAGCAAATTTTAAAAAATATTTAACATTTGGAGAAGAACAGTTTTTTTAGGCATCAATTTTTATTTTTAATATTCCTTTGTTTTTCATTTGCGAGTGTCAGTGCGCAGGTGAAACCTTCCGACAGTTCCTCTGTGCGACAGGATTATTCTTTACCTAACCCTATCCGCTACGACGCATTTTATGATGTGGCAAGCGGCATGTATTTCCTGTATCCGAAGATCGGGAATATGGTGGTGGGAAATCCGGTATCGATGACCTCTGCGGAATATCATCAGTATATGCTCAATAATCAGCTGAGCGAATATTACCGCGAAAAATCATCCACCAATAACCTGGGTTACCGGAAAGACCAAACCGATGCGGTGAAAAAAGGGTTGTTGCCAAGCGTTAACATTAAAAACAAATTATTCGAATCCATTTTTGGCGGCAATAAAATTGAGATTATCCCTCAGGGATTCGCCTCTTTCGATATCGGCGGCCTTTACCAGAAAATCGATAATCCTTTAATTTTACCTCAGAACAGAACCAGTTTTGCCATTGATATCCAGCAGAGGATTCAGTTGGGATTATTGGGTAAAGTAGGTGAAAATCTGCAGCTTAAAGCCAATTATGATACCCAAAGCGGTTTCGCCTTCGAGAACCGGATGAACTTGGTTTGGCAGGCAAAAGGAACCTGGAAAGATCTACAGAGTAAAGGATTAAACGATAAAACCACCGGTGGCGAAGATAAAATCATCAAAAGAGTAGAGTTCGGTAACGTGAATATGCCGCTTTCTACCAGTTTAATTAGAGGTTCGGAATCTTTATTCGGTTTAAAAACTGAATTCCAGCTTGGGAAAACAACCGGAACTTTGGTCTTTTCGCAACAGCAGGGTGAAGCCAGAAACATCATCGCTCAGGGCGGCGGTGTGATGAATACCTTCAAACTGAATGCCATTGATTACGAAGACAATCAGCACTACTATTTAGGACATTATTTCCTGAACAGTTACGACAATGCTTTGCTGAATTATCCTCAGATTAATTCAAGAATCAGCATTACGAGAATTGAAGCCTGGGTTTTGGATCAGGGTTCAGGCAATCTTCAGGACCAGAAAGGAATCCTGGGGATCCGTGATTTAGGGGAAGGCGTTTCTGGATATCCGGATAACTCCCAAAACGGCCTTTATCAGGGAATTGTAAATCTTGGAACCGGAATCCGTGATGTCAATACGGCGTACAATGCAATCAACGGACAGTCGTTCCCGAACGCCGGCGGTTCCCCGGAAAATTATACTGATGGTGAACAGTTTATCTTCAACAGAAAAGCAAGAAAACTGAACCAGAACGAATTCACCTTCCATCCACAATTGGGTTATTTGTCCTTGAATCAGAGGCTTAATGATAATCAGTTGTTGACGGTAGCCTATACCTACACCTTAAACGGCGACAACAAAGTATATAAAGTTGGGGAGTTTTCAGAAGAAAGCCCGGTTTTGATTACGAAGCTGTTAAAATCCAACACAAAAACCACTACGACGACACCGATGTGGGATTTGATGATGAAGAATATCTATTCATTAAACTCCAATCAGATCAATCAGGACGGATTTTTATTGAATGTATATTTAAGAGATGCCCAAAACGGAAAAGTAAATTATTTACCCGGAACACCTGTTCAGGACAGCAACCTCCTGAAATTATTCAATTGGGACCGTTTGAACATGAATAACGATTTACAGCAGAATGGCGGCGTTACCGGCGACGGTATTTTCGATTTTGTGCCCGGCATTACGGTAGACCCGGAAAACGGAAAAATCATTTTCACCAAGGCAAAACCTTTCGGTGCTTATCTTCAGGGCGTTTTAGGAAGCAGTGATCCAAAATTTGTTTTCAATGATTTATACGACAAGTTCAAAAATGTAGCTTCGGAAAACCGATTGGCACTGGCATATACATTGGAAGGCCGTTTTAAAGGTTCACAGGGAACCGGTATTTCTTTAGGAGCCATCAATGTTCCGCAAGGTTCGGTGAAAGTGACGGCAAACGGTGTTCAGCTTCAGGAAGGGATTGATTATACCGTAGATTATATGCTCGGAACGGTGAATATCATTAATGAAACCGTGAAACAGTCGGGTCAGGCGATTAATATTTCCCTTGAAAATCAACTTACGTTTAATACTCAGAGAAAAAGATTTTTAGGATTAAATTTAGAAAGAAAATTCAATGAGCATCTTAGGATTGGCGGAACAGTGGTTAATTATGCGGAGACTCCTTTGACCCAGAAAGTAAATTTCGGGCAGGAAGCGGTAAATAATACCATGGCCGGTTTCAATATTTTATACAATAACGAACTGCCTTTCCTTACCAGACTTACCGATAAAATTCCTTTTGTCAACACCGAAGCGCCCTCCAATTTAAGTTTTGCAGCTGAAGGAGCTTATTTAATTCCGGGACAGAACAAAGGAATCGGCGACCAGTCTTATATCGACGATTTTGAACAGACGACTTCTAAAATTTCTTTGAAAGAGCCTGCAATGTGGAGTTTGGCTTCAAAACCGGAACACAACCCGGAACCTTTTTTCTCCAACGCCAATCTTAATGATAATATCGCTCACGGAAACGGAAGAGGCTTGCTGACCTGGTATAATATTGACCCGAGATTCTACGGGATAGGCGGTAAAGCACCAAGCGGAATTAATGCGCAGGCAGTTTCCAATCATGCTTCGAGACGTGTTCAAACTCAGGAACTGTATAACTCACGCGATTTTGTTGCCGGTGAACAGCTTTATACCAATACTTTTGATATTACCTATTTCCCGAATGAAAGAGGTCCTTATAACGTGAACCCAAACACCGAATCCACTCAGGAAAGGTGGGCAGGTCTGATGCGTCCGATTTCGGTGTCCAATTTCGTGAATTCCAATATTGAATATGTGGAATTCTGGATGATGGATCCTTATGCAGACGGAAATACTTTAGGCGCCAATCCGAAATTGTTGCTTCATTTAGGGAATGTTTCAGAAGATGTGTTGAAAGACGGAAAACTGCAGTACGAAAACGGTTTGCCAACCCCGAATGTTCCGGCCAATACTTCCACGACAAACTGGGGAAGCCAGCCGAATCAGTTCCCTATTTTATATGCTTTCTCAACAGAAAATGAAGAAAGAACAGCGCAGGATTTAGGATATGACGGTTTGGATGCTCAGGGTGAAGCCGCGAAATTCGGTACCAATTTCATCAATCCGGTAACCCAAGTTCCGGATCCGGCAAATGATGATTTTGTATTTTATCTGTCCGATAAATTCCAGGGAACTCAGGCTTCGTCGTTGTTGGAAAGATATAAATATTTCCGCGGTCCTGAAGGCAACTCACAGAGCAATACGCTAGAGGTTGCTACCCAAACTCCGGATGCAGAAGATGTAAACCGAGATTACAACCTCGATCAGAACGAAAACTATAACCAGTACAACATCAGCCTTGATAAAGCAAGTCTTACTTTGGGACAGAATTTTATCGTCGACGAAAAAGAAGTGGAAGCTAAATTCCAGAACGGGCAAACCGGTACCAATAAATGGTATTTATTCCGTGTTCCGGTGTCTCAGTTTACGACAGACGCTGGTGCTCATGATCCGTCGGTTCTGAACAATGTGAGATTTGCAAGAATGCTTTTAACAGGTTTCGATCAGACTTCTACCATCCGTTTCGGAACTTTGGATCTGGTAAGAAGCGACTGGAGAAAATACTCCAAAGATATTGCGACCAACACCGCGGATACTGAAGGTGTAAATCCTGTAGACAATAAAAACCTGGATGTTGGAAGTGTAAATCTTGAAGAAAACGGACTGAATCAGCCGCCTTACGTTCTTCCTCCGGGAATTGACCGTCAGGTGTTAAGCGGAAATGCCGGTGCGCAAAGACAGAACGAAGCTTCACTGTATATGAAAACGGCACCTATTGAGCCTAAAACTTCAAGAGGGGTTTTCAAAAATGTAGCTTTGGATATGCGCCGTTACAATAACTTAGAGCTTTTTGTACATGCTGAAGATGTAAGAGCCGGAGCGCAAAGCAACGGTCTTGACCCGAATGCCAAATTCTTTATCCGTTTCGGAAGTGATGCGTCTGATAATTATTATGAGTACGAAACATCTTTAACGTACACCCCGAGAAACGCTACTTCACCGCTCGAGATATGGCCTTCAGCCAACAACGTGAATCTTGCTGTTCAGAATTTTATTGATGCGAAATTAAGAAGAGATCAGAATTCATCGGTAGCTATTGATCAGAGAACTGAAGATTTCGAATACGGTGCAATAGACCCTAATAAAAAAATCTTTATCAAAGGACGCCCAAGTTTAGGAAACGTAACGACCATTATGCTTGGAGTCCGGAATAAAGATGCAGCAACTTCCAAAGACCTGGTACTTTGGGTGAACGAAATCCGTCTGTCCGGTATTGAAAACAAAGGCGGTTACGCAGGAAATGCGAGCGTTAATTTCAACCTGGGCGATTTTGCAATGGTGAATGCCAATGCTTCCTATTCCACCATCGGATTTGGCGGGATTACGGAAAAACCTTCCGAAAGAGCACAGTCCACCCTTTCTGCCTACAATGTAAATACCACCGTGAATGTGGATAAATTCTTACCTGAAAAAGTGGGGATGAAAATTCCTGTGAATTATTCTTATACGCAAACGATTGAAGATCCGAAGTACAATCCTCTGGATAACGACGTTACTTTCGAGGAGGCGCCCAACAGGGAAGAACTGAAAAAAGTGGCGAGAACCTATACGCAGCAAAGAAGCATCGGTGTGGTCAACATGCGTAAAGACCGCATGAATCCCAACAGAAAACCGAAATTCTATGATGTGGAAAACCTTTCGGTGACAGCGGTTTATAATGATGATTATTATCGTGACGTGTATACCAAGAAAAATTACCGTCAGTATTTGAGAGGTTATGTTGATTACAATTATTCGTTTAAGCCATGGGTTTTAAGGCCGTTCAATAAAATTATCAGCGATACGGCAAAATCATATAAATATTTAAGATTCATTAAAGAAGTTAATTTCAATCCAATTCCGACAAGACTGTCATTCAGAACGGAAATCGACAGAAATTACAACGAACTCGAGTTCAGAAATATTGAAGCGATTCTAAACGGAAACTCCGGACAGAATTTTGATGTTATCAAAAACAGAAACTTCTATTTCGGATGGCAGTACGGCTTAGGATTTAATTTTACTAAATCTCTGAAACTGGAAATCAATTCAGCCATGAGAACATTGAATGATAATCTGAATGTGAATGACATGAACAGCAAATCGATTTTCGAGAATCCTCTGCGTGCCGGAAGACCGGTTTTATACAATCACAGGGTTCAGCTGAATTACAGATTCCCGTTTGAATATCTCCCTTATCTGGATTTCATCAATGCAGAACTCGGTTACGGATTTACCTATAACTGGAATGCGAGAAGTACCGTGATGACAGGTTTTGTAAATCCGGAAACTCAGAGACAGGAAAGTTTGGGAAGTATCGGACAGAACACGAATAATATCGTCGCCACTTCTACGGTGGATGTACCGAAATTTTTCAGTAAGTTTAAATATTTCCAGACCATCAATACCAAAATGCAGAAGCGTAAACAGGAAATTGATTCCCTGAATAATGCCTATAATTTGGTTTGGCAGAAGAAAAACTCAAAGAAAACCTTCAAGAGTTATCAATTTAAAAACAAACTGAATCCACTGCAAAGTGTGGCTTATGCTTTAACGTCGGTTAAGCAGCTTGATATTTCCTATAACGAAAACAACGGAACAGTGCTTCCGGGCTTGCTTTCTGCACCAAACTGGTACGGTTACGGACAGACGTTGGGCGGACCGACGTACAGTTTCCTTTTGGGTTCACAGGCAGATATCCGAAGAACGGTTATTGAAAACGGCTGGATCTCGAATTCAAATTACATGAATGATCCGTACACCCAGATGAAGAACCAGAATTTCCTTGCCAATGTGCAGATCATGCCAGTGAATGATTTCCGGATTGATTTGAATGTTTTGAAAAATTACAACAGCAATTTCATTCAGGGTGGTTATAATGTGGATGCAGATTCCGATCCGGCAAACGGTTTCCAGTTCTCTTTCGGAACAGATATGATCACCTACAGCAAAACAGCCTGGACCTTCAGCACTGCTTTTGTTGACGGAAAAAGCATTTATGATACCATGTATGAAAATGCAAAACAGATCTATCTGCAATCCGGCGGAGTTTACAATGAAGCAGATTTTGCGAAAGGAAAAGGGTTGGGCGATGCGTATGTTTTAATTCCTGCTTTTCAGGCTGCGGTAGAAGGCAAGACAGTAAACGGAAGGCTTTCGGATCCTAAAAAATCCGGCTTCCCGCTGCCAAACTGGAGAGTGACGTATTCCGGACTTAAAAATATTCCTTTGGTGAACAGTCAGTTCTCTAAATTTGATATTCTTCACGGTTACAGTTCCACTTATACCGCTTCGGGAATTCAGTCAAGTGTAGATTATTATAATTTGCAGAACAATGCTACCGCACCTCGCGTTGATGCTTTTGGAAACGAATTTAATCCTTATACTTTCTCCCAGGTGGGTTATGTGGAAACTTTTGCACCGCTTGTAGGAGCCGATGTTACGATGAGAAACAATATGCAGTTCAGGGCGCAGTACAACCGCGACAGAATGTTTATGCTCGGTTTGGTAAATCATACTTTGACTGAAGATGCGGGGAAAGAATATATTTTCGGTTTCGGTTACATCTTAAAAGATTTAAAACTGAAAATGAATTTCAAAGGAAAAGAAAGAACCATCAAAAGTGACCTGAATATCCGAGGCGATTTCTCTTTGAGAGACAGCCAAACCAGAATTACCAATATTTTGCAGAACGATTCACAGGTGACAGGAGGACAGAGAATGATGAGCATCAAACTTTCTGCTGATTATAACATGTCGCAGAATTTCAGCCTCAGGTTCTTTTACGATCAGCTGCTAACGAAATATAAAATTTCTACTGCGTTCCCGCTCTCAACAGTAAGGGCAGGGTTAACGGCAACGTTTACCTTCGCAGGAAGCGGCGGCGGTTTCTAAAAAATAAACAGTAAACTCAGGATTCCGGTCCTGAGTTTTTTTATTAAAGATCAGCGTAGACTTTCAACGGAACTCAATCCAAAACGAACTTTTATGCCTTTTGTAGTTTTAAAAAAATTAAATCCCTAATTTTGTCTTTTCATTATTAAAATATGAGCCAAGATATCGAAAACGACGACGACCTGTTCACCGGAAAAGATCATACCCCTTTAAGAACTGATGCTTTCGAAAAATCCCCTGAGGAAAAAATAGAAATCATCCAGCACCACTTTCATCAGATTATGGAAACTTTAGGTTTGGATATGAGCGATGATTCTTTGAAAGATTCCCCGAAACGGGTTGCAAAAATGTATGTCAACGAAATTTTCGGCGGATTGCTTCCTGAAAACAAACCGGGAATTTCAACATTCTCCAACAAATATAAATACCGACAAATGTTGGTGGAAAAAGATATCACGGTGTATTCTTTCTGCGAACATCACTTTTTACCGATTATCGGGAAAGCGCACGTTGCCTATATTTCAAACGGGGAAGTAATCGGGCTGTCGAAAATTAACAGAATTGTAGATCATTATGCAAAGCGTCCGCAGGTTCAGGAAAGATTGACCATGCAGATTGTTGAAGCCATAAAAACTGCTCTCGGAACAAAAGATGTTGCCTGTATCATTGATGCAAAACATTTGTGCGTCAACTGCCGCGGAATTAAAGACACGGCCAGTTCAACCATTACCGCCGAATTAAGCGGAATTTTCAGAACGAACCCGATCACCAGACAGGAATTCCTGCATTACGTAGGAAGCCATGCAAAATTTGATTAATCCGAAATCATTTGCAACTGTTTTCGAATACTTCAAACCATTCAAACTATAATTAATGGAACTTAAAATATACAACTCTCTTTCCGGCGAAAAGGAAATCTTCAGGCCAATCCACGAACACAACGTCGGAATGTACGTTTGTGGCCCTACTGTTTACAGCAATGTACATTTGGGAAATGTGCGGACTTTCATGTCTTTCGATTTTATTTACCGGTCGTTAATGCATCTTGGTTACAAAGTGCGTTATGTAAGAAACATTACCGATGCAGGACATTTAACTGATGATGGCGACGTTGACAATGACAGATTTGTGAAACAGTCGCGCCTCGAAAAACTGGAGCCCATGGAAATCGTACAGAAATATACGGTAGATTTTCACAAGGTTTTGGAAACTTTCAACTTTCTTCCTCCAACCATTGAACCTACCGCAACCGGTCATATTTTAGAACAGATTGAACTGACCCAGAAACTAATCGATAAAGGTTTTGCGTACGAAAGCAACGGTTCCGTTTATTTCGATGTGCTTGAATACAATAGTCGCGGTTTGAATTACGGCGAACTTTCACGGAGAAATATAGAAGAACTTTTTGCCAATACCCGGGATTTGGACGGACAGAACGAAAAGAAAAACCCTCAGGATTTTGCACTTTGGAAAGCTGCTTCACCTGCGCATATTATGCGTTGGAATTCCCCTTGGGGAGAAGGTTTTCCGGGATGGCATCTGGAATGTACTGCAATGTCCACAAAATATTTAGGAGAAAAATTCGATATTCACGGTGGCGGAATGGATCTTAAATTCCCTCATCACGAATGTGAAGTGGCTCAGGGAAAAGCATGCAACGGAACCGAACCTGTAAATTACTGGCTTCACGCCAATATGCTCACCATGAATGGGCAAAGAATGAGCAAATCTACCGGAAATTATATTCTTCCGATGGAACTGGTTTCCGGGAATAACGATTTTTTTGAAAAGCCTTTTCATCCGACCATTGTACGTTTCAACTTTTTGCAGGCGCATTACAGAAGTGTTCTCGATATTTCAAATGAAGCGATGGTGGCGAGTGAAAAAGGTTTCCAGAGACTGATGGAAGCAATGAAAATTTTGAATCAGTTTTCTGCGGCGGACAATCAACAGGTTTCTACACTCAATATGAAAGAATGGAAAGAAAAATGTTATAACGCTTTAACAGATGATTTCAATTCTCCAATTTTAATTTCGCATCTTTTTGAAGCAGTAAATTTTATCTTCAAACTGAAAGATGAAAAGGAAACGGTTACAGCAGAAGATTTTGAAAAACTGAAAAAACTGATGAACGCTTTTGTTTTTGAAGTGCTCGGTTTGCAGAATATTGAAGAGAACAATAATGAAAAACTTGACCAGACTTTGCAGGTTTTAATCGAACTGAGAAATCAGGCAAGAAAATCCAAAAACTTTGACCTTTCAGACCAGATCCGCGACCGTTTACTGGCAGAAGGAATCGAACTGAAAGACGGCCGTGACGGGACTTCTTATTCCTTAATGTAAAAAAAACTTCAAAATAATATAAAACCCTTTCAGTGTAAATGTTGAAGGGGTTTTTTGTGAAAAATTTCAACAAAAGAGGCTTTGTTTTTAAATAATCAAAACAATTTCCTAACTTAGTTTACTCAAAAACACAATTTTAAAACGATTATCATGAAAAAAAAATTATTCTCTTTAGCCATGTTGTCAGTGGTGGTTTTCACTTTCGCACAACAGGATTTTTACGCGCTTACCGGTAAAAGTGTACCCAATATTGTCTTCTCTGATTTCAGAGTTCTGGATGTTGAGAGAGGTATTTCGGGAGAACTCATTTTCGGAACAGAATTTACACCCAAAGTTTTTTCACAAATCTTCAACAAAAATGTAACGGAGGAAAAAACAGGTTTCAACCATTCCCAAACTGCTGCCATGGCTTCCTTGGCGTATGATGAACTCAATGGAAAACTGATTTATATTCCGATGTTTTCGTCCAATGTTTACGTTTTGGATCAAAAATCCAGGGATATTACTTTAATAGAGAGCAACGTCATCAAAAGCAAATCCTGCGATATCGGGTCGCACATCACCCGGATGACTGGGGGTTACGACGGAAATATTTATGCGATGAGCAACTCGGGTTCCCAGTTTTTACAGATTTCCAGGCAGAATGGGAAATATGTAGTAGCTGATTTGGGTTCGGTAAAAGATGATTCCTCTAATGCTGAAAACTCTTTACTTGCTATGAATAAGGGATTTGGCGGAGATATGATTGCTGATGCCGACAATAATTTCTATATTTTTTCCGCTTCCGGGAATGTTTTCAAAATGTCGTCCCAGTTTTTGACTGCAAAATTTATAGGTAAAATTTCCGGTCTTCCTGAGAATTACTCTTTAAACGGAGCGGCCGTTAATTCAAAAGGAAATGTAGTGGTTGCCAGTGCAAAGGGTGAAGGCATGTATGAGCTGAATCTTGGCGATTTGCAGGCAAAACCATTGGCCGGCAATCTGAACATTCACATCTATGATCTGGCGAGTAAATATTTTCTGAACGACAAACTGCCTTCTGTAACTAATGCTTTGGCAGATGTATATCCAACCAAAGTGGAGGAGGATTTCATTCATGTGAAGGTGGAAGATCAAAAAATCAGCGGAAATGTTTCTGTGGAAATTTATGATTTTGCCGGAATTAAAGTGCTGCAGAAAACACTGAGTTCCATCGAGAAAAACAGCACGCAAAAAGTGGAGTTAAATAATTTAAAATCAGGTGTTTATATTGTCTCTGTTTTAGACAGTAATAAAAAGATCATTTTGAATAAAAAAATCGCTGTAAACAAATAAATTTTCAGTTTTTTACAACGGTTAAACCTTTTCGGATTAAAATTCGGGAAGGTTTTTTTATGACTTTTCGCATGATGGACTTTGTGCTCTGTAATATATTGTAAATCATCGTATAAGCATATTTATTGTTTCCGATATTTATGCAACAAAATGTAACAGATCTGCATAATTTTCATAAATTGCGTACTGAAACCGCAATCTGTGCGTTCAGTTTCTCAAAAGAAAACAAACATTTATCAATGAAACTTTATTTTAATATTAATTTCAGAACCAACATGGGTGAAAAAATCCAGGTTGTAGTGATGGAAGAAGGAAGTGTAAACAGGATTCACGGACTGAATTATTCCGATAACGGAAACTGGACGGCTGAAGTGGATTATTTCTCGAAATCAGTATCTTATAAATATCAGTTGGTAAATGATTTTGGGGAAATTTTGGAAGAAGAATTTTCGCTTCATCATTTGAATTTTCCGCATCATTATTCGGAATTTTCGATCTATGATGTGTGGAACTCGAAAAATTTCCCTGAAAATTATCTGAACAATAAAATTCTTAAAAATAAATTAAGCGGATTCAAACCCGAAAAAGCAGCTGTACTGAAAAGACACACGCATCTGTTCAGGTTAGAGGCACCTGTTTATCAGAAGAACTGGCAGGTTGTACTTCTTGGAAACAGTGATGCGCTTGGTAATTGGGAATATTTTAAAGCGGTACCAATGATGCAGACTGATTTCGGTATTTGGGAGGTTGCTGTTGAGCTTCCCGGAAATCAGATGATTCAGTACAAATATGGTTTGCTGGATACTGAAAAAGGCGAAGTTTTCGACCTGGAATACGGAGCCAACAGATGGGCTGTCCCGAATGCAGAACAAAATATCCTTCAGATTAAAGCTGATCATTATTTTAGGTTTAAAGCTTTCGAAATGTATCATGCAGCGGGTGTTGCTGTTCCTGTTTTTGCTTTGAGAACAGAAAACGGTTTTGGCGTTGGTGAATTTCCTGATGTTAAAAATTTAGCAGACTGGGCTAAGGAAACCCAGCTTTCGATTTTGCAGATTTTACCCATTAATGACACTACTGCAAACTACACCTGGACAGATTCTTATCCTTACGCGGCTATTTCGGTTTATGCACTGCATCCTCAGTATCTTTCCATAGAAAATCTCGAGTTTCCTTTGCCTGAAAATCTCGTAAAAGAATTCGGTGAGAAAAAAGCTGAGTTAAATGCTTTAAATCTTATTGATTATGAGCAGATGATTTCCGGAAAATGGAAATATATCAAAGCTGTTTTCGAAGAACATAAAGAAAACATCCTCAAAGACCGGAATTTAAAAAAGTTCATTAAGGATAATGAAGAATGGCTCCTTCCTTACTCCGCGTTCTGTGTTCAGAGAGATAAATACGGTACGCCCAACTTCAACGACTGGAAAACGCACAGGAAATATATTGCAGGCAAAATTGCGCCGTTTTTCAGCGCAGACAGTAAAGATTACGAAACGGCAATGCTTCATGCGTGGGTTCAGTTTCAGCTTCATCTGCAGCTGAAAGATGCAATAGATTATACCCATGGTTTGGGAATTTCGGTAAAAGGAGATTTGCCGATCGGGATTTACAGATATTCTGTGGAAGCGTGGACAGAACCCGAACTTTTCGGAATGGATTTTCAGGCAGGTGCACCGCCGGATCAGTTTACCGAATTGGGACAAAACTGGGAGTTCCCGACCTACAACTGGGAAGCGATGAAGGAAGACGGTTACCGTTGGTGGAAAAACCGTTTCAAAGCATTGGAACAGTATTTTGATGCAATGCGGATTGATCATATTCTCGGGTTTTTCAGGATATGGAGAATGCCAATGACGGCTACCCAGGGTATTTTGGGATATTTTTATCCTGCCATTCCTGTTACAAGTGAAGAATTTAGTTCCAGAAATATTCCGTTTGAGGAGAACAGATATTGCAGGCCGTTTATTAATGATCAGATCTTGTGGGATTTGTTTGGTGATGAAAGAGATACTATCCAGAACCAGTTTATGAATAATCATTTTGACGGAACTTATTTCTTCAAAGAAGAATTTGACACTCAAAGAAAACTGACGGATTATTTCAAACAAAATCCTCATCCGTGGGCTGAAGATTTGTTGATTTCATTATGTGCAAACGTTCTGTTCCTAGCCGAACTGGCTGAAAATGGGGAAACGGTTTATCATCCGAGATTCAATATTGATAAGACAGCGTCTTTCCAAAATCTTTCGGACTGGGAGAAAAAGGCGGTTTATGATCTATACATCGATTATTTCTTCAAACGTCAGGACGCGCTTTGGTATGAGAAAGCCATGGAAAAACTGCCGATGATTCTTAACGCCACCGATATGCTGATTTGTGGTGAAGATTTAGGGTTGGTTCCGGACTGTGTTCCCGTGGTAATGGACCAGTTGGCGATTACCGCGCTGAAAGTACAGCGGATGCCGTCGGAAAATATTTTATGGTACAATCCGAAAGATGCAGGTTATATGAATGTCGTAACGGCAAGTTCACACGACAGCTCTACGCTGCGTCAGTGGTGGCATGAGAACCGGAAAATAACGCAGCAATATTATAACGTCCAGCTCGGACAAGAGGGAAATGCGCCGGAAAACCTGGAGCCGCAGCTGGCTGAAATCATTATGAAACAGCATCTTTACAACGATTCGATGTTGGCCATCTTTCCGATTCAGGAATTTTTAGCCACCGATAAGGAATTGTGCAATCCGAATATTGACGACGAAAGAATTAATAATCCCGCAGTTTTTCCGCATTACTGGAGATACCGGATGCATCTGAACGTAGAAAGTCTTCTGAATAAGGATGCATTTAATCAGAAAATTGCCGGCTGGATTTCGGATTCAAACCGTGCTTAAAGGTTTTTGAATTAAATTTTCAAATAAATTTCTGTGGATTTGAATTTTTTTTAACTCTAAAATTACAAAACGCCTGATTTTTTATCCATTGATCATCAGTTGTTTATAAGTATTTTGAAGGAAGTTGAAACTTAGGTTTTAACTTCCTTTTTCAATTGTAATCAAATACATAGTAAATTCATGTAATTCCTTTACAGAAAGGAGTTTCCGAGGTTTTAAGACTTAAGTTCTGGCACGCTTTTCTAATCATCATTACATGAACAGCTAAATAATTTTTAAATAAAATGAAAAAAATACTTTTTGGACTTTCGGTGTTTTTTACAACGTTGATTTCCGCCCAGAATTATCCGGATTATTATCCGACCAACAGTAATAATAACGGTTATTACGGAGATTATGATGATGAATATTACTTTCCGGATGATTATTACTATGAATATCCCTCTGATTATTACAGGAACGATCTGTACCAGAGTTATTATAACGATTATCAGAGGAGTATCTATGATGTAAACTGGAACCGTTTCATTTCAGTGTATCGTCTTGCGCCTTGGCAGGTACAGCAGATTATGATGCTTAATGACCGTTTTCCGTCATACGCTGCATGGAATTCTTATTATCGCTATAACCCTGACAGATGGTATTACGACAGATTTTACGCACTGGAAAGAATCCTGGGACCTAGAGTTTTCTTCATCTTCCAGAATAATTATTACAGCGGATACAGCCCGGTGGCTTACTGGCAGAATTACCGAAGACAGCATTATGTAACCAATGTGTATATTGTTCCTAAGTACAGAAACATCAATGTTAACCGTTATAAAGTCAACAGGACGCAGTATCACCAGAATAATCCGAGACAGAATTTCGGTTTCACAGACACCCCAAGAACCGGTAACGGAAACTGGAATAACAGCACAAGGGAAAACGGTTTCCGAAATGACGGCGCATTGCAGAATACTAATGGAAACAGCGGTTTCAGGAACGGAACGGATGCTCCTGCAGCTAACACGGCACCACGTAGCCACAACGGAGGAACAAGAAGCGGAGTAAGACCCGGGGCGTCCACACCAAACAGCAGCGGAGGTTTTAGAGATAACGGTTCAGGAGTCAGAAACACCGAACCTCAGAAAAGGACAGAAGATTATAACGGAGGGTTCAGAAATCAATCTCCCGCAACCACAACACCGAGTTCTTCCACAAGAAGTTCGGGACAGAGGTTTACCACTCGATAATTTATAGTTTTTAATGTTAATAGTGAGAAGAGCAGTTTCGAAAGAAGCTGCTCTTTTTTTAGGTGCCATTATTTTTGGCATAATAATGGAAAATGTAATCCCAAGAAACTTAAAATTTTATTACAATGAAAAAATTAATCACAATACTTAGTTTAGGCTTTTTTGCCTTTGGTTATTCGCAGTCTGATTATTATAACGATTATCAGAGAAGTATTACAGATTTTAACTGGCAGACTGTTGCCGCAAACTTATTGCTGAGCAGCCAGCAGAAAGCGGATTTGTTTTCACTCAATAACCAGTATCCTGATTATAATTCATGGAACAGGGCCTACGCCAATAATCCGGACCGATGGAGAACTGACCGTTACTCCTCGATAGAAAGAATTATGGGCACAGAGAAATATGCTAAATTCAAAAATAAATATTACAAAGGGCAGAACCCTGTGGCTGTATACAACAGAAATAAAAATAACCACAAGAAAAATCGGGTTATTAAATATAAAAACATGCAGTCCAAAAAAGGATATACCAACAGAAAATCCATGGAGGAGTATGAAAGGAGGAAAAACTCAGGTGATGGAAGTCATCTGTACATAAAGGGGAAAGGTCATAACAATGGAAAAGGGAAAAACAAATAATTTACTGATTTCTGCAATATTAAAGGGGGAGCATTTGCTTTCCCTTTTTATTTTACATTTATGTTAAGTTTTTAAGTATGAATGAAAAGGCATCTTATTAATGCTAATTTAGACTGATGAAAATTTTATATGCACTGCAGGGAACCGGAAACGGTCATGTAAGCCGCGCGAGGGAAATTATTCCGTATTTGAAGAAACATGGGGAAGTGGATGTTTTGATCAGTGGAACTCAGGCAGAAGTTGGTCTTCAGGAGGATATAAAATACAGGTTTAATGGTTTGGGATTTGTTTTCGGAAGCAAAGGCGGGGTCGATTTCAGGGAAACCTGGAACCGTTTTCACATGAAAGAATTTATTAACGATGTTAAAAACCTTCCGGTAAAAAATTATGATTTAATTATCAATGATTTCGAACCGGTATGCGCCTGGAGCTGTAAACTGTACGGAAAACCTTCCATCGGGATGAGTCATCAGTCTGCTTATTTTTCAGATAAAACTCCACAATTACCGGGATTTCACTGGGGGAAATTTATCATGAATAACTATGCGCCCGCAAGGCACAAGGTCGGGTTCCATTTTGAAAGATATGATGATTTTATTCACACCCCGGTCATCAGAACCGAAATCCGGGATCTTAAGACCCAAAACCTCGGTCATTACACGGTTTATCTTCCGGCTTACTCCGACGATTTTATACTCAGCAAAGTGAAAAAAATTCCCAATTCGCAGTGGCAGATTTTCTCGAAACATTCGCTGCGTCATTACCGGAACCTGAACGCCGAAGTTTTTCCCATCAGCAATGAACTCTTCCAAAGGTCATTGGCAGATTGTGAAGGGTTTCTTACGGGAGGAGGATTTGAAGGTCCCGCAGAAGCGCTTTATCTGGGCAAAAAACTTTTGGCGGTTCCTATGCATCACCAATACGAACAGCAGTGTAATGCTTTAGGTTTAGAGAAAATGGGATTGCCTGTGATTTGGAAAGAGAATGAATTTGATAAGAAATTAAAAGCCTGGTCGGAATCTGATTTTCGGCTTACAATAAATTTTCCTGATGAAACTGAAGAGATTGTAAAAAATACAGTGGAAAAATATCACTAATCTGTTTTTAACACAAAATTATGATTGTTTAATTTAACATGTTTCAGATTTAATTATCAAAACACCAAATAACAACATCCAAATATTTTAAACATGAAAAAAATTGTTTTAAGTGCAGCGTTCGCAATAATGGGAACCTTCGCAATGGCCCAACAGACGCCAATGATGCAACACAAAGATCCTGCTCAGATGGAACAGAAAAGAGCGGAAAAACTGAAAATGATGAAGACTGAGCTGAACCTTACTGATGCACAGGTTGCAAAGATAAAGGCTTTACAGGATAAGAAAATGGAGGAAATGAAGCAGAATGCCCCGCAGAGACAGGCAGAAAGAAAAGCGAAAATGGAAGCGATGAAAGCCAAAAGAGAGCAGTATAAAGCTGAAATGAAAGGGATTTTAACCCCTGCACAGTATGAGAAATGGGAAACAAAACAGAAAGAAAAAATGCAGAACAAACGTCAGAACATGCAACATATGCAAATGAAGAAAATGCCTGCAAAGGCTAGTTCATAATTTTAGTTTTTTTAAGGAGAGCGGAAAAATTTATTTTTCCGCTTTTTTTGTGCACCATAAAGGAATTAATTATATTTGGTAAAAAGACAACTCTATTATGATTAGTACAAAAATTGGCCAGTTAATTAACGAGCAAATTACGAAAGAACAATATGCAGCGCAGTATTACCTCTCCATGTCCGCATGGTTTTCTGCAAAAGATTTGGATGGAATTGCAAATTATTTTCGGGTTCAAAGCAAAGAAGAACTGATGCATGCCGATAAAATGTTTGATTATCTCAATGATGTAGGAGCAGAAATAATCATTGGCGAAATTGCAAAACCGCCGCACGAGTTCGCTGATGCGAAAGATATTTTCGAAAAAGCTCTGGCACACGAAAAAATTGTTACTCAAAGTATCTTCAATATCCTGAAAAATGCAAACGATGAAGGCGATTTTGCTACCGTTTCTTTTCTGCAATGGTTCGTTACCGAACAGGTGGAAGAGGAAGCCAATGCTTCGCAGCTCGTTACCAAAATAAAAATGGTATGTGACAATCCTTCTGCCCTGTACCTTTTTGATCAGGAACTCAGCCAGCGTGTTTTTAATCCTGTTCCGGCAAAATAATTTAAACATTGAATGATGAAAAAATTATATAAGCTGTGTTTCACTGTTTTATCGGTTTTTGCTTTTGCCCAGGATTACAGTGTGTCTTCCATTCCCGAGAATCTTTTGGCGAATGCCAATGCGGTAATCAGAGAAAGCAGTGAAGACTGCATTCTGAAATCGGTAAATGATATGCAGATAAAGGAAACCAATGTGGTGACTGTTCTGAATACTGCCGGAAACGAATTTTCAACGGTGTACATACCGTATAATCCGACCCGAAAAGTGAGCAGTATAAAAGTTGAGCTGTATGACAGTGCCGGGAAGCTTTTTAAAACATTTTCAAAAAAAGATTTCTCCGATTACACCAATAATCCAAGCGCTGCATTGTACGTTGACGACAGGATACTGGTTCTCAGACCGATCTCTACCAAGTATCCCTATACGGTAAAAACAACTTACGAAACCAATACTTCCGATACGGCTTTTCTTAATTTCAGACCCGTTTGGACTTACCATTTAGCAGTTCAGAAAACATCATTTTCGATGCTGAATAATTCCGGAATAAAAATCAGAACAAAAATTACGGATAAACCCTTGGGTAAACTGAATATTTCTGAAGAAGAAAACCTTTCTAAGTATTCTTACGAAAATATTCCGGCAATAACAGAAGAGATTTTATCACCGAGTATTGATTATTTGGTTCCGAAAGTAGAATTTTCCCCGGAAAAGTTTTCACTTGCCGGCAGACAGGGTGATATGACTGACTGGAACAGCTTTGGGAAATGGTATTATAGTGAACTGCTAAATCCTGTTTCCAATATAACTCCTGAAATTGCAGCGGAAGTTGCAGCACTTAAATTATCGGGAACAACTTCGGAAAAGGTAAAAACCCTGTATCAGTACATGCAGAATAAAACCCGTTATGTACTGATTGCGATGGGAATTGGTGGATGGCAGCCCATGCCCGCTTCCGAAGTGAGTAAAAAAGGTTACGGCGACTGCAAGGCATTAACCAATTATATGCGTACGTTACTTTCAGCAGCGGGGATTCCGTCTTATTTTTCGGTAATTTATAATGATGATTCGGTAATCAGCTATGATAAAAATTTTCCGAAATTCTCCGGAAATCACGCAATTTTAATGGTTCCTACAGAAGGTGAAACCATCTGGCTGGAAAATACGTCGCAGAAACACGCATTCAACCATCTTTCCTATTCTTCTCATAACAGAAATGTTTTGGCGGTAAAAGAAAACGGTATTGAGATTGTGGATACGCCCGTTTATAAACCGGAGCAGAGCAAAGAAAAGCTTTTCGCTAAAATTAAACTTCAGGACGACGGAGGGTTTGCCTCTGATGCCAATTTTGAATTTACCGGAGGACAGTATGATCATAATCTGCGGCTTTTTGGGATGAAAAATGATGAAATTCAGGAAGCACTCAAAAACAGACATTATAATTTGAAAATTGATCAGATGGCTGTTCAGAATTTGAAAAATGACAGAGATGAAGGGAAAATTATTTATGATTTAAATGTAAAGGCCAACGGCTTCTCTAAAAAATTGGGTAATGATATCTTTTTTCCAGTGATGCCTTATTATCAGTCGGTTATGTTTTCGGGAAATGATGAAAGAAAACTCCCTTTTGAAAATTCGTTTCCGTTTCAGGATGATTATGAAATTGAATTCAGTATTCCGGAAGGGTACAAATTTTCAGAGATTCCGCAGTCTTCCAGTATTACAACGGAGTTCGGGACTTATACCATCAGCTTTAATCTGAAGGATAATAAATTGCTGGTTCACAGAATCCTGACGATTAATAAAGGTCTCTATCCTAAGGAAAAATTCAAAGATTATATCGCATTCAGAAAGAAAACTGCCAGCAGCGACAATACTAAAGTCTTAATATCTAAATTATAATGAAGAAAATTTTATTCCCTTTTTGCCTGCTTATCGTAAGTATGGTGTATTCTCAACACAAGTTTCTCGACACTCCGAAACTTTCGGACGCAGATTTAAAAAGTGTAAAGCATGATAAATCTGAGGAAGCCCCCGCAGAAGTACTTTACCGCTCCAACCATTTCAGGATTGATTATGACGGAAATCTTTACCAAAATGTAGTAAGCAGGGTAAAAATTTACAATAAGGACAATGCATCGTCTTTTTTAGACCACGAAATTTCAATTTATGACGACAGGAAAGGCACCCGCCAAACCTTAAGTAACCTGAAAGCGTATACTTACAATTATGAAAACGGGAAAACGGTTGCCACAAAAGTGGAACGGGACGAAAAATATAAATCCAAAGAGGATAAAAACTACGATGTTACCAAATTTGCATTCCCGAATGTGAAGAACGGATCTGTGGTAGAATACTCCTATACCATACAGACTCCGTTTTACGGCTCTACACCGAGAATTATTATTGAAGAGGAAGTGCCGGTAAGATATGTGGAATTCGTGCTGGATTCTCCGAAACCTTTAGGGTATACAATCAATTATAAAGGTGATGTTGCTCCCAAGCACAGAAACATGGAGGAAAAACAGATGTATGGTGAGTCATATCAAACCTATCGTTTTGGTTACGAAAATCTTCCGGCGTATAAAGAAGAGAAATATGTAATGAATACGCTGAATTATAAAACAAGTATCAAAGCCGAACTTAATTCTACAATGTTTAACGGTGTCTTTAAATCTTATGCTTTATCATGGGAGGATATCCGCAAAAGACTCTACGAAAATGATGATTTTGGCCTGCAGTTAAAGAAACAGAATTTAGTGAAAGACCTGCTTCCTGCAGAAATTAAAAATCTGCCTGTAATGGAGCGGGCCGACGCTGTTCTTAAATTCGTGCAGAAAAATTATACCTGGAACAAAGAAGATGAAGTGTTTACCGACAAAGGAGTGAAAAATTTAATCAGCAACAAAATCGGGAATACTGCCGAAATCAATCTGCTGTTAACGATGCTTTTAAGAAGTGTGGACATTAACGCAGAACCTGTGGTACTTGCGACGGTAAGACGGGGAAAGCTGCTGTCATACAATCCTTCGATTAATCAGTTAAATTATGTGCTGGCTTCATTCACAGATAAAGATAAAATTTATCTTTTGGATGGTGCATACAAGCTAAGCGAAATCAATATGATTGCACCGAAAGCCCTGAATTATTATGGATTGATCATGGGTAAAAATGATGTGAAACAGATTAATATTCTCTATCCTGAAGTAAGCAAAACACTTCTGACCGTGGATGCTAAAATGAATCCCGACGGAACTTTTGAAGGCCATTTTGCAGACCGTGACACTAAACTGTATGCAATGGTGGTGAATGAAAGATATACTGACGATAAAGAAAAATTTGCTAAATCTTATAAAGACGAATACAAATTTTCTTTTTCAAATATGAAGCACGGAATTCAGGATAATAATGATTTCGAGACGAGTTTCGATTTCAGTGCTGATACTTTTGTGGATGCGGTGGGAAGCAAACTGGTGTTTAATCCGCTTTTGTTTTTATATACTCAAAACCACAATTATAACCAGAAAGAACCCAGAAAAGCACCGCTTGAATTCTATTCCGCAAACGACCGCGTTAAAAAAGTAACCATTACTCTTCCGGAGAATTATGTATTTGAAAACGTGCCGAAATCCAAGAAATTCCGTACCGAAGATAATTCACTGCAATACACCTATCTGGTGACCCAAACCGGAAATAAATTAACCGTAGAAACCACCACTCAGATTGACGATTCTATCTTTCCGAAAGAATATTATCCTGCATTTACGCAGATTTTCGATAATATCACCAAGCAGGAAGCACAGGTAGTAACTGCTGTGAAAAAATAATTTTCTTTTTAATTTTTAATGATGAATCCTGTCTCATTTAATGATGACAGGATTTTTTATTAAACATAAACAATCTCAGTTTCCAAAACTTTTTTCCCGAGTTTTTCGAGAACCACTTGGTATTGATCGATCTGTAACTGATGCTTTTCTTTCTCATCACCTGTTTTAAAATCGATAATGATGAAGCCGTTTCCGGTATCAATCAAACGGTCGGGTCTGTAAATTTTCGAGTCGCCGTTTTCAGAAATCATGATGTCTTTTTCATTGATTACCAACTGGTTTTCAACGAAATATTTCGCGTATTTTTCATTTTTAAGAATATTGAAAATCCTTTCGCTGATTTCAGATTTCTCTTCATTCGTAATGGTCCCTTCCAGAAGATAAGCTTCCAAAGTTTTTTCCACATCTTTTTCAGCATTAATCTGTGCTAAAATCTCATGCGTAAAAATTCCGATCCTTACTTTCTCGACGCGGTTCTGGTAATTTTTTGAAGGTGTTGCGATTTTCACCGCTTCCGGATTTGCATTTTTTTCAGTCTTAAAAAGGATCGGTTTGGTAACCATATCTGCACTTTTCTCCTTCTTTTTCTTTTTTAAATTCTCCTCCGAAACTTCATACAAGTCAAAAGAAGAAACTTCCTCACCCGATTCATCCCGCGGAATTTTAGTTTCTAAAAATGAATAAATTTCAAGATTATTGGATGTTTTATTGGGTTTTTCAATATAGAAGAAAAGCTGTTCCACGGCTCTTGTCGTCGCTACATATTGCAGACAGAACCGGTCGATTTTGTTCTGATACACATTTTCCTGATTGAATTTCGCCATCTCTTCATCATACACCTCAAGCTCTTTCCCAAAAGGATTGATGTTTACCGCAGAGAGGCCGTTTTCAGAATCAATTTCCAGCCAGTTGGTGAATTTTCCGTCTTTGTGAGCGTTTTCCATCGGAAGCAAAACCACCGGGAATTCCAGACCTTTTGCCTTGTGAATGGTCATCAGCTTCACCGCGTCCAGATTATCTGACGCCTGAATGGTTGTTTTATTCGCTTCTTCATCCCAATATCGCAGAAAATCTTTCAGGGTAGAACCCGCGTTTTGCGAATACGCGTACAGCATTTCCAGATAATTGAAAAGGAAATCGGTTTCTTTGTGCTGCACTGAAAATTCCTGCAGAAAATGTTCAATGAAATTATAAAGATTCAGCTGAAGCAAACCGTGGCTGTTCAGTTTCAGTCCGTATTTTTTTTCGATAAAATCCTGCATTTCAGTTTTGTTTTTTAATGCAAGCATTTCCATCATTTCAGCACTGAAATCTTCAATTTCAATTCTGCCCAAAACTTTTAAATAGTAAAGCATTTTCACCGAAAACTGAAAGTTTTTCGGATTCTGTTCCCATCTTAAAAATTCAGTTAATGCCAGTATAGTAGACGATAAATTCAATGTTAAACCCGATTCGGAAATGGTTTTAATGAAATCTTCTTTGCCCTGATAATTAATTTTTAAATTCCCTAACAATTGAGAAAAACTGAAAATATCAAAATTTCCGCGACATAGAATCGTAATATCGGAAAGACTGAAACCGTTATCCAGACAGCTTTGTATGTCGTTCTGCATTTTTTCGGCAACCTCTTCATAAAACATCTGTTTCGTTGAATTTTCCATTAAATTAATCCGGACTCTGCCTTCCAGACTGGATTTTGGGATTTGGTGAGAACCGCTTCCGAAAATATCACGGTGCACATCATTCGTAAAATCAGAAAGAAATAAATACAGCTGATTATTAAAATCGACAATGTTTTTCGCGCTTCGCCAGTTATTTCCGAGATTTTCGAGCTCAGCAAGAACCAAAGAATTTTCCTTTTTGTTGATAATATCAAGCATCAGTTGAGAATCACCGCCTCGAAAACGGTAAATACTCTGTTTCGGATCGCCAACCAAAGTAAAACTCATATCGTTTGACGAAACCGCGTGGTCTCTCAGCGGAATGAAATTTTGCCATTGCAGAAATGAAGTGTCCTGAAATTCATCGAAAAAATAATGCGAAAATTTGGTTCCTACTTTTTCATAAATGAATGAGGAAGGTTCTTCCCGAAGATTTTCATGAATCAGAATATTGAATTTTGAAAGCAAAACCAAATCGTTTTCTGATTCAATTTCTGCTAATTTATCCTGAATATCTTTATTTACTTTTAAAGGCAAAATGGCGTTCAGGATTTTTTCCTGTTTATGCGACTGAATATAATTTTGAATGATTTTCTTGCGGCTTTCCAACAGGAAATCCAGGATTTCTAGAATTTCAGACTGACGGTTTTTTGATTTTGATGAAGCGCCTTTAAGGATTTTATCAATTCTGTTTTCTTCCTCAGCAAGGGTCCCGTAAATAAACGGCACTTTTTTGTCCATGAATTTTTTGAAAAACCCGCCAATTCCGTTGTTCCCATCAGCAAAATCACTTATTTCTAAATTTTTCTCTTTTAATAAATTTAAAGCTGATTCGGCGATATTAATGGAATCTTCCTTTAATGATTTTATGCTTTCACGAAGATTCTTCTTTGAATTTTCGTACACTTCCCAATCGAAATCTTTATTGTCATTCAGTCTGAAATAATGTTTGTCCTGAACATATTCCTTCGCCGAATCGTATAAAGTTTTGTTGAGGTTTACCCTTTCGTTGTTATCTAAATTGTAATTTACAAAATCCATGAAAGCATCAGAAACATCATTTCTGTCACCAATATCTTCAAGCATTTTGTCCACCGCTTCCATCAGAAACGGTTCCGGATTAATTTCGAGATTAAAGTTTTGCGCTAAACCCAGCTCATAAGAAAAGCTTCGTACCAAACGCGAATTGAACTTGTCAATCGTTCCGATATTGAGCGTGGAGTAGTTGTGCAGCACATAATCGAGGATTTTTTTTGAACGCTCGTGAAGTTCTTTTAAGGAAATATTTAAACCCTGGTCTTTGAGTTTCCCCTGAATATTGATTAAATCCGGATTTGTTTCGAAATTCACTGATGAAAATTTCTTCAGCCAGTCGATAATTCTCTGCTTCATCTCATTCGCCGCTTTATTGGTGAATGTAAGGGCGAGAATATTTCTGATTTTATCTGCCTGTGAGGAGTGTTTAAGGCATATTGCTAACAGATTCTGAACGAGCGCATAGGTCTTACCCGAACCTGCTGAAGCATTGATGACTGTATAATTTTTTTGCATCTTGAGAATTAATTGAGCTTAAAAATAGCAAAAAATTTGTCATTTCGAAAATAAATCTTACTTTTGCAGTCCAAAATGAGATGTAAATTATGTTAATAATCCCAGTAAAAGATGGCGAAGCTATCGACAGAGCGTTAAAAAAATACAAAAGAAAATTTGATAAAACAGGAGTTGTTAGAGCTTTAAGAAGCAGACAGCAGTTCAATAAACCTTCTGTGGTTTTCAGACAGGCTAAGTTGAAAGCGGCTCACAAACAAAGAGGTTTGAGCAGAGACGAGCAGGCTTAAATAAAAATTTTCTTTAAGAAATACTTTAATCACTTTTCAAATACATATATTTGGAAAGTGATTTTTTGTTTTATAATAAATGCTTGAAAGATTCCTGGAATATATTTCCGTAGAAAAACGCTATTCTCCTCACACGCTGACGAGTTACCGCAAAGATTTGGAAGACTTCTCTTCATTTCTTTTAAAAACTGAAGCTCACCAAAATTTCGAAATTGTTGATAAAAAGATCGTCCGGAATTTCATGGTGGACCTAAGCGAAAAAAAAATCTCAAAAAGATCCATCAACCGTAAACTCTCTTCACTCCGGAGTTTTTATCTTTTTTTATTAAAAGTTGGACAAATTAAAGCCTCTCCGTTAGAGAATATTCAGTCTCTTAAATTTTATGCGGAGAAGCAGATTCCGTTTTCAGAAGAGGAAATGAATAATCATCAGTTGGCAGAATTTCAGCCCGAAAAGAAGAGTTTTCTGAAAGAACTTATTATTGAAACCCTTTATCAGACTGGGATGCGTAAGGCTGAACTGGTTAATCTTCTGTTGGATCATGTGGATTTCAGTAAAATGGAAATCAAAGTAATCGGGAAGGGTAACAAAGCCCGAATCATCCCGATTTCACAAGAGCTTTCTTTGAAATTTGAAGAATATTTGGAAGAACGTAAGCCGCTGAAAGAACACGGAATATACTTTTTTATCAACGCAAAAGGAAAAAAACTGAATGAGAAATTTGTCTATTCAGCAGTTAATTCCTACCTTAGTCTTGTAACTTCGAAGAAGAAAAAGAGTCCCCATATTTTGAGACACAGTTTTGCAACTCACGTCTTGGAGCATGGGGCTGAAATTTCTAAAGTGAAGATGATTATGGGGCATTCCTCTCTTGCATCAACGCAGGTGTATACGAGTGCCAATATCGAACAATTAAAAAAAGTATTTAACAATGCTCATCCTCGAGCTAAAAAAAATGTAGAGTTATGAAAATTTCAGTACAGTCAATGGGATTGACACCACACGCACCGCTTGAAGAACATATTGAAAAAAAATTAAGTAAACTGGAGAACTATTACGATAAGATTGTCGAGTGTAAAGTTTACCTGAAAGTTGAAAACAAATCGGATAAAGAAAACAAGACGGCCGAGATCTTATTGGCGGTTCCGGGTGATGATATTGTAGTAAAGAAGACGTCAGCTAGCTTTGAAGAAAGTTTGGACCAATGTGCTGAGGTTGCTAAAAAGCTGTTAATCAAGAAAAAAGAACTGGCCTAAAAAAAAATATGAAAATTTCTTAAAAATAATTTGTGGATTTCAGAAAAACTCTCTTTCTTTGCAATCGCAAAAAGAGATAAGCGTTCTTTTGAAATCTATTTGCCTCCATAGCTCAGTTGGCTAGAGCAGCTGATTTGTAATCAGCAGGTCGTGGGTTCGAGTCCCTCTGGAGGCTCATTATTTTTGTAAAAATCGGGGAGATTCCAGAGTGGCCAAATGGATCAGACTGTAACTCTGCTGTCTTACGACTTCGTAGGTTCGAATCCTACTCTCCCCACTTTTTTACAAAAAATAATTTGCAGGTTAAAAAAAATGTTTTTAGATTTGCAAACCGTTTACCAACACATATTGTAAACACAATGCGGAAGTAGCTCAGTTGGTAGAGCGTCAGCCTTCCAAGCTGAATGTCGCGAGTTCGACCCTCGTCTTCCGCTCTAAAAAAATCACAACCAAAAAACGGTCTGTGATTTTTTTTTAAAGTTTTGCCGACTTAGCTCAGGGGTAGAGCGCTTCCTTGGTAAGGAAGAGGTCGTGAGTTCAAATCTCATAGTTGGCTCTTGTGAAATCTCTCAACTAGGTTGGGAGATTTTTATTTTCAGTAAAGACATCTGTTTACTGTTGTAGAAAGATTGGTTTTTTGAATATTGCGTTTTTTATTGAAGATGTCATCTTTAATGATAAAATAGAGAATTTAGAAAAGATAAGAATGTTTTAATGTTAAATAATTTCTAAAATTATTTTGACATTTTCATAAACAAATTATTTTCCTTAAATTTGCACCCTGATATTCTGAAGAAAAACGAGCGTCGCAGATCTTTTGAATTTGAATGTTGTGCTTTTTTGTGAAAAAAGATTTCCAATATTCAAAATTTCACTATATTTGCGCACCGAAAAATTAAATAAATAATTAAATAAATAATTTAAATCATGGCAAAGGAAACGTTTAATCGTAACAAACCACACTTGAACATTGGTACCATCGGTCACGTAGACCATGGTAAAACTACACTTACTGCAGCAATCAGTAAAGTATTATCTGACAAAGGATTCGGAACAGCAAGAGATTTCTCTTCTATTGACTCTGCGCCAGAAGAAAAAGAAAGAGGTATCACAATTAATACTTCCCATATTGAATATGAAACAGCAAGCAGACACTACGCTCACGTAGACTGTCCAGGTCACGCCGATTATGTGAAAAACATGGTTACAGGTGCGGCTCAAATGGATGGAGCTATCTTAGTAGTAGCTGCAACTGACGGACCAATGCCTCAAACAAGAGAGCACATCCTTCTTTGTCGTCAGGTAAACGTACCAAGAGTATTGGTATTCATGAACAAAGTGGATATGGTTGATGATCCTGAATTGTTAGAATTAGTAGAACTTGAAGTAAGAGATCTTCTTTCTTCTTATGATTATGACGGTGATAACTCTCCAGTTATTCAAGGTTCAGCTTTAGGTGCTCTTAACGGAGATGCTAAATGGGTTGCAACTGTAGAAGAATTAATGGAGGCTGTAGATACTTGGATCGAACTTCCTGTAAGAGATCAGGATAAACCATTCTTGATGCCTATCGAAGATGTATTCTCTATTACTGGTAGAGGTACTGTAGCAACTGGTAGAATCGAAGCTGGTGTTATCAATACAGGTGATCCTGTAGATATCGTAGGTATGGGTGATGAAAAATTAACATCAACTGTAACTGGAGTAGAGATGTTCAGAAAAATCTTGGATAGAGGTGAAGCTGGTGATAACGTAGGTATCTTGTTAAGAGGTATTGAAAAAACTGACATCAAAAGAGGTATGGTTATCGCGAAAGCAGGATCTGTAACCCCACACAAAAAATTCAAAGCTGAGGTTTACGTTCTTTCAAAAGAAGAAGGTGGTCGTCACACTCCATTCCACAACAAATACCGTCCACAGTTCTACGTTAGAACCACTGACGTAACAGGTGAGATCTTCTTACCAGAAGGTGTTGAAATGGTAATGCCAGGAGACAACTTAACAATTACTGTAGAATTGTTACAGCCAATCGCTCTTAACGTAGGTCTTAGATTTGCGATCAGAGAAGGTGGTAGAACAGTTGGTGCAGGTCAGGTAACTGAAATCTTAGATTAATTCTAAATAAATATTAAAGTTCCGTAAGGAGACTTACGGAACTTTTTTTAATCTACGGGCATCGTCCAATGGTAGGATACCGGTCTCCAAAACCGTTGATCAGGGTTCGAGTCCTTGTGCCCGTGCAAAAAAAAGATAATGAGCTTAGTTGATTTTTTAAAAGGTTCTTATACCGAATTCAAAGATAGAGTAGAATGGCCAAAGTTGCCAGATTTGCAGTCTTCCACTATCGTGGTGACGATTTCTACTATTCTTTTAGCATTGTTTACTTTTGGGGTAGATTCATTATTCAGTAAATCTATTGCGAATTTATTAACGATATTTATCAACCTGTTCAATTAAAATTATTTTCCAACATGAGTGACTTGAAGTGGTATGTTCTGAAATCCATCAGTGGACAGGAAAATAAGGTTAAAACCTATATTGAGAACGAAATGAAGCGCCTTGGTTTCGAAGCTTTCGTTACGCAAGTGGTCATTCCTATGGAAAAAGTAATTCAGATGAGAAACGGTAAGAAGGTTCCGAAAGAAAAACCTTATTATCCTGGTTACTTAATGGTTGAAGCAAATTTAGTAGGAGAAATTCCTCATATCATCAAAAATATTCCTGGAGTAATTTCTTTCCTGAGTTTAACTAAAGGAGGTGATCCTGTTCCGATGCGTAAAGCAGAAGTAAACAGAATGCTCGGAAGAATGGATGAACTTTCAGAATTTGCTGTTGAAGCCAACATTCCTTTTGTGGTAGGAGAAAACGTAAAGGTGATCGACGGTCCGTTCAACGGATTCAACGGAACTATTGAAAAACTCCACGAAGACAAGAAGAAAATTGAAGTTTCAGTAATGATTTTTGGAAGAAAAACTCCAATGGAACTGAGTTATATGCAGGTAGAAAAAGTTTAAAAACTTATCTAAAATATTAAAAAGGCTGTTCGTTTGAGCAGCCTTTTTTATTTAATTGTTGTACTATCTCTATGAATGGTTGTATTTCCTGTTTGTTCAGTTCTTTTTGTAAAAACTTAGTAATCTGTTTCAGTTTGAAAGTTTGAGTTTCTGAAGAAAACCTAGCCCTACATCATAGGTTAAATATTTTTTTTCAAAATTCTTATTAAAAATCAACACCTTACACTTGCAGAATTAAAATTATTTCTTAATTTTGCAGTCCGAAATGTAAAGTAGTAAGATGAGCCTGCTTCTTTACAGATTTATAAATGCTTCCACATTCATAAATTTCTTAATTTTTTAAAAAATAAAAATGGCTAAAAAAGTCTTTAAAATGGTTAAGCTTCAGGTGAAGGGTGGCGCTGCTAACCCCTCTCCACCAGTAGGTCCAGCTTTGGGTTCTGCAGGTGTGAACATCATGGAGTTTTGTAAACAATTTAACGGAAGAACGCAAGATAAGCCAGGGCAAGTTTTACCTGTAGTAATTACAGTATACGAAGACAAATCTTTTGAATTCGTAATCAAAACTCCTCCTGCTGCTATCCAGTTATTAGAAGCGTCTAAGGTGAAGAAAGGTTCTGGTGAACCTAACAGAGCTAAAGTAGGTGCCGTAACCTGGGCTCAGGTTCAGAAAATTGCTGAAGATAAAATGACAGACCTTAACTGCTTTACGTTAGATTCTGCATTGACAATGATCGCAGGAACTGCAAGATCTATGGGATTGAGAGTAACAGGAACTAAACCAACTAACGCTTAAAACTAGTAGAAATGGCAAAATTAACGAAAAAGCAAAAAGAAGCGGTTAGTAAAATCGAAAAAAACAAAAATTATACTCTTGACGAAGCTTCTGCTTTGGTAAAAGAAGTAAACTTTGCAAAATTTGACGCTTCTGTAGATATCGCTGTTAGACTGGGTGTAGATCCAAGAAAAGCAAACCAAATGGTAAGAGGTGTTGTATCTCTTCCTCACGGTACAGGTAAAGATGTAAAAGTTTTGGCACTTGTAACACCTGACAAAGAAGCGGAAGCTAAAGAAGCAGGAGCAGATTACGTAGGTCTTGACGAATATTTACAAAAGATAAAAGAAGGTTGGACAGATGTTGACGTTATTGTTACTATGCCTGCTGTAATGGGTAAATTAGGTCCATTGGGTAGAGTATTAGGACCAAGAGGTTTGATGCCGAATCCAAAATCAGGAACTGTAACTATGGAAATTGGTAAAGCAGTAGCTGAAGTGAAAGCAGGTAAAATTGATTTCAAAGTAGACAAATACGGTATTATCCACGCAGGAATTGGTAAAGTATCTTTCGATGCTGCCAAGATTAAAGAAAACGCTCAGGAATTAGTGCAGACTTTAATCAAATTGAAGCCAACTGCCTCTAAAGGGACTTATGTAAAAAGCATCTATTTGTCTTCTACAATGAGCCCGGGTATTGCAATTGATACTAAATCTGTAAACTAAAATCTGTAAGACAATGACAAAAGAAGATAAAGTATTAGTAATACAAGAGATAAAAGGAATGTTGCAGGACGCGAAAGTGGTTTATGTAGCAAACCTGGAAGGAATGACTGCTGCGTCTACTTCAGATTTCAGAAGACAGGCGTTTAAACAGAACATTACACTTAAAGTTGTAAAAAATACGTTGTTGCAAAAAGCAATGGAACAAATGGAAGGGGTAGATTACTCTGAAATGTTCCAGACTTTCAAAGGAAACACTGCTTTAATGATTTCTGAAACAGCAAATGCTCCGGCAAAACTGATTCAGACATTCAGAAAAAAAGCTGAATTTCCTGCATTGAAATCTGCTTATTTGCAGGAAACTTTCTACGTAGGTGATGAAAATTTAGCAACTCTTGTCAACATCAAGTCAAGAGAAGAAATGATCGGAGAAATCATCGGATTACTTCAGTCACCTATCCAAAGAGTTGTTTCTGCACTTCAAAACAAATCCGAATCCGCAGATGCTAAAGCTGAAGAAGCTGCACCGGCTGCTGAGGAAGTGAAAGAAGAAGAAACTCCGGCTGCAGAAGCTGCTCCTGAAGCAAACGCTGAAGCTACAGACGCACCTGGTGCAGAGTAATTAGACTCAAAAAAAATCAAAATAAATCGTTCAACAAATTAAAACATTACAACAATGTCAGATTTAAAAAATTTAGCGGAAACGCTAGTAAACCTAACCGTAAAAGACGTAAATGAATTAGCTGCTATCCTTAAGGATGAGTACGGAATCGAGCCTGCTGCTGCTGCAGTAGTAATGGCTGGTCCTGGTGCTGAAGCTGCTGAAGAAAAAACAGAATTCGACGTAATTCTTAAATCAGCAGGTGCATCTAAATTAGCTGTTGTTAAATTGGTAAAAGATTTAACAGGTGCTGGTCTTAAAGAAGCTAAAGATATGGTAGATGGTGCTCCAGCTGCTATTAAATCAGGAATTTCTAAAGACGAAGCTGAAGCTTTGAAAAAACAATTAGAAGAAGCTGGTGCTGAAGTAGAATTAAAATAATTCTTTTACACCCAAATAAAGAAACCTCACTTTTCAGTGAGGTTTTTTTATTGTGAAGACGCAGAAATTTTTTCTCTTGGTACGATTATAATCTGTAAGTGAACCAGTTTGGAATTGAAGAGAATCGAAACTTTAACAAATTTTATAACTGATCTTGATCTCACGGGAAGTTTTAAATTTGCGTAACAGCTTAAAAATGTGTACATTTGCACTCCTTTTGGCGCTAATAATTGTTTGTAAATCTGTAAAATATTGTAAATCAACTCTTTCTGTTTTGTGAAAGAGGATTCTTCATGTTTACAGATATTCCGCAGCATTAGTCCTGAAGAAACCCAAAAGATATTTTGCATTACTCCGTGAAAAGATATACCGGCGTTGCAGTTAGAAATTAGATTTTAGAACCTCGAAAAAGCACAAAGACTAATTCTGATAGCGCCATACATCACAGTCTTACCCTTTTTCTCCTTCTTTTATTTCGTTTCTGATATTTTTTAAAACAAAATATTTTTTAACCCTCATTCTTTAAAATTTTTATGAGTAAATCTAAAGCAGTCGCTAAAACTCAGGGAAACGAAAGAATCAATTTCTCCGCAGCTAAAGGAAAAATTGAAACGCCTGACTTTTTGGACATTCAGATCCAATCTTTCAAAGATTTTTTCCAGTTGGATACCCTTCCGGAGCAGAGAGTAAATGAAGCTCTTTACAAAACCTTTGAAGAAAATTTCCCAATTTCAGACTCCAGAAACCAGTTTGTACTGGAATTCCTGGATTATCTGGTTGATTCACCGCGCTACTCGATCGACGAGTGTGTGGAAAGAGGACTGACCTATTCGGTTCCTTTGAAAGCCCGACTTAAACTGTACTGTACTGACCCTGAACATGAAGATTTTCAGACGGTTGTGCAGGATGTATATTTAGGTCCGGTTCCTTATATGACGCCTTCTGGATCATTCATCATCAATGGTGCAGAACGTGTTATCGTAACTCAGTTACACAGATCTCCGGGTGTGTTTTTCGGTCAGACCTACCACGCAAACGGAACTAAACTGTATTATTCCAGAATTATCCCTTTCAAAGGATCCTGGATGGAATTTACTACCGACATCAATAACGTAATGTATGCTTACATCGACCGTAAGAAGAAGTTACCGTTAACGACTTTATTAAGAGCAATCGGATTCGAATCCGATAAAGATATCCTTCAGATTTTCGATCTAGCAGAAGAAGTGAAAGTTTCGAAAGCAGCACTGAAAAAAGTAGAAGGAAGAACTTTGGCTGCGAGAGTTTTGAACACTTGGTTTGAAGATTTCGTGGACGAAGATACAGGTGAAGTAGTTTCTATCGAAAGAAACGAAATCATCTTAGATAGAGAAACTATTCTTGAAAAAGAACATTTAGATCTTATTTTGGATGCTGGCGTGAAATCAATTTTGATTCACAAAGAAAATTCCAACGAATTCTCAATCATCCAGAATACATTACAGAAAGATCCAACCAACTCCGAAAAAGAAGCGGTTGAATATATTTACCGTCAGTTGCGTAACGCAGATCCGCCCGATGAAGAAACTGCAAGAGGAATTATCGAAAAATTATTCTTCTCAGAACAGCGTTATTCATTAGGAGAGGTTGGACGTTACAGACTGAACAAAAAATTAGGATTAAATATTCCTGAAAAAACTGAAGTTTTAACTAAAGAAGACATCATTTCGATCGTAAGACACTTAATCGAACTGGTAAATTCTAAAGCAGAGGTTGATGATATTGATCACTTGTCAAACAGAAGAATTAAAACTGTTGGTGAGCAATTGTCAGGACAGTTCGGTGTAGGACTTTCAAGAATTGCAAGAACAATCAGAGAAAGAATGAACGTTAGAGATAACGAAATCTTTACCCCGATTGACCTTGTTAACGCGAAAACTTTAACATCAGTTATTAACTCATTCTTTGGTACCAACCAGCTTTCTCAGTTCATGGACCAAACCAACCCACTATCAGAAATCACGCACAAGCGTAGACTTTCTGCCCTGGGACCTGGTGGTTTATCAAGAGAAAGAGCAGGTTTCGAGGTACGTGACGTTCACCATACTCACTATGGTAGAATCTGTCCGATCGAAACTCCTGAGGGACCAAACATTGGTTTGATCTCTTCATTGGGTATCTATGCGAAAATCAACAACCTTGGTTTTATCGAAACTCCGTACAGAAAAGTAAATAACGGAAAAGTTGACCTTAAAACTCCTGCAGTTTTCTTGAATGCAGAAGATGAGGAAGATAAAGTTATTGCTCAGGCGAACGTTGAGATGAACGAAGACGGAACAATCTCTACAGACCGTGTAATTGCACGTCTGGATGGTGATTATCCGGTAGTTGAGCCACAGCAGGTTGACCTGATCGATGTTGCACCTAACCAGATTTCCGGTATTTCCGCTTCATTAATTCCATTCCTGGAGCATGATGATGCGAACCGTGCGCTGATGGGATCCAACATGATGCGTCAGGCAGTTCCTTTGTTGAAGCCACAGGCTCCAATCGTAGGTACAGGTTTAGAGCAGCAGGTTGCAAAAGATTCAAGAATCTTGATCAATGCTGAAGGAAACGGTACTGTAGAATACGTAGATGCTGACAAAATCACCATTAAATACGAGAGAAGCGAAGACGATGATTTAGTATCATTCGAATCTGCGACTAAAACTTATAAACTAACCAAGTTCAGAAAAACCAACCAGAGTACAACCATCACTTTGAGACCAAACGTAAGAGTAGGTGACAAAGTTCAGAAAGGTCAGGTGCTTTGCGACGGTTATGCAACTGAAAACGGAGAGCTTGCATTGGGTAGAAACCTTGTGGTAGCCTTCATGCCTTGGAAAGGATATAACTTTGAGGATGCGATCGTAATTAACGAAAAAGTGGTTCGTGAAGACTGGTTTACTTCAATTCACGTTGATGAATATTCACTGGAAGTTCGTGATACCAAATTAGGTATGGAAGAATTAACAGCAGATATTCCAAACGTTTCTGAAGAAGCTACCAAAGATCTTGACGAGAACGGTATGATCCGTATCGGTGCTGATGTGAAGCCTGGAGATATCATGATTGGTAAAATCACTCCAAAAGGTGAATCTGATCCAACTCCTGAAGAAAAGCTATTGAGAGCGATCTTTGGTGATAAAGCCGGTGATGTAAAAGATGCTTCATTAAAAGCAGATTCTTCATTAAGAGGTGTTGTAATCAACAAAAAACTCTTCTCAAGAAACATCAAAGACAAAAAGAAAAGAACCGAAGAGAAACTGAAACTTGAAGAAATCGAAAATACCTACAAAGCGAAATTCGATCAATTAAGAAATACCCTTCTCGAAAAATTAGGAACGCTTGTTAACGGTAAAACTTCTCAGGGAGTAAACAATGATCTTGACGAAGAAATCATCGGAAAAGGTGTGAAGTTTACTACCAAGTTGCTTCAAAGTGTTGAAGATTACGTAAACGTAAGCGGTGCTGACTGGACTGTTGATGCTGATAAAAATGAATTGGTTAAACAGTTGATTCACAATTATAAAATTAAATTCAACGATATTCAGGGAGTTAAAAACCGTGAGAAATTTGCAATTTCAATCGGAGACGAACTACCTGCAGGGATCATCAAATTAGCGAAAGTATACATCGCTAAAAAACGTAAACTGAACGTTGGAGATAAAATGGCGGGTCGTCACGGTAACAAAGGGATCGTTTCGAGAATCGTTCGTGAAGAAGATATGCCATTCCTTGAAGACGGAACACCGGTTGATATCGTATTGAATCCACTGGGGGTACCTTCGCGTATGAACATTGGGCAGATCTACGAAACCGTTCTTGGATGGGCTGGTCAGAAATTAGGATTGAAATTTGCAACGCCGATCTTCGATGGTGCCAATATCGATCAGATTACTGAATATACCAATCAGGCAGGTCTTCCTGAATTCGGTTCCACTTATCTTTATGATGGAGGTACGGGAGACCGATTCTCACAACCGGCTACAGTAGGGGTAATTTATATGCTGAAACTGGGTCACATGGTTGATGACAAAATGCACGCACGTTCCATCGGACCTTATTCATTAATTACGCAGCAGCCATTAGGAGGTAAAGCGCAGTTTGGTGGACAGAGATTCGGAGAGATGGAGGTTTGGGCACTGGAAGCATTCGGTGCATCCAATATCCTTAGAGAAATCCTTACCGTGAAGTCGGATGACGTCATTGGTAGAGCAAAAACTTATGAAGCAATTGCAAAAGGAGAAGCAATGCCTGAACCGGGTATTCCTGAATCTTTCAACGTGTTACTTCACGAGTTACAAGGTCTTGGCCTTGATATAAGACTTGAAGAATAATTTTTAAATTTTATTTAAAAATATTTAAACTAAAATTTAAAATTAGAAATTTAACATTCGAAAAAGCATTATGTCAAATAAAAATAAAACAAGTAATTTCAGTAAAATTACGATCGGTCTTGCTTCTCCTGAGTCCATTTTACAGGATTCAAGAGGTGAAGTTTTAAAACCGGAAACCATTAACTATAGAACCCACAAACCGGAAAGAGACGGTCTGTTCTGTGAGAAAATCTTCGGTCCTGTGAAGGATTATGAGTGTGCTTGCGGTAAATACAAAAGAATCCGGTATAAAGGAATCGTTTGTGACCGTTGTGGGGTGGAAGTTACCGAGAAAAAAGTACGTAGAGAAAGAATCGGCCACATTGGTTTGGTTGTTCCTGTGGCTCACATCTGGTATTTCCGTTCTTTACCGAACAAAATCGGTTACCTTTTAGGTTTACCTTCCAAAAAACTGGATATGATTATCTATTACGAAAGATATGTCGTAATCCAGCCGGGTATTGCCAAAAAAGCAGACGGTTCTGATTTTGATGATAAAGAATTTTTAACAGAGGAAGAATATCTTGATATTTTAGATACCCTTCCTGCTGAAAACCAATATCTTGATGATTCTGATCCTAATAAATTTGTTGCCAAAATGGGAGCAGAAGCAGTGGAAGAATTATTGAGAAGAATCGATTTGGATACGCTGTCTTTTGATTTACGTCACAAAGCACACAACGAATCTTCAAAACAAAGAAGAACGGAAGCATTAAAAAGATTAAATGTTGTTGAAGCCATCCGTGGTGCAAATACCAGAATGATCAACCGTCCGGAATGGATGATTATGCGTGTGCTTCCAGTTATTCCACCAGAATTAAGACCATTGGTTCCATTGGATGGAGGTAGATTCGCAACTTCTGATTTAAATGACCTTTACCGTCGTGTAATCATCAGAAACAACCGTTTGAAGAGACTTTTAGAGATCAAAGCTCCGGAAGTAATCTTGAGAAACGAAAAAAGAATGTTGCAGGAATCAGTAGATTCATTATTCGATAACACAAGAAAATCTTCTGCAGTAAAATCTGAATCAAACAGACCGTTGAAATCACTTTCAGATTCATTGAAAGGTAAACAGGGTCGTTTCCGTCAGAACTTACTTGGGAAAAGGGTAGATTACTCGGCGCGTTCGGTAATTGTTGTAGGTCCAAACTTACAGCTTCACGAATGTGGTATTCCTAAAGATATGGCTGCAGAACTTTACAAACCGTTCATCATCAGAAAGCTGATCGAAAGAGGAATTGTAAAAACCGTAAAATCTGCAAAAAGAATCATCGACAGAAAAGAACCTGTTGTTTATGACATCCTTGAAGGCGTAATGAAAGGCCACCCGGTTCTTCTGAACAGGGCACCTACGCTTCACAGACTGGGTATTCAGGCGTTCCAGCCAAAAATGATCGAAGGAAAAGCAATTCAGCTTCACCCATTGGTTACTACGGCATTCAACGCGGATTTCGATGGTGACCAGATGGCGGTACACTTGCCGTTAGGACCGGAAGCTATCCTTGAAGCTCAGTTATTGATGTTAGGATCTCAAAATATCCTTAACCCTGCGAACGGATCGCCAATTACGGTACCTTCACAGGATATGGTCTTGGGTCTTTATTTCATGACCAAACAGTTAGATTCTACAGATACAATGAAAGTGAAAGGGGAAGGTTTAGCCTTCTATTCACCGGAAGAAGTAGAGATTGCTTATGCTGAAGGACAGGTTTCTTTAAATGCTAAATTAAGATGTAGATTACCTATTAAAGAAGATGGAGTAATTACCACTAAACTGACCGAAACTACAGTTGGTAGAATTTTGTTCAACCAGATTGTACCTAAAGAATCAGGATATATCAATGAACTTTTAACGAAGAAATCATTGAGAAACGTAATTGGTAGAGTTTTAGCAGATACCGATTTCCCTACGACTGTGAAGTTCCTTGATGATATGAAAGACTTAGGTTATTCAAATGCATTCAAAGGAGGACTTTCATTTAGTTTAGGAGATATCGTGATCCCGGCTGAGAAGAAAACCATGATTGCGGAAGCAGTAGAAAGTGTTGACGAAATTAAGGCCAACTATAACATGGGTCTTATTACCGATACTGAAAGATATAACCAGGTGATTGACGTTTGGACAAATACCAACGCAGGATTGACAGAGATGATTATGAGCAGAATGAAAACCGACCAGGGTGGGTTCAATTCAGTTTATATGATGCTTGATTCCGGTGCAAGGGGTTCCAAAGAGCAGATCCGTCAGCTTTCAGGAATGAGAGGTTTGATGGCAAAACCGCAGAAAGCGGGTTCTACAGGAGCGGAAATTATCGAAAACCCGATTGTAGCAAACTTTAAAGAAGGTCTTTCGATCCTTGAGTACTTTATCTCTACTCACGGTGCACGTAAAGGTCTTGCGGATACCGCTCTTAAAACTGCCGATGCTGGTTACTTAACCAGAAGATTGGTAGATGTTGCTCAGGACGTTATCATCACTGAAAACGACTGTGGAACTTTAAGAGGAACGGAAATTACTCCATTAAAGAAAAACGACGAAATCGTAGAAAGACTTTCCGAAAGAATTTTGGGTAGAGTTTCTCTTCATAATGTTTACGATCCTGAAACGGATGAAGTAATCGCTTTCGCTGATGATTTGATTAACGAAGCTTTAGCTAAGAAAATTGAAGCAGCAGGAATTGAAGCAGTAGAAGTTCGTTCACCTTTAACTTGTGAAACTAAAAAAGGAATCTGTGCGAAATGTTACGGACGTAACCTGGCAACAGGTAAGCCTATTCACATGGGAGAAGCCGTTGGAGTTATCGCAGCACAGTCCATTGGTGAGCCGGGAACTCAGTTAACATTGAGAACTTTCCACCAAGGGGGTACAGCAGGAAATATCTCAGAAAACCCATCGATTGTTGCAAGACGTGACGGTATCGTGGAAATGGACGAGGTAAGAACAGTAACTTCAGAAAACGAAGAAGGTAAGAAAGCAGAAATCTTGGTTTCACGTTCAACGGAATTCCGTTTGGTTGCAGACAATGCAGCGAGAACGCCGTTAATGATTGCCAACGTTCCTTATGGTTCTGAATTATTGGTTAAACCAGGTGACAAAGTGAAAAAAGGTGATACCATTGCGAAATGGGATCCATATAACGCGGTAATTATTGCTGAATCTGCCGGTAAGGTTGAATACGAGGATATCATCCAGGGTATTTCATTCCAACTGGAAATTGATGAGCAGACCGGATTTGAGGAGAAAGTAATCTCTGAATCCAGAAATAAAAAAGCCGTTCCTACTTTGAAAGTGGTAGATTCTAAAGGTATTGAGCAAAAAGCTTATAACCTTCCGGTCGGAGCCCACTTAATGGTAAATGACGGGGAGAAAATTAAGGCTGGTAAAGTCATGATTAAGATCCCTAGAAAATCTGCAAAAGCAGGGGATATCACCGGAGGTCTTCCGCGTGTAACCGAACTTTTCGAAGCAAGAAACCCTTCAAACCCAGCGGTGGTAACAGAAATCGACGGGGTAGTTTCTTACGGAAAAATCAAGAGAGGTAACCGTGAATTGATTGTTGAAGCCAAAACTGGAGAAATCTCTAAATATTTGGTGAAACTTTCCAACCAGATCCTCGTTCAGGAAAATGACTTCGTGACTGCCGGTTCGCCGCTTTCTGACGGGTCTATTACACCTGACGATATCTTGAAAATCAAAGGGCCAACTTCCGTTCAGGAATATTTGGTGAATGAAATTCAGGAAGTTTACCGTCTTCAGGGGGTGAAAATTGATGATAAACACTTCGAAATTATCGTAAGACAGATGATGACGAAAGTATCTATCGTTGATGGTGGAGACACCCAGTTCCTTGAAGGTGCTTTAGAACATAAATTCGATTTCTTAGAAGAAAACAACAGAGTTTTCGGACTGAAAGTAGTAACAGAAGCAGGAGATTCGAAAGAATTCAAACCAGGTCAGATGATTACTGCAAGAGAACTGAGAGACGAAAATTCTAAACTGAAACGTGAAGATTTAGCATTGGTAGAAGTTCGTGAAGCGCTTCCTGCAACCGCAACGCCGGTATTACAGGGGATTACAAGAGCGGCTCTTCAAACCAAATCATTCATGTCTGCAGCGTCGTTCCAGGAAACTACAAAAGTTCTGAACGAAGCAGCGGTATCAGGAAAGGTAGATTACCTTACAGGTCTGAAAGAAAACGTAATTGTAGGTCACAGAATTCCTGCAGGTACGGGTCTTAAAGATTATCAAAGTGTAATCGTAGGTTCTAAAAAAGAATTCGAAGACATTAATTAAAAATAATTGGTTTCAGGTTTCAGGTTCCGGGTTTAATATTAACTTTGTGAACCTGAAACGGGAAACTATAAAACTTTAAACAAAAACATTAAAATGGACAACAATCAAAATCAAAATCAGGATCCAAACAACATCAACATCGAACTGAACGAAATGGTAGCAGCAGGAGTTTACGCAAACTTGGCTTTAGTAAACCATTCTCCATCAGAATTCGTGGTAGATTTCATCCAGTTAATGCCGGGTGTTCAGCAGGCGAAAGTAAGATCAAGAATCATCTTGGCACCGCTTCACGCAAAAAGAGTACTTTCTGCATTGCAGCAAAACATTGCTAACTACGAGCAGCAATTCGGCGAAATCAAAGAAGTTGAGCCTTTCGTATTAGGACAGAACAACGTACAGGCATAATCCCCGACGTTTTTAAAAATAGAAATCCCGGTTCATTCACTTGAATCGGGATTTTTTTGTTCATAGTCTAGTAAAAGCCTCCAAATTTGAGGTTACCGTCCCCAAATTTGGCCCCTTGAACCCCAAAATGAGGATAAGAACGCCATTTTTGACCTATAGAACCTCATTTTTGAGCCATAGCACCCCATTTTTGGACTTTACCACCGCAACTTATCACGATGAGACCGCAAATAGGGGCGGTTATGGAAATATTGATGTGCAAAAATCCCCGACGGTCGCCAGGGATCAAAAGATGTTGCTGGATTTTCGGTATGGGAACGGGCTTTTCTTTCCCTTTACCCGAGCGGTTACAAAACTGTTTTCATCTCATTCATGGTGGTTTCGTACTCTGGTTAATAGCATACGTTTGTGTTTTAGACAAAACAAAATCCGTTCAACGAATTGAACGGATTGTTATATATACCGTAATTATTTATTACAATTCCACCATCTCAGTCACCTCCACATCATAACCGCCAACAAGCGGTTTCTGGTTCACGTTCTGGGTAATCACCCGGAATTTGGTAATGCCAAGATTTTTCAGGATCTGGGTTCCAATTCCGTAATCATGGAAGTTGGAGGCCAAAGTCGGACGTTTTTCCTGCCCATCCTGGAAATCGATAAACTGCTGCAGTTTTCTCAAAGTATTTTCAGCATTTGAAACATTATTGATGAAAATAATCGCTCCTTTTCCCTCATCATTAATCATTTTTGTTACTTTTTCAAGCAAAGGTTTTTCCCCGGCGGTCAGCCTGCTCAGGACATCAAAATAGGAATTCGAAGCCTGAACGCGTACCAGTACAGGTTCGTTTTCTACCCAGGTTCCTTTCGTTAAAGCAAAATGGATTTGGTCGGTACTCGTTTCTTTAAAAGCAAAGAAATCGTATTCACCATAGAAGGTTTTTACTTTCCTGTCCTCGATTCTTTCAATCAGGTCGCCTTTTTTCAGTTGATAATGAATGAGATCTTCAATGGAAATAATTTTCAGATCATGTTTTTTAGCCAGCTCAGCCAACTCGGGAAGTCGCGCCATCGAACCGTCATCATTCATAATTTCGCAAATCACACCTCCTTCTTTTAGGCCTGCGAGTTTGGTCAAATCAATGGCAGCCTCGGTATGGCCTGCTCTTTTCAATACGCCTCCTTTCTTTGCTCTCAGCGGGAAAATGTGTCCCGGACGCATAAAATCGGTGGGTTTTGTATTTTCGTCCATCAAGGCCAAAATGGTTTTACTTCGGTCACTTGCCGAAATTCCTGTAGAAACCCCATCTCCCAAAAGGTCCACAGAAACCGTAAATGCAGTTTCTTTCGGGTCACTGCTTCGGGTCACCATAATATCAAGGCCCAGTTCGTCACATCTTTTTTCAGGAAGTGGCGTACAAATGAGTCCTCTTCCGTGAATCGTCATGAAATTGATGATTTCGGGAGTCGTTAATTCCGCTGCGGAAAGAAAATCGCCTTCATTCTCCCGGTTTTCATCATCAACAACAATGATGATTTTACCGTTTTTCAAATCTTCGATCGCTTCCGGAATCGTATTAAGTTTAATATCTGACATTTTACTTTTTTAGATGATGCAAAGATACTGAGATTTAAGAAAAGCGACAATGATTATTTGGGCGTCTTCATCCGTCTTCCACTCCCGCTTTTTTGCTCCGCTTCGCTTCGCAAAAAGAGCTCCGTTCCTTTAGATTTGTAATAATAAAATATAATGAAAAAATCTTAAATTTAGAAAAGAGAAAAGCATTTAATTAAACTTTGCTCCGCTCCGGGAAAAACCCAAGGCTTGATTTAGAATTAAATGCTCTT
>JAHIQD010000011.1 GCA_018902795.1 Bacteroidota bacterium | reverse complement strand
CGGAAAAATAAGAAAATACACCAAAAACAAAATGTCATTCCCGACAGATGATGCAGTGTTAAAATCCGTTTATCTTGCTCTCAGAGAAGCAACTAAGAAATGGACGATGCCCATTCAAAACTGGGGGATTGTTCTGAACCACTTTATGCTTATTTTTGAAGAAAGGCTCAGATTATAAAATCCAAGCCTCAACTTTTTAACTTACACACTTTTCGGGATAGTGTCAAAAACAACCGCCTTCGAGCGGTTTTTTGTTATGCTACTTTTTTAAAGAGCAAAATGACTTTTATTCAAATGATGCAGTGAACCCCCGCTGCGCAAACTCTCCCGCTGCGCAAACTCTCCCCATAATACAATCCCTACCTCCTCAGCACCCCCCCCGCTCCCGCGCGAATCCTTTCGCGTGCCGTTTAGCGGCAAACTATTACCAGAAAGTGTACAACCAATTAAACTCCAAATGAAAACCTATCCTGAAAGATTGTTAGTCGACGAAATGAAATATCACTTTCCTGACTTAAAACTAAATGGAAAATACGAAATACGATTACTTAGAGTTCTAAAACATGAACGAGTAAATAACTTCAATAATAATTCAGTTTGGAAATTATTATTTTACGCTAATGATTGGCTTGAACCAGGTGAAAATCATATTTGCTTTTATTCACTTTGTATAAACAATTCAAGAAAAATAATTGGAATTGAATATCTGTATTTTGAAAATGGAACTAAAGCTGAAAATCTGCTCTTTGAAAAAAAAATTAATCGGATTCTTAGCTTTCTTTTTAAATCACAATATAATATAAAAGCTACAAATTAAATTTCTACGAGCGCAGAAACGATCCCGCTCCGCAAACTCTAAAGACTTTGCCATAATAAAATCCCACCGCTCCCGCGCGAATCCTTTCGCGTGGAAAACTAATAAATAACCTATCTCTTCAAAAGCCCCCTCAAAATCTCCACTTCCTTTTCCAGATCGGCAAGTTTTTCATTGGGTTTTACCGGGAAATTGGGCGGATAGCTGCTGATCAGATCCGACAGCAGATCGTAATTCAGCGCTATCGAGAGTTTAAAGATGATCCCAAACTGCAGCGAGGGCTGTTTGTAATATGCCTGTACCGTGCTGGTGGAGACCCCCAGCCTTCTTGCGGCTTCCGCAGCAGTAATATGCAGTTCGTGAAATTTCTGCCGGATAAAACGTCCGATATGCGGATACGGATGGGCGCCCGGTTTCAGGTGAGTGTGTATTGGAGACATCATTCAATCATTTGGTGAGCATTAAAATTAATAAATATATCTCTTATACCATCCAATTGATGGATTAAACTTTAATGGATACGTCTTAAACATCGTCAAAGATGCTTAAAGCGTCACCATTGAGGTTTAATGCTTCACCATTAAAGTTTAAAACTTATCTATTAATGTTTTAAACCTAAAAAATGCAGTATAAAACTTATATTTTGACGCTTAAGACTGTTATTTTGCGGGCTGACCTCAAAATTATTGAATAATAGCACCCGTTTTACTACATTTTTTCACTTAAAATTTTAACAAAATTTTAATGTCAGAAATAAAATTCCGATTCATTTATAAAACTAAATTTGTTTAAAACTATTTCTTGATGGCTGAGCATTCCAGACAGGTATTTCAAACCGATAATGCAACACGGTACAGAACCACACAATGGACGATCCGTATTGTTACAGCTGTTTTAATCCTGATTCTCCTTATTGTGGCAGTGGCGGTTTATAACGGGAAAAACCCGCTGATGCCCACGGTGAAATCAATAGGAAATTCGTTCAAATCCAAAGTGGATCCTTCCAATACGTTCACCCTAGCCACGCCGCTGAATAAAAAGTTCAAAGGCTTCAAAGATTTTCTCAACAAGCGGATTGCCTACGAAGAAAAAAACCAAAGCCTAACAGACGCGAAACTCATCCGTTCCGCATTTTATGTTCCCTGGAGTCCGCTTTCCCTGCAGGATCTGCGCACCAACGGCGGCAAACTGAACACCATTTATCCGGAATGGTTTTTCATCAATCCAAAAACCTATCAGTTAGATTCCCGGATTGACAAAGAAGCGCTTTCTGTGATGAAACATTACGGATTAAGCATTCAGCCGATTCTGAACAACTTTATATCTGTTCCCGGCAAACAGGGAAAATTCAATGCTGATCTGCTGCATACCGTTCTGCACGACCAGAAAATCCAGAACCAATTAATCTCTCAGATTATCGCCACCCTGAAAGCCAACAAACTGCAGGGAATCAATATCGATTTCGAGGAAATGAATGAAAATTCGGATGAGTATCTGAATGCTTTCATGAAGAATCTTTACACGCAGTTCAAAAGCAACGGCCTCATTGTTTCCATTGATATCATGGCGGATAACTCGGATTATAACATTAAATATTTAAAAGATTATACCGATTATTTTATCATCATGGCCTATGATCAGTTCAACGATTCCTCACAGGCCGGCCCTATCAGCGACCAGAAATGGATTGAAAAACAGCTGGATCAGATTGCGCAGAACATCCCTTCCGAAAAACTCATTCTCGGCATAGGTGCCTACGGAAGACAGTGGATCACCGATGAAAACGGAACCCACACCGAAGACATCACTTACAGCCAGGCCATCGACCGGGCAAAAATCTCGAAATCGAATATCAATTTTGATGACAATTCCTACAATCTGCACTACATGTACAATTTCTCCGGAAGTGCGTATGAATTTGCCTCAAAAAATGATGTATGGTTTACCGACGCCGCCACGGCTTATAATATTTTAAGATTCTCCGATGACTACCGCAACGCCGGAACGGCATTATGGCGTCTGGGCAGCGAAGATCCCCGCATCTGGAGTTTTTACGGCCGCGACCTGAGTTCAAAAGCACTGGCGAAACAGCCTTTTCTGTACTCCATCCTCGAAATGATGCCGCAAAACTTTAATGCAAAACCTACCGCAATAGGCAGCGGCGAAATGATCAATATCCTCTACTCCCCGGAACAGGGAAGACTGAAAATAGAAACCGACAAAGCGGAAAACCTGATCGCTTCCGAAACTTATACCCAGCTGCCGTCAGGATTTCTGTATGAGAAATTTGCCGAAGACAGCACCAAAATAGGGCCCGGACACAAAATCATCCTCACTTTCGATGACGGCCCCAATGCCGAGTTTACCCCGAAAATTTTAGACATTCTGGAAAGAGAGAAAGTACCCGCCACCTTCTTTTTGATCGGCGAGAATGCCGAAGCCAACATCCCGCTCGTACAGCGGATCAACCGCGATGGTTTCGAAATTGGGAATCACACTTTCACTCACGGAAATTTAGCCAAAATGTCTCCCGAAAGAGCCGCCCTCGAACTCAAAACCACCCGCTCGCTGATCGAATGCATTACCGGAAAATCGACGGTCCTGTTCCGCGCGCCTTACAATGCCGATTCCGAACCTCAGACTTATGAAGAGCTGGAACCGCTCGCAAGAAGCAAAAAAGAAAATTACATTGCCGTAGGCGAAAGCATCGATCCGAACGACTGGGACCCGAAAATGACCAAAGACTCCATCATCAACCGGACCATCAGATTTGCCAATCAAAATAATGCAAGTATTATTCTGCTCCACGATTCCGGCGGAGATACCCGACAACCTACCGTTGACGCCTTGCCGGCAATCATTAAATATTTCAAAGACAAGGGCTGTGTCTTTACCACTGTAGCAGATTTAATGAATGTCCCGGAATCACAGCTCATGCCGCCGGTAAAAAGAAACTGGAAAAACGATCTGAATTTCTTTTTCGCTTCCGCAAGTTACTGGCTGGGGCAGATTATCTATTCCCTGTTTCTGGTCGGAATTTTCCTTTCCATCGGAAGAATGATTCTGATGGCAGTGCTCGCCTATCTTCAAACCAGAAAAGAGAAAAAGCTGTTGGCAGAGTTTAAAGGTCTTCCTGATGGCTTAAAGGTGGCCGTCATCGTTCCTGCATACAATGAAGAGGTCAATGCCTCAAGAACCGTAGCGTCTTTATTAAAACAGGATTACAGAGATCTTACCTTTGTTTTTGTGGATGACGGCAGTAAAGACAAAACTTTTGAAAACGTAAAAAAGCATTTGAAGGAAACCCGAAAGTACAGGTTCTTACCAAACCGAATGGCGGCAAAGCATCCGCTTTAAACTACGGTATTTCCCACACCAACGCTGAATTTGTCATTTGTATTGACGCAGATACGCAGCTGAAAAGTGACGCCGTTTCCAAACTCATGAACAGTTTTTATCTGGAGGGAAATCCTCAGGAAGTAGGCGCCGTTGCAGGAAATGTAAAAGTGGGCAACGAAATCAACATGATCACCAAATGGCAGAGCATTGAATATATTACTTCTCAAAACTTCGACAGACGCGCTTTTTCACTGCTGAACTGTATTACTGTAGTTCCGGGCGCTTTGGGGGCATTCCGGAGACAAGCAGTTCTGGAAGCTGGTGGATTTACGACCGACACTCTTGCGGAAGACTGTGACCTCACGATGCGCCTTCACAAAGCGGGGTACATTATCGCAAACTGTAACGATGCGATATCTTACACCGAAGCACCGGAAACCATCGGTCAGTTTCTGAAACAGAGATTCAGATGGAGTTTCGGGATTTTGCAGAGTTTCTGGAAACACCGCGATGCCATCTTCCGAACCAAATATAAAAACTTCGGTAAAGTGGCTTTACCCAATATTTTGCTCTATCAGATTTTACTGCCCTTTTTAGCGCCGCTCGCCGATCTGCTTCTGGTGGTAAGTTTAATCTTATCGGGATTGGGACTCATTGTAGCCGATCCCACGCATATTATCCTCTATTATTTCATCTTCTCTCTGGTAGATATTGCCGGTGCCGCGCTGGCTTTCGCTTTTGAAAAAGAAGATTTCAGGAAATTGGTATGGATGATTCCGCAGCGATTGGTTTACCGTCAGTTGATGTATTACATCTTATTCAAATCTGTCCGGAAAGCAGTGAAGGGCGAAATACAGAACTGGGGCGTACTCAACAGAACCGGAAACGTAAAAACGGCTTAAAGATTCCGCTGATATTTTATAATCATAAAAACAATATTGAGCGGAGGAATTTTCATGATGACTGCTTCAGCAATTTCAATGATCATTTCCTTTACCGAACCTAAAACTGAAATTCAAAAAACCGTAGATGACGAAACTCAATCTGAATAAAATAATTAAAAAGATCCGCTGGAAAGAAATTTTAGCCGTGCTGATTCTTTTCCTTGCTTTCGTATTTTTCCGCAGCGAGAGAAAAGAAATGGCATCCATCATTCCGCAGATCGAACACGCCAAAACTGTGTGGGTAGTCGCAGGAGTTGCCTTAACTTTCGTTTATGTCCTGCTGCAGGCGCTGATGTACATCACGAGTTTCCGCACGGTGGGCGCAAAACTTTCACTTCCCGATGCGGTGGAACTTTTCCTTAAAAGAAATTTCCTCAGCGTATTTCTTCCCGCCGGCGGCATCAGTTCTCTCGCTTTTACACCGAAACAGATTCAGCGCAAAAACGGCGGCAAACAGAGTATTCATAAAGCAAGTGCGGTTTTCGGATTCATTGGAATTTTAACGGTATTTTTAGTCGGAATTCCGGTGGTGGCTTATGCTGCGGTCTTCAATAAAAACTTGGGAAATTCAGGACTTTGGCTTTTGGCAGTCGGAATTTTTATCGCTCTTATTTTCTGGATGGTGAATTCGCTCCGTCAGAAAGGGGTGTTTTTTAAAATTTTAGAAAAATATTTTCCAAAAAAAATTCCACAAATTGATGAAATTTTCGGTGGCGAAATTGACAGAAAATATTTCTATTTAACCATCTTTATTTCTATCCTGATTGAATTCTGCGGTATTTTCCATCTCCTGATTGCCATGTATGCGTTCGGTGCAGAACCTTCTTTTTCTGCTGCGGCAATCGGATATACGATTTCAGTTTTGCTCATGCTGGTTTCCCCGTTCTTAAGAGGTTTGGGCGCGGTGGAATTTTCACTGATCTATATTCTGGCCAATTTCGGATACAGTCACACTCAGGGTTTGGGAATTACACTTCTTTACAGAACTTTTGAATTCTGGCTGCCCTTATTATTCGGAATTGTCGCCTTTTTATGGAATGGCCGCAAAATTATCACCAGAATTCTTCCGGCAATTTCGATCTTTTTTCTAGGCATCATCAATATTATTTCCGTTATCACTCCTCCACTTGCGGCAAGACTTCACCTAGAAAAAAGCTACTTTCTTGACGGAACGCTGCATCTCTCAAAAATCCTGACACTCATCGCAGGAATCTTACTGATTGTCACGTCTGCCTACCTGATTAGGGGTTTAAAAAGAGGCTGGTATTTTGCGCTCGGTCTCGCCACCGTTTCGCTTTTCGGTAATCTGCTGAAAGGACTTGATTATGAAGAAGCCCTCATTTCACTCACTATTATCCTGTTGCTTATTTACAGCCGGAAAGAATATATTTTACAGTCGAACAGAAAATTTTTAAAAACAGGATTTTCCTGGCTTTTGGGGATATTAGCTGCTATATTTTTATTCAATTTCTTAAGTTTTTATTTTATCGATAAAAGGCATTTCGGGATTGATTTTACCTGGCACGAAGCCATTTATTATACCCTTCAGAACTTTCTGCTTTTTACAGATAATGGCCTCAACGCAAAAACCGGTTTTGCCCGTGATTTTGAATACATCAACTATTTCCTCGGTATTGCTTCCTGGCTATTGCTGATCTTTTCAGTGTTCAATGTGAGAAAACTGGTCACGGACGATAAAGATGAGGAAGATTTTGAAGAAGCCGGAAACTTAGTGAAAATGTATGGAGATTCGGCTTTGGATTTTTTTAAAATTTCTAAGGAAAAACAGTTTTATTTTTCTGAAGAGGAAGAAGGTTTTGCTTCGTACCGCATCGCCAATAATTTTGCGGTTGTACTGGAAGAACCTGTTTGCGCGGAAGAAAACAAATTAGCCGTGATTGCCGAATTTGAGAATTACTGTAAGAAAAACGGATTGAAATCTGCTTATTACAGAATTGACAGGGACAGTCTTTTTTATTTTAAATCATTTAAGAAACAGCATTTATTTATCGGTCAGGAAGCGATTATGAACGTCGAAAACTTCACGCTGGAAGGAAAACAGAAAAAATCGCTGCGCAACGGTTTAAATGCATTAAGTAAAAAAGGTTATTCTACCGAGATTCTCTTTCACCCGCAAAACAGTGGAATCATCAGTCAGATCCAAAAAATTTCGGAGGAATGGCTGAAGGAATTTGACAAGGAGGAAATGGTCTTTTCACAGGGAATGTTCGATGCAAAAGAGATTTGCGGTCAGGATTTAATTGTTCTAAAAAATGAAAGCGGTGAAATAGAAGCGTTCCTCAATATTATTCCTGATTTTGCAGCCGACGAATGCACCTATGATTTAATCAGAAGAACAGCCAATGCACCCAACGGAAGTATGGATGCCATGATTGTAAAATTGGTGGAATACACCAAACAGAAGAATTTAAAATACATTAATCTCGGTTTGACACCACTTGGCGGGGAAAAAGAGCCCGATAATACTGCAGAAGAAATACTGAAATTTGTGTACAACCGGTTGGGAAGCTTCAAACACTATCAGTCGCTGCGTGATTTTAAGGAAAAATATGCCGATATCTGGGAAGACAAATATTTGGTTTACGGCAACGATTTTGATTTACTTCAAATCTCCGCTGCTTTGAATAAAATTATGAAGCCGTAACAGAGAAAGATCATGAAAAACACACTTAAAATATTCGGAGTTTTCTTTTTGTTGCTGGCAGTTTCGTGCAGTAAAAAAGAAGCTTTTCCCGTGACCGTCTGGAACAGCAACACCGATAAACCGGTTATCTTTTATATCAGCGGTGATGGGGGTTTCAATAATTTTTCCAAAAGTTTTGCCGAAAATCTGCACCGTTACGGTTACGATGTTTTCGCTTTAAATTCTAAAAAATACTTTTGGGATAAGAAAACACCGTTACAAACCTCACAGGACAGCGAAAATTATCTAAAAAACATCATTTCAAAACGGAAAAACAAGCAGATCATCATCATCGGTTATTCTTACGGCGCTGATGTTTCTCCCTTTGTTTACAACCGTTTCGATGCAGAATTTAAAAAGAACATCAAAAAACTGGTGATTATCGGGCCTTCAAAAGTGAATGATTTTGAAGTCCGTCTGTCCGAATATATCAGCGATAAGGAATATGGTTTCAGTGTCGTTCACGAACTCAACAGTCTTAAAGACGCTCCTTTGCTTTTGGTGGTAAGCGATTTCGAATACTATCATTTTCCGCTTGCGGAACTTGCGCTTAAAGATTATCAGTTTCTGCATCTGAAAGGAAATCACCATTTCAGCGGAAATACTAAAATGCTTGCGGAACGCCTGGTTCCTTACTTTTAGACTTTAATAATTTAGGAAAACAAAAAAACCTCACTTGATGAAGTGAGGCCATTCATACAGATAATCTGTCAGTTTGTTTTGTATCTTTTATCCGGAGTTCCGTCTTTTTTCAGATGTTTGTTTTCTTTATATCTTTTGTCCGGTGTTCCGTCTTTTTTCATTTTCATTCCCGAACTTGCCATTGGTTTTGCATGAGTTTGCGAAACAGGTTTTGCAGCAACAGCTGATTTTGCAGCAACAGTTTTTGTTTTTTTGTCAGTTTGCGCTGCAGCTGGCATTTCTTTTTTCTGATGATCCGCTTTTACAACTTTCGCAGGTGCAGCAGGATGAGAAGCTGCTGCTGGGTGGGTTTGCTGTGCGGAAGCAAGTCCTAATCCTAAGAGCAGCGACATTGCGGTAACTAATTTTTTCATTGTTTTTTAAAAATTTAAATTTGGTTAATTTGATTAAGTAAATTTATCAACAATTAAATCCTAATACGCTAAAAATCATAACTTTAACTAAAGATTATTACTTATTGATAAACTTTAGTTAAATTTGAATTGGATAGCCATAAAATTCAGAATTTCTTCAGTTTCTCACTGTTCTATTAGCAAAAATAAAGGTATGAAAATTCTTATTATTGAAGACGAAAAAAGTTTAGCCGAAAGCATTGAAGAATATCTTCAAAAGCAATATCAGGTAGAAAAAGCAGCAGATTTTAAAACCGCCATTCAAAAAATCCTCAATTATGATTATGACTGTGTTTTACTCGACATTACTTTACCAGACGGCAACGGACTGAGTGTTTTGAAAACCCTTAAAGAAGACCATAAAACCGACGGCGTAATTATTATTTCAGCAAAAAATTCTGTGGATGACAGAATTGAAGGTCTGGATCTGGGTGCAGATGATTATTTGCCAAAACCATTTCACCTGTCCGAATTGGGAGCAAGGATTGCCTCGGTGATCAGAAGAAGAAAACTCGACGGAAAAAAGGTGATTTCCGCGAACGACATTTCGATAGACAGCGCAGCGAAAACAGTACATTTTAAGGATAAAATTATCGATCTTACCAAAAAAGAATACGACCTTTTGCTGTATTTAATCATCAATAAAAACAAAGTGATTTCCAAAGATGCCATCGCAGAACATCTTGCCGGCGAACAGGCTGAATTTTTTGATAATTTCGACATCATTTATGCGCATATTAAAAATCTGAAAAAAAAAATTATCGCTTCAGGTGCGGAAGACCATTTGAAGTCAGTGTACGGAATGGGCTATAAATACGAGGTTTTATGAAACTCTCCCACTACATTTCGCTGCGGTTTATAGGAGCAACTGTTGTCATACTTTTGGTCGCAATTCCGGTCTTCTATTTTGTAATCATGAAGATTATGCAGAATAATGTGGATGAAAGCCTGGAATTTCAAAAGCAATGGATTCTTAAAAAACTTGCAAATGACAAACCGGAAAATTTCAGCAGATATGACCAGAATTTGACCATTAATGAAGTAAAAGAAATCTTAAGAAATGAAGACCACTTCCAAACCAAAAATATTTATCAGGAAAATGATGGTGAATTTGTCAACCACCGCGTCCTGGATTTCTACACCCAAACCGGCGAAAAAAAATACCACATCAAATTAAAAAAATCGCTGCTCGAAAATGAAGATGTTCTGGAAGCAATTGTGCTGCTCCTCATTATGTTATTGGGTTTTCTGCTTCTTTCCTTAATGGCAATTAACCACCAGGTTGAGAAAAAAATATGGAAACCATTTTATAAATTACTCAATCAGTTAAAAACCTACCGAATCGATAAACATCAAACGCCGGATTTCACGAAAACTCCGGTAAATGAACTGAATGATTTGAATAATTCAATTTCAGACCTTGTACACCGGAACCAAAAACAATACAAATCCCAGAAAGAATTTACCGAAAATGCTTCCCACGAAATGCAAACCCCAATTGCGGTGATACAGAGCAAACTCGAGTTGCTGATACAAACCGAGCCCCTCAGTCCAGAGCAGGCAAAATTCATTGAAAACATCTTCGAAGCCATCAGTAAAATGAGCAAGATGAACAAAGGTCTGCTGCTGCTTGCCAAGATAGAAAATCAACAGTTCGGGAACCTGAAGGAAATTTCGGTTCAGCAAACCGCAGCGAAAATCATTGAGGACAGTCTACCGATGATTGAAGACAAAAATCTTCATTACATCTTTGAAACTGAAGGCGACAAAATGGTTATTGCTGACGAAACTTTGCTGCATATTCTGTTGGTAAACCTTATTTCAAACGCTATAAAATACAGCAATGAAAACGGTTTTCTTACGTTAAAACTCACAGAAACGCAATTCCTAATAAGCAATACATCCGACAAAGAAAAACTTGATGAAAGTAAGCTTTTCAGGAGATTTCAAAAACGGAATACCGAACAGGAAAGCAACGGAATCGGCCTTGAAATTGCCCACACCATCTGTAAAATTTACCACTGGAAACTGAATTACAGCTATTCTCAAGACTATCATTTTTTTACCATTGATTTTCAAAAGTTTCCGGATAAATAAAATACCGTCAATTTATATCATTAAATTTTTTGCTGCTTTTTGAAAAATTCAGAATTAATTCAAATTGTATCCTAAACTTTGTTCCGTCAGAATGAATAAACATTTTGAAAATCAATAATAAGTAACAGTAAAATTTAAAACAATGAAACGACAGACCAAAATGGCAATGCTAGCTTTAGGCTTGGCCGCTATGACAACATTTGCACAGACTGCAAAAAAATCGGGTGAAGGAAAAATTCCACAAGTGGTTTTAAATTCCTTCAAGAAAGAATTCCCGAACGCCAAAAAAGTGGAATGGGAAAACGAAAAAGGAAATTACGAAGCCAATTTCGATATGGGAAAAAGCGAAATTTCTGCCCTTTACAACGCGAAGGGCGAAAAACTGGAAACCGAAACTGAAATATCTTCAGCACAACTTCCGGCAAGTGTAAAAACTTATGTAATGCAAAACAAAATCGGTAAAATTAAAGAAGCTGCGAAAATCCAGAAAGCCGATGGAACCGTGCAATATGAAGCGGAAATAAGCGGAAAAGACTATATTTTCGATCAAAACGGAAAGTTTATGAAATCTCAGAAAGAGTAAAAACACCAAAGTAAAACTGCCCGAAAAGGCAGTTTTATTTCTTATATTTGATTAAATGATGGTATGAAAACCCGACAGGCAATTATTTTTAGATCATTGTTATTGGTCATTTCTCTCTGTTCCAACTTGTTTTTCGGGCAGAGAAATATTGATTTTTATATCACTCATGCCAAAGAAAACAGCCCGGTTCTGAATGATTATAACAACCAAGTGTACAGCCTGAAAATCGACAGTCTGAAAATGACGAAAGATTTCGGTTTTCTGGTCAACGGTTTGGGAAACGCTTCTTACGCGCCTTTTATCAACAACTGGGGCTACAACGGTGCATATACCAACAATGATAAAAATATTGCCGCCATTGTAAAAGTGACGAAAGAGTTTGTAGGAAAAGAAAATCTAAAAACACGCCTGAACACCTTCAATTTACAGGCAAAACAGGTTCAGAACAAAAGCAATCTTGAAAAACTGCTTTTGGAAAAAAACATTGTTGACCAATATCTAAATACCTATGCCAACCAGCAGCAATACGCAGTACTAAAGGAGATTCTGCATGTATTTGAACAGGAAGACCTTATTTTAAAAAAATTAACGCAGGCATCGGTTTTCAGACAGACCGATTATTTGAGTTTTACCGTCAATCATCAGCAGAATCAGCTTGCGCTGCAGACAAAATATAATGATTGGTTCGCCAGTTATGCACAGCTCAGTTATCTTGCAGGACTTATCGATTTTGATTTAAAAAATTTAGAAAAACCTTTTCTCGACAGACAAATCAGCACAGATTTCACGAAAAGTATTTATTTCGAAAACTATAAAACCGACAGTTTAAAAAACGATAACGACCTGAAAATAATCAACTTTGATTACCGCCCTAAAATTGCAGCTTATGCAGATGCAGGCTACTCTTCCTCGCTTACGGTAACGCCTTATAAAAATTTCGGCTTCAGCACGGGTTTAAGTGTAAATGTCCCCATTTTCGACGGACACAAAAAACAGCTTTTAATTGAACAGAATAAAATAAACCTGGAGACTTCGAAGAAATATCTGGAGTTTAATAAAAATCAGTTCGAACAGAAAAGCGAGATGCTCGGGAAACAGATTAAAAATTATGACCAAATGATCGCTGCGGCAAAAAACCAGATTACCTATGCAAAAACTTTAATCGATGCCAATTTAAAACAGGTTCCTACCGGCGATGTGAAGATTGTAGATTTCATCATGTCGATCAATAATTACCTGAATCTGAAGCAGGGATTAGTACAGTTTGAGCTCAACAGAAATCTGCTCATCAATAACCTTAACCATATTATAATTCCATAAAACAATGAAAAACTCAGTGATTATAATAGGTCTTTTTACCGCTTTTCTCTCCTGTAAAAAACAGGAAACCACAACCACCGATGCGGAAACCCCGAAAATCACTAAAACTCCGGTGGATATTGCCTATCCTGTGGATACTGCTTCAATTTCAGATGACCTTGTGCTCAATGCAACCTCCAGTTATCTTTTAAAATCTGATATTAAAGCCAATACTACAGGTTATATTACCCACGTAAATGCAAAATTGGCGGACAGAGTCGGTCGCGGCCAGGTCTTATTCGGCATTCAAACCAAAGAAGCAAGAGCGCTGGGAAACACCATTAACAAACTGGACAAATCTTTCAGATTCTCCGGCAACACCCAGGTGACAAGCCCTTCCACAGGATATATAGACATGCTGAATCATCAAACCGGCGATTATGTTTTGGATGGCGATGTTTTGGCGAGTGTTACCGATCTCAGCAGTTTCGGATTTGTGATGAATGTTCCTTACGAATATAATCAGATGGTTCCGGTGGGCAGAAAGCTGAACATCGACCTTCCGGACGGCAGAACGTTAACAGGAACCGTCTCTAAAGTAATGCCTTCTGTTGACATCGCCGCGCAAACAGAAAAAATACTCGTAAAAGTGCAGGATGGCATTCGGATTCCTGAAAATTTAATCGCTAAAATAAGTTTAACAAAACATAAAACCACCGGAATTGCAGTTCCAAAATCCGCAGTTTTAAGCGATGAAACCCAGTCTTCATTTTGGATAATGAAACTCATCAATGACACTACCGCAGTGAAATTTCCCATCAACAAAGGCATTGAAAACGATAAATGGGTAGAGGTAAAAGACAGCAATATTTCGCTAAAAGACAGAATTGTCACTTCGGGTAATTTTGGTCTTTCCGATACGGCGTACGTAAAAATAAACCGGTAAGTATTTTATTAGACATTTCAGTTATCAAGATTCAGATTCAAAAAAATGGAAAATTCATTTTTTGTAAAATATAAAAATCCTTTACTCGTCGTTATTCTGCTGATTTTATTTGGTGGAATTTTTTCCTATACTAAAATAAAATCTGCCCTTTTTCCACAAATTACCTTCCCGAAAATAAAAGTAATTGCCGATGCAGGCCAGCAACCGGTTAACCAGATGACCATTGCGGTAACCAGACCATTGGAGGACGTCATCAAACAGGTTCCGGATTTGGAAGTCATCAAAAGCACAACCAGCCGTGGAAGTTGCGAAATTTCCGCATACATGTCCTGGAAAGCCAATATCGATTTGAGTCAACAACAGATTGAAGCAAAAATCAATCAGATCAAAAACCAGCTTCCCGCGGACGTAGCAATTTCTGTTGAAAAAATGAATCCCTCCATTCTTCCGGTGATGGGATTTACTTTAAATTCAAAAAATTTAACCCCAATTGAGCTCAAACAGCTCGCCATTTACACCATAAAACCTTTTCTCTCGCAGGTAAACGGTGTAAGCGACATCCGCATTATCGGCGGACAGGACAAAGAATTCTGGGCGGTGCTTAAACCCAATATCATTTCAACTTTAGGTCTTTCACCAGCGCTTATTTCACAGGCGGTAAACAATACCAATTTCATTAAATCAAACGGCTACTCATCCGATTACCGCTATCTTTATCTTACTTTAACCGATACCCAGATCCGGAATTTGGACCAACTCAAAAATTTGGTCATAAAAAATGACGGAAACCGGGTAATTACTTTCGCTGATATCGCTGATATTACTATTCATGAGGCCAAACAGTATATCAAAGTAAATGCAAACGGGAAAGAAAGCATTCTGATTGCGGTAATTGAACAACCCGATGCCAACGTGGTAGATCTGTCCAAGGCAATGCTTCTTAAAATAGAAGAACTTAAAAAATCGCTGCCCAGAGACATCATCATAAAACCGTATTACGATCAGGCAGATTTTGTGAATGATTCCATAAAAAGTGTTTCAGATGCGCTTTGGATCGGACTTTTGCTCGCCATCGTTGTTGCTGTTATTTTTCTCCGTTCCTGGATTGGAAGTTTAACGATTCTTCTGACGATTCCCATCACCCTAAGTTTAACGATGCTCGTACTGTATGCTACCGGGCAGACTTTCAACATTATGACTCTGGGTGCAATTGCCGCAGCGATTGGTTTAATCATCGATGATGCCATTGTGATTGTAGAACAGATTCACCGCACACACGAGGAACATCCGGAAGAAAACGGCAGAACGCTGATTCAGAAAGCGGTTTCTTACCTGATGAAAGCAATGGTAGGTTCATCGCTGAGCACGATTGTTATTTTTCTGCCTTTCCTTTTAATGACTGGGGTTGCAGGTGCTTATTTTAAAGTAATGACCAATACCATGATTATTACTTTAATCTGTTCGTTTTTTGCTACCTGGCTGCTTCTGCCTGTTGTTTATCTTTTTCTCAGCACCATTATTAAAACTAAAAAATTTAAGCAACATCACGAAGTTAAGGAAAGAAGATGGGTCGGTTTTTTTATACGCAGACCATGGATTTCTTATGCTTTTATCGGTTTTATAATAGTGGTTACCGCTTTAATTATTCCCAATATCAGTACCGGATTTCTGCCTGAAATGGATGAAGGAAGTATTGTATTGGATTATAACTCACCACCCGGAACTTCTTTGGAAGAAACCGACCGGGAATTAAGAGAAGTTGAAAAAATTGTCGGCACCATTCCCGAGGTTGCAGCCTACAGCCGCAGAACCGGAACTCAAATGGGCTTTTTCATTACCGAACCCAACCGTGGCGATTATCTTATTCAGTTAAAAAAAAGCCGGACCAAAACTACTGCCGAAGTAACCGATGAAATCCGGAAAGAAATTGAGAATACCGGATTACCCCTGGTTGTAGATTTTGGTCAGGTAATTACCGATATGTTGGGCGATTTGATGAGCAGCGTACAGCCTGTTGAAATTAAAATCTTCGGGAACGACCAGAAAACCATTCAGGAATACGCTAAGAAAGTAGCAGGGATTGTAGAAAAAGTAAACGGTACGGCTGATGTTTTCGATGGGTTGATCATTGCAGGACCTTCAATTCAGGTGAAACCTGATTTGGCACTTTTAGGGCAGTACAATATTTCACCCGCCGATTTTCAGTATCAGCTCCAGACCATGCTTGAAGGAAATGTGGCAGGAAATGTCTATGATAAAACACAGTTTACACCCATCCGTCTTTTGTACAGCTATAATGCAAATATTTCCCGCAGCGACATCGAAAACAGCATGATTTCTTTACCAAACGGCACCATGAAACCCCTTAAAGAATTCGCAAGCGTTTATGTAAATCAAGGTGAAGCAGAAATTAACCGCGAAGATCTGCAAACGCTGGGAATTGTAACTGCGCGCCTCGATACCGGTGATCTGGGTGGAACGATAAAAGAAATTCAAAAACAGATCAATGCAAAAATAAAACTGCCCAATGGCTACACCATTGTGTATGGCGGTGCATATGCTGAGCAGCAACAGTCGTTTAAAGAACTGCTGACCATTCTATTGGTAGCCAGCTTACTGGTTTTCACGGTAATGCTTTTTCTTTTCAGAAACATCAAGGTAGCTCTTATTATATTATGGGTTTCCATTTTAGGAATTTCTGGGAGTTATCTCTTGCTTTATCTTACCAACACCCCGTTAAATGTCGGAAGCTATACCGGACTTATCATGATGGTGGGAATTATTGGCGAAAATGCCATCTTCACGTATCTTCAGTTCCACGAAAACATGGTACATCAGAGTAAAGAAAAATCAATTATTTACGCCATCAGCACGCGGCTTCGTCCAAAACTGATGACCGCAATAGGCGCAATCATTGCACTGATGCCACTTGCTTTGGGAATCGGAACCGGTGCCCAGATGCATCAGCCTTTAGCGATTGCTGTAATAGGAGGTTTTTTAGTGGCTTTGCCTTTATTACTGATTGTGTTGCCCACTTTACTTAACAAAATTGATTTTGAAGACCGAAAAATTAACAGTTAAAAAAAGGGAGAAAAAAGCAGCGAAATCATAAAGATTTAACATTAAATTGATTTGAAGGTTACCTTAATATTCTTAAATTTAGGAAACCAAAAAAATGTTATGGGAAAATTTATAATTTCAACAAGAAAAAACGGTGAATTTCAATTCAATCTGAAAGCCGGAAACGGACAGACCATTCTTGCAAGCGAAGGATATTCTACAAAAGCCGCCTGCGAAAACGGCATAGAATCTGTAAGGAAAAATGCTTCCGATGATTCGAAGTATGAAAGAAAAAATTCAGGCAACGGAAAATATCACTTTAATTTAAAAGCTGGAAACGGACAGATTATTGGCACCAGTGAAATGTATGAGTCATCCGCGGGAATGGAAAACGGCGTAGAATCAATAAAGAAAAACGCACCGGATGCTTCCGTCGAAGAAGAATAGGAATAAAAATTAATACGGGAAATGCTTTGAGAAATTAAAGCATTTCCTTATTTTTGGGAAAAACCAAGATTTACGCAGATGGGACACTTACCAAAGTTAATTGAAGACTTAGCATTAATATTAATCGTGGCGGCAATCGTCGTTCTTATTTTCCGGAAAATAAAACAGCCGCTCGTTTTAGGATATATTATTGCAGGATTTTTAGTGAGCCCGAATTTCAAAATTTTTCCTTCTGTTGTTGATGGCGAAAATATTAAAACACTTGCAGAAATTGGGGTTATTTTTCTCCTTTTCAGTCTCGGGCTCGAATTCAGTTTTAAAAAACTGATGAATGTCGGCGGATCCGCGTCTGTAACAGCTTTTGTGGAGATTATTTTCATTACCATCGCCGGTTATTTCACCGGTAAAATGCTCGGTTGGTCCACGATGGACAGTATGTTTCTCGGCGGGATGCTCGCAAGTTCCTCCACCACCATTATCATCCGGGCGTTTGACGAACTCGGTGTGAAGACAAAAAACTTTGCCAAAACGGTTTTCGGCGTTCTTGTAGTGGAAGATATCGTAGTGATTTTACTCATGGTTTTACTTTCCACCATTGCCGTTACCAAAGAATTTGAAGGCACCCAAATCCTTTTTACAGTAGCCAAACTGCTGTTCTTTTTGAGTCTTTGGTTTTTGCTGGGAATATTCTTACTCCCAACTTTTTTAAAGAAAATTAAACACCTTGTTGATGATGAAATTTTAATGATTATATCGATTGGGCTTTGTCTCGGAATGGTTTTAATAGCTACTTCAGTAGGATTCTCTGCCGAATTGGGTGCTTTCGTGATGGGATCCATTATTGCAGAAACCACCATTGCCGAAAAAGTGGAACACACGTTGAAATCAGTTAAAGACCTCTTTGGTGCTGTCTTCTTCGTTTCGGTAGGAATGATGATTAACTATGAGGCGATGATTACCTATGCATGGCCCATCTTAATCGTGACTTTATTAACCTTATTTGGAAAGATGTTCAGTTCTGCGTTGGGCGCTTTAATTTCTGGTCAGCCACTGAAACAGTCGGTTCAGGTGGGAATGAGTATGGCTCAGATTGGGGAATTTGCCTTTATCGTTGCGACACTTGGTTTGTCCTTGGGTGTTATTTCAGATTTTCTTTTCCCTGTCGCAGTAGGAGTTTCAGCGATTACCACCTTTACCACTCCTTATTTAATTAAATTTTCCGAACCTTTTTACAATTGGCTCGTTAAAGTTATACCGCCAAAATACATTGCAAGAATCAATAAATATTCTTCCAACACCCAAAATATTCAGGCTGAAACAAGCTGGCAGATTATTCTGAAGAACTATGGCCGTATCATCGTTATCAACGGAATTATAATTATTGCCATTTACCTGCTGTTTTCAAGATTTTTAATCCCAGCAATCAACAAAAATCTGGAGAATAACAACCTTAAAAACGTTATTGGCAATGCACTGCCTATCCTTTTTATCCTTCCGTTTTTATGGGCTTTAATGGTAAAAAGACCGAGTTCTGTTGCATACAAAGAACTCTGGACCAAAACAAAATACAACCGCGGCCCACTTTTAATCATTGAAATTGCCCGTATCGCTTTTGGAATTGCGATTCTCGGATTCTTCCTTGATCGGTTTGCTTCCACTACTGTTTCGTTTTTCATCACCATTCCGGTGGCGATGATTCTGATTATTATTTTCTCGAAAAGAATCAACAGATTTTACAACAGAATTGAAAAAAGATTCATTACCAATCTGAACGACCGTTCCAATAAGACCGACAAAGATGCTCTCACAAGACTCACCGGAAATACTGAGGTCATCAGCAATCTTGCAGCATGGGATGTTCATATCATTGAACTTGAGGTAAAACCACTAGCCGATTATATTGGAAAAAATCTACTTGAATTGCAGTGGCGCGAAAAATATGGGGTAAATATCGGTTATATCCGAAGAGGAGAAAAACTTATTCACACGCCGGACCGTTTACAGATTTTGATGCCTTACGATAAAGTGGGAATTATTGCCACTGACGATCAGTTTCAGATTTTCCGGCCGGTATTCGACAGCCAGGAAGTGGTACAGGAAGAAAGCATCGATTATATTAAACTGGGTAAAATCCTTATCAATCATCATTCACCTAAAAAAGGTTTATCTATCCGGGAATCCGGCATCAGAGATAAAACCGATGGTCTGGTAATCGCGATCAGACGTGGTGACGAAAGAATTCTGAATCCCGAATCTTCCGAAATCCTGCAGCTTGACGATATTGTCTGGGTAGTAGGAAACCGTAAAAAAATTGAAAAACTCAATACAGAAATTTAAGCAATGCGCAAAGAAGAGCTTTTAAACAGGGCAATAAAAATTGCAGATAAAGCACACCGTGGACAAACCGACAAATTCGGGACGCCTTATATTGGACACGTGATGAGAGTAATGAATTATGGAAAAACCTATAATGAAAAAATTGTAGGAGTGTTGCATGATATCATTGAAGACTGCCCGGAAATTTCTTATGAATATCTCTTAAAGGAAGGTTTCCCGAATGATATCGTTTTCGCCATTGAATGCCTGACGAAAAATCCACCCGAACAGGATTATACTGAATTCATTAAACAAACCGAAAAGTCTCCGCTTGCTGTAGCGGTAAAACTCAATGATCTTCGCGATAATATGGATTTAACCCGGTTCACAAAACCAATGACAGAAAAAGATGCGAAAAGGCTGAATAAATATCTTACCGCATACCTATATCTGAAGGATAAATATTAATCCACCGTTTTTTCAGAATCTCCCAGTAAATGTTCCAACTCGGTCATTTCTGCTTCGGTTAAATCGCGCCATTTTCCGACGGGTAAATCAAGTTTGATGTTCATGATTCTGATGCGTTTCAGTTTCTTTACTTCATAGCCGAGATACTCGCACATTCTGCGGATCTGCCGGTTCAGGCCTTGTGTAAGGATAATTCTGAAAGATAGAGTATCAATCTGTTCCACTTCACTTTTATTGGTAACGGTTCCAAGAATGGGAATACCGTTCCGCATTTTATGAAGAAACTGCGGCGTAATGGGTTTATCGACTCTTACGATATATTCCTTTTCGTGGTTGTTTCGGGCGCGGAGAATTTTATTCACAATATCACCGTCTGAAGTCAGTAAAATAAGACCTTCACTGGGTTTATCGAGTCGTCCAATGGGGAAAATTCTTTTAGGATGATTAATGAAATCGACGATATTGTTTTTTTCACGTTTGGTGTCAGTTGTGCAAACAATCCCAACAGGTTTGTTCAGCGCGATATAAACGTGTTTTTCATCTGTTTTCCGGATCGAAACTCCATCTACGAAGATTTCGTCTTCATCGGAAACTTTCGTGCCCATTTCGGGTACAATTCCGTTTACAGTGATCCTTCCCTGTTCCAACATTTTGTCGGCTTCTCTTCTTGAGCAGAATCCGACTTCGGAAAGGTATTTATTGATGCGTGTTTTATCCACAGTAATTATAAATTTTTGTTGCTGAAAATAACGATTCCATAAGACAATCCGATAAAAATATTTCCTTCGTTATCCAAAATCTGATCCTCCAGATAAATCTGAAATTTATGACCGAAATGTTTACCTAAAGGCTCTATTTTACCAATTCCCAAACCTACAAAATCACCTTGTTTAGTTGCAGTTTGATTAATTTTCGTCCCGTAATTTCCATAAATATATAGAAAATCTTCCTCTTTGCGATCACCAATAAAAAAGGTTGGCTGCACCATCGCATAAAGCATATGATAATTTGGATCGATATAGCTGTAGCGCAAACCGCCGCCTAAGGCAAACCAGTTTAAGGGTTGAAAACCAATCTGCGAACTGAATCCGTAATTAAATTTTCCGGGTGGAAGCTGGCTTTTTTCATAATCCGTTTTGGCCTGATTGGTACGGATAATATCTCCCAGATCAAAACCCACATTGGCATCAAAAGTTCCAAAAACTCCCAGTTTATTGGGTTTCTCCTGAGCAAATCCAAAGACAGAAATTAATAAGAACAAAAAATAAAACTTCCTCATTGCATTAACTATCTTCCGAAAACCGGAAATCATTTTCAAGATACGCTGAAGAAGAATCTTTAATGGAATAATCACCGATTTTTGTTCTTCTTAAATTTGTAAGATATGCACCAACACCCAATTCCTGACCGATATCGTGTGCCAAACTGCGGATGTAGGTTCCTTTTGAACAGCCAACGGTAAAACGGACGAAAGGCAAATCAATTTCAACATCCTGAAGATAAAGAATCGTTGTTTTTCTGGATTTCATTTCTACTTCTTCGCCTTTCCTGGCCAAATCATACGCTCTTTTTCCGTCGATTTTGATGGCTGAAAAAACAGGAGGTTTCTGATCGATTTCTCCTAAGAATTTTCCTAAAGTTTCCTTTATGAAATCCTCTGAAATATGGGAATAATCCTGTTGAAGAATCTCAGGTTTTTCGGTGTCGTAAGATTCGGTTTGAACGCCAATTTTAATTTCGGTTAAATATTCTTTTGGTGCGTCCTGAATTTCCGGAATTTTCTTCGTGAATTTTCCGGTGCATACGATAAGCAAACCTGTTGCACGCGGATCCAAAGTTCCGGCGTGACCAATTTTGAATTTCTTTGGAAGGCTAAACTCGCTTTTGAGTTTGTATTTCAGTTTATTTACGGCCTGAAAACTCGTCCAGTCCAAAGGTTTGTCGAGTAAAATAATTTGTCCTTCGAGGAAATCCTGATCAGTCATTATTGAAAACTAAAATTTTTGAAAAATCCCTTCTTTCGCAGCCCGACCTGAGTGGAGCTCTTTTTGCCGGAACAAAGTGAAGGCGAAAAAGCGGGAACGGAGGGCGGAAAAGCTGCCCAAATAAAATAATCAGGCAAATTGCGTAAAATAAATCAGCAACGCAATTCCTACGATAATACGGTACCAACCCCAAGGTTTGAAACCATATTTCGTTAAAACTCCAATGAAAAATTTAATGGCAACAACTGCAACAACAAAAGCTACGACATTTCCCACCAAAAATAACATCAGGTTATTGCCCTGCATCAGCATTTCGTAGCCTTTCTGTTCTAAACCGTTATGGTTCCAGTTTTTCAGAAAAATAGAATAAACGGTTACCGCCAACATGGTAGGAACTGCGAGGAAAAATGAAAATTCTGCGGCGGCTTTTCTGGTGAGTTTCTGCTGCATCCCACCGATAATGGAAGCGGCACTTCTGCTGGTTCCGGGCATCATCGCAAGACACTGCCAAAAACCAATGATAAGAGCACTTTTATAAGTAATATCCTTTTCATCATCTACGATATGCACTTTGAAAAGTTTGTCGATAAACAGCAATACAACACCGCCTAAAATCAGCACAATTGCAATGGGAACAGGATCGCCTAGTACGGCTTCAATTTTATCATCAAAAAGTTTTCCGAGAACCAAAGCCGGAACTACTGCTACCGCCAGTTTCAGATAAAAGTTAATATTTTTGAAATCGAAAAACTTTTTCCAATAGAGAAAAACTACTGCGAGAATGGCTCCAAACTGTATGGAAACCTGAAACATCTTTACAAATTCATCTTCCTGAATCCCGAAAATTGAACTGGTGAAAATCATGTGCGCGGTGGATGAAACCGGAAGATACTCCGTTAAACCCTCAATAATTGCAATAAGAATTGCTCTGAATAAATCCATTCTCAGTTAAATTTTTAATTAAAAAAACCTTGTCAAAGCTATTCTCCAAGAAAATAAACTCTGACAAAGTTTGATATTTATTTTTTATAAATATTATTTATTTCGTTTTAAGATCGCATACACTTCCACTGCGAAACCGGCGATGACCAATAAGGGCGCAATCCTGATTCTGCGGATGGAGAAAACTCCTTCGTTCCAGACATTCGGATCGTACTTTCCGTCCACTGTATTGGCATCGGCTCCCATCATCAGAAGAAATCCTACAACTATTAATGACAAACCAATCAGCATCAGTTTATAGTTTTCCTTACCAAAATAGAAAGTGTTTTCCTGCGGAACTTCCATTTCTTTTTTTCCGATATTCTCAGCAGAGAAGTTTTTATATTTTTTAGCCATTTTTAAGAATAATATAAGTCGTCAACACTTGATCTGAGGAATCTCCAGGTCGCGAAAATCGTACTGAAAACCGTTATGAAAACTCCCAGCAGGAAAATGCCGACAACAAGCATAATGAGCTGATTATTGTCCTGCGCAAACGGCGTTCCGATTTGGGTAATGAAATAATACCAAGCCCCGAAAAGCACCGCCAAACCTAGTACTGCACCGATTACTCCCAAAATAACAGCTTCTTTGATGAAGGGTTTCAGAATGAATCTCCGTTTTGCCCCAACCAACTGCATCGTTTTGATGATAAATCTTTTAGAGAAAATTTTAAGACGGATCGAGTTATTAATCAACACCACCGCTAAAATGAGAAAGAGAATCGAGAATCCTAAGATCCATTTCAGGATGTTGTTCAGGTTATTGTAAACTTCCACCATTAAAGTACTGTTGTTTTTTACATCAACAATTCCCGGTACTGTTTTTATCTGCTTAATGGCTTCGTCAATTTTTGCGGGATCTACATACTCGGGTTTTAAGGCAACTTCCACAGAAGAAGGAAAAATGTTTTCCTCGAAAAGTGCGCTGCTTTCAATGCCCATGCTTTTCTTCGCTTCCTCTGCAGCCATCTCGCGGCTGATATAGGTCGTACGCTTCACCGGCGCTAATTTCTGAATTTTCTGGAAAGCTTCCGTCTCCCTTTTAACAATTTTTGCAGAATCCTTTGCATCATAATTTTCGTCAAAATAGGCATTCACTACAAGCTGCTCTTTGATATAATCGGAGTATTTCTGAGCATTGATCAATATAAGACCCATTAATCCCAATAAAAATAACACCAGTGCAATACTCACGACAACCGTAATATTGCTTGAGCGAAGCCGTCTCTTGTTAAAATCTTCAACTGTCTTTGCCATTAAATAAAAAATTTCTGCTAAAATAGAAAAAATCTTCCGTAATTTGCGGAGAATCCAAGAAAATCGGTGTTAAAAAAAACATAAAGAATATCTTTCCAGCACCGATTTTTAAATATTGAATACAGCATTTATGAGCGTAAGAGCCAAAAAACATCTCGGTCAACATTTCCTTACAGACGAAAACATCGCCAAAAAAATCGTGGACGCATTAAGTCTGGAAAATTATAAAAAAGTGCTGGAAGTAGGTCCGGGAATGGGCGTGCTCACCAAATATCTTTTAGATAAAGATGTGGAAGTTTACGTGGCGGAAATTGATACTGAATCGGTTGACTATCTAAAGCAACATTACGAAAAACTTCAGGATGATCACTTTACAGGAGATTTTCTGAAAATCAATATTGAGGAAACATTTGGCGATCAGGTCGCGGTTATAGGAAATTTCCCTTACAACATTTCGTCACAGATTTTATTTAAAATCATCGATTTCTACGGCAACGTACCGGAAATGGTTGGAATGTTCCAGAAAGAAGTGGCAGAAAGAACAGCGGCAGTTCCGAGAACGAAAGCGTACGGTATACTGTCGGTTTTGGTTCAGGCTTTATACGATGTGGAATATCTTTTCACGGTTCATGAAAACGTTTTTAACCCACCGCCAAAGGTGAAATCAGGGGTCATCAAACTGACAAGAAACCCTAAAGAAGGCTTGGTTGGTAATGAAATTCTCTTCAAACAGATTGTAAAAGCTGGTTTCAACCAAAGAAGAAAAAAACTGTCAAACTCGCTGAAAATCCTTGAAATTCCTGAAGCACTGAACAATCATCCTTTTTTAGATAAACGCGCAGAGGAACTGAGTATTCAGGACTTTATATCGTTCACGAATGAATGGAAAAACGCTTAATTTTCAGGCGTTTTTTCTTCCAGTTTTTCATCGTCCTTTTTTAAATTTTCAAGCTGCTGCTGAAGTTGTGAAATAACTTCCCTCAGGGCTTTGATGTCGTTTTTATTGGAAGAAACATTGCTTTTCAGCATTACATTTTTTGCTCTTTCATTGTGGTCATCTTCGTCTTCATCTTCAGCGATATCTTCGATATCTTCCTGAATATCATCAATATCAACGCTGATTTCTTCGATATCTTCACTAATTTCTTCAATATCGTCCTGAATTTCTTCGATGTCTTCGCGGATATCTTCAATATGTTCATGACTGCGGTTGACTGACATCTGAATAAAAATCGCCAGGTAAATGGCTTCTAAAGACAGAACCGTGGTTAAAACCAACAGCATTTTATCAACAGAAACAATATTGAATAAAGGCAACAGAAATGCCGTTATAAAAACAATGGAATGCACGATGAGTGAAGGAATAGAGCCAATCCACCACATTACTCCATCGGTCACTTTTTCAAGAAACTGAATATTTCTTTCGCGTAGTTCTTTTCGGCTCATTTTCTGAAATTTATGCAAATTTAGTTAAAAATCCTTCGAAACACCCAAGCCAAAAAGTGCAAAGTCGTATTTAGCGGGATCTTCAGCATTAAATTTTCTTAACATCAAATCCATTTCTTCAACGGTTTTCCAGTCGTTTTGTTTTCTCTGGATTATATTAAGTTTTCTGGAAATGTTTCCGGTGTGAACATCCAGGGGAATAGAAAGATGCTTTTGATTAATATTTTCCCAGATCCCAAAATCCACGCCTTTTCTGTCTTTCCGCACCATCCAGCGGAGAAACATCATCAGTCTTTTTGCGGAAGAATTTTTGTAGGTTGAACTTACATGTTTCCGGCTTCTGTGAACATTTTCTCCAATGAAAATCTGCCTGAATCTTTCTAAAGAATGGTAAAAATTAACTTCATTTTCTTTAATTAGAAACAGATTTTCCATACTGTCATTTTCGGGGTAAATCCGTTTTAAATTCAATATAAATTCCCGAAAATCTTCACCATTAAATGTTCTGTGAATACTTTTTCCCTCTAAAATTGTCAAATCCTTTTCCGAAACATGCTTTACAAAATCATAAGGTGAATTCCCCATGAAATCCATCATTTTTTCGGCATCGTTGATGATCGATTTCCGGTTGCCCCAGGAAATGGTTGCGGCTAAAAAACCTGCGATTTCAATATCCTGTTTCAGCGAAAAGCGGTGCGGAATCTGAATGGGATCATTTTCTATAAATTCCGGATTGTTGTAAAAATCGGCCTTTTCATCGAGAAAAGTTTTCAGTTCTGAAAAAGTCATTAATAAATTCCAGTGTTAACAATTATCCGATTTTTACCGCTTCCAAAGCTTTTGGCAGAAAAGAATTCGGGAATACTTCTCTTGCTTCGTCGGTGAAAACATTCAGATCATGATATCGGTTAGAAAAATGTCCTAAAATTAATTTACCAACATTCGCTTTTCTGGCAATACGTGCGGCTTCCAAAGCAGTTGTATGACCTGTATAATCGGCCATTTCTTTAAGATCATGAAGGAAAGTAGATTCGTGGTACAGCACATCCACGTTTTCAATAATCGGTAAAATAGCTTCCAGATATCGGGTATCACTACAAAATGCGTAGGAAAGCGATTTTGTGGGTTCTGTTGTTAAAACTTCGTTCTTTAACACATATCCGTCGCTCAGTATAAAATCTTTGCCCAGCTTCAGATTATGATAATCACAGGTTTCAATTTCAGAATACTTGGAAATTTCTGCCATGTTCAAATGCCTTTCTTTCGGTTTTTCACGGAAAAGATATCCATTACAGTAAATTCTGTGATTAAGGGGAATCGTGAACACTTCTACCCTGTTGTCTTCGAATATTTTTTCTGATTTTTTGCTTTCGAGTTCGTGATAAACAATCTCAAAACCTTTGTGCGTTTCGGTAATCCTGAAAATGGTTTCGAGCATTTCTTTAATACCTTTCGGTCCGTAAACATGAAGAGGCATTTCTCTTCCTAAAAGCCTGAAAGACGCAATAAGTCCCGGTAAACCAAAACAGTGATCCCCATGCAGATGAGAAATAAATATATGGTTGATTTTTGAAAATCTGGCTTTTGCTTTGCGGAGCTGAACCTGTGTTCCTTCGCCACAATCGATCAGGAAAGCACGTTCTTCCATTTCGAGAAACTGTGCAGTTGGCGATGAATTCACCGTTGGGATTGCGGAATTGAAGCCGAGAATGGTAAGATAAGTACTCAAAGTATTTTGATGATGTTAAATGCCAGTTGTTTAAGCTACAAATCTAATGAATATTTAGTGATTTTGAGTAAAATGAAGTGTTAGAAAATATCTATGATGAAGAAAACAGAGCTGTCAGTATCGCCCCGCTTCAACACAAATTATATTAATGCTGAAAATATTAAAAAAAAATCCCGAAACTTAATTCGGGATTTTATGATTATTTGATTTTCAAAGATTTCTTTAAATTTTTGAAGCAGAAAAACGATACGGCAGATAAAGTAAACATCGAGGCCAAACCAATATACACCCACGCCGGAACAGGAACCGGGTCGCCCGCAGCGTAAGAATGAAGGCCTGTCAGATAATAATTTACCCCAAAGTAGGTCATAACAATTGTACTGATCGCAAAAAGCGACGCTACATGGAAAGACCACCTGCTGCGCAGACCCGGAACAAGACGCATGTGCAGTACAAAAGCATAAACCATTACCGAGATAAAAGCCCAGGTTTCTTTAGGATCCCAGCTCCAGTATCTTCCCCAGGATTCGTTTGCCCAAATACCGCCGAGAAATGTTCCCACCGTTAATGCGTAAAGACCAATCGTTAGCGCCATTTCAGATACAATCGTCAATTCTTTTATCGTGGTATCATTATGAATTTTAAATATCTTTTTGTTGGAGAAGATATAAAACATCAGTACGATGACCGCAATAACCATTGACAATCCGAAAAAGCCATAACTCGCGGTAATAATCGCTACGTGAATGATCAGCCAATAAGACTTCAGAACAGGAACCAACGGAGTAATCTGCGGATCCAGCGCGGAGCCGCCGTGAGCAAATCCCATCATAATTACCGCTACCATAAATCCTGCCGCCGGAATAAGGGCGTTCGAATTTCGGTAAAGCAGTAATCCCGCGGTAATTCCTACCCAAGAGATAAATATAATAGCTTCGTAACCATTACTCCATGGTGCGTGACCGGAAATATACCATCTCGCAACCAAACCTAAGAACTGGAAGAAATATCCAACCAATCCTACTAATATCAGTCCACGGATTAAATGATTAAGGATTTTCTTCGGTTTGAATAATTCAACAAATCCAAGCAACAGCAGCAGTCCGCCGATAATAGAATAAAAAATAAGAAGGTGAAAGTTGATATTCACTTTATTCATTAAAACTTCCAGATCAACTTTTGTTTTTGCCGGCACCACATTTTTTCCCCACGTTTGTTGATATTGCGACAGTTTTTGTAATTCGCTGTCCGCCTTGCTCCAGTTTCCTGATTTTTGCGCAGCTAAAACTTCTGAGAAATATGGTCCCATCACTTTCTGGGCTTCCATATCCGGTTCAAAATTCTGATCCAGCCATGAATGCCAAGTATTGTTAGGGTCATTCTGTACCGGTACAATTCTCATAAACTGTCCGCTAAAAAATTCATTAAACGCCTGAACACGGTCGTTCACGGCAATTACTTCTTTATCGTAATTGGTTTGCTCTGCAGGTTTTTTCCGGAAAGCTTCCTGGTAATCCTCTTCCAAAACATAATGCAGCGCGCCGGTTGCATCTGCCGGAAAAAGATTCATTAAAGAGGTGTAATACTGATCACCTAGAGACTTTGGATCCTTATAATCAGCTTTGGTTTTTTTCCTCAGTTCTTCACCGCCTTTAGATCCAACTCTAATTAACGGAACCATCGTCCAGCTTGCTGTATCAGTATTAATTGACAGGAACCATTGTTCTGCGGTCAGAGATTTTCCGTCCGTCCCGTTAAATTTATCGTGCTTGTACAATTTTCGGAGAACATCCAGCGCCTGTGTGCTTACAGGAACAATTCTTCCCTCATAATTCTGAACCAGAAGATAACCGAACTTATCGGCATGTTCCTTACTGATGGTGTTTTTAGCAATAATTTCATCCGCTGTAATCTGTCGCGGAGACCTTAAAGCTAAAGAATTCTGGTTTTTCTTTGGCGCGGATTCTTCTGAAAGTAAATCTACATCGCCGTGATTGTGACCGTCATTTGCAGAATGGGTTGTTTTTGCAGATCCGTCGGTACCGTGAGTATCAATTTTCTGAGCAGACAAATTCATGCTCAGCAAAAGCAGCAGTACCATTGTAATCCTTTTTCGGTTCACATCCTTCAGCATTTTATTTAGTTTCCAGAAATGGGTTCCCTTCCAGAAGAAAATCACAAACATCCCTCCAAACAGGAAGAAATAACCGATATAGGTAATTAAAGTTCCCCAGAAATCGTGATTTACAGAAAGAACCGTTCCTTTTCTGTCCGGATCAAAACTCGCCTGGAAAAAGCGGTAACCGCCATGATTTAAAACGTGGTTCATATAAATTTTATAAGGCGTCTGTTTTCCGTTATCGATAATCTGCACGTGGCTTTCATAAGCACTTGGCGATGAACTTCCCGGATAAGTTTCCATCACGAATTTTTCTAATTTTAGAGAGAAAGGCGTGTTATATACTTTCGGTCCGAAACCGAGGATAATATTCATCCCGTCAAGAGAAATCTGCTTAAATGCGTTAGGATTTCCTTTTTCTACCGGTAAATCAACAAGAAGTTTTGTTTTTGGACCCTGCACTTCTACAGTAAGCTGGTCTGATACGTCTTTGTCTTTTTTACGGTCGCCTTCGTAAGCAATCAGTTTTCCTTTCTTCAAACCTTCAGGAACAACCAGTTTCAGATCATTTACTGTATATAAGCTTCTAAGAACTAACGGCTGATATTCATCTTTTTTCGTAGTTCCCGTTGCCTGCGTTGCCATCGTCATAAATGAGGCATCCACGGGAGTTTTTATCATTAAATTCCCGCTGGTATTATTAAATTCTACAGCGCCTTCAATGGCACGGTTAAACGTAACTAAAGTTCCGTTAATTGATTTGGATTCACCGGCTTTTATATAGATGTTTTCCCGTCCTGAATTTCCTGTAGAAACAACGTGTAAAAATTCTGTTCCTTTATTGTCAACAACCAGACTGTCCTTTTTTCTCTGAATAAAATCCGTGGCTTTTATTGAAATCTGCTTGCCATGATAATCGTAGCTGGCTTTTAAATCTTTATGAAGCGGCGACATCAAATATGGAACGTCCTGATAATTTAAAATGTCCCCTTTTTCTTCGATCTGAATTTTAAAGAAATTTTTATCTGTTATTACTTCGTTTGAAGTTTCACCTTCACGGATGTGCATAATCCCTTCATAACTGATATAACGCGTAATAGCGCCTCCAATGAAAATTAAGATAAAGGAAAGGTGAAAAACCAAAACAGGCCACTTTTCACGTCTCCAGAGACGGTATCTTGAAATGTTTCCAATAAAGTTAAGTATTAAAAGAAGCATTACGCCTTCAAACCATTTGGCTTCGTAGATCAGTGCTTTTGCGGTTGGTGTTCCGTAATCGTTCTCTAGAAAAGTTGCGTATGCCATTGCAAATGCATAAACCAGCAACAAAACCGCCATCGTACGGGTAGAAATAAGAATACTCTGTATTTTTTTCATTGTAAGAAACTATCAGATTTATAAAATTCAAATAGTTGCAAAAATACATTCTATATTTTGAAATAGCGAATTTGGGGTATGTTATTTATCAGGTTTAAAAAAAATTAGGACCTAAAATAAAGCGTTTTCCAAAAAAAATATTTATAATGATTATTGGTTCGTATTATTCAGCATCGGCACAAATTTGTAAGCACCGAACTCCTCCTTCTCGAATTCCTTTTCCGATTTTTTGGTGAATCTCGTCAGGATCTGTTCATCAGTTTTCCCTAATGGAATTACCATAATACCGCCCACTTTTAACTGATGAAGCAATTCAGTTGGCAAAGTTTCCGCACCGCAGGTCACTAAAATTTTATCGAAAGGAGCAAAAGTTGGAAGCCCCGCAAAACCGTCTCCAAAACTTTGAAATTTCGGGCGCAGATGAAGTGATCCCAGTTTTTTAACTGCAAAATCATGAAGTTCTTTCTGTCTTTCAATCGTATAAACCACCGCATCCATAGCCACCAGAACTGCAGTTTGATAACCGCATCCTGTACCGATTTCAAGAACTTTTTCCTTTCCGCGAAGCTGTAAAAGTTCACTCTGTTCAGCAACCGTGGAAGGATGAGAAATGGTTTGCTTGGCCAGAATTGGGAAAGCACGGTCTTCGTAAGCGTAATCTTCGAAAATACTTTCCAGAAAAAGATGGCGCGGCACTTCATTCATTGCCTTCAAAACCTTTTCGTCGGAAATTCCTATTTTCTCCCGAAGATATTGTACCAAAAATTTTCTTTTTCCTTTATGTAAAAATGTATCCTGCATAATTGTTACGGGTTTCCCAGATGCGGGATTGGAAGTTAAAATCCCGACAAAAAACAAAACTAACATATTTTATCCGACTTTACAAAAACCCATTGGCATTCCCTTTAAACCTTAATCATCTATTTCAGCCCAATTTCTTATCTTTGAAAAAATAAATTTTCTATGCTAAAAGCAGGTTTAGTTGGAGCCGGACATCTTGGTAAAATCCATTTAAAATTATTGAATCAGTCGGAAAAATACGAATTAATCGGTTTTCACGACGCTGACAAAGAAAACGGAAAAAAGCTCGAAGCCGAATTCGGGTACAGATATTTTGAAAAATTCGAAGACCTGTTGCAGGAAATCGACATGCTGGACATTGTAACTCCTACCCTTTATCATTACGATTATGCCATAAAAGCGATTGAAAACCGCAAGCACTTCTTTATTGAAAAGCCTGTCACGCAAACCCTGCAGCAGGCTGAAGAAATCCTTTACAAATGCCGCGAATTTGATATTAAAGCTCAGGTAGGTCACGTTGAAAGATATAATCCGGCGTTCATCGGTTCAAAAGAATTCATCAACGATCCGATGTTTATTGAAATTCACCGGCTTGCAGAATTTAATCCGCGGGGAACTGATGTTTCAGTGGTTTTGGATTTAATGATTCATGATCTGGATATTTTGCTTTCTATTGTGAAATCTAAAGTAAAAAACATTCATGCCTCAGGCGTTTGCGTGGTTTCCAGATCTCCTGATATTGCCAATGCAAGAATAGAATTTGAAAACGGGTGCGTGGCAAATTTAACGACCTCCAGAATTTCGATGAAAGCCATGCGCAAATCACGGTTTTTCCAAAAAGACGCTTATATTTCGGTAGATTTTCTTGAGAAAAAAGCGGAAGTGATCCGGATGAAAGAAGCGCCCGAACATCCTACCGATTTCGATATGATTATTGAAAATGCAGAAGGCGAAAAAAACCAGATCATTTTTGAATATCCAAACATTCAGCCTAACAATGCCATTTTAGACGAACTGGAAAGTTTTGCTGATGCGATCACTGAAAATAAAAATGTAGAAGTTTCCCTGGAAGACGGAACCGAAGCTTTAAAAGTGGCGCTGGAAATCATGAAAATGATTTCATAAATCAGCGATCTATTTCTGATAATTTTAGGCTTAAACGTAGCGAAATTTTTCTTTAAAAATGACAAAAACATTTTCAATCACCTTTCTTTTAATATCCTTATTTGCTTTTTCCCAAAAAAGTTGGAATATCCGTTTTTATAATGAGGTCAAAGGAAGTGAGGCACAGATTTTCGCCGATAATGACGAAGAGATGCCGATGTCAGCAAAGTTCAGCTTCAAACTCCAAAATATGACCTCTACGTTGGGAAGCGGACAGATTATTGTCGTTCCTCCAAAAACTAAGAAATTTCCTGTTGCAAAACTGGCTCCGATCAAACCAAATGCAGCGAATATGTTTTCGTACACCAACACTTACAATTTCGGAAATGTTCTGCAGGAAAATTATGACACCGATTACAGCTATACTTTACCATTCGAAAAAGGAAAAACTCAGCTCATTTTTCAGGGTTATAACGGGAAATTTTCCCACCAGAACGCTGCAGCTCTGGATTTCAATTTAAAAACCGGCGATAAAATTTTTGCCGCCCGTGAAGGAACCGTTGTTGAAGTTGTAAAAAACAATTCCCAAAGCTGCCCTGATATTTCCTGCGCCAAATTTGCTAATAAGGTTCTTATTATGCACAGCGACGGAACTTTCGCCGATTATGCACATTTGAAACAAAACGGATCAGAACTGAAAGCCGGTGATAAAATCGAAAAAGGACAGTTCATTGGTTATAGTGGAAACACGGGGTTTTCCAACGGACCGCATCTGCATTTTTCGGTTTTTATCAACCGGATCAATGGCGACCGGACGTTTATTAAAACAAAATTTAATGTTGCAGAAAGTGAAATTCCTGTTTATCTTGCTGAAGGAAAAACTTATACCCGAAGTTTGTAACCTTAACTGATTATTCATCATCATTTTCTATATGAAAAAACATTTTATACTATTCGCCCTTTTTATTTCTGTATTAAATTTTTCACAGAATTTAAAGAAAGAAATTCTTAAAATCACTAAAGACAAAAACGCCACTATAGCTGTTTCTGTAAAGGGAATTGATTTTCCGTTTGAATTTAATAATGAAAATGCAGACAAAAAACTGCCGATGCTCAGCGTGTTTAAATTCCATATCGCTGCAACAGTGCTGAATGAAGTTGACCTTGGAAAGCTGAAACTCGATCAGAAAATTCCGGTAAAGAAATCAGACTTATTGGAAAATACACACAGTCCGCTTCGCGATAAATATCCAAACGGAAATGTAGAACTGACGCTGGATGAAATTATCAAATACACCGTCGCGCAAAGTGATAACAACGGTTGCGATATTTTGCTGAGATTGATCGACGGAACAGAAACCGTACAGAGATTCATGGATGCGAAAGGCGTAAAGAATTTCCAGATAAAGTACAACGAAGAGTGGATGCACAAAGGAAAAGAATATCTGTACCCGAACTTCACGACAGTAAAATCATTAAGTTCTCTTTATAAAAGCTTCTACGAAAAGAAAATTCTTTCCGAGAAATCGACAGATTATTTAATGAATATCATGCTGGGAACGACCACCGGAGCCAATAAATTAAAAGAACAGCTTCCGGCAGGGACAACAATTGCCCACAAAACCGGCTCTTCAGGAAAAGACCGCAATTTGACCATTGCTGAAAATGATTCAGGAATCATTACCCTTCCCGACGGAAAACATTATGCGATTACTGTTTTTGTTATCGATTCGACGGAATCAGAAGCCGTAAATACCCAAATGATTTCTGATATTTCTAAAAAAGTATGGGACTATTTTAATTCAACTCATAAAAATAAATAAATGAAAAACATTGTCGTAATCGGAGCCGGAACAATGGGAAACGGAATTGCTCACGCCTTTGCACAAACTGGTTTTAACGTTAATTTGGTAGATGTTTCTACTGAAGCTTTAGAAAAAGGACTTAAAACAATCACTGCAAATCTGGACAGAATCATTGCGAAAGGCAACCTTACCGAAGAACAGAAAGCAGCTACTTTGAGCAACATTTCTACTTTCACCCAATTGGAAGATGCAGCAAAAAACGCTGAATTAATCGTGGAAGCCGCTACAGAAAACCTGGATCTGAAACTGAAAATCTTCAGACAGATGGATGAGTTAGCTCCTGAAAACTGTATTCTTGCTACCAATACCTCCTCCATTTCAATTACTAAAATCGCTTCGGTAACAAAACGCCCGGAAAAAGTAATCGGAATGCACTTTATGAACCCGGTTCCTGTAATGAAACTCGTGGAAATCATCAAAGGCTACTCCACTTCCAAAGAAACTTTCGACCAGATTTTCGGGATGAGCAAAACATTGGGAAAATTACCGGTTGAAGTGAACGATTATCCAGGTTTTGTGGCCAACAGAATTTTAATGCCAATGATCAATGAAACCATCGAAACGCTTTACAATGGTGTTGCCGGTGTTGAAGAAATAGATACGGTGATGAAACTGGGAATGGCACATCCAATGGGACCTTTGCAACTGGCAGATTTTATCGGACTCGACGTTTGTCTGGCCATTCTGAATGTGATGCATGACGGTTTCAAAAATCCGAAATATGCACCCAATCCTTTATTGGTAAATATGGTAACTGCAGGAAAATTGGGTGTAAAATCCGGGGAAGGTTTTTACGATTATACTGAAAACAGAAAAGCTGATAAAGTATCGAAAATGTTCCTAAAGTAGATTCTTAGGAGTGCTGTTAGGGCTTAAATCCTTAACACCGCTTTCAAATTATTAATAAAAAATGAGAAGAAAAATCCTCGAACAAAGAATTCAGATTCTTCTGGTTTTTGCTAGTATTACCTTTACCGTTTTACGTTTCCTGCTGAACGAAAAAGGAAGAACCAATCCTGATTCTATCAGGTTTATGCGGACCGCAAATGTTTTTCCTGTCATTGATAATACCACCACGCCAATGGGATATCCTTTGAGTTTAAAATTCTTTACCATATTTGGTTTTGATGAATTTTGGGCGAGTAAAACGATAGGAATTCTGGCTTATCTTTTCATTATATATTTCGCCTGGAAAAAAAAATTCTATCTGAAAGAAACCATTTTGGTGGGCGGACTTTTCAGCTTTGTTTCGATATTTTCTTACACGATGAGCGAATCGCTGATTCTGCCTTTCGTTTTTGTGTTTCTGTATGTGGCAAGACAGATTATTATTGGGGAACTTACGGGTCACAAAGCATTTCTCTATTTAAGTGTAGCGCTGGTGACCCTTTACAACATCCGTTACCCTGCACTTTTTATCATCGGCGGAGTTTTCCTTTACGGAATTTTGAACTACAGGAAACAGTATAGCAGAACGTTTATCACTTCAGGACTCGTTGGTTTTGCTTTCGTAGTTTTGTATAAATTTCTTTTTATTGATTATTTTAATGAAAAATACGTCGACCAGTTTTTAGAAATAGGGCTTCATCCAACCTCCAAACTGTTGATGGAACTTTTTCAGGGTTTGGCAACCACATTTAATCCGTTTATTCATATCGCCAATCCAGCCGGCGGAATTATTAATTATGGAATTTACGGCATCGGTTTTCTGAATATCCTTCTCATCTGCTTTCTCTTCATTAAAAACAAACTTTCAGAAACAGAGAAATTTTCTGTTTTCATAGGAGTTACCGGAATTATCTGTTCATACTTTATTCAGTATTTCTATTCGGTAAATCCAATTGATTACCGTCTTATGGCACCATTTTCCTTCCCGATCTGGCTGGTTTATTTCAAAAAAATGTATCAGATTCTCGGGAAATTTACCTACGGAATTACAGTTTTAAGCTTGATAACCGGCTTTGTATTCACCTGGCTTTCAAAAGGAAATTACCTTGAAAACCGTAGAGAAATAACAAAATTTCTTAAATCTGAAAAGCTTGAAGAGGGCCGGATTAATTTCTATATGGAAAATGAAGAACAGCTCGACAAAATGCAGATTGCCGAACTGATCAGCACCGTAAACCCAAATGTCAAGGTTACGTTTCTGCCCCAGGATACGCTTCAGATCAATACTTTGACGAAATATAAAGTTTTAACAAAAATTAAAATCGACGAGAATAAATATCAATAAAATTTTTTATCTTTGGAGAAGTTTAAACATTAGAAAAATGAAAGTACCAAAATTTTTATTAGCCGACAATTCAGATTTTCCTGAAGATTTATTTGTTGTTCACACGGAATATCCGAGATTTATCCTTAATGTAGAAGAAGAGGAAGTTGAATGGTTGGATGATTTGGAAGGTGACGATGAGGAAACGATGGCAGATGAAGCTACCAAAGTTGTAGAAGCAGCCTTCAAATGGTGCGATGACGAACTCGCAAAATATGATGAGGAAGAAGACGAAGAATAAATAAAAAATAAAAAAGGAACTCAGTTTTGAGTTCCTTTTTTTTATGGTTATTACAGAATAAAATGCTATAATTTATTGAATTTCAGCAAGAGAAGATTCCCTTTATATAACTCGAGTGTATTTCCCTTCACCACATATTTAGTGGCGGCATTCAACATGCTGAAAAACTGAGTTTCCACTTCCATATTGGGGCACGCCATTTTAGTTGCACCAATATTCTTAGCTGAAAAATTGCCCGCTGTAGGATCCAGAGAAAGTTCCCCAAAATAGTTATTGCAGCCTCCGTTACCGGTAATTTTACCAGCCTCCACATTGAGCGTCGGCGTTTTCCCTTTCACCTGGTCAGCCAGGGTCCATTTCGTGCCTGCGATGTTCACCTGTGTGCTTCCTACTTTAGAAGTCGACATTGATGCACAGGAAACCAATGTTACAGCAGCAAATATTGATAAAAAAATATTTTTCATAAGTCGTTATCTTTTATTTTTAATAATGATATGCAAACTCTTTCTCTATAAATATCTTTTCCTGACCAAATATAGAGGACGGTTGCATCAGCTTTTTTTGTTTGATCAAATTTAAGTAATATAATTTATTTATCCGCGGTTATGCACAAATAAAGCTTTTATAAAACAAAAAAGCATCCCGGTTGAGATGCTTTTTATTATTAATGTTTGAATTTTTATGACCGAAGTTCTGCCGAAAATTCTTTCTGGAAATTCTTAATCAAAGAATTCATTACTTCATTGATTTCTTTTTCCTCCAAAGTTTTCTCTTCATTCAGCAGCTCAAAACTCAGTGCATAAGATTTTTTTCCTTCAGGAAGATTTTTTCCTTCATACACATCGAAAAGATTAATGTTTTTCAGGTATTTTGAAGGATTTTTCTTTGCAGACTGATACAGTTCGCCGTAAGTCACATTTTTGTCGATCAGTAGTGCCAGATCTCTTCTAATGGTGTTGAATTTAGGAATGTCTGCGAACTTCAGATTTCCTTTTGAACGAAGTTCCTGGCAGTTTTCCAACTCTATTTCTGCATAAAAACAGTCCTGATCAATATCCGCATCTTTCAATAATTCGGGAGAAACTTTTCCTAATCTTGCAATAGTTTTTCCTTCGGAAGTCAGTTGCAAAGCGTCTGAAAAACGGGCATCCTCAAGATACTGTTCCGTAACATTCAGGTTCAGTTTGTCCAGGAGAATTTTCACATACGATTTAAGGTAATAAAAATCGGTTGCTGATTTGGGTTGAAGCCAGTTTTCAGCAGCATTTCTACCGGAAACAAGAAGCGCAAGCTGCTTTCTTTCTAAGTATTTTTCTTTTTTATGATAAATTTTACCGAGTTCGAAAAATTTAATATCCTGATTTTTTCTCTTAATGTTGTAATCCGCATTGGATAAAAGACCTTCCAGTAAAGACTTTCTCATGAAAGCTAAATCTCCGCTTAAAGGATTCAGCAATTTTACAGCATCAGTTTTATCTTTCACGGAAGTGAGTGAGTTGTTCATCACTTCGTTGAAGCCATTGCTCTGTAAAGTTCTTGCCCACGAATTTTCAAGCGCATCCTGATCGTCAAAGCTTAATTTTACCGGTGTAAACGAAATTTTCTGCGGCGCATCAATTTTATTATAACCATAAATTCTCAGAATTTCTTCAATCACATCAATTTCTCTCGTCACATCCGCTCTGTACGCAGGAACAGAAATTTCCAAACCGTTCTGAATTTCATTAAGAACCTCAATATCAAGCGATTTCAAAATCTCTTTTATTTTTTCTTTATGAATTTTTGTTCCTAAAATCTGCTCCACTTTAGAGAATCTTAAAATCACATAATTGTTTTCGATTTTTTCAGGGTAATGTTCCAAAAGTGCGCCTGTCATTTTCCCGCCGGTGATTTCTTCAATCATCGAAATGGCGTGAGTAATGGCAGTTCTGGTATTATTCGGATCCACTCCACGTTCAAAACGGAAAGAGGCATCGGTATTCAATCCATGAAATTTCGCTCCTTTTCTTACCGCTACCGGATTAAAATAAGCACTTTCGAGGAAAATGGTTTGTGTATTTTCTGAAACTCCGGAATGCTGTCCACCGAAAACTCCGGCAATACACATTGGATGATCTTCGCCGTCTTTAATCATAATTTCGGTACCGTTCAGCGTTCTTTCAACACCGTCTAAAGTAGTGAATTTGGTTCCTTCAGCATTTACTCCAACTTTTACTTTTTTACCGGCAATGCGGTCGGCATCAAAAGCATGAAGAGGCTGTCCTAAACCATGTAAAATATAATTGGTGATGTCTACAATATTATTAATTGGGCTTAAACCGATGGACTTGAGTCTTTGTTTCAACCAATCTGGCGAATCGGCAACTTTTACATTTTCGATTACTGCACCGATATATCTTGGAACTAAAGTTGAATCTTCCACTTCAAGCTGAAAATCATGAGTTCCTTCACCATTTAAAGGTTTAGAAACCGTTTTTTCAAACTCCGATTTCATTTGATTGGAAACCAAAAATGCGTTTAAATCCCTTGCAACACCATAATGCGACATTGCATCAGTTCTGTTGGGTGTTAAACCGATTTCGTACACTTCATCATTGGAAAGTTCAAAATAATCTGCGAGATCTTTCCCAACTTCGAATTTGTTTTCATCTAAAATCATGATGCCGCCGTGATCGTCACTTAAACCCAATTCATCTTCCGCACAGATCATTCCCTGGGAAACTTCGCCTCGGATTTTCGCTTCTTTAATCGCAAACGAACTTCCGTCTTTAGCATAAATTTTTGTGCCCACTACAGCAACCGGAACAGTTTGTCCCACTGCAACATTCGGCGCACCGCAAACAATGTTCAATATACTGCCGTTTCCAATATCAACCGTTGTTTTCTTTAGTTTATCGGCGTTAGGATGTTGTTCACACGTTAAGACTTTTCCGATAATGATTCCTTCCAGGCTTCCTTTTACAGATTCGTACTTTTCGATTCCTTCCACTTCCAGTCCAATATCCGTAAGATATTCTCCGATTTTATCTGATTTTAAATCAGTGTTGATGTGATCTTTAAGCCAGTTGTTTGAGATTTTCATTTGCTGTTCCTATTTTTTAAGGGCAATGAAACCTTTCGGTTTCATTCTTTGGATAATTTAAAATATGGCATTAAAAAGAAGAATTTTAAATACCGATAAGTTTGCAAATATCGTGATTTTGCAGTTTAAAAAAAAATTGAGATCTGAAAAATTTCAAATCTCAATTGATTATAAGGTATAGTTTATTTTACATTCCGATTACGGGCATCGAAAGCATCAGGATATTTTCTTCCGCTTCCAGACCGTCAACCGGTTCGATAATTCCTGGCCTGTTGGGTTGCGACATTTTCATCGTGATATCATCTGAACCTAACACAGAAAGCATTTCTGTAAGAAATTTGGAACTGAAACCGATGTTGATATCTTCGCCGTTGTAATCGCAAGGAATCTGCATATCTGCTTTGTTTGCATATTCAGTATCTTCAGCGTGAAGGTGAAGAATGTTTCCTGAAAGCTTAAAACGAACCTGATTCGTTGATTTATTTGACATAATCGAAGCCCTTCTGATCGAACTTAACAGTAAATTTCTGTTGATGGTTAAAACATTCGGGTTTTCTTTCGGGATTACCGCGGTATAGTTCGGGTATTTTCCGTCGATAAGTCTACAGATCCAGATGTTGTTTCCGAAGGTGAATTTCGCCATATTTTCATTAAATTCAATAATTACCTCTTCGTTGGAATTGGCAAGTATATTTTTGAAAATAGCCAAAGGTTTTTTCGGCATGATGAACTCAATAGGTTCAGCATTGATTAAATCTGTTCTTTTGTAAACGACCAACCTATGGGAGTCTGTAGAAACGAAATTGGTTTCATCTTCTTTAAACTGGAACAGAACTCCGGTCATTACCGGTCTCAAGGAATCGTTGCTTGTTGCAAAAAGCGTATTGGTTAAAGCTTCACACAAAACTCCTGCGGCAATTTTCACGCTTTGTGAAGCGTCAAATTCAGGAAGTTCAGGATAATCTTCTGCATTATCAAGAGCTACCGCGAAATTGTCTTTTTCGTCTAAGATTTCGAGTAAACTTCCGTTTCCGTCTTCAGAATCTTTTACTGATAATGTTAAAGGCTGTTCCCCATAAGTTTTCACAAAATCCTGAAAAATTTTCGCAGGAACAGCAAATTTTCCGGTATCGTCAGATTTCACTTCCAAAGCCGTCACTAAAGTAGTTTCGCCATCAGAAGCTGTTATTTTTAAATTGTTTCCTTCAAGTTCAAACAGGTAATTTTCAAGAATAGGTCTTGACTGAGAACTGGAAATCACCCCACTCACCGTGTTCAGTGCTTTCTGTAATTCTCCGCTTGCAACAATAAATTTCATATGTTATGTTATTTTATTGGTAAAATGTAATGGCAAAGATTTAAAATAAGGCATTAAATCTTTACAATTTCATTTATTTCTTATTATTTTTACAAATATATGAATTTGAAGCAAAAAAAGGAAACAAACTTTGAAATTAAAAACTAAATTTCATAAAAGTTATCAACATTAATCGGCACCCGGAAAATGGTAGTGTTTATCTTCGGAATCATCAATCGTAATGTTGAGGGCGAGATACAGAAAATACAGATTTCTGTTCCCCGACTGTGCAAATTCTCTCTGCCAGAGATAGCCGGTCGCAATCCCAAAATTTTCATCAATCTGATAACCGAAACCTCCGAAAACTCGGTTGCGTGCAAATAACGGTTTTTCGGTCGTGACAAAGAAAACTTCATCATAGGCGTTGGCAAATAATGTTCCCGGTTTTACCGATTCTGAATTTAGCGGAACCGAAATATTCAGTCTGTATCTCAGTCGGATTCTGTCAGAATGCGCGTCTTTTTTAGGCTCATAAAACCAGCTTTTTTCTGCCCGGAAACGGTTTTCAAGTTTGAATTTTCCGGCCTTTAAATCAATCACATCCTGAAGCCAGACACGGAATTCTTCCTTATCCATCAGGCGATCTTTGTAAGTTCCGTAACGCCCGATTCCTATGAAAGGTTTATGATTTTTGGTTAAATTATATCCCACTCCACCTTTTATCTCGTAATAATCGGGATAGGAATAGTCTTCGATTCCACGCAACTGTCCTTCCGCATAAATGAAATATTTCGGGTGAATCTTATAGGTGACTGTCACCGCATTAAAACTTGAAACATGTTCAGTTTGAGCGGAGATATAATAACCCGTTAATAAAAATATCAGAAGTGCAGATAGCCTTTTCATCTTGCTAAAATAATGATTTTTAAGAAAATGACGACAGTGAATTCCCGCTTTTTGCATCCTGGTTTCTCTCATCTTTTATCTTAAAGACCAATTTTATAGTTGAATCCCACATGAAACCAGCGTCCCGGCATCGGTACACCAAAGGTTTCGGTGTAAGCGGAATTCGTAATATTATTGATTAAAACGTAAAGATTGAGGTTGCTGAAATCATAACTTAGTTTCTCATCAATAATTTGGTAACTTCCTGTTGATACCCTTTCATTATAGCGGTAAATTAACTGATTAGAGATTTTTTTAAAAAACTGATTCTGCAGCTTAGCGACAAACTGATGTTTCAGATTTTCCATTACGTACCTCGAAATTAAATGCTGAGGCTGAGTGTTTTTGCTGTCTAAAAAAGTATACTGCACCGAGTAAGATTTCACAAAAGAATTGAAATGTTGTCCAAATTCCACTTCTATCCCTTTTGTTTCAATATTTCCAATGTTCTCAGCGCGCCAAATTTCATTCGCATTTGATTTTACCCAATCTATGGAGTTTTCAGAATTTCTCATAAAACCGCTGATCTTTCCCAGAAAACTGTTCTTTTGAAAACGGTAACCTACTTCTGCAGAAACTGCGTTTTCGGGCTTCAAATCCGGGTTTCCTGACTCGGTTTTGCTAACATAATACAAATCGGTAAACGTTGGAATTCTGTTGACTTTTGCGATATTTCCGTAAACTTTGTGGTTTTCATTAAACTCATAACCCACATCAAGACCCGGATAGAAAAAATCGCCTTCCTGATCATAATTGGCCCACGAAATTCCGGGGGAAATATTCAATGAATTCCCGAAAAAAGAAAAATGATGCTCCAGAAAAACCTGAGTAACAAACCTTTCCCGGTGGCCCAAGTTGTTACTGGCTAAAAACTCTTTCCGAAGTTCGAGGCCCAAACCAGTGGTACCCAACTTGGACAGATAACTTCCGTTAAGTTCTCCACCGATATTATTCCCGATGTGCATGTTTCTGTAGACTTCAGGTCTGTTGCGGATATATTCATACATATCTTGGCCTCTTCGCCAATAGATATTAGAATTTAAATTGAATTTCTGCAACTTTTTGTCTATTCCCAAACTCACAATGGAAGTCTGGGTTTCCTCATATTGGTCTGTGGCAGCCGGAGTAGCATAAAAACCATTGGCTCCAAACTTTTTCTCCTGAATGCCTGCCTGAAATTTAATGCTTCCATCGTCCAACTGATAGTTATTCTGATAAAAAACATTGCTGATTCTGTAATCCGAATTATAGCGGTAACCTTCTGAACCCGACGAATTTATCTGAACAAAATTCGAGAATTTTTCGCTGCCGAAATTGGCACCAAGTCCAAGAGAATATGTTTTATAATCGCCGCCGCTTCCGGAAACAATTGCATTTTCTTCAGATCCCGGTTTAGTGATAATATTGATAACTCCTGCGTAGGCATTCTGTCCAAATCTCCTTGCAGCAGGTCCTTTAACGATTTCAATTTTCTCCACAGAGGCTAAATCAAACGGGATACTCATGGAATTGTGACCGGTTTGCGAATCGTTCATCCGGATTCCGTTCACGAGAATCAACACCTGCTCAAAACTGCTTCCGCGCATCGAAATATCCGCCTGAACGCCATTACCGCCTCTTTTGCGGATATCCATACCGGTAAATTGTGCTAAAACTTCTTCAATACTTTTAGCCGGTGAATTCGAGATTTCTTTTTTTGAAATTACCGTGATGTTTTCGTTTACTTTTTTCAGCGGCAGACTCAGAAATTTCCCATGAACGGTAACTTCCGCAATTTCATCTGCCTTTTCCTGTGCTGTAAACTGTATTATGTTTCCTAAAAACAATGCATAACAAATTATCTTTCTCATTTTCACAACTTAATTCTTATTATTCTGTTGATTTAATAATGGCAACCATTTAAAAAAACACCAGCAATAAAAAGGGTTTCCATTAAATTAAGCGGCAAATATAATTAAGAATTAAACAAAATAAAAAGCGGTTTTCTATTAAGTTTAAAAATATTGACAAAAAAAAGATGCAGCTCGTGCGAACTGCATCTTATAAAATTCTGAGACTCAGAACTTCATCTTTTTCTCATCAAATGCGTAATCAGATCATTTAATAATTTTCTCATGATATCATTACTTATTTGTACAACAAATTTAGACAAAATAAAGAGCACATAACAATATTTGAATGAAAAATATTATAAAATTTTTTCTTCAAAAAAACCGTAATTTTGTAGGTCTTAATTTTACCCATGGCTACAATTCCTGATATCGATATAAAAAAGCAGATTTTCGTAAAAAATGCACACCTCAATAACCTGAAACACATTGATGTTCTTCTGCCGAAGAATAAATTAATTGTGATTACAGGAGTTTCCGGAAGCGGAAAATCGTCCCTTGCTTTCGACACCATTTATGCTGAAGGACAGCGCAGATATGTGGAAAGTTTGAGTTCCTATGCACGGCAGTTTCTCGGGAAATTGGAAAAACCCAAAGTTGACGACATCAAAGGTTTGGCTCCGTCCATTGCGATTCAGCAGAAAGTAATTTCCTCCAATCCGCGCTCTACGGTAGGAACGTCTACGGAAGTTTACGATTATATAAAACTTTTCTTTGCCAGAGTCGGGCGCACGTTTTCACCAGTTTCGGGAAATGAAGTGAAGAAAGATTCGGTGAGTGATGTAATTGATTTCATTAAAAAAAATGAAAATCAAACCTTTCTCCTGAGGAATCCCTTACATTTTGATATTTCTAAATTTGCTGAACAGCTGAAAACCCTTAAACTGTCGGGATTTACACGTCTTGAAGTCAACGGAAATGTCGCAGGAATTGAAGATCTGGAAAGTTTCGGTTTCGTTCCGGAAAAAGAAATGGAAATTCAGCTCGTTATCGACCGTTTCCGTTATGAAAATGATGAGAGTTTTCTTCAGCGGCTTGCAGATTCCATCCAGATGGCATTTTATGAAGGCCGCGGTTACTGCTCGCTGAAAAATACCGAAACCGGAAAAATCACCGAATTCTCCAATAAATTCGAACTCGACGGGATGGAATTTATGGAGCCTAATGTCCATTTTTTCAGTTTCAACAATCCTTACGGCGCATGTCCGGAATGTGAAGGGTACGGAAAAGTAATCGGGATTGATGAAGATCTGGTGATTCCGAATAAAAATCTTTCGGTGTTTGAGGACGCTGTTGCCAGCTGGAAAGGCGAAAGCATGAGCGAATGGAAAAAAGCATTTATCAAAAAAGCAGGGAATGAATTTCCCATTCATAAACCTTATCATCAGCTGACTAAAGAGCAGAAAAACTTTTTGTGGAGAGGCGACGCCAGCAGAAGTTTTCCTTCTGTGAACAATTTCTTCAAAATGGTGGAAGAAAATTTATACAAAATTCAATACCGCGTTATGCTTTCGAGATTCCGCGGCAAAACACTTTGTCCGACCTGCGAAGGTTTGAGGCTGCGCGAAGAAACGAAATATGTAAAAATTGACGGCCACAACATTCAGGAAATGATTGAACTTCCTTTGGATGAGCTTTTACCGCTGATTAAATCTTTAAAACTCAATCAGCATGATGCGGAAATTGCGAAAAGACTCGTCTATGAAATTACGACCCGTCTGGAGTTTTTAGAAAAAGTAGGTTTAGGATACCTGACGCTCAACCGAACGTCCAACACGCTTTCAGGTGGTGAAAGCCAGAGAATTAATCTCGCAACATCGCTCGGTAGCTCTTTGGTAGGTTCGATCTACATTTTGGATGAACCTTCTATCGGCCTGCATTCCCGAGATACCGAAAATCTGATTGAAGTACTGAAAAACCTCCGTGATCTTGGAAACACCGTTATTGTGGTAGAACATGATGAAGATGTGATGAAAGCCGCAGATTACATCATCGACATTGGTCCTGAAGCCGGATATCTAGGCGGCGAGTTGGTTTTTGCGGGCGATTTTAAAGAACTTAAAAATTCAGAATCCTTAACCGCACAGTATCTTACCGGAACTCTGGAAATTAAAGTTCCGCCAACCCGAAGAAAAGCAAAAGAGTGGATTCATATTAAAGGTGCGCGCCAGAATAATTTAAAGAACATTGATGTCGATATTCCTTTGGAAAGCCTGGTCGTAATTTCCGGAGTTTCAGGAAGCGGAAAATCTACACTGATGAAAGAAATCCTTACGAATGACATCCAGGTGCAACTTGGAATGGGTGGTAAAAAAGGCGATTACGATTCAGTTGAATTTCCTAAAAAACTGATTAAAAATATTGAACTGATCGACCAGAATCCGATCGGAAAATCCTCTCGTTCCAATCCCGTGACGTATCTCAAAGCGTATGACGACATCCGTGATTTGTTTTCAAAACAGAAACTGGCAAAAGTGCAGGGTCTGAAACCCAAACATTTCTCTTTCAATGTTGACGGAGGAAGATGTGATGAATGCAAGGGAGAAGGTGTTATCAACGTATCCATGCAGTTTATGGCGGATATTGAGCTAGAATGTGAAACCTGCCACGGAACGCGCTTCAAGAATGAAATTCTGGAGATAAAATTTGACGAAAAAAATATTTCCGACATTCTTCACATGACCGTGGACGAAGCACTTGAATTTTTCACTGAAAATCATGAACAGAAAATTGTAACCAAACTGAAACCTCTGCAGGAAGTTGGCTTAGGTTATCTTCAGCTCGGGCAAAGCTCTTCAACACTTTCCGGCGGTGAAGCACAAAGGGTAAAACTCGCCTCTTTCCTTGTGAAAGGCGTTACCACTGAAAAAACACTGTTTATCTTCGATGAACCTTCTACCGGTCTGCATTTTCACGACATCAATAAATTACTCATTTCCCTTCAGGCCCTCATCGGTCTTGGACATTCGGTCATTGTGATTGAACATCAGCCGGATATCATTAAATCTGCAGATTATATCATAGACATTGGTCCGGAAGCTGGAAAACATGGTGGTGAAGTAGTCTTTGAAGGGACACCTGAAGATTTAATCAAGAATAAGAAATCGCATACAGCGAAGTATTTGAAGGAGAAATTTTAACCCGTTTCAAATGAATTAATTCTTTTCTTTTTCACTCTCAGGGAGTTATCCACAAAAAAATGTGAGTAAAGTGTGAATTTTAACATTCAGTTTACATTACGTATTGAATTATTTGTTACTTTTACTCTGAAATAACATTGAAGTGAAAACAATATCCTTTTACTCCATGTACCGAAATACCATTAAATTGATATAAAAATTTAAGAGAAGCACCGTCGGCTTCTCTTTTTTCCTTGTTGTCTAATTAAAAAAATGAGATGATTTTATCTACTGGATCCGCTGCTAAACAGCGGATTCTTTTTTTGGTGACTCCACCAAGAATCGAACTTGGATCTAAAGTTTAGGAAACTTCTATTCTATCCGTTGAACTATGGAGCCGTAGACCAAATTTACAAAAATCCGCTGCGAAAGCAACGGATCCGTTATTATAATTGTTGTGATTTTTATCTGTTATTCTTACCGTCCACTACAATCCTGTCCTTTCTGTTAGCCAGTTCCCATGCGGTAGCAAAAACCAATTGGGTACGCTTCTGTAATGCTGCGTAATCGATTTTCTCCGCATCATCAGTGGGTTTGTGGTAATCCTCATGAATTCCGTCGAAGAAAAACGCCACAGGAACACCGTTTTTAGCAAAATTATAATGATCAGAACGGTAATACAAGCGCTGAGGATCTTTTGGATCGTCATATTTATAATTAAGTTCCAGTTTGGTAATCTTCGTGTTCGCTTCCACATTAATCTTTTTCAAATCAGTACTGAGCATTTCCGAACCGATTACATATACATAATCCTTTCCGCAGTTGCCCGGATCGCATCTTCCGATCATATCAATATTCAGGTTTGCCACGGTATTGGCCATCGGATAGATGGGATGGTCTGCATAATATTTCGATCCCAAAAGTCCGTGCTCTTCACCGGTAACATGTAAAAACAATATTGACCTTTTAGGGCCGTGGCCAGCTTTTTTGGCTTTATTAAAAGCTTTTGCAATTTCCATCACCGCTACCGTCCCGCTGCCGTCATCGTCCGCACCGTTGTAAACCACGCCGTTTTTGGTTCCGACGTGATCGTAATGCGCCGAAATAACAATAATTTCATCAGGTTTTTCACTTCCCTTGATAAAAGCGAGGATGTTTTCAGAATCGGGTAATCCTGCACCTCTACCGGTATTCATGTAAGCTGCGGGAACTTTCTGATAGAAAGAATCCATTGCATCCGGATGGGAAACTCCCATGTCCTGATACTGTTTGATCATATATTCGCCCGCTTTTTTCTGCCCCTGACTGCCAGTGTCGCGGCCGCCCATTTCGTCGGATGCGATCACGTAAAGGTTTTTCTTGAGGTTCTGCTGAGTAATAGTGTCTAAAGAATGATTGAAGGCTTTTCCGTCGTACGAATAATTAACGGAAGCACAACTGCTGAGTAAAACCACTGAGAACAGCGGAATAAAGAATTTTTTCATAGATATTTTTTGAAGTTTTAAAAATAGCAAATATATTTTTAAAATTCCTTTTTGAAGATATTGCGTTAATGATGAGTTATTTTTAAAAAGTTTATTTATAAATTTGAGTATGATTAAAAGAAAACATTCGGGAAGCGACCTTACCATTTTTTCGGAAATGACTGCTCTTGCTCAGAAACACGATGCTGTGAATCTTTCGCAGGGTTTCCCGGACTATGAGATTGACGACCGGCTGAAAAAACTTTTATGCGAAGGGACCATGAAAAATTTTAATCAATATGCCCCAATGGCCGGGCTTCCAATGCTCATCGATAATTTAGTGGAATTTAATCAACAGCGAAAAAACACCTTATCGGTTTCGAAAGAAAACATCACCGTTTCTCCCGGCGCGAGCTATGGAATTTATACGGTATTGGCAGCTATTGTAAATGTGGGTGATGAAGTGATTGTGCTGGAACCTTGTTACGACTCTTACGTTCCCGCGATTGAAGTTAACGGCGGAACTCCGGTTTTTGTGAGTTTGAAAAATCATTTCGAGGTTGATTTTGAAGCCTTAAAAAACGTAATTACCGTAAAAACCCGAGCTATAATTGTGAACTCGCCCCACAATCCGTCCGGAAAAATCTGGAAAAAAGAAGACTGGGACCAGCTCGCCAATATTATTGACAACTCTGAGATCACCGTCATTTCGGATGAAGTTTACGACCTTCTTACCTATGATCATCATGAATTCTACAGTGCTTTTCACCATCCGAAACTTCGGGAACGGTGCTTCAGTATCTTTTCCTTTGGAAAAATGTTTCACGCAACTGGCTGGAAAGTGGGCTATGTGCTGGCTTCTGAAGAACTTTCGCTGGCCTATCGCCGCGTTCATCAGTATTTAAGTTTCAGCGTGAATGCGCCGGCGCAATATGCACTCGCAAAATATCTTGAAATTTTTGATGTGGAAGAAAACCGGAAATTCATGCAGCAGAAAAGAGATTTTTTCCTGGATTCATTTAAAGATTTACCTTTTACCCTTTCCGAAAAAGCAGAGGCTGGTTATTTTCAGATTCTTGACTTCCGAAAAATTACAGATCTGTCCGACAAAGATTTTGCAGTCTGGCTTACGCAGAACGCTAAAGTAGCCGGCATTCCTCTTTCAGCGTTTTATCACGAAACAGCCAACACCGGAAAAATACGGTTCTGTTTCGCCAAAAAAGAAGAAACCATCGTAAATGCAGCTGAACTTCTGCAGAAAGCCCTTTGGTAATTTTTTCTAGAGAATTTCTTCATTAATTATCGGCATAAAATTGGTTATGATGCTACTCATAAATCATCATTTGGCGGAGAACTTTTAGTTATAAGCTACAATGCTTTGCCATTTAATAATCTGCAATCATGGAAAACCCTCTGCAGCAAAACGATTCCGGCCAGGAAAATTCAGACTCCAGAAAAACATTACACCTGTTTTTTTCTGAGTCGCTAAAAGAACTGTACTTTGCAGAAAATGCAATTTCAGAAGCTTTTAATGAGATCAGCGGCAAAATATCTGCACCTCAGCTGAGGACTATTCTTAATAATCATTATCAAATTCATCTGAATCATAAGGAGCGTCTGGCAAAAATTTTTAAGATGCAGGATGAATTGGTTGAAACTAAATATAGCGCGGCCATTATTGCATTGCTGAATGATGCAAATGAACATTTCACTGTGTTTTCCGATGATATTGTAAATTGGGAAATCGCACTTCTACTGACTTCAAGAAAACTTGCGCACTATAAAATAGCTGCATACGGAGCCGCCGCTCACTTGGCAATCAATTTAAATAATCACCGTGCAGCAACACTTCTCGCCATCGATGTTCAGGAAGAGGAAGATTTCGTCAACAATCACCTGAACGATATCACTCACCAGTTTTTAGGTCCGTACCGATAACCGAAAAAGGTTGTAAAAAGTTGATTTTTACTTACAAATTAGCTTCCATTCAAAATTACACATGTCTTTTAAAAAACCAGACTTTCAGCAGATCTGCTGTGAAAATGTAGGCTGCAACAATTAATAACATCGCACCCAGATTAAAAACCGGCAGGGGAGCTAAGCCGATATCTTTTGCAAAGGGCAAATAGGGAAGCAAAATGGTGAGGACTAAAGCAATAATACTGAAGATAAAAAGATATTTTCCGGGTTTGCTTTTAAAAAAATTCTGATGGGTACGGATGATGAAGAGAATGAACAGCTGTGTTAGCATCGATTCAATAAACCAACCTGTCTGAAATGGCGCCTGGGTGAATTTGAAAACATAAAATAAGATGAGAAAGGTCATTACATCAAAAAAAGAACTGTGAAATCCGAAAATCACCATAAAGTTTCTCAGCATTTTCAAATCCCATTTACCTGGTTTTGCCAACTGCTCGCGGTCGACATTATCGGATGCTACTGCAAGAAAGGGAAAACTGGTTAATAAATTCAGCAACAGGATCTGTTTGGGAAGCATGGGCAAAAATGGCAGCAGCAATGAAGCAAAAGCAACACTGAACATATTGCCGAAAGTAGAGCCTGTATTGATGAAAATATATTTCAGGGTATTGGCAAAGGTCTTTCTTCCTTCTCTAATTCCTTCAGCCAAAACCATCAGATCTTTTTCCATCAGCACAAAATCTGCAGCTTCTCTGGCTACATCCCCCGCATTTTCAACAGAGATGCCTAAATCTGCAGCATTAATGGCGGAAACATCATTGATTCCATCGCCCATATAAGCAACAGTATGGCTGTGTTTCAGTGCGAGAATAATCCGTTCTTTTTCCTGAGGCTCTACCTCAGCAAAAATATGGACTTTCTTTACGACCTGTTTTAATGCTTCCGGACTGGTTTGGAAAGCTGTTTTCCTGTCATAATCACCGGCCTTTTAATCCCGATATCCAGCGCAATAGATTGTGCGACGTTTTTATTGTCGCCCGTGATTATTTTTAATCCTACTTTAAGCTGGTGCAGTGCGTTGATTGTGTCGGTAATGCCTGATTTCACCGCATCATTCATCAGAACAAACCCCGCAAAAATCATTGCTGTTTCAGAGTCCTTTGAAATTTTATCTTCCGGTATAGGTTTATAGCAAACTGCAATTGCCCGCAAACCTTTGGTGCCATACTGTGCGAAATTATTTTCTAGCTGTTCCCGGTGGGCGGCAATATCTTCAACGCTGTCATTACCAAGTCTTATGGCCGTACAGATGCTGAGTATTTGAGAAAAAGCGCCTTTACTGATGATCAGTTGTTCTTTTCCGGTGCTGAGCGCAATACTCAGTCTTTTTCTAATGAAATCATAAGGCACTTCACCAAGTTTCGTTACGGTAACTTTAGGATCAAATTTCAGCTGTTTTAAAGCTTCATCTATGGGGTTGGAATATCCTGCTTCAAGAGAAGCATTCCAGTAAGCAAGCTGTTTTACAAACCCGCTTTCAACTCCGGATCCATCTACCAGGCCTGCAACTGTAATGGTTCCTTCAGTGATCGTCCCTGTTTTGTCGGTGCATAATAAATTCACCTCCCCCAGGTTTTGTATAGAATTCAGTTTTTTTACAATCACTTTTTTTTCCAACAGCCGTTTGGCACCCGCACTCATGGCAATGGTAGTTACAGCCGGCAACAGTTCGGGAGCCATGCCAATGGCCAGGGCCAGAGCAAACAGGGCGGATTCGATAAATACCTTTGTGATTGAAGAGATTGACAACCAGAATAAACACCGCAAGGATCATGGTGATCTTCATCAGAAAAAAGCCAAAATCTTTGATGCCTTTTTCAAATGAGGTTTCTACAGTTCCAGATGCGCTTTTGGCAATAGTCCCAAAGATAGTTTGCTCACCGGTTTGAATGACCAAAGCCTTAGCATTTCCACTTACCACATTAGTCCCTTCCCAAAGACAGTTGGTCCGGTTCGTAAGTTCGGCGGTTTCATCCACGATCCCTTCTTCTTTTCTTGCCGGATAGGACTCTCCTGTTAAACTGGATTCATTAACATAAAGTTCGCTGGCTTCAATAATAAGACAGTCTGCAGGCAGCATATCCCCGGCATTCAGAATAATTACATCACCGGTTACGATTTGGTCGGATGCAGTTTCCTTCTGTTCGCCATTGCGCAATACAGCTGCTTTTAAAGAAATCATGGACTGAAGTTTCTCCACGACTCTTCCTGCATTTCTTTCCTGAAAAAAACTCAGCAAACCGGTGGATAAAACAATGAAAAGAATAATGAAAACATCCGACCGGTCTCCAAGAAATGCCGAAATAATAACCGCTCCGATCAGCAGAAGCATGAGTGGACTTTTAAACTGACTGATAAAAAGTAATAAATCCTTTTTAAGACCTGATTTGCTTTTGGGATGCAGTCCTTTTTCAAACAAAATCTTATCAGCAACAGCCTGTGATAAACCCTGCGGCGAACTGTTCAGTTTTTGAAACCAATAGCTGGTATCGAATTGCCAAAATGTATTTTCTGTGGTTGGCATACATTCTTTTTAAGGTAGTCACTTCGGCACTGAGCCTGACTTTACCTGGTTCCTCAAAAGACTTTTGCTATTTTTCACCATAAATAACGAGCGCACTGGAATCCAAAAAGAAAGGATCCGTAGGATATTGATGATGGATAGTCTCGGAGACTTCCCGTTTTATTTTTTCCTTCACCTCATCGCTGGCTTTGCTTAATGCAGCTGCAACTGGGGCAGCTATTTCAGTCATCATCGACCAGTAAAGATCTGTTGTTTCACAATTCAGTTTTCCTGCGACCTCTTTTTCAGAAATATTTTTTAATCCTGCCTTGCGAAATAAACCGGCAATCATTCCGCTGCCGGCACATCGGAATATTCCCGGCGAGCCCGGCGGCGGGATTGGAAGGTCCATGTTTTTATTAATAGCATTCATCAATGCAGTAATCCAGAAATTTTTTTCAGGGATATTCCAAACTGAAACGGCTATTCTGCCTCCGGGTTTCAGAACCCTTACCATTTCTTTCATGGCAAGTGACATATCCGGAAAAAACATCATTCCAAATCTGCAGCTTATGGCGTCAAAAACATCATCTTTAAACGGAAGTTCACAAACATCGGCGACGACCGTTTCAATATTATTAATTCCTTTTTTTGCTGCATTTTCCCGGGCAATGGTCAGCATATCTTCGGAAAGGTCGGTGAGCGTCACCTTACCGTCTTTCAGCATCGAGGCTATAGTAAGTCCAGGTTCCCCGGTTCCAGAAGCCACATCCAGTATCATTTGGTGGTCTGCAGGATGCAGCAAACGGATGATTTCGTCGCCAACAGGCTTCATAAAATCCATCGTGAGGTCATCCCATTTTTTCCATCCCGAAGAAAACAGATTCCAGGACTCCCTTTGTTGGGTACGGATTTTTTCAAGTTCTTTTTCCATGATTTTATGTTTTTTAATTTAAGTATGCGTCAACATGTGTAAACCGGTTAGTAAAGCGTAAATGCAGCACGGATTAAATCAAAAAAAAGCAGGCCGATGATAGCGAAAGAAGCACTTTGACCGAAGCTTATTTCGAGAAACTAAGATACGAATATTTAGAAAGTGATGTTCAACATAAGACAAAATTGAACATTACCCATCCTGTTTCTTCTATTTAAAAAACAGGAGAATCAAGGTTTATTTTTCCCGCTCTCTTAAAGTTTGTTCAATTTCTTCAAGCCTAAATCCTTTCGCTTTGAGGAGAATTAAATAGTGATACAGTAAATCCGCGGCTTCATTTTTAAAGAGTTCAGCATTGTTGTCTTTAGCCTCAATCACAAGTTCCACCGCTTCCTCTCCTACTTTCTGGGCAACTTTATTGATGCCTCTTCTGTAGAGTTGGTTGGTGTAAGAATTTTCCACATTCCCTTCTATTCTTTCATGAATAGTCTGTTCCAAACGGTACAGAAATCCTTTTTTCTGTTCAGTACCGAAACAGGAAACCGTTCCTTTATGGCAGGTAGGTCCGTCCGCTTTTACGAGAATAAGTAAAGTGTCATCATCACAATCGAGCCTGATGTCTTTTACCCAAAGAAAGTTTCCGGAGGTTTCGCCTTTCGTCCAGAGACGGTTTTTGCTTCGGCTGAAAAACGTCACTTTCTGCTCTTTCATGGTTTTATCAAACGCTTCTTCGTTCATATAACCCAGCATCAGTACCTGCAGGCTCACCTCATCCTGAATGAGCACAGGAATATGGCCGTTGGTTTTAGTAAAATCAGGTTTCATAGTCGCACGGGGATATTTTGGGTTTTTAAATACTTTTTAAGTTCAGGAATCGGGATCTGCCCGAAATGAAAAACACTTGCTGCCAAAGCGGCGGTGACCTTCGTTTGGTGAAAAACCTCAGCGAAATGCTCCATTGTTCCTGCTCCTCCCGAGGCAATCACCGGAATGGTAACGGCTTCAGAAACCGCTTTGCTGATATCGAGGGCAAAACCGTTCTTTGTTCCGTCGTTATTCATGGAAGTCAGGAGGATTTCTCCAGCGCCCAATTCTGCCCCTTTCTTGGCCCATTCGGTGGCTTTTAAATCCGTAACGATGGTTCCGCCGCTGCGGAAAACGATCCATTCATTATTGATGAATTTGGTATCAATTGCCAGAACGACACATTGGTTTCCAAAAGCAAGAGCAATCTCAGAAATCAGTTCCGGACGGAGAATCGCCGCAGAATTGAGGCTTATTTTATCCGCTCCTGAATCGATAATCATTTTCGCATCTTCCAGTGTATTGATGCCGCCACCCACGGTAAACGGAATATTGATTTCCGATGCGATGCGGGTGACAAGATTTGTCAGCGTTTTCCGGTTTTCAAGGGTTGCGGTAATGTCGAGAAATACAAGTTCGTCCGCGCCTTCTTCCACATATCTTTTGGCCAGTTCCACCGGATCACCGGCATCGGTAAGGTCCTCAAAATTGATTCCCTTTACCGTTCTTCCGTTTTTAATGTCTAAACACGGGATAATTCTTTTCTTCAGCATAGTTCTGTTAATTCTTTAAGGTTGATGGTGCCTTCATAAATGGCTTTGCCGATAATTGCACCTTCGCAGCCCAGCGTTTTCAATTTCTGAACATCTTCTATCGTCGTGATTCCACCACTGGCAATAAGGTTGATTTCAGTCTCATTAAGGATTTCTTCATACAGTTCGAAAGCCGGTCCTGAAAGCATTCCGTCTTTATCGATATCGGTTACAATTCCATACTTTGCGCCTTTATTTTGGTAGTCTTTAATAAAAGAAATCACATCGAGAGTACTGCTTTCGAGCCAGCCGTTGGTGGCAATCATCCTGTTCCTGCAGTCTGCCCCCAAAATGATCTTCTCTGCGCCGTATTTCATCATCCATTCTAACATCAAGTCTGGATTTTGGGCGGCAATACTTCCTACGGTAATCTGCTTTGCCCCACATTCGAAAGCGGTTTTAATATCGTTTTCTGATTTAATTCCGCCACCGAAATCAATATTCAAATTGGTTTGGGAAGCCAACAGTTCCAGCGTTTTATAATTGACAATCTGTTTGGCTTTTGCACCGTCCAAATCCACAACATGCAGATATTGGATGCCTGCATCTTCAAATGTCTTAGCCATATCCAGAGGATTTTCGCTGTAAATTTTCCGGGTGGAATAATCACCTTTGGTGAGTCGTACACATTTTCCCCCTATAATGTCGATGGCCGGGATTATTCTCATAAGTTTAAAAAGTTTTTTAAAATCTGTATTCCTGTTGGGGCAGATTTTTCCGGGTGAAACTGGGTGGCATAGAAATTATCTTTCTGTAAAGCTGCGGAGAAAGGCAGGATATAATCAGTCACCGCCACGGTTTCCTCACTGATTTCTGCATAATAACCGTGAACGAAATAACAGTTTTCCTCGGGCTGCACGTTTTCAAAAAGTTTCCCTTTTACGGAGGTGAAATTATTCCAGCCGGTGTGAGGAACAAGATCTTCAGGCGGAAATTTCAACACTTTGGTTTTAAAGATCCCTAACGTTTGAGTATTTCCTTCTTCAGACGATTCGCAAAGCAGCTGCATCCCGAGACAGATTCCGAGAACAGGTTGTTTAAGGGATTTAATCACCTCATCCAGCCCTTTTTCCTTTAGAAAATTCATGGCAGAACCGGCTTCTCCCACACCGGGAAGAATCACTTTTTCGGCAGACTGAAGCAAAGCGACATCATCCGTAATCACCGTTTCGAATCCCAGTCGCTGTACCGCATTCTCGACGGAAAGCGCGTTGCCTGCATTGTATTTCAATATTGCGATCATAATATTCCTTTGGTGCTTGGGATGTTATAGTTATCGGTTTTGCTCACCGCCATTTTCACTGCTTTTGCGAACGCTTTGAAAATCGCTTCAATCTTGTGGTGTTCGTTTTCGCCTTCAGCTTTGATGTTCAGATTGCATCTTGCCTGATCGCTGAACGATTTAAAGAAATGGAAAAACAGCTCGGTGGGAACATCTCCTACCTTTTCTCTCTTAAATTCAGCTTCCCAAACCAACCACGGTCTCCCGCCGAAGTCCACAGCCACCTGCGCCAGACAGTCGTCCATCGGCAGTAAAAAACCGTAACGTGAAATCCCCTTCTTGTTCTCAAGTGCCTGAAGAAAAGCGTCGCCCAAAGCGATGGCGGTATCTTCAACCGTGTGGTGCTCATCAATTTCGAGATCGCCTTTTACCTGAACATTCAGATCAAGATTGCCGTGTCTGGAAATCTGCTGAAGCATGTGATCAAAGAATGGCAAACCGGTACTGATGTCAGAAACCCCGCTTCCATCGAGATTCACTTCAATATTGATGGACGTTTCCAGGGTTTCTCTTTTAACCTTTCCGATTCTTGGGACTGATTTTAAGTATTGGTAAATTTTATTCCAATCATTGGTGACCAAAGTTGCATCTGTATGTTCAGCTTTACTGATGAGTATGGATTTTGTTCCTAAATTTTCTGCGAGCTGAATATCAGTTTTACGGTCACCAATCACATAGGAATTTTCGAGATCGTAGTTTCCGTAGATGTATTTGCTGAGCATTCCGGTTCTTGGTTTTCTGGTGGGTTTATTTTCAGATTCAAATGAAGAATCAATAAGAATATCACTAAACTGAACACCTTCATTTTTTAAAGTACTGATGATGAAATTCTGCACCGGCCAAAATGTATCTTCGGGGAAAGAATCTGTCCCCAAACCATCCTGATTGCTTACCATCACAAGTTCATAGTTCAGTTCTTTGGCAATCCTGGAAAGGCTGCTGATTGCGTATGGCAAAAATTCCAACTTTTCGAAACTGTCGATCTGAAAGTCTTCAGGTTCACGGATAATGGTTCCGTCGCGGTCTATAAATAAAACTTTTTTAGTCATTGCTGAATTCTTTTAATGCATTTAATAATTGTTCATTTTCCTCAGGCGTTCCCACGGAAATCCTCACACAGTTTTTAATCACAGAGTTTCTGTTTCTCACGATAATTTTTCTGTTAATGAGTTTTTCATACAGTTCATCTGCCTGATCTACTTCAACCAAAAGAAAATTAGCATCTGAAGGATATATTTTTCTGATACCTTTCAAACCTGAAAGATTTAGGATCAACTGCTCTTTTTCGTCTAAAATATCTTTTATTTTCTGCTGATAATCGGCCTCATTACTCAAAGCATCCAGTGCCGTCTGCTGATTGACCGTGCTGATGTTGTAAGGCGCTTTTACGCGGTTGTAATAGGACAGAACCTCCTCATCCATATAGCCAATTCCCAGACGGATTCCGGCCAGTCCCCACGCTTTGCTTAAGGTTTGGATGACAATTAAATTAGGATACCTTTCAATTTTCTCAATAAAAGAAGCCTGATCACAAAAATCAATATACGCTTCGTCAATGATGACCATCCCGTTGAAATTATCAAGGATGAATTCAATATCTTCAGTACGCAATAAATTTCCCGTGGGATTATTGGGCGAACAGATAAAAATAAGTTTCAGGTTTTCATCTGAAAAATAAGACTGAAGGCTATTTCTGTCAATTTGGAATTCCTCATTCAAAGGAAGTTTAATGAGTTCAACATCATTGATATTCGCCGAAACTTCATACATCCCGTAAGTTGGAACAAAGGTTAACGCTTTATCCTGGCCCGGTTCACAGAAAATCCGGAACGCCAGATCAATGGCTTCATCACTTCCGTTTCCGATGAATATCTGCGTAGGAGAAGTGTTTTTCAGTTGGGCCAGTTTTGCTTTTAATGCCGGCTGATACGGATCGGGGTAACGGTTATAGATCCCGAAAGGGTTTTCGTTGGCATCCAGACAGATCCCTTCCTTACCGGAATACTCATCTCTAGCACTGGAATATGGAGCCAAAGCCTGAATGTTTTTTCTTACGAGCTCTTTAATCTTACTTTTCATCCTGTATTTTTTTGAGTCTTATGGAAACGGCATTTTTGTGTGCTACAAGCTGTTCAGCCTCCGCCATCACTTCTATGGTTCTGCCTATATTTTGAATGCCTTCTCTGCTGATGTTCTGAAAGGTGATTTTCTTCACGAAACTGTCGAGAGAAACACCGCTGTAGCTTCTGGCATAGCCGTTGGTCGGCAACGTGTGATTGGTTCCGCTTGCGTAATCACCTGCGCTTTCGCAGGAATAATTCCCGAGGAACACCGAACCTGCATTCTGAATTTTGTCAGCATATTCTTCCGATTTTTCAACAGCAAGAATTAAATGTTCCGGAGCATAAACATTGCTGAAATCAATACATTCACGGATGGAATTTAACACGACCGTAAAACTGTTTTCAAGCGCTTTTTCCGCGACGGATGCTCTGGGTAAAAAGTAGAGTTGCTCATTCAAAGCGACTTTAACGTTCTCTACGAACTCAGCAGAATCCGAAAGCAAGACAACCTGACTGTCCGGCCCGTGTTCCGCCTGAGAAAGCAAGTCTGAAGCAACAAACTCAGCATCAGCACTGGAATCTGCAATGACCAAAACTTCACTTGGTCCGGCCGGAAGATCAATGGCAATTCCGTTTTTCTGAACAAGTTCTTTTGCTTTGGTGACATACTGGTTTCCCGGCCCGAAAATTTTGTCGGCTTTGGGAATTGTTTCCGTTCCGTACGCCAATGCCGCAATGGCTTGGGCGCCACCCACTTTGAAGATTTCGGTAATCCCTAAAAATGATGCGGTATATAATACGGCAGGATTAATGTTTCCGTCTTTGTCTGGAGGCGTGCACAACACAATCTGTCTGCATCCTGCAATTAAAGCGGGAATTCCCAACATTAAAATCGTTGAAAACAACGGTGCAGAACCACCGGGAATATACAAACCTACATTTTCAATGGCGACACTTTTTCTCCAGCATTTAATTCCGGGCATGGTTTCCACGGGCTGTTCCGTCATTTGCTGAGCCGTGTGAAAAGTACGGATATTGATAGCTGCAACAGCAATCGCTTGTTTTAGTTCTTCAGAAACTTGTGAATTGGCTTTTTCAATTTCTGCCACGGAAATTTTTATATTTTCCACATTTACTTTATCGAAAACTGAAGTCAGTCTTTTTAACGCAATATCGCCTTCCAAACGAACTTCCTCTAAAACAGCCGCGACTTTTTCCTCCAGGTCTTCAGCAGGAAAAGCAGGCCGTTCACAGTATTTAGCCCAGTCGGCGTATGGTGGATTAATGATGGTTTTCATTGGATTAAATTTACACATTTTAAAGAATCATTTTTTCAATTGGGACTACTAGAATTCCTTCGGCTCCGGCTTCTTTGAGTTCGTCGATGATATCCCAGAACTTCTCTTCACCGATGACCGAATGCAGGCTGCTCCATCCTTCTTTTGCCAACGGAAGAATCGTAGGACTGTTCATTCCGGGAAGGATCTGGATGATTTTTTCGAGTTGGTCGTTGGGCGAATTGAGAAGGATGTATTTATTTTCCTTTGCTTTTTGAACGGAACGGATGCGGAAAAGCAGTTTGTTTAAAATCTGCTGCATTTCTGAATCCAGATTCTGGTTTGCGACCAAAACCGCCTGACTTTTAAAAACAGTTACCACTTCTTTCAGTCCGTTGGAAAGTAAAGTGGAACCGCTGCTCACGATATCACAAATCCCATCAGCCAAACCAATTCCGGGTGCAATTTCGACACTTCCGGAAATCACTTCTACTGTTGCACTAATGTTATTTTCTCTTAAATATTTCCCAAGAATATTCGGATAGGAGGTTGCTATTTTTTTGTTGTTGAAGAAATTAAGTCCTTCATAATCTGTTTCTTTAGGAACGGCTAAACTTAATCGGCATCCTGAGAAGTTCAGCTTTTCGATGATGCTGATGGATTTTTGGCTTTCAAGAAAAACGTTTTCGCCAATGATGCCGATGTGGGCGACATTCTGTTCCACATACTGCGGAATATCATCATCCCGGAGAAATAGTATTTCTACCGGAAAATTACTGGATTCGGTGATGAGTTTTCCGCCACCGTTGGGAAATTTAAGGCCACATTCTTCTAGAAGCGCTACCGATTTTTCGCTGAGCCGGCCGCTTTTCTGTAGGGCTATTTTAAGTTTACTCATAATTTTATTTCTAAATGCATGAGTAAATCGAAGTGCGGAAAATAATTGAAAAAAGAAAAATCCCGACTGATTTACTCAGGCGGGATTAAATATTGGTGATTTACAACATATCATAATCAGCTCGCGTGAGTGCAAGTATGAAAATGATGATGGTGTAACTGATTGAACATTATGTTTGTTTTGTGAGAACAAATGTATAAACTATTTTTTATTTACGCGATAAAAAAATATTTTTTTTGCTGAAAAAATTCAGAGCCGTTTGTAAACGGATAATTCTTTATATTTGATTATCAAAATATTAAGTATGGAAAACTGTCTGGAATGTGGCGATAAAATTATCGGAAGGAGCGATAAAAAATTCTGTAACGACGGCTGCAGAAATGCGTTCAACAATAAACACAACAAAGATTCCACCAACCTGATGCGCAATATCAACAACAAACTGCCCAAAAACCACCGCATCTTAAGCGAACAGAAATTCACCGAAGGCAAAGCGAAAACCACACGCAATAAACTCACGTCCGAAGGCTTCGATTTTGAATATTTTACCAGCCTGAAAATTTATAAAAACGGTGCAGAATACCGTTTCGTTTATGATATAGGCTATAAATTGCTTGAGGAAGACTGGATATTGCTTGTGAGAAAGGAATAATCTATATTTGGGCATAATTTATTTAATGAAAAAACCTCTACTTCTCGTCTTTTTCTTTTCGCTTTCCGCTTCACTTTTCAGTCAAAATATTCAAACGAGTTCCAATGCTTTTTTCTACGAGAATAAGGGTCAAATCATTGATCAGGAGGGAAAAAAAAATCCAAACGTTAAATATTTATTTCAATCCAAAGGACTCAATGTTCAAATTAAAAAAGAAGGATTTTCTTATGATGTATATGAAGTTAAAAAAACTTTAAAAAAGGTTTCTAAAAAGAACAAACAATACCTTTTGGAGAAAGATAAAAAACGAACTGAATACGATTATAAATATCAGTATCACCGGATAGATATTGATTTTATAGATGCCAATACAAATCCGGAAATTATTGCCGAAGGTAAATCTGCGGATTATGATAATTATTACAACATCCCAAACAGACCGAAAGGAATTGAAAAAGTTCACCGCTTCCAAAAAATCACCTATAAAAATTTATACCGCAATATTGACTTGGTTTTCTTTAAACCGGATGATTCTTCAAAACCAATCGAATATAATTTCATCGTTAATCCTGGTGGAAAAATTTCGGATATTCAATTAAAATTTAAAGGCGCTAAAACGAAACTGAAAGATGGAAAGTTATCTATGAATCTGCGTTTTGGGGAAATGCAAGAAAACATTCCCCACTCTTGGGAGGAAAATGGAAACTCCAAAAATACGATTGGTGTTGAGTTTACGGATTTAGGAAATGGCATCTTTGGTTTCAAATCTGAGAAAAATATTTCGGATAAAGTGGTGGTTATCGATCCGGTACCAACGAGAATTTGGGGAACATTATATGGCGGAAATGGATCTGATACTATTGAAAAATTAGAAATAGATGAATATAACAATCTGTATCTCGGGGGGATGACGATGAGCTATGATAATTATATGGCAACTTCTGGTGCTTATATTACTACATTTACGGGGACGTGGGACGGATATATTGCAAAATTTGATGAAAATGGAAACCGAATTTGGGGGAGTTATTTAGATAACACCATTAGCTATGGATCTTTGGATGCTTTAGATTTTGACAGAGATTACCTTTATATCCTATTAAAAGCCAATGATCAGCAAGTTTTAAAAGTCAGAAAAGACGGAACCTATATTTGGACTCACCATATCACTTCAGATAAATCCATTTACGACATCCTTGTTAAAAATGGCTTTTTTTACATCGGAGGTGCAATAGCCCAAAATAGTATTTCTAAACCTTATATTGAAAAATTTGACTTGAATGGGACTTTTCAAAAAAATTATCTCATTCAAAATACAGTTCCTGGAAAATTTTCCTACATTTCAAATTTTTCAGATGATAGTTCGCTTGATATTTATGCGATCGGACAAACAGAATCTAATGGAATTTCTACGTACAACTCTTTACAAAATTCTCTTGGCGGAGACAGGGACTTATTACTTCTGCATTTTGATTCAGATTTAAATTCAAAGCAAGTTTCCTATTTTGGAGATGCAAGAGCGGATCTACCGATTGCCTGTAAATTCGAAAATGGAATTTTTAAAGTATTTTATAAAATATGGCCGATCATTAATAATAATTATGTCGGGAGTGTTTTAAAATATAATGTAAATACTAACGCCATAATTTCAAACAACCAATTTCTCTTACCTTATAATCAAGATTTAACCGGTTATTTCGATCCTATTGGAAATCTGTTAATTGGAGGAAGTTCTTACCCAAACCAACCCAATATAGCAACTTCCGATGCTTATCAAACATCAACAGGATTCAGCAACAAATCTATAATGATGTTGTACGACAATAATGAAAACAAAGTTTGGGGTACATTTTATGGAGGAAATGGATCTACTGGAACTGCATTTATCCGGAGAGATTCTAAAAACCACATCTACATGGTTGGGAGCGCGACTTCTAATACTTCTGGAATGGCAACACCAGGAGCATTTCAATCGATTAATAATTCCACGGATGGTTATATTGCCAAATTTTTTGACTGTACTTCTGTTGTGACATTATTATCTTCTAATTCACCTGTCTGTCTAAATTCTACTATCAACCTTTCAGCTTCAGGCGGCACCACTTATTCTTGGACAGGGCCAAATGGATTTTCTTCTACACAAAAAAATCCGACGATTCCCAATGCTACTATTTTAAATTCCGGAATATATTCTTGCAATATTTCAGGCACCGGTGGTTGCGACGGAACTTTCACGGTAGAGGTAAAAGTAGAAGACAAAACCGCACCCATCCCTAATATTGCCGTACTTCCAACAATCACCGGCAACTGCAAAACCGTAATTACCACCATCCCAACAGCAACTGATGTTTGTATGGGTAATATTGTGGCTACGACAGCAAATCCGCTGCAATATTCACTGCCGGGAAACTATGTGATTACCTGGAAATATGATGACGGAAACGGAAATATTTCCACTCAAAACCAGAATATAACGATAACAAGTGAGCCTTTACCAGTTGCTAATCCAGCACAAAGTTTCTGCAAAATTGATAATCGAAAAATTTCAGACATTCAGATCACAGGAACCTCCATCAAATGGTATGATGCTGCAGGAAATCCCTTAAACACAAACGCTGTTTTAACTGACGGTACAAAATATTATGCAAGCCAAACACTTAACGGCTGCGAAAGTGCCAAAGCCGAAATTACAATAACCCTAAACGATCCTGCGGCACCAACAGGAAGCACTCAGCAGGATTTCTGTTCTGCCCAGAACCCAACGATTTCTAATTTGAGGGTAAACGGTCAGAACGTTATCTGGTATGATTCAGCTGGCGCGATACTGACTCCTTCTACTCCACTTACGGACGGCAAAACTTATTACGCGACCCAAACTGTAAACGGGTGCGAAAGCACTTCGAAACTGGCCGTTACAGTTGATGTAGCCAATGGCGGAATTCCGGCAAATGATTATTCTACGGCTTTCTGTAATGATACAACAGCCAACACCAAAACAGTTAATCTCAATAACTATAAAACTGATTTGGTTGCAAACCCGTCAGCTTACATTTTCGAATTTTTCGATGCGGCTAATCAGAGCGTTTCGAATCCCGCAACTGCTAACTTAAATATTGGGGCAAATATTTTCAATATCAAAATATCCAATGCTTTAGGTTGTGTCGTTTCTGTAAAACTGACTTTAATATTAAATCCAAAACCCGATCTCAATCTTCCCGGAACGACAGAATTCTGTAACGGACAGTCGGTGGATTTAGATGCAGGAAACGGTTTTTCAAGTTATGAATGGACCAAAGATGGCTCTCCAGCACTGGTTTCATCCAGTCAAATTTTAAATGTTACCACTGCCGGAACGTATACTGTAAAAGTGAAAAACAGTTTCGGCTGCGAAAATTCTGCTTCAGTAAATGTGACTCAGTCTTCACTGGGTACTATCAACGGAGTTCAGATCATCAACAATAATGCAACGGTGATCATGTCGAATTCAGGAGATTTTCTGTATTCTCTGGATAATGCTGTTTGGCAGACTTCAAATACATTAAACAATCTTTCCAACGGAAATCATACGGTATATGTAAAAACTTCCGGAGGCTGCGTGATAGGACAGATGAACTTTACGATTTTCAATGTTCCGAACAGTTTCACGCCAAATGCTGACGGCATCAATGATACGTGGAAAATCGACGGAATGGAGAATTACCCGAATTCGGACATTAAAGTCTACGACAGAAACGGAAAAATGGTGCTGTCAAAAATAACATCCGGACCATTTGAATGGGACGGAAAATTTGATTCCCGTGCACTTCCGACCGGAAGCTATTGGTATATTATTAAAGTTTCTGACGGGCGTATCCTAAACGGTTGGCTGCTGATAAAAAACAGGAATTAGCAGTGAAATTCATTTTGAAAATAATGTGCAAATCCTTATTTTTGCACCGCGTTTCGGGATGTAGCGCAGCCTGGTAGCGTACTTGCATGGGGTGCAAGGGGTCGCTGGTTCGAATCCAGTCATCCCGACAAAAAAAAGAGCAGTTTAAAACTGCTCTTTTTTATTTCTTAATCAAGATCTTCTACCAACCTTATTTTATCTTCTAAAATCTCAATTTTTTTATCACGGTACAATCCGCCGATGGCTTTCTTGAAATTCTTTTTACTCATCTGAAGTTCCTGCTTGATTTCTTCCGGCTCCGATTTATCGGAAAGATAGAGTAAACCATAGTTATCCTTCAGTTTATCGAGAATAATCTGCTGAAACTCATCATTGTTTTCATAGCCTTCCGGCTGAAGAGAAACATCAATTTTTCCGTCTTCGCGGATGGATTTTATGTATCCGACTTCTTCCGAAAGCGGAAACAGCTTTTTATAAACATCCGAAGCATAAATCAATCCGATATATTGCTTATTAACAATGACATTCCAGCCCAGTTCGCCTTCGCCCATTAAAATCAGATTCACTTTATCGCCCTTTCTGAAAGGCAAATCCTCATATTGGGGATTTCTCTTGAACCTTGTGGTACCGGTAATCAGGTTTAAAAATTCATCAATATAAACATGCACTAAATATCGTTTTCCTTCTACGATTTTCTGTTTCTGCTGCTTGTACGGAATAAATAAATCCTTGATAATTCCCCAATCCATGAAAGCTCCGCTGGGAAGGCTCTGCACGCAATTCATCACGGCAAATTCGCCTACTTCGGCATTGGGTTTTTCTGTGGTGGCTTTCAGTTTGTCGTCGTCCTGATAAACAAAAACCTCCATTTCTGTCCCCATTTCGGCATCTTCTGAAGCAAAAATTTTAGGAAGAAAAGCTCTTTCTCCGTTTTCATCTTCCAAAAATAATCCGGAATAATTTTTTTCTGCGATTTTTAATAATTGAGTTTTGCCGAGATCCATAGGTTAGCCTGATATATATAATTGACTGCAAAGGTAAGAAAACTAAAGGAACGGATATTGCTGAAATGAAATTATGCCTTCATCAGTCATCATAAAATATTTTTATAAGCCGGAACTCCAGATCCTGACTATCGTTTATGTGTCCGGAGCTGTTTATGATTATCTGGACGTTCCGCAGGAAGTTTTCGATGATTTCCGGGCTGCTTTTTCAAAAGGTATTTATCTGAACAGAAACATTAAACCCTTCTTTAAATACGAAAAAGTGAAGGATATTTAAACAAAATCATCTACGCACAAAACGGAGCGGCAGGCGTCAGAAATAATTCCGCAACATTCAGAAACCGTTCCGCAACGTACAGAAATGCTTCCGCAACATGCAGAAACGGTTTCGCAACATTCAGAAATGGTTCCGCAACGTTCAGAAATGATTCCGCAACATTCAAAAATGGTTCCGCAACGTACAGAAATGATAAAACAATATTGCGGAACGATTTCCGCAGTTGATTATTCAAAAATCACAAGTATTGTTATACTATTTCACATTAAAACAATATTTTAATTATTAAATCATCAAAAAAGATAAAGCCCAATTTCAGATACCAGAAAAAGGAATCATTATTTTTTAATCACTTCCACATTTTTGCCCAAAGTTTTGAAACGAACGCCGTTTTCCTGCAAAACTGTAATGGTAATATGTCCCGTTTTACTTAGATTGATATCCTGAACTGTACCTGTTTTTCCTTGGTGGGTACCGCCGATGACATTGCAAAAATCACCGTTTTTTAATTTTGTTGAACTGTTTTCGTTCATGATGTTTAATTTCGGTAAAATTAGAAATTAAAACATAAAAAAAGAGAAGCCGACGCTTCTCCAAATATATTTTAAAAAGAATGACTTTTTAATTTTTAATAAACTTATAACTGAATGTTTTTTCAAGGGTTTTAATTTTCATCACATAATTTCCTTTTGGAAGATGATGCAAAGAAATATTCGTGAATTTATCCTTTTTTGCAAAGACAATTTTTCCTGAAAAGTCCAATATTGAAATTTCACTTATCGCTTCTTTCGTATCAATTGCTATAAAATCATTTGCAGGATTGGGGTAAATTCTAAACTTTTTAGCAAAATCTGATTCCTGCGTTGCTGAAACTGCACAATTTTCGGTGAAACTAAATTGATTTGAATAGGTATATTCATAGTAAAATTTCTCACCACAATTAATCTTAACCTCTGTTAAATTTGGATTTCCGTAAAGAGACGGGACATACTTACAGCTGTTCACAGTGGAATATGCCGGAAAAGGACAATCCATCCAACTGCATAAGCACATCCAGGCTGTATTTCTGTTGTTTTGTAAATTCAGATACTGAAAATTATTGTTGTTAAATCTGAAAAGCACTTCGTTCCGCCCTGTTGAATTGTTAACAGAAGCCTGACTTAAATCTAAGCTAGTCATCTGATTATTAGAACAATCTAAAGCAAAAAGCGAATTTACCTCTTGAAAATTGGTAAAAGAAGTGATCAAATTGTTGTTGCAATACAAGTCCGACAGCTTGGTTAAATTGGTAAAATCTATGCTGCTTAATTTGGCATAAGAACAGTCTAAAAGCTGTAAATTTTTAAAACTGTTAATTCCTTCAATTGAATAAATATCTTTAACTATGCCGGTGTAATTCATGAAATTAAAGAAATAAAAAATAAAATCTATATCACTGTTATTTAATGAAATTTTTGAAATATTCTCCGCTTCCGAAACCTGAATTTCGCCATCATTATTTTGGTCAATCTTTACGGAATTTCCGTTCAGATCTTTAGCAATATTATTGGTCGTATTTGCTTCTAAAAGTTTTGCTTTAAAATTGGCATCCGGTATATTTACAACCTGACTGTAAAACATTGAAAACAGAAGGATAAAAAACAGAAAATAATTTTTTTTCATACTCAGGTATTTTTATTAAAGTTAAGCAATTAAATTAATTATTAGAACAAAAAAAGAGAAGCCGAAACTTCTCTTTTAAATATCTAAACTTACTAAGTCTTACATGTGAATCGCAATTTTTCCTGTCGCATCCAAAGCTGCTTCTTTAATTGCTTCTGCAAAAGTTGGGTGCGCGTGAGACATTCTTGCGATATCTTCTGCGCTTGCACGGTATTCCATGGCGGTTACGGCAGCGGCAATCATGTCTGCAGCTCTCGCACCAATCATGTGAACGCCCAAAACCTCATCGGTTTTTTCGTCAGCGATGATTTTAATAAAACCATCCAGATCGCCTGAAGCACGGCTTCTTCCCAAAGCTCTCATTGGGAAATTACCCACTTTAATCGCAACGCCTTCTGCTTTCAGCTGCTCCTCAGTTTTTCCTACTGCAGCAACTTCCGGCCATGTATAAACTACTCCAGGAATTAAATTGTAATTGATATGTGGTTTTTGTCCGGCAAGCTGTTCTGCCACCAAAACGCCTTCTTCAGAAGCTTTGTGCGCCAACATTGCACCGGCAACTACGTCACCGATCGCATAAATATTGGAAACGTTGGTTTGCAAATGTTCATTGGTTTTTACTCTGCCTCTTTCGTCTAAATCCACACCAGCTTTTTCGAGGGAAAGTCCGTCAGTGTAAGGTTTTCTACCTACAGAAACCAAAACATAATCGCCTTCTACCACCACTTCTTCTCCTTTTTTGTCTTTCGCGGTAACTTTCACAGAATCTCCGTTTCTTTCCACTGCCTGAACAGCGGTAGAAAGCATGAATTTGATACCCTGTTTTCTTAAAACTTTGTTGAGTTCTTTCGATAAAGCACCGTCCATTGTTGGGATGATTTTATCCATAAATTCAACCACAGTTACTTCAGAACCTAATCTTTTGTAAACTGATCCCAATTCAAGACCGATTACTCCACCGCCGATTACGACTAAATGTTTCGGGATTTCTTTAAGGTTTAAAGCTTCTGTAGAAGTAATTACTCTTTCTTTATCCAGTGTAATGAAAGGCAGCGAACTTGGTTTGGAACCGGTCGCGATAATGATATATTTTGAATCGATGATTTCTGATGAACCGTCGGTTTTAGTCACTTTTACCTGGGTTGAAGATTCAAAGCTACCAACGCCTTCAAAAACGGTGATTTTATTTTTGTCCATCAAGAAGGTAATTCCTTTTGTCGTTTGGTCTACCACTTCGTTTTTTCTGGCAATCATTCTTGCCAAATCTGCTTTTGGCTCGTCGATGATAATGCCGTGGTTGGCGAAATTGTGTTTTGCGTTTTCGAAATGTTCAGAACTGTCCAAAAGTGCTTTGGAAGGGATACATCCAACATTCAGGCAAGTACCGCCCATCGTAGGATATTTTTCAATAATAGCAGTTTTCAAACCTAACTGTGCGCAGCGGATTGCTGCAACATATCCTCCAGGACCGGAACCGATAACGGTAACATCAAATTGACTCATTTTTATATTTATTTGATTTATTAAAAATTAAAGTTGTACAAAATTACAAAAATTTTCGCCTGTAGAAAGCGAGATTCCCGTAGATTTTAAACTAATTATTTTAGAAAGTATCTTTAACAATTTTCTATTTTACCCACACTTAGAACTGCCACAATTCTTACAAATCAAACATCCTTCCTGATACACCACCTGGTCGGAACCACAATTGGAACATTTTCCACCGGCATCTGTTCCATCCGGAATATAACGTTTCAAAGCGCGAGCAACACCGGCTTTCCAGTTGTTGATGGATTCGGAATCAAGTTCAATATGGTTGATGAGCTCTACCACATTTTCAATCGGCATTCCATGTCTTAACGTTCCGGAAATCAGTTTTGCATAATTCCAGAATTCCGGATTGAATTTATGTGAAAGCCCCTCAATTGTGGTTTTATAGCCACGCAAATTGGTAAACTGAAAATCGTAACGGGATTTTCCGTCTTCGTCGCGGTTTTTAATAATGAGTCCTTCATTTACCCAGCGCGGAAGCGCAATACCTTCTTCGTCATCGGCCAAACCGGTGAATATTTCGTAAGGCTTTTTGTCGATTAAGCCTACAAAAGCAATCCATTTGTCTTTATTGTTCTGAAAACGGACGATTTCAGCTTCTAAAACGTGAGGTCTCTTCGTCGGAAAAACGGGCTGCAGAATTTCAGTTTTCTCCTCTTTTTTCTCCTCACTGGAAATTAAAACTCCGGAACGTGAACCGTCGCGATAAACAGTAACGCCTTTGCAACCAACTTCCCAGGCTTTGATATACAGCTGATTTACCAGTTCTTCTGTCGCATCATTCGGAATATTAATAGTCACCGAAATGGAATGATCCACCCATTTCTGAATGGCGCCCTGCATTTCCACCTTGCTCAGCCAGTCTACATCATTGGAAGTGGCTTTGTAATACGGCGAAACTTCAATGATGTTATTGATTTCTTCCTGAGTATATTTTTTGTCGGTATCCATTCCGTTCACTTCCATCCATTGCTTGAAACGGTGATGGAAAACCAGATATTCTTCCCAGGAATCCCCTACTTCATCCACAAAATCAACCCGGACGTCTTTATCATTAGGATTTACTTTTCTCCGTCTTTTGTAAACAGGAAGAAAAACTGGTTCAATGCCCGATGTGGTTTGCGACATCAGCGAAGTGCTTCCTGTGGGCGCAATCGTAAGCAAAGCAATATTTCTTCTGCCGAATTCCTTTAAGTCTTTATATAAATCAGGATCAGCTTCTTTTATCCTTAGAATGAAAGGATTTTTAGCTTCCCTTTTCGCATCATAAATCCCAAAAGCTCCTCTTTCCTTCGCCATATCTACTGAAGAACGGTAGGCTGCAAGTGCTAAAGTTTTATGAACTAAAGTAGAAAACTCGTTGCCTTCTTTGCTTCCGTATTGAATATTTAAAGCGGCCAACATATCACCTTCCGCCGTAATTCCAACACCTGTTCGTCTGCCTTCAATGGTTTTCTCGCGAATTTTTGTCCAGAGATTTTTTTCAGTAGCTTTAATTTCGTTTCCTTCCGGATCGGATTCTATTTTAAGAAGAATCGCATCAATTTTCTCCATTTCCAGATCGATGATATCATCCATCATTCTTTGGGCATAACCGACGTGTTTTTTAAAAAGTTCAAAATTGAATTGTGCTTTTTTTGTAAACGGATTTTCGACGTAAGAAAAGAGATTTACCGCCAAAAGCCTGCATGAATCATACGGACACAACGGAATTTCTCCGCACGGATTGGTAGAAACCGTTTCGTAACCCAAATCCGCATAACAGTCGGGTAAAGATTCGCGGATAATCGTGTCCCAGAAAAGAATTCCCGGTTCTGCGGATTTCCAGGCATTATGAATGATTTTATCCCATAAATCTGTTGCTTTTATTTTCTTCTGAAACTTCGGATGGTCGCTATGGAGTGGATATTTCTGAATATAATCTTCTTTTCCAACAACCGCTTTCATGAATTCATCATCAATCCTTACCGAAATATTGGCGCCTGTAATTTTTCCCTGCTCCAGCTTGGCATTCACGAAATCTTCAGAATCCGGATGATTAATGGAAACAGAAAGCATCAGTGCGCCTCTTCTTCCATCCTGAGCAACTTCCCGCGTGGAATTGGAATATCTTTCCATAAACGGAACTAAACCGGTAGAAGTAAGCGCGGAATTTTTCACTGCCGAACCTTTCGGGCGGATGTGTGACAAATCATGACCAACACCGCCACGTCTTTTCATCAGCTGTACCTGCTCTTCATCAATTTTCATGATGCTTCCGTAGGAATCACTCTGGGTTCCGCTGCCAATGACAAAACAGTTGGAAAGCGATGCAATCTGAAAACTGTTACCAATTCCAGTCATCGGACTTCCCTGTGGAATAATATATTTAAAATTTTTAATGAGATCGAAAATTTCCTGTTCAGAAAGCGGATTGGGATATTTTGCTTCGATTCTTGCTACTTCCGAAGAAATCCTACGGTGCATATCGTCGGGAGTCTGTTCGTAGATATTTCCGTCTGAATCTTTCAGCGCGTATTTACTTACCCACACTTTTGCGGCGAGATCATCACCATCAAAATATTTTAAGGTTGATTGATATGCATCTTCGTAAGTAAATGTTTTACTTTTTTTTGCGGATACTCCAGCTTCCATAGTTGTATATTTTGTTGATTTTAAAAATACAACAGTTTATCTGAAATACAAAAAGTTTACAAATTTATTTATCTATAAGATTGATTATCAAGTTTATAACTTTTTAATAAACTAAAAAAGTTTACAATTAATGTTAATTAATATGACCGAAATCATAATAAAAAATTAATCTTAAATTAAAATACAAACAATCATTTCACTATAATCCCTACCAAGGCTGCTAGTTTACATTTTGAAAATTTTAAGAAACAAATTCTCATATTTGGTAAGAATCAACTCTTTAGAGAAGCGCAATTTGATAGAATTTTTAATGGAATCTTTATTATGATCCTTTTTTAAGACCTCAAGTATTTTTTCCGCAAACTGATGATGATTTTCGATATCAGCAATCTCTCCATTGACATCAGGTTGAATAATCTCAGAAATTCCGCCGGGGCATCTGTTTGCCAAAGAATAAGTTCCGCACGCACCTGCTTCCAACAAAACATTCGGGAAACCTTCATATCGGGAGGAAAGAATGAATAAATCGGCAAATTTCAAAAACTGATAAGGATTTTTCTGCTGTCCATGGAAAATTACATTTTCGAGATGGAGATCAGCTTTCATCTGAAGCAACAGCTCTTTATCTCTTCCGTCGCCCAAAATATGAAGTTGAATTTTCTCATCTTTTAAGTGGCTGAAAACTTTCAGTAAATTGTCGAAACCTTTTCTGGAAGACAAATTCCCGATGGCAACTACATTTTTAAAACAGATCTTAAAACTTTCAGGTTTTTCTGAAATGTTCAATTTTTCTTCAATAAAATCAAAATCTACAGGATTGTTGATTTTACTGATTTTTTCTTTTTTAATATTGAAATTCTCAATTAAATCATGCTGCATATCATCACTCTGACAGATAATGCGGTGATAATTGTTGTAAAATTTGTAGAAAAAACGGATTTCCTTTCGTGTGACATGTTTGGAAACGACATTGGTTTCTCTTGCAATGAATTTAGTTTTCGGAAAAAATCTGATAAATAAAGAAAGATAGGCATTTATTTCGCCAAAACCACTGAAAACAATATCCGGTTTTCTTCTTTTGATTTCGAGTAAAATCGGTTTTAAAGAATGCCGGATTCTGGGAGTTTTGATATCAATAATTTCCACATCATCATTCAGAAACTCCAGATAACCACCTTCTTTCCTTAACAGCAAAATTTTCGGCTCAAATTTTTCTCTTGGCAAATGATTAGCAATAGTAGTGACAATGCGTTCTGCACCGCCTGTTTCCAAATCGGGAAGGATGAATATGATGGAGATTTTTTTCCGACTTTCTACCAAAGTTTTGCTGTTTTTAATGAATTGAAAAAGCCTTATAATGTTACTTAACCAAATCTACAACAATTCAGGAAAATCTTTGGAATGATTGTTCAGAATATGATTGACGAGATATTTCCCCTCCTTTTGATCAAAGAAAATATACCAGGTTGTTTGTGGATTGGCTTTATATTTCAGATATTTTTTACCGTATTTTTGATGGGAAGGGGGCGTGAATCTAACAATTGGTTTGTCGATATTTTCTGCAATAAAAGCATAAATTTTATCGGTGTAGGAAACCGCTGAACTTCGATAGCCAAAATACTCATATTCAAATAAAACATCAATCAACTTATTAATAATCATTTCAAAAAAAGGTTGATAAACGATTATTTTTTCTATGGTAAACTGTTGATGTATTCCGCAGTTCTCTTTTTCATTTCCTCATGCGGAATACCTTTGGCAAACCTTTCATCAAAATCATCTTTTACATTAAATTCAGTTTGAGACTCACTTACGATATGATGCGATAACATTTCTTTACGGAACTCATCGATCTTACTGATCATCACTTCATCCTCCAGAGACAAAAGCCAATTGAGGATTTCCTGTTTTTGATGTAAGCTTTTTTCGTGCATTTGTTAAAAATTTTAATTTGCTACATCTGAGATAAACTTGATCCTCAGCATTCTCACCTCTTCATCGCTCAAATCATCACCGAATTCGGATAGAAGTACTTTCATGCTGTCGCTTTCGCTTTCGCCCATAAATTCCATAAATTCTTCTACAATATCTTCATCAAAATTTTCGTCGATATAATAGTCAATATTCAACTTGGTTCCCTGATAAACAATCCGTTCCATTTCCTTCAACAAATCTTCCATCGAAAGATTTTTGGCTTTAGCAATGTCTTCCAGATCAATTTTTTTGTCAGTACTCTGAATGATGAAAACTTTATGGCTCGATTTATTCGCAACCTGTTTCAGCACCATATCCTGAGTTCTTTCGATGTTGTTTTCCTCTACATATTTTTTGATGTAGTCAGCAAATTCTTTCCCGAATTTCTTGGCTTTTCCATCTCCAACTCCGTAAATTTTTCCAATTTCTTCAATGCTGATCGGATACTGCACGGTCATATCTTCCAAACTGGGATCCATAAAAACGGTGTAAGGCGGAATGCCCTGTTTTTTAGCGACCGTTTTGCGTAATTCTTTTAACTGATTGAACAGATTTTCGTCCAATCCACTGCTTTGCTGAACCTGAACCTGATCGGAATCTGCTTTCGTCTGTGCCAAATCATATTCTCGGTCTTCTGCGATAAGGAAAGGACTTTTGTCTTTCCCTGCAATCACTTTCAGCCCTTTTTCGGTGACTTTTAAAACACCATAAGTTTCGATATCCTTTTGCAGAAAATCCTGAACGGTCGCCTGACGGATAATCGATTTCCAGAAATTTTCTTCTTCATTTCTTCCGATTCCGAAGTGTTTTGTAGTTTCGAGTTTATAAGATTTTGTAACGGGATTTTCCTTCCCAACAATGACCGAAATTAAATCTTTTGTTTTAAATTTTTCCTCCAGTTCTTTTACTAAAGTCAGAACCAATTTCAGTTCTTTTGTTGCATCTTTCAGTTTCGGCGGATTGACAGAATTATCACACATCTGTGCACCGTCGCCGTTGACCGGATCAAACTGTTCCCCGAAATAATACAGAATATACTGTCTTCTGCTCATCGAGGTTTCGGCATAACCAACCACTTCATTTAATAGCTGAAGACCGATTTCTCTTTCGGAAACAGGTTTCTGAGCTAGAAATTTCTCTAATTTTTCAATATCTTTCGGGTCATAGAAAGCCAAGCAAATTCCTTCACCGCCGTCTCTTCCCGCTCTACCGGTTTCCTGATAATAACTTTCCAACGATTTCGGAATGTCATAATGAATCACAAATCTTACATCAGGCTTATCAATTCCCATCCCGAATGCAATGGTTGCGACGATCACATCAGCGTCTTCCATAAGGAATTTATCCTGATTCATCACCCTGGTTTTTTGGTCTAAACCGGCATGATAAGGAAGCGCGTTGATGCCGTTTACCTGAAGAAGTTGGGCAAATTCTTCCACTTTTCTCCGGCTCAAACAATATACAATCCCGGATTTTCCTTTATGCTGATTGATGAATTTTACAATTTCCCTGTCAATATTCACTTTCGGTCTTACTTCATAAAAAAGATTCGGGCGGTTGAAACTCTCTTTAAAAACCAGCGCTTTGGACATTCCAAGTGTTTTCTGAATGTCATCCTGAACTTTCGGTGTTGCGGTCGCTGTTAAGGCAATCACGGGAACATCGGCAATTTTGTCAATAATCAGTTTAAGGTTTCGGTATTCGGGGCGGAAATCATGTCCCCATTCGGAGATACAGTGCGCTTCATCGATGGCTACGAAAGAAATGGTGACCTCCCTAAGAAATTCAAGATATTCTTCCTTAATTAAAGATTCTGGAGCCACGTATAACAGTTTGGTCTTCCCGGCCTTTATATCATCAAAAACCTGTTTAGTCTGCGTTTTATTCAGTGAAGAATTTAAAACGTGGGCAACACCTTCATCAGATGAAAGCCCGTTCACGGCATCCACCTGGTTTTTCATCAAAGCAATAAGAGGCGAAACCACGATTGCAGTTCCTTCCGAAATGAGCGCGGGAAGCTGATAACAAAGAGATTTTCCGCCACCGGTGGGCATTAAAACAAAAATATCTTTACCTTCGAGTAAATTTTTAATAATTTCTTCCTGCTGACCTTTAAACGTTGAGAAGCCGAAATATTTTTTGAGTTCCTTCGATAAATCGGCGGTATTTGTTTTCATCTGTAATTTTCAGTTTTATAGCAACAGATGCAGCGCCGACAATCACTTGCATTTAATTCCAAAATTATTGGTCATTGGCGTTTCATCTAAATATGTTTGCTAAATTTGCATATTACCCAAAGTTAGAAAATAAAAATCAAAATAAAAATATTGCACCCTAAATTTCATAGAAATATAATAAAAATATTTCCGTATATTAAAGGAGTAAATTTTTCATTTTCAAACCAATAAAATGACTCATCCCGAAATTCTTCAGACAGCCCAAAACGCTCTTTCCATTGAAATATCAGAACTCGAAAGCCTGAAAAACCGGCTTGACGAAAACTTTCTGAAAGCTGTAGAAATCATTAATTCCGCCAAAGGAAAACTCATCATTGTCGGAATAGGAAAATCGGCGCATGTAGGAAATAAAATTGTTGCCACGCTGAATTCCACTGGAACTCCTTCGCAGTTTCTGCATGCTTCAGAAGCAATTCATGGAGATTTGGGCGTTATACAGAAAACCGATGTTGTGCTTTGCATTTCCAACTCAGGCAATTCTCCGGAAATTGTAAATCTCCTTCCCTTTCTGAATGATTATTCTTCCGCCTTAATCGGAATGACCGGTAATCTTAACTCCAAATTGGCTGAATTTTCTGCTGTTGTGCTAGATACGTCTGTAGAAAAAGAAGCTTGTCCTATTAAACTCGCACCGACAAGTTCAACCACCGTTCAAATGGCGTTGGGAGATGCCTTGGCAGTTTGTCTGATGGAACTGAACGGTTTCAGGGAAAACGATTTTGCGAAATTCCATCCGGGAGGAAGTTTAGGAAAAAACCTTACTGCGAAAGTAGAACAGTTTCTTTCTTCCCAAAAACCTCAGGTTTCACCCAATTCCAACATTCGGGAAATTATTATTTCGATAAGCGCTTCGTCCCACGGAATTACAGTGGTGACCGATAACGAACAGATTATTGGTGTAATAACCGACGGAGATTTGCGCAGAATGCTGATGAGCGAACAGGATGTTTCGAAGATTCTGGCGAAAGACATTATGAGCAGCAACCCGAAAAGCATCGATAAAAATGCGTTGGCAAAAGAAGCGATGCAAATCCTTAAAGACAAAAATATCGGTCAGCTGATTGTTACCGAAAACGGCAAATATTTTGGAATCATCGATATCCACAGGCTTCTGGACGAAGGTATTAATTAAAAAGAAATCAGAACTCAGTTCAAAATTCCAGAGATCGCTATGAACTTCGAAAAACTCAACAATCCTGTATTTCATTCGCTATCGGAAACCCACCGGAATTTTTGTCAGGACTATGGAAATCTAAAAATTTATCAACCTGCAACCAATCCGTTCGGCGGTTTCTCAAGTTTGGAAAATTCGTCGGAAGAGCTGGAAAAATATTCGGAATTATGCAGTGAGTTCTTTATTCTCGGCAACAAACCTCATTTTTCGGAAAACCTGCATTTAAAAGCAGAAATCATCTGTAACCAAATGATCTGTCTTGACAAGATTATGCAGAAAAACAGCGAAGAAATTGTTCATCTGAATGGTAAATTTGAGAATGAACTATACGATCTTGTGCAGGAATTTTACCCCGGATTTTTCAGAAAAAACACTTCACTTTTAGGAAATTATTATGGAATTTTCAGAGATGAAAAATTAGTGGCGGTGACGGGAGAACGTTTTCAGATGGACGATTTCTGCGAAGTGAGTGCCGTGGTGACGCACAAAGCGTTTGAAGATTTTGGTTTTGCGCGGCAGCTCGTTGCTTTTGTGGCCAACCAAATTCTTGAAAAAGGAAAAATTCCTTTCCTTCATGTTGACGAAAAAAATATCCGGGCAATATCTGTTTACGAAAAACTGGGCTTTTCATTGCGCGAAAAAATCAAGGTCTGGTATTTTGCCAAGAAATAATTTGATGCGGCTTCAGATATTTTCACCAATAATTCTGTAATTTCGCAATCTTGAATTTTGAATCTTGAATTTTTAAAATGGGCGAAAGAAAAGACATGTCATTTTGGGGACACATCGGCGAATTGAGAGGACACTTAATCCGCTCTATCATTGCAGTTATTGTGGGTGCACTCCTTGTAGGTTTCAATGTAAACTGGATCATGGATCATGTTTTTTTCGGACCTACAAGAAACGATTTCTTCACCTTCCGTGTAGTGAACCATTTTTCCCGCGAATTCCTCGGTCACGACAGCATTGTGCTTCCTGATCATTTTGCGGTGCAGCAGAAGAAACTTTTCCAGCAGTTTAATGTGATGATGTCGGTTTCCATTTTTGGCGGAATCGTAGTGGCATTTCCTTATATCATTATTGAGCTTTGGCGTTTCATTTCTCCGGCGCTTCACCCGAACGAACGCAAAAACTCTGTTTTCCTTATTAATTTCGTTTGGATTCTTTTCCTTTTGGGAATTTTATGTGGTTATTTCCTCATTTTACCTTTTGCGATTAATTTCGGTTTGCTGTTTAAAATCTCAGATTCCATCACCCAACTTTTTGATCTCAGCGATTATACGACTTTATTCATGCAGGTTGTGTTGGGAATGGGCACGGTTTTCCTTTTCCCTGTGATTGTTTATTTCCTCACCTCGATTGGGATTTTAACCCCAAAATTCATGAAAACCTACCGCCGTCACGCGATCGTTCTCATTATGGTGGTTGCAGCCGTCATCACTCCTGCCGATGTTTTGAGTATGCTGATGGCCGCTTTCCCGTTGCTGTTGCTGTACGAATTCAGTATTATGATGAGTGCTTATACTTACAAAAAAGTTCAGAACAGATCGCAGTTGCCTGCAAAACAATAACAATTAGGAGCAACACAGGTGCGGTTTCTTCCGAAAACCCGTCCCGCCCTCACTACTCGCTTCCTGCGCCCTTGCAGGCACAGGAGAGCTCAAACATGCCGTTCGGTCGGGGCTAGAATCCCTGGTTGTTAATCTTTCGAAAGGTTTCCGGATTTCATCAATAAAACGAACACAAAAAAAACACGCCTCGCAGCGTGTTTTTCAATATCTTCTATTTTTCAATATATTCTTTTAAACTCTTTCCTAAAATTTCGTTCCATCCATTCGTGAAGCTTTCTTTCTGAAAATCTTTTCCAAGGTGGCTGAAGTTCTCCAAGCCTTTATGCGTTAACGTAATCAAGGTGCCGTCGCCGTCTTCTTCAAGCTTCCATTTTACAATGGTTTTATCTTTTGAAAATTCCGGATAAGACCAGGTGTGCTTGAATTTTTCGTTAGGAATCACTTCCAGAATCTCTCCGTGATGGTGATATTTGTTTTCACCGCCGGGTTCAAAAAAATTGAACTCGTTATGAATGCCCAATTCAAAATCGGGGATATCAAAATACCACTCTTTCATTTTCGCTTTATCGGTCAAAGCGTTCCAAACCTTCTCTACGGGCGCGTTAACTCTTTGTTTAACTACTACATTTTCGTGCATAATATTAGATTTTTTGGTTGTACTAAAGTTAATCAAATATTAATGAAAGATAAAATCATTGACACTGATTTTACTCACTTCTTAAATTTCAATTACATTTGTCAGCATTTTTAAAGTAAAATCTCTGGCCAAACGTCCTACTTTAACAGTGAATAAAAGCAGTATTTAACAATAATGATTATTTTAAAGAAACTCATGATAGCATCCCTCCTGTTGATCGCCGTTTTAGTGGCAGCAACTTTCCTGATTATGAAACACCCTAAATTCGGGAAAGCACCTTCAGGAAAACGTCTGGAAAGAATTCAGAAATCGCCGCATTACGAAAACGGAAAGTTCAACAACCTGAATCATACCCCACAACTTGCGGAAGACACGTCGATGCCGGAAGTGATGTTCCGCTTTCTGTTCGGGAAAAAGGAAAACCTGAGGCCAAAACAGAAATTCAACTTCAGCAAAACGGATTTAAAAAATCTGAATCCGAATGAAAACGTGTATATCTGGATGGGACATTCTTCCTATTTTATGCAGATTGACGGTAAAAAGATCCTCGTTGATCCGGTTTTCAGCGGAAATGCTTCGCCTTTTACTTTTACAACCAAAGCTTTTGAAGGAGCAGATTTGTATACCACCGATGATATTCCGGAGCTTGATTATTTAATTATTTCCCACGATCACTGGGATCATTTGGATTATGAAACCGTGAAAAAGCTCAATCCAAAAGTGAAAAAAGTGATTACAGGTCTCGGAACCGGCGAACATCTGGAATACTGGAATTATGATCCCAATAAAATCATCGAACTGGACTGGGGCGAAAGTTCAGATTTAGGAAACGGTTTTAAAGTATATTGTGAAGCAGCAAGACATTTTTCCGGTCGTGGTTTAAAGCGCGATCAGGCGATTTGGGCAAGTTTCGTTTTTGAAACCCCGAAACAGAGAATTTATATCGGTGGCGACAGCGGTTATGATGACCATTTCAAAAAAATTGGCGATAAATTCGGCAGTTTCGATTTAGCTATCCTCGAAAACGGACAGTACAACAAAGACTGGCGATACATTCACTTTATGCCGGGCGAAAACATCAAAGCCATGAAAGAACTCAATGCCAAAAGAATGATTCCGGTTCATAATTCTAAATTTGCGCTCTCCGTTCATGCTTGGGACGAACCGCTGAAGAAAATGATGGAACTGAACACTGAAAACGCAAGGATCATTACTCCAAAAATTGGCGAAAAAGTAAACTGGGAAGATGATGCGAAAGTGTACGAAAGATGGTGGGAATCCTACAAATAATATCAGAATAGAAAGAGTCGGTAACGGCTCTTTTTTTATTTTCGTAATTTTGAGGAAATCTAAAATGAAAGAATGAAATCTCAGAAGTTATTAATCCTACTCTTTTCCCTGTTGCTGGGCATCGCGTGTAAATCACAAAACCTTGCAAAATTAGAACCTTTAGATGCTGAATTATCTACGGTCAAATATCCTTTTCCGGTTCAGTTTAAAGAGCTGAAAAACCAGGGACAGCAGTTGAAAATGGCTTTCATGGATGTGAAACCTGCAAAACCTAACGGAAAAACAATTGTATTGCTGCACGGTAAAAATTTCAACGGATATTATTTTGAACAGACTGCAAAAGAGCTTCAGAAAGAAGGTTTCAGAGTTATTATGCCCGATCAGATCGGTTTCGGAAAATCTTCAAAACCGAAACAGTATCAGTTCAGTTTTCAGCAGTTGGCCGAAAATACCAAATCGATTTTAGAAGATCTACAAATTGACAGATTCATCGTTCTCGGTCATTCCATGGGCGGAATGCTTGCAACGAAAATGGCGGTGATGTATCCTGAAAATGTAGAAAAACTGATTCTTGAAAATCCAATCGGATTAGAAGATTACCGCAATTTTTCAACTTACCAGAATATCGATAAACAATATGCTGCTGAACTTAAAAACACTTATGATTCTTACAAAGATTATCAGCTCAAATTTTATTACGACGGTAAATGGAAACCCGAATATGACAAATGGCTGAATCTTTTGGCCGGCTGGACAGTTTCCAAGGATTTCCCCATTACCGCCTGGAATGCTGCTTTAACTTCAGATATGATTTACACACAGCCTGTTGTTTATGATTTTGAAAAAATAAAAACGCCTACCCTTCTTATTATCGGAACCCGCGACAGAACTGCCATCGGAAAGGCAAAGGCACCTAAAGAACTGCAGCCATTAATGGGACTTTATCAGAATTTAGGAAAAGAAACCCAGAAAAAAATCAAAGGTTCGAAACTCGTGGAACTGGAAAATGTGGGACATTCGCCACATATTGAAGTTTTTGAAAGGTTTATTACCCCTTTGATCGAATTTATCAAATAGCGATGAAAAGAGTTTTCAGTGAAAATCATTTTCATATTCCTAATTTTTTGTAATTTTAGGAAATGGCTCAGAAGGTTTATTATAACGGAATTTTTGGTGAAAACCACATCAAACTGGTACGCGAAATCATCAACATCGTTTCTCTTGATGACATGTTTTCCCGAATTGGGTATTCCGTAAAATCCCATGCGCACCGCAATCTGTTTCAAATCTTCGTCCTCGAAAAAGGAAAGGTGGAACTTTTGGCAAACAACGAACATTTTGCAGTGGATAAACCTTCCATCATCACGATTCCGCAGTCGGTTTTTCATGGTCTTGAGTTTGAACCCGGATCTAAAGGATATTTGATCTCCCTTTCCGCAAATGCTGTGGAACAGATGCTGAAGTTTGATGTGGAAGTGATTTATGAGCTCGACACCATCAGCATCACAGAAATAAGCCAGAAAAACCAATTAGTTGAAGACGCCTACAACACCATTCACAAATGTGTTTTTGAGTACCACAACCTTCTTCCGGGAAAAGATCTGGCGCTTCAGTACCTTGTCGGGATGTTGCTGCTAAGGCTTTACCGCATCAACCACTCCAACCAAACGGTGATCCATACGCTGAACCAAAATGAAAGAACGGTTTTCCGGAATTTCAAGAAGCTGGTTCAGGAGAACAATTCCATCAAAAAGAGAGTTGAAGATTACGCCTCCGAACTTGGGATTTCGGTTGCAACACTCAGCCAGATCTGCAAAGCTATTTCTGGGAAATCACCAAAGGAAGTCATTCTTGATTTCCTCATCCTCAATATTAAATCTACTTTAAAAAACCCTGAATTCAGCATTTCTGAAGTTTCCTATCAGTTCGATATTGATGATCCCAGTTATTTTGCGAGACTTTTCAAACAGAAAACCGGACAGACCCCAAAACAGTACCGTTCCAACTTCAATTAAATACACGTCTCTTTAGCGTAACATTCTTAGCTCAACAGCCCATTGCTTCAGTTATTTATAAGAAATCCTATTAATTACTGAAAAAATCCTATTCCATCATTTCAGATATTGGTAACTTCGGTTTACAGATTCATTAACAGATGTTTAACTCAATATCACACGAATATTAATGGAAAAAAATCCAGCAATTCTGAGTGTTGAAGCCTCAATTATAGATTTACCTACCATCCGTCCGCACAAACTTTCAATGGCGACGATGATGAAGCAGACTATGGTGATTATTAAAATCACTTCCACAGACGGTATTATTGGTTGGGGAGAATCAACAACCATCGGTGGAATGACCTATGGGCCGGAATCTCCGGAATCCATGAAACTAACGGTTGATCAATATATTTCACCATTATTAACCGGAAAAGATGCTACCAATATTAATGTATTGATGCACGAAATCAACCGGAATGTAAAAGGAAATACCTTCACAAAAGCCGGCATTGAAACCGCTTTACTCGATGCACAGGGAAAACGTCTCGGCGTTTGTGTCGCTGAACTTTTCGGAGGTTCTATCAACACCAAACTTCCGGTTTTGTGGACTTTGGCCAGCGGAAATACCGAAAAAGACATTGAAGAAGCTAAACACCTGATTGAAATTAACCGTCACGATACTTTTAAATTAAAAATAGGAAGTAACGAACCCAAAAAAGATGTGGCGCATGTAGTAGCCATTAAAAAAGCTTTGGGCGAAAACATCAGAATTACTGTGGATATCAACCAGGCATGGAGTGAATTTACTGCAAAAATCTGGATTAAAATCCTGCAGGACAACGGCATCGATTTAATTGAACAGCCAATCGTGAAAACAAATTTCGACGGACTGGCGCGGCTTACGGAATATTTCCACGTTCCCATTATGGCTGATGAAGCAGTAGCTACAATCGAAGACGCAATGAAACTCTGCAAAATCCGTGGCGGAAGTGTTTTTGCCATCAAAATCATGAAAACAGGCGGACTTTACAACGCAGCAAAGATCGCAGGTATGGCAGAAGCTTCTGACATCGGTTTGTACGGCGGAACCATGCTCGAAGGAACCATTGGCTCCGTAGCATCGGCGCACATTTTCAGCACATTTACCAACTTAGGTTGGGGAACCGAACTTTTTGGACCTATGCTTTTGACCGACGACATCGTCACCAATCCGATGGTGTTTAAAGACTGCACACTCGAAGTGCCGAAAGGTCCCGGTTTGGGAATTGAAATCGACGAAGATAAACTGAATCATTACAAAAGAAAATAATCATGGTATACGTAGTAGAAATGGATGTTCACATTCCGGAAACCTGGGATGAGGACAAAAAAAAATCATTCATGGAAAGAGAACAGGAAACTTCTCAGAAGTGGCAGAATTCCGGGAAATGGAAATATCTGTGGCGGGTTGCAGGCAGATATTCAAATATCAGCGTTCTGGAAGTGGAAAGTCCGGACGAGCTTCACGCAATCCTGAGTTCCCTACCACTTTTCCCTTACATGACGATCAAAGTAACCAGCGTCTGCAAACACCCGAATGCTTTACGCGAAACTCTTCTTTAAAAAATTTAACAACAATATCAATTCAAAAAAATTTAAAAATCATGATGACAAGAGAACAGATAGATGCCGTATTGGCGGTAATCACAAGTCAGGAAAAGGCCGGACAGGGCAATGAAAGAGTTAAGGAAATTACAAACCGTCTTCTGAAAGACCTTTTTTATGCAATGGTTGACCTTAATATTACTTCCGAAGAAATGTGGCACGCCGCAGATTATTTGAAAACGGTTGGCCAAAACAACGAATGGGGATTACTTTTCGCCGGATTAGGAATTGAAAAATTCATGGATGACATGATGGATCACGAAGATCAAGAGGCCGGACTAAACAACGTAACACCAAGAACCATCGAAGGACCGCTTTACGTTGCGGGTTCTCCAGAAACTGAATCTTACGCGGAACTGGAAAATAATCCGGAAGAAAACCGAAATCTGGAAAGATTCTATATGGAAGGAACCGTAAAAGATGTTGACGGAAATCCTGTAGAAGGCGCTTTACTTGAAGTTTGGCACTGCAACGAACACGGGATGTACTCTTATTTCGATACAAGCCAGTCCGAGTACAATTTAAGAAGAGCCATCAGAATCGGTGCTGATGGAAAATATAAGTTCAAAACTGTTGTTCCACCGGGATATTCATGTCCACCGGGAAGTGCTACCAACAAAATGATGACGCTTTTGGGAAGACACGGAAGCCGCCCTGCACACATCCACTTCTTTGTTACAGCACCAGGTTACAGAAAACTGACCACCCAAATTAATATCGAAGGAGATCCGTTAATTTTTGAAGATTTTGCTTTTGCAACCAAGGAAGAACTTGTACCTAAAATTACAAGACATTCTGCAGAAGAAGCAGTTGCCAACGGTTACGGAGACGAAGCTTATGCACACTCGAATTTCAATTTTACCATTGTAAAAGAAGAAGTAATACATGATAACGGCGAAAATCACAGAACAAGAGCGCTCGCATCATAGCAGTTTGAAATAATCTAATCTTCAGGCAGACTCTTCATTTCAGGATGTAGAGTTTGTTTGGTTTTCTTCACTTCCGTCAAATAAATTTTTAATAAATGCCTTTAACAAAAGTAAATAACACAGAAATCAATTATCTTTTTGAAGATCACGGCAAAGAGAACTCACTCGTATTTTCGAATTCATTGGGAACCAACTTTTCGATGTGGGAAAAACAGCGGGAAGAGATTTCAAAATATTTCAACATTCTGTTCTACGACACCCGAGGACATGGAAAAAGTGAAGTAACGGAGGGCGATTATAGTGCTGAACTTTTAGGAAACGATATTTTACAGCTCACTGAATTTTTAGGAATTAAGGAATTTTATTTCTGTGGAATTTCAATGGGCGGATTAATCGGTCAGTGGCTGGCATTAAATGCTGACGGAAGACTTAAAAAACTGATTATCTCCAATACAGCAGCCAAAATCGGTACTGCTGATGGTTGGAACAGCCGGATCAAAAGCGTATCCGAAAATGGACTTTCTTCCATTCTTGAAGCAACTGCCGAAAGATGGTTTACGGAAAGTTTCAATAAAAATCATAAAAATGAAGTGGATGGAATTTTGGAAAATTTCGCTGAGACGCCGTTACAGGGATACATTTCCAACTGTGCGATGGTCCGCGATGCCGATTTCAGAAATGAACTCGACAAAATCAATATTCCTACCCTCGTCATTTCAGGAAAATACGATGAAGTAACAACGGTTGAAGACGGCAATTCCCTACAAAAGAATATCAGGAATGCGGAGCATATCATTCTGGAAACCTGTCATCTTTCCAACTTCGAAAAACCAGCTGAATTCAGCAGCGCGGTTGTTCAGTTTTTAAATCAATAAAGAAATATGCAGTTTGCATTAAATATAAAAAAAGTAAAATGAAACACGTTCCACAAATTACACCACAGGAAGCCGCTGCATTCGTAAAAGATGGCGACACCCTTTTACAGGGCGGTTTCGGGATGACCGGAAATCCGGTTCACCTGATGCACGCTTTGGCGGAAACAGACACAAAAAACCTAACTTTTATAGGAAATAATGTTGGCGAACCGGGCTTAGGCGGTGGCCGGCTTTTAAGAAACAGACAGATTAAAAAAATGATCGGCTCCTTTTTCACTTCCAACCCTGAAGCGGTAAAAGCGGCACAAAACGGCGATGTAGAATATGAACTCATCCCGCAGGGAACGCTTGCAGAAGCTGTTCGGGCAGGTGGCGCAGGAATCGGCGGTTTTTATACTGTAACTTCTGCCGGAACCGAAATTGCCAAAGGAAGAGAAACTAAAATCATCAACGGAAAAGAAATGGTTTTCGTTCCTGGAATCCGCGGAAATGTAGCCTTTATCCGTGCCTGGAAAGCTGATACTGCAGGAAATCTTCAGTACAGAATGACGGAACAGAATTTTAACCGTGCTTTCGCAACTGCCGCTGATCTCGTGATTGCAGAAGTGGAAGAGATTGTTGCGGTTGGCGAAATTGCTGCCGAAAACATTCATACGCAAGGTTGCTATATCGATTATTTGGTTCAGGCGCATACGACATTGGAAGAACTCGGAAGTTCCGGTTCTGTGAGCAAATCAAAAGTTGTTTCCGAAAAAAGAATGAATATGGCAAAACGTGCTTTGGCTGAGCTTCAGAAAGGCGAAGTGGTAAATCTTGGCATCGGAATTCCAACCTTAGTAGCTGATTTAATTACCGAAGAACACGGTATTATTCTTCACACCGAAAACGGAATGTTGGGTGTTGGTCCCGTTCCGGAAGATGGCGGAGGCGCAATGGATTATCCGGTGAATGCAGGAAAAATCCCAGTTACTGCACTTCCCGGAACCAGCTATTTCGACAGCACGGATTCTTTCGCGATGATTCGCGGCGGACATATTGATACTGCTGTGATGGGCGGTCTGCAAGTGGATGAAGCAGGAAATCTTGCCAACTGGGCAGTTCCCGGCGAACCGCTTTTAGGCGTTGGAGGTGCGATGGATTTGGCTTCGGGAGCGAAAAAACTCATTATCACAATGATGCATACCGAAAGAGATGGCACATCGAAAATTGTTCCGGTCTGCGATTTACCTTTAACAGCTTTAAAATCTGTTGATGTGGTGATTACTGACCTTGCAGTTTTCAGTTACATTGACGGAAAACTTACTTTAACTGAGGTAATGCCGGGCGCAACATTAGAAGAAGTTCGGGAAAAAACTGCCGCAAAATTCATTGAAGATCTTTCATAAAAATTGGTGGATTAAATCACACCATTGCAGAAATCAAATAAAATAAGAGCTTTCCTTTTTTCACCGATTGTAATCTACATTATTCGGTGTATCATTGGATTTTCTATTGGCTATTTTCTTTTGAAAAGCTTTCCGGGGTTTGATCTTTTTTGGGCACTGCTTTCTATACTGCTCGTCATTTCCCCGGAAGGTAAAGATTCGAAAAGACTGTCAATAGAGCGGGTGAAAGCTAATTTTATCGGCGCATTATCAGGAATTATTGTATTTTCACTTCCGATCGAGGTGTATTTTAAAATTCTGATCGGAATTACGGCAGCAGCGCTGATCTGCAAACTGTTTAATCTGTTGAATGTGTCGCGAAGTGCCATTGTTGCTATCATCATCGTTTTGATGGAGCGGCCGGATGAGAGTTTTATGGCACCGGTGGAAAGATTTGTTTCCGTGTTTATCGGCTGTATTATCGGTTTGCTGGTTACCGTTTCCACGGCTTTTATGATTAAATTTGTGCACCGAAAAATACTGGATTTGGAATACCGAACAGTAAAATAAACTAAAAATTAAATTATGGAAAAAGAAGCATATATTATCGACGGAACACGTTCTGCCATTGGAAGTTTCAAAGGAAGTTTAGCGCCGGTAAGAACAGATGATTTGATGGCTTCCGTGATCAAAAGTCTAGTCGCCAAAAATCTGGAATTACCTTTGGATAAAATTGATGACGTGATTATCGGCTGCGCCAATCAGGCCGGCGAAGACAATAGGAATATTGCAAGAATGGCCTTGCTTTTGGCCGGACTTCCAACCAACATTCCGGGAGAAACCGTAAACAGGCTTTGCGCTTCAGGAATGAGTGCCGTTGCACAGGCGATGAGAGCAATAAAATCCGGCGAAGGAGATCTTTTTATTGCCGGCGGTGTGGAAGGAATGTCGAGAGCACCATACGCAATTTCGAAAGCAGAAAGTGCTTTTGGAACTGATCAGAAAATGTACGACACCAGCTTCGGATGGCGTTTTATCAATCCGCAGATGGAAAAAATGTACGGCGTTGAAGCGATGGGAAAAACCGCAGAAAACTTAGCCGAAATCTATAAAATATCACGGGAAGAACAGGATGAGTTTGCATTGAATTCTCAGATAAAAGCCAGGAAAGCACAGGAATCCGGAAGGTTGGCAGAAGAAATTTCTGATATTGTAATTCCGCAGAGAAAAGGCGATCCGGTTGTCATTAATAAAGATGAATTCATCAAACCTAATTCCACTTTGGAAGTTTTGGGGAAACTAAAAGCAGTCTTCGTAAAAGAAAACGGAACCGTAACTGCAGGAAACGCTTCGGGATTAAATGACGGTGCCGCCGCAGTTCTCATTGCTTCGGATGATGCGGTAAAAAATTACGGCCTGAAACCGTTGGCAAAAATCGTAAGTTCTGCCGTTGTGGGAGTTGAACCCAGAATTATGGGAATCGGTCCTGTTGACGCTACAAAACTGGCGTTGAAAAGAGCCAATCTAACTTTAGACCAAATTGATATCATTGAACTGAACGAAGCCTTTTCAGCCCAAAGTATTGCGTGTTTAAAAGAACTTGGAATTGCAAATGACGATGCAAGAGTAAATGTGAATGGTGGCGCTATTGCACTCGGTCATCCACTCGGAATGAGCGGAACGCGTATTACCTATTCTGCGGCTTTAGAACTGAATAAAACCGGCAAAAAATATGCATTGGCAACAATGTGTATCGGTGTTGGCCAAGGTTACGCCGTGATTCTTGAAAACCCGAATGTTTAAAAAGAAAACTTAGATAAATAGAAAAAACTGCTGAATAAATCAGCGGTTTTTTTATTATAAATTGATTCCGCCAGATACTTCAATTCTCTGCCCATTAATCCATTTCGAATCTTCAGTGCAGAGAAATGCAACCACGGAACCGATATCTTCGGGAAGTCCGACTCTTCCCAGGGCGGTATTTTCGGCAATGTGTTTATTGATTTCTTTATTGTCGCGGACGGTGCCACCACCAAAATCCGTTTCAATAGCTCCCGGCGCAACGGTATTCACACGAATTTGTCTTTTCCCAAGTTCCATCGCCCAATATTTTGCCATGGTAGTAATCGCCGCTTTAAAACTTGCATATACTGAATTACCAACCATTGAAAATCTTGACAAACCGCTTCCTATATTGATAATTCCGCCGCCATCATTCATGTATTTGAGCATGTTTTGGGTAAGAAAATACGGGCTTTTCACATGGACGTTCATCAGGATATCAAACGTTTTTTCATCAGTTTCACCTAAAATGGTGCGTAAACCGATTCCGGCGTTGTTGATGAGAAAATCGATTTTCTGACCGCCAAATTTTTCGCTGAGAACTTTTTCTACATTCTTAAAGAAATCTTCAAAACCAGACTGATTGTCCATGCTTAACTGAAGAAAAGCGGTCTTTTGTCCCAATTTCTCTATTTCGAGGGCAGTTTGGGCTGCTTCATCTGCTTTCGAATGGTAGGTGAAAATAACGTCAATTCCTTTTTTGGCAAGACTTAATGCCATATCTTTTCCCAAACCGCGGCTGGCTCCTGTTACTAATGCTATTTTGCTCATATTATAAATTTTAAATTTACGTTAGCTGACCATTATATTTTAGCCCCATTTATCTTTGGTCGATTTCAAAGATTCTTTGATGAGATTTCTAAGAACATCTTTATCTAACTCATCGAGTTTTTTGAAATAAATGCATCCGCCGTTTCCCTTTTTTATTTTTCCCAAATCCTCCACCAGCTTATTCTGTTTTTCTGAATCGCAACCCATAACGTATAAAGAGAACGCTGATTTTCTGGGAGAAAATCCGATTCTGCACATATCGCCTTCGCGCCCACTTTCATATTTGTAATGGTAAGATCCGAAACCGATGATGGATGGTCCCCACATCGTGGCTTTCTCGCCGGAAAGTTCTTCCATGATGCTGACGAGTTCGAAACTGTCGTTCTGTTTCTTTTCGTCGGAACTCAGAATAAACTCTTCAACGCTGGTTGCTGTGGGTTTTGTTTTATTTTCGGACATAAAATCTTTTTTCTTGATTCCGGAAGAAAAGCGGGGTTTTCTTCTAGCCCCGATTGCAGTGGAAATCCTTTTTTTCGGCGGCGCTTGGCCGCCGGAAAAAAGATTGTAACGGAAAGCGGGACGAGTCTTCGGAGAAGCGGGAAATGTCTTGCTCCTAAAAAAATTAATGTGCCTGAACTTTCGCTGGATCGTCGTAGTTCACCATCCAGTTGATGCCGAATTTATCTGTCCACATCCCGAAATAGGCACCCCAGAAAGTATCTGCAAGCGGCATTGTTACGGTTCCACCTTCTGAAAGTCCGTTGAAAAGGCGGTCGGCTTCTTCTTTAGAATCGGTGTTGATGGAAAGTGAAATGTTATTGCCTGCGTTGAAATTGGACGACCATTCTCCGCCAGTGTCAGAACCCATCAGTACCGTTTCCTGTGAGATTGGAAGGGTGACATGCATGATTTTGTTTTTGTCTTCTGCAGAAACTTCTTTTCCGTCACTAGGAGGCATATCGCCGAAACGGCCAATGTAAGGGAATTCTCCGCCGAAAACGGATTTGTAAAAATTGAAGGCTTCTTCGCAGTTGCCGTTGAATGTTAAGTACGCGTTTACCTGTGCCATGATTTTTTTAGTTTTATATTGTTTTACTTTTGACCATATTTATTTCAAAGGAAGTTCCATCTTAATGTTGCATCTCTCATAAGGTGTTTCCTCATCTACCGGAACTTCAGTGAAACCGAATTTTTTATACATTTCAATGGCAGGAGTTAAACTTCGGTTGGAAAGTAAAATCACTTTCTCTGTTCCTAATTTTTTCGCTTCTTCAATACAGTGCCTCATGAGAATATTCCCGATTCCGTGACCTTTAAACTCTTCGGTTACCGCCATTTTTGCAAGCTCGTAAACATCGTGTTCTTTCAGTAAGGAAGCTGTTCCAACAATTTGATCTCCTGCTTTTGCCAAATAAATTTTTCCACCTTTTTCGAGGATTTCAGACTCCGGATTGGCGAGCTGATGCTGGTCGAACTCTTCAACTACAAAATATTTCTGCAACCATTCAACATTCAGATTTTTGAAATCGTCGCGGTATTTTGATTCAAAGTTAATGATTTCGATATTCATTATTATATTTATTTTTGAAATTGAAATTAATTTAGAATTTTATTAAAAACCTTTTTTCAGCGATTGGATGAGTTAATTTTTCCAGTTGGTTTTATAGGCTAAAGTTCCGTCATAGCTTTTCCAGTCGCCTATAAATTCGATGTACTGCTTTTCGATTTGCTGCGTTTTTTTATTCCACATAAAGGTATAAACGAATTTGCCCTTCAGGATACCCGAATGTTTTCCTTTCGGTTCTTCGGCAAATTCGTATTCCCCGAAAACAGTGCTTCTTTTTTGGCCGTCCTGGTATTTTGTGATTTTCAGTTTTCCTTCAAATTTGGAATAATTATTTTCCACCAGAGAATATCCGGAAACGAAATACTCCTGATCGTTTTTCCGGTTCTGCTCAGAAATATTGACCCTGATTTTAATTTCCTCTTTTTCATTGCCGATGGTTCCGATATAAGGTTGGGACTTATTCAGCCAAACTTCAGCAATATTGGGCATTTGCGAAAACGCGAAATCTGAAATCAACAGGCATAAAAGTAAAAACTTTTTCATCATTGGTGTTTTGTGTTTTAATGCTTACCTATATTTTCATCTTAAACTCCGAACTGATCCAAATGATGATTAAGGTGTTTCGCCAGCATATTGTTCCATTCCTGGGCAGTAAGTTTCCCGAAAGAATGCGACATTTTACCGTCGAACGCTTCTCTTCCAAGCTGTTGTGTTTTCTGAATAAAACCGATCAGACGTCTCTTTTCTTCCTCGAAATTTTTATTTCCTTTGATGATAAACATTGGTCCTGTCGGAAGATTCTGTTTGTAGGGAAGCTCATTGACGGTTTTTGATTTCACGAAATTTTTTAACAGAAATCCTGCAATAAAATTGGGTTTAGGATGTTTTTCCTGTTCGTAAATAGTTTCATAAGCCACATTTAAATGGGCGAGAACCTGATCTACGCTCATTTTTCCCCATTTTCGCTGGGTTTCCGGAGTAAGGCTGTTGATTCTGTCGATGTAATTCTGGGCGTCTTTGGCGTCGAAAATGTTCTGCATGGTTTTCATATATTTTTAGAGATAATCAAAGTTAACGGAATTTAGAAAATATGGTGTAAAAAGACCTGAAAAAATTATCTTTCGCTTCTTATTCTGCTTAAGGTTTCCTGAGAAATACCGAGATAACTTGCAATCATTCCAAGTGGTGCGCGCAAAATGATATCAGGATTTTCCGCCATCAGCTGAGCGTATTTTTCTTTCGCAGTCATATACTGGAGCGAAGAAATCCTATTTGACATCTGAATCATCAGATTTCCCAGAATGTACCTGCTGAAATTGGCAAAAGTGAGCGAAACAGCGCAGAATTCTTCCAGTTTTTGAAAATTACAGGTAACAATTTCTGACTTTTCAAGGGTTTCAATATTGTAACGCGTGGGCTGATCCTGAAAAAGGGTGTCAATATTTGCCGTGAGTTTTCCTTCTGAATAAAAATTAGTGGTAATGTCTTTTCCGTTTTCGTAGTAAAACATCCTCAGCAAACCTTTTTCAACGAAAAAAACGGTTCTGTTATACTGATTTTGGTGGCTTAATAGCTCGCCTTTCTGGTACACTTTAAACTCACATTCGTCCTTTAAAAATCTTTCAATTTCGGTGTCAAGTTTTATATGTTGCTTAAGGTGCTCGATGATGGTCATTCAATAAAAATTTAGACAAAAGTAATGAAAAAAGAGCGCCCCAAAAATATGGGAACGCTCTTCACAAGAACATGAAAAACTATATTTTTTTAATCCGCCATACCGGTTTCGGTATCAGCAGATAAATGATATTCTTTGAATAATATTTTAATTTTAATCTTCAGTGCGACCCAACCTAAAATGAAAAACACCCAACCTAAAATAAACAGATGCCAGAAATATTTTTGAGTGAGATGATCTGAGCCATGCTGTACGACCATTATTTTCAGTGCCTGAAGATAAGGTGTTAAAGGAATTATTTCAGTGAATCTGTTGATTACTACAGGCATTGCATAAGTGGGCCATGTAAAACCACTGATGATGAATGCCGGCGAAGCGATAATCATTAAAATTTGTGTCGCTTTCAATGCATTTGGAATCAGAATACTTACCAAAACCCCTAAATTGGTTGATGCGACGACGAACATTGCAGTCACAAAAAAGAAATTCGGGATATTTTCCGGCATCGGAATTTTAAAATACATTCCGCAGAGATAGAAAATCAACAGGTTGAAATTAGAAAAAATCCAGACCGGAAGACATTTTATCGCCATGACCAAAACCGCGTATTTCTGTTTGCCCGCGAAATCTTTTACAAAAGAATCTCTTTTAAATTCTTCGGAAAACGTCACCGCCATCGCCAATAAAATAACCTGCTGTAAAACTACCGCCATCAGAGCAGGCCACATAAAAACCAGATAATTGCTTGTGGTATTGAAAAGCGTGATATAATTGGCTTTGAAGGGTTCAAATGAAATTTTTGCCTGATCCGCATTCATTCCTTTTTTTTGAAGAGCCTTCATTTCTGCACCGGCTGAAAAAGTTCCAACCGTAAGCTGAATGGCTTTCGACGCAAAATTCGCCGTCAAAACATTGGAAGTATTGAGGTAAACATTCAGTTCCGGATATTTTTTCTGCAGAATTCCGGCTTCAAATCTTTCAGGAATAATAACGACCGCTCCGGCTTCAGTTTTAATGACTTCATCCTTTAGAGACGCAGGTTCCGCCTGATAATTCAACACTTTTACCGATTTATTGTCTTCGAGCATATCCACCATTTGCTGAGACATTGGGGTTTTGTCCTGATCGATAACGATGACCGGAATGTCCGTCACTTTACCGCTTTGGTAGGTAAAACCGATTAACAGTGCATAAACAAGCGGCGCAAGGAAGAAAACCGAAAGCATGGTGGTGTTTGTAAAAAACAACCGGAACTCTCTTTTCAAAAGATATTTGATCTGTTTCATGGTCTTGTGATTTTTTGAATTATTTTAAAATCACACTTGAATTTACCAGTAAACCGTTCGCCTTCACTTTGTCAGTTGGGATTACTTTAATTTCGTAAACTGCGTCTTCCGGCTGATAATCGGGGAAAGCGGTGGTAATATCTGCATATTTGGTCAATTGTTTAATAGTAACTATTTTTCCGGCGAATTCCTTGTTTCCATGAGTTGATTTTAAATTCACCGTCATTCCTTTCTGATAATCAGTAACTTTACTTTCAGGAATAGTAAATCTGAAATAAGTGGTATCCGGAATATAACCGTTGAACAACGCGTAACCTGCGGTGGCCAGCTCGCCTACATTTAATGAGATAGTTTCAATTTCCATGTCGTTTGTTGCGATGATGTATCTTTCTGAATAGGCAATATTTGCTTCCTGCAAAGCTCCTCTCGCCTGACTTTCCTGCCCCAGTGCCATGTCAATTTTTTCTAATCTGGTTCCCCTTTCCACATCGTGCAGTTCTGCATTTACGGCTTCATACTGAGCTTTTGCTCCCTGAAGTTTTGCGTACGTTTCATCATAATTCTGCGGAGAAAACAAACTGTCTTTGTACATATTACTTGCTCTGCTGTAGGATTTCTGTGCATATTCGTACTGTTGCTGCAAACCTTTTTGTTTAGCTTTCAACTGTTTAAGCTGATCTGCGGTAGCTCCGTTTTTTGCCAGTCTCGACTGTGCTGTTGCGGCGGCTGTGGCTCCTTTTGCCTGTGCAATTTTTGCTGAAACTTCCGGAACATCAAGCATCGCCAAAGTATCACCTGCTTTCACCGTTTGACCTTCTTCCACATAAATTTTTAAAATTCTTCCGGTTACTTTCGGTGCGAAAGCGATCACTTCTTTTTTGGTTTTGCCTTCAAGGGGTTTTTGAGGAGTTTCCTGCTTACAGGCGGTTAGAGCAATTATTCCTGCAAGGGCGAAATATTTTAGAATATAGTTTTTCATTGTAATGGTATTGTTTTTTGTGATTATAATTTTTCTGTGGATAAATTTTGGGTAGATTTCATCAGTTCTACAGCGGTTCTTCTCTGGTTGAAAACTGCAGTCTGATATTCCAGTTCTGCATTTTCAAGATCATTTTCTGCTTCAATCAGCTGGCTGGATTTGATCAGACCATATCTGAATTCTTTTTCCGCCTGAGTTAAAGCATTTTTGGCAATTTGTCTGGATTTTGCTTTCAGTTCAATCTGAGACAAAGCGATATCATAATTGGTTTGGCTGTTGGCTAAATTGAGCTGAAGTTTTCTTTCTGCATCGGTTTTTTTGCTTTCCAGAATTTCTCTTTCTATTTTGGCTTTTTCTATTTCGTGTTTGCCTTCATTGCCATCGAAAACATCCCATTTAAAACCAATTCCGGCCTGGAACATCGGAAAAAGCTGGGTATTCTTTAAATCAGAATCAAGCTTTTTGGCCATTCCGGGAATAACATCGTTAGATGAGGAAATATGCGAACCGAAAAGTCCCAAATAAGAAACAGAAGTCGATGCCTGAACTTTCGGAATCCACCATGTTTTTTCGGCTTTAATTTTAGCATCAATGGCTTTAATTCCGAAATCAAGCGCCTTCAGTTCCGCACGGTTTTCTACCGACTGATCTGCATTTAAATATTCAATTTTCTCTAATGTCGGGTTAATCAAAGCAATTCGCTCCCTTTCAATTCCTGTCAAAAGATAAAGCTGCGTAATCAGCAATTCTTTTTTTCCTTCATATTCTACCATTTTAGAATCGAGTGTTGCCTGCGCCAGTTCTATTTTTTTGTAATCGTAAGGCGTAATTAAACCGTAACCCAGTGCTTTTTCGGCGGTTTTTTTATTAATGTCGAGCCGTTTTTTACTTTCGTCCAGTACTTTTTTAGATTCCGTAACCAAAGCAAACTGATCATAAGCTTTGGAAACCTGAGTAACGACTTCATCCTGATATTTTGCCTGAAGCGCCTGATTGGAATTTTTCTTTTCAACCAAAGCCTGTTTTAAATGCTTCACTTTTCCCCCGGAATAAATCAAAACGGAAGCTTCCGCTTTTGCAGCAGCATCAAAACCCGATAAATTAAACTGATTATCCAGCGCGCCTTCAGGAAAAACCATTCCCGGAAAAACAGGTTTAATGGCCGGAACGGCAAGTTCAGGGGAATTAAAATCGGCTGTTGCATTAAGATATCCTGCCTTACCGGAGATTTCTACTTTAGGCAGAAAAACGTCTTTCAGTTTTTGCTGGTCAAGACCGATTGATTTCGCCTCCAAATTCTGCTGTTCTATCGCGGCATCCCGGTTCAGAGCGGCATTTACCAATTCCCTGAGATCAGGCGCGGTCTGTGCCTGAAAAACCAAGGGAAAACCCAGCATGGCGGCAAAAAATACTTTATTCAAGTTTTTCATTTTTTCTGTTCTTTGTTTTGTGGGTACAAAGTTCCGAACTTAGAAAAACGTTTCCTTTGACATTTGTCAAAAAATAAAAACCGCTTCAGAAAACTGAAACGGTTTTAAAATTCATTAATAAATAAGTTATTCGCTAATCGTGACGCGCGATCCTTTCGTGTGCGCGTTCATATGCGGCGCGTAATAATTCTGCAAAGTGGTAATTCCGTTGCTGAAAGTTCCGGAAGCGTTACAGATATAATCGTACTCGAAAACATATTTTCCTTTCGGCATGTATTCAATGTAGAAATTCGTGGAAGCGTCTTTGGTCGATTGATAATAGCCTAACGAGTTTTTCCATTCGTAACCGGAAATCACATTTAGAGGTTCAAAACCTGCCGCTCTCATGTCTTTTAAATGGATGAATTCCATATTTCTGTCGGTATTCAGAATCATTCTTACCGTCACTTTGTCACCAACTTTCAAAGGTGAATTTTCGTTGATTTTCACCAATTCTTCCCCGTTTACAGTTTTCACTTTTTTATACAGTTCTTTTGTTATTGAAAGATAATTTTCGGAAGATTTTATTTTGTCCAGATCCTCATAATATTGCCAGAACAAGCCGCCCTCAACAATTCCGGGACCAGGTTTTGTTACGCTAACTGTTCCTAGCTTTTTATCGATTTTTTCTTCTTTTAAAGTCGATTTCACATAACCGGTTGCTTTCGTGTCAGGATTTGTGAGCTCTTTTCCGCCCCAAATTATTGTGGCTTTATCGCTATCGGAACTTGTCCAGGATTTTCCTGAATTCAGGATGGTGAAAATCACTTCTGCGGTTCCGCGCGAACTTCCCCAGGAATTCACTTCTTTTTGTGTAATGAGCCAGATTTTCATTTCCTCAATGAAATTGATGTCGTTTGGAGTGAGTTTATTAAAGGCTTCCAAAGCTCCGGCGTGGTTCACGGTTTTTGACGAATACCAACCCCAATCATTCAGATTCTGTTTCCAGTAAACGCCCTGAGTTTCGGTTTCTGTAGCCGTCTCTTTTAAATAAGTAAGGAATTTTTTTGAAATATCTTTCAATCCGTAATTGTCAAATAAAATCGCTAAACGGTGCAGACCAAAGAACGTAAAATCTGTAATTTTTTCTGTCTTCGCTTTGGAAATTACGGCATTTTTCAGCGCAGTTCCTTTCGTTTTCAACGGATATTCTTTTTCCCAATAATTTCGGGTGTCGAGATAATCCAAAACATAATTATTTACAATATTCTTTTTGTCGATTTCGCCGTATTTATTCACTTCCGTATCCACAAAATTCACCAGTTTAGAAACCATTTCTTTTTGTTCAGAACTTTGATAATCCGCTGTATTCCCTTTAAGCCAGGCATTGATTCTTCCTAAGTTTTTCAGAATATAAAGCGAGTTGTAATATGAACTCGGATAACCTTGATACCACGAGAAACCGCCGTCAGGATTCTGCAGTTTTTTCAGTTCTGCCCAATCGTTCTGGATGGAATTCCGCATTGTGTTCGCATCGAAAAGACGGGCTAATTTTTCCATCTGTTCGGTTTCATTTTTCGACTCTAAAACCCATGGTGTTTCTTCTAACAATAATTGTTTCAACTCTTGATTTTTCTCCAGATTTGAATTCAGTAAACCTTTGCTTTGATATTCTTCAAAAACGGTTTTCAGTTTCGGATTGGCTTTAAAAATTTCGGAAGCCAAAACATCTGCAAACCATTTATTGAAAACCACATCGGCCGAATTGTTCGTATCGTTTTTCAAACTTGGCAAAGCAAACATAATTTCCCAGATCGGATTTGTTGTGAGTTCCAAAGTATTGGAGAAATTGGTAGCGGTAGTTGATGTATTTTTTACCAGATTTTCCAGTACAAAAGTTTTCGTCTGACCCTCTTTCACAAAGATTGGAACTGCATCCGTTACCAACATTCTGTTTGGAAGCACTGCAATTGCTTTCTGTTCACCATCGGAGAAATTACCGGCTTTGGCGACGACTTTAATGATGATTGAAGACACATCGTTTGGAACTTTCACTTTCCAGTTCACTACAGAATTTCCGTTTTCTGTAAGACTGAAAGTTTTCTGCATTTCATTTACATTGAATTTACTAGAAATATCTTCATTGGTAAATGCATCTAAAATCTGCAGTTGCGCCGTTCCGTTCAGTTTTTGATTGACTAAACTCGAAAGTTTCGACTGCAAATTCAACTCGTCACCTTCACGCAAAAATCTCGGGTAATTCGGCGTGACTGAAAATTCTTTCTGGGTAACCACTTCTTTCTCTAAAACTGCTGCTCTGGCGTCTTTTGTATGCGCCAAAAACATCAGTTTCCACTGGGTTAATGCTTCCGGAGAAGTAAATTCAAACGTAACATTTCCGTCCTTGTCGGTCAATAAATTCGGATAGAAAAATGCAGTTTCGTTTAGGTTTTGGCGGACTGGAATTTTTTCAAGCTCCTCCTTTATTTCAATCCCCGCAACTTTTCCCGACACCGCAGACACAACTGCCGAATCATTTTGTGTGGCCATTCTAGCAGGCGGTGGCGGGGGATTTCCCACCGACTCCATTTTTGCTGCAGACTGCGCCTTAATGCCGTAAGCTACAATTACACTGTCGTGAACTACTCTTCCATAAACGCCGCCATCAAACCAGTTAAACTCGGGAATATTAACTGTTTTCTGGTTTAAATATGGTACCCTTTTGCTGAAGTTCTCCTGCGCCAGGTATTCAGTAATTCCATAAGAATTGATGAGGAAATATTTCTGATACAGTTTTTGCCACGAGTACAAATTAGCTGCAAACTGATCTAAAGATTTGTCGTACATATTTGCTAGAACTTCGGCGTTGATTTTCTCTTTGTCATCGCCTAAAATTTTCACCGTCCATTTTTCTTTGGAATTAGGCTGCAATTTGTCTCTGAACGTCACGGTTTCAATTCGCAGTGGTTTTTTGTCCGAAGCAATCTTTAAATTAACCGACTGCGTCTGGACATCATTGAAAGCCACCAACTGAAACTGAACATTGATCTGATCAATGCTTTCATCTTTCGGAAACGCAACTTCATATTCCAGAACGCCGTTTTTGAAAGATTTCTGTTCGGTTACCGTTTCGCCGTTTCCATTTTGAATATAAATGTTAACTAAAGCATTCGGAACGGCGGAATAAACGTAGATTTTCGCTTTTTCAGTTCTTTTAAACTCAGTTTTTGGCTGAATGACTTTTAGGAAAGGCTTTTGAGAATCGGTTAAAAATCTCTTATCGAAAACTTCAAATATTTTTTCCGTTTTGATCGTGTCTTTTCCTTCAATGTTGAAAAGTTCCAGTTTGTATTTTCCGGCGGAAAGTTTGCCCAAATCAAGAGATTCTTCATTCCGCTGCGCTCCATTCAGAATGACAGATTCAATCTTAAGTTCCTGTTCTTCCTTTGAAAAATAATCATGCGGGAATTTCTGAATAAACTCAGTTTTTGAAAACTTCGGTAAATCCTGAATTTCGCTTTCGAAATTGCTTCTGAAAATCCTTTCGCCAGAAACAAGTTTTGAGAGTTTTACGCTGTAAGGCTTTTTTAAATTCTGTTCGTTATAGTTTTTGGTCTCGACTTTTATTTTAATATTTTCATCTGTAAAAGTATCTTTCACGTCATCAGCTTTGATATAATGCGAAACCGAAGCTACTTTTACATTGGCCGTCTCCGACTGCGTTTCACCGTTGATGTCCGTTACAGAAGCAGTAATTTCATAATTATCAATCTGAATTCCGTCTAAAGTTTCATCTTTTTTCAGGTCGAGTGTTATAACAAACTCCCCTTTTTCATTGGTTTTCACATCGCCTAAAATGGAGTTTTCATTGTCATTTCCGCGGGGAAACCAGTAAAAATACATCCAGCGGATATTGCGTTTTTTTATTTCATAATTGACCGTCGCATTGCTCAGCGGAATTCCGGAGAAAGTCATCGCTTTTCCTTTGATTTCGATCGTCTGCCCGTATTTATATTCGTCTTTAATCGGTTCGAAAGTGACTTCAAATTTGGGTCTTTTATATTCTTCAACCTGGAATGTCTTGTAGGAATCAACATTGTTTCCATGGATTTGCAAAGAAAAACTTCCATTCAGTTTTCCGCTGGGCAAAATGAAACTTCCGTTGTAGGAACCGAAGTCATTGGTTTTGAAATTCTGCGAAGAAATCTCCTCACCGTTTGCGTCGTGAAGTGTAATTTTCTGAGAAACTCCAGCCGCAACCGACTCTTTCTCATTCAGCAATTTGGTGTTGATCACCTTGAAATAAACGGTTTGTCCTGGTCTGTAAATCGCCCGGTCCAAAAATATCTGGGCCAAATCTCTCTGTTTTCCGATCTCGTTTTCTGGATAATAATTACTTCCGTATACCTGAATCAGATTAAAATCGTTCGTTTTCGGCTGCTGCACGAGATAATAACGGTAATAATCTTTTTCATTGGAGACCGGAAATTTGAAATTCGCAGACTGATCCGAAGTGGCATTAAAGGAATTGACGGTTTTTCCGCGGGAATATTCAAAGATTTTCAGACCTTCATTTGAAATGGATTTTCCGTTTTCGCGGTTCACTAATTTCAACTGATCTTCGATGGATTTCCGCTCATCTTTTTTCGCATAAATAAGCCGCGACGAAGTGGCAATAAAGTAAAAATTTTCCTGAATAGCGTTTTCCACCACATATTCCACCATATAAATTCCTGAAGGAAGCGGTTTTATTTCGAGAGAAGTTTTGTGTGTTTTAAAATCCTTTAAATCCTGTAATTCAAAAGTTTCTTTTCGTACTAAAGATTTCTTCACCGCAGTGAAATTATTTTTATCGTAGGAATTTGAAACATATTTCAGAAAATTAGTCATATCATCTTTTACTTCATAAATATTCAATGAAAACTGATGAACATTCTTCGCTTCTGCAACCAGATGAATGGGAAGATTTGCCTGCGTGTGTGTTTCGTATTTAATCACCAGCGAAGGATTTACAATCTGATTTTCCCTGCTTTTAATATTGTCTGAAAACTTCGATTTTGAATATTGTTTTTTAGCGGTTTCAGCCCATGAAAGTGCTTCTTGATATTTCTGTTCAGAAGTAAGTTCATCCATAATCTCAGCAATAACTAAGACCTTGTAATCGCCTTCTGCATCTGATTTTACAAGTTCCTGAAGCTGCAATAACCTGTCCTTACACTTCGTGAATTCACAATTATAGTTCAGCTTCTGATGCTGAAAATAGAGTTTGGAATTTCCTGAATTCCCGGAAATCAGTTCATCATAAATATTCAATATTTTTTGATGGTTCGCTTTGAGTTCATTTGGAGTAAAAAGTTCTGCGTTTCTCAAAAATTCGGTTTCATTAACGGCATTCCAGTCGAATAAAGTCGGGAAATAATCCAAATCCTGAGTCTCTTCGAAAATAGTTTTGTATTTCGACAGCTGTATTTTCTGCAAATCAGATTTTTTCTTATTTAAATTTTCAAAATGCTGGGTTAAATAGTTCTTGAAATCAAGTTTACTCCATGTTTCAATTTGGGAAACATCCTGATTATTGATATTCGTCCGTTGGTTGATTTCCCAGGATTCATTCTGATAATAATCCATAAAAAACTGACCCAGCAAAACCTCATAAACCAGCTTCTGTTCCCCTTTCAGCTGATCACCGAAACCGGAAAGTTTCTTGAAAAACTGACTGGACGAATCATTGTTTTCATCATCCCGGGTTTGGTTCACAATACTGAATTCCGCTTTCAGCGAGCGTATTAACTGATTCGCATTGTCGTCTTTCATGGCTTGTTTCTGGATTTCTAAAATGATGGGAAGATTGGATTTATATTTTCCGGTTTTGTAATTCTCAGTGACTTTTTTCCACTGGTCATCGTAATTTTTCTGCCCGAAAATTGGAGAAAAAAGGGAAAACAAAAGAAATAGGGTAAAAAGCCTGGTAAAGTTTTTCATAGAGTTGGTGCTAAATCTTAAATAGGATGGCAAAACGATTTATTGGTTAAATTTGCATCAATGCAGCTTTTAAATTTAGTAAAAAAATATGTCATTGACAGCCAAATTTTCGTTTCGGTTATGGGAACGCTGTTTGCCGTATTTTTTATGCTGGAGCAAAACCTGTTCCGCTTCCCTACACTAATTTTAATTTTCATCACTTATTTCAGCGGGTATCTTTATACGAAATATCAGAATCACCATTTTTTTACCAAAATTTTTGCATTCAATATCATTTGCGGAATCTTTTCAGCAGTTTTAATTTATCTCAACCATAATGAAATCCGGTTGCTGAAATGGCTGATCATTGTCACCTTAGGTTTGTTTTACAATTCTTCATTTTTAAATAATCACATCAGGAAAATACCGCTGTTGAAGGTTTTCTACGTGGGATTAACATGGGCTTTAATCAATTCCTGGTTAATATTGCCGTATTTTCATTTTGAAATTTTCGTCATCAGCCTTTTTTTTATTACAGCATTGGTTTTACCTTTTGATATCCGTGATATGAAAGACGACAAAGTTGTAACTTTTCCAAGGCTGATCGGTGTTCAGAACACCAAATATCTGGCGTATTTATTTATTTTTATCAGTTTAATAACTGCGGTATTTTATCTCAAAAACGCATATTCTGTAGCCTTTTTTTTAACCTGTGTCTGCACTTTTATTCTCATTTATTTTTCTGAAAACACCAATAAAGAAACTTACTTTTCTTTATGGGTGGAAGTTTGCAGTGGGATGCCTTTCGTATTTCTCATACTGAGTTGGCTCATTAATTGTTATGCAGTTTTCACTAAATAAATAATATTGCGTTCCAAATATCTCATTTTAATCTTCTTTATTCTTTCTTCAATATCTTTTCTTTCGGCGCAGGAGAAAAAAGATCTGATATATTATAAAATTGAAGAATTTTCTGATAAAAGAAAATCGACCAAATTTCTTCACCGCCTTATTTTCCGGCGGGAACCAGATTCCGTTTCTGTAGAATCAAATCCAAAAGAACTTCCCCAAACTTCCTACAACGGAAAAATTATCAGAAATATCGAAATCGAAACCTTCGATCCTTTCGGATATAAAATTTCAGATCAAAGCAAAGATCCAAAATGGTACGACCGTCTTGCAGAACGCGTTCACATCGATTCTAAAAAATCTACCATCAGCAATTATCTTCTCTTTAAAAAAGGCGAAGAATATAATGCTCAGAAAATCTACGAATCTGAACGTGTTTTACGGGACATGCAGTTTGTGAACCGTGTGAACATAAGCATTAACGAGCTTCCTTCATCAAAAGATTCTATCGATGTCAAGGTAAGTGTTCTCGATTCATGGAGTCTCAAACCGAGACTGAGTTTTTCAGGAAGCAAATTCGGAGTCGGCGCTACTGAAGAAAATCTCCTGGGTTTAGGCCATGAATTGAGTGTTCTGTACGCAAATGATTTTAATGACAAACAGAATAATCTCTACGGAAGTTATACCGCGTACAATCTGTTCGGAAGCTTTATCAATGCAGGAATTTCGGGCGAAAAAGATTTCCTGAATAATGAGAGAATAAATTTCTCTGCAAGGCGCGATTTCTTTTCTCCGCTCACAAGATGGGCAGGCGGTTTTACCTTCGAATATTTTATGCGGAAAGTTGCGATGCCGGTTGAAAATGCGGATATCTATCCTGAAGTTCAGATCAAGGTTTACCGTCAGGATTTATGGGGAGGATATCAGTTTCCTGTATTTTTCGGTGACGGAAGTGAAATCTCGCGGAATATTGCAGTGTTGGGCCGGTTTGAAAATTATCAGTACAAAGACCGTCCACCCAACGATCAGGATGTTTTTTTTGCGACCTACAACAGTTTTTTAGCTTCAGCAGCGTATATAGAACGAAAATTTTCTGTCGAAAAAAATATTTTTAAATATAATCTTCCCGAAGACATTCCTTACGGCAAATCATTCGGCATTACTTCAGGAGTGATCAAAAGAAGCAGCAAAATAACTCCTTATGCAGGGATTTCTGCAGCGGTCGGAAGTTTTATCAACTGGGGATATTTTACCGTCAAAGCCGAATACGGAAGATTCTTTAACGAAGCCACAGAAAACAGCGATTCATTCCGTCTTGAAGGAACTTATTTTACAAATCAGCAACCCTGGAAATACGGAAAAGTCAGACATTTCTTTTCCCCAACTTTTGCGTGGGGAAGCGAAATGTACAACACGACCTACAAAGACCGAATCAATATTTCCGACCAGAGTGAGTTTCCTGCATACAGCGGTGATTTCATCGGAACCAAAAAATTAATTTTGCGTTATCAGACTCAGTTCTTCATTGATAAAACCTGGAAAAATTTTCATTTCAGTCCTTACAGCATTGTGGCTTTGGGATGGCTTTCTCAAAATAACCAGAAATTATTCAGCGCAAAAACACAGTCGAAATTCGGAATCGGTGTTCTGATCAATAATCCATATCTGGTTTTCAACAATATTCAGATTTCTTTTGCTTACTACCCGAGCGTTCCGTTTGACAATAAACCTGCGTACGAATTCAACGGTTACCGCAACAGCATGCTTCCGCTCAATTCTTTTTCTACCGATATTCCGCACTTCGTCAATTTTGACAACTAAATCGGCACCTATTTTTGAGAGCGTTCTGAACTGAAATTTTTATCTTTACTGAAATTTTGAGTGATGGAAAATTTGAATGAAAAAAAACGCAAAATCAAACAAAATTTTTCATGCTTGCTACCCTCAATACTAGCTTTAAATTTGGGTAATATTGTAAAACTTTCAGAATCAGCAGAACGAAGGTGATTAAAAATTTGGCCTTAACTGAATTCTGAAATATTTGAACTTTAAAAATGATCATTCAAAAACTCCAATTAATTAATTTCAAAAATCATCCGGAGAAAACTTTCAGTTTTTCGCCACAGATCAACTGTTTTGTTGGAAATAACGGTGCTGGAAAAACCAATTTGCTGGATGCCCTGCACTACCTTTCTGTTGCCAAAAGTTTTCTGGGAAATACCGATCTCAACAACATCAGATCGGATGAGGACTTTTTCTCAATAGAAGGCGAAATTTTCGATGGTGAAAAGGAAAATATTATCAAGATCCAGATGCCAAAAGACGCGAAGAAAATCATCAAAAAAAACGATAAATCTTACGACAGAATCGCAGATCATATCGGTTTTTTGCCAAGTGTCATCATTTCTCCTTATGATTCCAACTTAATTTCCGATTCCGGGGAGAGCCGCAGGAGATTTCTTGATGCGATGATTTCCCAGACTGATGCTGAATATCTTTTTAATTTAATTCAGTACCAGAAAACCAACCAGCAAAGAAACGCTCTTCTGAAAAGTTTCGCTAAAAACAGGTATTTCGATGCTGAAAATCTGGAAATTTACAATGAACCTTTAATTAAATTCGGTACCAGGATTTTTGAAAAAAGACGCCAGTTTACGGATTCTATTTTGCCTTTAATCCAGAGTTATTACGAAATAATTTCGAAAGGAAATGAAAAAGTAACCGTAGTATACCAGTCCCATCTTCTTGAAGGTTCCGGAACTGATCAGCCTGATCAGATTTTCCGGAAGCTTTTAACTGAAAACCTTGAAAAAGACCGCATCCTTACGTATACGTCGAAAGGAATTCACAAAGACGACCTGCTTTTCGAAATGAACGGAAATTCCATAAAAAAAATCGGAAGTCAGGGACAGCAGAAATCTTTCCTGATTGCGCTGAAACTGTCTCAGATGAACAGAATTAAAGAACTCACGGGCAAAACTCCGGTTCTTCTGCTCGACGATATTTTTGATAAACTGGATGACACCCGGGTTGCGCAACTGATTGAACTGGTCAATCAGGAACATTTCGGGCAGATTTTTATTACCGACACCAATAAAGAAAGAACCGAAAAGGTGGTAAAAAAAATTAATGAAGAATCGAAAATTTTTGAGATTTAATCATGAAAAAGAAAAGAGAATTTCAAAGCTCCGAACTCGTAAAATCATTTGCCAGAATTTATGGTTTCGAAGAAAAATTATTGGCATTTGAAGTGAAAGATTTTCTGAACGAATATCTTAACGATGCGCTTTTCAGCGAGATTGAATCAGTAAATTTAAATAAGAAAATTTTAGAAATCAAGATTAAATCACCATTGCTGAAAAACGATTTCAGGATGCGGAAAACGTTCTTTCTGAATAAGTTTAAGGAAAAGTTCGGGGAAGAAAATTTTACCGATCTTCTGATTTTGTAGCCACCGTTTTATCTACCATTTCTTTGGCCCGAATATCCAAAGCCCGCGAACGGATCGGCAAGAAAAACCGAAGTGGGTTTCTCATAAAATACCTGAAAATTTCTCTGTAAATTTCTTTCACCTCTCCGAAATTCACCTTTCTCGACCGGAAAGCCAAAATCATCGATAACCCGAAACTCACCGCAAAGTTGAAAAACCCAATGATAAAGACGGTGATGATTGAAATCCAGAATGTATAGGAATCAATCATAAACCCTTTACCATAAAAGCCTAAAGCAACATTTCCCGCAGCAAACGTAATGTGACGGATATCGAGATCCAAACCTAAGAAAAGACCGATAGGGCCGGTAACTCCGAGGAAAATACCGAACCAGAAATTGGAGATAATCCCAGCCCAGTTTCTGGCGTAATAATTTGAGATATTCTGCGATGTTCTTTCTCCCAAAAAGTAATTAAGAAAAGGGTTTTTAGCAATTCTTTTCGGAATATGATAAAACACCGAGCTGTTGCCTACATTTCCGGAGATAATTCCGGAAACAAACAGGAAAAAACCGGCAATACATGCATGCAGAATAGCTTTCGAATGAAAAGGATCATGATCCTGTAAAAGTTTTGAAGCTTTATCCACCGCAAAATTCTGCTGAAAAAGGACATCTAAACCATAAATAAGTGCAAGCGCAACGGGAAATGAAAGCACAACATTTCCAATAAATGCGATAAACTGCGACCGGAATAATTTGGAAACCAGATGCGCAAATTCCACATAATTTTTTCTCGTGTTCTCCCCTTCAGAAAGCACTTTTGCCATTGTAGCAGCCGTCATCGCAGGTTGTTTTGTCGCCAGAGTAAACCCCATCAGATAAATCATAATGAAACCCATCGCATAATTGGTGGCATACAGAATGGCATGGGAAAAATCGCTTCCGGGAAGCGATCCGTAAAAAAGTTTAAGCACCACCAGACAGCCTACGATAATTCCTCCTCCACTCGATTTCAGAAACATTTTAAAATAATCTCTGCGGGTGGATGTAATATAATGTGCCCCCGTTTCCGCGGTATGATTGGTGATCAGGTGCGACATTAATGTAGTGCTGTCGTCCACAAGATCCCGGAGATTATTTTTGTGAGATTTATACCGTAAAACATTGAAAAATAATTGCTTTGATTTCACTAAAACATCTTCCTTATCATCAATCACCATGACATTGAGAATTTCGCCCATTCTTTCCAGCTGCTGTCTGATCTTCAGAAGCGACTGATTGATCTTACCGGAAATTCCGTATTTCGCTGAATTTTTGAAAGCCAACGTTACAAAATCAAGACACTGCTGAAGATATACTTTGATCTGCTTGTGATGTACATCTTTGGAAGTAAGAGTGAAATCAGGATTTTCCTTAAAATTAGCATTCAGAATATCCAGCTCATTTTGAAGGGCGAGAAAAGGATTGTCGAATTTTCTGTATTCCGGAGCCATGTTCACGACTTCGACATCCATCGCGTTTCCGATAACCCGCCACGCAAGAATATTCATGGAAAAAAGAAGTTCCTGCTTTACTTTTCGGGACGTGACAAAATCATCAATTCCCAATAAAATGAAAAATTCGTCGAGCTGTTTTTCCTGAAGATTCTTTAAATATTCAAGATCCGACATCGGCCTCACAGAAGTGGTATCCACCAAAAACCACACGGTATTTTCGTTCTCTACGGCGGGCAGAATCTTGTTGAGCAGCCTCTTTTTAAACTCAGGAAAAAAAGCGTTTTCTGATAAAATATTGGCTTCGGTGAGTGACAAATTAAAGGGCTTACCTTCAAAAATATTTTTGATATAATATCCGAAATTTTCAGTGATTTCAGTGTTATTTCTAAGAAAATCAAGTATTTCGTCAAAATTGCTGTTGCGAAGATTAAGCATCAGTTCAGAAAGAGGTTCGAGGGATTTCGTCTCGTTTCTAAAACTGAAATACTTGGTTAGAATTTCGTTAAAATCAATCTTATTTCGTTTGTATAAAGGCATAATCCCTACAAAGATAAATTATTTCAAACTTACGTTATTCATCTGACGCAAAATCCAGTTATGCTTTTTGTTCAGATACGGAGAGGGACTTTTCGGGTCGTATTTTTTCGGATTCGGGAGAATTGTGGCAATCCACGCTGCTTCACTTTTGGTTAATTCCTTTGAACTTTTATTGAAATAATATTCGGAAGCTGCTTCTACGCCAAAAACGCCGCGTCCCATTTCAATGGAATTCAGATAACGTTCAAGGATGATGTCTTTGCTCCACACCAGTTCAATAATAGAAGTATAAACAGCCTCCAAACCTTTGCGGATCCAGCTTCTGCCCTGCCAAAGAAACACATTTTTTGCTGTTTGCTGGGAAATGGTACTTCCGCCACGCAGTTTCTTGCCCTGCTCATTGTGTTTCATCGCTTTTTCAATTGCCTTATAATCGAAACCGTTATGAGTAAAAAAGGCCTGATCTTCTGAAGCAATTACCGCTTTCTTTACATTGGTTCCCATTTCATCGTAAGAGATATAATCTCTTTTCAGTTTTCCGTACTCCAGCAGACCGCCGATTTGGGTAAGCGTGATAGGCGGATTGAAAAATTTCCCCCAGAAAATGAAGATGATATTGGCCAGAATTAAAATAAAAACAAGTTTCTTGATTTTCTTCCACATAAATGATGAATACTAAATAATGAACAGTAAATAATTTTTTGCAAAAATAGGAATATTAATTACTTCAGCTCTTTCAGATAGGTTAAATTATAGTGGGGTAAAAGTTCGGGATGGAAGATTTTGATATAATCTTTCAGGATAAGATCTGCGCGCACCACGCCGCTTTCGAAGTAATCATTGGATTTTGCTTTCTCTTTTCCGGAAACCGTATACAGTTTACCGTTGTTGAAAACGTTCATTTTCGCGTAATTCGGGTTAATCTGTAAGAGTTCTTTTTTCTCCTGATGATTTCCCACATTCACCCAAAACTCAGCATCCCGGGATTTCGCATACACTTCTTCAAAACTCATGGGAACAGCTTTCGATTCGGTATTATCAGCATTGATATATTTTGCATTAGCATCGGAAATCAATGCAGCTAAATTGGTTTTTCCTCCCGGCAGAAACCACTGATTTCCGTACATTTCGTTGGCGAGAACAACCGGTTTCTTTTGAGCTCTCAGAGCCAGAGTTTTCAATGTGCTGTATGAATTCCTAATGTCATTAAATTTTAAATCCGCTTCTTTTTCGGCTCCTAACAGTTTCCCGAAAACCAGAAGATATTTTGATTTTTCTAAAGGATTCTGTTCCAGATATTCATCCAGAAAAATGATCTCAATACCGTTTTTCTTTATTAAATCATAAGTATTATCAAAACTGGCGATATAATTCGTGAAAACAGCATCAGGCTTTAAAGCAAGGATTTTTTCCACATCATATTTCTGCTCGTTACCAATATTCTGAACTCTTCCTTCGTTGATCAGTTGATGAATTTTTTCAGAATAAACATATTCCGGGCTTGATATTCCAATGATTTTATCTTCCAAACCCAATTCTGTGAAATAACCCACCAAACTTGCGTTAAGCAGCATTACTCTTTTAAACGGAAGTTTTGCGGTCGGAATTTCATACCTGAATTTTCCTGATTTCAGATTAAAAATCTTGGAATTTTCCTTATACTGAATGTTTGAAGAAATAATTTGCCAGTCATTTTTAGGTGGTTTGGCTTCTTTTTTACATGAAAAAAGAAAAAAAACTGAAAGAAATAAGAAAAAAGTCGGTTTCATTTTCCAAAGGAAGCAAAAAAGTACTATATTTGCAAACCGAAAAACGGCCTCGTGGCGCAACTGAATAGCGCATCTGATTACGGCTCAGAAGGTTACAGGTTTGAATCCTGTCGAGGTCACATGACCGACATTTGAAGTTTTTTTACTTCTTTGTCGGTTTTTTTTATTTCCTATCTCCTTCTTTATCAAGAAGATAGTCTCTACAAAACTGTTAATTTTAGTGGTTTGAAAAACATCTCCGTTAAAAGTTAACTTTTCAGGATATATCAAACCAATTATAGCTCTTTTATCTATTGAATTTGCTTTTTTATACCTTTCAGAAATGTTCGTAACTGCCTTTAAAGCCTCTTCCAGCTTATGTTCTATGTTATTCTCTTTCTTCGTTTCTTTTAGTGAGTTTAGTTTGAATATAAGCTCGTCAAGTTCGACCTTATTTTTCTTCTTAACTTCTCTGAAATCATCTTCATCTAATTTATCTTCAAGATATAAATCTCTTGCCTTAGCATTTTTTTGTTCTATTTTTATAACCCTTTCAGTCATTAATTTTCGTTCCTCATCAAGTCCATCTGTCACCGTTGAGAAATTTTTAACTAGAATAGTTGTAAGTAATTTTTCGAAGGCAGGAATGAATTCAAATTTTGATAGTTCTATCTCAAAAAGTCCATTCACAATTTCAGAATTGTGACGAAATCCACAAGCTGTGGAACAGTGATAATAATAGTAATGCTTCGACCGTCCTTTCGCACTACTTGCTGTTAAATTTTTCCCACATGCAGGGCATAATAAAAGTCCTCTTAACGGATAACGGTCTTCATTAATAATCCTTCCTCCTGGCATAAATATATCCTTATTACTTTTCCTTCTAAGAACGTTTTGAACTTTCATAAATAGTTCCTCTGAGATTAAAGGCTCGTGTTTACCTCTTATAATCTTCTCCTCTTCATCATTGTAAGCTTTTAAAATTATATTTCCAGAATAAACGATGTTTCGCATTGCGTCCAAAAATGAATTTCGAGTAAGCTCTCGACCTTCACGTTTGTTCATTTGTTCTCTTACTACGGCGCTTGGAAGATGTCCTTTGGCAACCTCTTTAAATGCCCAAATGATATTAGATGCTTCTGGTTCCTTGATAGCCACATACTTCCGCCCATCTTCAGTACACTTATTGATGTAGCCATATGGTGCAGTTCCCATCATTCTACCCTCCTTAATTGCTCTTCGCATGCCATAAGTCACATTTAATGCCCTTCGGTCGTTTTCAACTTCTGGAGTAGAAAGATAAATTGCTAATAGAAGCTTATTTTCCGGTACCCTAAGATCAAGGGGTTGTTCAATAGCTTGTGGAGAAATGTTTAACCTATTTAGTTTGGAAATCATCTGATAAGCTTCACTTGTATTACGACTGAACCTATCCCATTTTGTAAACAACAATAATCGCACTTCCTTTCCTGCATTATGTCTCCTAAATCCAAACAAATATTTTTGCCATTGTGGTCTTTCAAAGGTCTTCGCAGAATGATCCTCATAAATAATTTTATCAACTGTAATGCTGGAAGAAGCACAATGTTTGCGCAAACGCTCTTCCTGATCACGTTGCGAGTATCCTTTATCAGCTTGTTCGTCTGTAGAAACTCTGATGTATAAATCAGCAATCTTCATAAATGTATTATTAGGTGGAAAAAAACAGAATCAATTCGGAATAAAAATTCTCATTTGATTTTAAAAAAAATTAGAACTACTAAATTACAAAATTAATCTTTAGGTGAGAGAAATTCCTTAATTGTAATTTTAACCCATGTATGTAAAAAGACCAAAATTTCAGACGCTTCTTCTTCTGAAACTGTAATTTTGAATTCATTTAACATTTTGATTGCTTTATCTAAAGGTATTTCCTGAAATTTCATGATTGGTTCCAGTTCAAATTTGTTTGAACTTTCAATATTAGAATCTTTCTTTGCTTTTCTATTAGACATTGACTCTTAGATTTATCAAAATATTATGAAAGATTAAAATAAATTAACTCGTAGAAAAAGATTATGGAAATCTGAGCTGAATTTATTGCGATTCTCACTAATAATTTTGATTAGTAATTTTCGGTAAAAATCACAATAAATTATTCAAAATACAATGTTAATACATGATGTAGGCCTATTCAATACTACTCTAGTGAGAAAACTAAGTAAATACTATAATGGTTAGATGAATTTATATCAAATTAGATGAATCAGTACTCTTCGACATCAATATTTCTTCTATTGATGGACGTTTTTCGGAATAATTAAAATATTTATCTTTTCCTAATATTCGGTACTAAGCACTCTTCATTTATTAAATTTTTGTTTTCTGAAATATTTTTAAAATCCTTTAGCTGAATTTTTTTAAAAAGAGAAAAATTCTCTTCTCCCCTTTCCCTCACATAATCCCTATTCTCATTAGCCTCAAGCTGCTTCTCCTTTTCCAATCGATACAAAGCTACCAAGTTTTCTCGCGTCTCCGAAAGCTCCTCCAACTTTCTATCAAGTCCCGCAATCCTATCTTCAGTAATTTTGGTTTGATATTCAATTTGAGAAAAATCTATTCCTTTCTGAGCTAAATTTTCTATCACTTCTTGAACTTGAGCTTTATGTAAATCAATTGTTTTTTGATAAGATGGTAATTGGGTTGCCCAATATTGAGAATTTCCATCGCCATTTTTTGAATAACCTTCAATCCTATTGTAAGAATGTTCAGCTTTTGTAACCAACTCTTTTACCTTCAAAACATCTTCATATTTTCTTAATACAAAAGCACTGTCCGCAAGAAATTTATTTTTCTCACTTTCAATCTTCTTTTTGATGATTTCGATTTCAATATTGGCTCTGGTTTCGGGATTCGTAATGATCGAGGTTTTCAGTTCCTGTGTACTGATGTCCGAAATATCCAAAACATCTGCTCCTTTTTTCATCGCTTCCAAATATCTTGATTGTTTTGCCTGTAACTTTTGAAGCATAAAAACATCAATACTATCATTGGTCAGCATAAAATTCACCCTCACATTTTCATTTTTATTTCCTTGTCTCCACGCTCGCCCTTCCACTTGGCGTAATGAGGTGAAATTATATGGTAAAGAAAGCATATACACATCCGTCGTATTTTCTTGCAGATTCATTCCTTCTTGAATCGCTTCACTACCAATAACTACTTTTATTTTTCCAGAATTAAAATCATCTTGGATAGAAATTCTATTTTTCTTGCTTGTTACACCAGTAATAATTCCAATTTCTTCGGGTTTAAATCCAATTTCATTAATGAGATATTCCTTTAATTTTGGGAACTGTGCAACCGCTAATTCAGAATAGATAATTTGCCCGGACTGAGGAATGTCTTTTTTATTCTGCTTAATTAAATCCATAGTTTGTTTCAACTTCGTTGAAGATTCAATAAATTCTTTCAAACTTGGTTCTTCATGCTCATAATAAGGTGATAAATACGGTGAAATTGCAATCAATCGAGCATTTAGAATATGGGTGAGTATTGCGCCTTTCTCGGTTTGATTAAAGTTTTCGTTGAGTAAATCATATTGTTCTATTGACAAATCGTTTTGCTCAATTTTATATTCTTTATTAATTTTATTCGGGCGTTTTAATTCTGGATTATCCTCTTCTCCTTTAATGTCAATAAACTCTGATAACAACTGCTGAAACAAAGAATTATTCTTAAATCTCCGAACATTGGCTTTATATTTCACATCACCTTTCGCATCAATTTCCATATCATTATCCGCTTCCATAAAGGTTTCGAAAAACGTATTCACATTGAAATATCCCGATTCCTCCAAACGTTTATTTGCAACTAAAGATAAAATCGAATAATACTCCAAAGGCTTATTGGTAAACGGAGTTGCAGAAAGCAAAGTAACATTTCTTCCATCTTGGGTGTCTTGAATGTATTGCGCTGCCATCCAAGTATTGATTCCCAATTTCGAGGTTTGCTGGTTCTGATTTCTAAAGTCAGATGAAAATCTTCGGTCTTCAATTTTTACTTTTCCTACAATGTGATTGGCATTATGAACTTCATCAAAAGTTAAATGGTCGAACCCAAAATCTTCCCAATCATAGATTTTACCACGCTTCATTTTTCCCTCCACTTCTTTTTCTTTCTGCAAATCAATTTGGTTTTCTCTTTCCGTATTGGTCACACTTTTCATCTCACTAATGGAAATGTAGCTGAATTTTGAAGCCAATTCTTCGGTGATTTCTGATGAAAATCCAATATTATTAAAACCTTCATAAGTAACAATGGTAATTTCACCGTCTTTATTAACAAATTTTGAAAGGTCAAAATCTTTCCCCAAATTTCCTAAAACATTCACTTTCGCATTGGGAATGGTTTCAAAAATAGTTTCCACCCATTGTTTCAAAATACTATCATTCGGAACTACAATGATTGGTCTTTTTGCATTCCCTCGTTCCATGGCTTCGTGCATTGAAAGAATCCCTGAAAGTGTTTTCCCAAAACCAACTTCATGCGCCAAAAGTCCAACTCCTTTTGTAGTTTGTCTCCCTATTCCAGCTTTTTGAACTTCCGTTAATTTTAATTCTTTTCCTTTAAAATTTTGATGAATTTTCGAAAACAAAGGAAATTTCGAATAATCCGGAACGTGAATATTATTGTAATTTCTATTAAAATCTTTCACAAAACGTTCGCGAAGATCTTCCGGCAATTCTTCCCGAATAAATTTTTGAAATAAATCGTTGGCTGCGGCTTTTCGTCTTTCTCTGACCAACGCATTTCTTTCTTTATCACTTCCAGTAACCGTTTCATTATCTACAAAACTTCGCACTTCCCAAGCTGAAGAACCTGCAAAAGCATCAGTGGATAAAGTCCCAATAAAATCTTTGAATTTCTCCGCAAGATTGTAGTCAACAATTACTGTTTCGTAATTTCGAGTATTACCATTAAATTGTTCTTTTTCAACTTGACCTAAGTCAAATTTGCAAACAAATTCATGATTTGGACTGATTGAAATTTGATCAAGTGTTTTAGGTTTAGGTAAAACTTTTTCTAAAAGTGCCTTCTGTTTTTCACATTGATTTTCTGTACCTTCAACTGAATTTTTATCGGTGAAATCCTTTTCAAGTTGTTCTAATTTTGAATAAATATTTCCTTCTGCATAATAAAAATCGTGTACCCAATTTCCATTAATAAAGTTAGCAAACTCTGAATGTTTGCCATGATTATTTAAAGTTCCATCGTAAGAAGTATCTCGGAATGCCTCAATTTGTTCTTTTGTAATTTCAGAGCTGTTTTGCAAAGAAGTATTTACAATTTCATCCTTTTTTGAGAATTGATATTTTAAAATTCCTTTCTTTATTTCCGGTTTTGTTTGGATTAAATATTCCTTCTCCGATTTCGTATTGTGAATAGAAATTATTCTATCACTTTTTTCAATCAATTCTTTTAATTTTTCCTCTGAAAACGATGTTGATTTTGTAATTAAATCTTCGTGATGCTTTTCATATTTGCTTAATTCAGAAGTAATTGTAGGAGATTTAAACTTGATGTCATTAAGTTTTGAAAGTACCAACTCAATTTTTTCTTGAGCTTCAGTTACATTGAATTCATTTTTATTTTGGTTTTCAATCTTCGCAGAATCTTCGTTTTTTGTTTCCGCATTTTCCAAAAACAAATCTTCAAACAGATTCCCGATTCTTTCGGTGTTTTTTTGAGATTGGATTTTTTCGATTTGCAAAAGAGCATCATCAAGATTTCCTGAAACATAAGTTTCCAACCTTCCGAACTGATTACTTCTTTCTTTTATTTCGCCTAAAACTTTCTCCTGATTTTGCTCGAAATATCCTGAAATATCTTGATTTTGCTTTTGAGAATTTTTCTTTAGAATGATAATATCCGTTCCGATTTTAGTGCCGAAAAACGCACCAGAAGGCAATCGGAAAGCGTTCGTAATTTCAGCTCCGTTTAATTTTTTCTGCCTATTCAGCCAAGCTGAAGGAAGAACCATTACTAAAACCCCTTCGTCTTCCAGAACGTCCAAACTTCGTTTTACAAAATAATCTTCGTATTTGGAAATATTGGGTTCTTCACCTAAACCCTTGTAAAAACCACGATGTTCACCATAAGGCGGATTCCCGATGACTAAATCGTATTTTTTTGCAACCTCTTTTTTACTTCCATTTTCATTAATGAATTCGGTTTCAAAAGATCTTAAATTAACATCAATTTCGGGGTGAAAAATTTTAGCAATTTTCGCGGTGGTTTCGTTGATTTCAAAGGCGGTAACATTTGCTTTTGTTCCTAAATTTTTTGCGGCATAAAGGAAATTTCCTGTTCCTACACTCGGTTCTAAAACAGAAATTTCTTTTTTATTTTTGAACTGATCCTTGATTAAATTTTGGACGACATCCACAATTTTTGAATCGGTGTAGTATTCATCTAAAATCCCTCTGCCTTCTTTCGCTGTTCCGCCACTTTTGAATTGATTGCAAATGTCTTTTAAATCATCGGTGATTTTTAGATTTTCTTTTAATAGAATTTCGTTGTTGCCGGAAACAAAACAAGCTGCAGAAACTACTTCCGCAACCTGTTCGCTGGCAATTTTAAGAAAGCGATATTTTGAAATCAGAAGGTCTAATTTCTCAATACCTGTTATTAAATTTAATATTCCGCCCAGGGAATTTTCTCCTTCTTCATTTTCTCGAACATCATTTTGTTGTGGGTTACTTGTGAATCTTCCTGCATGTTCTCTTCCCAAATCGTTCCACTCTGAGATTGCAAGTCCATTTCCAGCATTGTTGCTGCCCAAAGTTTGTCCGCTTCCTGAATTTCCGTTTTGCTCGGATTGGCTGTTTTCGCTAAGTTTTCCAGTATTTCGTCCAGAAAATCCGGATCCCAAGTGCTGAGTATCGGGAATTTCGTTTGATTTAATAATATTGTTTTCATTTTCCGGAGTTTTTAACTCAACTAAATTAGTATTTTTATTTTGAAGATGTAGCTTGTTTTTTAGATATTCTCCCAGATTTTGATTTCCGTTTTCAGAAATTCCATACAATAAACGGATGTCTTTAATATTTTTGTTTTGGAACGTTGCAAGAATTTTTCCAGTTGCCTCATTTCCTCCTCTGTCGCCAGTAAGGCAAAGAAATATTTTGCCTTCAAAATCCTGATACCTGTTGAGTAATTCCTTCACATTTTCAGTAGAATTTAATGTAATAAGAGTCCTGTTATTGGTTTGATTATTCAATTTCAGAAGTTCTAAAAATGAATAAGCGTCACTCTTATTTTCAAAAACAATGAGTTCGTTTTTATTTCCCTGAATTATGGAAATATCATCTTCAGAAACGAAAGAGTTGAACAAATTATTCACTTTTTCTGTTTTTTATGAAATGATTAAATTCAAAAATTTCTTTGGCTTCGCTGTCCCATTTTTTTCTCGGCATTAATTGAAGTGTGACAAAAATGTCGTTCTTTTTATTGTAGGAATCAATCCGTTCAAGCCTTCCATGATAATCTTTTTCAGCATGTTTGTAAAGGGAATATGGTAAAATGGTATCTGTTGGATAAATGTAAAAACGAGTGTAATTCCAAGGTGAATTCACTTCAAATCGCTTGTATTTTTTATTGAATAAAATCGTGTCGGTTAAATTTTTTCTGTTTTTATAATTTGGAATCCATTCTTTTGAAAAAAGTGCACCTTCTTTCTTTTTTTCCACTAAAAATGGTTTTTGTTTTTTTGAAATTTCCGAAAATACAATACTGTTACTTTTTTCTGCATCAAGTGTGTAGCACAATGAATCATTGATGTAATAAATTTTGCTGTTAATTTCTGGAAAAGTGAAATCTGGAACTAATTCTAAGATTGTATCCCCAGAATAATTAAGTTTTGATAAATGGAAATTCTGCATTTTGTCCAAACCCTTGGATGCATCAAAATAAACATTTGAAATAAGATCGATTCCGCCTTTTTCGGACTTTATTTCTTTGCGACAGGAGTTTGCAATCAAAAGAAAAATAAGGATTGAAAGTGAAAATTTTAGTTTCATTGTATTTAATTTTTAAAAAAAAGCAGTAAATCTTTTTAAGACTCACCGCTTTAAAATGTAAATTGGTAAGTAAAGTATTATCGCTTAATGCTCTGTTCCTTTACATTATTTTTCTCGTGCTTGTTATCTTGTTCCAAACCTTCTAAAGGCTTGTTGGTATTGATTCTGTTCAAATCTTGATCGTATAAATTCAGGTTTTTATATTGAGGATTCAGAACCGCTTTTCCGTCGATAAATTTATCATCAATTTTAAATTTCACTTTTACAATATTGCCTTTTTCAAGAGATTTAATGGTATTTTCTTTGTATTCAGGTTTGTCAAATATGAGATTGGATTTTTCTACAATTTGATCGGTATTCACACCATAATTTTTATAGAAATTCTGAAATTGATAATTTCCCTTTTCGGTTTTTGCGTCCTCAAAATTGAATTTAACAAATGCTGGTTCGATTTGTTCGGTCTTTGGATTAAGAAACTCAATTTTAACACTGCGACCTTCCAAAAGATTAATAGCTTCTTTTGCTGTAAAAGTATTTTCCTTGCTTACTGGAAAATTATGGGATATTTTTTCCGCTTTATCATTTGTCAAAGTTCCATTGTAAGAATTAAAAAAAATTCCTCCATTTTCAGTTTTATTGAATTTCAATATAAAATCCACCTTATTTCCAGGTAATGTTTTGTCGGAAGTGGTTTTAATTTCAAACTGTTGTTTTTTAGCTTTAATGCCTTTTTCTAAATCTTTGTGAAGTGTTGAATCTTCGCCGAAACCAAGGTACTTTAATTGATTTTTTAAATACGCTACTTGGTCGAATTCTGTTTGTGTTTCCATAATTTTTGGATTTTGATTGTTAATGATTTTTTGTATAATTATTTTCTGATTTTTATTTTTCTAAATTATCTTTTGAATCCTCTTGCTTTTTGAATTTTCTCGTCCTGTTCTTGTTTTTCTTCTCTCATGCGATTTGCATCTTCATACAAATCCGGATCGTTGACATTGAGTTGAATATCATCTTTTCCTTCTTTGCTTAGTTGTTTTGAATCCGGATAAATTGCATTTATGGTATTGATTTCTTTCGAAACAATGTTCAAATCGTTGGTGATTTCTTTTGCGATTTCAGGGTATTTATCCATTTTTTCCTGAAGGAATTCTTTTAGTTTTAGCAGCTCCGTTTTGTATCGACTTATTTCTATCAAATCTTTTTTGTCCGCAATAATTGCTGTTACTTGGGTTGCATTTTTGATTAAATCAAATTCGACAACTTTATTCGTTTGTTTATCGAAAATGAAAGCAGATTTTGTCCAATTAAGTTGAGCACTATTCTTCGCATCGTTCGGGTCATACTTTGTCTGAATATCAGAATATTGTACTTGCACCTTGCTATTTTCAATGATTTCCGAAAGATTTTTATCTCTTTCTAAAAAAATCACTTTTAGTTGACTGTTATCATCAACAAGCTGAAAAGTTGCTCTGTTTTTCTGGTTATCTGCGACGATGGTATAACCTTGCAGAAATTTTGTAATCTCTTCTGCGGTTAGTTTTTTCGAAAAGGTATTATCTTCATTGATAATTCCGTATTTTTTCAGTTCTTCTGTTGGTAAATTTTTATTTTGCATAATATGTTGCGATTAAATTGTTTGCTTTTACGAGGTCATTTAAAAAATATACTGGATTGATGTAATTTCCATATTCTTTCACTCCAAAATGTAAATGTGGACCGGTTGAGTTTCCAGAATTTCCGCTTTTTGCAATTACAAATCCTGCTTTTACATATTCTCCGACTTTATAATATATCTGTGACAAATGGAGATATGAAGTTTCAAAACGATTAAAATGTTGAATTTTCATATAATTTCCACCACCTTTAGAATCCCACCCTGCTTCGGTCACAATTCCATCAAGAACAGAATAAACAGGTTCATAAGAAACTGGTAAATCAATACCATTGTGAGATTTTCTATTCCCAAAAATTGGATGAATTCGCGAACCATAAGACGATGAAATTGATATTTTTTTATTCAATGGCATGAATATTTTATAATTAGTTTGTTCATTATCAATAAATTCGAATTGTTGGAAATAATTTTTATTATTTGAACCAACATTTTTTTTTGTTAATTGAGAAAGTGAATCTTCAAGTTTTGTGTAATTATTTTTCAATTGATCATTATTTGAAATTCCAAACTTTATCATTTGATTTTTTAAAGAATCAATTTCTCTTTTTAAATCAGCCTTTGTAGTTGAGTTTCTAAATAGTTTTTTTGTTTTTTTACTTTCTGCAATTTCATCTTTCTCATTTTTTTCAACCTTAATTTCTTCGGGTTTGGAAAAATTTCTTTCCGGTTTTGTAGTAGAAGGCTTGAGCGTATTAAATTGTGCAAATACCGGAGAACCGAAACCTATTATTGCTACAAATCCTATTTTTTTTAATGCAAATTTTATGTTTATCATTTTTAGGCTTTTATCATTTCGTTTACAATGAGTTCAACTTCTTTGTTGATTTTTCGGTAATTGGTCATCAGAACTTCTTCTTTCCGATCATCGCCTTTTTTATCGACAAATGAATAGTAGATTGGCATTTTCACATAGTTTTGTTCCTCATTTTTAATTTTTGCCATATCAAGATTTATTTTTCCACTGACTGCCGATGTTTTAAATTCCTCAGTATCGTTTTCTTCACCTTGGGCAATAATTCCGACCATTTCCCCTGTTCTAAGAGCTGCTATTTTTCCGGCAGGAATCATAAAATCCATTTTTTCATTAATACTGTTTGTCGTTCCCTGTTGTGAAATAGATTGGGAGAATGTTTTTTGTTTGATTTTCCCAAACATTTTTTCTAACCAATCCAAAGTGTTTTTATCCCTTGCAGAACCTGACATAATATTACCCACAATGGCAGAAATAGTATCAGCGATTTCTTTTTTATAAAATTGCCGAAGTTGTGGAAGTTCTTGCAAACCAAGCATTACAGCAACTTTATTACTTCTTGCGGTTGCTACTACATTATCAATTTTGTGAATGTAAATCGTTGGAAATTCGTCCGCAATAATTCCTCCGGGTAAATTGTGTTTGGAATTAATCAAACGCAAAGTCCGGTTCAAAACCGCTGAATACAAAGCTGAATTTATATCTTGTGTTCCGGGATCGGAAGCCAAAATCATAATGGAAGGATTTTCTTTGTCTGTAATTTTCAGTTCTACTTCATCACCGGAAAAAACCCAAAAACTTTCTTTAGTTGCCAATCGGGAAAGGAAAATCTTTAATGTTCCGATTTGTCCTTCCAATTGGTCAAATGCTTTATTATCATAGGCGGTTTTGAAAGGTGATAACAAAGATTCCAATTCCTCATTTCTAAAAAGAGTATCGAAAATTTCTTTGTAGCTTTTATTCATAAATGCCAATAGGTGTGGTAAATCCGAATATTTTCCGTTTTCAAAAGTGGCAAAGAAATAAATGCATGACGAAAGAAAGTTGATGGCAGATTGCGTAAAGAAAGCTTCAGAACCGCCACCGCCACTTGAACCTCCTTTTTGTAGCGAAGAAACCATTGCTTCTGCCATTTCTTGTGCTTCCGCCAAGGTTTTTACATATTCCTTTTTAAAAGGATTTACCCTTTTTGATTTTTCAACATCATTAAGATTGATCACATGAAAATCATGCTTATACTCGGAATCATTTTTCTTTTTTAAGAGATGGTGATAGTAAGCAATTTGCCCTAAGTCGGGAAATTTAAAATCATAAATGCAAAGACAAAATCCTTTAGCAATCATTTGGCGAATCGCAGGATTGATGACCCCAAAGGATTTTCCCGAACCGGGAGTTCCAATCACCATCGTTCCCCGAAACGGATTAATATTAATCCAACCTTTATTGATTCTTTTATTAAATCTAAATAAATAAGGAATGTTAATCGAGGTATCGGTTTCCACCAATTCTTGATTTTGAGCAAAACTTTCTTCTTCTATATTCCATCGGTCTTTACCCATTTTCTGCTGCATTAGTTTTGAAATGCTATCCGCTCCTATTTGTGCGACCAATGCTCCAATGAATGATAAAATAATGTAAAGAACTTGATATAAATTCAAATGCGGAAGTATTCTTGGCAGTTCATTATTTGCAGCTTCAGAAGTTAAAAGCAAAGAACCAAACATCATTGCAAGTCCAATAAGAATAGGCAAAATGATATTTTTCGCAATATTCAAATCCATTTTCTTCTTTGCTTTTGTTCCTACTGCAACCAATGCAATCAAAACTATGGTTGCAAACTTTGCATTTAATGGCGGATAGAAAATTCCCATTTTAGAGAAATTTCCCAAAAGTTCTGATACCACAGGAATTTTTGCAGAAAGAAAAAATAAAGTAGCGCAATCCAAAGTGACGATAAAATAGACCATCTTTTGGAAAAAGCCATAAATTTTGATTTGATTTTGTTGTTCTTGCATTGGAAAGATATTAGATTTTAGATTTAATCAAGTCTTTAAAATTATTTGAAATTAAAATGTATCTGCATTTAGAATATCTGAATACTTCACGGTCATTTCGATGGTTCTGCCGGATAATTGTTCTTCGATTAAGCGAATTTTCAATACTTTACTGTTTGGATAAGTGAATTTTTTGAAAACATAAATATTCCTGTAATTTTTCTTGAACTGTTTTTGATTAAACAATTGAAAAACAGGTTTAATTTCAATGCTTTGATTATTGGTTGCTTTATAGATTTTTTTATCTTCTACCGAGAAATTAAGTCCATCAATGTCATAACTTAAGTTGGAAGAATTAGCAAATGTCATATCCAAAAAAATGTAATCGTTCACCACATAAACATTATTGATCTGCATCGTAAGCTTTAAATCTTTTTCTTCCCGAATAGGTTTATTCGTTTTTTTATTTCTAATAATATCCAAGGAAAATTTGTGGAGTTCCATATTTGAAAAAGCCATTTTCGGATACTCTAATGGCTGCATATCTTCCGATTGAATTTGGATATTGGCAACCGCATCCCTTTTGTAATTCAGATAATTTACTTTGTATTGTACCATAAAAGATTGGCAAACAATGGTGATAACTCCTAAATTATTTTTATCAATCGCTTTTCCATTTGCTTCAGTTCCCTTTTCGGGTTCATCGGTAATTTTGATTCTTGCAATATTTTCTGCCGGTAAATCTCCAATAAGATTTGCTGTTGATAAATCCACAAACTGTATCGGTTCGGGGGAAATAATGTGCAGACTAACTCCTTCTGTAATATCAATTTGAGGAAGGTTATTTAAACGTTTTTCAGGTGTTTCTGTTTGTGCAAAAACTGTTGTTGCAGAAAAAAGGAATAATCCAAAGAGTAAATTTTTCATATGTTTAATCGTTTTTCTCATTTTATTTTTATTTTTTAATTGGTAATCGTTAATCTTCGATTTCATTTTTTTTAAGTTCTTTTTCGTTAATAAGGAAGATGTAAGAATTGTATTTTAGTTTTGCTTTGTTTTTTTTAATGATATTTGAAATAGTTTGTGAAGTGGAAGTAAATAACCCGGACATCAAGCTTGTGAAAAAACCTTCGCCACCGCTATCGAGTTGAGTTCCTTGTACGGAATTGCTTCCCATTTCCCGAAGCATTTCTCGGAAGTCACTTTGAGGGACATATAATCCCTGCATTCCATCATTATCAAAAACAGTGAGATTTATTGGGAGGATTTCTCCATTATTTAAAATTGAAATAACATTCAGATTAACTCGCTGTAAGGAAAATCCCGAAATTTGACCGTATAAAATTGTCCCTTTCGTGATGCTGTGCTTTCCAACCGTAATATCTTCAAGCAATCTGAATCGAATTCGGCTTCCGAGAAATCCTTTTAAATTTTCATCAATAACCGCTTTGATAAAATTGTTTTCTTGTTTTTTTGAAATTGAATTGAAACTTGGATTTAGTGATGACTTATTGACCCGAAGCGTAGAATTTAAAAAAGCTGCCATTTTTTCTTTATTCTTTTTTAATTTATTTTCGGCTAAAAGTGCAGCTTGGTATTCAGGGTCTCTTGATTTTTCTAATGAATCCATCATGAGCATTTGTTTTTTCAACATTTTCACTGGATCATTTTCTTTTTCCGGTTGCTCGGAGCTGGAAACACTTTGTGGATTTTGATAAGAATTTCCTCTTCCATTACTTCCTTCATTGAGCATTCTTACAATATCCGCTGATCGTTGAAAGTCTTTATCATCATTTTTTCCATCATAATATGATTTTCTTCCTAAGTCTCTGGCTCTGTTAGAATTAAGACTTCTTACCATTTGAATGGAATCGATGTATCGTTTTTGGCGGTTATCGAGATTATCAGAATAATTCTGAAGACTGTCGCCTTCTTTATCAATTCCATCAAGCATTGTTCTTCCATCTCCTTTTTCAAAAAATTGGTCATAAGCAGCGTTTTTGGAAAGAATTGAATCTTGAGTTTCACCTAATGAGAGCGATAATTCTTGGTTTTTAGGCACTTCACTATCTTTGTTTTTATCTTGAAATTTCGTTCCTAAAAATCCAAAAACCATAATCACCGGAAATAGAATCAATGGGAAAATATATTTAGGTTGTTTAAAATTGAGTTTTTTAATTTCCATTTTTCAAATTTTGGTATTGGTTAAAAAGATATTCGATTCTCAGACTGTCATTTTTTGTTAAAGGTGAGCGCTCTCGTTTAGTTTTATAACTTTCAAGTTCCTTTACAATAGTTTCTACTTTTTGATCCTTTTGATCGATGTCAGTTTTTATTTTATCACTCTTAGAGTACATTTCGGGAAAAATTAAACTCTTTGCGACTTTTGGTTTAAAAAAGAAATATTGAATGAATGAGAATGCAAATGATATGAGTAATAATATCATCACATATTTATAAGATTCTTTCGGATGCTTCATAACCCAATCTTTCAATTGGATGATGTTTTCTTTTGTTTTATAGTATAATGCAATCATCGCTAATAATTTTTTGTTTTGTTTAATAGTTCAGTATTGTCTAAAATTCTCCAGTTTGTTAATAAAACTCCGTGAGGATTATTTGGGCTTCTAATCATGTCTTCGAAATTCCCTTCAGTAATTAACTTTCGAATGATGAGAGAGGTTTTTCTATTAATCGACTGCGTACCATAATAGATGAACTTTTTGTTGGGAAGATCTAACTTAACTGAATCAGCACGAACGGTTACAATTGAATTTCCGGATATGATTTGATTGTAAAATCCTTTTTCCTTTAAATTGGTGTACTCTTTTTTTCCACTGTCATCAATTAAGTACAATGATTTTTGAACATTTTCTTTAATATATTGGTCATCCGGTGCGAGAGTAAAAAACAATCGGTGAAAAAGTTCAATTTGAGATTTATACTCCACTGGTCTGTTCAAAAGTTCATCGGTTTGTTTCACTAAAATGGGAACTCCATTATCAATCACATAAAGAGATTTTCGGGAATCTTCCACCATTTTATAAGCCATCACAAAACCTGCAATTACTATTATTACTGCAAGAAGTATTGCTGCAATTGAAACTGCTTTGTTGATTTTTATCTTTTGTTCTATATTTTTAACGAGCATTTTAAAAAGAGATATTAGAGATTAGACTTGAGATATTAGATTAATATTTATTTGTTGGTCATCGCTTTTAAAGATTTTGAAATTTCTTTTGCTGCGGTAAATGCTCCCGCAGCACCTCCTGTTGCAGCGGCAGATGCCGTTCTTCCAACTGCTTTTCCTGCACTTGCAACGGTGCCACCACCTGCTTTTGATTTACTCATCATTCCCGCGCCTCCAGCAGAAACAATGGTGTCCGCAATGGTAGGAGTCATCAAAATTCCAATCCCTGTAATAATGTAGGCGACTGCCGGAAACAATGCCGTGTACATCATTCCACTGTTTTGGACATAAACACGAAGTGTACTCATATCTGCAACACCACCTTCACTTATCATTAGCGTATATCTATCTAATTCCATTTGATAACCGCTCATAATAATTTGCTGACCGATGTTGATGATGGTATAAGAAATAAAGGTGTAAAGATTGATGTTGATAAATTTGGCTAACCAGTTCCCAAAAGAATTTTCAAACCCAGGGACGAGTGACATTCCTACGGCAATAGGACCAAGAATAATTAATATATAGAGCCATATTTTTTGAATGAAGAAAATTAAATAGGTACAGACCCGAAGAATGGTGAGAGAAACTCCTTCGATTATTTCTGCTAATGTTTTCTGAATTTTAAATTCCATCCTCATATACCATTCTTTTGCAGGAGCGAGTAGTTTATCAGTATCAATATCAAACCATTTGTCGTCAGATTTGCTCTCTAATTTATCCAAGGCTTCTTGCTTTGCTTCTTCTTCAGCTTGAGTTTTTATTAGAATATCTAAAATTTGATTTTGTTTTTGAAACCTTTTAACTCTAAGATCATTTGCATCTTTTTCAATATCTTGAAAAAGTGCCATTCCCGGTGTTGCAAGTGCTTGCAACGGATATTGAATCATTCCTGTAAATTGTGTCCAAAACATTAAAATAAATGCGATAATTGTTGGTCGGATTAGTGGTGTAACTTCCCAAGGTCTTGCGCCTTCCTGCATTTGCCAGCCTAAATAACCCATATAACATAATGCTCCAAAACCGCCAACTGCTTGACCAAGCATTACTGCTCCTGCTGATTGGGCTGCCATTGTGGTGTCTAATTTTGTAAAAACTTCCATGAACCATTTTTCAAATGCTCCATCGCCTTTTAAAAATTGTAATAATTTGTTGTAATTTTCAGTATCACCAGTTTGTCCAAAAACCACAACAGGTAAGAGCAAAAGGAGAAGACAAATCGTTAGGGTAAATATTTTTTTCATATGTAGATCATTATTTTTTTAAGGTCATATGCAATCGCCTTTCTTCATTGGTGTTTGCATTTCAATATTCAATCATGGCGATTTCATATTTTAAAATTTATTTTTATATTTTGTCATGATGCTTTCAACTATTTCTCTATCAGTTCTTGGTGAAATAGGAGCAGCAGCTGTTTTTAAACTTGTTAGAAGGTTTTTGTAATCAAGATATAAGGTGTTTTTTTGATCACCTGCTCGTATTCTTTTTACAAATTTTCTCCAACCGAGTAAAGTTTCATGATACATTAGAAATCTTTTTCCTCGTGGCATATCTAAAGTTCTGGAGTTATCGTATTGACCTTTCAAAAGGTCTAATTGTTCTTTGAGGTAATCAATCTCTCCAAATGCTTTCATGTTCTGATAGGTTTTATCATCCTTTAATTGCCATTGCATAAAATTCTGAGGATTTGTTGGGAACTCTTTTAAGGGTTTCAGCATTTTTTTGTAATAAAGCAACCAAAGCGGATCGGCATCTGAAGTTACTGAAGTCCAGTGCGCAAAATCTTGTAAGTTTCTTTTGTAAAGAGTGTCCACTTCAACTTTAATTTTCTCGGCTTCATTTCTTTGGAATTCTAATTCGACAAGTCTTTGAACTTCTAAGCCTGTTGGTTTTAAAGGGCGTATATCCGCTCCATTTTTGTAATCTTGGTTTCTTGACGGAGAAAGCCACCCCCAAACTGTTGCATAAGCGAAATTGGTCTGAATTCCAAGAACATATTTAGGATAAGGTCTGAAGTCACCCCAACTTTCAAAAACCTGTCTTTTATGCTGTGCCACAATAGAAGGATCGTTCAGTTTTTTAACTGTTTGAGCCATTCCTAAAACTGAAAAGCAATAGAATTGTAGAATGAAAATACGTTGTGTTAAAAATTTCATAATGTATTATTAAAAAATAATCTGATATCTTGTGACAATATCTCTGATAATCATTTTATCAAGATTCACATAATTGCTAATGATCGGAATCTGATAGATATAGGGAATTGATTTTGCGTTTTTCAGTCTTATTTTAATAGCTATTAAATACCCATTAATAAGTTGCGCTTTGGTCGAAATATTTCTGATGAGTATTTCTCTATCATAAGGATCCATCAAAAAATCAGCATCTTCTCTTAAAATATCTCGGGTAAGTTCTGTTTTCAATTTCAAAAGTTCTTGTGTTGCTCCAATGTAATACCTGTTCAAAAGAATTGCATATTCCGGATGTTGTGCAGAAAGCGATAAAACATCTTGTGCATTTTGTCCAATTTGCACAAAGGTTTTAGACAAATAAAACATTTGTTTACCTTGTTTGATGGCAGAATTAACATTGACAAGATTTGAATAAATAAAATCTTGAATTGCTACAACCTGTGCAATTTTTAAGTTTACATCATCATATAATTTCTTTTGTTTTTTATAAGAATTTAAGTAGGATTCATTACTGGCGAGACGAACTACTTGGTTTTTCGTTAGCTGTGTGAGTAGTTTATAATTGATAACTACAGTTTGTGCATTTGAAAAAGCAAAACTCACCAATATTGAAATAGGTAATAAAATTTTATTTTTCATCTTCTATATTTTAAAAGTGGTTCATAATATCTTCGATAATCTTTTTATCCTTATTGATGTAATAGGAAACTAAAAATTTCTTATACGCGACTTTCTGTTTAATATCTCTTACTTTCATGAGCATTAAATAAGAATCTGTTCGAAGTTGTCTCACTTCATCTAATGCATAATCCAACAAAATTTTTCGTTCCGATTTTTCCATTTGATTGATGGCTCCATAAGAAATCACAATCCCGGTTAATAACCTTACGATCATTTGCATGTCGTCTGCAAACTTTACTTCAGCTGGCAAAATAGCAATGATGGAATAAGGTGCGGTTTGGATTTCTGCAATAATTTTCGATTGGGTATCCTGTATTTTTTCACTTTCAAGAAAAATGGCGTAACCAGTAGGAATTGCCTGCATCGCAAATTCAACAATTCTCAACCGATCTTGAATTTTATTGGTGGTTTCTTTGAATTTCATCCACTGCTTTTTGTTAACAGTTTCCGTAGCAACATTGGTATCCTGCCAATTTTTCATACATTTCTGTCTGTCATTCTCCTGCATCGAGTGACGAATTTCTTGGTTCATCATTGGAAATGACACGTTTTCTTTTCCCCAAGGAGGAGTTGTATTCCCACCAAAAGAAGTACATAGCAGAAAACCCGATGGAAGGAAAATCGAAAGAATGATTTTATTTTTCATTTTAATTTTTTTAAGATTAAAATCTATTTTTATAGGTTTGCATAATATTTTCTACAATACTTTTATCAGTATTGATATATCCTTGAAATGGATTTATAGATTGAAACCATCCAAGCCTTATGGCTCTTTCAATATTCAGTTTTGTCGCGAGCAACCAAATTTTAAGCATAATCACATTTTGTGAAACCGAGAAAAGAAGTTTGTAACGATCACCTGCGGTCATAAGATTTAATTCTCCCGGTTTCAGTAAGTCCGTAACATCAGTTGTTAATTTAATTGCTTGTTCGTATGTCTTTTGCGAGGTTCTTACCCCAAACACTGCAAATTGTGGATGGTCTTTCGTTAGCGTAAGAATATCACCAGAATATTGCAGACAGCGGTCTATTTCATTATAAATATCAATGACCTGAATTCCATTTTTTAAAGTACCGGAAACTTCACTAAGTCCTTTGAGAACTTTATTTTGAATATTGTTTGCAACCACCATCTGAGTTCCAACCCATGCTTGTGCTTGTTGCAATTTAGTTTGCTGCTCAATGGTTTTCTCTTGCTCTTTTTCAAGATTATCCGAGTAAAGTTTTAATGCAAGCGTTGTCGTTGGATCGATGTAGGTATTTTGTGCGAAAACAAAATTTCCGACCATCATTGCTAATAAAATAAAGCTATACTTTTTCATATTGGTGGTTTTTGGCGTTAATCAATTCAGTAAAACTTAAATTTCGATCCTGCATTTCATTTCCAATTATTTTTAGGATATTCTGATCTTTATATTTTTGTTTCATCGATTGATAATAATTGACTGCAATTTTATCCAATGGCTTTTGATAGAGATTAACCAAGGAAACCATGTTTTCCATTTTATCGTTGAGTTTTTTGAAATCACTTACAAAAAGCTGCAAAGCATCATCGTAATTTTCAGATTCCTTCACATAATATTCAATCGCTATTTTCTCCGGCTTTTCGGTGGTATAGGTTAAATATTGTTCCAAGGAAACTTCATTACCATACACTTCACCTTTGGAACCACGCTTCAGATAAAATTCTTTGAATCGGCTTCTTCCGTATTTATTGTCGAGATTATTGATGGTGAAAATTTTATTTTGCTCTACTTTATTGAGAGAAAGTAAAGAGGAAATTTCTTCAAAATTATCTTTGAACTTGGTTTGATCCAATAAAATGAAAGTGTCAGAGTTATTAATGATGGAATCCTTTACAACCGTATTTCCAATAATATCACCGAGTTCTTGCGTAACAACAATCGCTTCACCCCAAAATTTTCTTACCGTTTTGTAGAGGTACAGAATATAACCTCCCATTAGTTTTGAAGCAATTGCTTTCCAAGCTTCTTCAATAATTAAAGCTTTTCTGCGGTCTTTGCGTAAGCGCATTTTTTGGATAAAAGTGTCCATAATAATGAGCGTTACAATCGGAAAGAGTTTCGGGTTATCCTTTACATTATCAATCTCAAATACGATAAATGGCTCATAGAATAAGGTATTATCTGCACTTTCATTCAGCGTGGTTCCGTATCTTCCTCCTTTATAGAAATCTTTTAAAACAAAAAGGAATGTTCTGAGTTTGAATTCTTTTTCATCAATCGGGTGCTTTTTGTTGTTG
>JAHIQD010000010.1 GCA_018902795.1 Bacteroidota bacterium | reverse complement strand
GGAGCAAAGTTTAATTAAATGCTTTTCTCTTTTCTAAATTTAAGATTTTTTCATTATATTTTATTATTACAAATCTAAAGGAACGGAGCTCTTTTTGTAAGGAAGAATGACGCACAAAAAAGCGGGAGTGGAAGACGGAAAAAGATGCCCGAATAAAAATCAATTCACTATTTTTGTTTGATGAATGCTGACCTCGAACTTCAACTGAAAACTTTGCCTTCCGAACCGGGAGTTTACCGGTATTACGACAAAAACGAACAGCTTTTGTATGTCGGGAAAGCCAAACATTTGAAGAAAAGGGTTCTTTCTTACTTCAATAAGAATCTTTCTGGCTACCGGACCAAAATTATGGTAGCGAAGATTCAGAGGCTGGAAACAACCATTGTCAACAGTGAATATGACGCTCTTTTACTCGAAAACAATCTGATCAAAGAACATCAGCCGTTTTATAATGTGATGCTGAAGGACGACAAATCTTATCCGTGGATTTGCATTAAAAATGAAGATTTCCCCAGAATTTTTTTAACAAGAACGATGATTAAAGACGGTTCTGAATATTACGGACCGTATGCTAAAGTGAGACCTGCAAAGGTTTTGCTTGATACCATTAAACATATTTATAAAATCCGAACCTGCAGTCTGAATCTTGCACCATCGAAAATAGCGGAAGGAAAGTATAAGGTTTGCCTGGAATACCACATCAAAAATTGTGAAGGTCCGTGTGAAATGCTGGAAACGAAGGAAGAATATGATTATAAAATTGATGCGATCCGCGGAATTATAAAAGGAGATTTCCGGAAAGCGAAAGAGTATCTCGTGAATCAGATGATGAGATATGCGGAAAACCTGGAGTTTGAAAATGCACATATCGTTAAGGAAAGAATTGATCTTCTCGAAAATTATCAGCACAAACACACGGTTGTAAATCCGAATATTGATGATGTGGATGTTTTCGGGATGACCAGTGATGAAACGGCTGCTTATGTGAATTATTTCAAGATTCAGAACGGAAATATCATCCAAAGTTATACCACAGAAATCAAAAAAATTCTGGAAGAAAGTGATGAAGATATTCTGGAAGAAGCGATGATTGAAATCCGGCAGAAATTTAATTCTAATTCAAAAGAAATTTTAATTCCGTTTCACCTGACTCTTGAGATTCCGAACGTGAAACTGATCGTTCCGAAAGTGGGCGATAAAAAAAGAATCGTGGAACTTTCAGAGAAAAATGCAAAGGAATACCGCATCGAAAAATTAAAGCAGGTACAAATTCTGGATCCGGAAAGACACACGAACCGGATTATGGCGGAAATGCAGAAATTGCTCAGAATGCCGACAGAACCACGTCATATTGAAGGTTTCGATAACTCCAATATTCAGGGAACGAATCCTGTTTCGGCATGTGTGGTTTTCAAAGACGGTAAACCCAGCAAAGCAGATTACCGGATTTTTCATCCAAAAACGGTAGTTGGTCCCGATGATTTTAAAACGATGGAGGAAGTGATTCACCGCCGCTATAAAAGACTTTTAGACGAAAACGAACCGTTGCCTCAACTGATATTGATTGACGGCGGAAAAGGGCAGCTTTCTTCTGCAGTTAAAAGCCTTAAACTTCTTGGGCTTTATGGTAAAATAACCATTATCGGAATCGCGAAAAGGTTAGAAGAAATTTATTTCCCCGAAGATCCGATCCCTTTGTATCTGGACAAAAAATCAGAAACGCTGAAAATTTTACAGAGAGTAAGAGATGAATCGCACCGTTTTGGGGTTAAACATCACCGGACCAGAAGAAAAAATTCAACTATTAAATCTGAGCTGGAAGAAATCCCCGGAATTGGCGAGAAAGCAATCGAGCTTTTGCTTTCCAAATTAAAATCTGTAAAAAGAGTGAAAGAATCTTCCCGCGAAACACTCGAAGAAATTTTGGGCAAAAGCCGTGGTGGTTTGGTTTGGGAGTATTTTAACTCAAACCTGTAAATGAATTATTTTCCTTCAAAAATTTCCTTCCTGAAACTTCCGTCAGCACTTTGTAATTCAATAATAATTTTGCCGTCTTCCATATATCCTAAAGTTTGCGTTCCGTCCTGAAGCTGAACTCTGTAAACATCTTTTTTAGTAGATGCTTTAAAAATAGCGTACGGTGTAGAATTGTTTGGATTTGCAAGGATAAACTGGCTGTCTGATATGAAGATCCTGTTTAACATTAAGTTTCCGTTGCTGAAAATTTCTGCTTTGTTTTCAGTTTTAGGATCAGGTTTGTGAACGCTCGCTTCTTCAACCGAAACAGCTTGTGTCTGATGTTGCGCTGCTGGTGTTTTTACAGCAATATTCTGTTTCACAGGACTGGAAACCGCAATTGATTTTGCTGCCATTTCCAGTGCCTCACGCATGCCTGGTTCGAATTCTTTAATGCTTGATTTCCCTTCAACTGTAGCCACAGTTTTATTATTGCAGTCCACGAAATCAATGGCTACTTTATTCTTGAACATGTTGCTGGTATCGCGAAGACCTGCCGTAAGAACTTCGCAAGGATTTTGTTTTGCCTCTTCCGGCCACTGGGTTTTATCTCCGGCAACAACCATGAATTTTTTCTGTTTTAATTTCTCGTTCAGTAAAGTATTCAGTCCGTATTTATTTGCTTTAACATCCGAAAATTCGCTGGGAACGTAGATGTACCGATAATCTGAAATATTCTGTCCGTAAAAAGAGGCGAACAGAAAAAGTATGGATAGCTGTAGAAATTTTTTCATGATTTAATTTTACTTAAAGATATTTAGTTCCTGAAATCACCCATATCTAACTTGAGTGAAAAGAAATTGGAAAAGAAATTAGACCCGCCGATTCCGGAATTGGTAATGGCGTAATCAAGCGTCAGACCCTGATATTTGATTCCGATTCCGCCGCTGGGCTGAAAGGAAACTTTGCGTTTTAAATTTTCAATATCGGTTACCGTTTGAAATCTGTTAATACCCAATCTTACAAAAATCATATCCTGAAATTTCAGTTCGGCACCTGCGTAGGGCGTTATACTCGCAAAATCGGTCGAAATTAAAGCCGCAGTTTTCGCAAAATCAATATTTAAACCGGCTTCAGGAAGAAGTTCCAGATCACGGTTGATTTCAAAATTTTTGCTTAGGCCCAGATTCAGTTTCGGCATGGTGATCTCCATTCTGTCCTTCGGGGCGGGATTAAATTCTTCGCCGTTCACCACTGCAGATAGTTCCTTTTGATTCACGGTCCAGAAGTTCACCGTAGTGGTGGCATCGCGCAGCATTGCTCCGTAATTCCAACCTGTATCATTATTGTAAAGAACTCCTAAATCAAAACCGAATCCATAACCGCTTGCGAATTTTCCTACATTACGGTACACCATTTTTGCGTTCACCCCTACAGAAAGTTTTTGATTTCCGCCCGGATGGAATGCGTAGGAAAGCAAAGCCGCATAATCTGACTGGGAAAAACTGGTGATTTTATCATAATCGATGTTGCCTTCTGCATCGATCATTTGGGTAGTGTTCAGAATATTGTCAACCCCGAGACGGACTACCGAAATCCCAAAAACGCCGCCTTTATTATCAAGCGGTTTTGCAAATGCAATGTAATCGTATTTAGCAATAGATTCGAAGTATTCGGCGTGCATCGCTGCACCTTGCCAGTCTCTGTCGATGCCGATTAAACCTGCCGGATTCCACATCGGAGCATACACATCGTTCTGGTTGGCGATTACAGCCCCGCCCATGGCGAGACCTCTTGCCCCGGCTCCAATATTTAGAAATTCATTGGAATATTTTCTGATGATCTGCGCATCAAAAAAGACAACCGAAAAAATAAGGAGGACAGGGAATATTTTTTTCATCAAATTTCAACTTTTTTTTGGTCTGTGTTTTTTCTGGCTTTAATGATTCCATTGGCCACAATGGCGAGAATCATTAATAATGAAGCTCCGTAAAACACCGGGCTCATCTGCTCAGATTCTCCAAAGATAAAAAAAGCAAGGATAATCCCATAAACCGGCTCCAAATTAATGGTTAAAATTAAGGTGAACGGGGAGATATATTTCATCAGTTTTATCGATTCCAACATTGGGAATGCGGTAAAAACACTTGCTAATAATAAGATTAACGCTAAATCGCGGTAACTTATTTCATTAAGATGTGAAATTTGGCCGGTCAGCAGATAAAAAACACTTAAAATAAGGAAACCTGAGAAAATTTCGTAAAATATTATATTTCCTGAACTGGTTTTGCCGTAAATCTTTCCGTTGAAAACTGAAAATATGGTTCCGAAAAGCGCTGTAAGAATTCCAAAAAAGATTCCTTCCTTGTAATGAAATTCAGTCTTGAAGATCATTCCCATACAAAGCACGATAACAATTCCCATGATCACTTCCGAAATATCAATTTTCCTTTTAAAAATGATAGGTTCCAGAATCGAAGCAAATAAAGTGGAAAGAGAAAGGCAGCTCAGCGCGATCGAAACATTGGAAACTTTGATTGAGTAGAAAAAAAACAGCCAGTGAAAGGCCATAAAACCGCCAATTACCGAAAGTTGTATCAAAAGTTTTTTCGAAATTTTTAAACTCTCCCGTTTAAAAAACCGGATAAAAATAAATAGAAAAAATGCCGCAAAAAGCATCCGGTAAAAAACCAGCACCTGTGCATTTGCATGAATGAGTTTTCCTAAAATGGCAGTAAAACCCCACAAAAAAACGATAAGATGTAACCTGAAAAGTGAGGAATTTTTGAACACAGTTTTTTATATTTTTAGTTCTTGCAAATCTACAAATCCCTTTTGAAAATGCGGAGCTAATATTGCAAATGATTTCAAACAAAAAACCCCAAAAATCTTTTCAACTTTTGGGGCCTTCAAATAATAAACTATTAAAAAAATAAACTAGGAACCGAATTTTTAAAAATTCAAGAAACTATTTTAGGATTCTGTTTTCTTTAACGTAAAAACCGAAAAAATATTTTGGCAGCCGGATATATTAGCTGTTAAAATTTTATAATTAATTTTCTGTCATTCAAATAATTACTGCAAAGCTTCGCCAGCAAAGGAGTTACAATTAAATATCTTATCTTTAGGGAAATTTTTTTAAACACATGGATTTAGAATTTAATAAAAGAGAAGATCAAAATAAATTAAAACTGGCAGAAATTAACCGCTTATTTGCCGAAGTAAAAAAAGGAGGCGGTGAAAAACGACTTCAGAAACAGCGCGATGAAGGTAAATTAACTGCCCGCGAAAGAGTAGAATATCTTCTGGACAAAAACAGAGATTCCATTGAAATCGGTGGTTTTGCCGGATATGAAATGTATGAGGAACATGGCGGCTGCCCCAGTGGCGGAGTGGTGGTGGTGATGGGGTACGTTTCAGGGAAACAGTGTCTGGTGGTGGCAAATGACGCTTCAGTAAAAGCCGGAGCGTGGTTTCCAGTCACTGCGAAGAAAAATCTCAGAGCTCAGGAAATTTCCATTGAAAATAAATTGCCCATTATTTACCTCGTTGATTCTGCCGGTGTTTATCTGCCGATGCAGGACGAAATTTTCCCTGACAAAGAACACTTCGGCAGGATTTTCCGGAATAATGCCAAAATGAGTTCAATGGGAATCCTACAGATTTCTGCGGTGATGGGAAGCTGCGTGGCAGGCGGCGCTTATCTCCCGATTATGAGTGATGAAGCAATGATTGTAGATAAAACAGGATCTATATTTTTAGCAGGAAGTTATCTGGTAAAAGCTGCTATCGGAGAAAATATTGATAACGAAACTTTGGGGGGCGCAACCACCCACTGCGAGATTTCCGGAGTGACGGATTACAAAGCAAAGGATGACAAAGATGCTTTGGATCGAATTAAAAACATCATGAAATCAATTGGGAGTTACGATAAAGCAGGTTTCGACCGTATTGAAAGTTTTCCGCCTAAAGAAAGTATCGGGAACATTTTCGGACATATGCCGGCTTCCAGAGCTGATCAGTATGATACTTTTAACATCATTAAATGTCTGGTGGACAATTCTGAATACGAAGAATATAAACCCGATTACGGAAAAACCATCATTTGTGCGACTGCAAGAATTGACGGATGGAGCGTTGGAATTGTTGCCAACCAGAGAAAATTAGTAAAAAGCGGAAAAGGCGAAATGCAGTTTGGCGGGGTTATTTATTCCGACTCTGCAGATAAGGCGACCCGTTTTATTGCCAACTGTAACCAAAGAAAAATTCCATTGATTTTCCTTCAGGACGTGACAGGATTTATGGTCGGTTCCAAATCAGAACACGGCGGAATCATTAAAGACGGTGCGAAAATGGTGAATGCAGTGGCTAATTCTGTGGTTCCAAAATTTACCGTGATCACAGGAAATTCTTATGGCGCCGGAAATTATGCGATGTGCGGAAAAGCCTACGATCCAAGATTAATTGTTGCATGGCCGTGGAGTGAGCTGGCTGTGATGGGAGGAAGTCAGGCTGCAAAAGTTTTGGCACAGATCCAGGAATCTACTTTAAAAAAACAGGGAAAGGAAATTACCGAAGAAGAACATCAGGAAATCCTCGATACGATTTCGAAAAGATACCAGAAACAAACTGAACCTACTTACGCAGCAGCAAGGTTGTGGACGGATGCTATCATTAATCCCATCGATACAAGAACCTGGATTTCCATGGGAATTGAAGCTGCTGACCATGCTCCGATTACCGAAAAATTTAATTTGGGAATAATTCAGGTGTAAAAATAAAAATAACACAAGTCATGAAAAAAAATATCTTCTTACTCTTATTTCTGAGTTTCAGCATGACCTTCGGGCAGTGCTATATCAGTGGAAACGCTATTGTTAAAGTTACTGAAGAAGGAACTTATAATGTGGAAAATAACTCGGCGCAGTGTGCCGATTGTTATCTTTGGGAAAATTCGGGACGGAGTATTGAATTTGTGGGAGAAATAAAACGCAGTTCGGTGAAAGTCAAAGCTAGTTCTGTAGGCAGAAGTATTTTGACGGTATCGATGCAAACTGCTAAAGGTTTGGTTCAGTGTAACAAAATCATCGATGTAATTGCTGACCATTCACTTAAAAATCCCGATTGTGACATTGATTTTTTCAGTTACGTGGACCAGAAATCATCGGACGGAACGGTAATTTTTTCACACAGCAACACAGAAAACAGCTATAAGTTCGAATGGACCGCGGCTTATGAAAATGGCGACCTGAAAACTTCAGTGGAAAAGGTACCGAAATTCAGTTACTCCAAAGAGAACGGAATACAGACGGTAACAGCAAAAATCACTTCGGGGAAATGCACCAGGGTTTTTACGAAAACTTATGATCCATATTTCTGGAAATATTTTTAAGAACAAAAAAAGATTCAGTGTAAATGCTGAATCTTTTTATTTTTTCTGATTTTTAAGATCAGCATTAACCTATCCTTACACTCGTCATGCTGAGACTTCCGGCGATCAGTTCGTCATTGAAAAGGGAAAGATTTTCACTTTTTTCCTTTAAACTTAAAGAGTAGATCAGGGGCAGATAATGATCCGGTGTCGGCACTGCGGCCTGCATGAATGTTCCCTGCTTCTGGTAATCAATTACATTCTGGAAATTACCGTCAAGAAGCCAGTTGTTGGTCTTTTCGCGTGCTTCATGCGCCCAGTCGTAGCCGTAACCGATGGTATTGATATTTCTGAAATCCACCATGCGCAAATTATGTACGATGTTTCCGCTGCCGATAATCAGAATACCTTTTTCTCTTAATTTCTGCAGGTTTTTTGCCAGCTCAAAATGATATTGAGGCGGCTTCGTATAATCGATGCTTAACTGAATCACAGGGATTTCTGCATTCGGATAAAGATGTTTGATGACGCTCCACGCACCGTGATCAAGTCCCCAGTTGTGGTCTTCTTCCACCACAGTTGGCAGCAAAAGTTCCGCTGTTTCTTTAGCGAGTTCGGGGCTTCCTTTTGCAGGATATTGTACATCGAAAAGCTCTTTGGGGAAACCATAAAAATCATGAATGGTTTTCGGCATTTCCATTGCGGTCACAAAAGTTCCGTCCGTAAACCAGTGTGCCGAAATACAGAGAATGGCATTGGGTTTCGGGATTTCCTTTGATATATTTCGAAAACCCTGCACAAACTGGTTTTCCTCAATGGCGTTCATTGGGGAACCATGTCCAAGAAAAAGAACCGGCATTTTTTCAGTATTCTGAAAGTGGCTTGAAATGTTGGTTAAATCGTTTAAATTCATTTTGATTAAGCTTTAAAAAAATCAAAGTTCACCTCAGATGATTCCGGGCGAACTTTGAAAAAATAAACTATGAAATTATTTATGCTTTTACAAACTGCAGTTCACCTGCAATTTTCACCTCGTCAGAAACCATCACACCGCCTGCTTCGAGCGCAGCATTCCAGTTCAGTCCGAAATCTTTTCTGTTGATTTTTCCTTCAAAAGAGAAACCTGCTTTTGTATTTCCCCAAGGATCTACATTAATTCCGCCGAAATCTACATCCAGTTTTACAGGTTTTGTAACTCCGTTCAAAGTTAAGTTTCCGGTAATTTCATCATTTAAAGAATCTGTTTCGAAAGTAATCTGCGGATGAGCAGCAGCGTTGAAAAATTCTTCACTTTTAAGGTGGGTATCTCTGTCGGCATTGTTTGTATCAACTGAATCGGTCTGAATCGTGGCTTTTACCTTTGCGTTTTTAAAAGTGTCGTCATCCGATTCCAGTTCTGCATTGAAAGCTCTGAACTCGCCTTTTACATTAGAAATCATCATGTGTCTTACTCTAAAAGTAATTTCACTGTGGGTTGGGTCTAAATTCCATTTTGTTGACATAATATTTTATTTTATTGGTTACTATTTAAATTTCTTACTGCAAAGATACTTCGTACCGAAAGCACTGGCATTGATGTAGGATAATAAATCAACAGCCGTGAATTATTTTATATGTAAATTTATTTATTAAAAAGTGATTTTAATATAATTTTAATAGTATTTAACGTATGGTTGAATTCATTTTCTTAGTTTTGTTTTAAACAATTAATAGCTGATGAAGAAGTATTTTTCCCTTTTAATGATCTTTATTTTCTTTTTTCTAAGTACTGCCCAGCAGCAGGATACTGTTAAAATTGAAAACAGAAGGCTTACGTTTAAATATCAGAAAATGTATATTCCGGCGGGTCTTATGGTGGCCGGTGTTATACTCGACGGTAATAAACCCAATTCTTTTAAAAATAGTATTGCGAAAGAACGGAACAAACATCTTTTGGGTTTCACCAATCATATCGATGATTATGCACAGTTTGCCCCTTTCATTGGTTTATACAGTTTCGAATGGTTGGGAATGAAGCCGAGGACAGACTGGCAGAACCGGACGGCTATTTTAATGAAAGGACAGATCATTAATCTGGGGCTGGTATACATCCTGAAAAAAGCAGTAAATGACACCCGGCCCGATGGCACTGCATATTCGTTTCCTTCTGGTCATACAGCGAATGCTTTTGCCGGTGCTACTATTCTCGCGATCGAGTATGGTGACGAGCACAAGTGGGTGCCTTATGCTTCTTATGGAGTTGCAACAGGCGTTGGAATCATGAGAATGGCCAATAATAAACATTATATTTCGGATGTGCTTTTCGGTGCGGGGCTGGGAATACTCTCAATGAAACTCGCATACTGGACCCATCAGTACAAATGGAATAAAACACCTGTTACAGCTGATCCGTTCAATGGAACGATTTACTGAGATGAAAAAGATTTTACCGTTTCTTGTGTTTCCATTGTTCCTTTTTTCACAACATCATGATTCGGCAGAGATAAGAACTCAGGAATTTCAAATCTGTCCTGACATGTCTTTGAAATACGAGCAGCCGAGAATTGCAGATATTTACCGCAAAATCCCCAAAAACATTGCCGGTATGGCTACTGATGCGGTATCGCAAAAGTATTATCTGTATTCACTGGCTTCTCTGGGGCTTACGGCAGCATTGATTCCTGCAGATCCGGTACTTTTAAAGCACGGCAGAAGAATGGGCGAAAATGTCGGTTTCAACGAAGACCATACTTACCATAATTTGGGACCCTTAAAAATAATCCCAGGTGACAATGGTTCATTCCTTTATTTTATGGGCAACGGAACTACTTTTATTCTCATCGGAAGCGGTTTGGGCACTTATGGGTTGATCAAAAATGATTACCGGGCAATAAGTACATCAATGCAACTAATGCAGAGTATTCTGATGTCGGGTATTGTTGCACAGTCATTAAAAAGAATTACCGGCAGAGAAAGTCCCTTCATAACCACAGCTAACGGAAGAGAACATAGCTTATGGCAATTTCTTCCTTCTTTTTCGACCTATCAGAGAAACACCTCTGCTTATGATGCAATGCCTTCTGGACATTTAACTACGGGAGTTGCTGCGTGGGTCATTCTTGCAGAGAATTATCCTGAAAAAAGATGGATTAAGCCACTGGGAATTACGCTGATGGGATTAATGAGTTTTGAAATGGTGCAAAGCGGTGTGCACTGGGCTTCCGACTATCCGGTTGCTATTCTTCTCGGTTATCTAATCGGAAAAAATATTGCAAAGAATGCAGTGAGTAAAACAAACAGTGCCGGTGCATCCCACGAGAGAAAATATAGCTTCAATATATCGTCTTCCTACTTTTACGGTAATCGGGTCGCAGGAGTTACGGTGGATTTCTAGAATTAACATTTATTTAACGTCTCGATTTTATTTCTTATTTTTAGCCTTTAAATATTTAAGAAATGAAATTTTCGAAATTTACGTTACTGTTCCTTGTTACAGGTAGTTTTTTATTTTCACAGAGCCAAAAATTCACCATTGCCGAAGCAGTGAACGGACTGAGGAGTAATCTGGCCGTGAAAAACGTATCACAGTTTACATGGAGTAATGATAACAAAGCTTTTTATCAGGGCACTACAAACGGTTATTTAATTACAGAAGTTCCGAGTCTGAAACAGGATACCCTGATTTCCCTCTATCAGCTGAATAAAAATCTGTCCGGAGATAATAAACTCAAAACCTTTCCAAGAATAACTTTTCTCAATAAAGATAAAGGATATTTTACGCAGAAGTCAAAGTATTTTTGGGTGGAAAAATCAGGAAAGGACTGGAAAGTAAAAGACTGGACTGCATTGGATGAAAATGCTGAAAACACGCAGATTTTTAAGAATAACCAGGGATTTGTCTACACTGTAAAAAATAATCTGTTTATCAACAGAAACGGAAAAGTTACCGCAATTACCAATGATAATGATGAGAATATCGTCAACGGACAGGCGGTTCACCGAAGCGAGTTCGGTATCGACGGCGGTATTTTTATTGCTCCCGACGAGTCCAAAGTTGCGTTCTACAGAATGGATCAGACGATGGTTACCGATTATCCGATTATCGACTGGAGCGTAACCCCGGCGGTAAATAAAAACATCAAATATCCAATGGCGGGTGATAAATCACATCACGTGACGCTGGGAATTTATGATGTAAAAAATGACAGAAAAACCTTCCTGAATGTTGAAGGCGATCCGGAACAGTATCTTACTGCCATCACCTGGAGCCCTGATGCAAAATCAATTTTTGTGGGCGTTCTAAACCGCGACCAAAATCATATGATGATGAATCAGTATGATGCTGCAACAGGAAATCTCATAAAAACTATTTTTGAGGAAAAATCTGATATCTATGTAGAGCCTCAACATCCGCTGACCTTCTTCCCGAATTCGAATACCGATTTTATCTGGCAGAGTCAGAGGACCGGCTATAACCATCTTTTTCATTACAGTTTAGAAAAAGGTTTGGTAGCACAGCTTACAAAAGGCGACTGGTTAGTGACAGATCTGCTAGGATTTAATGAAAAAAAGAAGGAGATTTATTATACTTCGACTCAGGAAAGTCCGTTAGAGAGACATCTTTATAAAATCAACTGGAGCAATTTTCAGACTCAAAGATTAGATGAGGGAGCAGGAATGCATACCGGAATTCTGAGCAAAGACGGCATTCATCTGTACGATTCTTACAGCAACGCTGCGTCACCGAGAATTGTAAATGTAATCAATACCAATACAGGAAAATTAAAGAATATTCTTACCGCTGAAAATACTTTGAAAAATTATCAGCGTCCCGAAATAAAGAATGTTACTTTAAAAGCTGACGACGGTACGCCGCTTTACGGAAAAATCATTCTTCCGACCGATTTCGATGCGAACAAAAAATATCCGACGATCGTTTACCTCTACAATGGCCCGCATCTGCAGTTGGTGACCAATACTTTTCCGGCTTCAGGAAATCTTTGGTATGAATTTATGGCGCAGAAAGGTTACATTATTTTCACAATGGACGGTCGCGGATCTTCCAACCGGGGATTAAAATTTGAGCAGGCTGTTTTCAGACATTTGGGAGAGGTCGAAATGAAAGACCAGCTGAAAGGGGTAGAATATCTGAAATCATTGCCTTATGTGGATGCAGGTAAACTGGGTATTCACGGCTGGAGTTTCGGTGGGTTTATGACGACTAGTTTTATGCTGAAATATCCGGATGTTTTCAAAGCAGGGGTTGCAGGCGGACCGGTAATTGACTGGAAAATGTATGAAATTATGTATACCGAAAGATATATGGATACGCCGCAAACCAATCCGGAAGGATATAAACAGGCGAATCTTCTGGATAAAGTACAGAATCTGAAAGGGCATTTGCTGATGATTCACGGGGCACAGGATAATGTCGTGGTGTGGCAGCATTCCATGAAATTCCTGAAAGCCGCTGTTGATAACGGAGTGCAGCTAGATTATTTTGTGTATCCCGGTCACGAACACAATGTTTTAGGAAAAGACAGGGTGCATCTGATGCAGAAAGTGACAGATTATTTTGATGAATATTTAAAGAAATAATAATGAAAATCCGGAATTTTTCCGGATTTTTTATTTTTGAACGATGTGATTTTGTATTTTAGTAAAAAAATAACCGATGCAGATCAAAGCCGAATCCATTGAAGAATATCTTTCAAATGTTCCCGAAGAAAGAAAAGTTTCTTTCAAAAAGTTATATGAAACCGTTTCCGAAAATCTTCCTCAAGGTTTTCAGGAACATCTGAGTTACGGAATGATTGGCTGGAGCGTTCCTCTGGAAGATTATCCGGCAGGTTATCACTGCACACCGAATACGCCGCTGCCGTTTGTGAATCTGGCTTCTCAGAAAAATTTCATCGCGCTGTATCACATGGGAATTTACGCCAATCCCGAACTTTTAAAATGGTTTACCGAAGAATATCCGAAACATTCCAAAAGAAAGCTGGATATGGGAAAATCATGTATCCGTTTCAAAAAAACTGATGATATTCCTTATGAACTGATTGCCGAACTTATGAAAAAAATAACTCCGGAAAACTGGATCGCGGTTTACGAAAAACTGTATAAAAAGTAAATTTTAATTAAATTTCTACTCGCGGAGAACCTTTACGCGGCCGTCGTTCCACATTCTGATCACTGAAGACCCTGAATATTCTGAGACTTTATCATGATTTTCTTCCGCCACAGCATCTACAGAACCGATGATTTCCTGCGAAATATCTGCAAACTTCATCGGCGATTTGCTCCCGCTTAAATTGGCAGAAGTAGAAACCAATGGTTTGTTGAGTTTACCGATCAGTTTTTTAAGGTAATCGTCCTTCACCAAACGGATTCCTATACTTCCGTCTTCCGCAAGCAGTTCTTTGGGCAAACCTTTTGGGTTGTCATAAATCAATGTCACAGGTTTTTCCGACAGATCCATGATTTCCCAGGCCATCTCCGGCACTTCCACCAAATCCTGCAGACGTTTCACCGATTCCACAAGGATAATCATCGATTTTGACTTCTCGCGCTTTTTGATTTCAAATATTTTCTGAATCGCTTCAACATTTGTCGCGTCACAGCCAATTCCCCAGATTGTATCTGTTGGGTAAAGAATGGTTCCGCCGGATTTCAAAGTATCGATGAGGTTTTGCATAATAAGATGGTTGTTCTTTTGAGAAGCAAATTTAAAAATAATTGAATGAAAATTCCGGTTTTAAGAGTTTATTCCGGATTAAATTTTATTAGTAATTTTACCGCTACATTATGGAAGAAAAATCTAAAGATCCTTTACACGGAAAACGCCTCGATGCGATACTTGAAGAACTGGTAGATTATTATCAGGGATTTGAAAAGCTCGGGGAGCAGATCAATATCAAATGTTTTACCGATAATCCGAGTATTAATTCTTCTTTGAAATTCTTAAGAAAAACCGATTGGGCAAGGACGAAAGTTGAAAGTTTGTATCTGTATGTTTTAAGACAGAAAAAGAAAAGTGAAAAGCCACAAAAATAATGGTGGCTTTCTATTTAATTTAAAAATTTTCCTGAAACATAATACCACCGCTCTTCTTTTTTCTCAAAAGCCGAAAGCTCATGATGAAGTTGTGATTTGCCTTCTTCATCGGTGTAATATGCTTTGAATTCTACATGGTTTGAATCTGGTGTTCTTACGATTTCTAATTTCGTCCAGACATTGAGTTCTCCCCATTCCTGCAAATCTTTACGGTTGTGAAATTTTCTTTTCGAGGGGAAAGTGTTTTCCATTAAATAGTCTCCGTTGGGGATGGCAAATGCGGAAAACCTCGAACGCATTAAAGCTTCAGCGGTTGGCGCATGTTTTTCTCCGGTATGATAAGGTTTACAGCAGTCAACGTAGGTTTTTCCTGAGCAGCAGGGACAGTTCATTTTTGAATATTAATGGATTTATTTGAATTTTAAAGGCGATTTATTACCGATTTAATTTCGATAAATACCTTTCCTGAATTATATTCAAATGATGGATGTTATGACCAACAATTAACTTCCCGATATTTTCTACAGAAATTTCGTTTCCGTTTGCCTTTCCCGTTTCATGAAGAACAGATTGATGCAGTGTTTCAAAGAAAATAAGGGATGATTTCCTCACAATTTCAAATTCTTCAATAAGACTTTCCAAAGGCCTTTCCATCGAAAAATAATGTTTTGCATATTCCTCTTCATTCCAACCCGGAAGTTCGGTTTTGTCTTTCCTGGCAAAACGGAGGGCGCGGTAAGCGAAAATTCTTTCCGCATCGATGAGGTGCTGAAGAAGTTCTTTCATTGTCCACTTTTCGTCTGCGTAAGCAAAACTCGAGTGTTCGGGAGCTATATTTCTATAAATTTCCAAAGTATTGTTCCCGGAAATTTTCATTTCTTCAATCCAGTTTTGGGACGGAATCAAATCGAGATATCGTTGGATGTATTTTTGAAATTCAGTCATGAGTATTAATATAAAAAAACCTTCAAGGATTTCAAATCCTTGAAGGTCTGTATTTAACCGAAAGCTTTTTCCAAATCGGCGATCAGATCTTCTTTGTCTTCAATACCAACACTTAATCTTACCAAATCGTCGCTAATGCCCAGTTCTGCACGTTTGTCTGCAGGAATGGAAGCGTGAGTCATCAAAGCCGGATGATTGGCCAAAGATTCTACACCGCCTAAAGATTCTGCTAAAGTGAAAACTTTTACCTGTTCTAAAAACTTAATGGCGTCTTCTTTTTTACCTGATTTAAACGTGAATGAAACCATGCCGCCAGGTTCTTTCATTTGTTTCTGAGCCAGTTCATGTTGTGGATGAGATTTCAAACCTGGATAGAAAACTTTGTCTACCGCCGGATGATTTTCTAAATATTTCGCCACTTCTAAACCATTGTCTGAATGTCGCTGCATTCTCAAAGCCAAAGTTTTGATGCCTCTCAATACCAAATAAGAATCGTGAGGTCCCAGAATTCCGCCGCTTGCAAACTGAATAAAGTGTAATTTCTCTCCAAGTTCAGCAGTTTTAGCAATCAAAGCACCTGCGATAACGTCGGAGTGTCCGCCTAAATATTTTGTAGCCGAATGCATCACAATATCCGCTCCCAAATCCAAAGGAAGCTGAATATAAGGCGTTGCAAACGTATTGTCAACTGCAACAAGAATGTCTTTTCCTTTCACCAAATCGGTTACCGCTTTAATGTCAACCAATTTCATTAAAGGATTGGTCGGGGTTTCCAGCCAGATCAGTTTTGTTTTGTCGGTAATGACCTCAGAAATTTTTGAAACATCATCAAAATTCACGAAGGTAAATTTCAACTGATATTTTTCAAATAAACGGGTGAACATTCTGTACGTCCCGCCGTATAAATCATCTACTGCAACTACTTCATCGCCTGGATTCAGTAATTTCAGAACACAGTCTATTGCTGCCAAACCGGAACCGAAAGCCAATCCTCTCGCTCCGTTTTCAATGCTTGCAAAACTGTCTTCCAAAGCCTGTCTTGTAGGATTTGCTGCTCTGGAATATTCGTAGCCGGAATGAATTCCCGGTGATTTCTGTGCAAACGTTGATGTTAAAAATACAGGAACATTTACTGAACCTGTTGCCGATTCGTGGTGTTGCCCACCGTGGATTACTTTTGTATTGAAGTTCATATTTTGTATAATTTAACAATATATCAATATACCAGTTTATCAATGATTGTTACATTGTTAGTTTGATACATTTTTACATTGATGTTTTACATTTTTATCGCGGATTTCATGGCAAATTCCTCTGCCATCTCTTCCATCCATTTCGCCACGTCTTCTTCGCCGGTAGCTCTTTGGTATGTGTTGCTTAAAGATACTAAAATCTGGTGAAGAAACATTTTCATCTGGTCCACAGGCATTTCTTTGGTCCAGAGGTCAATTCTCAGGGCTTCCATTTTTTTGTCATCCCAAACGGAAATCATTGTTGCTTTGGTTTCTTCAGCTTCAATGCCTCCATCCTGTGCATTCCAGGTCATTTTTTCCGGAACATGGTTTTCGTCTAACTCTACATCAATTGTTATCTGGGTTTTTCTCATTTCTATCTTAATAAATTAATTTATTCTAATTTTTCGGTTTGTAATTGCTTTGATTGAAGATTTCCTGAGCATTCATTTTAAGGAAATCCTTTAGTTTTGTTTCAGGTTTTTCCTGATAAAATTTTCTGCAGATTTGCCATCCGGAGAAAATACCGACTCTAGGTGAAGACTCGTTGTCGATTTCTGTATAGAATTTCGAGAAAGGGCCGGGATTGATGAACCTTTCTTTCAATCTGATGTCGTCGCTGAAGACCAGATTGTTTTCAACGAAATAATTCCAGATGTTCGCTTCGTTTTCTTTTGCCCAGTCATACTGTTTCTGGGTATAATTCATTTTTAAATACTCAGGAAAATCTGGTAGAAAGGCATCCTGAAGCGTCATGATTTTTCCGTTGTAAATCAGTTCATCAATAAATTTCTGATGATCGGTATTTGGCTGCACGAAAAACTCAGCAAAAATCTGAGAAGCTTTCGGAACGATATTCTGCGGATTCATTGAGGTCTGAAAATACTGTTCCAAACCTTTGTAGTTGGTATTGTTTTCGCCCATAAAACCTGTCACGTCAATAAAAAGCATGTTTTGCTGAGGCTGGTAAAAAATAGGCTCCATAATCCCCTGCAACGCTGATGAATAAAGAAAAACTTTAGGTGCTGAAAATTCAGGAAAATAATATTTAATATGTGAAAACAAACCGGTTAATTCATTGTTGAGTTTTGCAACATCAATTTTTGAAATGGCTTCGGTGTAAATTTTAGCTTCCTCTTTATCCGCTCTTCGTATGGAAAAATCTTCATCAGGGACGGTTCCCTGAAACCACGGATATTTCTTCTTGAAATCCTCAAGCGGAAGATTTACGTCATAAAACTCCTTCGAAATATCAGTAACTTCTACTTTCTGGGCAGGATTTTTTACTTCAACCTTCCATTGGTTTTGAGGATTTTTTTTACAGGAAACTGCTCCGAAAACGAAAACAGCTGAAAACAATAAATATCTAAAAAACTTCATTATTTTTACATCAGATTTTAAGGAGCAAAAATAAGGAAAATTTTAAGGATTACTCCATCCCGCCATCTTAGTTTTAAACAGTGAATGACATGCAAACAGAAAAAATAACAGAAAAAATAGTTTCCTGGCTGAAAGATTATGCACAGAACGCCAATGTAAACGGATATGTTGTCGGGGTTTCCGGCGGAGTAGATTCTGGTGTGGTTTCTACTCTTTGTGCAATGACGGGCCTCAAAACACTTTTGATTGAAATGCCGATTCACCAAAAGGAAGATCAAGTAAACCGTGCTTGGGATCACATCAACGATTTGAAATCTAAATTTTCCAATGTAGAAGCGGTTTCATTAAATCTTACGCCCGCCTTTGAGGAACTGTACAGAGCTTTTAATGTAGATGATGAAAAATACCCTGCTGAAAAACTTGCTTTTGCCAATACCAGAGCCCGTTTAAGAATGGTGACACTGTATCATTTCGGACAGTTGAACGGACTTTTGGTATGCGGAACCGGGAATAAAGTGGAGGATTTCGGCATTGGTTTTTATACTAAATACGGCGATGGTGGAGTAGATGTTTCCCCAATCGCTGATTTATACAAAACCGAAGTTTACGAACTCGCAAGATCTTTAAATCTCATTAAATCTATTCAAAATGCAATCCCAACTGACGGACTTTGGGAGGTTGACAGAACGGATGAACAGCAGATTGGTGCCACCTATCCGGAACTTGAAAAAATTCAGAAAGAATGGGGAAAGAAAACGGAGGCCGATTATTCGGGAAGAGATTTGGAGGTTTTCAAAATTTTCCAGCGAATGAACAAAGCGGCGCAGCATAAAATTCAGCCTATTCCGGTTTGTGATATTCCGGAAGAATGGAGAGATTAGTCAGATTAGAAATTTTTTTTCCGATAAAGCAATTCAAACTCATTTACATTCAATATGAATAAAGATAAAATAAAACTTTTCCTTATTTTCGTTATAGGACTGCTTACCGCCTTTCTGGGCATGTATTTTTACAACAATTATAAAATTGAAAAGAAAAACCAACCTGAAGTTCCGCCATCAAAGGTTGAATATTCTCAAAAAGAACAGAATGAAACTTCTGAAGAAAATTCAATTGATCATTTAACGAAGGATGTTGTTGTTATTAATTATGTAAAAGCCAACCGCAAACTTCCGGATTATTATATTACGAAAGCTGATGCAAGAAATCAGGGTTGGATTGCTTCAAAAGGGAATCTCTGCGAGGTGTTGCCGGGACGCGCTATTGGTGGAGACAAATTCAGCAACCATGAAAAAACTTTACCTTCCGGAAACCAATATTTTGAAGCCGACGTCAATTACAACTGCGGAAACCGAAATGCCGACCGCATTATTTACACCAAAAACGGCGACGTGTGGCTGACAAAAAACCATTACAAAACCTTTGAGAAACAGTAGAAAATACAGTGTCTAATATTAAGCAATAACAATGAAAACAGTTTACATAGATTTTACAGAAATCGGCGATTACGAAGATTTCTTTACCCAGTTAAAAGAAAAATTGACGCTTCCGGAATTTTTCGGGGATAATTTGGATGCACTTTATGATTTTGTCAGTGGTTCTGCAGAGCTCCCGCTTCATATTGAATTTGTTAATATGAGTGTGGAACAGCTTGAAATTTTCGAAGATTTGCTAGTAACCCTCGAAGATGCGGATGATGAACTGGATGATTTTACGTTCACGTATTATCTGGAACAGTTTGAAGATGAGGAATAAAAAAACACCTGACAGGCAGTCAGGTGTTTTTCTTTTTGAATCCAAAAGATATTATCTGGAGGCAATAAAAACGGTGATAGGCAGAACATAAACACCATTCATTTTGGATGAATCACCAAATCTGTAAAGAAGATGAGTCATTACATCCTGTATTTCTTTATTCACGTATTTGCAGTCTCCGTTTACAGTGACATGTTCGATTTTGCCATTTTCTGAAACTTCAAATTTCACTTCGCTGTTAATTTTTCCTTCTGTCAGATTGGGATTGGTAAAATCGAAATTCTGCATCACAAGATTTCTAAGTTCACTAAATCCGTCATTGCCGCTAATTTTCACTTCTTTAATCACATTGTTTTCCTGCGCCTTCATATGGGAAGTTAAACCAGCTGATACTATAATTCCCAGAACCCCGAACAGTTTAATCATATTTTTCATAATGCTCTTTTTAATTGAATTAATTGGGTATTTACCCCTTTACTGATACAAAGCAAGTAAATTAATTTTTGATTAACAAATAATTCATATTAAATTCACATTGGAAGGTGAAAATTTAATATTGGGAGATGAAAAATAGTTAAGTCATGTTGATTCAGCAAGTTGCAATATGAAGGGAATGTTAACAAAAAAACCACCGGTCTCCGGTGGTTTTAATTTGATATGAAAAAAGTGTTATGAAAAATTATAATCCGCCCCAAGTTGCAGCCCACGTTGGAGCAGCGGTTCCGTTTCCGGCGCCGGTTGCGCTGGCGTTTTCGACGAAGGTATTTGCCAGTAATACTGCGGCAATGCTTCCTGCACTTGCTTTTACAGAAGCTTTTGTAGTAACTGCGTCAAATTTTATGTTGGTTATTTTTCCTGTACCATTAAAATAGGCAACAGAAGCATCGTGCTCTACATTAATTCCGGTATTCCAGTTAGATAGAACTATATTATCAATGGTTGCATAAGTCCCGACTCTCAGTTTGATGCCGTCAGACTCGCCGCTTGCCGCTCCGATGAAAGTTGCATTTTTAATGGTTGGGTTAGATCTTGGCTCTGCGTTGTTGTTCTCTGCGTTGTTGTCAGCTTCAATTCCTCGGTTCCCGATTCCGTTGGCTCTTCTTTTTGTGTAAACATTGGTTGCCGTTCCGTTCCAACCTTCAGTCCAGTCGAAACCGTCATCTTCGTTTCCTACGGAAATAATATTCGAAACATTCACAGTTCCTCCAAAAAATTCGATTCCGTCATCCGCTCCATTTAAAATAGAGATATTGCTGATGGTCGTTCCGCTTCCTACTCCGAAAAGGGAAAGCCCGTTGAATTCTTTTTCTCCGGTAAAGATTGCCCCCGAATGCTCAATTCTCACATAGGTTAAAGATCCCGAATTGTCATTAGCAACAGTTCCGCCATAGGTTGCGTTTCCTACTTCCGCAGAAGCAGTAGTTCCTTTGTTGATAGGTGCTTTTCCGGCAATTACAATACCACCCCAGCTTCCTGGCGCGCCAGTTGGTGAAGTGAAGACAACCGGTGATGATGCGGTTCCGTTTGCAAAGATTTTACCGCCCTGTTCTACGGTTACGTATGCTGATGTTCCTCCTGTGGATTCAATTCTTGTTCCGGCAGGAATAACTAATTGTCCACCGTCTTTTACATGAACTCCACCTGTAAGTTTATACACTTTGGTGGCATCTAATGTTACCGTTTCACCTGACTTTATATCACCTTTGAAATCATTGGGATTTGAAGCAATTCCGGTTGGTGTTGTGGGTGGAATAGGATCGTCTTCGTTGCTGCAAGACTGCACTGCGAAAGTAGCAGGTAATAAAAGCGATAATGCCAATACTTTTAAATGGTTCTTTTTCATAATTTTTTACTTTAGTAATTTATTTGAGATTTTATTTCTAAAACTGATAGGAAACTCCGATACCCAGGTTCATTCCTTTTTTATGGTCTTTCACGGTTACTTCTCCGTTTGCATTGTCCTGTACTCTTGTAAAGTTAGGATTCAGGAGGTTTTTGCCGCTTACTGAAAATCCGATTCCGTTGCTGAAGTTTACTTTTGCTACGGCATCAAGCATATTGATGGCTTTATCTACAAGATTTCCTTTCGTTGCGTAACCAATCGCATAAATATTATCTGAAATATGGGAATAGGAAACAACGAAATCCAAAGTGTTTTTATCTCCCCATTTCTGTTCGATTCCTAAATTTATATTCGCCAGAAAATCTGATGCACCCTGCATTTTATCTTTCGTTTTAGACGGATCGATCGAAATTGTGTTGGAGTAAGCCGTAGTGGTTTCTGCCGATACTTTTTCTTTACTGAGTTCCTGGCTGGTGTTCAGATAAGTACCATTGAGGAAAGTGTAAATTTTGGTATTGTTCTGCTGATAAAGATCTTTTCTGAATTCCATTTCCAAACCAAAAACATGGCCTCTGTCGCCGATGTTGACAAAAGAAACAGAGTTGGAAGAAGAATTTACGGTAACTCTGGAAATAGGATTCTGTATATATTTACCAAAAGCAGTAACTGAAATTACTTCGCCTTTTTTCGGAAACCATTCCCACTTCAGGTCTGCGTTGTAATTATCCGAAGGATAAAGAGTGGGGTTACCAAAGCTCAATTCATCCACTTCTTCATACTCGTAAGGAGCAGTTTCTAAAAGAAGCGGCGTTGTATAGGTTTTAGATGCCGAGAACCTTAAGTTATTGGTATCGTTGAGACTGTATTTTAAATTTAAAGCCGGTAATACTTTAGAATATTTTTTATCTACCTGTCCTTCTTTGATGGAGGTGCTGTATTTTATTTTCTGATCAAGATGATCATATCTTACTCCTACCTGGGCGGTGAATCTATCGCTGAATTTATAATCGAAGTTTGCATAGCCAGCATTGTTTAATACTTCTGAATTATAATATTGAGGAATTAAAGCAGTTTGCGGATTCCATTTGATGTCGCCTCTGAAGGTTACGATATCAAAAAATCCTGCAGCATAATTATTGGTATTAAAGAAGCTTCCGTAATCATTGCTGTCCAGGTAATAGCTGCCCGGTACGGCATTTACCCTAAGGTTAAACTGGGTGGCACGGAAATCACTTTTTTTATATCGTCCGTTATATCCGAAGCTCAGTTTTGCATTTTCGCTGAACTGATAATCAGCGTGGATATCTCCCACATAATCATTCTCAATCAGTTTGTCAAAATACCGGTGGTTGGCTCCCGGGTTACTGGCCCCGAAATAGTTGGAATCGGTAGTATGGTTATAAATCGAGATATTCTGCATTCTATCCGGTCTGCGGCTGTCGAGTCTGTTAAATCCTAAATTCCAGTACAGTTTCAGTGGCGAAGAAATTTGGTGTTCACCAGCGAGCTGATTAATGAACAAATCGTTTGTTTTATAATTTGCCCTCCTTAGGAGCGCCGTTTCCTCAGCTCTGTTTTCATTGGTGTCTCTTATATAGCCTGAATAATTTTCTAATTTCTGTTCGGTTGTATGAATATAATTGGAGACAAATTTCAAATTATGCCTGCTGTTCAGTCTGTAATTCAGGTTGATTAACCCTGTACTATTGGTGCCGTAAGAATACTCGGTCCCAAAAAGGTCTTTTGTAGCAATTCCAACATTATCTACGGATCTTGTGATGCCTTCCTTATACCCGTAATTATTGTCAAACGAGCCGAAACCAAAAATGCTCAGTTTTCCTTCATCACCAATATTGAAAGTTCTGCCGAAATCAATTCCTAAAGATGAATTAATCGGGCTGAAAACTTCTCTGTTCGCCCATGACGTTTTGAATACATAGCCGTTGTTTACAAAAGCAGCATTGGATGGTTTGTTAATTTGCTTAAATCCGAAATAATCCGGGCCGTTCTGTAAATAGAAATTGTTTTTCTTTAATGCATTAGTGTTTACCGATGATCCGAGATTAATCTTAAAATAAGGCTTACCGGTGTATACTTTGGAAACAATATCAATATTAGCTCCCGACATGTCGCCCCACATTTTTGGGTTATATACTTTTTCCAGACCCACGTAATCGATCATATCCGTTTTAATAATGCTCAGATCGATGTTCTTATAAATGGGATCGTTTGACGGAATAGGCAGGCCATTCATTGTGGTGGCGTTGTTTCGGTCCCCCAGTCCGCGTATGAAAACCTGTCCGCTGCCTTCCTGTTTTTGCGCTCCGGTGGCTTTAGTTACCGCCACTGCGACGTCGCTGACTCCCTGCTTGTCAAGCTGCGCTGCCCCCACACGTTCAATTACTTCAACTGATTTCCTCTGAAGGCTGATAATATTACTCTCGGAGCTTTTTTTAACATTTCCCTGTATCGTAACTCCTTCAATACGCTTTTCTTTCTTTAGTGAATCGCTTTTAGTTTCCTGTGCGTATAATACTGTTGTCGAACAGCTTAGAAAAAAAACCGCAATGCTTAGTTTGCTCATTTTCATTGATTCTATTTAATAAGATTTCTCTTGTTGCAAAGAAATAAATAACCAGGCGGTTAGGTGTTTCGTGAGTTTTAAGTTTGTTTTAATAAATCCTGAACGGAAAGGACGAAATATTAACTAATTATGAACATTGCAAATGTTACTGCTGCCAACTTTATTTTTGATTAACTTTGGGAGGTTAAATAGTAAAGATGAATCAGAAAAAAATTCTTTTAATTGACGATGAACAGGATATATTAGAAATATTATCCTATAATCTTGAAAAAGAAGGCTACGAAGTTTCCACTGCCATCAACGGAAATGAAGGCATTGAAAAAGCAAAACAGATCATCCCGGATCTTATTCTTCTGGATGTTATGATGCCGGAAAAAGACGGTATCGAAACCTGTCAGGATTTAAGGAAAATCAAAGAACTTCAAAAAACACTGATCGTTTTTCTCTCCGCACGAAGTGAAGAATTTTCCCAGCTTGCAGGCTTTCAGGCTGGCGCAAACGATTATATCGTAAAAATCATCAAGCCAAAAGTGCTTATTTCTAAAGTGAACGCTCTCCTGCAGCTCACTTCCCAGGTTTCTGATGCTGCCAAAAACATTACCGTTGGCGACCTGATTATCGATAAAGACAACTTCCGCGTATCCAAAGCGGGACAGCAGTTTCTGCTTCCTAAAAAGGAATTCGACCTGCTTTATTTGCTGGCATCCAACACCAATAAAGTATTCAAACGGGAAGAAATTCTGGAAAAAGTTTGGGGCAACGATGTTATTGTTGGCGAAAGAACCATCGATGTGCACATCCGACGACTCCGCGAAAAGCTCGGCATCCACACCATTCAGACTTTAAAAGGAATTGGTTACAAATTAGTTGTGTAAATTTGTGAGATGAGGTTTCACAAACTTACTTTATTGGCTTCTGTTTTTTTAACTGTGGTGATGTCGGTCATTGCATTGGTTTTCGACTATTCCAACGACGCGGTTTTTCACGAAAGAAACAATTTTTACCTTACCCTTTTTCTGTGTGTAGTTTTTATATTTATTTTTAATTACCTCATTTTAGATTACCTCTTTAATGTCTACGGCAAAAAGCAGATCAGGAAAATTTCCACCATTCTTCCGGAAGATTTTATACATGAAGACGACAACGACATGAATTTTCAGGAGTTGGGAGAAAGGGTTTCAGAATTCAGTCAGAAAAATGCCACCGAAATGGTAACGATGAAAGAAATGGAAACCTACCGGAAAGAATATATCGGAAATGTTTCACATGAACTGAAAACGCCGCTCTTTTCCATCCAGGGATATGTGGAAACACTTATTGACGGCGGTGTTGAGAATCTGGCTATCCGGGATAAATATCTCGAACGCATTGATAAATCCGTAGAACGGCTTCTGAATATCGTAAAGGATCTGGACATGATTAACCAGTACGAATCCGGCGAAATTACTTTAAACATCAGCAGATTTGATATTAATATGCTGATCCGCGAAATCATTGATCTCCTCGATCTGGAAGCCCAGCGCAAAGACTCGAAAGTGCTGCTTCATACTTCTGCAGCCCAGATCTTTGTAAATGCCGATAAGCAGAAAATTTCACAGGTTCTCATCAACTTAATCTCCAATGCGATTCATTACGCAAACCGCGAAAAAGCACAGATTATCATCAGAACTCATGTCCTCAGAAATAAAGTTCTGGTAAAAGTGGAAGACAACGGAATGGGAATAAAACCTGAAGTGCTGCCCCGTATTTTTGAAAGGTTTTACCGCGTTGAAACCAGCAGGAACCGCAATGATGGGGGTTCCGGACTTGGGCTGGCAATCGTAAAGCACATTTTAGAAGCGCACGGCGAAAACATCTCTGTAGAAAGTGTATATTTGGAAGGTACCGAATTCAGTTTTATGCTGGAAAAGAGCAATTAGAAAACGGCAAAATTTAAGCAAAACTTTTTTAATAAAAGCTGACAAATATTTTTTTTGTCAAAATGCAATTGTTTTATCTTTGCAACCTAAAATCAATCTAAACTCACACTAAATTTAAAAGCTAAAATGGTTTATAAAATCCGCATTATTTTAGATACCAAAGACGATGTTTTCAGAGATGTCGAAATTAAAGACAAACAGAATCTTTGGAATCTTCATTTGGGAATTAAAAGTGCATTCTCTCTTTTGGGAGAAGATTTATCTCTTTTCAATATTCTGGATGAAGAAGGTACCGTGGTGAAGACAGTTCCCCTCGAAGATATGAGCGATGACGGTGAGGGCGAAATCATGTCGGATGTTTATATTTCTGAAGCTTTTGAGCAGGTAGGTGATAAGCTGCATTTTCAGTATGGTTTCATGGATCTCTGGGAGTTTTTCTGCGAACTGGTAGAAATCATTGACGAAAAACCTGCAGTAAATTATCCAATTACCGTTTTCCGTTTCGGGAACATGCCTTTGAAAGCACCAACTAAATCAGGCGGAAAAAGAGCCGCAAAAAATTCTGTAATGCCTTTGCTGGACGATGATTTTGATAACTTCGACGAAAATTTCACCAGTGGAAATTTTGCCGATGATGACGACGAAAATTTTGATGACGACGAAGAAGAGGATGACTTCAATGACGATTTTTTCGAAGATGATTCTTCGGAAGAAGTTTAAAAAAATGTGCAGCCCCGATATTTTCGGGGTTTTTTTATGCCCAATTGTTAAATTTTTATTGCATTCTCCCTGTATTATAATAATGTTTTTTTTATGCCCACACATGATTCTTTTAATCCGCTCTCATTCGGAATTTCAATTTAAAAATAATACATTTGTCCTAAATCATTAGAATGAAAAAACTGATCCTTTTAGCAATTATAGGCCTGGGAATTATTTCCTGCACCACCCAAAAATCCACCACAATGAACGATTTGCCCAGCGAGTGGAAACATACCACCAATATTTACGAAGTTAATATAAGACAATACACTCAGGAAGGCACTTTCCGCGCTTTTGAAAAAGAAATGCCGCGGCTGAAGGACATGGGAGTGAAAACACTCTGGTTTATGCCGATCACACCCATCGCACAGAAAAACAAAAAAGGACCTTTGGGAAGTCAGTATGCAGCACAGGATTATACCGCTATTAATCCGGAATTCGGCACCATGGGCGATTTTAAACATATGGTGGATGAAGCACATAAAATGGGTTTCAAAGTGATCATCGACTGGGTAGCCAATCACACAGGCTGGGATCATGTATGGACGAAAACCAACCCTGAATTTTATCTCAAGGATCCTAAAACCAGCGATTTTCAGATCGCTTCCGGAATGGATGATATTATTGAACTTGATTACAGCAACCCGAAAATGCGGCTGGCAATGATTGATGCCATGAAATTCTGGGTTCGCGAAACCAATATCGACGGATTCCGCTGCGATCTGGCGGCTTGGGTAGAAGTAGATTTCTGGCAGCAGGCAAGACCGGAAGTAGAAAAACTGAAACCGCTTTTCTGGCTCGGCGAATTCGACGAACTCGACAATCCTGATTATGGTAAAGTTTTCGATGCAAGTTACATTTGGAACTGGATGCACAAAACAAAAGATTATAACGACGGAAAAGCTTCTTTTGATGATTTAAAAAATCTTCTTTCAAGATATTCAGCGATCGGAGACGGTTCGATGAGAGCCTGGTTTACTTCCAACCACGACGAAAATACCTGGAACGGGACCGAATATGAGAAATATGGCGTGCTTGCAAAACCTTTAGCCGTGTTTTCGGTTACCTGGAACGGGGTTCCCCTGATTTATAACGCTCAGGAACTGCCTTTAAAAACAAAACGCCTTGAGTTTTTCGAGAAAGATCCAATTCCATGGACGGGGACCAATGAACTTCACGGTTTCTATAAAACGTTGCTGAACTTGAAATCGAATAACCCGGCATTAAGAGGCGGGGATCCTGCAGCAGAAACTCAAATTCTGAAAACTTCTGCAGATGATAAAGTTTTAGCTTATGTCAGAAAAAACGGGAAAGATGAGGTTTTGGTCGTTCTCAATTTTTCTAAAGAAAATGTGTCTTTTACCATCGATTATGAAAATGTTTCCGGAACGTTTAAAAATGTTTTCAGTGGTCCGGTAAAGGATTTTTCACAGGATAAAAGTTTTTACTTACCGGTGGGCGGATATGCCGTAATGGAAAAATAGAACCGGAATGAACAAATCTGAACTGTTAAATATTATCCGGATAAAACTTTCTGAAAAAATTAAAACCTTCGAAAATCTGATTTCGGAAACCCGCGCCGCAAACAACGAAACCAAAAGTTCGATGGGAGACAAATATGAAACTTCGCGCGAAATGGTTCAGCAGGAAATTAACAATCTTCAAAGGCAGCTTAATGAAAGTCTCGCTCAGGAAAATGCCATTAAAAAGCTTGATTCAGAAATTTGCAGCGAAGTAAAACTCGGCGCGTTGGTAGAAACCAATGTGGGGGTTTTCTATATCGCAACTTCGGTGGGGGAAATCAGTCATGAAGGCAAAAAAATCCGGACGGTTTCTATGGAAAGTCCAATTGCAAAAACTATGTCAGGGAAAAAGAAGAATGATGTTTTTATCATCAATTCAATCAGTCAAACCATTAAAAATATCTGGTAAAATTTTCTTTAATTTGTAGAATATTGCCCAAACTAATTACTTGTTTTTTATAAAATCATGCAAAACTATTTAGACCTTCTTCAGCATATCATCGATAAAGGAACCGATAAAACCGACCGAACCGGCACCGGGACCCGAAGTGTTTTTGGTTACCAGCTGCGATACGATTTGTCTGAAGGTTTTCCTTTGGTCACGACTAAGAAAGTTCATTTAAAATCGATTATTTACGAATTGCTGTGGTTTTTGAAAGGCGATACCAATGTTAAATATCTAAATGATAACGGCGTTTCTATCTGGGACGAATGGGCTGATGAAAATGGGGATTTAGGTCCGGTTTACGGAGCGCAGTGGAGAAGCTGGCACGGAGCCGATGGCAAAATCATCGATCAGATTTCCGAAGTTATTGATCAGATCAAAAAAAATCCCGATTCCCGACGGCTTATTGTTTCCGCGTGGAATGTTTCCGAAATTCCTAATATGGCTTTAGCGCCTTGTCACGCGATGTTTCAGTTTTATGTTGCGGACGGAAAATTATCGCTGCAGCTGTATCAGAGAAGTGCTGACGTTTTCCTCGGAGTTCCGTTCAATATTGCGAGTTATGCGTTGCTTTTGATGATGGTTGCGCAGGTTTGCGACCTGGAAGTGGGCGATTATGTACACACTTTCGGCGATGTTCATATTTATAACAATCATTTCGATCAGGTCAACAGACAGCTTTCCCGTACACCGAAAACTTTGCCAAAAATGAAGCTGAATCCGGAAATTAAAAACATTTTCGATTTTGAGTTCGAAGATTTCACTTTGGAAGATTACGATCCTTATCCGGGAATTAAGGCACCGGTAGCGGTGTAATTATTATAGCAAATCAGTGAAGCACCAAGCTTCACTTTTTTTGTAACTTTTCATGAAATTAAAAGACTTATTCACCAATGAAATTTTTAAAAATAAATCTTGAAGAAAACGCCAGTTTTGAAAAACTGACGGAGCTTTTAATTCAGATCAAGGGTATTAAATCTGTCGAAATCATCGATGATGAAAATGCAGAAAGCGACCTGAAAAAAGCATTTGCAAAGAGTAAGGAACAGCTTAAAAAAGGAGAGTATGAAAATATTGTGAATGATATTTTCGATATTCTTATTCAACCCAAATCAAAATAACATTTAATATCAATTATGAAAAAACTCATCATTTCCATCAGTTTACTGGGGATTTTGTTTACCGGCAGTGTGTTTGCCCAAACCGATACTTCGGGACGCGACAAAATCTATCAGCAGACGCACACCAAATCTACGGACCTGAAACATACCAAACTGAAAGTAAATTTCGATTACGCGAAAGAACAGATGAACGGCGAAGAGTGGCTAACGGCAAGTCCGTATTTTTATCCGTCAGATTCTTTGGTTCTGGATGCTAAAGCGATGCTGATTCATGAAGTTGCTCTGGACAGAAACGGTGCGAAAACTCCTTTGAAATATGAGTATAAAAACGATATTTTAAAAATCAATTTAGATAAAACGTATAACCGGAATCAGGATTACACGGTTTATATTAAATATACTTCGCGTCCGAATGAAGTAAAAGACAAGGGAAGCGCGGCAATTACCGATGCAAAAGGACTTTACTTCGTTAATGCTCAGGGAAAAGATGCGGATAAACCAACCCAGATCTGGACTCAGGGTGAAACTGAAGCAAGTTCGGCGTGGTTCCCAACCATCGATAAACCGAATCAGAAAACCACCCAGGAAATTTACATGACCGTCCCTGATAAATATGTTACTTTATCCAACGGTTTAATGAAATCTTCGACCAAAGAAAGCAACGGATTACGAACCGATCATTGGGTGATGGACAAAAAACATGCGCCCTATTTGTTTTTCATGGGAGTAGGCGACTACGCTGTGGTAAAGGATAAATGGAGAAATATTCCGGTGGATTATTATGTGGAGAAAGAGTACGAACCGTATGCAAAACAGATTTTCGGGAATACACCTGAAATGATCGAATTCTTTTCCAAAAGGCTGAATTACGATTTTCCGTGGGCTAAATATTCGCAGATTACCGCCAGAGATTATGTTTCCGGTGCAATGGAAAATACAACGGCAGTTCTTCACCAGGAATCTGCCCAACAGAAACCCGGAGATTTAATTGATGAAAACAAATGGGAAGATGTTATTTCTCACGAGCTGTTCCACCATTGGTTTGGCGATCTGGTAACCGCCGAAAGCTGGAGCAACCTCACTGTGAACGAATCTTTTGCCAACTATTCCGAATACCTTTGGAATGAACATAAATACGGGAAAGATTTCGCTGATTATACTTTGATGAAAGCGGCTGAAGGTTATTTCCGCGATCCCTCCAACGTGTCGAAAAATTTGGTACGGTTTAATTATCACAACAAAGAAGACATGTTCGACGGGGTTTCTTACAACAAAGGAGGCTCTATTCTGCACATGCTCAGAAATTATTTAGGAGATGATGCCTTTTTCGCAGGTTTGAACGATTACCTGAAAACCAATGAATACGGAACCGGTGAAGCCCAGCAGCTTCGTCTGTCTCTCGAAAAAGTGACGGGGAAAGATCTGAACTGGTTCTTTAATCAGTGGTATTACGGAACAGGTCATCCGAAAATTTCCTACACGACAAATTATGAACCTGTAAAAAAGCAGGTGACGGTTACTGTGAGTCAGAATCAAATTGGTGATAACTTCCAGTTTCCTTTGGCGATTGATGTCTACGAAAACGGAAAACCTTCCCGAAAAAATGTGTGGGTAAGTGCGAAAGAAAAAAACGATTTCTCTTTTCAGGTTTCAAAAAATCCTGAATTTGTGAATATCAATGCGGATGGAGTTTTACTGGGTGAATTTACCGAAACGAAAACGCCGGAACAGTACTTTGCGCAGTATTCAGGATCTAAAGAATTCTTAAGCCGTTACAAAGCGGTGGAAAATGCAGCCGAGAATAAAGGTGTAAATCCTGTTTCACTGAAAACTTTGGCGGCAGCTTTGAAAGATTCAAATTTCAGAATCCGGATGAAAGCGCTTAGCGGACTGGATTTATCTAAACCGGATCAGGCTAAAGCGGCATTGGCTGAAGTGGAAAAAATGGCTTCGGTTGATCCGAAAACTTTGGTTCAGGGCGCAGCAATTTCTGCTTTGGCAAAAACAAAAGACAAAAAGTATTTACCGCTTTTTGAAAAAGGGATGAATGCGGTTTCAAATTCTGTGAAGGCCAGTTCATTGACCGGAATTTCAGCAATCGATCCTTCCAAGGTTGCTGCTTTGGCAGATAAAATTGATCTGGAAGGCGCAAGTGATGACCTGATTGCAGAACTTTTACCGGTGATTGTAAAAAACAAAATCGAAAAACAGATGCCGGCGATTGCTTCCACAGCTGCTTTCTATCCTTTCGTGAAGTTCCAGAATCCTACCCTTGGTGCATCTGCAGAAGACGGCTTCAACTGGATTATGAGTTCCGACAATCTGAAAGCGACTGAAAATGTAACCAAAGTGTTAACTCAGGTTAAAAAACAGATCGGCGATAATCCACAGGCGAAAATGATGATTGTACAAATCCTGAAAGATGGTCTTGCTAAAAAAATGGCGGTTTTAAAAGCCAACCCTTCAAGTCCAACGATCAATCAACAGGTAGATGCAATCAATAAAGCGATTGAGGCTTATAAATAAACTCATTTTAATGAATATTAAACTTTGCCGGAGCTGTTGTTCCGGCAATTTTATTTTTTCATGGAGGATAATTTTCGGAAATTTGTATAAAAATTGAGCAGTATGATTTATGGTATTGAGGCGGCAAGCTTCCACGTTCCTTCCCTTTATTTGGAAATCAGGGATTTAGCAGAAAAAAGAAATATTGAACCCGCAAAACTGGAGAAAGGTCTTGGGTTGCACAAAATGGCTTTTCCGGATGTTCATGAAGATGCAGGCACTTTTGCCGCTGAAGCTTTGCTGAAACTCATGAAAGATTACGAACTGAGCCCAAAAGATATTTCCCGGATTTATCTCGGAACTGAAAGTGCTCTGGACGCGGCAAAACCTACCGCAACCTACGCCATGCAAATGGTGGAAGAGGTTCTCGAAGATGATTTCGGAAAAAGATGTTTCAAAAACTGTGATGTGGTAGATATGACTTTTGCGTGTGTAGGAGCCGTAGATGCGTTGCAGAACTGTCTTGATTTCTGCCGTGCAAATCCAGGAAAAAAAGCTGTTGTCATTGCGTCAGATTATGCAAAATATGAACTGGCGAGCTCTGGAGAATATACCCAGGGCGGAGGTGCGGTCGCACTTCTTTTGTCAGATAACCCTCAACTTCTCGAAATTGAAAACATATACGGAGTTGCCACAGAAAGCGTTTTCGATTTCTTTAAACCCAGAAGAGCCGCTCTTAAATCTGATTTAAATTCCGCTAAAGAATTTATGCCTGATAAACTCGAGATTTTCACCGACGAACCGGTTTTCGACGGTCATTATTCTAACCAGTGTTATCAGGACAGAATCCGTGAAGCCTATGAACATTACAAAGAACAGACGGGTATCGAAAAACCTTATGAAGAATGGCGTTATCTGATATTCCATTTGCCGTATGCCTTTCATGGAAAAAGAGTTTTTACAGAACTTTACAGTATTGAAAATAATCTTTCTTATGAAAGTCCGGAAGAACAGAAAGCCGTCGCGAAATCTGAAGAATACCTAAGTTTTATCAATCATAAAATTGAACCTTCTCAGCGCGCGTCTTCCGAAGTGGGAAATATGTATACCGCTTCTATTTTTATGGCTTTGCTTTCTGCAATGCAGGTAAGCTATGATAATAATGAAGATTTGACGGATCAGAAAATCGGTTTCTTAGCTTACGGAAGCGGTTCGAAGGCAAAAGTATTTGCAGGCAAAGTTGGACCTTCCTGGAGAAAAGTGGTAGAAAAATGGAATATTTTTGAAAACTTAAAAAACAGAACTTCCATCAATTTTGAAACCTACGAAAAGCTTCACCGAAAACAACTCGAAACCTCTGTAAATCCAAATTATAAAGGGTTTGGACTAAACCGGATAGAAAGTGAAAACCCGGTTTCTGTGGGAGCCAGATATTATGGTTATCAGTAAAATTTAAATAGAGAAAAGGCTGTTCGGTGAGAGCAGCCTTTTTATTTATTTTGTATTTCTCGTTTTGTCATTCATTTTACCAGGATCCTGTCTTGCATCAAAAATGTCAATGATTACTATTTGATTTGGGTGCGTTTTGTAAATTATTTTATAATTCCCGCTAATTAAATACCGATAGTTTGCCTTTGATTTTTCCAGATTTAATTCAACAGGTCCGGATTCAGGATTTTGAAGGAGTTGTTTTGTTGAGTCAAGAATCTGCTTTCGTATTTGATGCGCAACTTTTTTGTTTGCTTTTAGAGCGTAATAATCAAAAATATCTTTTAGATTCTCTATGGCAAAATCAGTCCAAATGATTTTCATGAGTCACCAGTTTTCTGACAATTTTTCCAATTCGTCCTGAGATTTAAATTTCCCGGCTTTATAGTTTTCTTCAGATTCTTTAACACGGGTCATTAATTCTTCAGCAGTGAAGGGAACAGAAGTTGTCTCGTTACTTTTCAGGATTCTTTCCAGAAGTGAAATTAATTCCTCACTTTGAATTTTCAGAAACTCCTGAATAAACTCTAATTTTCTGGTTTGAATATCCATTTCTAAATTATTTGAGTCAAAATTACAAATTTATTTCCAAAATCGTTTTTAGTAAAAATGACATCGCCGATTATTAAATCACCCACATTATTTCCCGGAATCATCTTTTTTGATCTCGTACTGTCCAGTACCGTCTTTCTGTTTCATGGCGGTTACTTTTCCGTTTTCCAAAATAAATTCAATCGTAAAATCAGCATATTCTTTAGTTTTGAAGAGATGAGTTTTGTAAGGAATCAGTTCCAGATCAGGAGAACCGGCGATGAATAAATGGTTTTTGTTTTTTAAAACGACTTCTATTTTACTGGTGCCTATTTTATAAGTTCCGATGTACTGTTTTAAGGTTTCTTCCTTGCTTAAACCGGCATCCGCTTTTTTAGTAAATGTAACTTCCCCTTCATCCATCGACACAACAAACCGGTCAATCTCTCCCTGTGGGTTGTTTTGATAATTTAACGAATAAAATCCTAGTTCTTCATCATTTACGGTATCAAAACGGTCGTAATGAAAATGATGCATCGGCAGCTGAATTTTATATTTTGTAAAAAACAGCTGTCCGTCTTTCTGTGAAATATTGATGATTCCGTAAGCATCGTTTTCAAAATCACCCATATAATCGGTTAATTGGTGTGACGGTTTTGTGTTTTTTACCTGTCCTTCCATGGCTTTTGCACGGCCCTTTTCCAAGTTTTTTACCGGCATCCCGGTTTTTGATGCCTCTTTCGCTCCATGGTGTTACAGAAAGTCCCAACAGGTGTTCGTAAATATTATAAGTGATGGAGTTGTAAGAAAAGCTGTGATCGCCAATGACGAAAACAATCACGCCGACATTGTCCTGTGGCATATAGGAAATCTGTGAATGAATACCCGGCAAGTCGCCACCATGCAGCACAAGCTGATGTCCGCGGTAGGAAACCGACTGTCGGCCCATTCCGTAAACTGGGTTCAAAACTTCTGTAAAACCCTGATCCAGTAGACCGTTTTTCAGAACAGTGGAAGGTTCCATTGTCGCTTTCACCACCGCTTCCGGAATTACCTGTTTTCCTTCAAAAATTCCTTTATTCATAAGCGCAGAAAGCCAGTGCGAGAGATCGGTGATGTTAGAAATCACTGAGCCTGCCGGCCCCAAACCTTCAGTTTCTTCAAGATAAGGTATTTGGTAAAGCACATCGGTGTCTCTTTTTTCATTGAATGGAACAAAAAAATCCTGCTGTTTTTTCATGTCATCAATACTGAAAACCGTACTGTTCATTTTCAGCGGGCTGAAGATTCTTTCTTTCAGGTAGTTTTCCCAGGTCTTGCCTTCCATAATTTCGATAATATGTCCTGAGGCGGCGTACATCAGGTTGTTGTACAGAAATCCCTGACGCAGGGGCTGAGCCGGTTCGAGATATTTGAGTTTTTCAAACAGTTCGCTTCTGTTGAAAGTGGATTTAAACCAAATCAAATCATGTCGCGTAACGCCGGTCCTGTGCGCCAACATGTCGCGGATCGTGATGGTATTGTTGAGTTCGTTGTCGTAAAACTTAATGGCCGGTACATAAGTTTTGATGGGTTTGTCCCAGTCCAGTTTTCCTTCGTGCACCAAAAGTCCAACAGCGGTGGCGGTAAACAGTTTGGTGTTGGAAGCGATAGGAAATAAAGTGTTGGCGGTGATGGGCAGTTTCTTTTCGTAGTCGCGGTAGCCATAGCCTTTTACAAACACGAGTTTGCCGTCTTTTACAATTCCCACGCCTACACCGGGCATGTTCCAGTCCTTCAGGGCTTTTGCCATTTCCTTGTCGAATCCTTTGAGTTTTTTCTGAATGTCGGCATTCTGCGCAAAAGCCATGTTGCCAACAAGGCAGAGGAAAATAAGTAAGAATTTTGTTTTCATCGTCGTAGTTTTAATTTTTAATAAAAATACTTAAAAAAACTGGAGTGAAAAACTTGTTTCAGTGAATTTAAATTAGTAAAATACAGTATTTAATGCGATATTGCTAAATAATTACTTTAATAATTGGTAAAGATGTAAATGACACGCAGCACGGAAACGCCAATATATTTTCAATTTTCAGGAATGTTTTTCTTCATAATGAAATTCCGTACAAGCTTCTCAGGTTTACACAGCAAAATCTTTAGGTTCCTCAAACTGTTCCCCGGAAATCTTTGTCACAAACATCGCCGCCACCGTGTCACCGGTAGAATTTAAAACCGTAGCTAAAGGATCTACCAAAGTCCCGATAATCATCACCGCAGGAATGGCTTCCACAGGTAGCTGGTACACCGAAATCATCAGCATTTCCCCGATATAACCTCCGTTTGGAATTCCTCCCGCGACAATGCTCACGAAAATGGTTATTCCCAGCGCCAGCAGCAAATTCATCGGATCAAAGAAATCACGTCCGATAATCAGAAATGCAACGTAAATTTTAATGATGGACGACATCGACGAACCGTTTTTATGCAGCGTACTTCCGATAGGGATCACAATGTTGGCAATGGAATCGGGAACTCCTATTTTCGATGCAGCCACTAAGTTCGTGGGCATCGTGGCAAAACTGCTGCACGTAGAAATGGCGGTTAAGGTAGGGTAGATATTGTTTTTCCAGAATTTCTGAACGCCGTCTTTTCCTTTTGCCATAAATGCGTAGATGCTGAAAAACAATAAAAAATAAACAGTTCCCGCTGCATAATACAAACCCAGCGGTTTCGCATAAAAGCCGAAAAGCTGAGGACCAACTGTTGCCACCTGATACGCGAAATAGGCGCCTAAACCAATAGGTGCAGCTTTCATCACAAGGAGCAAAAGCTCTTTCATTACTTCATATCCTGAAGCAAGAAACAGGGTGAAATGTTTGCCTGCATCGCCGGATTTTCGGGCTGCAGTTCCGGTAAGAAAAGCGAAGATTAATAAAGCCAGCATATTCTTTCTCGAAAAAAGTTCGGTGAATTCCCCAACAGTAAAAAATCTGACAATCCGGTCTCCCCATGAATCAGCTTCTGAGCCGTTGTCGAGGATTTCTTTGGAAGTGGAAGGTAACGCTTCGGTTGGAAAAAAGTAAACGGCTACAATCGTAAACAGTGCTGCAATAATGATGAACAGAAGAAAGGTGAAAATCATAGAAACAATAATCTTCCCGAACTTTCCTTCTTTTTCCACTGCAGCAATAGAATTCGCTACCGCAAAATACACCAACGGAACCACACTGACGAACAGTAAATTCAGAAAGATGTCGCCCAAAGGTTTCAGGTATTCCACCGCACCGGGGAAAAGGATTCCAACAATGCTTCCTGCGACTATTCCGGTGAGTAATAATATAATAGCGGAATAATTTTTGATTATCTGTTTCATAGATATATAGGTTTTCAACACAAATGTAATTTTTTAGATTCAAATAAAGAATGTCGGCATTCTTTGTACATTTGCAAATAATTGGATTGTGAGAAAGTTTTATATTCTTTTTGTGTTCCTTACTTCATTTTGGCAGTCGTTCTATGAAGCTCAGGTTTGTCCGTCTCTTACGGTTACTGACAACTCCGGCAACAGTAGTGTCCTTGTAGACTGCAACTATCCTTTGGTCAATGGTCAGTGTCTCAGTCTTAATGCGACGGCTCCCGACACTCGCGGAACTTCTTCTTATTCGGTTGCTGCTGCCAATTTTACGCCTTATGTGCCTTTTAACAGCGGTACCGCTTTAAATGCAAACTATGATGATCTTTACGCCGAGGTTATTGATATCCCTTTTACTTTCTGCTTTTTTGGCAAATATTATAATAAGCTGGTCATCGGGTCTAACGGACTTATTACTTTTGATCTTTCCCAGCTGGGCAAAATAAGTTATCCCAATATTGGGCAGAGCAATCCGGATCCACTGTTGCCTTTAAATTCGATTTTTGGTGTTTATCAGGATTTGGTATTCTCGGGTTCGGATCAGTCTGAAATTTATTATTCTGTGATTGGGACAGGCTCTTGCAGAAAATTGGTCATTAATTTTTATGAAGGCAGAATTGCAGGATGTAATGACAGATCCTCTTCCCAGATTGTACTTTCAGAATTTACGAACGAAATTGAAATTTTTGTTGACCATAAAACACTGCCGTGTACTACAGCCAGGTTTCCGAATGCACTTCTTGGGATTATGAATGGCGACGGCACATTGGGATATTCACCAACCAACCGCAATACCGGAGTGTGGCAAGCCAATAAAGAGGCATGGAAATTTTCACCTGACGGACCGGTAATCAGTCCGGTGATCCAGTGGTTCAACTCAAGCAATACGCTTTTAGGAACCGGTAAAAGTATTTCCGTCTGTCCGCAAGAAAACACGCAGTATCATGCTAAAGCGACGTATAATGTTTGTGGCAGCCCTTTGGTTTTTACCGACAGTATCGATGTTAATTTCGCGCCGGATTTTCCGCTCGCCAAAAACTACACCAAGATATTCTGTGTTACATCGGGAACTTCAGAAAACATTGACATGGATAATTACCGGCAATCACTGACGCCGCAAAATCCTGCAAACCTTAATTTTACCTATTATAACTCGAGGCCTGATGCACAGACTGCAACGAATGGCGTAGGTAATAATGTGACGCTCAGCAACGATAAGACATTTTATGTCAGGATACAAAATCCCTCTGATCCTACATGTTACAGAATTGCTGAACTGAAATTTCAGTTTATCAGCAATGTGCTTCTGGGTACAGTGGTAACGCTGTGTGATGCTAATAATGACGGAATTGAAAACAATTATCAGCTTTCTGCTTTTAATAATCAGCTTTTTGCTCCGGGTTCTTCGGGAACTGTAACTTATTATTCTTCTGCTGTTGATGCCCAGAACTCTACCAATCCTGTTACCACAGCTAATATCACTTCACAGACACAGCTATGGGTGAGCTTTGCAACTGCCGCATGTTCTCAGGTTTTCGGTCCTGTCTCAGTAGCTTTTACTCCCGGTCCTTCTGTAAATTCACCAATCAATTTTCCTGTTAATACCTGTGATATTAATGATGATAAAAAAGAACTTTTTGATTTTCCTGCTAACCTGAACAGTTTGGTAAGCAGCGAGCCGGGAGTGACATTCAGTTATTTTGCCACTTTTCAGGAAGCGTATACAGGTTTTGGTGCTCCTCTTACAGAAATCCATGAAGGAAAGTATTCTATATTTGTAAGAGTAGCGTATCCCGGCGGCTGTTTCTCCGTTGCTGAGGTAAAAATGGACGTTAACTTCTTCAGAGTGGAAGCGAATACGAAAACTGCTTATATCTGTTTCGACGGCGTGCAGGATATTTCGGTAGATCTGGCAGCACTTTCACAATCGATGCTGATCAGCCCGACATCCGGAGTAACCGTTACTTTCCATCTCTCACAGAATGATGCAGAACTTCCTGCAAATGCAGTTTCATCCACACAGCTCATCACCGACGACGGTAATTCAGTAAATAAAATTTTTTATGTACGCTTCGAAGATGTAAATAAATGCTATACGGTGAGACCTTTGACCGTGTCACTCATTCATCCCGTAGCGATGCAGAATAATTTTGACGTCTGCGATATCGGTAATAACGGAACCGAAAATATCAACCTGGCGCAGTTCAGCAGCTCAATTGCAGGCATTCAGCCCGCTACGGTTACTTACTACAATACGCTGCCTGAGGCGCAGAACGGTAATAACCCTGTTTCAAATGTTACACTCACCGGTACATTGCAGCTGTACGCGAAAGTTCAGGTTCAGAGTTGTACCGAGATTTACCCGGTTACCGTTAATCTGGTTTCAACGCCGCTTGTGAAAACTGTTCATAATGTCACGGTGAATAATATTTGTGATAATAATAATGATGGGTTGGAAATATATGATCTTACCCAGCATCGGAATCAGATTTATACTGATCTGCAGCCAGTTCAGTTTACATATTATACCACTTATAATGTAGCAAACCAGACGCTTTCCGGACAGATTAACAATCCTGCGGCCTACGTTGCATCAGCTGATAATACCATTTTCGTAAAGGTTCAGTTTGCTTCCGGCGCGTGTTCTTCTGTCAGCACACTTAAAATTAAACTTACATTTTTACCTGCTTTGGTACTTTCAGATGCGACGCTGCGCAAATGTGATCCGCAGTTTAACTTTAATGAAAGCTTTAATCTGAACGATGCGGTAGCACTGATGTTTGATCAGACTCAAAATTCTGTCCTGCTCTCGGATGTAAAAGTTACTTATTACAATACGCTGCAGGAAGCGAATGCAGGTTTAAGCTCCACACAGATTAATCCAATCCAGAATACATTTAATGCGCTGACCACCGTTTTCGCAAGATTTCAGTCTAATATTACCGGTTGTTATTCGGTAAAGGCAATTCATCTTAAAACCTACTTTCCTCCGAAAGCCATCAATTCTGTTATTTCGGGGATTTGTGACAGTAATTTAGATGGAAAATATGAAGTCAATCTGCCGAATTATACATCTCAAATGGTGGATATTGCTAATCCGGACAACAGTTTTAAATTTTATTTAAGTCAGTCGGACGCTCAGAATAATATTAATGCCATTTCTGATCCTGCTAATTTCGAAATCGCTGCGCTACCTGCAAGGATCTGGGTAAAAGTTGAGAATATTCCGGGATGTAATGACAAAGCCTTCATTGACCTTCAGGCTGGAACAAAAGTTTCCTTAGCCAATTCTGGCCCGTATCTGCTGGAACCTTGTGATGACGGAAACGACGGTAAGGAAATAATTGATTTAACGAATTTTGAAACACAGATTTTCCCTGGAGGATCATTTGAATATTATCCAACCTTAACCGATCTGAATAAAGGAACCAATCAGATTCTGAATCCAAACAGTTTTAACTTTGACGCCAGCGTACACACCAACGGAATTTTTGTAAAAGTGAACAGTTCGGGTTTATGTCCTGCGGGCACTGTGATTAACGTAAAACTAAAAAAGACACCCGTTTTCGCGATTGCTGATCATTATTTCTGTCCATATGATGATTCGGTGGATATAAAACCTGATTTTACGGGCCTTAATCTTGTTGCTTATGAATGGAAAAATCCAGCAGGAGAAATAGTTTCGGTTATTCATGAACTTTTAGGTGTGAATGTAACGGGAATTTATTCGTTAAAAGTTACCGCAGCAAACGGCTGCCCTTTTACAACAACTTTCAATGTAAAACATTATGAAGTTCCGGTCATCACTCAACTTGTAGCAAACGAAAATACCTATACCGTAATAGCTACAGGAAGTAAGCCCATTTTGTATTCCATGGACGGACAGATCTGGCAGACAAGCAACGTATTTCCAAATCTGCCCAAAGGCGTATTTACTTTCTACGTGAAATTTTTGGGAGAAGAGTGCCTCGGGCTTCCAAAAAAAGGAGTAATGCTTGATATTCCGAATGCGTTTACCCCAAATGCCGACGGGATTAATGATACCTGGGAAGTTGACGGGCTGGATGTATTTGATGGTGAAAAATCTATAATCCAGGTCTTTAACCGCCAGCAGACCTTGGTCTTCGAACAGCTGTCTTCGGATAAATTTATCTGGAATGGAAAATGGCTGAGCAGACCGGTTCCTACCGCAACCTACTGGTATATTATTACGCTTCCGGACGGACGCATTTTCAACGGATGGGTGGTCGTAAAAAACAGAAATTAGTATTCTTTTCATAAGTGAAAAATTATATCGTCCATTGGTCGTTGACGACCGCGATGAGGTAATATTTTCCCTGATATTTCTCAAAAACGAAACGCAGCGCATTCCAATCCATCCCGCTGTATTTTTCAGATCCGGGAATATAATTCTCCGTAAAAATGGCTTCAGGATATATCTTTTCTAAATTGTTTATAGAGTTTCCCTTGCCTTTAAATTCATTCAGGGAAAATTCAGAACTTGAAAAATCTCTTTTAAAAGCCCATGTTTCAAGATAATCACCTAATGAAATGATGAGCAGATTACCGGAGCCGTCTTTTTCGCCCCAAGTAAATTTTGTTGGTTTACCAATGTAGGTCATGAAATCTTCAGTGTTGAAATGTTTGTCTTTTTCAGGTCGGATAAACGCATACATCGAAAACCGGATCCCTTTTTCAGGATGGATGAAGGTTGAAAACTTAGTATAATTCTTTGTTTTTAAAGTCTGAATAATTTCGTCATTAAGACTTTTCAGGATTTCTCTATTGCTTAATTTTCCTGTTGCAGAATCCTGCCGGTTAATAGTAGGAATGTTTTCAGACATGGTTTCTGAATCTTTCGAAACTTCTTTTTTACAGGAAACAGCAACGAGCAGAAGCACAAAAATGGTGTTTTTCATATTGATTTTATTCCTAGATTCCATCAAAAACGTTACCATGAAGGTTAAAGCTATATTAATCTTATTACCTTTAAAAAAGTATGCCCAAATTTTTTATAAATTTGAATAAATAATTGATCTGATGGCATATATAGATTATTACAGAATATTGGGAGTTGACAAAAAGGCAACCGCAGACGAAATAAAAAAGGCTTACCGAAAGCTTGCCCGGAAGTATCACCCCGACGTGAATCCCGGTGATAAGGAGGCCGAGAAAAAATTCAAGGAAATTAACGAAGCCAACGAAGTGTTGAGTCATGTAGAAAACCGTGAAAAGTACGACAGATATGGCGAACACTGGAAGCATGGCGACGAGTACGAAAAAGCGCAGCATCAGCAAAGACAGCATCAGCAGTCACGGCAAGGCGGAAATTATGGTGGTTTTTCGGGAGCTGATTTTGGGGAAGGCGAGGATTTTTCAGATTTTTTCCAAAGTATGTTTGGTGGCGGAGCAGGAGGTGGATTTGGAAGAAGTTCCAAAGGAAGTGCCTCAGGAAAATTTAAGGGTCAGGATGTTTCTGCGGAACTGAATCTCCACTTACGTGATGCAGCAAAAACCCATCAGCAGACTTTCGAAATCAACGGTAAAAAAGTCCGTATAACCATTCCTGCAGGAGTGGCCGACGGACAGAAAATAAAGCTCAAAGGTCACGGAAATCCGGGATATAACGGCGGCCCTCACGGAGACCTGTACATTACTTTTAATATTGCGGAAGATCATCATTTCAAAAGAAACGGTGACAATCTGAGTGCTGAGGTGGAAATTGATCTTTACACGGCAATTTTGGGAGGTGAGGTGAATATAAAAACGCTTGATGGAAGTGTTAACCTCAAAGTAAAACCTGAAACCCAGAATGGGACCAAGGTACGCCTGAAAGGAAAGGGTTTTCCTGTTTACAAAAAAGAAGGCGAATTCGGAGATTTAGTGGTGACCTACCGCATCAAACTGCCGACAGATTTAACCCAGAAAGAAAAAGAATTATTCCAACAAATTAAAGATTTACAGCCATGACGGACAGAATATCCCGCGAAGAACTCGTGAAAATCTACAATATCGAAATTACTTTTTTCGATCTGCTGGAAGAATCGGGGCTGCTGAGAACAGAAACCGAGAACGAGATAAAATACCTACATTATGAGGAACTGCCTGTATTCGAAAGGCTGGCGAACTGGCATTATGATCTGGAAGTGAATTTACCCGGCATCGAAATCATCCATCATCTGCTGCAAAAAATGGAAATGCTTAAAAATGAGAACAGAAGGCTGAGAAATTTTTATCGCGGCCAGGAATTGTAAAAAAACTTCATAGATGCTGTTTTAGCGGGTTGTTTTACTGTCGGCAAGAAGTTAAAATTGCCTATTTCATAAAGGTTTTCCGTAATTGTTAGATTTTTGTCAACAAAATAGGGTTTTATTAAATTAAAAGTACTAGTTTTGGCACCGTTTAACAAATATAAATATTTATGAAAAAACTTTTACTCACTTGCGGAGTACTTTTAGGAGTTTATGCTTCCGCCCAAGTGTCGGGGACAAAAACCATCGGGGTGGATTATCCAACATTGGTTGATGCATTCATTGATCTCAACACAAATGGTGTAGGTGCTGGCGGAGCCACAATCAACGTTCCTTCCGGATATACAGAAACTGCTCCTTCAGGAGGATTTTCTTTGGGATCTCTGATTCTGAATGCATCGCTTTCTTCAAGTAGTCCACTTGTCATCCAAAAAAGTGGATCAGGGTCAAATCCTATGATTAACGCGCAGGTTGGAACCAGTACTTATGATGCTTTCTTCAAGTTTGTGGGTGTAGATTATGTGACCATTGATGGTTTTACGCTTCAGGAAAATACAAGTAATAATACTGCCCCCACGGCAATTGAAAGAGGGTTTTATTTTTATCCTTTGGATGCTACGGATGGTTGTAATAATAATACCATTCAGAATAATGTGGTAAACTTTATCAGCGGTGGCGTAGCTACTGCTACTGCCGGTGTTTACTTTGCACATTCCACGGAATCGGGAACTGCCCTAGTGCCAACCGTTACCTCGGGATTGAACAGCAATAACAAGATTTACGGAAATATCATCAATAATGCTTTATCAGTGGGTGTTATGCTAAACGGGTATGCATCTGCTGCTCCATACACCTTAAGGGATACCGGAAATGATGTAGGAGGAACTTCAGTTGCCACTGGTAATACGTTCAATAATTTAGGTGAATTAAATTATATTACAGCATATGGTTTATTTGGCCCTTATCAGGCATCATCCAATGTTTCTTTCAATACCATAAATTTTGCAGACGGAGGTTTAGGAGCGGCTGGAATCTACATTTACGGTGACAATACCTCTTTTACGGTAAATAATAATAAAGTCAATGCGCCAAATCGATTAAATTATACTTCCACGAGTAGCGGAACTTATGCGGGTATATATTGTTTAAGTGTAACTGCTTCGACGGCAGTAAATCTCACGGCCAATAATAATGAGATCAATTTGGGAACCACAGCTAATCATACCGGTACAACTTACCAACCCGTATATGGAATATTGCACGCTTACGCAGGTACTGCGAATACTGGTTCTTTAACTGCCTCGAAAAATAAAGTGACCGGTTCTTCATTTGGTACTTATTATGGAATTTACAGTACCGCTTCTGGACCTCAAACGGATATTGTCGATAACTCCGTAAGCGGAATCAATATTGCGGCAAATGGCTACTTGATTTACGCCAATGCCACTGCGGCTACCAATATTTTGCGGAATAAAGTTTATAATGCGCAGGCAAATGGTACAAGTTTACTTTACGGAGTTTACATCACTGGAGCTACAGCTTCTGCCAAGACAAATATTGTAAATAATCTAATTGGTGATTTGCGTGTCCCCAACAGTAACAGTACTTCTGTAAGTTTAGCAGGGATCTATCTTGCTTCCAGTGGTGCCACATCAAATCTCAATGTGTATTATAATTCAATCTATCTGAATGGTGTATCTTCGGGAACTAACTTTAATTCCGCAGGTATTTACCATACATTCAACACTAATGCGACTACTGCAGCGTTGGATATGCGAAACAATATGGTGATCAACACTTCCACACCTAAGGGCACAGGTTATGCATCTGCATTCAGAAGAAGTTCTGCTACTAATCTTAATAATTATGCACTAACATCCAACAACAACAATTTCTTCACAGGGACTGGAACCAACCAAAATATCTATTATAATGGTACTACTGCGTATCCTACAATGTCAGCATTCCAAACTCATGTGAGCGCCAGAGAAACTAATTCCCTGAATATTAGTGCTGATTTTCTTTCAACTAATGGAAGTTCGGCGGATTTCCTTAAATTGAACCCAAGTGCCTCAAATACACAGTTGCTTGATAACAAGGGAACACCACTTGCTTCTTATACAACTGATTACATTGCAGTCACCAGAGATGCTGCAATGCCAGATATGGGTGCGTACGAATTTACTTATGTCGCTCCTACAATCGCTCCTCTATGTACAACACTTACAGGAAGCCTTATTAATATCATGCCAAATCCTGCAACGATTTCATGGGCATTGACTGATGGAGCTACTGGTTATAAGGTATATGTTGGAACCACTGATGGTGGAACAGATATCGTAAACGGAACTTTGACCACAGCGTTGAGTATGCAGCTTAATCTGACAGCTAATTCAACTTATTATGTGAAAATTGTACCAACAAACAGTATTGGAGATGCAACCGGTTGTGCTTATACCATGATCAAAACTGGAGCTTGGGTTTATTGCACCGCAGGAGCAACCTCAACATCATTTGAAAAAATCTCTAATGTGACTTTTGGAACGATTAACAATAACTCCACTGCTGTTACAGGATATGAAGATTTCACAGGTATTTCAACAAATGTGAATAGAAAAGGATCTTACTTGATTTCAGTAAAAGGATCTGCATATTATTCAACTGATAATTATTTTGCTTGGATCGATTATAATCAAAATGGAGTTTTTGACGATGCCGAAAGAGTTCAGCTTACAGGTGCCTCTGCAACTGCACCAGCAACCGCGATCATTGTAATCCCTGCTGACGCCAAATTTGGTAATACAAGGATGAGGATTAAGTTGATTGACGGATCAGATAACACTGCTTGTCAAACCTATAGTTACGGACAAGTTGAAGACTATACCGTTAAGATCGTTGCGCCAGATGTAGCGTTAATTACATCTCCTGCTAATGGTGCGACTGGAGTTTCCTTAAGTCCAACCACGGTCACATGGGGTGTGGCAACTGGTGCTACGAGTTATAAAATTTTCGTGGGAACAACTTCTGGAAATTATGATGTGGTAAATGGAACTTCTATTTCAGCTACAACTTATGACCTTAATTTGAGTCCAAGCACTACTTACTATGCTAAATTGGTTTCAAACGATGGGTCAGTTGATTCCACAGGTAATTTGGAAATCTCTTTTACAACGGACGCTGCACTTGCGGTTACCGCTGCAAATAAGACTGGAATTTCTATTTATCCAAACCCGTTCACAGATATCGTGAAAATCTCTGATGTAAAAGGAGTGAAATCAGTATCAATCAGCGATGTAGCAGGAAGATTGGTTAAAACAATGAAACCGGCAGCTGAGCTGAATGTGTCAGATCTTAAAACAGGTCTTTATATTGTCACTTTAAACATGGAGGACGGAAGTTCTAAAACCATTAAAGCCATCAAAAAATAATATTTTGAACAATATTTTTTAATAAAAATGAATCCGTCTCTGCAATGAGACGGATTTTTTTATACCAAATACCAAAAAAATAGCTACAGCGAAACTTTTCCCAAATTCGTAAAATAGCAATGGTGATGAGACTTGTTGATTGGTTTTCAATACATCAGAAGATAAAAAATATAAATTTTTTAAATATTTTTACTACTTTGTATTGCATATTACTAGATTTATTTTATATCTTTGCAATGTAAGATTGAAGTTCGGAACCCGGGTTTTGATTTTTCACAAAATTTAACCAATTAATAACCTCATATAATATGAACACAGAAAACACCAAAGCGCAGATGCGAAAAGGAATTCTGGAATTCTGTATTTTGAGCTTGATCGACAAAAGAGAAATGTATGTTTCCGACTTGATCGATGAACTTAAAAACGGAAAACTGGATGTAGTGGAAGGTACGCTTTACCCTCTGCTCACAAGATTAAAAAACGGCGAATTTCTCTCTTACCGATGGGAAGAATCTACAGGAGGACCGCCAAGAAAGTACTACCAGATTACAGAAAAAGGCAAGTTATTTCTCGCCGAACTTCTCAATACCTGGAAAGACCTCACAGATTCTGTAAACCAAATTACCAAAAACAATAACCCGACGAACGCACCTGAAAGCTCGTTCCATCCAAATACTTAAAACTATGAACAAGACACTCTCAATAGGACTCGCCGGTTTCTCTTTCACCATTGAGGAACATGCATATATCAAACTCAGCGATTATCTTGCGGCGCTTCGCAGCTCTCTTGATGCCAATGAAGCGGACGAAGTAATGCATGATATCGAAATAAGAATGGTTGAAATTTTCAAAGATGCTTTAGGTAAACGCGAAGTAATCAATGATACCGATGTGGAAAAAGTAATCTCACAAATCGGAAAACCTGAGCAGATCGAAGAACAGGAAGAAGCGTACTTTTCTGAAAAATCAAGCAGAAAAGAAAACAGAACTTCAGGAACTTTCAACGGACAGAAACAGCTCTTCCGTGATCCCGAAAAACAGAAAATTGCAGGGGTTTGCGCCGGTTTGGCTCATTATGTTGGTATGGATGTAAGTGCGATGCGTGCCATTTGGTTGGGTGTTGCGGTTCTGGGAGTTTTCACTGCCGCCATTTCAACTTCTTTGATCATTCTGATTTACGGTATCCTGTGGATCGTTTTGCCTAAAGCCGAAACTGCAACCGATTTTCTTAAAATGAAGGGAAAGCCTATGAACTTCGATAATCTGAAAAACGAATCAAACAAGCTGGTACAGTTTGCCAATGAATCTACCCAGAGAGTCGGAGAGATCTACAACGAAAACAAGCCTTATATCACCAATGCAGGAAGCGGACTCTGGAATGTCATCCGTTATGTGTTAGGAGGAATCTTCGGATTCATGGCAATTGGATGTATTGTGGGCGCGTTTTTCATCTTCGGTCTTTTCGGAGGAAATTCAGACTTGCCGCCGATGAGAGAATTCAATTTTCTTTTCGAAGATGACGGAATGAGCAACGTATTGTACGGAATGATGCTTATTGGAACCCTGATTCCGGCATTGCTTTTCAGCCTGCTTTCCATTAAATTAATTTCTCCTAAAACACAGCTGAGAAACGTAGGATATGTCGTAGGAGCCTTATTTTTAATCCTTTTGGCTTTCGGAACATACTTCGGAATCAACATGGCCAAAAAAGACATGATCTATAAAGGACATAAAGAAGATACCGAAAATGTAGCGGTGAACACAACTTCAGACAGCTTGTATGTCGATGTGAAACAAGTGGTTATTCCGCAGAACTTCACCGCATATGACGACGATATTTATTCCAACAAAAAAGACGTCTATGAAGAAGATTATCCTTACGTTGACGTCACCAGAAAAGCCGACGTGAAAGCACCTTATTTAATCATTAAAAAAGAAGGTAAAGGCTACAACGTTCCAATTCAGTTAAATGTCCCGGTAGAAATTGAAAACAATAAAATTCTGTTGCCGAACTTTGTGAAGTATCCTTACGCGCACCGTTTCCGTAATTACAACGTGAATTATGAATTGGTAGTGCCAATGAACACAAAAGTTTTCAAACTGAAAGAAAACGGAGTGAATCTTGACGGAGATTTGGATGGTGATGGAAATGATGACGATAATGATAATGGAGTGGTAATTGAAAAAGATAAAATCAAAATCAACGGTTCTACCATTCAGTACAATTCCAATGATAAGGACAGTGTGATTATTAACGGTAAAAAAATGCCCAAAGAGGAAGCCGATAAGATAATGGATTCCATGAAAGTTAATTTTAACAAACTGGAAGATGTGAACATTACCATCAAAAACGGCAAAAAGGAAATATCCATTAAAACTAAATAATGAGAGTGGATAGGCAAAAGCGGAGGCTTTAATCAATTAAAAAATCCGCTTTTCGCTTGTTCCTCAATCATGAAACTTTAATAAAATTTAACATCAGAAACCGTATTTCAATTAAAAAAAATACTAATTTCGTACTGTTAATTTCGATCAGCTGTCAGTTAACACTTAAAAACATAAATCATGGTACAGTTCGTATTTGAAATCGCAATGAAAATCATCGATTTCGTAAGCAGTTTATTTTAGTTAAGATATTTATTCAATATATTTGTAAAGTATAACCAATACACTTGGTTATACTTTTTTGTTTATAATAACGGGATTAATTGGACCCTGGAAAAGTTGAAATTTCTAAAAGCTTTTTTACGGTTTGCCTTAATAAAGAACTGAAAATTCACTCAAAACATTTCAAAATAATCCGATAAAATTCGTCTAATTCAGATAAAATGAAAAAACTCTTAGCAAAACTCATCCTGAAAATCATTGGCTGGAAAGTCGTCCTCGAAGGGGATGTTAACAATTTAGACCGATGCATTCTGGTGGTGGCACCGCATACCGCCAACGCAGAATACATGTTGGGAAACTTGGCCTACTGGTCTTTGGGAAAACCTCTGAAAGTCATCATCAAAGATGACCATACCAAAGCCTGGTACGGATTTCTCGTGAAAGCCATGGGCGGTGTAGGAATCGACCGTTCTCAGAAAAACGACCTGGTTAAATTTGTGGTTGATCAGTTCAAAAAAGAAGATTTCAGTCTGGTAATTACTCCCGAAGGAACCAGAAGCTGGGTGCCGAAGTGGCGCAAAGGGTTCTATCACATGGCGCTTGCAGCTAAAGTGCCTATCGTAGTGGCTGCGGGAGATTTCAGAACCAAACAGATTCACCTCGGTTATAAAATTTCTGTCGAAGATCTGGAAACGCGGACTTTCGAAGATATCATGCAGGAAATGGAGGAATATTACAAAAAGATCACACCGAAATATCCTGAAAAATGGAATCCTAAAATCTATTAAACTGTAAAATATGACCGACGATAAAAAGAACGAAATTCTTCACCAGCTCAACAATTGGGGCGGGGAAAATTTAGGCAAAACCCTGGGTATTGTTTTTACTGAAGTGACGGACGAATCGCTCAGCGCGACAATGCCGGTGACTCCAAAAGTTCATCAGCCATACGGCATTTTACATGGCGGTGCAAGCTGTGTTCTGGCAGAAACTTTGGGTTCCTGTCTTTCGGTTCTGCATGTGGATACCGAAAAAGTGGTGCCGGTGGGAACCAATATCAATTCCAATCATTTGCGGAGCAAAAAAGAAGGAACCGTAACCGGAACTGCAAGATTTATCAGAAAAGGCAAAACCATGCACGTTTCCGAAATCGATATCCGCGACGAAAAGGGCGAACTCATCAATCATACCACGATGACCAACAATATTATTCCGAGACCGAATTAATAAAAGCGGGCACAAAATTTTCCGCATGGAATGCTTTTAATTAAATAGTATCAAAATGATCTTATTCAGATTTCCTTTTTCAGAAAAAATTTACACTACTGACGATATTTCGGCTCAGAAGCCTGTATCTTTTTTTTCTTTTGACAAGTCGGAAAGGATCGGTTTTACAGGAAATATAAAAGAAATTCCTTTAGCTGATCTTTTGAATGAGGAGATTTCCAATGTCGATTTAGTAACTGAACTTCAGAACTTCAGTGAAGAAAACGAAATTGATTACAGGGAAAAACTGGAGAATGTCATTGATTTTATTAAAGAAAACAGGCTTTCAAAACTCGTTATTTCAAGAAGAAAATTACTCGAATTCAAAGATTCAAAAGTCAGTCTAAGTCAAACTTTTCTGAATTTGTGTAAAGCTTATCCCAATGCTTTCGTGTACTTTTTCATCAAAGACGGAAAATGCTGGCTGGGTGCTTTTTCGGAAGTTCTGGGAAAATTCAGTAAAAAAACTTCACAGTTTGAAACCATGAGTCTGGCAGGAACAATTCCTGTTAACGAAAACTGGACAAAAAAAGAAATTGAAGAACAGAAACCGGTAACCGATTTTATTAAAAATATTCTGAAAAACTTCACTTCTGAAGTGGAAGAATCTGAAACCTACGATCACGTTTCCGGAAATATCAAACATTTAAGAACCGATTTCAAAGCGAAAATCGAAAAAGATGATCTCGAAAAACTTATTACCGAACTGCATCCGACGCCAGCAGTATGCGGTATTCCGAAAGCATTTTGCATGAATGCTATTGATGATTTCGAGATGCATCCACGGAATTTCTATGCAGGATATATTAAAGTGGAAACCGAAGAAACGGTGCAGTATTTTGTCAATCTCCGCTGCGCTGAATTTTTTAAAAATGCCGCATTAATCTATGTCGGTGGCGGAATTACCGCAGAAAGTTCTCCAGAAAAAGAATGGATAGAAACGGAACTGAAATCCCAGGCAGTTATCAGTAACATTCAATATTTGGATTAATGCAGATTCACCACATCGCCATCATATGCTCCCATTACGAAGTTTCCAAAAGATTCTACACTGAAGTTTTGGGACTTAAAATCCTGCGCGAAGTGTACCGTCCGGAAAGAGAATCTTTTAAACTCGATTTGGGAATTGAAAACCAATACGTGATCGAATTGTTTTCTTTTCCGAACCCGCCCAAAAGACCTTCAAGACCGGAAAGCTGCGGTCTGAGACATCTTGCTTTTTCTGTAAAAAATGTTGAGGAAAAACGTCGCGAACTCATGGAAAAAGGCTTGAAATGCGAGGATATCCGCATTGATGAATTTACAGACCGGAAATTTTTCTTCACCCAGGATCCCGATGATCTGCCGTTGGAATTTTATCAGGCTTAAAAGATGAAATTATTTTATATCCTTCTCGGAGCTGCAGTAAAGGGCAGAAATGTCGAACAGCACGATGTGTTCTTTGGTATCGCCCCAAAACTTAAAGATCTCGTTCCCTACATCAAAGAGTTCTGGCCGGAAGCGGGCAGTGAACTTCATCTGGATGCATATCAGGAAGTGAAATTTGCCGACGGCTATGAAATTAGAATTGTAGAAAGAGAAATGGGCAAAACTGAAAATCACTTGTTTTTTATCAATCTGGGCGGATATAAAACGGGCTTTTTCGACGAGTTTCATGAGCGCCATTTGATGGTTGGAAAAAAAATGTCCTCGATCATCAAAAGAGCCAAGCAGACTGAATTTTATAAAACCATGGGATTTGCTGGTGCAGTAAGCCATATCGATGATAAATACGGAGTGGATATTGACGATATTTTTAAGGTAAATGATCTTCTGCCTCAGGAAATGAAGGAGAAATATTCGATCGTTTTAGAAAAATCTGATGCTGTCAACCAGGTGAATTTCATGAAGGTCAAATATCTTAGAATCGATAAAATTTAGATTCAGTTATTCTGTTGCAATTTCTTCGCGGTTGTCCGATTCCTCTTTGATCCCTTCTTCAATAAGTTCTTCCACAATCTCTTCCTCTTCAGGTTTCAAAGTTTTTACCTCGTCCTCCTGTTTGGTGTCATAAAGGTTGATATGAAATTCGCACAGAATCGGGAAGTGATCGGAACCGATGGACTCCAATGTTTCCAGTTTCTCAACAAAGATTTCCGGAGAGTGGAAAAGCAGATCCAGAGGAACCCGGAAAAACCAGTATTTCGCATGGAAAGTTGCAAGAATTCCGCGGCCTACCCGTGCATCGATCAGCTCGCTGGTTTTCCTGAAAAGTATGGAGGTAACCGACCATGCCACGGTGTTGAAATCTCCGATCACCAGTGACGGAACCTGGTGTTCCCTGATTTTTTTTGCGACACACAGCAGATCACCGTCTCTTTCTTTGGAGGTGGTTTCTTCCGTAGGACTTGGCGGAGGCGGATGAACAGCAAACACTACGAAATCATGACCGTCAGCAGTTTGAAACTGGGCTTCGATACTTGGAACATCATCCGCGACGAAAAAGTGAACTGTAGATTTCACAAACGGAATTTTCGAATAAAGGTGCATTCCGTAAGTGTTTTCGAGGGTGATTTTCTCGGTAAAAGGATAGTCTCTTTCAAGTTTATGGTTTGCCTTTTCCCAGTCAGAATTGCTTTCCATCGTGATGAAAATATCCGGACTGTATTTTTCAATCAGCTGATGCAGCAGATGAAAATCTTTGTTAAACTGATAAACGTTCACTGAGATGACCTTTACCGTAGCCGACGCCGTAGATTTCTTCTTTACCGCTTTCTTTTTGTAGAATTTAGTATATCGGATTAAAATGTAAAGATGATAGAGAATCAGTGCGAACTGTATTGCATTGACGATCCAGAACCACAGGTCTTTTTCAGCGAAAAATACCGTCGCCGTAAAAACGATTCCCTGAAGAACAAGAATCTGGATTTTCATAAATTCCGGAACACGGAAAACCCAATGCTGGTTTCTGAAAAACGGAAGCACACTCAGCACAATAAGAAGTACCGAAAAAATAGCGAGAAATAGTTCCATAGTTTATTTGATGCAAAGTAAAAATAAAAACCTTTACTACAAATATGTTTCCATTAAAATCTTAAATAAATAAATGATTTTTATGTGCTAAGAATTGCTTTTTGTAATTTTGTGAATCCCGATTGTAAAGGAATCGGAATCAACAATCATTAAAAAAGGTGAAAATATGAAAATCGGAATTCTCGGTGGCGGACAGCTTGGACGGATGCTTATTCAGGAAGCGTTGAAATATGATGACGAATGGTTTACCCTCGATCCGGCCGCAGACGCGCCCTGTCATACCATTTCCAGTTTCACTCACGGAAATTTTGATGATTACGATACCGTTTTCAATTTCGGGAAAGGGAAAGATGTTGTCTCCATAGAAATTGAACACGTCAATGTTGACGCGCTTTTCGAACTGCGTGAATGCGGCATTAAAGTTATTCCGAGTCCGGAAATTATTCAGATTATACAGCAGAAAATTCTGCAGAAAGAATTTTATCAGAAACACGGCATTCCAAGCCCTGAATTTCAGATCATCAGACAGAAATCCGAAGCGAAATTTCCTTTGCCTTTTGTGCAGAAGATGAATGCCGGTGGTTATGACGGAAAAGGAGTGCAGGTCATCAGAACTGTGGAAGATCTGGAAAGTTTATGGAACGTTCCTTCAGTTTTGGAAAGTCTTGTGGATATTGAAAAAGAACTTTCAGTTATTGTTGCGATCAGTGAAAGCGGCGAAACCAAAACTTTTCCGGTAACCGAAATGATAGCAGATCCCAAACTCAATTTACTTGATTTCAACATCTGTCCGGCTCATATTTCTGCCGCTGTGGAAACTCAGATTCAGGAGATCGTAAATAAATTTATTGCAGCGGCAAACTCTCCGGGACTTTTTGCGATTGAACTTTTTCTCGATAAATCCGGTAAGGTTTGGGTCAACGAAACCGCTCCGCGCCTGCACAATTCCGGTCATCAGACTCAGGAAGGAAACGCGAATTCTCAGTTTGAACAGCTGTACAGGGTTTTAAAAAATCTTCCGCTTGCCGATACCGACGCTTCCGGATTTTCCGGAATGCTGAATTTGGTAGGAGAAGAGAATTTTTCCGGAAAAGTGAAGTATGAAGGTTTGGATGATGTTTTGAAACTCCCCCAAACCTACGTTCATTTGTATGGCAAAACCGAAACCAAACCAGGCCGAAAAATGGGGCATATCAATGTTTTAGCGGATTCCCGGCACGAGCTTCTGGAGAAATTAATTCACATTAAATCATTGGTAAAGGTTACTGCGTAAGACTTCCGGTATCGGGTATGAAATTTTTCCGTAATTAAGAATTTTGTAATAACTTTAATACGACAAAATAATTGATTATGAGTAATATAGCTACAATTCTGGCCCGCAAGGGGAGTTCGTATGTTACTGTAGAGCCGGAACAGACTGTTTTGGAAGCCTTACAGCTGATGGCCGATAAAAATGTTGGCGCAGTGGTGGTAAAAGATGCTGAAAAATATCACGGGATTTTTACCGAAAGAGATTATTCCCGGAACGTCATCCTGAAAAACCGGCATTCTTCTGACACCAAAGTAAGGGAAGTGATGTCCGTCGGCTTACCCGAACTCAATTCTTTGGACAGTTTGAATCATTGCATGCAGGTGATGGCAGATCATAATGTGCGCTATCTTCCGGTGATGGAAGAGGGAAACATGACGGGCATTATTTCCATAACTGATGTGATCAGGGAAAAAGTGATTGATCAGAAAGAAGTCATCAGGCACCTTAAAGATTATATCCAAGGGTAAGAATAAATTGCTTTTCAGCCTTTTTTTATTTCCTCCTCAACATGCCTTTTTGATAATTGGTGATAAACACACCGCAAATAATCAGTACAGTTGCGGTAATGAATGCTGCCGAAATTTCTTCGTCAAGAACCAGCCATCCCAGAAATATCGCGATGATGGTATTGACGTAGGAAAGTAGGGAAATTTGCGTGGGCGAAATTTTCTTTAATGCAAAATGAAATGCAAAATAAGCCGCTACCGAACCAAACACAGCCAGATACACCGTCGCGGCCATACTTCTGAAAGTCCAAGAAGCGACCTCGATCTTATCGGACAGCATAAATCCGAACCCGATCTGTATCACCGCGGAAAAAGCAAACTGGTAAAACAGATTCAGGGAAATATTCTGCTTTTGAAGATGAAGTTTTTTAGTGAAAATAGAGCCCAGTGCCCATCCGGAAATGGCAATAAAACTGAACAAAACTCCCATCCTGTAATCAGGGTTCAGCAGGTCCTCCAACCCGTCTTTAAAGATCAGAAGGATACCGGTGAATCCCATGATAATTCCGGCCAGCGCGCGGTAGGTGAATTTCTGCAGACCAAAAAAGATGCTTCCGAGAAAGATCAGAAGCGGAGAAGCAGCACTGATGAGTGAAGCCAGACTGCTCGAAATATGTTCTTCCGCCACGGTCATCATTCCGTTCGCTACAATCAGCATCAGGATGGAAAACATGATCTGAATCCACAAATTTTTCCATCCGATCCATTTTAGTTCTTTTGAAAATAGCAGGATAATTAACAGTAAGGCAGCGGCAATAAACTGACGGATCCCGGCGACAAACCATGGCGGAATACTTTCTACCGCAATACGGATACCTAAAAATGTCGTGCCCCAAACCATGGCAACAGTAAGAATCGCAAGAACTAATCTGGGGTCTCTGAACATAAAGAATTGTGGGTGTGTGAGTTAAATAATCCGCAAAAAATGGCAGGTTTTTTTTGCAACTTTGCAAAGGTAGATTTTAGGAACTTACGGTGCAAAGATTCGTTAAACTGTTTTTCAGCATAATCGTATTTTAACTTAAATAATCGGTCCGTTTTGGAAGATTTATGAATTTTTCAGAATTAAAAAAACAGGAATCGGTGAAGCTCCGATTCAGCAAAACTTAAATCTGAAAAATATTATTCTGTATCTTTGAACCTCTTTAATTCGAAATAATTTAACCGTAATTTAATTCATGTCAGGATGGCTTTAGAAATCGAAAGGAAATTTTTAGTGAAGGAAAAGCTTTGGCAGCAATTGGACAAGCCTTCAGGTGAATTCTTCAGACAGGGTTATTTATTAACGGATCCAACAAAGACAATCCGGGTCCGTCAAACGGCTGAAAGAGGTTTTATCACCATCAAAGGAATTTCTGTTGGCGCAACAAGAACTGAATATGAATACGAAATTCCTGTTGCCGAAGCAGGAGAATTGCTTAATCAGTTTTCAGGCTCAGAACTTTCGAAAACCAGATATAAAATCCTTTTTGAAGGCAAACTTTGGGAGGTTGATGAATTTCAGGATCATAATGAAGGATTAATTGTAGCGGAAATAGAACTGGAAAGCGAAGACGAAAACTTTGAGCTTCCGGACTGGGTAGATGTGGAAGTGACTTCTGAGGAGAAATATTACAATTCAAATTTAACCCTCCATCCTTATAAAAACTGGCCGCTGTAAAATCAGGGAATTCAGTTTAGACCAAACAAAAAACTTAGTTTTGCATCACATGCACGGAGATCAGATTATCATTATCGGAGCCGGTCCCGCGGGATTGATGGCAGCACAGATTTTAGCCGAGAAAGGTTTTAAGGTTCATGTTTATGAACAGAATAAAGCGGCGGCAAGGAAATTTCTGGTGGCCGGAAATGGCGGATTCAATTTAACGCACAGCGAAGAAATCGAAAATTTCGTTCAGAAATATGACGCGGCCGAAATTCAGGATTTTGTAAGGCAGTTTGATAATCAAAAAGTGATCAGTTGGCTTGCAGATCTTGGAATTACGACTTATGTCGGCAGTTCGGGAAAGATTTTCCCGACTAAAAATTTTAAACCTATTCAGGTTTTGAAAGCTTGGCTGAATCATTTGGAATCTTTGGGAGTGTCCATTCATTACGGACACCGGTTTATTAATTTTGATGATTCTTTCGTATATTTTTACGGAATTGATAATGAGATAAAGGTCAGGTATTCAAAACTCATTTTGGCGATGGGAGGCGGTTCCTGGAAAAAAACCGGTTCCGATGCCAAATGGACAGATGTTTTAGTGCGGAAAAACATTGAAATAACTCCGCTGCAGCCTGCCAATTCAGGTTACAATACAGCTCCTGGACTTCATCAGCTGGAAGGTCAGTATTTAAAAAATATTGAAGTTTCTTTTGGAGAGAATAAAAGAGTTGGTGAAATTGTTTTCACAAAATATGGAATTGAGGGGAGTCCGGTTTATTACCTGAACCGGTTTACAAGGAAACATCCTTTTCCTTTAACAGTTCATCTCGATTTAAAACCCGGTCTGACAGAAACTGAGATTTTAAGTGAATTACAGGGACCGGACAATAATACTTCCGTATTGAAAAAGAAGCTGAAACTCTCAGCCACTGCCATTAATCTTCTGAAAACGTTGGATAAGGAAAGCTATACCAACGCTGAGATTTTAGCCAACAGAATAAAGCAGTTTCCGATAGAAGTTCTCGGGTTCCGTCCTGTTGATGAAGTGATTTCAACAGCCGGAGGCGTGAGTTTTTCCGCATTAAATTCTCACTTGGAACTGATTGATTTTCCTGATGTTTATTGCGCCGGCGAAATGATTGATTGGGAAGCACCAACAGGAGGTTATCTTTTACAGGCCTGTTTCAGTACAGGTTTTTGGGTGGGGAATTCTATTGCCGACGCTTAGAAGTTCCGTGAAGGCGGCTGTACTTTCGGTATAGGATTTATTTTTCTGATGTATCAAAAATCGGATTTTTCGCGCTGAGAAAGCATTTTTATTCCCGCGGCAGCAATTAAGCACAACACAATCAGCACCACCCACAAAGCAGTATAACTGAAACGGTCAGCAATAAAAGCGCCGCCTGCCGGTGCGATAATTCCCGATACCGACCATACAAAAGTGTAGGCAGAAGCGTAACTGGCTCTCGATTCTTCACCCGCCCTGTTCACCACAAAAGTATTGATAAACGGCAAAGCCAGCATTTCGCTCACCGTAAGAAAAACAATCGCAATAACCGCGGAAACGATGACGGAAAATACAGGGAAGAGAATCAGGGCAAAGCCGATTGCGGCAATAAAAATCCCTACATAAATATACATGACATCTTTTTTTCTGGTCTGAAGATGCTGCACCAGAACCATTTCGAAAACTGCGATGATCATTCCGTTGAGTCCCAAAATACTTCCGATTAAAGATTCATCAATATGCTGAATATCTTTCCAGAAAACCGGTACCAGTTTGAAAACAACCAGAAAGCAGGAAATATAAATCATGATGAGCAGGAGGAACTTCATATATACCGCATCTTTCCACGGAGATTTCGAACCGGAAATCTGGCTGTTTTCTTTATTCTTTTTAAACTTGTTGATTTTCGGCAGAAGCAGCATAATTAAAATCCCGACAATGATATACGTTGATCCTTCCACAAAGAAAAGCAGGTGATAGTCAATCGATGCCAGAATTCCGCCGACAGCCGTTCCTAAACCCATTCCCAGATTCACTGCAAAACGGTTTAAAGAATAAGATTTCGTCATCATTTCCGGCTTCGCATAATACGCAACCGCCGTAAAATTCGCCGGCCGGAATGCCTCACTGAAAAATCCAATGAGAACGGCAACAGTGCAGAGCAGCTGAAAATCGGTGATTTTAGCAAAGAAAATAAACAGCAAGCCGCTGAGAATACTGGTCACAATCTGCACCGCTCTGAATCCAATTTTTTTAATAAAATAGCCGCTGGATAAAGCGCCCAAAACCGCGCCCGCACCAAATAAAGTGATGACCAAACCTGCATCCGCAAGACTTCTCCCAAAAATCCGGGTGACATAAACGCTCATAAAAACAGCAGCCATGGTTCCCATTCTGTTGATGAGCATCACAAGGGAAAGCATCCAGCTTTCTTTGCTCAGTCCGCTGAAAGCTGTTTTGTAAGTGTTGGCAATTTTATTGAGCATAAGGAAGAATGGAGTTGGAATAAGAACTGCAAAAATAGATAAATTACCGGATCAAAGGATGATTTTCAAATCATTCGGTGGAATTTTTAACCGTTCAAATGCCCCTCTTTTCTGTAATTAAATTTTTATCTTTGAACATCTAACAAAACATCAATACAATGGTCGGAATTATAATGGGCAGCCAAAGCGATTTGCCGGTAATGCAGCACGCAGCAGATTTTCTGAAATCAATGGAAATTCCTTACGAACTGACTGTGGTCTCTGCGCACAGAACTCCGGAAAGGATGTTCACCTACGCTAAGTCGGCAAAAGAACGCGGCCTGAAAGTAATCATCGCCGGAGCAGGCGGAGCAGCACATTTGCCCGGAATGGTGGCCAGCTGTACCACTTTGCCCGTGGTTGGTGTACCTATTTTATCTTCCAATTCCATCGACGGATGGGATTCCGTTTTATCAATTTTACAGATGCCGTCAGGAATTCCGGTAGCGACCGTAGCGTTGAACGGTGCAACGAATGCAGGGATTTTAGCCGCAAAAATCATAGGAGCAGCCGATGAAGAGGTTTCTCAAAAATTAGAGATTTATCAGAATTCATTAAAAGATAAAGTGTTGGATACGGTGGAAAAGATTAAGGAAATACATCCGAATCAGTTTGATTAAGATGAGAATTATTTCATAAGCCAAAGATATGCTGCCGGAAACTCTTTCGCCCAGTAACTTTCCGAATGGGTTCCGTACTCATCAAATTTGGTTTTAATATGATTTTCCGGGACTTTCTTCTTTAAGATCTGTATCACTTCTTCAATATCCGAAACCATTTCTTCAGATTCCTTGCTTCCGGCGAGGAAATAAAATTGGGTGTGTCTGAGTTTTTTAGAATGCTGGTTCAGGTATCTTTTCAGATCATTTTTAGCAAACCAAAAGCTCGGACTGAAAACCCCCAGTTTTCCGAATTTCTCAGGATATTTCATGCCGGCATAAAAAGAAATAAGTCCGCCCATCGACGACCCGATTAATCCGGTATTTTTCGCGGAAGGACGCGTTCGGTAATGCTGATCAACATAGGGCTTTAAAGTCTGCGCCAGAAAATCAGCATATAAATCACCTTTTCCGCCGCCGTATTTTGCATTTTTCCAGGGTGAATATTCATGAAGTCTTTCGCTGCCGCCATTATCGATTCCAATGATGATGGCCTGCTTTTCTCCTTTTCCGAACAGCTTATCCAATGTTTCATCCACCTTCCATTCGCCGGAAAAAGAAGTCTGGTCGTCAAACAGATTCTGTCCGTCTTCCATATAGATCACCGGATATTTCTTTTTTGAAACCGCATAATCAGCAGGAAGATAAATCCAGATTTTTCTCGCCGTGTTCAGTTGTGGAATAGAAAAGTTTTCGCTCAGAATCTTCACATTCGGCGAGGCGGTATTTTTCTTTGTTTCGGGTTTTGCCCAGGAAATAATTTCGTTTTTAATGACTTGCTGCTTTCCGGTAAAAGTGAAGACCCTGTTTTCAATTCCTTTCCCTTCAGGATTTCCTTCGGCGGTTTCCCAGCTTCCGCGGGTGAATTTATATTCTGTTTTGCCCTGGTTTTCCGGGATTTCAATGAAATAACTTCCGTCGTGGTCTTTTTTGAGTTGAAATGCCGGATCATTCGGGTTCCAGCCGTTCAGCGAAGAGGCCATAAAGAGTTGCGCATTTTCAGGGGTGCCTTTCGGAACAGTGACCGAAATTTTTATCTGTGAGTGCAGAGTAGTCAGCGGGAACAGGAAGAAAAACAGGAAATATTTCATGCGTTGAATATGTATTGAAGTTTTATCGCCACTGCAAAAAGGGCCGGCTTAAAATCTGAGTTTCAGAAAACAGAGAATTATTTTTTAAAGAACTCCATCAGATCCATATAGTTTTTCTGGTTCACGCCATGTCCGCTCATATACTCCCGGAAAGAGAAATAGCAGCTCAGATCATAAAGCAGGTCTGCCGCTTTGCGTCCCCATTCGAGCGGAATTACAGTGTCATCTGTCCCGTGCGAAATAAAAAATCTCAGTCGTTCCAGTTTCTTTTTGTCTTTCACGATGTTTTCCAGCAGTTTCTCCTCAGGATAAGCGCTCATGCAGGCAATTTTTGAAAAAAGTTCAGGATGCTGCAGTGCCAGTGCATACGCTAAAATCCCGCCCTGAGAAAAGCCGCAAAGATGGGTTTCATTTTCAGTGAGACCGTACTCGTTGGAAATTTTCATAATGTTTTCCAGGATCCCGTCCAGCGATTCTTTAGCCTGAGGCAAATCAATGCGGTCTTCCTCTTTCATAAGGTCGATGTTGTACCACGAGTAACCCCCAAATTCTGTCGTCATCGGAGCGCGGAAACTTACCACCAGCCAGTCTTCCGGCAGTGTTGGAACGAAGGAAAACAAATCTTCCTCGTTGCTTCCGTAGCCGTGTATTAAGATGAGAAGTGGGGTTTTCGGGGTGATATTTTGCGGTTCACGAACCAGATACTGTAAATCCATAACACAAAGATATTCTATTTTTTCAGGAGCAACAAGGGCTGTCCTTCTCCGGCATCACTTCTGGCTGTCCGCACTCGCTTTTCTATTCTGCCGCGCTTCAGCCGCCGCCTAATAGAAAGAGCTCAGACAAATGCTCCCATCCGGGCTAAAAGTCAAGGACCGTTTTTCTTTCAGAAAGCCATTAAAACCAAACTTCAGAATACATGAAATTAGTACATAAAAAAACCGGATTCAAAATCCGGCTTATTATTTTAAAGTTCTCTGGTCACAACAGGAACCGGTTTCAGTTTAATCAGTTTCATCTTATCCAACAAAACCATGATGAGATAAGTGACATCGATTTCGTGCCATCTCACGCCGCCGAAATTAGCTCTTCCGCCAAACTTGTGGTGGTTGTTATGATAGCCTTCGCCCATCATCAGCCAGTCGAAATGGAAAAGGTTTTTGGACGTGTCAGAAACTTTAAAGTTAACGTACCCGTAAATATGTCCGAACCAGTTAATAATCACACCGTGTATTGGCGCCATCATATACGCTACCGGAAGCAGGATCCACTGCCACCAAGCAGTTGCAAAGAAGTAGAAAAATGCGGTGTAGGCAACGGCCCAGCCGATTCTCGATCCCCATGAACTCGCGAACTTATCAAAACCTTCCCACTGCGGAACATTCTTGGTGAATTTCTCCTCGATTTTTACCTTTTGCTGGTTGATCTGCTGATAAATCGATTTGGTTCTCCACATCATGGTGAAAAGATTATGATCATATTTCGGGGAATGCGGATCTTTTTCGGTGTCAGCATACGCGTGGTGCATCCTGTGCATAACGCCGTAGCCGTAAGCGGAAAGATAGTTGGAGCCCTGCGTTACCCAGGTTAAAATATAACATAGTTTTTCACCGAACTTCGACATTTTGAAGGTTTGGTGTGCTGCGTAACGGTGCAGGAAAAAAGTCTGGAAAAATAGTCCTGAATACCACAGAACAATGATGAAGATAATAATAACCATTAAAAAAAATTTAGCCGTAAAAGTACAAATTTTAAAAAGAACAGATCACTGCAAAAAACAGGATCCTTAGATAAATGCTATGTCAATAATAAAAAAATCCGGAAAATACTTCCGGATTTCTGTTTTATACCGCTTTCACGATAAAGTAGTTTTTCTTGCCCTTCTGCAGAAGAAGGAATTTTCCGTCGATAAGGTCTTTTTCCGCAACTTCGAAACTGTCGTTCACTTTCTCTTTGTTGATAGAAATGGCGTTGCTCTGAAGTTCTCTTCTGGCTTCTCCTTTCGATTTCAGAAAACCTGACTGTTCTGAAATCAGATCAATCACGCCGCTTCCCAATACTTCATTCTTAGCGATTTCTTTTTGAGGAACCCCTTCAAATACTTCAAGGAAAGTTGCTTCATCCAGATTCACCAGATCTTCTGCGGTGGATCTTCCGAAAAGGATTTCCGAAGCTTTTACTGCTTTGTCAAACTCTTCCCGGTTATGAACCCAAACGGTAACCTCCTCAGCAAGCTTTTTCTGTAATTTTCTCTCGTGTGGTGCGGTTTGATGTTCGGCAATGAGGTTTTCAATTTCCTCTTTGCTTAAAAAAGTATAGAATTTAATGAACCGTTCCGCGTCTTCATCCGTTGCATTCACCCAGAACTGGTAAAATTTATAAGGGGAAGTTCTTTTCGCATCGAGCCAGTAATTTTCTCCGGCTTCCGATTTCCCGAATTTGGAACCGTCGGCTTTGGTGATCAAGGGAACGGTTAAAGCGAAAGCTTCTCCCTGCACTTTACGGCGGATCAGTTCTGTCCCCGTGGTGATATTTCCCCATTGATCAGAACCGCCCATCTGCAGTTTTATATTTTTTGTTTTGTATAAATGGAGGAAATCGTAACCCTGCAGCAGCTGGTAAGAGAATTCAGTAAAACTCATTCCTTCTGCGCCGCCTTCGCCGGTGATTCTTTTCTTCACCGATTCTTTCGCCATCATGTAATTCACGGTAATGTTTTTACCGATATCGCGAATGAAATCCAGGAAAGAAATTTCTTTCATCCAGTCGTAATTGTTGACCAGTTCTGCGCTGTTCGCTTCTGTACCATCGAAGTTTAAAAACCGGGATAACTGAGCTTTCAAACATTCTACATAATGCTTCAGTGTTTCCTCATCCAAAGCATTTCTTTCATTGGATTTTCCTGAAGGATCACCGATCATTCCTGTCGCGCCACCCACCAAAGCAATCGGTTTATGACCGTGCTGCTGATAATGTGCAAGAACTTTGATGGGAATTAAACTTCCGATATGCAACGAATCTGCGGTAGGATCAAAGCCGATATAGGCCGTCGTCATTTCCTTATTCAGTTGTTCTTCGGTTCCCGGCATCATGTCGGCAAATAAGCCGCGCCATTTCAGTTCTTCAATAAAGGGATTCATCTTCTTAAAAATTTTAAGAGGCAAAGATAAGATTTTTGACCGGAACTCAAGCGGACGGTAAATACGCACTTTACTGATTTGAAGGAAATATTTACAGTACATTCCTAAGGCTTTAATGGAAACAGAATATTCATAAAAATCGGTTTGGTATAGCTTGTGACTGTTCAAACCAAATTTTCATTGATGTTGTTTCCCGTAAATAATTCATAATCAAGTGCTTTTATGTGGTGGGATTTAAATTTAAAAGCCTAATTTTGCACCCCGAAAATAAAGATAGAGATATGAAAAGAATTGGCGAGCACAGAAAACTTCTTGGGGTTGATAAAACCGTTACTTTAAAAGAGTTAAAAACAATTTACAGAAATACGATGAAAGATGCGCATCCTGATAAATTTGTGAATGACGAGGATGCAAAACTGGAAGCAGAAGAAAAAAGCAAATCGGTGATTGAAGCCTATCATTTCCTGGTGAGCATCAATCCGGAAACTCAGGAAAAATACAAAGAAGAATATACGGAAACCATTTCCAAATCAATTATTCAGGATTTCTATTTTGAAAAACAGATTCTGAAAGTGCAGCATTTTAACGGAAAAATGTATGAGTATATCGGCGTGCCCAGAAACACCTACATCAAAATGGTGAACGCAGATTCCCCAAGCCGTTTTGCCAGAAGACATATCTACGGAAGTTTCATCTACAGAAAGTCGGGTGAAGCGATGGTGGATTAATGTTCCGCGCTGCGGGTTAGATATTATTAATCATCTAAACGGGATTCAACATCCATTTGTTGATGAAGAATTCTGATAATTTCAACTTCTGCTTTTTTTAGATTGATTTTGTAGAAAATAAAATGAGATTTAACCCGCGTGCGAAAATATCCTTTTCGTATTTCATGATAATCTTTCCCGGATTTTGGATGTTCAGCGATATATTCAATTTCATCCATAATCAGATTGAGGTAATGATCAGCCTGTTCGGTGGACCAGATATCAACAGTATAAAGCCAAATCTTTTCTAAATCATTAGCCGCTTCGTTGCTGATTTTATATTCCATTATTCGGCAGCATGTTTCTGATGAAGATCCTGTAAAAATGACTGACGCTCAAAGGTCTCAACGAAACCGGATTCTTCCCCTTTTTTAAGTTCCTTAATCAGTTCGGTTTTTTTACTTTCTTCGTGTTCAAACATCCTGAGCGCAGCTCTTACCACTTCACTGGCTGAAGAAAATTTTCCGCTTTTGATTTGTTGACTGATAAAGCTGTCGAAATAATCTCCCAACAAAATTGATGTATTTTTAGCCATGATGTCAAAATTTTATTCAAATATACCAATTCCTGGTATTTTTTGAAAATCTTTTTTATGCTGGTTATTTAAATGACCATTTCATTAACCTTGACAATGTTAATTAAGAGTAGAAAAGTCTAACTCATCCTTTCCTCTTCAACACTCTTCCCCGCGGTTCATCCCCTTCATAAAGTGCAATTTCAGAATGCAGAAATTCTGCCGCTGCAGCCGAATCTTCTACTTTAGTAGCACTTCTGACTAACATTTCTTCTTCGGAATTTTTTAAAACACTTTCTCTGATTCCTTTCGTGCGCCATTCGGAGAAGGGTCTACATGCTTTTGAAATTTCTCTGGCAAGGGAAAGGGCGTCCAGCAGCGCCTGGTTCGCACCCTGACCTTTGAACGGACTCATCGGATGAGCCGCATCCCCGATGAGGGTCACCGGTCCTGCGCTTTCTAATAAGTCTGAACGAAGCAATGCACGGTCATAAACCGGATAGCCGGAAACCAGGGCTTCCTGAGTTGCGGATAAGATCTGAGGAATCGGATCATGCCACTGTGTTCTGCGGAGGGCTTCTTCTTTGAGAGCTTGTGGTCCTTTTGAACTTAGAATTTTTGCTTCATGTTCCGGCATCGGGAAACTCAGTTGCCACATCACCGATTCTGAATCGTAAGGCATGATGTAAATTCTTTCATGCCCATTGGCGGTTTGAAAGACCGTCGCCGAATCCAGCAGGGAACTTTCAATACCATCGAGCGCACTCAAAGGACAGATGCCCAGAATCACAATACAGTCCAGATAACGCAAAGGGGAGATTTCCTCGCCAATCACTAAGTTCCGAACGGCACTGCGGATACCGTCGGCGCCAACTATAAGATCTGCTTTTGTATTTTTTATTTTGCCGTCCACCTGAAAGCTGAGTTCAATATTTCCGTCTTTGGATGCTTTAAAATCAATCAGTTGATGTCCCCACTGCACCATTTCATGTCCGCCGAGCTGTTCCAGCAGTGCGGAGCGGAGCGACTGTCTTGCGATATGAACATTGGTACGCCTCGGAGCTTTTTTGGTTTCATTCTCCAGCCACTTCCGCATTCCCCATTCGCCAACCACTGTTCCGTCGGGAGTATGAACCAGATGTCTTGTGGAGATGACTCCTTTTTCTAAATTGAAAATACCGAATCCTTCAATGGCTTTACTGGCCTGCTGCAGGGTGAGTCCGTATCCCTGTGACCGGGCATCAAAACTGGGGTCGCGTTCGTAAAGGGTAAATGGGATGCCCCGGTGCAGACATGCCACAGCGAGAGCCACCCCTCCTATACCGCCTCCGATGATAGCGACATGGGGGTAGTTTTCAGGATCGGGATCGGAAAATTTTTCTGAAGATATCAAACCGGAGCCGGAGCAGTGCTGACAGGTATAAAGATGAGGGACAGGATGAACCGGCGCTTTTCCCTTTCTGTCACTCTTTTCAAATGCTTCCAGTTCTTTTTGATAGCGCACCCTGACACTTTTACGGATTCTCCGCTTCTTCTTGCCAAGGCCCATGCATTCAGGACAGACTGTCCGGCATAGCATTTCATTTTCCATCCTGTTCGCTGCTGTATTCATACCTGTTGACTGAATTTTTTGAAGCCATTTTTCTTATTCTCTGAAAGCGCAAAGATAATAATTGTAATAGGAAACTCTTTTTGGTGGCTTTAGGAAGGTTGAGTTATTTCATTCCGTAAAGCCCTCACTTCGAATGATGCAGCACCACATATTCCCATGGCTTCATTGTAAGCGTCACCTTCTGCAGTACCTGTTGTGACTGACCGGTGAAAAGGTTTTCATAAACTCCTGCATCCAGAGAGGTGTCAAAATTTACAGTAACATTTTCTTTGCTTAAATTAATAAAAGTCAGAACTTTATCTCCGTTTTTCTCCCGGACAAAGGAAATGACCTGATCCATCCGGTCGTTCATAATTCTCACCATTTCACCGCCGCGGCTGCCGTTCCAGAGCGCCTGATTTTTGTGTTTAAGCCCAAAAAGGGTGGTGTAGAGGGTCTCGTTTTCGTCTCTCTTCCAGACAATGGGATCTCTTTCAAAGAATTTCAGCGAGCGGTCCAGGCCGGCTTCCTGACCGTTATAAACCAAAGGCATTCCGTCCATCATCACGGTAAAAACCGTTACAGCCTTCAGGGCGGTTCCGAAATTACTGTACTGGTTGCCTTCCCAGGAGTTTTTGTCGTGGTTATCAGTGAAATTCAGGCGGATGCCTTCCTTCGGAAAAATCGAGAGATGTTCCGCAATATAGGCTTCGCTTAGCGACCTGACACTTTTATTGCTGACGGCGATCTGATGAAGGATGTTCCACAGTGTCCAGTTATAAGTGGCATCAAAAGCTTTGCGGTGAAGTTCCTTGTCTTCAGCCTCTGCCAGCATAAAGACCGGTTTGAGGTCCTCCAGTTCTGCTCTGGCGTTTTCCCAGAAATCAACCGGTACAAAACTGGCTACATCGCAGCGGTACCCGTCGATATCATATTCTCTGACCCAGAATTTCAGCGCTTCAGTCATGTACCTGCGGAGTTCCGGTTTCCGGTAATCAAAAGCGATGATGTCATCATAATCGCGCCACGGGGTCGACTGAAATTCACCGTTCCTGGAACGTGCGTACCAGTCGGGATGTTCGGTTGCGAGTGCATTATCCCAACTGCTGTGGTTGGCTACCCAATCGAGAATCACGTACATTCCGTGTTCGTGGATGGCCCTGACCAGGTTCCGGAAATCTGCTTCCGAACCGAACTCCGGGTTGATCCCCAGATAATCTTTCACCGAATAATAACTGCCCAGACTTCCCTTGCGGTTGACGGTGCCAATGGGGTGCACCGGCATGAGCCAGATAATGTCGATGCCCATCTTCTTCAGCCGCGGAATCTGTTTTTCAACGGCTTTAAAACTGCCTTCCTCTGAAAACTGCCGCACATTAAGCTCGTAGAGGGTGGCATTTTTCACCCACTCCGGGTTTTTGATCTCTACGTAGGTCTTCGGTTGGTAACGGCTGTCGGATTGCGGTGACTTCATAGGCAATAAAGGAATATTTACATCAAATTTAATCTTTTAATCATTATTGTCGGCGTAATGCCTGCAAACCTTTAGGCGATAAAAAAGGAAATTTCGGCTCAGCGCTAAAGGATTAAAAATCCCATTGTAAATTTTAGGTGTAAAGTTTGCTGAACCAGATCTGTAAAAGACCGTCTGCAATAACCGACCTAAAATATTAAACAATGATCCCAAAAATAATCCATTACTGCTGGTTTGGCGGACAGCCGAAAAATGAACTGGCAGAATACTGCATTGCTTCCTGGAGGCGCATCCATCCCGGTTTCGAAATTGTGGAATGGAATGAAAGCAACTCGCCGCTCAATGATAACAGCTATGTAAAAGAAGCATTTGCGCAGAAAAAATGGGCCTTCGTTTCCGATTATGTACGTTCAAAAGTCATGTATGAGCATGGCGGAATTTATATGGACACGGATATGGAACTGAAACTTCCGCTGGATGAATTCCTGAATGAACAGGCGGTATGCGGTTTCGAAGTGAAAGGCGTTCCGTACTCCGCATTCTGGATGGCAGAACCGAAACATCAGCTCGCAAAGGATTTCACAGACTGGTACAGCCGTCAGGAAGGTTTTGAGGAGCACATCAACACGGATATTTTTTCAGAAATGCTCGAACAGGAATACGGAGCCGACCGTTACGCGGATAAGATCCAGCATCTGAAACACGGCGTCACACTGTATCCGTCGGTCTATTTCTCCCAGGATTTACCGAAGAATTATGTAAGCCACCATTTCAACGGCTCGTGGTTTGGCGGCGATTCTGAAAATACCCACAAAAAAATGGTCAATGTATATGGTCTTCTGGAGCGTCTCGTCAACTATCCCGACGCTGCGAAAGCGGTGAACAGCATTATAAACCAACACGAAATTATCAACGTGAAGGCGGTGCTGGATTTAATCCCTAAAAAGAGCATTGAGGAATATTTAAAATATAATGATTAAATATTGCTTTATCCAGTCTTCTGCTATTCGGTATTAATTATTTTTAAACATGTGTTCCCTTATAAAACCGGTTATAAACCGAAGCCGGCATAAAAAAGTGGGAGTGGGGGACGGAAAAAGACATGCAAATAAAAACCCTACCGGGAAGGTAGGGTTGATGAAAATTATGAAAAAGGATTTTACGGTTTGGAAATTAATTTTCCACTCTGTTTTGCTCCGTTTTTACCGGTGAGCTGGTAGAAGTAAACGCCCGCAGGAAGTTTCATTGGTAATGAAGTTGTTTTTTGTGATAAAACGGTCTGTGTTACTTTTGCACCCGCTGCATTGAAAATGGTCAGTGTGGATCCGCCGTCTGCGTTCTCCATTTTGATATTTAAAACAGTGGAGAAAGGATTCGGGAAAAACTGAACTTCTTTGGTTGCAGCTGTATTGGAGCTGGTTGCCAACAGTTCACAGCCGGGAGTCATCTCTGCATTGATCCCAAAAGTGGATATTCCGCCGCTGGTGCTCAAAATGCGGCCTTCGATCTGCACCCCGTTATTGATGATGACAGCACCGTTGTTTCCTATAACAGAACCTTTAAATTTCGTATAATCATTAAGGTTTACTGCGCCATCCACTTTCCAGAAAACATTTTTTGCCTGTGCGCCGTTAATGAGTTCCACTGAAGCGTATGTGCTTGTTGACAGCGCGCCGTTGATTTTAATAACAAACACGGCATTCGGATTATTCTGTGCATTGAGTGTCACTTTTCCATTAAGTACAGTAGCTGCATTCAGTTGGTAAGTATGTGGCGTCAAAACAAGATCCTGTCCGAAAGCTGCAGGATAAAGCAGTTCAATATCTATTGGAAGGTTGTTAATGAAAGTGTAAGCATTGTTAAGATCTAATGAAGCTTGAGCGGTAGAAGTATCAGGGATGAGATGGATTTTACCGTTTACTTTTGTGGCGTCGAAACCTGTGGTAAGGCCTACGTTAGTTCCTACATCACCTGTAATGAAAGTGATTCCGGTATTGGTTAATGAACCGTTTCCTGTGAATACCGTGTAACAGACAACAGTGCCCAACGGCGGTTGAGCCGGACCTGTAAGTACCGGAGATCCGCAGCCAACCGGCTTTCTTACGGTAACTCCCGATACGGTAACTGCACCTGTTGTAGAAAGTGCGCGACCCTCTAATGATGCGCCGGAACGGAGGATAATGGCTGCATTATTTGCAACAATGGTTCCTTTCATCGCGGTATTCGTCGCAAGATCAACGAGGCCTTCGGTTTTCCAGAACACGTTGCATGCAAGTGCTCCGTTGGTAAGCAGTACCTGTGCGCCTGCTGCTGAAGATAAAGCACCCTGAATTTTAAAGATAAAAAGGGCATTGGGGTTTCCGCCTCCATCAAGTGTTAAGGTATTGTTTAATGTCGCAGTTTGTCCGATGGAGTAAGTTCCCGGAGTAAGTACCTGGCCATTACCTAAAAGGGAAGATGGGAAGAAGTTCGGGATCGCTGCGTTCAGTTGATTGTAAGCAATCGTAAGATCAGCGGCGGCAATCATGGTGGTGCCGTCTGAATCGTGCATCACACCATCCACGTTGCCGAAGTTGGTGCTTGAACCGTTATTCGTGCCGACATTTCCTGTAAGATGAGATAAGCCGGTATTCGAAACAGCACCGTTGGTAGAGAAAAGCGCGAAGTTGGCAGTGCTTCCAAGCACCGGAGCCTGCGCTTTGGCGGTCGAATAGAAGCTCATGAAAACAACCGAAGTTGCCAGAAGTATAAATTTTTTCATTCTGTAAATTGGATTAAACTGAGTAGAAGTACAACAGTTCGTCAAAGGTACACGCTTTTTCGAAATATCAATACTTTTTTAATAAAAATAACTGTATTTTAATATTTTATTTTTATTGATTCAGATAATATTAATAATTTTTATTAAATTTTATCCATTTATTTTTATGAATTTATTAATTATTATTAGAGGCGTTGTATGTCCCGGTGGAGAATCATACGTATCATCATTAATGGTCTTTATCACTGCGTTCACTGGGAATCGAATGATCATGACAAAAATGAATACTCCTTTTGCTGGAAAGGGACTTTATTGAAAATTATTTACAAAAAACCTCATTTAAACTGATGTTAAATGAGGTTTGATGGCAGGATGAAATCTCCTTTAAAATTATCTCCCGTAATACTTCCCGATCCCCGCCGAATCAAAAGTAAAAGTGTTTTTATTTTCGAGCTTATCGAGTTTTTTACTGATGGTTAAGGCCCATAAAACAAGTTCTTTGCTGAAGTTCCGGTCCTCGGGGCTCAGCTGATCTCCGCATTCATTAATAAATTCGGAGAGCGGTGCGATGCTTTCGAGTCTGCTGTAAAATTCTGCATCGGTGTCCGTGTAATTCAGCTCCGCGGTATTGTTGTTGAACCACTGGATCAGATCGGTATACGGAGTTTTGATGCCTTCTTTTTCGAGCTTCGGGATGCGCGGGAAAAGCTGTTCAAACTGATTCATCACCGCCTGATCAATGAGGAGTTTCGCCACATGGTCTGCGCCTTCCTGCTCGCCTTCGTATACCAGTTCAATCTTTCCGGTAATCGACGGAACAATCGACATGAAGTCCAGGAGTCTGAGCGTGGTTTTTTCGGCTCCGGATTCTATCAGCCGCAGTTTGGCTGCCGCCATCAGATTTTCCATCGCAGAGATCGTGAGTCTTGCACTGACGCCGCTTTTCGCATCCACAAATTCACTTTCCCTAGCCGCGAAGGCCACTTCCTCCAACAGGTTTTTCGCCAAATCAGGAACCGTAATCTGTGCTTTATCTTCAGCAGAGACCTGAGCTTCCTGGTCGGTGATCTGTCTTGCCAAAGCGATGGTTTTCGGATAATGGGTGAAGATCTGGGAACCGATACGGTCTTTCAGCGGAGTCACGATGCTTCCCCGGTTCGTATAATCTTCCGGATTAGCCGTAAAAATAAACTGAATATCCAGCGGCATCCTGAGCTGAAAACCACGGATCTGTACATCACCTTCCTGCAGAATATTAAAAAGCGAAACCTGAATCCTTGCCTGCAGATCAGGAAGTTCATTCAGGACAAAAATACAGCGGTTCGCGCGTGGAATCATTCCGTAATGCAGCACGCGCTCATCGGAGTAGGGCAGTTTCAGCGTGGCGGCCTTGATGGGGTCGATATCACCGATTAAATCGGCGACATTCACGTCCGGTGTAGCCAGTTTCTCAAAGAAACGGTGCGAGCGGTGAACCCACGAAATAGGGGTTTCGTCGCCCAGTTCTGCAATAAGGTCACGCGCATATTTGGAGATGGGCTGAAACGGACTGTCATTAATTTCAGAACCTTTGACGATCGGCATATATTCATCAAGCAGACTCACCATGCTTCTCGCAATCCTGGTCTTTGCCTGTCCACGCAAGCCGAGAAGGTTGATGTGATGTCCGGCCAGGATCGCTTTCTTCAGTTGCGGAACCACCGTGTCTTCATATCCCCACAGGCCTTCAAATACAGGTTCTTTAGCCTTGATCTTTGCAATAAGGTTCGCCTGAATTTCCTGATTAATCGTTTGATGACTGTAACCGGAATCCTTTAATTCTTTAAATGTAATATCGTTTTTCATATTCTAAATAGTGCTTTTTAATCTAAATTTTTAACACGGAATCTGTCAATTGTTCATCCTCTTACATCCCACATCCCACATCCTACATCCATCACCAAACACCCAGCATCCCTCTATATCCTCCTGATCCTGTTCCTTTCATAATCCTCAAAAATCATTTCTCCCAGATTGGAAAGTCCGGTCAGAAAAGCTTTCCCCTGATTCTGTGCCGTAAAAGCCTCTACAAATTTTCTTAAATAAGGATCCTGTGCGATCATAAAAGTAGTGATGGGAATTTTGAGCCTTCTCGCCTGCGCCGCTTTGGTGAGACATTGGGAAACGATCATTTCATCAAGGCCGAAACTGTTGGTGTAGAGTTCTCCGGTGGGCAGCTTGATGCAACTGGGTTTCCCGTCGGTGATCATAAAAATCTGCTTGTTCGTATTCCGTTTTCTGCGCAGAATATCCATGGCCAGTTCCAGACCGGCAACCGTGTTCGTATGATAAGGACCGACCTGCAGATACGGAAGGTCTTTGATTTTGATGGGCCAGGCTTCGTTGCCGAAAACAATAATGTCGATCGAATCTTTCGGATATTTGCGTTTAATGAGTTCCACCAGCGCCATGGCGACTTTTTTCGCGGGCGTGATGCGGTCTTCACCATAAAGAATCATGGAATGGCTGATGTCGATCATCAGCACCGTGCTCATCTGTGCCTTGTGGCGGGTTTCCTCTACGATAAGGTCATCTTCGGTCATTCGGAGATCAGAAATTCCGTTATTGATCTGGGCGTTCTTGAGGCTTTCCGTCATATTAACCGCCGAAAGGTCGTCACCGTACTGGAAGGCGCGGTTTTCACCGTCGCGTTCGTCACCGATGCCCACTTTTGAGGTGCGGTGGCTTCCGATGCCGGTTTTTTTCAGTTTTCCGAAAATCTGATCGAGGGCAAACTCGCGAAGGGCTTTTTCAAGTTTGGGGGTGAGGATGTTTTTGCCTTTTCCCGTACCGGTATTGCCGTCTTCAGGATTCTTTTCTTCCTTGATGTAGCCGCGTTTTTTCAGATCTTCTTCAAAATCTGCCAGCGTATATTCGTCGGTGAAAATATCGTATTCTTTATCGAGCATTTCGAGCCATTCAAAAGCCTCTTCAATATCACCCGACGTATGGGTGAGCAGATCTTTGAATACCTCAAAAACCCGGTCGAAATGGGAGATCTCCTCAGGACTGTGTTTGGTGAACGTAAAGCCTTTTCTGAAATTCAGGTCGGTGTTCATAATGGTCTGTTTACGGAGCAAGTTATGGAAATATTGTTCCATTATGAATGAAAGGAAATAGATTATGGTAATGACAGCGATTTTAAAATTTTACGGATGCTGCGGGCCGTGTTCGATCAGCGGACCGGAGGCGGAAACAGATATGGACGGTTTTCGTGATGAGGTATTTTCTTTATATTTGAGATCAGGCAATTTTAATTTTTAGTAAAAAACAATGTTGACAACGCTGGAACAGTTTATCCTCACCCGTTCATTGGCAGATGAACAGACGCTGCAGAAAATCTCCTCCTGCTTTACCTTCGTAAAGGCGGAGCGGAAACAGATGCTGCTGGATTATCACCAGGTCTGCAGACATTATTATTTCATCACCAAAGGAGCCATGCGCCTTTTTACTACAGATAAAGAGGGGAATGAAAGGTCCAGATATTTTGCTTTTGAAGGAAATTTCGTTACCGCTTTACCCAGTTTTATTGATCAGCTGCCGGCCGAAGAATATTTACAGGCCATTGAACCTTCCGAACTCCTGTGCATTACCAGAGAAGACTTCTATCTCCTGGTGGATACGGTGCCTCAGTTTGCGAAAATTTATACCGAAATTCTTGAACTTGGATTCATCACTGCCCAAAAAAGAATTTACGGTTTTCAGAGTTTCACAGCCCTTGAAAAGGTAAAATGGATGATGCAACATCAGCCCCAGCTGCTGCGCAGGCTTTCCAATAAAATGGCCGCGACTTACCTTGGCATTTCACCCTCTACTTTGAGCAGGGTAAAAGCTCAGCTGTAAAAAAACGTTGACTTAGAGCAACGTTTTTTATTTTTACAGCCGCTACCTTTGTCAAAACCATTTTATGAAAATATTCGCATTAGGAATCGTTTTTATTTCGGCATTGGGGTTTGCACAGAACAGAGTGGACCCCAAAATGCCGCCCCATACTCAATTTGTAAAATCGGTGGATAACCTGACTTTGGACGCCGCCATGGAATTGGCAACAAGAAGTATCAAAAAAGCGGATGCGCTGGAAAAAAAAGTTACGGTTGCTGTTCTGGACGCTTCCGGAGAAATCATCCTCCTGATGCGCGGTGATGGAGTAGGTCCTCACAATACCGAAGCTGCAAGAAGGAAGGCATACACCGCACTTTCTACCAAAACCCCGACGCTGTTACTGATGAGAAATGCAGCCGCTAATCCAGATACCCAAAATCTGAACACCCTCCCGGAACTTCTTCTTTTAAGCGGTGGAACGCCGGTGTGGTACAAAGGTAATGTGATTGGCAGTATTGGCATTGCCGGCGGCGGAAGTGCGGAAAATGACGATCTCATCGCAAAAGCGGCGTCTGTTCCTGATTTGGGAATTCATACAGTAAAATAGTATAAACAGATAAAAATGAAAAAAATACTCTTTGCAGCGGTCTTTGCACTGCTTTCAGTCTTCGCATTTGGTCAGAAAACCGGTTATCAGCTTTCAAGCCATATCCTTGATGTGTCTAAAGGCGCTCCCGCGAGTGGAGTCACCATCAGACTCGAACGCTTTACCGAAGCCAGCGGACAGTGGTCTTTGGTAGACGAAAAAATAACAGATCAGAACGGCAGAATCACCGATTTCCTTCCCGGCAGCTCTAACACCGGAATTTATAAACTGACCTATTTTACCGCCGATTATTTTAAAAAGAACAAAACCGAAAGCTTTTATCCTTTCATCGAAGTTGTTTTTCAGATCAGGGATCACCAGCATTACCATGTTCCCATCACCCTTTCAGCCTACGGGTATTCGACGTACAGGGGGAACTAGATAAAATAGAGAACAATGGGGTGCTGGATGGCTGCACTCTGACGTTCTCATAAATTTTTTTGATGTGTTTGAACCGGCCGGAGCGTGTTTTCTTTCCGGCCTGGTTGATTTCCAGCGCTGGCAGTTTTTCATTCTGATGTGCAGTGAGATACGCGATCAGGTCTGGAAATGAGGGGAGGGTTAGGGTTTAAAGTATTTATAGAGTATTTAGATATTGAACTTTTTAGTGTTGCAGAATTCTTTAGCATGTGAATGCAGATTTTGCACTTATGCAAAAGTGCTGTTTGTGAGGGATGTCGTCTTAAGTTGAGCAGGTTTGGTTGCTGAAAAAAGGATAAGATAAAAAATTCTTAAAAAAATGCTAACGTCGGTTATTTCTCATCACGAATGTTTTCCCAGTCATAAATTTGACAAAAAATAAGGACATGAAAAAAAACACTGAAAATGAACTGGATGAATTTTACATTTATCCGCCACAGGAAGACAATAATATTAACCCTTTAAATTATAATTACGATGCCTAGAAATCACGAAGCAGACATCTGCAACCCCAACAGTGAAGCATATCAACATGCGATGGACAATCACGCCGATCAGCTTAATCCCAATAACGATGAATATCGGGGAGACTGAAAAAAAAGCTACCTTTAAGGGTAGCTTTTTAAGTATGGAAAATATACACGTTCAATATCCGATCGATATTTTTAAAAAAAAGAGTGCGTTTTCTTTTGTTAAGTCATTCATGGAATGTTTGCCCGAGGAAGATCTTGCCACGATCATGAAAATGGCAGAGGATAGGGAGACCTCAGATGATGTGGCAAAATTCTTTTTTTGGGTTTTAAATTCTCAGAAAAGCGAAACTATACCAGAATTCCTGATTAATTTCCCTGCCCGACTGGAACAGTCAATGGATACTTTTCCAGAATTTTCCAATATTGAAAATATTAAAATACTTGCGGAAATATTTGATCGGTTATATACATCTGGAAACTTTCCCAGGCAAAAGATAATACAGCGCTCTCAATTTTTTACTGACCTGGATATTGACAAGGAAACTTTTAATGACTGGCTTTTGTATTTTGACTTTAAAAAATATAATGGGCAGCGCGAGTTTACTTCTAAAGAATACGCTGAAATTTACCGCGCCATTATGTACGTTGAGGGATTGGATATAGAAAAATTAAAACCCTATCATTTTAAAGGGATCGATAAATTAACCATTGGAAAAATTATCGTGGGCGATTCTAAAAGCAACCAGACGGTATATCGCAAACTCCAAAAAATGACCGACGAAATCGATGATCTGAAGCCTGATAACAGGAAATTAATAGAGTGGGTAAGCAGTCATAGAAAAATACCGTTCAGCGTGGCTCACCGTTGGGTGACCTTACTTCTGGATGCTCAAAATAATCCTAAAGCTATAAATACACTCGAAGTATTTGATGAATATTTTCGAAATAAGTAGACACTATAATAAGGCTGTTTACGATGGATAAATCTGTGTAATCACAATATACCTCTCCAAATTAAAGAAATTTAGTCGGTTATAGTACGTGATAGTCGTAGTTTATTGTTAATTTGCAGTTCTCAATTGTAAAATTGGATAAATGGGGGAACAGGTAGCTCTGTATTAAATATTAATTCCTTGTTTCCAAATAAACTCTCAATTCCCGGTAATTAATTACTCCATTTGGTGAACTTAAAACATTTGTGGATATTTGAATATTATCAATTGATTTATTAAGATGCCATAAAGTGATGAAATGAATGACAAAAAAAAGCTGACAGAAAGGGATATCTGCTCCAAATATATTACCCCTGCGCTGCTCCAGTCAGGATGGGATTTACACGTTCAGATTCGTGAAGAATTTGCATTAACCAATGGTCGCGTTATTGTTCGGGGGCAGTTGCATACTCGGGCAAAAAATAAACGTGCAGATTATGTATTATTTTACAAGCCCGGTATACCTATAGCAATAATTGAAGCTAAAGATAATAACCATACAGTTGCATCAGGAATGCAACAGGGTTTGAATTATGGTCAGATGCTGAATGTCCCATTTGTATTTAGTTCAAATGGGAATGGGTTTTTATTTCATAACAGTATTGCGAAAGATGGTAATGTTGAAACAGAAATATCATTAGCAGAATTTCCTTCACCAGAAACATTATGGCAGATGTGGTGTGAACACAAAAATCTCACATCAGTTCAGGAAAATATCATCGCGGAAGATTATTATAGTGATGGAAGCAATAAAACCCCTAGGTATTATCAGCTACTTGCAATCAATAAAACGGTGGAAGCTGTAGCCAAAGGAGACACTAGAATACTTTTGGTAATGGCAACCGGAACGGGCAAAACATATACTGCCTTTCAAATCATTTGGAGATTATGGAAATCTAAAACTAAAAAAAGAATACTGTTTCTGGCCGATCGAAATATTTTAGTGGATCAAACAATGACCAATGATTTCAAGCCTTTTGGTTCGGCGATGACTAAAATTTCCAAAAGACAGGCAAATAAGTCTTACGAAATTTATCTTTCATTATATCAGGCAGTAACTGGTACGCAGGAAGATCAGAATATTTACAAACAGTTTTCTCCAGAGTTTTTTGACTTAATAGTTATTGACGAATGTCACAGGGGAAGTGCTGCAGAGGACTCCAATTGGAGAAAAATTTTAGAATATTTTACAGCCGCAACACAAATTGGACTGACGGCAACTCCAAAAGAAACTAAAGATGTTTCTAACATCGATTATTTTGGTGAACCTATATATACCTATTCATTACGGCAAGGAATTGATGATGGATTTTTAGCTCCTTATAAAGTAGTAAGAATAGATATTGACAAGGATGTTACTGGCTGGCGTCCTGACAAGGGGATGGTAGACAGGTACGGCAATATCATAGAAGATAGAATTTACAATCAAAAAGATTTTGACAAATCATTGGTTCTTGATAAAAGAACCGAATTAGTGGCTAAAAAAATATCCGACTTTCTCAAACAGACCAATCGCTATGATAAAACAATTGTCTTCTGTGACAATATAGATCATGCTGAACGTATGCGACAGGCATTGGTAAACGAAAATAGTGATATAGCTGCCCAAAACAATAAGTATGTCGTTAGAATTACCGGTGACAATGAAGAAGGTAAAATGGAATTGGATAATTTTATCTTTCCTGAATCTAGGTTCCCTGTAATTGCTACTACCTCTAAATTGATGACTACTGGTGTAGACGCACAGACATGCAAACTGATTGTTCTGGATCAGAGAATCCAATCGATGACTGAATTCAAACAGATTATTGGTCGTGGAACGAGAATTAATGAGGATTATAACAAATTCTTCTTTACCATAATGGACTTCAAAAAAGCAACAGAATTATTTGCTGATCCTGATTTTGATGGAGAACCGGTAATTATCTATGAACCAAAATCTGGCGATTCCCCAGTGCCGCCAGACTCTCTTGGTGATGGTACTGATACATCAGCACATGATGGAAAAGAAGGAGATACAGATCCAGCTACTGACGACGGAACTAATTCAACCGCTAAAAAATACTACGTCAATAATGTTTCTGTTTCAGTTGTAGCGGAAAGAGTACAGTATTTTGATGCAAAGGGAAAACTCATCACGGAATCATTAAAAGATTACACAAAAAAAACGCTGGAAAATGAATTTGCTTCTTTGGATGACTTTTTACTGAAATGGTCACATGCAGATAAAAAGAAAATAATCATCGAGGAATTAGCTAATGAAGGTGTGTTCTTTGCTGCGTTGGCAGAAGAAATAGGAAAAGATTATGACCCTTTTGATATCATTTGTCATATAGCCTGGGATCAGCCACCGCTCTCAAGAAAAGAACGTGCGGAACAGGTTAAGAAAAGAAATTACTTTGCTAAATATGGCGAACAAGCTCAAAAAGTAATTAATTCTTTGATAGACAAATACGCTGATGAGGGCGTTGAACCCATAGAAGAAACCAAGATATTAACCATTCGGCCATTTACGGATTATGGTACTCCAATCGAAATTATTAAGATCTTTGGGGGCAAAGTTCAGTACGAAGAAGCGGTTAAAGAACTAGAACGCGCAATATATTCATCCTAAATAATAAAACAATAAATACTAAATATGTCATTAGGTACATTAATTAAAACCATTCAAGATATAATGCGTAAAGACGTTGGCGTCGATGGAGATGCCCAACGTATTAGCCAGATGGTATGGCTGCTTTTCCTTAAAATATTTGACGACAAAGAAAAAGAATGGGAAATAACATCAGATAATTATAAATCACCATTACAAAGTCGCTTTAAATGGTCTAATTGGGCAGCAAACGATGAAGGAATGACAGGAGAAGAATTAATTGATTTTGTTAACAATGATCTGTTCCCCTCTTTGAAAAAACTTTCAACCACTGCCGGCGTTTCTCCTCATGGTAAAATTGTGGGAAGCGTTTTTGAAGATGCCTATAACTACATGAAATCGGGAACGCTGTTAAGACAGGTAATCAACACTATTCAGGGCGATGTTGATTTTAATTCATCCAGTGATCGTCATGTATTTAATGATATTTACGAAAAAATATTACAGGATTTGCAGTCGGCAGGTAATGCCGGTGAATACTATACACCACGAGCTGTAACACAATTCATGGTTGATGTTTTAAACCCACAATTGGGAGAACGGGTATTTGATCCTGCATGTGGAACGGGTGGTTTCCTGGTGAATGTTATTGAGCACAAGAAGAAATCATTTAAAAATGATAAGGATATCACGAAACTGCAAGACAACATTCATGGTATAGAAAAAAAACCTTTGCCACACATGCTTGCGATGACTAATATGATGTTACACGGTATTGATGTCCCAAGCAATATCAGACATGACAATACCTTAAGCAAACCTCTTAAAGATTATGGACCAAAAGACCGAATGGACGTAATTATTACCAATCCTCCATTTGGCGGTGTTGAAGAAGATGGTATTGAAAAAAACTTTCCTAAAAAATACCAAACCCGGGAAACGGCCGATTTGTTTATGGCGTTAATTATGCACTTACTAAGAGCCGATACTGGAAGAGCTGGTGTGGTTTTACCAGATGGCTTTTTATTTGGTGAAGGAGTAAAAACCACTTTAAAAAGAGAATTGTTAAAAGAATTTAACCTTCATACTATTGTTCGTTTACCTAAAGGAGTATTTAGTCCTTACACGGGTATTAATACCAATATTTTATTTTTTGAAAAAGGTGAACCAACCAAACACGTATGGTATTTTGAACATCCATATCCTGATGGCTACAAATCATATTCTAGAAGCAAACCTTTACGCATTGAAGAGTTTGAATTAGAAAAAAAATGGTGGAACAACCGCAAGCAAAACGAACATGCTTGGAAAGTTTCTGTAAAAGAAATTGAAGATAAAAATTACAATTTAGATTTCAAAAACCCGCATAGTGTTGAAATTATTCATACCGACCCGGAAATATTAATGCAGGACTATGAGCAAATCAGCAAAGAATTGATTGCCACAAGAGATTTATTGAAAAAAGAATTAATGCAAGCATTAGGAAATTAATACAAGATGAAATTATTAGAAAAACATTTTGAAATTGCATTAGAAACTCCTGATGGTATTACCAGATTGCGTGAACTGATTTTAAAATTGGCAATGCAAGGAAAATTAGTTGAGCAAAATTCAAATGACAAACCTGCACAAAAGCTTTTAGAAGAAATAGAAAAAGAAAAAGAACGTCTTTTAAAAAGTAAACTAATGAAAAAGCAAAGTTCATTAGAAGCAATTAAAAAAGAACAAGTACCATATTCAATACCAGAGAATTGGAAATGGATAAAATTAGAAAATATTTGTACGCTTATTACAGATGGAGCACACCACACGCCGAATTATATCGACGAAGGTATTCCTTTTTTATCAGTTAAAAATTTAAGCTCTGGTAAAATTGATTTTAATGACACTAAGTTTATTTCCGAAACTGAACATTTAGAACTTACAAAAAGATGCAATCCTGAGTATAATGATATTTTACTGACTAAAATTGGCACTACTGGAATTGCTGTAACAATAGATACTGATAAGCAATTTAGCATATTTGTTAGTGTTGCGTTATTAAAAATTATTAGTAATAAAGTTTATCCCAAATTCATAGAAAATTTAATTAATTCTCCTTTAGTAAAAAAATATTCAAAAGACGGTACTGAAGGTGTAGGTAATAAAAATCTAGTTTTAAGAAAAATAAGGGAATATATTATTCCACTTCCTCCCTTAGAAGAACAAAAAAGAATAGTTGAAAAAATGGACCAACTCATGCTTTTATGTGATAAGCTAGAAGAAGAACGAAATCGCAAACACAAATTACAACTTCAAATGAATTCGGCAGCTATCAATAACCTTATAAAAGCCAATGATGAAATAACATTTAATAATGCTTGGAGTTTTATTGCTAATCAATTTGAAACTTTATATAGCATAAAACAAAATGTGACTGATTTAAGAGAAGTAATTCTAAATCTAGCCATGAGAGGTAAGTTAGTTCTTCAAGATGATAATGAACAATCTGCTGTAGAATTGCACAAAGAAATACTTGTAGAAAAAAACAATTTAATTAAAAGCGGAAGTATTAGAAAACAAAAAGAACTGCCTACTATTAAAAAAGACGAAATCACTTATGAATTACCTAAAAATTGGAAATGGGTTAGATTAAATGATTTTGGCACTTGGAAGTCAGGTTCAACACCAAATAGAAGTAATAGTTCATTTTATGAAGGTAAAATTCCATGGGTCAAATCAGGGGAAGTCAAGCAAGGAAGAATAAAATTCACCAGTGAAACCATTACTGAATATGCATTAGAAAAATGCTCACTACATATAAACCCTATCGGTTCAGTTTTAATAGCAATGTATGGAGCAAATATTGGCGAAGCGGGAGTTTTAGAAATTGAAGCCGCAACAAATCAAGCTGTTTGTGCTTGTAATACTTATAAAGGAATTGACAACAACTATTTGTACAATCTAATTCTTTCTTTAAAAAACAATTTTATTTCTCAAGGTGCTGGTGCAGCACAACCAAATATCTCTCGTGAAAAGATTATCAATACTGTGGTTCCTTTACCTCCTTATAATGAACAAAAAAGAATAGTTAGCAGAATTAATCAACTATTTGAACTTTGTGATGCACTTGAAAAAAACATTGAGCAATCTTCACAAAAGCAAACTCAAATTCTTAATGCAGTTTTAGCCCAAGTATAGCAATATGAGATTAAAACATTTACACATCATAGGCGAATACAAAAACCTAAAAGATTTTAAATTAGATTTTGATGGCACAAGTTTTATCGATGTTTTTGTGGGCAAAAATGGTACTGGAAAATCTAATTTGTTTGAGGCAGTTATTGAAATATTTAAACATATTTTCGATCATGATTATCCGATATCGTTCGATTATAAGCTCAATTACGAATTGGATGGAGAGCATGTTTTAATTTACAGAAAAGACGGTGAGTGGCGTGATGATGACAAACAAAAAATTGCATTTGTAAATAAAAAATTTCTACCTGCAAATATTTTGGTATACTATTCCGGTCACAATGATACTATTGGGGATTTTATAAATGATTTTAGCAATAAGCATCGTGACAAATTAAATCGCAATAGAAGTAGTCCGAATTTTGACGGTGAGGATGCGAGACTCTTTTTCGGTATTGGAAAAGAATACAAAAATATCTTATTAGCGTCTATTCTATTACAAACAGACGACCTAAAGTTAAAGCAAACTATCAAAAACAGATTAGGTATTGAGAATGTTGGTGCAGAGATTAAGATGGTTTTCCAAAAGCCATCTTTCGCAAAGGGTCGTACCTTTGATGAATTCGATGCTGATAACAGGTTCTGGGGAGCCGATGGTTATTTCAGGGATGTATTAAATGAAATTTGGAATGTTAAAAAGATTGAACAAACACTAGAAAGACCGTCAGGTAAAATAGTCATAGGTGATCATGAAGAATATATTCTTTACCGATCATTTGAGGATTTTAAAATTAAGTTTTCTAATAAATCAATTTTTGAAATATTCATTACCCTCGACAATCTTAAAACTATAGGATTATTGAAAGAAATAGAAATTGATGTCCAATTAAAAACCCTAGAAAATATAAGTATTGGCCAATTTAGTGATGGTCAATTTCAGTCAGTGTACATCTTAGCCGTAACTGAAATATTCAAAGACTTTAATTGTATTTCATTATTAGATGAGCCCGACGCATTTTTGCATCCTGAATGGCAATTCGATTTTTTCAAACAAATAACCGATATTTCCTCTGACTCTACTGAAAGCAATCATATCTTGATGAGTAGTCATAGTGCAATCACCTTAATTAAATTTTTGAAAGATAAGGTTCGCTACTTTGATTTTAGCAAAGCAGGAAAGTTGGGAGCTGCTGAAATTCCTAAAAGAATTGCCATAGACAAATTAAGCGAAAAATTAATTAAGTATAGCGAGCAAGAACAAATACTTAGCATCATAAATACTATCCAGATTGAAAAAAAACCAGTTCTCTTTACCGAAGGTAAGACCGACCCAATTATAATAAAAGAAGCGTGGAATAAATTAAATCCGGAAAAAGACATTCCTTTTATACCTTTCTATGCATTTGGACATAAATATTTAGCGCAATTAATGCAGGACCCAGAAGTTATAAAAGACATGGAAGGGCTGCCGATATTTGGTCTATTCGACTACGATAAAGCTTATAATACCTGGCATGCATTTTCTGATGATTCGGAATGTGTTGATCCATATCTTGGACTGATAAAAAAAATGGCAAATAAGGAAGTGTATGCTATGATGCTTCCGGTACCGAAAGGTAAACCTATAGAAGATCAGGTGATTAACAAAATTACTGGTGGGACTTTTGGAGAAAATGCGGTAATGGCGATTGAGCATATTTTTAGCCATTTACCGAAAGTAGCATCAATGTTTAAAGAAGATATCAAATTACCAATTCCCTTTAAACGATTTCATGGCGACAAAGTCGATTTTGCCAAATTAAAAGTACCAACATTTCCAGACGAATGTTTTGAAGTTTTCCAACCGATGTTTGATTTTATTGAAAGTAAGATCCCCAATTCTTAATAAATACTCTTAAGAAAATGATTGTTACAGATTTAAAATCAGATTTTGAAGAATTATTAGTTACCGCAAGTGAAATTTGGTTTGCCGTTGCCTTGGTAAAAGAAAGCACTTATGATTTTATTCAAGCTAGCATTAATCTCTATTGTAAGCAAAATTATCTTGTAGGGATAGATTTACCAACAAACCCAAAAGTATTACGGAAAATGCAGTCACAGCTCCAGAATAAGTTGTTTGAAGCTGCTATCTATAAAACAGAATACAATTTTCACCCAAAAGTATATTTATTCAAAGATAATGATTGCTTAACAGCTTTTGTCGGATCTTCAAATTTAACTGATGGTGGACTTGAGCATAACATTGAGTTAAATTACAAAATAACTAGCCAAGAAGATTGTTTATCTATTTTGGATTGGTTTAATACTTTATATAAGGAATCTTTTCCATTAACAGATGAAAATATTTTAGCTTATGAGGAGGAGTTTAATTCGTTAGAAGAAATTGAGAAAGAACTTAAGAAAAAAAGAAAAAGCTTTAAACTAAGAAAACCAGTATCTATTACTAATCCGTTAGATGCAATTGATTTTTCGGATAGGTACTTCAAAAAAGAACATCATTTAGCGTTTAGGAAAGAATTATGGACAAAAGATAATAAAGAGGCAATTGATGAAAGAGAATCGGCTAAAATAAAATGTGAAGAATTGCACAAATCTATTTTCCCTCGATTTAAAGATTATGGTATTCAAATTCTAGAACCTAATCCTATGTCAGATCATTTAGTTTCAATGATAAGACAAATTGACCCTACTAAGCCAAGACCAATTAATGCTATTTGGTTAAGTTATGGTAAGAATGAAAATGAAATTAAAGAATATCAAAGGCTTGTTGGTTTTGACCAAAAATCCAAACAGACTTTTATTCATCACGCAAGACTACAAATTAGGATTGATTATAAAAATATTGGTATTTGGCTACTTTTCGCAAAAGAAAATGAAGGAGGGATTTTTGACCGTGATTTCTTTAAAGTAAGTATGAGGAATAAAGTTTATAGAGAAAAATTCTATCAAATGTTAAACGGATTACCCAATGATTATTTTATTTCAGTAGGTGGCACCAAAGAATTTTGTCATAATTTTAATTCAGTTGAAGATTTACATGACTTCTGTAAAAAAGATGATATTCAAAAATATTTCATAATTGGAAGAGATTATCACATTCCTGATAATGAAATGTCAGAAGTTAATTTACCTACTGAAACACTCAAAGTTTTTAAATTACTTTTTCCATTTTATGAAATGATGAGGCATCGCTTCATGCCGCAATAGATCTTTAATAAATCAATTCTTAAAGCCCGGATTCCTCCAGCTGCTCTAAGTGTCCTCACTTGGAGCCTTAATATATCACATACCCAGCTGCGCGAAGTGTCCTCACTTCGAGCCTTAATAGATCACATATACTGTAGGCAAAATATCCTTACCACTCCAACGTTATTTCCGGTGGCTGAGCATTCTAAGATAAAAACAAATAATTAAGCATAAATTTTCACATAATTTTGATCTCTTTTTGAGACTGCGAAAATCCTTAAAACAATTTTACTCGCTACTGCATTAATTACAGACAATTTATGCTTTCCTTC
>JAHIQD010000025.1 GCA_018902795.1 Bacteroidota bacterium | reverse complement strand
TGCAACAAATCTGCGTTCATCTGCGTTCATCTGCGGTTTTTTTTGCAGCCGTTGAAAGCCGCTGTGAAAAGGCTGATCTTATGTCCTTTTAAAACAAGGCGTTTTGCAATTTCGTGCGTTACTACCTCTGCTCCACCCGCTGCGGGGTTTTTTATGTCGCGCCAGTTGTAGATAAGAATATTCATTAGAATTTACCCTTATTTGCTGCCCATTCCAATTTGCAACCGCTAAGAAAATGCAAACTCTACTTCAACCTCTCCAGCGCCCAGTCGTAAAGTTCTACTGTCATCCTGAAATCACTCCTTGACAATTTTTTGATTATCTCCACTGCCCTCTCTCTGGAGATATTACCTTTTTCCTGTGCAAAAATGATAAGTCCGATCGTCCCCGTGTATGGTATTCCCTCTTCCTCTGCAACACCCCTTGCCTCTGCTTCATCTATTATTATCAAGATGTCTCTTTTCCCTTTGGCATAGCTTAAAATGCTCTTTTCCCCATCCCCGAGTCCTTCAAACCTGTCTATCGGCTATTTCAGTAACTATGTTCAATCCTTAACTCATATCATGCATAAAATATCATAAAAAATCAATATGCTTAAGTCCATTTTAATTATAAATTCAAATATTTATATCATATAAAAAAAGTATATAATGTAAGCCTAAAAAAACCATCTTCTTAGAAAATGCACCTATAGATATTGATTTTTTAGTACATAAATAAATATTTTTCAGAGTGTAAGGTTCACGGTTGAAGTGATAATATATCAAATGATTTCAAGATTTTTTCAGTATCTTTTGAAATATGTGTCCATTGGTAAATTTTTGAACCTTTTGACATGAGTTCAATTTCATAAATCTTAGAAAGCTCTTCTATCAATTCATCATAACTCATATCGATATTATATCTCTTGATTTTCCATAAAATAGCGGCGATCAACTCGTAAGCAATAAAACTAACAACTGAAAGATATCCCTCCACTCTTCCTGGTAATTGGTATCTAACAGGAGATAGACATGCATTACCTTTTAAAAATCTAAATGCTTTTTCAATATGATCTTTCTGAAAATATGTTTTGACTATTTCTCTTGCAGTCATTTTAATATCCGTGGAAAAGAATAATGATCTTCCATCGAGTCTCCGACAACGGTTTTCTTCGGTTTCGTCAATTTCATAACCCCTTCTACCCCTGGCAGGATTTACCAATGGCGATAACCCTGTTTTCAATTGAGCAATCTTTTTTTTAGATGTTTCAGATTCCAATTTCTGCAAAAGTAAATCTCTTTCGACACGCGAACAATATCGCTTTTTGGGATCTAACATTACAACAATTTTGCATTTGCTTCCATACAAACTTCCAATATTGTCAATACAATAAACTGCATTTCCTTTAGATTTAGATAAAATGTTTTCCCTTCTTTCAATCTCAGAATCATCATATTTGGTTATCCAGTCTTCTACCTCCTTTGAAGTATGAGACCCTGCAGATAGGACATGAAAGTGTTTTTCTCTTGCAAAACAGACATTTGGTTTGCTAACAAAACCACGGTCCCAAACCAATGTTATCTTATTCATATCCCATCGATCAAGATTATTTATCGTCTCCTCAACTGTAGTTGAGTCTGGATGTGATCCTCTTACGGGATATCCCACTACTGGCATGTAATTATCTTTTGAAACAACTAATCCAAATCCAAGATGAGGTCTTCCTGTCTGTGCTCCATAACCGTTTTCTGCCCAATATGACTGATCCCCGTTCCACCGTATTCGGGTTATATCTTGAAAAAAGAAGAATCGTTCAGGTTCATTCCCTATTATCTTTCTCCAAGCATTTGTAATATTATTCTGAATAATATATGAATACGATGTTTTCAAATTGCTATTTTCATGACAGATTTTATCTAATGAGGATAAAAAATAATCTTTGGTTAATAATTCTATGTCGATTTTTGTCCATCTGGGAATGGGTGTTTCTGAAATCCATTGTTGAATTTTTGATAACGGTTTTCTGCCAATTAGTTGATTCAAAACGAGTATTAACAATGCCATAGACGTGTCTTTTTCATCCTTCCTGATAGCTTTTGAAATAGACTTCTGCACCTCAAATTCTTCAGCAACTTTCCAGAACAAAGCAAGTTTTCCTACCGGATAGGATCTGTCTATTGAATCGAATTTTAACTGTGACGGTATTAGTTCTTCTTTACCGTCTTTTTCTATTACTGTTCCTATATGTTTAATCAAATGTATTTCAGATTGTTTTTTTTCTGGATTCCATCTTGATTCAACAAGCTGACGATACTTGTTTCCCCGACTTGTAATGGTTCTA
>JAHIQD010000009.1 GCA_018902795.1 Bacteroidota bacterium | reverse complement strand
TTCTGCTATTTGAGATTACTTCCGGGTTTGAAGTTCCTTAATTTTCGCCCTCATGACGGCAATTTCTTCCTCCTGTGCTTTGATAATTTCCTCGCCCAACTTTCTCACTTCCGGATCGACCAGATTACTTTCTTCGACCATAAGAATAGCCCCTGCATGGTGTGGAATCATGGACTTTAGAAACTGAACATCTCCCACGGCTGTCTGCTGCCGAATCCCGGACCAAAACAGCACCATCATCAGCACTCCGAGGCCCATAAGAATTTTATTGAGTTTTTTGTTGGGATACATCTTCCCCATTAACAGCAGTTCGATGATTAACATAGGAGAAGCCATCAGGCCTGCCATGTATAACTGGTTTATGTTTGGAATTACGTTAGCCAGCTTGTCCACCATCGCATACATTAGTATAAACATTGAAATAAAGGAAATCAGAAGCATCCAAAATAACTTTTTGTATGCAGAGGCATGGCTTTTTTGCGCGTGCTGGACAGACTCCTTGCCCGATTCCATTTCATGTTTGGAATGATTGCCTGTTGCTGAATCAGTATCCTTAAGCATGTTGTGATCATGTTCTGAATTTTTCATAATAATAATTTCTTATATGTTAACAATTTGGATGAATATTTTTTGTTCATAAATTATCTAAAATGAATTTCACTCTTTCTTCGGGAGGCAAAACCGGAACAAAAACGATAGTGAAACCGAGATTGGTATAGCTTTCTATTATCAACTGATGAATTAGTTTTTGATCGTCTTCATTTTCGGTTCTCGCATAGTCTTTGGTAAAAGGCAATCGGTCTAAAATAAAGATTTTTTTGTAGGAAACCCCGTTGACGGCATTAAGTAACTTTTCATCATAATCCAAGTTTAAAAATTGATAATAAGCCATTGCGTCCGGGATAGCCCTGTCCAAAAAAACCATATCCTCCTTATTGAGCGATCCTTCTTGGGCAATCTGCATATCTAACACGCCCAATTGAAATTTCTTCTTATTGCTTCTAATTTCTTTAACGGAATTTCCTTCATTATGCATGGTATCAATGTAATGCCTTGCGTGTTCTATTGTCGTATGGTAACCTTGCTTCTGAAGCAAATCAATGGTCGTTGTTTTTCCGGTACTGGGTCCGCCGGTAATCACATACCAGTTGGTCTCTTCTGAATGCTTGATTTTACTGTCCCTTATATGATTCATATCTCCAAATTATAATTCTTCAATATCATAAAGTTGCGGTATTTGGGAATCCCAGCCGTAGGTTTCTTTTATGCCCAGCTGCAGCGCTTCTGCGCCTTCCTTCTCCCCATGTACGATGAAAATTCTTTCCGGAATATTTGTTATTCCATTCATCCAGCCAAGGAGTTCATTGTGGTCTGCATGTGAAGACAGTCCTTCAATTTCCGCTATTTCCATATTGAAAGGACCCCATTTTCCATACACTTTTAGTTCTTTCTCACCATCCAATAGTTTTCTTCCACGGGTTCCTTCGGCCTGATAGCCGACAAAAAGCAGGGTATTATCAGGGTTTTGTGCCTGGGTTTCAAGATAGTTGAGCATTCTGCCACCGGTGAGCATCCCGCTGCCGGCGATAACAATTTTTGGTTTGTTGTCGGACCGCAACTCCATGGTTTCCTGATAGCTGCTGACCACCGTGAAATGATCGCACATTTCATCACATTCGTCGGTTGTTAACCGGTGCCAATCTCTGGTACGGTAAAACAGATCGAGTATGCTGGCTCCCATCGGACTGTCCATGATTATCGGTACTTTGGGTATTTTATTTTCGTTAAGCAACCTCCATAAAATAAGCATCATCAGTTGAGCACGTTCAACCGAAAAACTGGGAATAAACACGCTGCCTCCACGGTTAATGGTATCGTTGACTAATTTTTCAATCTCCAGAACCGCTTCCACTTCATCCGGATGAAACCTTCCTCCGTAGGTTGACTCTATGAAAAGAACATCCGCCTTTTCGGGTTTCAGGGGTGGATATAGCAGTAGATCATTGGTACGTCCAATATCTCCGGAAAAAACAAAACGTTTGCCATGTACATCCAACTCAATGGAAGCTGCACCCAAAATATGCCCATTGTACTGAAACCGTGCATTGATACCATCAAACAAAGGAATCCACTGTGATGGCGGAACCTCCTTAAAATGGGGCAATGTTTTTTCTACATCCTTCAGGCCGTACAGCGGTTCTGCGGGACTGTGTTTGGAGTAGCCTTCCTTATTGGCTCGCGCTGCTTCCTGTTCCTGTATTTTGGCACTGTCGTTCAGAATGATTGTGGCAATATCCAAAGTTGGATTTGTTCCGTAAACTAATCCACTAAAACCATATTTTACCAATCGGGGAAGGTATCCTGTGTGGTCGAAATGGCCATGAGTCAATAAAACGGCATCAATGGCTGAAACGTCCACAGGCGGATATTCCCAGTTTTTAAGCCGTAATTGCTTTAACCCTTGAAAAAGGCCGCAGTCTATTAAGAGTTGATGATCTCCTGTATCGATTAAATATTTGGAACCCGTTACTGTTCCTGCAGCTCCCAAAAAATGAATGGTAATTTTAGTGTTTTTCATTGGTCAGATTGTTTAATGTAAAGAGCATAATTCTTTTGCATCTTTTATAATGTTTTTATGGCGAGGTTTTGAAATACCGATTTGGTTTAAGACCCCCGGGTTTTCGTAAATTTCTCTGCAAAGAACTACACCAAGGTCTAACAATTTTGTTTTCTCGTTTTTTGTCAGGGTCGTTAATGCGGTTAATGGGTGCAAACCGGATTTGTCTATTCTCTCTTTTAAACCGTTCCCAAAAGGATAGTCCCAGCTTGCCATTAGTAAACCTGCACATTTCCCATATTGTGTGGCATCAGAAGTGAATCTTGTATTGGTGTACACACCTCCTTTAGATATTTTTCCTTCGTTACTTTTTTGTTTTTTCCACTGTTTTTCTACATCCAGAAATCTGGAATTGACATACAGAGGAATTTTTACATTGCAAAATCTCCCTTGGTCGCTGTGAAATTTACATTCAATAAAACAGTGCTGGTCGTCTTTGTCAGCGATGACATCTATTTCATGCGACACGCAATTTCCCTGAACAATGACCCCAACCTGGGTGGAAAAACCTTCATGAGCCATCAGTTTGCCCACTAATTTTTGAAAGGGAAAACCGGAGGGACCCAATTCAAAGAGTGCGTTTTTGAGTTTGTATTTTGAAGCACTTACGCGGGAATATTTTTTTAACAAATCAAAAGCAATTTTATAGATCTTTGTGGTGGTCATGCCTTCGTAAATCGTGGACTGAACCTCACCAACGATTTGCTGAATGACGTTTTCCCCAGCAGACGCGCGCCTAAGTGAATTAATGAGTTTTTCGACATCAAATGCGACAATATCTCCGGACTTTTTTACGATGCTAATGGGAATCTTCATTTTCTGATAGTTTGTTGAAACTTATTTTAGGCAACTGTTATCTTATTATCGAGATATACACACTGTACCCTTTGTAGCAAGTTCACACCGTCTTTAAACGGGCGCTGAAATGCCTTCCGACCCATAATCAGTCCAGTGCCGCCCGCTCTTTTGTTGATGACCGCTGTTGTAATGGCCTCAAGCAGATCTGACTCACCTTTTGAATCGCCACCGGAGTTAATTAATCCGATTTTGCCCATGTAACAGTTCGCTACCTGCAACCTGCAGAGGTCAATCGGGTGGGGAGTTGTTAATGCCTCATACATCGCGTCATCGTATTTACCGAATTTAATGTTTTTGAATCCAAAATTATTTGTCGGCAATTTTTGTTTAATAATATCAGCTTGAATTGTTACTCCGATATGATTGGCTTGTCCTGTTAAATCCGCAGCGGAGTGATAATCCTGATCTGCTGTTTTAAATGCCTCATTTCGAAGATAGCACCATAATATAGTCGCCATACCGAGCTGATGGGCATGCTCAAACGCCTCGGCAATTTCTTTGATCTGTCTGTCGCTTTCTTCGGAACCAAAATAGATGGTTGCTCCTATGGCAAGGGCCCCCATATCCCAGGCGTTTTTAACTTTTCCAAATAGCGTTTGGTCATATTTATTTGGAAAGCTCAGTAATTCATTGTGGTTAATCTTTACAATGAAAGGGATTCTGTGCGCATATTTTCGGGCATTCAAGGCTAACCCGCCGAAGGTAGAAGCCACACCGTTACAGCCGGCTTCGAGTGCAAGTTTTAAAATGTTTTCAGGGTCGAAATAGTCGGGGTTTTTATAAAATGAGTACACAGCACTATGCTCAATACCCTGATCAACAGGAAGAATGCTCAGATAACCCGTGCCGCCAAGATTTCCCTGACCGTAAAGTTGAGCGAGACTCCGCAGAACCTGCGGGTTTCTGTTGCTATCGCCAAAAACCTTTTCCAGACTGTATTTGCCTGGAGTCAGCAGTTCATCTTTTGTAATTTTTTGGCAAACGTGATCCAAATAGAAGGCGGCCTTCTTGCCTAATAGGTCTGCAATGTTATCGTTCATTTTCATTTTTTTTAAACTTTAATTTAATCCCTAAATTTCTATTTGTTTTAGAAATAGACATTTGCGGAAGTGCGCGTCTTACAAATATTTGCAGGGTACAAAACCATTTTCCTTAACATTCCGTTTTATTAATTTGATAATTTACTTTTTGCTTACTCCTAATAAAAACTCTGTTTAACTCCAAGGCTTTCGTTGGTCTTAAGTATCGACTTTTCAGCGTCTGGTTCAATTCCGGTTAGGGCACGGATAGCGTCAATGGTTTCGGGGATTACGATAGCCTGATTATCGACTAAGTAAGCATAGAACACTTCATCTCCAACCACTTTCAGCATGTCTTGCCACAAGGCTACTTCATACATATCTCCATAAGGGCGGCCTATTGCAAGCATTAATTCCTTAACTGTATTATTAGCTGCTAACTCATCGCTGTATTCAATCATTGCAATTCTGGTAGATTTATTGAACGCATCCAAAACTTCTTCCTTATCGGTTTTTCTGGTCAACTGTACATTCCAGTAATGTAGATGGCTTAACGTTTCCGGCACTTTAACTGCCGATGTGATAACGTTAAAAGAGGGGTCAACAGATTGCGCATCCGGTCCCTGATGGCTGGGTATATCTTTTTCGGCAACCAGGGTATTCATAATCCCGTTCAAATGGCTTTCCCATGGGTCGGTTGCACGACGAAGTAAAGTGCCTCTTGCTTTTAAGAGCAAGCCTGCATTCTTCAGTGCGGTTAGTGTTCTTACAATGGAAATAGTGTTACAGGAAACTACTCTTGTAGCATCAAGGTTAAGTGCAGTGGCATAGTTGTTTTCGGCACTAAAGGAATGACCGGTTGTTTCATGCTTTTCACCTCCCTGTAAAATAAACTTTTTACCAAGTTTTTTATAAAGCTCTATATTTTGAGCAGCGATTTTCTTGGGTGTGCAATCCACAATAATATCTGATGATGCAAGCAGGTCGTTCACTGTGCCTAATGAATTTATTCCGGCTTCGTTCATCTTAATTTGAAAAGTATCATCGGAAGCAAACACAGGATATTTTTTTAATACCGCCATTTGAATGCGCCAGTCAGTTACCACATCACATACACCTGACAGTTCCATGTCTTCCTGCATCTGTACGGCATCGGCAACCCGTTTGCCAATGACACCATATCCGTTTACGGCTACTTTAATCTTTTCCATAATAAATTTATTTAGCTTAATTTATATAAATTGATATTACTAGAACGTTCTTTGATATCTATTTCCTTTAATATCCTGTTTACGGCATACCGCCAGTTTCAAACCAATAGCTTATTCCATTAGGGCCTTTGCCAACCGGGATTGTGTGGATTACTTTTTGACTTGTCACATCAATCACAGAAACTGTATTGTCTATAGTATTTGTTACATAAACTGATTTGCCGTCGTTGCTTGCTACAACACCGTGTGCCTTCTTACCAACTTTAATGGTACTTATCACTTTTGCGTTTGGTATGTCTATTACATAAATCTCGTTTGAAACCGGTCTTCCGAGTAACTCTCCTTGGTCAGCCACATACAGTAACTTACTATCAGGGGTAGCATACAACTGAATTGGACCTTGAGCAGTAGCAGGTAATGGTATTCTGTTTAGTTGACCATTTTTAAGGTCATACTGTATCACCTCTTTTGTGTCGTATAAAGAGATGAAAATAAATTTATCATCACGGGTAACTGCCACCTGTGGAGCTATTCCGCCAAGAGGAATATCAGTTACTTTGCCATCAGCTACAGTAATGACAGACATGCTTTTTCCGTCCATATTGGCTACATACAATTTGCCTTTAGCGTAGCGCAAACCATGTGGTGCATGTTTTGCACCTAAATCAAACTTCCGTACCACCTGATAGGTCGTTGCATCTACTTGTATGACCTCATTCGTTGCACCTGCGGTTACAAATGCATTCTTTGATTGATCGTCTAAAACTACATGGGCCACGTGTAGATCTTTACCTAACAGCACACGCTCTTTTATTGTACCGCTGTTTGGGTCAATAACTATTAAGTAATTTGTTTTACTGCTGTCCATACCTGCTGCCGCCACCCAAACAGATTTTCCATTGGGGGCCACCTGAACATTATGGGCCATAAACATAGTTCCGGCGCTATCACTTAAGTCAATGCTTGTAGTTTTTAAGCTATCCTGAAGATCAATAACTGAAACACTGCCTCCGGCTTCATTGGCTACATAAACTTTAGCCCTTGGCAATGAAGATGGTTTATCAGTATTACTACTATTGGTATTGCTATTATCGTTATTGCCGCAACTGCTGACCATAACAAATAGCATGGTCAATATGACAACCAATGTCGGGGTAAAAAATTTTTTCATTAATAGATTTTAATTTGGTCGTTAGGATGTAGATAAAAAAAGAGTGGCAATCATTTAAATCACCACCCGTTTTAAATTACGCTGCCATTTTCCGGCATTCTTCGGCGCATTTTCTGCAAGCTTCTGCACATTCACGGCAATGATCCATTCCATGTTGTGCATGTTTTTCACATTCTGCAGCACATGCTTCACAGATGTCGGCACAAATACGGCAAATGTCTTTTGCTTTGTCGCTGCCGAGGCTCATTAACTGTGCTGATGCATAGCAGATCGCTGCGCATTCCATGTCTAACTGAATGCATCTCGCCATCATTTTTACATCTTCTTCCTCAGTGCATGATGAAGCACAGTGATTACATATTGCAGCACATTTTAAACATGCTTCAATACAACTTTGGTACGTGTGATAACCTGTCATAATTGTTGGTTTTTATGTTAATAAATAGGTTGGTTTTTTCAATAAATATGCAGTTCCTGCGCTGATCCTGTCGCAATCATAAGTGCGTTTGATCAGGCAAGCTATTGCTGGCTACTTTGATTTTTTTTAAAAAATTTATTTGCTTCTTTCACTTAGTTTTCAGCGGAGCATTTCTACCGTTATCGTTCACATCGTACTAACATTATACTTGCCCGCGCAGTTCATACTTTTCAACAGCAACAGGAGCCACCAGACTTTTTTAAATTCTCATCTACGGAAGCGCCGGCAATACTATAACCTACTTTCGCCAAGGCTTGCGTTAACTGCGCTGTATTAATCGATTTCTCTGCTTCAATAACTGCGCGTGGTGGATGCAGACTCGCTTTTACATTCTGTACGCCATCAATTTCTTTCAACGCTTTTTCGACATTTTTAACGCAGCCTTCGCAGGACATTCCTGTTATTTCAATTTGTTGTTTCATTTTGTTTGATTTTATTCTTTTATATATTGTTACTTTCCGACTATCCGTTTTACAATACGTTCTGTGAGCCTTACTTGGCCAAACTCGTGTTGCAATAAAATAGTTTTTTGAAAGCGAGCTGGCTGTAATTACTACTGTAAAAGTACAAGTTTCTTAAACGGATGTTCTGCATAATTTTCGTTAGTTTCTGTATAATTTCGCTTTGAAAAAAAGGCCAAGTAACATCAAAACTATACCTGAAGTTTATCGAGAGTTGCGCAAAAGTCCCTGTGATTGCCGTTTCTATTTCGCAACTATTTCCTATTTATAATTTCATACGCCTAAGTTCTAAGGTTAACTAATTTCATCATAGGGTCTTCGATTGGCTAGTTCAGCATTTTTATACTCAGTCATGCTCTCTCCGGTAATCTCTTTAAACTGTCTCGACAGATGGTTGACGCTGCTGTAATCCAGGAGATGCCCTATTTCTGAAAAGGTGTACTGCCTGAGTTGAATAAGTTGTTTTACTTTCTCAATTTTTAATTTAATAAAATATTTTTTCAGCGTTGTATTTTCAAAGTGTGAGAACAACTTGCTCAGTGACTTATATTCGTGGTTGAACTCCGTGCTTAAAATTTGAGATAGGTTTACCGTGGAATCGAGAGGGGGCTCTTCTATTTTACAAAGCAAAAAATGTTTAATTTTTTCGACGAGCACTTCCTCTGGACTATGGATTATTTCAAATTTATTGGTATGGAGAACACTTTCAATTTTCGCCATGATTTCAGTATGATTACCAGCCATCTCGTCGATTACCAATACCCCGAGTTCAATTGATGAAACCTTAATTCCCAGTTGTTCAAGCTCTTGCCTAAGCACTTTGAGACATCGGCTGCAAACCATATTTTTAATATTTAATTTCATCACGTTGTTTTTAATTTTTGTTGATTCTACAGCACAGTCTTTTCCAATCCTTTTTTATTCTAAACGACCATTTCTGATACTCTAAAGACCACAGGCGAGCGTCATTTCTTATGTTCTGCGTTACTTACTATATTCGTTGTCACGAAAAAAATCTAACAGTTCTTTTTTTTCATCCGCTGATAATCTGGCGTTTCCGTGCATCATGCGGTATGATCTTAAAGGCATTTCGTCTTTTTCAATCTGGCTGATGATGCTTTTTATTTTCGCTTTTTTCCGTCTTTTTGAATAGTTATTGAACTCATCAAAATTGAGTTCGTCTCTCCCTTTTTTAATATGCTGCGCCATAAACCAAGCGCCGGGCTGCAATTCTGAATACCACGGATATCGGCTGTTGTTGGAATGACAGTCATAGCAGGAAACTTTCAGAATAGCAGCCACGTTGGCGGGCACCTTTTCGGTTTTTTCAAAACTTTGACCTGGCGGAACGGTGGAGACATTACGCTCCACCGGTATGACCTGAATGACTAAAACAATAGCCACCACTAGCACCGCCAGCCAGCCTATCATATTCAATTTTCTCATATTACATTGTGCTCATATCGTGACCCGCCATGGGATCGACCCCTTTCTTGAAAATGTATTCACTGTTCAGTAGGTATGCTCCGGAGACCACTACTTCGTCTCCCGCCTTAATTCCTGATGTGATTTCTATTCTGTCTTCATATTCGAGACCCGTTTCCACCATTCTGTTGACGAAGGTGTTCTTCGCGGTTTTCACCCACACCGTGGAGGATTTACCATCTCTAATCACCGCATCCACAGGCATGGAAAGGCCATCACGGGATTTGTTTTCCACCAGAACATATACCGGCATTCCGGGTTTCAGCAGATTTCCTTTGTTAGGCACGGAAACGCGAACCAGATTTATCCTGCTGGAAGCGCTGATTTCTGGGTTTGTAAAATCAATCTTCCCATTAATCTTCAAATTATCCAGATCGGGAATATACACGGTAACTTTGCTGTCTTTCTGAAGGAGAGCCATTTGAGAGGAATAGACCTGCGCTTCCGCCCACAGCGATGAAAGATCTGCCAGATTCACGATGGTGCCACCTTCTGCAAGATAATCGCCTTCGGCAATGCTCAGATCGGTGATATAACCGGCTGCATTGCTGAACACAGTGGTGGTAAGTGTGGCTTTTCCTGATCTTTCCAGCTGTTTGATCTGGCTTTCCGACATTCCCCATAAATAAAGCTTGTTTCGGGAACTTTGGAGCAGCTGGTCAAAATCAATGGACGTATTGCCGACGAAGAGCTTGCGTCTTTCTAATGCCAGCAAATATTCCTGCTTTGCATTATTGAGTTCTTCACTGTAAATATCGACCAACGGCGCCCCCTTCGGAACAAAATCGCCAATGTTTTTATAATACAACCGTTCAACTCTACCCATTACT
>JAHIQD010000008.1 GCA_018902795.1 Bacteroidota bacterium | reverse complement strand
TTCTGCTATTTGAGATTACTTCCGGGTTTGAAGTTCCTTAATTTTCGCCCTCATGACGGCAATTTCTTCCTCCTGTGCTTTGATAATTTCCTCGCCCAACTTTCTCACTTCCGGATCGACCAGATTACTTTCTTCGACCATCAAGATTGCACCGGCGTGATGCGGGATCATTGACTTTAGGAACTGCATATCTCCAACAGCGGTCTGCTGCCGAATGCCAGACCAAAACAGCACCATCGCCAACACACCGACACCCATTAGGACTTTGTTGAGTTTTTTATTGGGATACATCTTTCCCATTAACAGCAGTTCGATGATCAACATAGGAGAAGCCATCAGTCCGGCCATATAAAACTGATTGATATTGGGAATTACGTTGGCTAATCGGTCGACCATCGCATACATTAATATAAACATGGATATGAAGGAAATGAGAAGCATCCAAAACAACTTTTTGTATGCGCCGCCGTGATCCATTTGTTCGCTTTCTTTTTTTGAATCCATATTCTGTGTAGAATGAGTTTCCCCCGAGGCGTTATGGTCCGGAGAAACTTTGTGGCTGTGCGTTGATTTGTCCATTAAAATGTTTTTTTTAATTTAGTTAAACGTAAAGACTTTTAACAACATTTTTTGTCCTGCTGAACGGGGGGGCACGGCACTGTCCCGTAGCTGCAATACACACAGCAATCGCCCTGTTTTGGTTTTAAAACGGTTTTGCATTTTTCGCATTCGTAGAAATATTGGCAGGAATCTGTAGGCATTGTTTCCTCTTTCCTGTGCCCACAATTTGGGCAGGTGATGATTGACTGTAATTTGATTGTATTCATCTGTTAATTATTTATTATGGTTTTTCACGACCAATGGTTTTCAATTGATATTCTTTTTTGTCGGTTACTACATATCCGGTACCGTTTATGGCGTTTTCGATTTCATCAATATTTGTTTTTGAATCATCAAATTTCACAACTGCATTTTTGTTTTCGTACGAAGCGTCTGAACTTATAATTCCCGCCAGTTTATTTATTTCGCTATTGACGTGTTCCCCACAACTTGCGCAGGTCATTCCGCTAATTGTAAATTCTATTTCCCGGATATTAGATTGGTCTACAATTATAATCTGCTTTTCTGTTTTTGGATAGAAAACAGCTGAATAATAGGGGAAAGCAAGCATCAAGACGGCAAATAGGGTAACTATCCCCAAAAACATTTTCGACTGCGTGAACGGTATTTTCTCATCATTCTCACAGCTACAGTCCAATTGTTTTTTAGGTTTTAATTTAAGATACCAGGCAAAACCAAGAACGAAAACCGTTAACGCGATTAAATATGGCCGTAAAGGTTCGAGCCATGAAAAACTTGCAGCAAGGCCGCTTGTTCCTGCAATGAAGGCTAATAATGGTGTAACGCAACATAATGAGGCGGTGAAGGCAGCCAGTAGACCTGTGCTGATTAATTTTTTGTCTGTTTTCATATTGATTTTAAGGTTTTATTTTCACTTTTGAAGATTTCATGTTTTAAAGTTCAAGTTCTGACTGAAAAAACTGCATCAGGACTTTTTGTTGTTCTGGGGTTAAGTCTGCATCATGATGAAGTAAAAGATAAGATTTTAAAGGCATTTGGTCTTTTTCAATCTGACTGATGATGCTTTTTATTTTTGCTTTTTTCCGTCTTTTTGAATAGTTATTGAACTCATCAAAATTGAGTTCTTCTTTGCCTTTTGTAATATGCCGGGCCATGAACCACGCGCCCGGCTGCAATTCCGAATACCAGGGATAACGGGTATTATTTGAATGACAGTCATAACATGAAACTTTAAGAATAGCTGCAACATTCGCGGGCACCTTTTGGGTCATTTCAAAACTTTGACCGGCCGGAACTCGGGAAATATTTCGCTCCACCGGTATGAGCTGGATGACTAAAAATACCGCAACCAGCATCACCATAAACCAAACTGTTTTATTCATTCTCGTCCAATTACATTGTACTCATATCGTGACCCGCCATCGGATCTGCCCCTTTTTTGAATATGTATTCACTGTTCAGCAGGTAGGCCCCGGAGACCACTACTTCGTCTCCCGCCTTAATTCCTGATGTGATTTCTATTCTGTCTTCATATTCGAGACCCGTTTCCACCATTCTGTTGACGAAGGTGTTCTTCGCGGTTTTCACCCACACCGTGGAAGATTTGCCATCCCTGATTACCGCATCCACAGGCATTGAAAGACCATCACGGGATTTGTTTTCCACCAGAACATATACCGGCATGCCGGGTTTCAGCAGATTTCCTTTGTTGGGCACGGAAATGCGAACCAGATTTATCCTGCTGGAGGCGCTTATTTCAGGGTTTGTAAAATCAACCTTCCCATTAATCTTCAAATTATCCAGATCGGGAATATATACGGTGACCTTGCTGTCTTTCTGAAGGAGAGCCATTTGGGACGAATACACCTGCGCCTCCGCCCAAAGTGATGAAAGATCTGCCAGATTCACGATGGTGCCACCTTCGGCAAGATAATCGCCTTCGGCAATGCTCAGATCGGTGATGTAACCGGCCGCATTGCTGAACACGGTAGTAGTAGGTGTGGCTTTTCCTGATCTTTCCAGCTGTTTGATCTGGCCTTCGGACATTCCCCATAAATAAAGCTTGTTGCGGGAACTTTGGAGCAACTGATCAAAATCAATGGAAGTATTACCGACGAACAGCTTGCGTCTTTCTAATGCCAGCAAATATTCCTGCTTTGCATTATTGAGTTCTTCACTGTAAATATCGACCAACGGCGCCCCCTTCGGAACAAAATCGCCAATGTTTTTATAATACAACCGTTCAACTCTACCCATTACT
>JAHIQD010000033.1 GCA_018902795.1 Bacteroidota bacterium | reverse complement strand
GCCCGTGGTGTTGGAGGCGGGCAGGGCGCCAAGCGGGGTCAAAGTAGAGTCGTTATCAACAAAAATCAAATTAGGCGCGCTCACGGTTTTCATATACAATTCCGTTCCTGTCGTTCTGCCATAAACTTTGTAAGCGGTCGCGCCGGCCACGGCATCCCAAGTAACAGTCACGCTGTTTAAGACGCCTGTGGCGGCGCAAGCGGGGGAATTAAATTCAGCCATAGCCAATGTTTCGCCGTTGTTATTTATCGCGCTTACTCGGTAATAATAAGTGCCGTCAACTAATCCGCCGGCGGTTACGGTCGTGCAAGCCGCCACCCCGTTTGTTGGCGTGGATAATTTATTAACCGTAATATTTCCTCCGGTCAAAGAAAGGTTCTGTTTGACAACAAGATTTCCCGGACCCGCGCCGTTGCCGCCGATTTCCACATTGCCCGAAGCGGAAACTCTGAAAACATATCCGCCGTTATCGCCGCCCGAGACTTTAAATCCGCCGTAAAGCAAGTCCGAGTTTTGAATAGCAACCAAGACATCTCCGCCTTTGGCGTAAGATAATTGATAAACAGAATTCACCGCAGGATCGCCAAGCGCCGTATCCCAATCGGCGACGGTAATCGCGGTGGTGGTGTTAGTCGTAATAGTTTGGGTTTGGCCGGAGCCCGTTCCGGAAATTATGGAAATTGATCCGCCGATCCAAGCGTCCGCCACCCATAATGCTGATTTTGTGGAATCCGTCAAAGTGGTGGCGGTTGCGCCCGTGGCAACTCCTGAATCGCCAGTTGCTTGATTAGATTGGGTGGTCAAGGTCAAATTTTTGGCGTGATTGGGATCGCCCGCCGCGATAGTGAGAGGACCGTAAGAAGTGATGTTGGAATTGCCCGTGGACAAAAACGCCAAGTCGTAAGAAATTCCGGTATCGCCGGCAACATTGACTTCCAGCGGCCGGTTCAGGACTATGTTCGGATTGCCGATTTCCATCATTGTTACCAGCTCGCCGTTGGAAGCGACTTTCATATTTAATTTGCCGGACCAATAAGTAGCATCCGCGCTCGTCACGACTGATTCAAGAGAAGTAAATTGCGTCGTTCCGCTTGTTGTTCGCATAGCGTAGAAATCCACTGACCCGCCCGTCCCGATCGCGGCGGTGTCCAGATTTTCCATTCTTAACAAAGAAACAACCGCGCCCGTGGAATCGGAACGGACCGTAAGTTTGGCGGACGGAGCCGCTGTGCCGATGCCGACCATATTTCCTGAAGCGTCAATTGACAAGGTATTGGAATCAAAGTTCAAAGCGTTGGCGACAGCCGGAAGCGTCCAAGTGGAAGCGGCGGCGGCTGACAAGTTTAGCGCGCCCGCGGAAGTCAAAGCCAAAGTTCCGGAAGTAACGGTGGAAATAGTTAGATTTCCCGAGGTGTTAGCCCAAGATGATGTTCCGCCGGAAACGAAAGTTAAGCCGTTCGCGCCCGTGGATATTGAGGAAGTTGATAGGCCGGACAAAGCCAAAACGCCTGAAGTCGCTGTTAAATTCAAAGCGCCTGTGGTAAGGGTTAAGCCATTTGAAGCGGTTAGGGTTGAAGCAAAAGCGCCGGTGCCCGTGAAATTGGCGGCGGAAGAAATTGTCTGGCTATTGATCAATCCCGAGGTGATTGTTCCGGTGGTGGCGAGATTTTCATTGTCCAAAGATATGTCTCCGCCCGACGCGATAATCGTGAGATCTCCCGACGAGCCGACAAGAAAGTCATTGTAATTCGCCGCCGACCCGTCGCTGTCGTTGTATGTCAATCTCAAGCTCCCGCCTGTAGCCGCGTTGATTTCAAGGGTCTTGCCAGGCGCGGTGGTGCCGATGCCGACGAGGCCGCCAGTTACTATCATGGTCGGAGATGTATAATCAACCTCAATATAGACCTGGGTGGAATAAGTAGTGTAACCCCCCACTTTTTTGAGACTAACTCCAATTTGCAGATTATCTATCTCAGCCCATGTAAATGCTTGACCAGTAGCAGGGTTTGTATCCCATTGATTTGAGTGCGTCTCCCATGTATTTGGCGTGGGTGATATTTCGGCGCTTTCACTAGCGGTAGTAGGAGCACCCGTTCCTATGCCAGACTTAATTGCAATTTTGACACTATTTCCACCAGGATAACTAAAAACATGAGTATAAACCTTTATGAAATTTATTGCCCCGCTACCTGCGCTGTGATTCGGAATATTATATAAGTCTCGCTGATAATTAACCGCATCATTATTATTACTAACATTTGTAACCAAATTATCTGGTGTTTCTTCGTCTACGGCACTCCAATGCAGTCCCGTGCCTCCTGTGCCAACTGCTATATTTTCCTCATCTCCGACAGCGTTTGGTCTTAAGATTTCAATGCTACTGCCACTTTGCGCTATGTGCAGCTTCGAGCTCGGACTCACTGTCCCAATCCCCACATTACCGCTGGTGAACAGCGCGGAATAAGTGGCGTTGGAAAAAGTGGAAGTTCCGGTAAATGCATTAGCGTCAGTTCCTGATTGAGTGTAACCGCCATTTGTGGTAATTCCCGAGATGCCAGTCATCACACCAGTTGTGGAAATATCCCAGTCCCCGGTATTGACAGCCAGCGTCCCGGCTCCTCCGCCAATAGCGATAATATCAGACCCCCCTCCCGTGCCAATGCTGATCGTGTCCGCGCCTGTGCCCGTGCCGATATTGATGGTTCTTGTCAAAGCTCCGCCCGCGCCGATAGCCAAAGTCACAGCGGCGGTGTTGCCGACATTGACGGTTGTCGCGGTTGTGTTGCCGAAATTTAAAATTCCCGCGGCGATAGCGTCCAGCCCTTGTCCCGCGACAACCGTGATATTGCCGGCGCTATCCACTCTAAAATTTTGCGAAGTCAAAGTTAGTGCGTTGCCCGTCCCAATGCTCCACGCGGAAGCGACCGCTCCGGTAAGATTTAAGGCGCCCGCCGAAGTCAAAGCCAAGATGCCGGAAGTTGCGGTTTGAATGGTAAGATTATTTGCTGTGTTAGTCCAGCTTGAAACCCCTCCCGAAGCCAAAGTCAAAATACCCGTGGAATTTCCAATATTTGTTATTGCGGTTCCGGCGGCATTGATATTAGCCGCGCCGGTTATAGTTAATCCTCCCGTTCCCGTAATCAGTCCGGAGCCCGAATTAACGCCCACCGCCGT
>JAHIQD010000007.1 GCA_018902795.1 Bacteroidota bacterium | reverse complement strand
TTAATAATTCTTCTTTGTCGATCATAACTGTATAAAGGTTTAAAAATAGTAAAAAGTTATTTCCGAAAAATTTCTGGGCTTTGAAGGGCCCAAAATTTTTCAGAATAACTTTTCAACTTACACAGTTAGTGGGACGCTACCTTGTTTTTATTGTTTTGTAAATACTAGGTCTTTTGTTTCGGGTAGATAAATATTAATATCTGTACCTTGTGGACATCTGCTACTATCTAATATCGTATCGTTTGGTCTATATTCCCATAATAATTGAGTAGAACTGATTTTTTTCAGTTCAATACTTCCCCATCCAACACCACAATTGGTACCACCGTAATTGAACCAAACCGTATTAATAGAAGGATATGTTCCATGACTATAAATCGTATGCTTTAGCTGATTTTCTTGAAAATTCATTGTTAAAGTATCTTGCAATATAACATTGGTCGCGTCTTTAATGATATACCTTATACTTAATGCATCTTGATAAATTTTTAAAGATTTAAAATACTTCATATTTTCTTTTGTGATGTATAGAGTAATCATTTTGGTTTGATAAATTGCCGTATATGTACCAATATAAGAATCTAATTCATTATTAAGATCTTTTAAATATGAATTTTGAGGGATTTCATCAAAATCTGAATTTAGAGGATAAACAGTCTGAGCCTTGCATGAAATTAAACTAGAAATCATTCCAATCAACAATATTAAATATAAATTAATCTTTTTCATAGTATAAATTTTAAGGGCAAAATAGTTGCTTTAGCATGACGCATAAATCTCAAATATACACAAGTTTATTAATTGCTACCCATACATTTATCAAAAAAAACGCCCCGGTTTCCCGAGGCGTTTTTAAGTGCAGTTTAAAAACTGTTTTAGTAATGACCTTTCTCCACATAATGCGCTGCAATTTTTTCTGTCAGTGCAATTACGTTCGGTTGGTTGGTGTATTTGGTAAATCTTCGGAGACCGGAAAGCATCATGCGCTGCTCGTCGCCTTCTGCGAAAGAAACGATGCCTTCTTTGGCCGCTGCGATGATTTTTTCTGTGGCTTTGTAAAGGTTCAGCTGAGCCATCGCCACTTCCACAGAATCTGCACTGAAATGTTTTTCAGCTCTTAAAACCGCTGATTCAGCCATGTAGATCTGGTTCAGGATTTCAGAAGCATTCAATAACAGATGCTGCTGCTTCTCGATTTCCATCATGTATTTCTGAAGGGCCGCACCGGAAACCATTAAGAATACTTTCTTCAGATTGCTGAGTAATGCTTTTTCTTCGCTTAACAATTCGGAATAATCAGGCACTTCGAAGGAAGGGATTCCCATCAGCTCTTTTCCTACTGCCATGGCAGGTTTCAGAAGATCGATCTCGCCTTTCATTGTTTTTTTAATCAACATTCCAACAGCCAATAAACGGTTGATTTCGTTGGTTCCTTCATAGATCCGCGCAATTCTGGAGTCGCGCCATGCTGCCTCCATCGGTGCATCTTCGGAGAAGCCCATTCCGCCGTAGATCTGGATGCCTTCATCTGCGGTATGCTGGGTTAAATCTGAAACAAAAACTTTCAGGATTGAGGCTTCTACTGCATATTCTTCAACGCCTTTGAGTTCTGCTTCCTGATGATTCATTCCGCCTGCAATCAGTTCATCAATTTTATCCTGAACATCTTTTGCAACGCGGTAAGAGCCGGCTTCCGAAACGAAAATACCGGTTGCCATCTCCGCGATTTTCTTTCTGATGGCTCCGAAAGTGGAAATCGCTACGCCAAACTGTTTTCTTTCGTTGGCATACTGGGTGGCGTGGGCTAAAATACGTCTCTGTCCGTCAAGGTTGGCAGCGGCTAATTTAATACGGCCTACATTCAGCGCGTTCAAAGCGATTTTGAAACCGTTGTTTCTTTCTCCCAGAAGATTTTCCACAGGCACTTTCATGTCGTTGAAGAAAACCTGGCGGGTAGAGGAGGAGCGGATGCCGAGTTTGTGTTCTTCCTCACCGAAAGTCATGCTTGCGGGATCTTCCAGTTCGGAACGGTTGATCACAAAACCGGTAATGTTTTTGTCATCATCAATTTTGGCGAAAAAGGTGAAAGTGTCTGCAAAACCTGCGTTGGAGATCCACATTTTCTGTCCGTTGATGATATAATGTTTGCCGTCTTCGGAAAGTTTTGCCTTCGTTTTCCCGGAGTTGGCGTCAGATCCTGCATCAGGTTCTGTTAAACAGTATGCGCCGAATTTGGTTCCTGCCGCTAAATCGGGAAGGTATTTTTTCTTAAGTTCTTCGGTTCCGTAAAGTAAGATCGGTAAAGTTCCGATTCCGGTATGTGCTCCGTAAGCCGTCGCAAGTGATCCGTTGGCACCGGAGGCCATATCGCAGGCTAACATGGTGGTAATAAAACCCATTCCGAGGCCACCATATTCTTCGGGCACTGCAACACCGAGCACACCCATGTCGCCGAGTTTGCGCATCATTTCTTCTGTTAACGCATAATCTTTATGTTCAAAGCGTTCGTGGTTGGGAACTACTTCTTTGTCAATAAATTCTCTGATGGAATCGCGGAGCATTTTCTGCTCGTCGCTCAGTTCTTCAAGCGTGAAAATTTCACTTGCCGGAATATCTTTGATGATGAATTCACCACCTTTCAAATTGTTTGTGATTGTATCGCTCATTTTATTTATGTTTTTATGGTTTATAGTAATTCAAAAATTGATGCTGCTCCCTGGCCGGTTCCTACGCACATGGAAACCATTCCGTATTTGTTGCCGCGCTTTCTCATTTCGTCCAGAAGCTGAACGGTAAGTTTTGTTCCGGTACAGCCCAGTGGATGCCCTAATGCGATGGCACCGCCGTTTACGTTAAGGATATCAGGATTCAGGTTTAATTCTTTTTTAATCGCTACGGACTGAGAGGCGAAGGCTTCGTTCAGTTCAATGAGATCGATGTCTTTCAGTTCTAAACCTGCCTGTTTTAAAGCTTTCGGGATGGCGTAAATTGGTCCCATTCCCATGATTCTTGGCTCTAAACCGGCTGCAGCGTAAGCAACCAGTCTTGCTTCAGGTTCCAGACCTAATTCTTTCACCATTTCTTCGGACATTACGATCACGAAAGCTGCACCGTCACTCATCTGTGAAGAGTTACCTGCGGTCACTGAACCTCCGTTTGCGAAAACCGGACGGAGTTTGGCTAAACCTTCTAAGCTGGTGTCTTTTCTTGGTCCTTCATCTACAGAGAAATCGAATTTCTTGGTCTGCATCTTCTGGTTTTCATCCAGAAAATTATATTCTACTGGGATGGAAACAATCTGGTTCGCGAATTTTCCTTCTTCATTGGCTTTCAAAGCTTTCATGTGGGATTCAAAAGCGAACTGATCCTGCTCTTCGCGGGAGATTTTATACTGGTTTGCCACTTCTTCCGCGGTGTAACCCATTCCCCAGTAATAATCAGGGTGTGTTTTAGAGATTTCGGTTTCCGGAACAGGTTTGTAACCTCCCATTGGAATGTAGGACATTGATTCTGTTCCGCCTGCGATGATACAGTCAGCCATTCCCGCCTGGATTTTTGCTGACGCAATGGCGATGGCTTCAGAACCTGATGCGCAGTAACGGTTTACGGTAACTCCCGGAACTTTGTCGGTATTCAATCCCATTAAAGAGATTAAACGGGCGACATTTAAGCCCTGTTCTGCTTCCGGCATTGCGTTTCCAACGATCAGATCATCAACTCTGTCTTTGTCGAGTTGTGGTACTGCAGCCATTAATTTTTCAATGACGGTCGCGGCCAGAACATCTGGTCTTGTAAATCTCAGACTTCCCTTTGGCGCCTTGCCAACGGCCGTTCTGAAACCTTTTATGATATATGCTTGTCTTGACATTTTTTCTTAATTTTTAAAATTAGTTTCTCAATGGTTTTCCGTTCTGCAACATGTACTGAATTCTTTCCAAAGTTTTTCTTTCGCCACAAAGCTGAAGGAAAGTTTCTCTTTCAAGGTTCAGTAAATACTGTTCTGTTACAACGGTTGGTTCGGAAAGATTTCCTCCTACTAAAACGTTGGCGAGTTTGTCGGCAATCAGTTTATCATGCTCAGAAATATATTTTCCGGTCAGCATCTGGTCCGTTCCAACATAGAACATTCCGAGAGCGTCTTTTCCAAGAACTTTCACTTTCTGTTCGATCGGCTGGGTGTAACCCTGGTCTGCCATGAGTCTTGCTACTTTTTTAGCTTCAAGAATCTGGGTGTTTTTGTTCACCACCACTATGTCTTTATGGTTTTCTAAAATTCCCATATCGTAAGCTTCATAAGCTGAAGTGGCCACTTTTCCCATCGCGATGTTCATGAAAGCATCACGGAGACGGTTGTTTTTAACATCATCACTGTGGAATTCTCTTGAAGTTCTGATCGCAAACTCTTTCGTTCCGCCACCGCCAGGAATTACCCCAACGCCGGTTTCAACAAGACCAATATAGGTTTCTGCAGCTGCAACTACTTTGTCGGCGTGCATCGTCATTTCGCAACCGCCTCCTAAAGTCATTCCGTGAGGAGCAACGACAACAGGAATTGAAGAATAACGCACTCTCATCATCGATTTCTGGAAGTAGGCGATTGCCATATTCAGATCATCCCAATCCTGTTCAATGGCCATCATTAAAATCATTGCTAAATTCGCTCCAACGGAGAAATTTGAACCTTGATTTCCGATGACCAAACCGTCGTATTCTTTTTCAGCCAGGTCGATTGCTCTGTTTAAGCCATCCAAAACTTCGCCGCCCAAAGAATTCATTTTGGAACGGATTTCAAAATTGATGATTCCGTCTCCTAAATCCTGAATTGCGGAACCTGAATTGCTCCAAAGCATTTTGTTTTTTCTGATATTGTCAAGAATGATAAATGCTTCCTGACCCGGAATATTGCTATAGTTTCCTGAGTTTTTATCGAAATAAATGCTTTGACCTTCGTCGTTTACTTTATAGAAAGTTTCAACAGTTTTTACCCAGTCTGAAACTTCATAACCTGCTTCTTTAGCCAGTTCGATTCCTTTCTGAACACCAACCGCATCCCATATTTCAAACGGACCGTTTTCCCAACCGAAACCTGCTCTCATCGCATCGTCGATTTTATAAACTTCGTCAGAAATTTCAGGAACTTTGTGAGAAACATAAGCGAATAAAGCTCCGAGTGATTTTCTGTACAGTTCTCCGGCTTTATCTTTTCCACCGATCAACACTTTGAAACGGTCGAGAGGTTTGTCGATATTTTTAGTCAACTCAAGGGTAGGGAAACTGGATTTACCCTGAAGTTCATACTCCATGGTATCCAGATTCAATCCGTGAATTTCGGATTTTCCTTCAGCGTTTTTAATTTTTTTGTAGAAACCCTGCTGAGATTTTGAACCCAACCAGTTATTATCCACCATTTTCTGGATATAATCAGGAAGCGCAAAAACATTATTGAAATCATTAGCTTCAGCACCGCTCTGACGGACACCGTTTGCCACGTGAACCAAAGTATCCAATCCAACAACGTCAGCGGTTCTGAAGGTTGCTGATTTTGGCCGCCCGATTACCGGACCGGTTAATTTGTCAATATCGGTTACGTTCAAGCCTAAACCTTTTACCTCGTGCAATAGATTCATCATCGAGAAAACACCGATTCTGTTGGCGATGAATGCAGGAGTGTCTTTTGCTAAAACCGTAGTTTTTCCTAAGAATTTCGCGCCGAAATCCATATAGAATTTCACGACTTCAGGATCGGTTTCCGGAGTCGGAATGATTTCCAAAAGCGGCAGATACCTTACCGGATTGAAGAAGTGTGTTCCGGCGAAGTATTTCTTGAAATCATCGCTTCTTCCTTCGATCAAAAAGTGAATAGGAATACCCGAAGTGTTGGAAGAAACCAAAGTTCCGGGTTTTCTGAACTGCTCAATTTTTTCGTACACCGATTTTTTGATGTCGAGTCTTTCAACAACCACTTCAATAATCCAGTCGGTGTTTTTAATTTTCTGCAGGTCGTCATCGAAGTTTCCAACGGTGATTCTGTCGGCAAATTTCGGGGTGTACAAAAGAGCCGGGCTTGCTTTTTTAAGCTTTTCAAAATTTTCGGAAGCTATTCTGTTCCTTACTATTTTGTCTTCCCTGGTTAATCCTTTTTTCTGCTCGGTTTCATTGAGTTCAAACGGGACGATATCGAGGAGAAGAACTTCAATGCCAATATTGGCAAAGTGTGCTGCAATACCTGTTCCCATTATTCCTGAACCAAGAACCGTAACGTGTTTGATTCTTCTTTTCATCTGCTGATTTTTTAGTTAATTTTTATTTTCAGATGTAACCTTTCGGCTCATGCTTTATTTTTATTATTCAGTTCGTTGGCAATTTTCAGAATGTCGTGCATTACTTCTTTGAAAATTTCCATTTTATCCGGCGTGACTTTTTCAACAACTTTTCTGTTGAAATTCACCACGACTTCTTTGGATAAATTCCGGCTGTTCAGTCCTTTATCGGTAAGTTTAATAATGACTTCCCGTTTGTCGTTGGGTGTTTTTTCTTTGTAGATATAGCCGTTGTCTTCCAGGAGTTTAATAATTCTTGTTAAAGACGTCGGTTCGATAGCCATTTTAGGACCCAGGTTTGTACTTCTAGTACCTTCCTTAGGATCGATTTTCAACAATGTAAGTGCCTGAACTGCAGTTGCATCATGATCCTGCGCGAATTCGGAATACATTTTAGAAACGGCCAGCCAGGTCGATTTCAAAATAAGGTCAATATTATCGACCCTCTCCACAATCTTGTTTTCCATAATTTTTTTGGTGATGTGATTTACACAAATATAACAAAAAATACTATGCATGCATAGTATTTTTAAGCAATAGTGTAATGTATTGAATATCAACGCGATAATTAATATGAAATGCATAATACTATGCATGCATAATAAATTAAACGGTTTTAGGGGAATGCTGAATTAATGAAGGTTTTCAATTAAATCTGAAATCTCTTTAAAGGAACTGCATTTTTTTTGAAAATCATTGGCGGAAACCTCCCAAAAACGATCATTAAACTCAAATTTAAGGTTAGAAAGGTTTTTGGAGAAGTTTTTCTGAAGAAAAGAATAGAGCATTTCTTTCTGTAAAACCGGAGCGGTGATTTTTGGAGGTACAAATTCAGAGTTAAAATGAAAGAGTTGAGGATTGAGCAGTTCATTGTGCTTCAAGAGTATTTCCTCGGTAATTCCGGCATCTAATTTTGACTCGTTCACCAGCCAGATTTTATCTGCAAATTCCTTTGATAACCGCCAGTCGTGGGAAGAAAACAGGATGAGCTTGTTTTGTGTTTTGGCTAATTTTCTGAGTAATTTCAGAATGATAATTTTGTTTTCCTCGTCCAGATGCGTTGTAGGTTCATCCAGAATAATCATCGGTGAATTTTGCGCCAAAGCCCTTCCGATAAAAGCTTTCTGAAGGTTTCCGTCTGATAGTTTCTGCAGGGGAAAGTTTTTATATTGGGACAGATTTAAGCTTTCAATAATCTCTTCAACTTCTTGCTGATCGGTTTGTGATAATTCAAAATAATAAGGATAATGAATGTATTTTCCCAAAGAAACCAAATCGGTCAGCGTATAATTTGCCGGAATCTGAGATTTAGAAAAAACCACTGCAACCCGTTCTGCGATTTCTTTGTTGGAAAGTGTTTTTACCTTTTTGTTCTGCAGGAAAATTTCGCCCTTCAAAACCGGAATCTGGTTGAGAATACTTTTGATTAAAGTCGTTTTTCCAACACCGTTATTTCCAATTAAAAGACAAATTTCGCCAGGTTTCAAAGAAGTTGAAACGCCTTCAATTAAAGGAGTTTTATAACCAAACGTTGTATTTTTTAATTCTAAAAACATCTTGTTCTAAACGGTTCTTTTATTACTCATCATCATTGCCAAAATTACCGGAATTCCAAATAATGAGGTGATCACATTTAATGGAAACTGCGATAATTCGGAAATAATCGAGAAAAATTCCATAATGAATATTCCTAAAAACATATTCAGAATCCATTGCTGCCAAAGTTTTGCGGGATTGAAAATCATTCTGCAGAAGTGCGGAACGACAATTCCGATAAACAGAATAGGTCCCAAAAATGCCGTTACAGAAGCCGAAAGCAGGGAGGAAGTGATGATGACCAGGAATTTCAGCTGGTTTAAATTTACTCCCAAACTTTGAGCATATGATGTTCCCAAAGAATTTCCGATTAACGGTTTTATTGATTTAAATCCCAGAAATAATCCTATGATTACAATGATACTCAAAACCCAAATCTGGTTCGTCGAAACCTGATTGTTCGCGCCGAAACTCCACAAAATATAATTTTTCAGACTTTGGTTTTCAGCATAAAATTGGAGGATTGAAACGACTGCTCCCGCCAAAGCAGATACCAAAAATCCGAAAATAATCAGGAATGATTTATCCTGAAAACGGTTGGAAAATGCCAGTAAAATTAACATTAAAACCAAACTTCCGCCAATCGCCGAAATACTAAGGAAACTGTTTTGAAGGAATTCCGGAAGCACTAAATCCTGAGAAAAAAAGATATAAAATGCGACGCTTAAACTCGCCACTGAAGTAATTCCCAAAACTGAAGGTCCGGCCAAAGGATTCTGAAAATATTCCTGCAAAAGAAAACCTGAAGTCGGAATTGAAATTCCCGCCAAAAGCATTGCTAAGACACGGTTGATGCGAAGTTGTGCGATTTGTGAGTTATCAGAATTTGATGAAATGAAATCCAAAAATCCTAATTTCATAAACCCTATGTTCAGGTTAATTATAATCGAAATTATAATTCCGCTTATAATGAGCAGACAAATTAGTTTGAAGTTTTTGGACACTTTAAAAAGATTTAGGCATATTATTCTTCAAATTTTGATATTCTAATATTAATGAAAGGGTATAAAAAATTATAAACAATGATAATGGTATATAAAATAGCGGAAAATTAAACCATTTCCAGGAGTATAAAATTAAACGGTTACCAATGGGAATTAGGAGTAATATGAAAGATAGAATATTCAATGCAAATATTGTTTCCGTAATCTTTCTATTTAAGGTAAAAATTAAGAAAACCAATCCAAGAATTCCATAAATGGTCCATTTTAAATCGTTTAAATCAAAAAAGGAAAAAATTAAGATTAGACCTAACGGTATTGCAATCATGCTTCCCATTAAGAATATAAAAAAATAAGATATTAGTGAAATAATTCTACAATTTTTTATCATCTCAAATTCACTTAAAAAATTATTTAAATGAATTAATCTTTTCGCTCAACATTTCCTTGCTCATCATTCCCACGGTTTCATCGGTTTTATCGCCTTTTCTCATAAAAGTAAATGGAATAGATCCGCCATCCCACTGCTTGAAATTGGAGTGGAAAAATTCGGGCGTCAGTTTTTCGCCGTCGACGAGCACGATATTTTTGGACAGGTTATTCTTTTCAGCAAAGTCTTTTACTTTAGTTCCCCAATCTTCTTTCGGATCCAGATTTATAAAAGTGAATTTTACCGGCTGGGTACTCAGTTCTGCCATTTTTTCTTTAAAATGAGGCATTTCTCTCATGCACGGGCCGCACCAGGTAGCGAAAAAATTAGTTACATATAAAGTATCGTTGTTTTGTTTTGCGAGAATTTTTGAAGTCTGATCCGTGTTCAGTTCAATCTGTTTAAACGGAATCACGGCTTCTGAAACTTCGTTTGACTCAGGAACGGTAACGGAATCAGTCAGCGTGCTGTCCTCGTTTTCTGAGATTTTGGCTTCTTTCTTACAGGCGGAAACCGCTGCTAAAACCATCATACTTAAAACTAATTTTTTCATTTTATTTTTATTATTTTTGAATCATATTTGATATGGAAAATCTTTTACCTAAGGCAAGACAAGCCGAATTTCACCTGCTAAAATTAGCGAAAAAGCAACAACTGACCAAAAACACCTTCGCTTTGGAATTCGAAATTCCCGAATTGCTGAAAGCGCATTATAAGTTTCAGGCAGGACAATATGTTACTGTGAAATACCTTTCAAAAGGAGAAGTTTTTCAGAATGATTTTTCAATGACTTCCGCGCCCTTTGAAGGGAAAATTTCTTTGGGAATTAAGATCAACAACGAAGAAAGTTCCACGAAAGATCTATATGATGACTTCGAAGTAGGCGATGAAGTTGAAGTTTCGGAACCGAAAGGCCGGTTTACCTTAATATCAAAACCGCATGAATTCCGTACAATTATTGGTTTTGCCGGCGGAATTGGAATTACACCTCTGATCAGTCATTTTAAAAATATTCTTCATACAGAACCGCGCACAAGGCTTTTTCTTTTTTACGGCAACCGGAAAACTGAGGAAATTGCTTTTAAAAACGAGCTCGATGCATTGGCGAAAAAATACGGCGAAAGACTGCAGATTTTCTATTTCTTTTCGCAGGAACCTACCACAGATAATCTGTTTCACGGCAGACTGGACGAAAGAAAACTGAAATTAATCATCAACCAGATTCTGCATCTGGACGATACAGACGAAGAAAGCACGATTTGGGATGCGGTAGATGAAGTGCTGATCTGCGGAAAAGGTGAAATGATAAAATCCCTTGCAAATGCCTGTTATAACAACGGAATTCGGAAGAAGAATATTCATTTTGAACTGTTTGAGGAATATAATGAAGATATTTATCCTCAGGAAAAAGACTTCCCTTTGGTGGAAGATATCGAAGTAGATTTTAGGCTGTTCAGCAAAAATTATTCAACACAGCTGAATGATAACAGAATAAAACTCTTACAGCAGCTTTTAATTCAGGGTTTTCCGGTTCCTTATTCCTGTAAATCGGGGATCTGCGGCAGCTGCGAATGTATCTTGGAAGAAGGCGAAGTAGAGCTTCTGGAAAATGAATATTTAACGGAGAAAGAAGAAAAATCGGGAAAAATCCTCGCCTGCATGTCGGTAGTTTTGAGTAAAAAAATAAAAGTTAATTTTGATTTGATTTAAATCAACACCAATTGCTGAAAAGAATTTTAGACATATTAAAATCATTTTTCACCTCGGTTGAAATTGCTGTTTTGCTGATGATTTTGGCAAATGTCTGGGTTGTTGCGTTAACCAATGGACGAACTTTTACCCGTATTTCTAAGATTCCGCCTCGGGAAACCGCGCTGGTGTTGGGAACTTCGCCGAGAATGAAATCTGGGGTTTCCAATCCGTATTTTACCAAAAGAATGGAAGCTACAGCATTGCTTTATCATCACGGAAAAATTAAGAAAATCATTGTAAGCGGAGAAAAAAGCAAAGGGTATGACGAACCTTCGGCGATGAAAAATTATCTGGTTTATCAGGAAGGCGTTCCGGAAAACATCATCACAGAAGATCCGAAAGGTTTCAAAACCCAGGCAAGCATCAGTAACTGTAAAAATGTTTACCACCAAAATAACGTGATTATCGTTTCCCAGGGTTTCCATAATCTCCGGGCACTTTTTTATGCGCGTAATAACGATATGAATGCTTTGGGTTTCGATGCGCAGGACGTTCTGAGTAACCAGAGTTATTACAGAAATCAGTCGCGCGAATTTTTAGCACGGGTGAGCGCGGTAATTTATTTTGTTCTGGGGATCGAGAAAAAAGGTTAATATTTAAAATTTAACTTCGAAATTCCTTGTTTAAATTTTCTGAGGATTCACGCAAAACTCTATCTTTGCACAAACAAAAATTTATGCTCGTTATCGGAATTGCAGGCGGCACAGGCTCTGGAAAAACTACTGTTGTAAACAAAATTCTTCAACAACTTAACGCAGAAGGCGTTAATGTTCTCTCGCAGGATAATTATTATCATGATAATCAGCAGCTTACTCTTTCCGAAAGAGAGGTTTTGAATTATGATCACCCGAAATCCATTGATTTTGATTTGCTGATTAAGCATGTAAAGGCTCTGAAAAACGGCGAAAATATCGAGCAGCCGCTTTATTCGTTTGTTACGCATTCCCGAACCGGTGATCATGTTTTAATTGAACCTAAAAATGTTTTAATCGTTGAAGGAATTCTGGTTTTAACCAATTCTGAACTTTTAAAAGAATATGATCTGAAGGTGTTTGTTCATGCTGATTCGGACGAAAGATTGATCAGAAGAATACGTCGCGATACCCAGGAAAGAGGCCGTGATCTGCAGGAAGTTCTGCACCGTTATCAAACCACTTTGAAGCCAATGCATCAGGAATTTATAGAGCCTTCAAAAAACGAAGCCGACCTTATCGTTCCGAATATGAAGCAAAATACCGTTGCAATTGATTTTCTTTCCACGGTGATTAACAATACGCTGAAAAAAACGCATTAATTGCACATAATTCAGGAATTCCGTTTATCTTTAAAAATTATAATCACATGGAAATGAAAGATTTAATTAAAGACATTAAACCTAAAACCCCGGCGTTTAAATTTTTTCAGAAATATGTCCTGAACAAATATTTTATTACAGTTTTTCTGTTTTTGGTATGGATGGTATTTTTTGATAATACCTCTTTTCTGGTGGTAAATGAACTGAACGGTGAAATAAAAAAGTACGAGCAGCAGCTTGCTTATTATAAGGAAGAATACCGGAAAAATGATGATTTTTACAAAAAACTGATGAACAACAAATCTGAAAAAGAGAAATTCGCGAGGGAAAACTATTTCATGAAAAAACCGAACGAAGAAATCTTCATTTTAGTTGTCGACAGTACAAACCTGAAAAAAACACAATAAGAAATGTTCGCAAAAGTATCAATCGAAGAGTGGGAAAGTTTGGTTCAGAAACAACTGAAAACTAAGGATATTTACGGTATTCTGTCCAAAGAAAATCTTGAGGGGATTGAAGTGAAGCCTTATTATGATGCTGTTCCCAAGCCTTTAAAGAATTTACCGAAAGTTGAAGAATCAACGAATTTAGTGGCCAAATATCAGGAAGATTTAGAAGAGAATGTTTTCGCATTTTTGCTGAATGAAAATGTTGAAAATTTAGAAGAAAAAACTGTTTTTATCAATAATAAAGATTTGGCTGAACATATTTCGGTAGAGGAAACTAACCGGTATTTCAGTTTAATCGATATTTTTTCTGAGGATAAAAAAGGAATTATAAATGAACAGCTCGGGAAAGAACTTTTAGCAAAAAATTTCGACCGAAATATCTGTGTTGATGTCTCACTTCATCAGAATGCCGGTGCTGCAATTTACCAACAACTGGGAATTGCGTTGGCAAAAACCAAAGATTTAACCGAACTTTTCGGTGCAGAAATTCTGAAAAAATTAGTTTTCAGATTTGCTGTCGGCGGAAATTATTTCTTTGAAATTGCTAAAATAAGAGCTTTTAAACTATTATTCAACCAGCTTTCAAAAGAATTTGGACTTGATGAAATTCCATACATTTTTGCAGAAACATCTTTGAGAAACAAATCGATAAAAGATCCTGAAAATAATTTGATCCGTTCCACTTTAGAGGTTTCTTCAGCAATGATTGGCGGTGCGGATGCGGTTTTCAGCAATGATTTCAGAATTGAAAATCCGAATACACTTTCAGAAGAAATTTCTTTCAAACAGCAGATTGTTTTGGCTTATGAAAGTATCATCAATGTCTTTGATGATGCCGGAAACGGAAGTTATTATATTGAAAATATCACAAAGCAGTTTGCCGATAAATCCTGGAAATTATTTCTTGAAATTGAAGAAGCCGGAGGGTATTCAGAATTGTTGAAAAGCGGTGTTATTCAGAAAAAAATCTATGATCAGGCCGTGGAAGAGCAAAAATGGGTGGAAGAAGGAAAGCTGAAATTAATCGGTGTGAATCTTTATCCAAAACTCGATAAAACAAAATCTGTAGAAGAAATGTATGATTCATCGGTCATCAAACCTGTGAGACTCGCGGAAATGTTCGAATAAGTTTCTCCCACAGATTTCACAGATCTACAACAATCTATATGAATGAGAATGAGATAAGTTTCCTAATTCGAAAATCTATTTTTGATGTTTATAATGAACTTGGTCCTGGTTTGTTAGAAAAAGTTTATGAAAAAATTTTATCGCACGATTTGCAGACAAGAGGGCTTAAAGTTCAAACTCAGGTGCCAATACCAATACATTTTAAAGATTTAACGATTGACTCAAGTTTCATTGCTGACATCATTGTTGAAAATTTAGTCATTATAGAAATAAAATCAATAGAAGAGATTAAAAACGTTCACCATAAACAACTTTTAACATATCTGAAATTAACAGGTTTGAAATTGGGAATTCTTGTAAATTTTAATACAGATTATATTGATAAAAGTATTTATAGAAAAATCAACGGTTACATCAATTGAATCAGTGTAAATCAGTGAAATCTGTGGGAGATGACATCCAAAACTATATCAATGCAAATCTAAATGCCGATTTGCATTCTTTGTTGTTAAAGAAACCGCCGTTTTCTGAGGTTACGATGGCTGAAATTGTTCAGCAGATTAAAGGGAAAAAAGTCGCGCAGAAAAAGTTTCCTTTCTTAAATAAAGAGCATATTGTTTTTCCGCCGAATCTTAATTTGGAGCAGGCTTCATCACAGTCGACAGCAGAATTTAAGGCCAAAAATCTGAAAGGCAGAACGTTCATCGATTTGACTTCCGGTTTTGGGATTGACGCTTATTTTTTGTCTAAAAATTTTGACGAAGTTACTTTATTGGAGCAGAATCCGGAGCTTTTGGAGATTGTGAAACATAACTGGGAAGTTTTGGGTAGAAAAGCCAATTTCATCAATGAAAATTTAGAAACTTTTTTAGAAAAAAATGCAGAGAAATTTGATTTGGTTTATCTCGATCCGGCGCGGCGTGACGATCATAAAAACAAGAAGTTTCTCCTCGAAGATCTGTCTCCAAATTTACTCGAAATTCAAAATAAATTAAGCCTGATTTCAGACCAAATCATCATCAAGCTTTCGCCTTTAATTGATATTTCTTATTTGATTTCAGTGTTGGATTTCATATCAAAAATTCAAATTATTGCCGTAAAAAACGAAGTGAAAGAACTTTTGGTCTTCATTACTTCAGCAACAAAACCCGAAAATGTAGAAATTTCCTGCATTAATCTTGAAAGCAAAGATGCTGAATTCAATTTTAATTTTAAAGAGGAAAAAACGGCTGTTTCAGAATTTTCAGAACCTTTGCAGTTTCTTTATATCCCGAATAATGCAGTTTTGAAATCGGGTGGTTTTAATCTGGTTTCTGAAAAATTCAATGTAAAAAAACTTCATCCGAATTCCCATTTTTATACTTCTGATGAACGGTTACCATCATTTCCGGGAAGAAATTTGGAAGTTGAAATTATCGATGCAAAACAAATCAGAAAGGGAGAAAAGTTCAATATTGTTTCCAAAAACCATCCTTTGTCGCCCGAAGAAATTAAGAAAAAATATAAAATCCACGATGGCGGAAATGCGTATTTAATTTTCACTCAAACCCAGAAGGGGAAAATTATTTTGAAATCTGTTTAGAAAAGATTCAAATTTTTTGTGGTAAATAGTAATATTTCTTACTTTTGGGCAATCAAAAATTTTATATGAAATCGCCACAATATATAAAAGTTAACAACGGTGGAAATTCAGCGATTGCATATGACCTGTAAAAAACAATAGATTTTACTTATGAAAAAAATTATTTTAGGTGTTGCGCTTGCAAGTTTGGTAATCAGCTGCAAAAAAATTCAGGCCGGTTCTAATAAAGGAGTTCTTAAAATGGAAGAAGGTGCAGAAAGATACAGCGATGACGTGATTCATGGTGACGGAATGCCTGCTGCAACTCACGAAACTACTGTTGCGGAGAACGATTCTGTAAAATTGGCAGGAGCAAAAGAAACGGCTGTGAAAACTGACAGTGCGAAAGTGGAAGCAAAACCCGCTGCTGCAAATTCTGGAAAATAAAAATCAAGTTTAATATAAACTGCTAAAATGTCTTGCTTCTGCGGGACATTTTTTTTATTTTTACAAAGTTCGATTTTAATAATTTTTAATAAAAAAATAAAATGCAAGAAACGTTAAATTACATTCAGGAAAACAAACAGCGCTTTGTTGATGAACTTTTTGAACTGTTGAAAATTGCGTCAATTTCCGCTGATCCTGCTTATAAAGATGAAGTTTTGAAATGTGCGGATGAAGTAGCAAAGTTCCTGAAAGATGCAGGAGCTGATCAGGTAGAAGTGTGCGAAACAAAAGGCTACCCAATTGTTTTCGGGGAGAAAATATTAGATAAAAATTTACCAACTGTTTTGGTTTATGGGCATTATGATGTGCAACCGCCTGATCCATTGGAGCTTTGGACAAAACCACCTTTCGAACCATATATTGAGAAAACCGAAATTCACCCTGAAGGTGCTATTTTCGCAAGAGGCTCAGCAGATGACAAAGGCCAGTTTTTCATGCATCTGAAAGCTTTTGAAGCGATGATGAAAACCAACACTTTACCTTGCAATGTTAAATTTATTCTGGAAGGAGAAGAAGAAGTAGGTTCGAAAAGTCTGGAAGCTTTCGTGAATGAAAACAAAGAAAAGCTTTCATGTGATGTGATTTTAATTTCTGATACGCACATTTATTCCAACGAGCAGCCAACGGTTACCACAGGTTTGCGCGGATTGAGTTATGTAGAAGTGGAAGTGGAAGGACCGAACAGAGATTTGCATTCCGGGCTTTATGGAGGAGCAGTTCCTAATCCGATTCATGTGCTTTCGCGGATGATTGCCAATTTAATTGACGAAGACGGACATATTACCATCGACGGGTTTTATGATAATGTAGATGTGGTTTCTGATGAAGAAAGAACTGAAATGAACAAACTGAAAGATGATCCTGAAGGTTTCAAAAAATCAATCGGTTTAAATGGAGTGGAAGGCGAAAAAGGTTACACTACTTTAGAAAGAACTTCGATCCGTCCAACTTTAGACTGCAACGGAATTTGGGGCGGTTATACCGGTGAAGGTGCAAAAACAGTTATTCCGTCAAAAGCATTTGCGAAAATTTCAATGCGTTTGGTGCCTTATCAGACTCCGGATGAAATCACAGAAAAATTCACCAAATATTTCGAGAAAATAGCTCCTGCAAACGTGAAAGTAAAGGTAAATCCTCATCATGGAGGAATGCCTTACGTTCTGCCAAGCGATACGAAAGAGTTCCGGGCTGCTAAAAAAGCGATGGAAACCGCTTTCGGTAAAGAAGTTCTTCCTTACAGAAGCGGCGGAAGTATCCCAATTACAGCGATGTTCGAGCAGGTTTTGGGAGCGAAATCGGTGTTGATGGGATTCGGTTTGGATTCTGATGCGATTCACTCACCAAACGAACATTACGGATTATTTAATTTCTATAAAGGAATTGAAAGTATTCCGCTTTTCTTTGAAAATTATTCTAAAGGATAAAACTATAAAATGCCTCGTTGGAGGCATTTTTTTAACCATAAATACAATGAACAGATGAAAGATAAAGTGGCTTATATCACAGGCGGAACCAAAGGTATTGGTTTTGGAGTTGCGCAGGTTTTACTGCAAAACGGAATTAGAGTTGCCGTTTCAGGAAGAGTACAGGAAGATGCGGAAGAGGCAGCAAGAATTTTATCGGAAGATGATACAAAAGTTTTCGGAATTGCTTCTGATGTTAAGAATTTTGACGATGAAAAAAATGCCGTTTCAGAAATAATAAAAAAATTCGGACGATTAGATTATGTGGTTGCGAATGCGGGATTAGGCGTTTTCAAACCGGTGGATGAACTTGAATTGGAGGAGTGGAATGATATGATTGACACCAATCTTAGCGGGGTTTTCCACACTTTAAAAGCGTCGGTTAAGGAACTGAAGAAATCTGAAGGTTATTTTATCAGTATTGCAAGTTTGGCCGGAACAAATTTCTTTGAAAACGGTTCGGGTTATAATGCTTCAAAATTTGGGGTCGTAGGCTTTACCCAGGCAGCAATGATCGATTTAAGAAAATATAATATCAAAGTTTCTACGATTATGCCGGGCTCAGTTTCCACCAATTTTAATGGAAATGAACCGTCAGAAAAAGACGCCTGGAAAATACAGCCGGAAGATATCGGAGAGCTGGTAATGGATCTGTTTAAAATGAATCCTCGCACGCTTCCAAGTAAAATAGAGGTTAGGCCGTCGAAACCAAACAGTTAAATTATGTATAAAATATAAAATGTGAGTAATACTATGCATGCATAATATTTAATTTTTTATCTTAGCAAAAATTAAAACATTCCATTTTATCACAGGAAACCACAGGGTGAATGTGAATTAAAAAATTAAAATAAATTAAACATGAAAATATTAGTTTGTATCAGTAGTGTTCCGGATACTACTTCAAAAATTAATTTTACGGCGGACAAATCTGCTTTCGACAAAAACGGAATTCAGTGGGTAATCAATCCGTTGGATGAGTTTGCTTTAACAAAGGCAATTAAACTACAGGAATCTCAGGGTGCAACCGTAACGGTGGTAAACGTGGGAGATGTTGCCACTGAAGCGGTAATCAGAAAAGCTTTGGCAATCGGAGCAAATGATGCAGTAAGAGTAAATGCTGAACCTAAAGACAGTTTTTCTGTAGCAAAAGAAATCGCAAACATCGCCCAAAACGGAGGATACGATTTAATTCTTTGCGGAAAAGAATCGATTGATTATAATGGTGGAGCGGTTCCTGGTATGGTAGCTCAGTTGCTGAACCAGCCATTTGTAAATGCGTGTGTTGGTTTGGAAGTAAACGGTTCTGAAGCTACTGCAGTTCGTGAAATCGAAGGTGGTAAAGAAACAATTTCTGTAAAACTTCCGGCAGTTATCGCGGGACAGAAAGGAATGGTGGATGAAAAAGATTTAATCATCCCGAATATGAGAGGAATTATGTCTGCAAGAACAAAACCTTTGCATATTCAGGAAGCAGTGTCTTCCGAAGTAAGAGTAGAAGGGGTTTCTTATGATTCGGTTCCGGCGAGAGCGGCTGTGAAAATGGTTGCTGCTGATCATCTTGACGAGTTGGTAAGATTACTTCATGAAGAAGCAAAAGTGATTTAATTTAAAATTCAACATTTAAAATTTCAAAAAATGGCAGTATTCGTATACGCAGAAAATATAAACGGAATTTATAAAAAAGCAGCTTTTGAAGCTGTTTCTTATGCAAAAGCAATTGCAGATAAAATGGGGGAAACCGTGAGTGCAATTACCGTAAATCCATCAGATTCTTCGGATCTTTTGTATAAATATGGCGCAAACAACGTGATCAATATTAAAGATGACGGTTTGAAAAACTTCAGCGCAAAAGCTTATGCACAGGCAGTAAATGAAGTGGCAAAAGGAAATATTATTGTATTTCCTCATACTACTGATGCTTCTTCCATAGCTCCAATGTTGGCAATCATGAACGATTATTCATTAATCACCAATGTTTTGGAAGCGCCGGAAAGTATTTCCCCTTTTCAGGTGAAAAGAAGAGCCTTTTCCGGAAAAGGATTTATGCACGCAAAAGCTGATGCACAGGGAGTAATTGTAACTGTTTCTCAAAATGCTTTCGGGGTAAAAGAAAATCCGGCTGCAGGAACTGAAGAAGTGAAAAACTTATCCGTAGCCAATGAAGATACCAAAGTGATTTCTCACGAACAAAGCTCCGGAAAATTAGATTTGAAAGAAGCAGAAATAGTAGTTTCCGCAGGCCGTGGAATGAAAGCTCCGGAAAACTGGGGAATGATCGAAGATCTTGCCAGTCTTTTGGGCGCGGCAACAGCATGTTCGAAACCGGTTTCAGATATTGGCTGGAGACCGCACGCAGAACACGTTGGACAGACCGGAAAAGCAATTTCTCCGAATCTGTATATCGCGGTGGGAATTTCCGGAGCGATACAGCATTTGGCGGGAGTAAATTCCTCCAAAACAATCGTGGTCATCAACAGTGATCCTGAAGCACCGTTCTTCAAATCTGCCGACTATGGCGTAGTTGGAGATGCTTTCCAGATTATACCTGAACTGACTCAGAAAATCAAAGCGCTGAAAGGATAATTTGAATATCTTTTTATAATAAACTGAAAAGCCGGAATTTTAATTCCGGCTTTTTGTTTTTAAGGCATTTTAGGGAAATTAAAATAATAACTGAATCAATTGAAAAAAAGACTAATTTAGTATAAACCAAATGTGAATTAAAATTTTAGTGATGGAAATGTTCGTGTAGAACATGGCAATATCATTTCAGCTGCTTTTTATTATTATAAGCAGTGTGATTTTTATTTATCTGAGAGCCAACAGTTTCAAATATTACGCACTGTACAATATCTTCCTCATCATTTATGTGCTGAGTCGGAGTGATGGCATTTATGACAGTTTCGAAGGCTTCATGATGCGGTTTTTAGGGCACGCCAACGCTATCGTTTTCACACAGATTGTGAATTTTTTAATACAGATCGTTTTCTATACTTTCTATACCATATTTGCACTTTATTTCCTTGATTTAGACCGCCGTACTAAGAAATTTTTCGGCCGGGTGATGTTGTTTCTCAAATTTATTTTTGCCTTGTTTTTGGTTTTCGCATTTTTAAGTTATACCCTGAAAAATTCAGATCTTTTTGTGTCACTGTATCTTTACATTTTTGTACCGTTAATGCTTTTGGTCTTTGTTTTGTCGGTGCTTAAAACCATCACGCATTCCGGTAAGCATAAATACTTTTTTCTCACCGGGGTTTTCGCTTTTGTAGGGTGTGCGCTGGTTGCGTTAGTGGGAAGTTTTGTTCCGTCACTGCATATGAAGAACCCAATTATGTTTTTCTTTATCGGAAACATTATTGAAACCATTTTTTTTAGTCTTGGTTTAGCCTATAAAATAAAGCTCATTAACGATGAAAAAAACAGAATAGAACATCAGGTAATCAAGCATAAACACAGACAGCAGATCGGCAAACTGCACGGTTTGCTGGAAGGGGAAGAGAAGGAAAGAAAAAGAATAGCTGAGGAACTTCATGACGGTATTGCGGGAGATTTATCGGCTATAAAGTTCAATCTGGCTTATTTAAATCTGAAGAACCGAAACCCCGAAAATGTTGGAATTTTAAAGGAGTTAACGGAAATCATTGATAAATCGAGCCTCCAGATAAGAGAGATTTCCCACAACCTTTCTCCTTCGTCCATTACCAATTTCGGCCTTATTGCCGCGCTGGAAAATATGTGTTTAAAGGTTGAAAATCTTTATGGAATAAAAATTAAATTCGAATTTTCGGGTGACAAAATCGAACTCAGCAAAACTGCCGAAACCCATATTTACAGAATCGTACAGGAGCTGATAAATAATGTGGTAAACCATGCTGAGGCCACGGAAGCGGAAGTTACCATTGCGCATCAATCCCCTTGCATCAGTATCATGATTAAAGATAATGGAAAAGGTTTTGAACTGGGCAAAAGTTACCACGGAATCGGCTTGAGCAATGTAGATTCCCGGATCCGTTATCTGAATGCCGAATTTAAAAAAAGCAGCTCCGAAAAAGGCTGCCAGTTTCACATTAATATCAATACACATCGAATTCCGCAAACATAGATGATAATTGTCGTTTTTAGAGAAATATTTTTAATTTATAATTAAAAATAAAATGTTGAATCTAAAAAATCAATTATATTTGTAGCTATGGATTACAAAAGATTAATCATACGCGGAATTTCTTATAGCCAAACGCAATCCGGAGCTTATGCACTCCTTTTGGAACACGAGGAAACCAACGTAAAATTACCCGTAGTAATAGGAAATTTCGAAGCACAGTCAATTTCTTTAGGATTGGAGAAAGACATTCATCCGCCCAGACCGCTAACCCACGATTTATTTTCAAAATTTGTGGTTTCTGCGAACTTCACCCTTACTTCCGTTATCATTTATCAAATTATTGACGGCGTATTTTTTTCTAATATCAATTTCAAAAATAATTCAAACGGAGAAGAACTCATTTTGGATGCCCGCACTTCGGATGCAGTGGCAATGGCAGTGCGTTTTGATGCGCCCATTTATACCACCTCACAAGTCCTGAGTGAAGCCGGAATCCTTCTTGAACTTGATGAGCCTTCAATAGCTCAAGAAAATTCCGAAGTTGCTTCTGAAGGAGATTTGGCTTCTTTAACTTTGGAAGATTTACAGAAATTATTGGAAGATGCTGTTAAAGATGAAGATTTTGATGCAGCGATGGAATTGCAGCAGGAAATAAAAAGACGAAATAAAAAAATTGAATAAAAATTATTATAAATAAATTATGAATTTGAAATTACGACTTACCATTGTAAGCTTCCTGCAGTTTTTTGTTTGGGGCGCATGGCTGATTACCATCGGTGTTTATTGGTTCGGCACAAAACAATGGGGCGGTGAAGAATTTGGAAAAGTTTTTGCCACGTTAGGAATTGCTTCCATCATTATGCCTGCTCTCACAGGGATTATTGCAGACCGGTGGATTAATGCAGAAAGGCTTTATGGGATCCTGCATATTCTTTATGGAATTACCCTCTTTTTTCTTCCTCAAATTACAACACCTGAAAACTTCTTCTGGGTAATGCTTATAGCGATGATGTTCTATATGCCTACCATTTCTCTATCAAACTCCATTGCATATTACATCCTGAAAAACAATAATTTTGATGTGGTTAAAGTATTTCCGCCTATCAGGGTTTGGGGAACAATTGGCTTTATTGCTGCTATGTGGATCACCAATCTTTCGGGAAATAAAGATTCAGGAAACCAGTTTTATATCGCGGCAGTTTTTGCGATTGTTTTAGGTATTTATGCCTTTACACTGCCAAAATGCCCACCTCAGAATTTAATTTCAAAAGATGCAACCTTGTCCGAGAAATTAGGGCTCAATGCCTTCTCGCTTTTGAAGGATTACAAAATGGCTCTTTTCTTCCTTTTTTCACTTTTCCTGGGAGCGGCTTTACAGTTGACCAATATGTATGGTGATACTTATCTTTCAGATTTCGGTAAAATCCCCGAATATGCTGAGAGTTTTGTCGTAAAAAGGTCCACACTGATAATGTCGATTTCGCAGATTTCGGAAACACTTTTCATTCTTGCAATTCCATTCTTCTTGAAAAAATACGGTATTAAGAACGTGATGCTGATCTCCATGTTTGCCTGGGTATTGCGTTTCGGATTATTTGCTTACGGAGTTCCGGTGGGTCTCGGTTTAGGAATGATTATTCTTTCATGCATCGTTTACGGGATGGCTTTTGATTTCTTTAATATTTCGGGCTCCCTTTTCGTTGAAACCACTACAGATTATAAAATCCGTTCTTCTGCTCAGGGTTTATTTATGATGATGACGAATGGTTTCGGTGCTATCATGGGAAGTTTGGCCAGTGGCTGGATGATTCAGAAATATTTTACGCATGCGAACGGCGACAAGATGTGGCATGAGATATGGCTTGTTTTTTCGCTTTATGCATTAGTTGTTGCAATACTGTTTGCGATAATGTTTAAGCACAAGCATAATCCGGAAGATGTTGCCGATTTAAAACATTAAAAATTCCTTTTATAATAAATGAAAACACAGTTCACTGGAACTGTGTTTTTTTTTGTAATTTGCCGTATTAAAAATATTAAAAACATAACATGCAAGAAGTATTCATCGTATCCGCAGCCCGAACTCCTATGGGAAGCTTTATGGGAAGTTTGTCAATGGTTCCGGCTACAAAATTAGGTTCAACAGCCATAAAAGGTGCTTTAGACAAAATCAGTCTTGATCCGAAATTGGTTCAGGAAGTTTATATGGGAAATGTTTTGCAGGCAGGGGAAGGCCAGGCTCCGGCCCGTCAGGCAGCATTGGGAGCAGGCTTATCAAACGAAACCCCGTCTACAACCATCAATAAGGTTTGTGCTTCCGGAATGAAAGCCGTGATGATGGCAGCACAGTCAATAAAATCTGGCGACCAGGATATCATCGTTGCCGGTGGAATGGAAAATATGTCTTCAGTGCCGCATTATTTTAACGCCAGAAACGCAACCAAATTAGGCGATGTGAAAATGTTGGACGGAATGTTGCTAGACGGATTGACTGATGTTTATAATAAAGTTCACATGGGAGTTTGCGCAGAAAAATGCGCCGCGAAATACGAAATTACAAGAGAAGATCAGGATAACTTTGCCATCGAGTCTTACAAACGTTCCGCAAAAGCCTGGAGTGAAGGTAAATTCAATGATGAAATTGTTTCAGTAGAAATTCCGCAGAGAAAAGGTGACCCGGTTATTTTCTCTGAAGATGAAGAATATAAATCGGTAAACTTTGACAGAATTGGTACTTTACCAACTGTTTTCCAGAAAGAAAACGGAACAGTAACCGCAGCAAATGCTTCCACACTGAATGACGGTGCTTCAGCTTTAGTCTTAATGTCTAAAGAGAAAATGGAAGAATTAGGTCTGAAACCTTTAGCGAAAATTGTTTCTTACGCCGATGCAGCACAGGAACCGGAATGGTTTACGACAGCTCCTTCCAAAGCATTGCCTATTGCTTTAAAAAAAGCAGGTCTTGAAATTTCAGATATTGACTTCTTTGAATTCAATGAAGCTTTTTCAGTAGTTGGCTTGGCGAACAATAAAATTTTAGGTCTTGACGCCAGCAAAGTAAATGTTAACGGAGGTGCGGTTGCCCTTGGCCACCCGCTTGGAAGCTCAGGTTCAAGAATTATTGTCAGTTTGATCAACATCCTTAAACAGAACAACGGAAAATACGGTGCTGCTGCAATCTGCAACGGTGGAGGCGGAGCAAGCGCGATTGTTATCGAGAATGTTTAAAACCAAATAACTTTTAAATCAGCCATTAAGAATTATTAATGAATTTTTTCATCAGATTCTTAATGGTTTTTTTATTTTTGTTCCACTAATTATATTTTTCACATGCCTGAAAACGAAAATTTACAGACTCAGAACATCAAGAACAACCCGAAAATCATGAAAGCATGGGCTTTGTATGATTGGGCAAATTCAGTATATTCCCTTGTTATTACTTCCACAATTTTTCCGATTTACTATTCGATTCTAACAACCATGTCAGAAAAAAGCGAGTATGTACAGGAGACCGGAAAATGGATCAAAGTGCCTGTGAGACACATGATCACCATATTTGGGAAAGAATATCAGCCGGATGCGATTTACGGTTATTCACTCACGATTTCGTTTTTAATCGTTGTTCTGCTTTCCCCCATTTTGTCGTCTTTGGCGGATACAATTGGGAATAAGAAATCGTTTCTTCAGTTTTTCTGCTATCTGGGAGCTACTTCATGTATGGGACTGGCGATGTTTACAGGCATGCAGAATGTTTTTCTGGGACTTCTTTTCAGCATTACAGCGAGTGTAGGTTTTTGGGGCAGTTTGGTCTTCTATAACTCCTTTCTTCCCGATATTGCCACTCGCGACAAACAGGATGCGCTTTCAGCCAAAGGTTACGTTTATGGTTATATAGGTTCTGTAGTATTGGTGGTAATTTGCCTGGTTCTGATTCAGGTATTTGCGCAGACTCCTGAGGAAGCTAAATTATATACCAGAATTTCTTTCTTACTCACAGGGGCCTGGTGGTTTGGGTTTTCGCAGTATACCTTCAAACATTTGCCGCAGTTCGGGAATGTGAAAGAGCAGCTTCCGAAAGACCTGGTTTTGCTGAATTATAAAAATATTTTCAAAAAACACGAGGAGCAAGGAGGCTTTTGGGTGGTTTTGAAAGATAATTTCAACTTTTACAGTGATATTGCTAAAGAAAGTTTTCACGAACTTTTCAAAGTGGGAAGAACACTTTTTGCAGACCGGAATTTAAAGTTTTTCCTTTCCAGCTTTTTCTTTTACAGCGTCGGAATGCAGACGATTTTCTTAATGGCAACGCTGTTCGGAAAAAGCGAAATAAATCTTCAGCAGGACAAATTAATCTTAACACTATTGCTGATTCAGATTGAAGCGATTATTGGTGCGTTATTTTTCTCGTGGTTATCGAAGAAAATTGGAAACAAAAATGTGATTTCTATTGCGATTTCGCTTTGGATCGTTGCTTGTTTATCAGCATATTATCTTAATAAGGAAAATCCGAATGTCGAATATCAGTTCTACGGAATCGCAGGAATTATCGGTTTGGTAATGGGTGGTTTGCAGGCCATGTCGCGTTCCACTTACTCCAAACTTTTGCCGGAAGATTCCATGGATAATACTACATTTTTCAGTTTTTATGATGTTTTGGAAAAATTAGCCATTATTTTAGGAACTTTTATTTTTGCCACAATGATCGATAAATACCATAACATGCGGTTCGCAGCATTGTCAATGTCGCTGTTTTTCTTTTTGGGACTGGTATTGATCAGGTTTTTGAAAGTAAAAGTGGGAAAAGAGAAGGCATAGAATTGATGTTGAAAAATTCAAAATAAAGTGGCTTAAATTTTGTTAATATTTGAATGTTGTGAGTCCGTTAAATATTTAATAACTTTGCAACTGAAAATCAACGGATTAAATTAAACTATGACTAATCCATTATTTTACGCAAAAATCCTTCTGTTCGGTGAATACGGCATTATTGAAGATTCACAGGGACTTACCTTACCGTACAGTTTTTACAAAGGAACGCTGAAGTTTTCTGATATGGAAAGCGATTTCGAAAAAAAATCCAATCTTTCCCTTCAAAAATATTCAGATTATTTGATGGATCTTGAATTGCCGGAAAATTTTAAACTCAATATTGCTGATTTTCAGAAAGACATCAAAAAAGGACTTTTCTTTGATTCCAACATCCCGCAGGGATATGGCGTTGGAAGTTCCGGAGCTTTGGTGGCTGCCATTTTCGAAAAATATTCGCTCAAAAAATATACTCCTGAAAATATTGCTAAAAACGAACTGAAGGACCTGAAAAAGGTTTTCGGGTTGTTGGAAAGTTATTTTCACGGGAAAAGTTCAGGCATTGATCCTTTAATCTGCTATATGAATCTTCCGATTCTCATTGAAAATAAAGAGAATGTTGACCGGGTTTCTATCCCTAAAAGTGAGTCAGGAAAAGGTGCAATTTTTTTAATTGATTCCGGAATGACCGGCGAAACCGGACCGATGGTTCAGATTTTCTTTGAGAAAATGAAAACTGAAGGTTTCCGCAAAACGCTAAAAGAAGAATTTATCCGTTACAACAACGCCTGTATCGACGCTTTCCTGAAGAAAGAAATGAATCCTTTTTTCAGAAATCTTAAAAGTCTTTCCGTTTGGGCATACGAACATTTCAAACCGATGATCCCGGAAAGTATCTACAACGCCTGGAAAAACGGGCTCGATACCAATGCTTATTATCTTAAACTTTGTGGCAGTGGCGGCGGAGGTTATATTTTAGGCTTTACGAAAGATTACGAAAAAGCAGAAAAAATGCTTGAAGGTTTTCACAAGGAAGTCATTTACAGATTCTAAAAATTAAGTCGGGAAATTTGAATTGTTTATCGTTCGGCTTAATTTATGAAAAATCCCATCCTTTACAGAATTTCACAGTTTGTCGGTTTCCTTTTGGGAGCGCGGGTTTTTGTTGGATTGCTGCTCACATTTGCATTATATGTTTCTACATTTTTTCTCTTTAATCAGGAAGAAAGTTTAAGAAATTTTGTTTTCGATTTTAAAGTGCACGGCATTATTTTCTGTACGGTTTTAAGCATATTTGCCGGCGGAATTATCAATCAGTTTTACGACCGGGAAAAAGATCGGCTTACAAAGCCTTTCCGCACAAAGCTTCAAAGTTTCTTAAAACAGAAATATTTTCTGTATGCATATCTTACCCTAAACTTAATCTCACTGGGAATTGCTTTTCTCATCTCTCCACGGGTTTTCGTTTTTTTTCTTATTTATCAGTTTTTCATGTGGTTTTACAGTCATAAATTGAGTAAAGCTCTCATTTTAAATAATTTAACTTTTGTCAGTTTAACGCTATATCCTTTTTTCGGAATGATGGTTTATTACCGTACTTTTTCGGTGCGTCTTTTTCTGATGGCAGTTTTCCTGTTTGTAATCCTTTTAATCATCGATATTACCAAAGATTTTCTGACCAAAAATGCTGACAAAATTTTCGGTTACGTCACGGTCCCTAATTTTTTCGGAACCATGATTTCTAAATATGTTATTGTATTTCTTTCGGTGCTGTTAATAGTGGTTTCAATGCTGATTGTAAATAAAACAGGAATTCACAGCATACTGAATCTCTATTTTGCTGCAGGATTATTCGTTATTATACTTTCAGTATATTTAATTCTAAGCACTCTGAAAAAATCGAACTTTTTTGTTTTGAATATGTTAAGAATATGGGTTTTCATAGGAATATTGGCGATGTTACTCGACGGGATTGTTAAAAGATTTTAATAAATCCGGCAACTTTTCTGCATAGGTATAGGACTTATTTAAGTTTGAAAAATGGCGGTTTGAAAAGAATTGTCGATATATCAGCGAATTAGTTTTATCTTTGCAAAAATTTTTCAGACAATGAGCCGAGACAGAAACAGCAACGACAAACCTAAAAAAGTACGAATTTCAAAAATTTCCAACTCAGGAAGTTCAAGACCTGCTCCTTCCCGTGCACGCGCTCCAAAACCTGAAAATTCTGAAGAAAAAAAAGCTGCAAAAGAACCAAAGGCACCAAGAGAGCCAAGATTTATGTCACAGTCTGAAGCGAAATCCTACGAGAAAACTTTCGACAGACCCGCTTCACGTAAACCAGCAGGAAAAAGAACAGGAAAATCTTTTGACAAAAGCGCTAAGTTCGTGAAAGGCGACGGTAGTTCGCGTCCTACAAAACTTTTCAAAAATTATGAAAGACCGCAGGATGAAGGTGAAAAGACACGTTCGTATGTTCAGAAAAGAAGATTGGAAAAGCTGTCCAAAGAAGTTCCGAAAGAAACCATCCGTTTGAATAAATATATCGCAAATTCCGGAATCTGTTCCCGAAGAGAAGCGGACCAGCTGATTACCCAGGGTTTGGTCGAAGTAAACGGAAAAGTGGTAACAGAAATGGGTTACCAGGTTCAGAAAACCGACAGAGTAATTTTCGACGGTCAGGGAATTACCCCGGAAAAACCGGTTTATGTACTTTTAAATAAACCTAAAGGATACATTTCTACAACAAAAGATGAAAAAGCCAGAAAAACCGTAATGGATTTGGTAGCAAACGCTTCTCCGTACAGAGTTTTCCCTGTAGGAAGACTGGACCGTTCCACAACAGGTGTTATTTTGTTGACCAATGACGGTCACATGACAAAAAAACTTACGCATCCATCTTTCAACATGAAGAAAATATATCATGTAACTTTAGATAGAAAACTTGACAGGGCAGATCTGAACGCTATTGCTGAAGGAATCCGTTTGGAAGAAGGTGTCGCGGAAGTAGACAGCATTTCTTACATCGAAGGTAAACCTAAAAACGAAGTAGGTATTGAAATACACATAGGCTGGAACAGAGTAGTGCGCAGAATCTTCCAGAGATTGGGTTACGAAGTTGAATTGCTTGATCGTGTAATGTTCGCCGGTTTAACCAAGAAAAACATCAAAAGAGGACACTGGAGAATTCTTACTGAATTGGAAGTGAATAACCTTAAAATGATGTAAAAAAACAATTGTAATTTTTAAACAGATAAATCAAAACTTCCCAAAGTGATTCACTTTGGGAAGTTTCTTTAAACATAAAAACACAAACTATGAAAAACTACTATTTTCTAAGCTTAAGAATTTGCCTGGCTGAATCTGAAGCGATAACCAAGCCGGCTCCAAGCATAATAACATCTTTTATAACGAGTCTTCCGGCAGCAGAAAGATAAGGAAAACCAAAATCAGGTCCGCCTAAATCCGGAACCCAGCTTTCGGGAGTAGTCACCAGAAAACTTAAGGTGACGATCGACATTCCGAAAGTGAGAATTCCTCCCGCAATTCCAATTTTTGGAAACCAAATTCCCAGTAAGACTAACATTCCTATGGTGAAAATTACGGTTCCCAGACCGTAAGAAAATACATAAGTACCATTCGATTCATGCCATTTTATATTTTCGGGAACCACTTCTCCTTCTTTGTTTTTGTGAAGTTTATAGTTGTCGGCATCCGAAACGTCATGTTTCAGCAAGAAACTCATGAAGGGCGAATTGGCCACAAAAGGAATAATTCCGTCTGCTTCATATTGAAAAGCTTTTAAGCCGCCAATCCAGGCCATTACAATAAAAATACTGATTCTGAGAAGGTGAATGAAGTTTCTTTGTGAGTTCGCTAAAAATTCTAACATAAATATTTGGTTTACAGGCAAATTTATGTCGTAAAAACGTGTGATGAAATGGAAATTTCCGGCAGTTATTTGTACAGATCTGCCACAATTGAAATTCCGGCTTCGTCACGGAACTGGGTGGGTGAAATTCCAGTGTACTTTTTAAAATATTTACTGAAATAGAATTCATCTTCAAAATGGAGTTGTGCAGCAATTTCTTTCATAGATTTCCGCGTGAGATGAATCTGTTTCTTGGCTTCTAAAATTACCCTTTCCTGAATGATTTGCGAAGGTGTTTTCGAGAATTCTGCTTTTATTTTCTTGCTTAAAGTATTGGGTGAAATGTGAAGTAAATCTGCATAAAAAGCCGGGCTTTTTTCCATAATAAAATGCTGCTCAACGAGATTCTGAAAATCTTTAAGTTCTTTGAAATCTTTCTGTATCAGACTGTTTTCAGGAAGAAATTTGCTTTTTACCTTACTGCTGATTGCTAAAATCAACTGCAGATAGGAACGTAAAACCGCGCCGGAAAAATCTTCTGAAGGATTGATTTCTTTGATCTTTGAAAAATATTCTGAAATTTCATCAAAAGTACTTTCAGTTAAAGAAAAATGCGGGAAAAGATAAATATTATTGAAGAGCAAACCGTTGCAGGCGACTTCTTTTTTATGGAATTCAATACAGTAAAAATCGCCGTGGAAACTCAGCATTTTGATTTCAATACTGTCTTTGCTCAGAATTTGGATGTTCTGAAAAGGTGAAGTGAAAAAAACGGTTTTGCCTTTAAAATCGTATTCTACAAAATCAACAATTATTTTCCCCTCACCACTGAAAAGGAAAATATGATAAAAAGCGTCGCTGAAGACCTTTTCAAAATCACTGTTGAGTTTCTGAAGCACTGAAAAATTTTTGTTTTCCATTCCGTAAAAATACATTATTTGAATGAGTTTCTCAATCTGTGATAATTTTCAGAATTTTTTGTAACAAATATTTTATATTGCTACTTACTTCTTAGATTACCGCAAAATATGTCATCATTAGAAAAAGAATTTTTAGAAAAAATGGAAAAACACAAAGGTGTGATTTTCAAGATTTCTAAAATGTATATGGATAATTTCGACGACCAGAAAGACCTTTTTCAGGAAATTACTTTTCAGGTGTGGAAAGCGTATCCTTCCTTTGAAGGGAGAAGTGAGTTTTCGACATGGCTTTACCGGATTGCTTTGAACACCGCGATTCTTTTCCTGAAATCTGAAAAAAAGAGAAGTTTCATTCAAAACGATGACGTCGGAAATTTTAAAATCAATCAGGAAGATTACAACGATGAAGACGAGCAGAAACTGAAGAAAATGTATGAAGCCATCAATCAGTTGAATACCATCGATAAAGCGCTTGTTTTCTATTATCTGGAGAATTATTCAGGAAAACAGATCGCAGAACAGCTCGGGATTACGGAAGTAAATGCAAGGGTGAAACTGAACCGCGCGAAAGAAAAATTAAAAGAACTTATTAATACAACCTATCATGGAACTAGATAATTTAAAAGAAATGTGGAGCAATGAGAAAATCTCTGAAACCCCCGAAATAAGTACAGAACAGCAGAAAGAAATTCATCTTCCCCTGGAGCAGCTCAGAAAAAAAATGAGAAACGAATTCTGGAGTACGGTTGTGATGTTTATACTCATCATCCTGTTTTTTATTTTTAAGGATTTTCATTTTTTCAAATTTAAAGTCTACTGTATTACCTTGGTCGCATCGATGATGATGGTCACCGGTTTTTATTTCTTTAAATTTTTTCAGCTGTACAAAAATATGGGCGAAATAAACCTCAATACCAAAGACAGCCTTAAAGACCTGATGTTTCAGTTTAAACTGAACGAGCAGTATTACGTGTCTTTTTATCTTGCATTTGTACCTTTTGTAGTTTGCGAAATGCTTTTGATTTTCGATTATATGCCCAATTTGAAAATGCTGGATGGTGCAGAATTTATTTTGATTTTTATAGGATGCTGCCTGTTGATGCTGGTTACGCTTTATCTCTTCGGTAGATGGTGGTTTCATCATTTTTACGGAAAAAATATCAGGAAAATTAAAAAAACGTATGACGATCTGAAATAAAAAAAAACTTCCCGAAATTTTCGGGAAGTTTTTCTTATAAAATTTAGTCTTTCTTGAAAAATCAAAAAAGATTAAAATATTAAATTGAGCTTACAATTTTGTTCAGGGTTTCTGAAGGTCTCATTGCTGCATCTGTTTTCGCTCCATTTGGCTGATAATAACCGCCAATATCCTGAGGTTTTCCCTGTGCACCGATTAATTCTTCATTAATTTTTGCTTCGTTTTCAAACATTGCTTGTGCAACAGGTTTGAAAGTTTCAGCAAGATCTGCATCTTTGGTCTGATTGGCCAAAGCTTCTGCCCAATACATCGCCAGATAGAAGTGCGAACCTCTGTTGTCAATAGATCCCACCTTTCTTGCCGGTGATTTATCTTCTGCTAAAAATTTCTCGTTAGCCACATCCAAAGCGTCCGCTAAAACCTGTGCTTTTTCATTGTTTTGAGTTTGAGCCAAATGCTCGAGACTTGCCTGTAAAGCCATGAATTCTCCTAAAGAATCCCATCTTAAATATCCTTCTTCAATAAACTGCTCGATATGTTTCGGTGCAGAGCCTCCTGCGCCTGTTTCAAACAGTCCGCCTCCGTTCATCAGTGGAACAATGGAAAGCATTTTTGCCGAAGTTCCAAGTTCTAAAATCGGGAAAAGATCGGTTAAATAATCTCTCAAAACATTTCCTGAAACTGAAATCGTATCTAAACCTTTTCTTATTCTTTCTAAAGTTAAAGTCATCGCATCTTCGATATTCAGAATCTGGATGTCTAAACCTGTGGTGTCATAATCTTTCAGATATTTTTCAACCTTCTTGATCATTTCTCTGTCGTGTGCTCTTTGATTATCTAACCAGAAAATAGCCGGAGTATCAGAAAGTCTTGCTCTGTTTACCGCTAATTTCACCCAATCCTGAATGGGCGCATCTTTAACCTGACACATTCTGAAAATATCTCCTTTCTGAACTTCCTGTTCCATGAAAATGTTTCCTTCAGCATCCGAAACCTTTACTTTTCCGTCTGCAGTGATCTGGAAAGTTTTATCGTGAGAACCATATTCTTCAGCTTTCTGAGCCATTAATCCAACATTTGGGACAGATCCCATTGTTCGCGGATCAAGCGCTCCGTGCTTTTTCATATCATCAATTGCAGCCTGATAGAAACCGGCATAGCTTCTGTCCGGAATCATGGCAATCGTATCTTCTTCCTGGCCGGCTTTGTTCCACATTTTACCTCCACCTCTAATTAATGCTGCCATAGAAGCATCTACAATCACATCTGAAGGTACATGGAAATTGGTAATTCCTTTATCTGAATTCACCATGGCAACGGCTGGTCCGTTTTCCAAAGTTTTTTCGATATCGGCTTTAATTTCTGCCTCTTTCTCATTTCCTGAGATTTTATCGAATAAATCCTGAAGACCGTTATTTGGATTAATATCCAATTCATCGAATAAACCGGCATATTTTTCAAAAACGTCTTTAAAGAAAACCTGAACAATTGCCCCGAAGATGACTGGATCAGAAATTTTCATCATCGTTGCTTTCAAATGAGCTGAAAGCAGGACGTTTGCAGCTTTAGCTTCAGCAATGGCATCTGCAGTAAAACTTTTCAGTGCCGAAAGACTCATCACTGAAGTATCGATAATTTCCCCTGCTTTTAAAGGAGAAAGACCTTTCAGTTCTTTCACAGAACCGTCATTTCCAAAAAATTCAATTTTAAACTGAGAGTCATTTTCTACAGTGACTGATTTTTCAGTTCCGTAGAAATCGCCGCTGCTCATGTGAGCCACTTTTGTTTTTGAATCTGCACTCCAAATACCCATTTTGTGAGGGTTTGCTTTCGCGTAATTTTTTACGGCTTTCGGTGCTCTTCTGTCAGAATTTCCTTCACGAAGTACAGGATTTACAGCACTTCCTAAAACTTTCGCGTATTTTGCTTTGATGGCTTCTTCCTCAGCATTTTTTGGTTCGGCAGGATAATTCGGAACTGCGAAACCGTGTTTCTGCAGTTCAGCAATCGCTGCATCCAACTGTGGTGCAGAAGCAGAAATATTGGGCAATTTGATAATATTGGCTTCAGGAGTTGTGGCTAATTTTCCAAGTTCTGCCAAAGCGTCTTCTACTTTTTGGTTGTCATTCAGAAATTCCGGGAAATTGGCTAAAATTCTTCCTGAAAGTGAAATGTCTTTAGGGGAAATTTCAATAGCTGCGGTTTTGGTAAAAGCTTCAACAATCGGTAAGAAAGAATGGGTGGCCAACATTGGCGCTTCGTCTGTCAAAGTATAGACGATTTTGGATTTTTCTGCCATTATATAATTTTTTATTTTTTGATTTCGGGAAGCACAAATTTAAGGAATTTAATAGGAGTATGAAAGAGCGCGACGGCTAACTTTAAGATTAATTTAACCTTTATTTAAAATGAAATTCAGCTTTTAATCCCTATTTTTGAGAAACAAAAAAATAAATTATGGCAGATATTACATTGAAAGGAAATGAAATTCATTCGATAGGGCACTTACCTGAAATTGGTTTAACGGTAAAGGATTTCGCCCTTGTTAATGATAAGCTTGAAGTAAAAACGCTTTCGGATTATGAGGGCAAAAAAAAGATTTTCAACATCTTCCCAAGTATTGATACGGGTATTTGTGCAGCTTCCGCCAGAAAATTCAACTGGGAAGCGGGTAATCTCGAAAATACGGTCGTGATCAATGTATCCAAAGATTTGCCATTTGCATTGGGTAGATTTTGCGCCGCAGAAGGATTGGATCACGTGGAGTCTTTATCCGATTTCCGTGGAACTTTTGGCGATGATTATGGCGTGACTTTGGTAGATTCCCCAATGAAAGGGCTGCTGAGCAGAGCGGTGATTGTCACGGATGAACACGGCAAAGTAATTTACACAGAACAGGTGCCGGAAATAGTTCAGGAACCGGATTATGACAAAGCTTTAAACGCTTTAAAATAACTTTTGAAAAAAAAACGCAAAGCAATTTGCGTTTTTTTTTGAATAAATCCAGAATTATAACTCTGTTGCTAATGCTAAATAGTGACAGGAGTTTTTAGAAAATAATTTTTGATTTTAGAAAAAGATTTAACTTCATCTTTTTGCCTTAACTTTGATAACAGTTTCAAAAACAAAATGTTATGGATACTTCAAAATCTCAAAAACTCGAAATCGTCATTCCTGCCTACAGAATGCATTCCCAAAGTTTTAAAAATGCTTTGGACGGAATTTCAGAAGCTGATGCGCTGAAAAGAATTGATAACCACACCAATCATGTGATTTGGATGACGGGCAATATTGTGAACTGCCGGTACTGGATTGCCGGTTTGCTCGGAATTGAAGATAAGGATCCGCACGAAGAACTTTTTAAAGAAGGTAAAGCACTGGACCAAAATCTCAATTATCCTTCACTGGAAACGCTGAAGAAAAATTTTGCGCAAATTTCCCCTAAAGTTTATCAAAAACTTTTGGATGCAACCGATCAACAACTGGAAGAACCCATTTCTTTTGGAATGAATATTCCTTTCGTCAAAGAAAATGTCCTGAATATGATTGGGATGTGTATTGGCCGTGAAGACTATCTTTTAGGACAAATCGGTTTGATGCGGAAAATGCTGGGTTTAAAGGGAATGAGTTATGACCTGGATGAAAATTTGAAATACTAATGAACTTCCGGTGAAAATGAAACTTCAAAAAAAACATAAATTACCATGAATAACAAACAATTGGCAAAGCAGTTTTTCGAAAATCTGTTTGTAAATAATGACAAAGCTTACGAAGTTTTAGCTGATGATGTAAGGGTAAACTGGCCGGGTTTCGGGATGGATGACATTGTAGGTAAGGACAATCTGCGTAAATTTTTAGATAACAGTGGACCTGACAGGGTGTTAAATCTGAACATCCACAACGTGGTAGGAGAAGGAGACACGGTAATCGCGGACGGAAGCATTATTACAGAAAAAGACGGAAAAGAGGAAACCTCCCATTTTGCCGATGTTTACAAAATAAAGGACGGGAAAATCGGATCACTTAGCAGCTATATGGTTTTTGATAAATCAAACGAAAAATAGTATAAACAGCGGGGCGGATTTTTAAAATCCGTTCTTTTTCATTAAATTTAAAAAAAAATGAAAATGAAAGATCCTCTAACCATCAAAATTACTATCTTAAAGCCCATCAATAAAGTGTGGGACTGTTTTTATAACCCGAAACATATTGTAAAGTGGAATTTTCCTACTACCAACTGGCATTGCCCAAAAGCACAGAGCGATTTCAGAGAAGGCGGAAGATTTGATTACCGCCTGGAATATAAAGACAAAAGTTTCGGGTATGATTTTGCCGGTTATATTGATGAAATCAAACTTTTAGAATCGGTGAAAAGCCATCTGGATGACGGAAGAAAGATTGAAGTTTTCTTTAATAAAATTGATGAAAATACCACAGAAGTAGTTGAAGTTTTCGAGCCGGAAGTTCAGAATTCCGTAGAAATGCAGCGGGTAGGCTGGTACGCCATTTTAGACCGTTTTCATAAATACGTTGAAAATAATTAGTCTATTCTAAACCGTCGCTCTGAAATAAAGTGTAGCATCTTTTAATTCAATTATATTAAAATGAATGCGGTAGAACAATATATTGCACAGTTTCCCGAAAATGTTCAGCGCATCATGCTGAAAATAAGAACAGTGATATTGAACGAAGTTCCTGATGCAGAAGAGAAAATCAGTTACGGGATGCCGGGTTATTATCTGAATAAAAAACCATTGGTTTATTTTGCGGGATATAAAAATCATATTGGTTTTTATGCGACTCCCAACGGACATGAGAAATTTGCAGAAAAACTTTCTGTTTATAAACAGGGTAAAGGTTCAGTACAGTTTCCTTTGGATAAAGAAATTCCGTATGATTTAATCTTAGAAATCGTGAAATTCAAAAAAGAAAGCAGTTTCATTTAAAATTAAATTCACCTATTTTTACCTAAATTTTAAAACTAAAAAATATGAATAACGATATTTTCCCCTGCCTTTGGTTTAACGGCGACGGTACAGAGGCTGCTAAATTTTACACCGATACTTTCGGTGGAAAAATTACGGTAGACACTCCGGTGGTTATCAATTTTGAACTGTTTGGTCAGAAATTGATGATTCTTAATGCCGGTCCTCAGTTTGAAAAAAACGCCTCCGTTTCTTTCATGGTTTTATGCGAAACCGAAGAAGAAGTGGAAAAATACTGGAAACCGCTTTCGGAAGATGGAATTGTTTTAATGGAACTCGGCGAATATCCGTGGAGCAAAAAGTACGGTTGGGTTCGCGACCGGTTTGGCGTGACCTGGCAACTTTATCTTGGAGAAAAAGAGGGCGACCAGAAAATTGTTCCCACCTTAATGTACATCCATGAAAATAATGGAAGAGCGCAGGAAGCGATGGAACTGTACACCAAAACTTTCCCGAATTCAAAAATTGGTGGAGTGATGAAATACGGTGACGGAGTGGGAAACGAAACCCATGAAGTTCCCGACAATGTGCAGCACGCCCAGTTTGAACTTGATGGATATACTTTTTTCTGCATGGATAATTCGTATGACCATCAATTTGATTTCAGCGAAGGAATTTCAATGGTGGTAATGACCGATAATCAGGAAGATACAGACCATTTGTGGAATTCATTGACAGCAAATGGAGGCAGAGCAAGTATGTGCGGCTGGCTGAAAGACAGGTTCGGATTCAGTTGGCAGATTGTTCCGAAAAGACTCATTGAACTGATGAATGATTCTGACCCGGCAAAGGCACAGAAAGTAATGGAAGCCATGATGAAAATGCAGAAAATTGTCATCGAAGATCTTGAGAAAGCTTATTATTGATTAAAAAATAAACACATATGAAATTATTAGAGTTTACAAAGCAGATTAACGCAACTCCGGAGAAAGTATGGGAAGTCCTTTTTACTCAGGATGGTTACAAAAAATGGTCATCGGCAATGAATGAGGGAACTTATTTCGAAGGAAATTGGGAAGAGGGAAGTATTATGAGATTTCTGGATCCTAAAAATAACGGAATGTACAACCTGGTGGAGAAAAATGTTCCCAATCAGGTTTTAAAAATGAAACATTTAGGGTGGATTTTAGATGGCGAACTCAGCCCGCAGGGATGGGAAGATTCTACAATACATTATGTGCTGGAACCTAATGAAAACGGTACACTTTTAACAGCGCAGGTGAATTCCTTAGACGAATTTGTCGATTTCTTCAATACAAAATATCCTCAGAATTTCGAGAATATCAAAAAGCTCTCAGAATCTGAATAACTTTAAATTCTACTAACCATGGAAACATTAGATTACGAAGTAATGATCAACGCGCCCATTCAGAAAGTTTGGGATTTGCTTTGGGGTGACGAAACTTATGGGCAATGGACGCAGTTTTTCAGTCCGGGTTCACAGTTTAAAACCGACTGGAAGATTGACGGGAAAACCTATTTTTTTGACGCAAACGGAGAAGGAATGGTTTCTACCATTAAAAGTCTGCAGGAACCTACTGAAGTTGTTTTCAGTCATTTGGGATTCTTAAAAGACGGGGTTGAAAATACCAAAGGCAGGGATGTGGAGGAATGGAGTGGCAGCGAAGAATCTTATTTTTTAAGAGCCGTTGATGAAAATACAACAGAGCTCCGAGCGGTTGTTCATACCATGAAAGATTATTCGGAGCAGATGAATGATGGCTTTCATAAAGGTTTTGAACTGTTGAAAAAATTGGCTGAAGAGTAAAGTCTGGCAGCAATTTACAGGCTAGAACGGAAAATTATTTTCCGTTTTTTTATTTCAGTTACATCTGCCGGCGAAGAAGATAGATCCTTAAATTCTAGCCCGGATTGTAGTGTAAATCCTGACATTGCGAAACAGAAGTTTTCAAATAAAAACAGGAAATACCCGCAATGGCAGATTGCAACGGAAAGCCGGTCTGCAAGTGGGAAGACAAACAGCCTGATGTTGCTACAAAAAAAAGTTAAAAAATTTAAAGTAAAATGAAGCTCGGTACGTCATCCTTTGTATGGAGCTGGAAATACTACCAATGTCTCAAACCGAAAAAGACAGCCTGATTGCGCAAACCGTGAAGAATTACGGGGGAAAACTGCTGTCTTTTATCCGGCCGAAAGTGAATAATACAGAAGATGCGGAAGATATTTTGCAGGAAGTGTGGTACCAGTTCAGCAACCTGACCAATATTTCAGAAATTCTGAATATTGGTGCCTGGCTTTATCAGGTTTCACGAAACAAAATTACCGACAGTTACCGGAAAAAGAAAACCGAGAACCTTGAAGATTTCGTGTATGAAGATGAGGATGGCAGCTTTTCGATAAAAGATATTTTGCTTTTGGATGATTCTGAAAATCCCGAACTGCTGGCTTTTCGGGAGGAAGTTTGGAAGGAGTTGTTTTCAGCTTTGGAAGAATTGCCGGAGAAACAACGCTCCGCATTTGTAGAAAACGAAATTGAAGGAAAGAAACTGCAGGAAATTGCCGATGAACAGGGCGAAAATATTAAAACCATTATCAGCAGAAAAAATTATGCGGTGAAACATTTAAGGAAAAGAATGAACGGATTATATCTGGATTTAAAAAGTTAACTGTAGGTCAAAGAAAATCCTGTGAAAACGGGAATTAAAAGTATAAAAGTTATGAGAAATAAATTCAAAGGAAAAATTGCATTTTTTGTTTTGGCAGGAATCGCCATGGTTTTTGCAGTTTCCGGTATGGTGATGTGGCTCTGGAACTGTCTTCTGCCTGAAATTATCGGCGTGAAAACCATCACGTTCTGGCAGGCAATGGGAATATTGGTGTTGAGTAAAATACTGTTCGGGGGTTTTGGAGGAAAAGGTTTCAATAAAGATAAATTCCGTAGACTGAAAGAAGAAAGAATGAGCGGAATGTCACCCGAAGAAAAAGAGAAATTTAAAGAAATCTGGAAACAGCGTTGTGAACGTGGCTTTTTTGGGGATAAATGTTAATGAGATAATGGTAAAAATGAAAGGAACGGGCTTTAGCCCGTTTTTTTTATGGAAAATTTGATTGGCTTCAGCTCAAAACTTATCAACTGTTTTTTCTGTTAAATGTAATATTTTTTAAAGTAAAAATAACGCTGCTTCGTCTACCATAAAAAGTACATTAATAAAACGTAAAATTTAAAATTCAAAAAAATGAAAAATTCAGGTGTAAAAGGTGCATTGGGTGCACTGGCAGTAGTAGGCGTTGCTTTGGCAGCTAGAAAAATTTCCGAAAAAAGAAAATTCATGAAAGGAATTTTCGAAGAATTTGATATTAAAGAAAGAACACCTTTCGGCTTTGCAGATAAAATCAGAGAAATGGATGATGAGAAGTATGCAGAACTTAAAAATAAAATGAAAGAGAAATTCGCCTCAAAATGCTGTCACAACAGCTGCAGACAGGAGAAAGCATAAGAAATTCAGCTAAACTAAATTATTGTACAAAACGGAGAGAATCTTTTCTTTCCGTTTTTTTTATTAAAGTTTTAGGAAACGGCGTGATTGAAAAGTTGTGACCAACGGTAAAACTTAAAAATCCTTACTTTTGTTACCCTAAAAGTTAGAATCCGGAATCTCCAAGAATGAAAAACTACTATTACTTTCTCAGCATCCAGGAAAATGCTTCAGAAGAAGACATCAAGAAAGCCTACAGGAAACTTTCGCTGAAATATCATCCTGATAAAAATGCCAACGATGAGTTTTTCGCTCACCGTTTCAGGGAAATTCAGGAGGCATACGAAGTTCTGAATGACAGGGAAAAGCGCAGGATTTATGATGAAAATTTGGGCCATCAGCAGAGATCTTCACGGTCTACTTTGCCGCCTTCCATTAAAACCTTCACTGCAAATAAAATTCATGCAGTAAAAGGGGAGGAAGTGATTATTACCTGGCAAACCAATCAGGCGGATATTGTGAAAGTTTTGCCTTTCGGTCTCGAAAAAAGTTATGGGGAAAGAGCTTTCAGAATTACTGAATTTAAAGACGGGAAATTTCAGCTGCTGCTTCATGCCACAAATTCTCTGCTGAATAAAACGGTAGTTCGCGGCATTACCATCACCGAAGTTTTTGAAAATGACAAAGAAAAATTCAGAAATGAAGTGGAAGAGTTGTTTAAATCGCAGAAACCTTCAAGGTCAAATCAGGGCGGGCAAACCAAATTTTTAAGAATTGTTCTGGCGATCCTTTTTCTGGTGATTGCGGTATTACTTTTGGTGAAGAGTTTTTCGCACTGAGAATTCCAGCCGAAAATTGAGAATTTAAAAAAAGAACAGTTTTTACACTACGCCATTTTCAGCCTTCCAGGGCATTTTTTACAGCGTTTTCCTTTTTTGAATTTCTTGCAGCACTTCTTTTTATCGCAGAACATTTCTTCGCTGTTTCGGTAGAACGGCGTTAACGGTGCAATTTTAAAAGGGATGATTGGTGAATTCATGCTGCAAATATAAGCTAATTTAGAATAAATCAAAATAATAAAATGACTTTTTGTTTTAGAACCTGAGAAGTATCAATTGTGCTGTTGCTTAAAAATTTGTATTTTTACGAACCTTTATTTCTAAATAAATCTAGTAAAATTATATGAACACAACACAGTTTGTAAACCGTCACATTTCTTTAAACGAAGCCGACAGACAGGCGATGTTACAGAAGATTGGCGTTTCGGGTATTGACGAATTAATTGCCCAGACAATCCCAAATTCAATTCGCTTAGAAAAAGATTTAAACATTGCTGATGCCCTTTCAGAGTATGAAATGTTGGCGCATTCGAAGGATTTGGCGTCGAAAAACTTATTGTTTGACAATTACATCGGTTTCGGGTATCACAACACCATTTTGCCGAGTGCAATTCAGAGAAATATTTTAGAAAATCCTTCCTGGTATACGGCTTACACGCCTTATCAGGCGGAAATTGCACAGGGAAGACTGGAAGCGCTGCTGAATTTCCAGACGGTAGTTTGCGATTTAACAGGTTTTAAATTGGCGAATGCCTCATTGTTAGATGAATCTACTGCAGCTGCTGAGGCGATGCATATGTTTTTTGAAAGCAGAACAAAAGACCAGAAAAAATCCGGAGCAAATAAATTTTTTGTTTCCTATTTGGTACTTCCTCAAACCGCTGCCGTTCTGAAAACAAAAGCAGAAGGTTTAGGAATTGAAATCGTTGAAGGCGATCATCAGAATCATCAGCTTGATGAGTCGTATTTTGGAGTAATGCTTCAGTATCCCGGAAAAAATGGGGTAGTTTTTGACTATACCGAGAATATCAAAACGTATAAAACTTTCAGTCTTCAGGTAGCTGTTGCCTGTGATCCGATGGCTTTGGTAAAACTGAAATCTCCGGCAGATATGGGCGCAGATTGCGCCGTTGGAACTACACAGAGATTCGGAATTCCGATGGGATATGGCGGTCCTCACGCAGCGTTTTTCGCATGTAAAGACGATTATAAAAGAGATATTCCGGGAAGAATTATCGGGGTTTCACAGGATGCTTACGGTAAACGTGCCCTGAGAATGGCTTTGCAAACCAGAGAGCAGCATATTAAAAGAGAAAAAGCAACTTCCAATATCTGTACCGCGCAGGTTCTTCTTGCGGTAATGGCCGGAATGTATGCCGTTTATCACGGACCGAAAGGTTTGAATTTTATTGCTGAACAAATTCACTTTAAAGCAAACGCACTTCATAACGGACTGAAAACGCTAGGATATGACATCGTGGAAGATCCTATTTTCGATACCGTAAAATTCAGACTGAATGAAGAAGATAAAAAAGCATTGATGTTTTTAATGCTTGATCATAAAATTAATCTTAATTATTATTCGGAAAACATCGTCAGTATCGCTATCAATGAAACAACGACCGACGAAAAACTTCAGTTTCTGTTTGATGCTTTTGCTCAGTTTAAAGACAAACAGAGTTTCAAACTGATAATCAAAGAAGAAGTTCAGATTCCGGCTGAATCATTAAGAACAGATAAAATTTTACAGGAAGAAGTCTTCAATAAATACCATACGGAAACCGAACTGATGCGTTATATCAAACGTTTGGAGCGAAAAGATCTTTCGTTAACCCATTCGATGATTTCACTCGGTTCGTGTACGATGAAACTGAATGCTGCTACCCAAATGTTGCCGATTTCGTGGCCAGAATGGGGAAATGTTCATCCGTTTGTACCGGTGGATCAGGCAGGTGGTTATCAGATTTTAATTGATCAGTTGGAAAAAGATTTAGCAGAAATTACCGGTTTTGCAGGAACTTCACTTCAGCCGAACTCCGGTGCTCAGGGAGAATATGCCGGACTGATGGTGATCCGCGAATATCATAAATCACGCGGAGAAAGTCACAGAAATATCGTTCTTATTCCGCAGTCCGCACACGGAACAAACCCTGCGTCAGCGGTAATTGCCGGAATGAAAGTAGTGGTGGTGAAAAATCTTGAAAGCGGCGAAATCGATTTTGCTGATTTGAAGGCTAAAGCCGAAGAACACAGTGCAAACCTTTCCGCAGCGATGATTACTTATCCTTCAACCTACGGATTTTTCGATGACAACATCAAAGAAATTACCAAACTGATTCACGACAATGGTGGACAGGTTTATATGGATGGTGCCAATATGAATGCGCAGGTTGGTTTTACGTCGCCCGGAAATATCGGCGCAGATGTTTGCCACCTGAATCTTCACAAAACCTTCGCAATTCCTCACGGAGGCGGCGGTCCCGGTGTTGGTCCGATCTGCGTTGCTGAACATTTGGTGAAGTTTTTACCATCCAATCCGAATATTAAAATTGGTGCTAAAGAATCCATCGAAGCAATCTCTGCCGCTCCTTACGGCTCGAGTTTGGTCCTCAATATTTCTTATGCGTACATCAAAATGTTGGGAACTGAAGGTCTGAAAAGATCTACGGAACACGCCATTTTAAATGCCAATTATCTGAAAGAGGTTTTAGCAGAGCATTTCCCGATTTTGTATGCGAACGCTGAAGGAAGAGTTGCCCACGAATGTATCGTAGATTTCCGTCAGTTTAAACCGCTTGGAATTGAAGTTGCTGATGTAGCGAAACGTCTGATGGATTATGGTTTCCATGCGCCAACAGTGAGTTTCCCGGTTGCCGGAACTTTGATGATTGAGCCAACAGAATCTGAAAGCAAAAGAGAAATTGACCGTTTTGCAGAAGCCCTGATTTCCATTAAAAAAGAAATTGAAGAAATTGCAGAAGGAACTGCTGATGCAGCAAACAATGTGTTGAAAAATGCTCCTCATACGGAACAGGTTGTAATTTCAGACGCCTGGGACAAGCCTTACAGCCGTGAAAAAGCTGCGTATCCTTTGGAATGGGTGAGAGATCACAAATTCTTCGCAACGGTTTCCCGTGTTGATGAGGCGTATGGTGACAGAAATTTAGTGTGTACCTGCGCACCAATCGAGTCGTATATGTAAATCATCATTTATAAATAACGAATCCCCTTCAGTTTTGAAGGGGATTTTTTTGTGATCAAATTAGTTTGTTCAACGGGCTTTCATCTCATGTCCTGCAGACAAGACGAAAGCGTAGTATTATAAGTCGGTTTTATTTTAGTTTTATAATTCCACTTTGTTTGAACAGTTTGTCTCTATCATTCCAATATTCGGTTCTATTCAAATTAAGCGATTTTATGTCCAAGTTGTCTGCCAGGATTAAGTTCTCAGTTTTACTCTTATAAACATCATATTGAAAAGGTATTTCAGCCCATTCCATAGTAAATTGATAAGCATCTACAACTTTATTATTTTGGTTCGTTTTAATTATTAAAATGTCGTGAAATGTTTTAAATCTTTCGCCTGAATCTCCTGGGGCAACGTAGGCATGTCCTTTGTATGTTGAAATAAATTGATAATAAGTGAATTCTCCACTTATTGGTTCAAAACTTTCTGATATTGCGTAATTGTCAATATTGTCAAGTTTTGAATAGTCAAAATCTGAGTTTATTGATTTCTTTTTTAAAATATATTTTTGAGTTTCGTTAAGTTCAGTTGGATTTTCAACAGAATTATTTTCAAACACTATTTTGACTTCTTTTGTTTGACAAGATATTTGCCCCAAAGTCATGAGAAATAAAAATATTGCTGTGTGGATTTTTCTCATTCAGATTTATTTAGATTTCGTTTATCCAAAATGGCTTATAACTCGTTTATTTATATGACAAAATCATACAAAGCCTCTCAAAATTGGGGAGATAGGTATGACGATCGTTATACATTATGATCTATTCAAATATAACAATTAAGATTCTATTTCAAATCATTCATACAATTTCCAGTTAAAAATACTCATCATTCAATCCTTTTCATTCAGGAACCGCTATTTCCGGCTCATTATGTTGTCTTTAAGGTTCGGATTATTATAGAATCAAAAAATTGTAATTATTTTAAACAGAACTTTTATCAGTGGTAAAAAAAATCCCGAACCTTAGTTCGGGATTTTTTTATATTCTTTAATCAATAAAATCAGGCTGATTATTCTTTAATAAATTTTGAAGAATAAGAACTTCCTTTGGTATTGGTAACCGTGATAATATAAGTTCCTGCTTTTAAATTCTCAAGATTAAGAGAGGTGGCTCCGTTGTTGGTCAAAACGTTTTGTCCCGCCATATTGTAGATCTGAATCTGTGAAACTTTTTCCCCGTTCGGAAGATTCAGGTTCAAGTTATTTTTTACAGGATTTGGGTATACTGCAAGATTTCCTTTTTTCACGCTGCTTACCGCCATATTTACTTCATTGATTTTAATGTTGTCAATATAAGCATCACCGGCAAAATTATCGTGGAGGAAGTTCATCCCTAACAGATCAATCTGGGTGAAGTTCGGCGTAGTGTAAATTAACGCTCCGTCAACGAAATATTTAATTTCTGTTGCAGAAACCATCACTTTTATAGCATACCATCTGTTCGCTTCCCATGCAAATCCTGTATCTTCCATATCATAATCGATGTTGCTTACTACTTTCAGGGTTCCTTCCCAGTCGAAAGCCAAATCAAAAACAGGATAATACTCCTGAGTGGTGCTGATTCCGTAAGCTGCCATCTCAAAATTGGAACCTTCGGTTTCAGTCACTAAAACATCAAATGAAACAGTAGCGTCGTTATAATCCAGTGGCTGATCAAAATCCTTCTGAGCGCCGATAATAGGAAAGAACTGACCTCCATATTCATCGGTATATCCATTTTTAAAGGAGAAAGTACCGTTACTGGATTTCTCATCTGTAACCATCTGGTTTTGAACAAAATTACCTTCACCATCATCGGTAATCTGCCATGAATTCTGTCCCTGTATGCTGCCTAACTGGTAACCTTCAGCATTTTCAAATGAAATTTGGTTTTGGGCAGAAATGGTGCTGCAAAACAAAGCTGCAGCGAGAAAATATAAATTCTTCATAAATAATTTTTTTGCAATAATAACGCAACAAAGGTGGATATCCAACTGTGATATTAAAGAAAAATTGCTTATAGAGAAGGGTTTTTGTGGTAAAAATGTGAATCACTGAAATGAAAATTATTTCTTTTCAGTGTACAGGGCCTGGTCTTTTTCACAGTAAAAACTTCTTCGGTTAGTTAAACCAAGATGTTTTTTGGTGAGAATTTCACCGCATTTCGGGCAGGTTTTCTTGGTGTGAACCAGCCAGTTTTTCTTCAGGACGTATTCTTTTTTCCATCTCAGGAAATCAAAACTGTAATTTCTGGCTTCAAAGATGAGCGCGGACAGTTTTTTGGACGGAAGATTTCCGACGAGGCTTTCGGGATGTACGCCAATTCTGAAAAGCACCTCGTTTTTAATGATGTTACCTACTCCGGAGAAAATGTTCTGGTCAAGAAGAGCATCGCAAACCATCATTTCCGGATGTGCTTTCAGCTTTTTTCTTGCTTTTAAAGGTTTCCATTCATCACTGAGTACATCGGCGTTCCAGTCGATTTCTTTGAGCACTGTTACATCCAGAAGTTTTACGGAGCAGCTGTAAAAATACAGATCACCATTATCGAACTTCAGATGCAAGCGGAGCTGCCTGTCAGGCTTTGTCTGCTCATCAACCGAATAACTGCCGAACATCAGTAGATGAATGCGTATGGTAAAAGGCTTACAGACCAGATAGGACTGTTTTCCAAAGGTCTTGTATTCCTCAAAATTAAGACCGGGAAGATTTTCCATCTCAATCTTTGCATTGCCATTTGCAGCAATGATTTGCTTTCCGATAAATTTCTGAGTCAATTCTTTGAGAATCAATATGGAGGGACCTTCGGGCATTTCTGGTTTGATTTCCGGTACAAAAATCAAAAGTCAAACCATTCCCTGAAATTCAATAAAAAACGTATTTTTGAAGGATGGATTTAAACAAGATTTTCACCAGTCAGCGGACCGGACAAAATGCTGCAACAGCAGCTTCCAGAACAGATTTCCAAAGAGATTTTGACCGTATTATTTTTTCAGCCGCTTTTCGCCGGCTGCAGAATAAAACCCAGGTTTTTCCGCTCCCCGGAAGTGTTTTTGTTCATAACCGCTTAACCCATTCACTGGAAGTTTCTTCTGTTGGTCGCAGTTTGGGAAGTGCGGTAGGGGAATTTATTTTTAAAAATTTCAAAAATGATCTGGATGAAAATGCGCAGAATTTTTATCTCCATAATCTTCATAATGTAATTGCAGCAGCCTGTCTCTGTCACGACGTTGGAAATCCGGCTTTCGGACACTCCGGTGAAGATGCCATTGCAAGTTATTTCGAAAAAAATGAAAGTAATTTAAAGACAAAATTCACCGAAAAAGAATGGGCAGATCTGGTAAATTTTGAAGGAAATGCCAATGCAATAAGGGTTTTAACGCATCAGCAAAACGGAAAAGATGAAGGCGGAACTCAACTTACACTGACTACGTTAGCGAGTATTGCAAAGTATCCGTGTGAAGCTGTTGCCAAGAAAAAAGGAATTATTCACCGTAAGAAATTCGGGTTTTTTCAGAATGAAAAAGATACTTTTCTGGAGATTGCAAAATCGGTGGATCTGGTTCAGGAAAGTGAAGATCCTACCATTTTTAAACGCCATCCTTTCGTTTGGTTGGTGGAAGCTGCAGACGATATCTGCTACAATATCATCGATATGGAAGATGCGCACCGTTTGGGAATTGTTTCTACTTCCGATTGTGAAAATCTTTTTTTCGATCTCATTAAATCTGAAAATCAGAACACGAAAAGAGTAGAAGAGAAGCTTGCGATTCTCACTAACGCCAATGAAAGAATTTCTTATTTAAGGGCGAAAGTCATCAATGCTTTAATCAATAAATCCATTGAACTTTACCAGACTAATTTTTCTGCGATTTTGGACGGTAATTTGGACAGGGCTCTTCTTGATATGTATAAATCTGAGAACAGGTCGCTTCAGGAAATCGAAAGTTTTTCCATTGATAAAATTTACAATCACAAAAATGTGATCGAGATTGAAAACGCCGGCTACAACGTAATGTATGAGTTGTTGAATCATTTTATTCCGCCCATTTTAAAGGAGAAATCTGAAAGAAAGTCCTATGATAAAATGGCGTTGAAACTTTTGCCGAAACAGTTTCTGTATGAAGACGGTTCAGATTATCAGAAGGTTTTGGGCGTGATCGATTTCGTTTCTGGAATGACTGATAATTTTGCCACCGATCTTTATCGCAAAATCAAAGGAATTGAAATTGGAATGACGGTGTAATATAAAATTAAATCGGTTCACAGAAATTGATCAATTCTTAATAAAATTCCCCCGAAAACACAGTCGGGTGGTGCTTTGGCTTTTATTTTCGGAAAGTTTTCACTATCTTTATAAAATCAGCAGAAATGTGCTGAGACATTATTAACCATTAAAAAAAATTAAACAATGGCTTTTTTAGGAATTATTATTTTTTTAGGACTTATAGTCCTTTTCGCCTCATTTTTTACGGTCACGCAGGAAACCGCAGCGATCGTGGAACGCTTCGGGAAATTTCTTACAGTGAGACAGTCTGGTCTGCATTTGAAAATTCCTTTCATTGATCAGGTGGCAAAACGTTTGAACCTCAGAATTCAGCAGCTGGATGTAATCATTGATACCAAAACACTCGATAACGTGTTTATCAGAATGAAAGTATCCGTACAGTATCAGGTAATCCGTACCCAGGTTGGTGATGCGTATTACCGTTTGGAAAATCCGGAAAATCAGATTACTTCCTATGTTTTCGATGTGGTTCGTGCTGAAGTGCCTAAACTGAAACTGGATGATGTTTTCGTGAAAAAGGATGATGTAGCCATTGCGGTGAAAGGTGAATTGCAGGAAGCGATGCAGAGTTACGGTTACGACATCATTAAAGCCTTGGTTACGGATATTGATCCGGATGAGCAGGTGAAACACGCGATGAACAGAATCAACGCCGCTGAAAGAGAAAAAACAGCTGCAGAATATGAATCTGAAGCGCAAAAAATCAGAATTGTTGCGGTTGCAAAAGCAGAAGCAGAATCTAAGAAACTGCAGGGACAGGGTATTGCAGATCAGAGAAGAGAAATTGCAAAAGGTCTGGAAGAATCGGTGAAAATGCTTAACGATGCAGGCATCAACGCACAGGAAGCTTCTGCGCTGATTGTGGTAACACAGCATTATGACACGCTGCATTCCATTGGTGCAAACAACAGAAGTAATTTGGTCTTATTGCCGAATTCGCCAAGTGCAGCCAGTTCGATGCTGAATGATTTGGTAGTCGCGATGGCAGCTACACAGAAAATGGATGAAGCGAATCAGGGAAAATTGCCGCCGCCACCGGCTTCGCACACGCATTTTTAGAAGATAATCCTTTTATATAGCAAAACGCTCCGGAAACCCGGAGCGTTTTGTTTTTTTTGATAATTAGAAATATTTATTTTTTGCTTGCTAACTGATAAGGGAAATTTCTTGCTACCTTTCTCATCATTCTTTCAATTAAATCATCGGTAGAAGTCATAATGCTGTCATCCATTGTTTTAAAAAACCTCCACATCAGCTCCCCGTCTTTCGCATCATTAATCAACAGTGTTAATGTTCCTGATCCGGTTTTACCTCCCAATCCACCGAATAATACCGCAGAAGCTATAGCTCCAGCTTCACTTTTAGTTTGCTCGGTCTCAAATTTTCCTCCCATAACAGCATCCACGTTCAATGCTTTTGCAATTTCATCTTTCGTGAATTCATCAAGTTTGTCAAGCATACCTGCCTTTTTCAAAAGGGTATTGGTTTTTTCAATATCCTGAAATGTGACAATGTAGTTCTCTCTTTTCCGAAGTAAAAATGTGTACATACTTGATTGTATGTTTCTGGACATTGTTCTCTCCTGATCACGGTTAGCTTCTAAACTGAAATTTTTAGGTTGTTTTTTATAAGTGATTTTAGCTTCAAAAGGAATAATAGCTACAGTTTTGTGCGTTGCTACAACTTCATTTAGATTAGGAATCTGATAAATTTGTTTTGCGCCTTCAAATTGTGCAGAAATCATCATTGCCGTTGCAAGAGATAAAACAGTAAAAATTTTCTTCATAAATTTATTTTAAGTTAGTTAGCTAAAATAAATAAATTAAATGATATCAGAAGATTATTTTTTAAACTTCTCTTTACCGGTCAGCAGTTCAAAAAATAATTTGAAATCAGAGATCAAGCTCCATAAAGGATATCTGAAAGTGGCAGGTTTGTTTTTCTCAAAAACGGCGTGGCTGAACCAGGCAAAGCCGTATCCGAAAATCGGGACGTACCACAGAAATCTTTCTTTGCCGGATTTTATCACATAAAACAGGACAAAAAATATAAGCAGCGTTCCGGTAAAGTGGAAAACCCTTGTCCAGGTTTTGCGGTGTTCCGTTAAATAGAACGCATAAAATTCTTTGAAAGTTTTTATTCTGTCCGACATTGTTTTTTAATTTAAATCACCATTAAGATCGTTGTTCAGTTTACTGTTTTTGTATCCGTAGGAGAAATAAATAATCATGCCAATGGCGAACCAAAGCAGAAACCAGAACCAGTTGTTATGGCTCATTCCCGTCAGAAGATAAAGACACGAACTTAAGCCAATAAGAGGAATTAAGGATAAATTTCTTATAAATGCCAAAACACACAATACCAGATTAATGATAATAAATACGATAATCGACATTCTGAATTCACCTTCCAAAGGATCGTGCCAATCGGTTAAATTATGGAAGAATTCTGGCTGCCAGGAATAAAAGAATGCCAAGCCTCCAAGAAAAATAACAGGGAAAATAAATTTAGAATTAATATAAGGCATGTGAAAACGGCCTTTCAGTTTTTCTTTGGCAGGAAGCAGCAATACACCGCCGCACACCAGAACAAATGCGAAAATAGTTCCGATGCTTGTAAAATCGAGAATGAATGATTTATCAGTAAAAAGGATTGGAATCCCTACGACAATTCCTGTAATAATGGTAGCGAAACTTGGAGTCTTATGTTTCGGGTGAATGGTCATGAATTTTTTCGGCATCAGACCGTCGCGGCTCATCGCATACCAAATTCTCGGCTGCCCCATTTGGAAAACCAGCAAAACAGTAGTAATCGCGATAATGGCTCCCAAAGAAACCACAAACTCCATCCACGGAATATTGGCATTCGACTTCTCGAAAATAAACGCCAGCGGATCGCCCACGCCGTCAAATTTTCTGTAATCGACCATTCCGGTGAGTACTAAGGTTAAAACAATATAAATGGCAGTACACAGCACAAGAGAAATGATCATTCCGCGCGGAAGATTTTTCTGTGGATTTTTGGTCTCCTCGGACAGTACACTTAATGCATCAAAACCGATATAGGCAAAGAAAACTCCCGAAACCGCGCTCATCACGCCGGTAAAACCGTTAGGCATAAAAGACTGTACACCGGTTTCTGTACTTACCGGAAACCAGTTGTCGGTATTGATATAGGCGATCCCAACTGCGATAACCAGAAGGATAATAAACAGTTTTAGAATGACAAAGATGTTGTTGAAGTTCTTCGATTCCTTCACGCCGACATAACACAACCAGGTGATTAAACCATTGATGACCAAAGCCGGAATATCAACGATAAATTTTAAATTTCCTATGAGTGGCGCGCTTTTCCAGGCATTCACTAATTCTTTGTTTTCTGAACCTCCAAGGAAGGCTTTTTTTGCTTCGGTGTAGCTGCAGGTAAGATAATCAGGAATATGAACTCCGATTCGTCCCATGAAGCTGGTAAAATAATCGCTCCATGAAAATGCGACATAGATATTACCGAAAGAATATTCCATAATCAGCGCCCAACCGATCACCCAGGCAATTAATTCCCCGAAACTGGCATAAGCATACGTATACGCCGAACCTGCGGTAGGAATTCTGCTGGCAAATTCTGCATAACAGAGGGCCGTGAAACCACACGCAAAACCGCAGATTACATAAAGAACAATGACACCGGGACCGCCACGGAAAACCGCTTCACCTAAACTGCTGAAACTTCCGGCCCCTATAATGGCGGCTATACCGAAAAAAACAATATCCCAAACTCCTAAAACGCGTAATAAGCCCGATGGGGCATCCTTTTCGCTGTATTGTTTTCTTCTGAAAAGCTGGTTCATAAAAACTTTAATTTCCACAAATGTAAAAGAAAATTTGAAATATGTGGTTTTTTTGTATTCTGTGTGTGATGTTTTTTACCTTTTCTCCAAAAAATTATTGATATTGTGTTCCGTTTTTACGGAAGATGACAGGCGCAAAAAAAGCAGATCTTCTAAAAAATTAATCTTCACCAAAATCAAAAAACCAGCTTAATTAAAAGTTGGTTTTTGTGATAAATAGGAGAATTATGAACTTAAAAAATTCACCAATGTTGCAGAATCTAATAATTCCGTTCAAAAATTTATAAATAGAGAACGTTCATTTAACAATAATCTCACCTTTCATTACCTGATGCACGGTGCAGTAATAATCTGAGGTCTTCTCGGGGGTAAATGTCCAGGACTGGCCGGTCTGTAACATTGTAGAAGCCCATGCATTATGTATTTCTGTTGCATTGTGTGCCACAATATCTTTGTTAATGAATGTTACCTGATCTCCTTTTTTAACGGTAATGGTTGCCGGATTAAATTTCATATTTTCTATGGTCACGACCTGAGCTGCGTTGTTGGCTGTATTCGCCGCTACAGAATCAACTATTGGAGCCGTTGCAGGGTTTGAAGTTGGGCTTGCATTTTTTTTTGTGCTCACGGAATTGTCATTCAGAACGGGGATGGTGTCTTTGGATCCCGAATTACAGCTTGTGATGTTGAACATACCCGCAATTACAGCAGCAGAACACCCTGTCTTTAAAAAGGACTTTAGCGAAATCATCTCTTCTGTTATTTAAATTCTTTCTGAATCATTTTTGCATGCTCAAGGTGCGTTTTAAAAATAGGCAGGGCTTTTTCAAGTAATGCTTTGAGTTCTGCATTTTTCGATTGTGGGATCAGGATCGTTTCCACTGCATTGATAGTAGATTCGTGATACGCAACCTCGTTATCCACGTATGCTTTATCAAAAGCTTTCCCTTTTTTTGCATTTAAGATGGCTTTTTCTTTAGTTGCAGCATCTAATAAAGATTTTGTAACAGCATTTGTTTTTGGGGTCACCTTTAATTTTGTAACAAGATCTACTGCCATTTTAATTACAGCAGCATGGTCTTTTTTCATGGTCGTCGCAAAATTTTTAATGTCTTTATGATGAGACTTTTTCAGTGCGATCTCAGCATATCCTATGTCAATTTTATTTGCTGTTACCGCTACGGAGGCAATTTCCGGATCAGTAAGCTGAGGCGTTTTTTGTTCCTGTGCAGAAACATTAGGGGAAAATAATACGGCCGACAAAAGCATCGTACCGGATAAAGCCAGGCTTTTTAGAGTTTTCATTTTTTTCATGTTTTTAGTTAATATGATACTGTTTAAATTCAAACTAAATTTGAGTGTGTGTTAAAAATATACTTATTTGTTTTAAATATGCATTATTATTTTAATAAAAACAATGTAAAGTTACAAATTTTTGCACATGAACCCAAGTTTATGATGAAGATACACATTGCATGCGGTGCAGCAGCAAAGTCTCCAATTTGGTGGGATTATGGTTTTATTACTGCCGAAATGCTGCCGCAAAGCTACCGAAGGATTCGACGGGCTAAACCTATAGGAAAAACAGATAAAGTATGGGTTCTTTCTCACAACTTGATAGCAGCTTCTACCATCCTTCGACTTATCTCCAATATAACTCTAATATAGGTCCAATAAAAGTCCAATAGAATATTGGATAAATATTGGTTTTACAGTAGTTTTATGATGGATTATCAGCGAAGTAGGCATTAGTAAAACAGGTCTGCTGCTAAAGCCGGTTGACCTTTTACTTTTTGAGTCCTTGAACAACTTATTGAATTGAGCTGAATACAAATCTGATACAGCGTTTCTACCGGGATTTCATTTACTCAATGTAAAATTAGCACAACTTTTGCACATTTCTTTTTTTTTCTTAAAATGATGATGAGCAAGTTTCAAAGGGGGATCGGTTAACAAGAATTTACTGGTATTTAATGAAGAGTTGAGGGCATCTTTAAAAAGAATTGGAGCCAATCTGCTTTTTCTCCTAAAGAACCTTATTTCTTTTGGAAACCGGATACTAAAAACAGCTGAATTCAAGTTTTAAGATAAAATCGTATTTTTGACCAAACACATATTTGATGCGGAAGATTTATTTTTTACTGTTCATTTTTTTTTTTATTTCAGGTTTTAGCCAAACGGTAAACCTTTATAATCCGATAACCAATGTGAGTTATCCGGCGCAACAGTATTTTTGTGCAGGGAACAGTTTTAATCTGAAAGTGGATGCAGCGGCAACCTCGACAGGGGATTATGCCATGACAAAGGATTTGCCTTCCAATTACCCGCTTTCGGCCGGTTCCATACCCATCAATTTTCCTGCAACGGGAGCCAATAAATTCAGTGAGTCTTTTCCTATCGGTTTTACATTCAGTTTTTACGGGAAAAATTACACCAAAGCCGTGATGGGAAGCAACGGCAGACTGGTCTTTACCAATGATCCCGAGCTTGATAATTTAAAAGATACCAACACGTATACTGATCGGACTTACAGCGGGATTACGGGCTACAATACCTATTCTGTGCTGCCTTCCACTGATTATAATAAAGTATTTAAAAATAATCCGACTCAGGAACTTAATCTGGCACAGATATTTTTTGGTTACACCGATTTAATTCCGCGTTCTCAGAATTCAAGTGTGACTTATCTGTACAAAAATATAATATTTGGCGGAGTAAATGGACTGCTGGTTTCCTTCCAGAATCAGATCAGGACAAACGGAACTGGGGGCATTTCAAGCACCACTTATTACAGCAATATTATTTTATTGGAAGACGGAAGGATTATTATCTACGTTAACAATAAGACAGAAGATTCCTATAATGCAATTCTGGGGATTCAGAATGATGATGCTTCGAAATTTAAAGTGCCGGTTCACAGTAACACGACCAATAATTACAATAACGGAAAATGGAAAAGTGAAGGGGTAGCATGGGTTTTCACCCCAAACCAAAATCTTACCCCACAATTCAAATGGTACCGCAACGGAACACCAATTACCGGAGCAACAGCAGACACTCTCTCAGGTTTTTCACCTAACGATGGTGATATTTTGAAAGTGGAGGTGACTTATCACGATCCTTCAGGAGTACAGATAGGAGCGGCGGTTTCGGATCAGATTATATTTTCAGCACTCCCGGTGCCTGCTGTTTCCATAAAAAGCGCGGCCTGTTCCCAGTCAGTATTGGAAACTCCCTTGCTGCCTGGTATGTCTTATGAATGGTTTCAGGTGGGTAATCCGGCGGTTATTTCTACCACCAATCAGGCGGCCGTTTCGGTTACCGGTTCTTATTTTGTAAGAATGAGGCACACCAGCAATGCAGCCTGTTTTAATGATTCTGCACCGATATCGGTGAATTTCACCAACAGCTTCCCGCCATTTAACAACAGCCCGAAATATATTTGTAAAACTGATGGGAGTACTTCGACAACCGTAAATCTCTACGATTATTATCCGGCAAATCCTTCACAGTACAGTGTGGTATTTGAGGAGAATGGAGTAAATATCCCAAATTACACCAGTTTCCCAATTGCCGCCAATACCACCAGAACGATAACCGTCAGGGCTCAGAATACTGCAGGAACATGTACCTTCACTGATTCTTTCGATATGGTCTTTGCTTCCCTGCCGGTTAACGGAACAGTGTATTCTCCGGATAAAACCTGCACTGTACTTACCAGTTACAAGGCTGCTGATTTTAAAACCAAATTCACCCCGTCGCTGAATGTTAATATTTTGTTCTCCACTGACGGTATTAATTATAATTTAACTGAAGTAAACCCTTCACTCAATAATCCGGTATATGTAAAAATCAAACATCCCAATTTCGCCTGCGAGACCACAGGAACGGTCAGCTTTACTACCTATCCTCAGGTCACTGCGAATACACCGAATCCTAATAATCCAGATCTGGTGCAGTGCGCAAGTTCCACACAGACCTATAATCTGCATGCGCTGTTCGATAATGAAGTAAATCCGGGAAGTGTAACGGTAACTTATCACACAACACCTGCAGGAGCGCAGGCAGGTGATAATTCCGTACCGAATTCTACTGCGTTCAGAAGCGGCCTTGGCAACACGGTTTTATACATCAGAGTAGTGGATAACACGACCGGTTGTGTAGCCCAGAACTTTCCTGCAGTCACGCTTGTGGTCTATCCAAAACCCCGCGTTGTCTCTCCCAATCCCATCATACTTAAGAACTGTGTGGGAAATAGCCTGTTCAATTTAACGCAGACGGTTTCAAGCCTGACCAATGCACAGCCGCCGGTTGTCCCTTCAATACAGTATTATTCCCAGAACGGAACGCTGCTTACACCGGGTCAGGTGACCAATTATGATTCGTCTGTTTTGGGGACCAAGCCTTATATTAAAATCATCTACAATTCTACTTGTGATGATGTGGTAAATTTTGACCTGCAGTTCAATCCAAAACCGGCATCACAGATTTCTCAAATCCTGATTTGTAATGAAGTCACTTATTCATTACAGAATTTCCAGAATGCGGTGATCACCAATTCAACCCAGTATACTTTTTCTGACGTTTCCGGAAACCCGCTTCCTGCTGATTTCGATGTGTCGGTATTACCGAAAACGGTGCAGTTTTTAATGAAAGATAAATCGACTGGATGCGTTTCAGATGTTGAAACAGTTACTTTTACTAAAGGCACGGGTTCCGTACTATTGACCAATGAAACCGATTACCCTCTTTGTGATTCAGATTTTGACGGCAAAAATGCGTTTGATTTAAATTCCAAAAAAGCAGTATTCACGAATGATCCCGCTGCCGTTTTTGAATATTTTAAAGATCAGACTCTTACGCAGATTATTCCTGCAGTTTATACTAATGAAACAGCATTTGCGCAGACAGTGTATTTAAAAATTATGCTTCCCGGATTCTGTCCGGCTTTAGCTAAAATCAACCTGAAGGTAAATACGCCCACCAAATCCTCAACACTTTTGGATAAATACTTCATCTGCTACGGAGAGACTTTAAATATCGATGCCGGACCGGAAAATGTTTCCAGAAAATGGAGTACAGGGGAAACCTCACCTACTGTGAACATCAGCAAAGCCGGCAGTTATTCGGTAGAGCTTACCAATGCGGCGGGCTGTACTTACACGCATCAGTTTATGGTTTCCGACGAAAACCAGCCTAAAATTGAGGTAGTGAACCAAACCAACAATTCGATTGAAGTGATTGCGAGCGGTGGTGTGAAACCTTATAAATATTACTTCAATGGTATTGCTCAGAATTCAAATGTTTTAATGAATCCGACAGCAGCTTCCTATATTATTCAGGTTGAATCTGCGACGGGCTGTTTTGGAGAGCCAAAAACCATTTATTTTATTAAAATCAACAATGCATTTACACCCAATTCAGACGGGATTAATGATTTCTGGAGCATTGAAAATTTAGATAAAATGGAAAACATTTCTGTAGTGATCGTGGACCGTTACGGAAATAAAGTGTTCGAAACTCAGGATAAAAATAAGGTTTCCTGGGACGGAACTTCCGGCGGACATTCACTTTCAACGGCATCTTACTGGTACACGGCTTCATGGTTTGATCCCGTGACAAAAAAGAACGAACAGCGTCAGGGCTGGATTATGCTTAAAAACAGGAATTAAAAGGCGGTCTAACACTTTCTTACTGACTGGATTAAAGTTTAAAACTAAACTTATTAACATTTCCACAATATCTCAATTAACTTGTACAGACAATAAGTTTTCTTTATTTTCGTTGAATAAATGTGGAAAGTTTTTTTGTGGCTTTAAGCCATAAAAACGTCCGCTTATTCAATTCAAAACCTTTTCTGAAAAACAGGATTAAATGAATTCAAAAAAAATCATCATTGCTACCGCAATTTTCTATTACGGACTTTCCGAAGCTCAACAATCCCAATACTTCAGCGACCGCGAAAACTACCGGTTCAGTCTGGCTGAAAACCTTTATCAAAATAAAATTTACAATGCTTCCCAGTTCGAATATGCAAGACAGTATTTCTACAACGGATCGCTGTCGAACTCCCGGAAGGAAGCCTCACAGTTTTTTGATAATGTAATTGGCGTTATCTTAAGGAAAAACCATGCAGAACAGGGTTTGGAAGCTTTTATTAAGGAATATCCCAACTCGGCTTATTTTGCACAGGCGAATCTTCCGCTGGCTGATTATTATTTAGCTCAGAAAGATTTCGAAAAAGCACTGGAAACATTGAAAAACGTTAATCAGTACCAGCTTTCCAAAGAAGAAAACACCCAGTACATCACAAAATTGGGATACGCAAAATTCATGACCGGAGATTCTGCCGGTGCGATTGAGGCACTGGAAGAAGCATATAAAAATGCCGGCGATACAGACAAAAATGACATTGCATACATGTTGGGACATCTCTATTATGCCGACGGTCAGAATGACAAAGCCTTCTCTTTTTTCGACCAGATTAAAGACAATGAAAAATATGCACATCTGGTAAAACCATACTATGTGCAGATGTATTTCAATCAGAAAGATTACGACAAAGCCATTACAGAAGGGAATTCTTTGCTGGCAGAACCTATTTCTTCTGAATATAAAGCTGAGGTTCACAAGATTATCGGGGAGAGTTATTTCATGAAAGGCGATTACGCTTCTGCTTATCCTCACCTGAAAAATTACTTGGAAAGCAAAACCACTCCTTCTGAAAGCGATTTGTATGAGATGGGTTTTGTTTCCGCACAGCTTAAAAAATATGATGAAGCCGTTTCTTATTATAACCAGCTGATCAACAGCAATTCTGCAACTTCCCAAAATGCGTATTATCAGTTGGGGAACGCCTACCTTGCGGTGGGCAAAAAGCAGGAAGCGCTTTCGGCGTTCAGATCTGCATATCAGATGAGTTATGATGCGAAAGTACAGAGATTGGCGCACTTGCAGTATGCAAAACTCAGCTACGACATCGGAAATCCTTTTGAATCGGCGCCTGTCGTGATTCAAAGTTATATCAGTAAGTATCCGAAAAGTGCGGAAACAGCAGAAATGAAATCGCTGCTGGTGAAATCTTATCTGTATTCCGGAGATTATAAAGGAACATTGAGCGCGATTGATAAAATGCCGAATTCCACTCCGGAACTGAATAAAATCGATCAGGAAGTTTCATTTTTATTGGGAACTGAAGAATTTAATAAAGGAAATTTCGACGCCGCTGAAAAATATTTTCTAAGAAGTCTGGAATTTAACATCAATAAGGAGTTCAATACCAGAGCGACTTATTGGTTGGCTCAAACCTATTATCAGAAAGGAAATTACCCTTCAGCAATAGTTCGTTATGAAAAGCTAACCAATGAAAACTTCCCTGAAAAGCAGCAGTTGTCTTACGATTTGGGTTATGCCTATTTCAAATCGAAAAAATTTGAAAAAGCAAAACAGTATTTTTCTGAATACCTGAAAAATCCAAAAGCTGAGTTTAAAAATGACGCCGAACTCCGTTTAGCAGATACTTATTATGCGGACAATCAGCTGAATGAAGCCATTGCGATTTATGAAAAGGCTGAAAATGCTGACGATTATACCTTATTTCAGAAGGGAATGGCGCTTGGTTTCAAAGGTGATACCGAAGCGAAGATTTCTACTTTGAAAAAGCTGATCACACAATACAGGAATTCAGAATATGTTGATGATGCGCAGTATGAAATTGCCACGGCTTACGCAGCAAACGACGATTTCAGCAACTCAAATGATTATTTTGGTCAGGTCATCAGGAGCAGTTCTGATAAAGATTTAGTTGCCAATGCGCAGATTTACCGTGCGCAGAATTATATTGATCTTAACCAGAATGACAAGGCGCTTTCCGAATTCCGGTCGCTTGGAAACCAATACAGAAATACGGCCTATGCAAGTAAAATTGTTCAGGCTTCCAGACCTGCTTTTATCAAAAATAATGATATTGCCGGTTACCAGAGTTTTGCGCAGAGTTTAGGGGTGAAAATTGATGCTTCGGAACTCGATGAAATCAACCTGAATGCAGCGAAAAACTATTACGCAGCAAAAGATTACAGCAAAGCAATTCCGCTTTACGAAAAATATTTGACGCAAAATCCAACCGGAGAAGGCCTTTATCAGGCTCAGTACGAACTGGGAGAAAGTTATTACCAAACCAAAAATTCTGCAAAAGCGCTGTTGGTTTTACAGGAAGTTGCGAATGTTCAGAATGATTATCAGGAAGACGCGCAGACCCGAGTAGCACAGATTTATCTGGATCAGAACAATACCAATGAAGCTAAAAAATATCTGGAACCGCTTGCCAATTCTACGAACGTGAATGTGAAAAACTTCGCGAATCTGGAACTGATGAAAATCTATGCAGAAGAAAAGAATTTCGGTCAGGCCGAAAACTATGCAGATTTGGTCTTGAAAAACGCTAAAAACTCAGCTTCCGTTATCGAACAGGCCAAAGTTATAAAAGCCAGAAGTTTGATGAACAAAGGAAAAGACACTGATGCAAAAGCCGCTTACGCCGCTCTTGAAAAATCTTCAAATACCGAAGTTGCCGCGGAATCTTTTTATGCAAAAGCATTTTACCAGAACAAGGCCAAAGCATTTAAAACTTCCAATGAAACAATCTTCAAACTGGCAAACAATTACGCTTCCGAAGAATATTGGGGTGCAAAAGCGTTGGTGTTGATGGCAAAAAATTATATCGGACTGAAAGATAATTATCAGGCGAGTTATACCGTTGATCAGATTATCGCCAATTACCAGGATTTTCCGGAAATTGTTGCGGAAGCAAAAGAGGTGAAAAAGCTCATTAAATAAGAAAAATCTCAAATTGAACGTGATGAAACGCGTTGCTGCAAAAATTAGATAAAAGAATTTATGAAAAAGAAAGTTCAGATATTGTCGATATTGTTTTTAGGGATTTCTCAGGTCGCATTTTCTCAGATTAAAGAAGAAAAGCTGATCCTGGACCGCAAGCGCGAACCCGAAGTAAAGAAAATAGAAAAGAAAAAAACATCCGTTGCCGCGGAAAAAAACTATCCTCCCAAAGAAAAGAAAACCCAGGATTCGCTGAACCTCAAATATGATATTACCGATGTTCCGGCGGCTTCTGATTTCAAGACGTCCACCATTCAGGGCGAGGATATTTCACCTAAATTCAATGCGGATTATCATAACAACTATTTCCAGCTTGGAATGGGAAATTTTGGAAAGATTCTAGCTGACGGAAATATTTCAACTACGCTTGAAAACCAGCTGGAAGTCGGCGGAGACGTACATTTTCTTTCAACAACAGGTTTGAAAAAGGAATATGACTGGAATTCCAAACAAAGCTCGGCCAATGTTGGCGCTTATCTTAACTCTTTTGGTGAGAAAGGCAAATTCAATATCAACGCTGATTACGGTTTGAATGATTATAATTATTACGGAATTTATGCCCTGAAACCAGATTCCAATATTGATTTACAGCAGAAAACCAATCGTTTTAAACTGAATGGATATTATGATTTTTATTCCAATGAAATCCTGAATGATGTCCGCTTAAAATCTTCAATATTGAGTGATCATTTTAATGCAAAAGAGACACAGGCAGAAATTTTGGTCAATCTTTCGAAACATGCGGTGGAACTTCCGGTAAATGATTTAACGATGAATGCCGATCTGGGCGTTAACCTGGAGACTTTGAAGTCTGAATTCTCTTTACTCGACCAGAATTCTTCCAATTTCTTCAACGCCACTTTATCACCTAAACTGACGTTCTTCCAAGGGAAATCGTATATCATGATCGGTTCGGATTTTTCATTTTTAAATGCTAAAAACAACAGTAATCTTCTGACCGAAGAAGCTAAAAACAACAAAACCTACTGGTTCCCGAAAGCAGAAGTTCAGATCGCAGCAGCAGACGAATTTAAATTTTACGGTGGAGTGGACGGCGGTTTGAAACTGAATTCTTACGCTAACTTACTCGAAGAAAATCCGTATTTGGTTTCAGATCAGGAACTTCATCCAACCGAAACAAAGTATAATGTGTATTTCGGGATTCGCGGAGATATCGATCAGAGTATTAAATATGATGTGAGCGCCGGTTTTGCGAAGATGAATAACATTCTTTTCTTCAAGGCAAACAGTTTGTTTGATAACAGTTTCACACTGGAGAGAGCACCTTATGACTTTGCGAATACTTTTTCTGCGGCTTATGACAACGGAACAAAAAGTGAAGTCAAAGGAAGTATCCAGTTTTTTCCATTAGCCAATCTGGTTTTGGACGGGGAACTGAATTTTGAAAAGTATATCCTCGATAATAACGATCATATTTATAACAGGCCATTGGTGAAAGCCAGTTTGGGCGGAAAATATTCACTTCTGGGAAAAAAACTGAATCTGGGAGCGAAAGCGATTTTCAGCTCCGACAGAACGACGAACTCCTTTTCTTTCGCAGAATCAGCTACTTCGCCTAATCTGTTTGTAGCAACTGAAGACACGAATGATAAAGTTGGCGGTTTTGCTGATTTAAATCTGTCCGCAGAGTACAAAGTTCACAAAAATTTCAGTATTTTTGCACTCGGAAATAATTTACTGAACACCAATTATCAGACTTTCAAAGGTTATAAAGTTTTGGGAGCACAGTTTTTGGGAGGAGTAAAGATTTCTTTTTAAATGTAGTGAGGCTCGGTAGTTCAATTGGATAGAATATCAGATTTCGGCTCTGAGGGTTGGGGGTTCGAGTCCCTTCCGGGTCACTAAAAAATAATTCCTGCAGTAATGCAGGATTTTTTTTTGGATTAAGATCAAAGATCACAGAAATTGTAATGCTTACCCTTTTAAGCACAAAAAAACCGTCCGAAAATTCCGGACGGTTTCTATTTATTTAAGATTAAAAATTAATCCATTTTTTTTGCGTCTGCAACAAATTGCGCCAAACCGCTGTCTGTAAGCGGGTGTTTCAATAAGTTAAGAATTGATGCCAAAGGTGAAGTCACTACATCAGCGCCAATTTTAGCACAATTGATAATATGCATTGGGGAACGGATTGATGCTGCAAGAATCTCAGTATCAAACATATAATTGTCAAAAATAATTCTTATTTCTTCAATTAAATTCATTCCGTCTACAGAAATATCATCAAGTCTTCCAAGGAATGGTGAAACATAATTTGCACCTGCTTTTGCAGCAAGTAACGCCTGGCCAGCAGAGAAAATCAAAGTACAGTTGGTTTTGATGCCTTTGTTGGAGAAATATTTCAAAGCTTTTACTCCGTCTTTAATCATCGGGATTTTCACCACGATATTGGGGTGAATCGCTGCAAGTTCTTCACCTTCTTTAATCATTTCGTCATAAGTGGTGCTTAAAACTTCAGCGGATATATCGCCGTCAGCAATTTCACAGATGGTTTTGTAATGGTTCAGAATGGCTTCTTTCCCGCTGATTCCTTCTTTTGCCATCAGTGATGGATTGGTGGTAACACCGTCTAAAATTCCAAGATCCTGCGCTTCTTTAATCTGCTCAAGATTGGCTGTGTCGATAAAAAATTTCATGTGTATATTTTATATTTTTTTATTGTCAGAAGGAAATTTAAGCGTGTTAAAGTTTATTTTGAGCACGTAAGTTTCCTGCATTTCTTAATTTCACAAAGATAATATTTTAAGAATCAATTGGAAAACGATTCCGCTATTATTAAAATAAGGTTGATTTTTCTCATGAATTGACTTTGGCAGTTTTCGTTTATTGTAAAGGAAAAGTAGCAGTTCCTTCATAAATGTTTTAAATATGATAGAATACCTGTCAGTATAATTAAAAAAAACAGCATATTTGCTTTAAATTCAAAAATATGCAAAAATTTTTATCAGCTTTTCTTTTTCTAAGTACTTTGGTCTTTTCTCAACAGCACAGTTGGAGTACGTATTCCTATCCGCCGTCAACTCCAGGAAGATATGATGACGTTTTTTTCCTGAATGAAAATTTGGGCTGGGCTGCCAGAGGCGGAACCGGAGCTGTTTTTAAAACGGTAAACGGCGGAACGACATGGGCGCAGATGCCATTGCCAAATCCTAATAATGAGTATTACCGCAATATTGAATTTTTGAATGAAAATGTCGGATTTTTAGGAACATTAAATAACAGTTTCTACAAAACGGTTGACGGTGGGAACTCCTGGCAGAGGGTACAGAATATCTCTCCCTATCCGCAAGCTATCTGCGGTTTGGACACAGTAGGAACATCGACCGTTTACGGCTGTGGTGCATGGTTTCATCCCGCGTACATCATTAAATCTAGCGATTCTGGCAATACGTGGCAATACATCAACATGTCAGCTTATGCAACAGCATTGGTTGAAATTTTATTTGTAGACGAAAATGTAGGTTTTGTTTCCGGGACCGATTCTCAGGGAGCCGTAATTTTAAAGACCTTAAACGGCGGCACAACCTGGACAAAAATTTATGGCGGAAATATACCCGATGAATATGTATGGAAAATGCAGATTCTGGATAATATGATGTTCTGTTCCATCGAATCTGTTGCCCCGAATACCGGCAAATTACTGAAGAGTGCTGACGGCGGGGTGACATGGGAGACCAGAAATTTTCCTGATGTAGATGTGCAGGCGGTTGGTTTTGTTTCTCCGACGAAAGGCTGGATGGGAGGTCATCATACCGGCTTTTATGAAACGAATGACGGAGGTAATACCTGGACGGAACTTGGAATCGGAGGTTCGCTGAACAGGATATTTTTTCTGAGTAAAACACTGGCTTATGCTTCTGGCAACAATATTTATAAAATGACAACCACAGGCTTGTCAACGGTGGAAAGTAACGACCGTTCGGTTAAAGAGCTGAAAGTAGAAGTAGCACCAAACCCCGTAAACGATGTTCTGAAACTCAAAATACATTACGAACATTCCGACCATGTTTTAGTCGGATTATATGATGCTTCAGGAAAATTTTTAGAGTATATCCTGAAAGATGATATTGCAAACAAAGGAATCAAAAACTACACATTACCTTTTAAATATCCTGCAGGAGCCTATTTCCTGAATGTCCATTCCAATCTCGGAAGGCAGAGTATTAAAATTATTAGGAAATAGAATCAAAAAAATACTTTACAGGTTCTGTAAAGTATTTTTTTTAAATTGTTATTAAGATTGAATTTTTTAAGTCATCATTGAAATACCTTCATGATAAATATGATGTTTTATTGAAGGTGTTTGCTGAATTTCAGATTTTGCATGAAGTCCTATCATTTTCATGATGAAAGCTTTTGATCTTGATTCTGCTTTCGACATATTTTCAAATGAAAATACATGTATTGCTCCGGAATCATTTAAGATACGTTTTGCATTTTCTAGTTTTTCAACATTTTTTGAGAAAATTCCTGCAACTAAATTTTCGGAACTGTCTTCAGATGGCTGTTCTGTTTTTAAACCAAATGAAGTACTGAATGAACCGAAAAATTCCTCAAATAGGCTTTTTCTTTTGGCAGACAAATCTTTACAGGCAAGTTTTAAAATTTTATAACCTTGGTTTTTTAAATTTTTTGCTGCTTTGACCGCCTCCTCACAACTTGAGAATAAACCTACAACTGTTGTTTTCATTGTAAACTGATTTATTTATTAAGGGCTTTTGCCTAGACAAATGTATGCATAACATAATTACTGAAAAACAGTTTTATCACCCATTTTTATTTCTTAATGAGCGGTTTAATCAATGAAATTTTATTACTGTTTTTTATAATAAAAACTTAAACTTCGATAAGGATTTAATAAATTTTAACTGATTCTGAATGCCCATAATCTGGAATTCTCCTCTAAAAGCATGCATCGCTGGTGACAGTGGAAACCCGTATTTATTTTTACGCTGTCATATTTAGGAGACCAATGGGCGATTCTCCAGTAAAATATTCTAAAACAATTTAAAATTACTGTTCAGCAAGTTTTCCCTCAATTACCGCTAGGGCAGATTTTACGTCGCGCATTTTTTCCATGGATTCGTTGTCGATTTCGATATCAAAAACTTCTTCCACATCCAGAATGACATCCACAAGGTTGGCGGAATTGATATTCAAATCATTTATAAAATCGGTGTCTTCAGTAAGGTTTTCCAGCGCCGGTGCGTCTTTAACGTAAGGTTTTACAATCTCTTTGAGTTTTGCAATATTTTCTTCTCTGCTCATAGGGTTTAATAAAAATTTATTCAGAATATTTTTTAAAGATAATACATCCGTTCACGTCGCCAAAACCAAAACTTACTTTTGCGGCAATATTGATTTCCTTCGCGATCAACTCTTGCGGAATACATTCAGGATCGATCACCGCCGTAATTTCACGGTTTAAATCTTCACAATTGATATTGGGAGCCACAAAATTTTCAGCCAGCTGCAAAACCGCTGCGACTGCTTCGATACTTCCTGACGCGGAAAGGCAGTGTCCGGTTAAAGCCTTTAAGGAATTGATGTAAGGGAAATCTTTCCCAAAACGGTTTAAAGCTTCTGCCAAATTTCGAATTTCTGTACTGTCTTTAGATGTCGCGGTGAGATGTCCACTGATATAATCGATATCTTCAGCACGAATATCTGCATCTGAAATGGCATCTTTGACACATTTTTGCACTGCCACAGAATTGGGTGCGGTCATGCTTCCGCCACCACGCTGTCCGCCGCTGTTCAGATTTCCTCCTAAAATTTCGCAGTAAATTTTTGCATTTCTGGCTAACGCAGATTCCAAATCTTCAACCACGAATGCACCGGCACCGCTTCCGGGAACAAAACCCGCAGCTGAAGCACTCATGGGACGGGATGCGGCTTCCGGATTTTCATTGGATTTAAAATTGCAGACTTTAATCGCATCAAAACCCGCCCAGATATAAGGTCCGGAATCACTCGTACTACCTGCAAGCATGCGTTTTGCTTTTCCTGATTTAATTCTTTCAAATGCCATCAGCAGGCTTTCCGTGCCCGTTGTACAGGCAGAAGAATTGGTCGTAACCTGATTTCCCAATCCTAATTTTCCGCCCAAATAAGCACTGATTCCGCTGTTCATCGTCTGTGAAACGGCAGTGCTTCCTAATTTTCGTGTTTGTAAAGCATCAATTTTATAAATGCTTTCCCTAAATTTTTCAATTCCTGAGGTTCCGGTTCCAAAAACAGTTCCACTGTCCCAATCGGGGTTTTCCTCCTGCGAAGGTGATAAACCCGCATCTTTCCAGGCATCTGAACCAGCAATAACGCCATACATAATCCCTGTAGAATTGAAATTCCGCAATTCTAAATCTGTGAAATATTGAGTTAATTTTTCTGTCACAATGGGCGGCGTTCCTGAGACCTGACAGGAAAACTGCAAATCGACTAACTGTTGGTCAAAACGAATTCCGGAGCGGCCTTCTTTTAAAGAGGTTCTGAAATCTTCCAAACCAATTCCGATAGGAGATGCAACGCCTAAACCGGTGATAACGACTCTTATTTCCATTTTAATTTATTTAATAATGCCCGCAATGGTGCCCTCACAAACCGTTTCTTCCTTTTCATTCAGCATCTTCACTTTACATTTCAGCTTATGAAACCGAAAGTAAATTTTTTCAGAAATCACAGTGACTTTTTCATTGGGAAAAACAGGTTTTAGAAATTCGATTTCCGTTGAAGTTAACCCAATTTGAGTTTCGGAACTTACTTGATTGCCATGTAAAAAAATACCTAAACAAACCACTCCGATCTGGGCCATAGTTTCGGTTAAAATAACGCCGGGTGTGACCGGATGATTTTTAAAATGACCTTTGTAAAAGTCTGAATTTTCATCAAACCGGAAAGTTCCCGTAACGCCGTTTTCGTCAACGCTGAGCAATTCATCCACAAATAAAAATGGAGCGCTGTAGGGGAGTTTATCAAAAATTTCTGCGGTATTCATCAGCTTAAATGTTCGCCGCCATCCACGGGAATGACACAACCGTTAATCCAGGAAGCCTCGTCCTGACATAATAAACTGACAACATTTGCAACGTCTGCCGGCTGGGTTAATCTTTTAAAAGGATTGCGTTTTAACGTAAATTCTTTAATTTTTTCACTTCCCGGAATCATCTGCAACGATCGAGTATCTGTGACGCCTGCCTGAATACAGTTCGATCGTATTCCGAATTGCGCGAATTCCAAAGCAATATTGCGCGAAATAGCTTCCAAAGCGGTTTTAGCAGCAGAAACGGCAGCGTAATGGATCATGGGTTTTGTGCTTCCTTCACTTGTAAAAGCGAGAATCCGGGCATCATCAGCAAAAAGTTTTGCATTAAAAATCAGTTTCGTCCATTCGTACAAACTGGTTGCCATGGCGTGAAGCGTAATACTGAAATCATCTGCGGAAAGGCTTTCGGTTTCAGAGCCGGTCATAGGTTTTAAATTTCCTTTGGCAATGCTGTGCAAAAGGCAGCGGATTTTTCCTTCATATCCCAAAGAGGTTTTCAGTTCCGTGATGATTTCCTGCTGATGTTGAGGATTTAAAATATCTTTATTCAGATTTAAAAATTGAATTCCTTTATTTTTAATTAAAGAAAATTCATTATTAATTAATTCCATTTCTGCACGGGAATTTCTATGAATTACACAGATATTCATCCCTTCAGAAGCCAGTTTTTTTGCAGACGCCAATCCTAAACCTGAACTTCCGCCCAGAATTAATGCCCAATAATTTTTATTCTCAAATTTCCTTACCATTGCAGTAAAACTCTTTGTGCAGAAAATCCAGGACCGAAACTCAACATTAAACCTTTCTCGCCTTTCTGCGGTTTTTGATTCATTATTTCTTCCAAAACATAAAGCACCGTTGCACTCGACATGTTGCCGTAAAGGCGCAAAATCTCTTTGGTAGCATCAATGTTTTTATCCAAATCCGCAAAAAGGGATTCTACCATCTGCACAATTTTTTTTCCGCCTGGGTGAAAAATAAGATGATTGATATCTTTAATTTCTAAATTTTGTTTGGCTAAAAAAGGATGAACAATATTAGGGAAATGTTCAGCGATGGTATCGGGAACTTCGATATCCAGAATCATCTGCAGTCCGGAATTGGTGAGTTTAAAACCCATCATGTGTTCGTTATGATAGAAATGATACATTTCTTCAGCGAGAATTTCCGGACCTTCAGCGTTTTCATCGGAAGAAAGAAGTACACATGCGGCACCATCACCGAAAATAGCGGCACTTACTACATTCGCCATCGAAAAATCATCCATTTGAAAAGTAGCGGTCGGGCTTTCCACGGCGACAATTGCGGCGCGTTTTCCCGGATTGGCCTGAAGGAAATTTTTCGCATAAATAATTCCCGAAACTCCTGCAGCACAGCCCATTTCTGTTACAGGCAAACGGACGATGTCCTGACGCAAATTTAATTTGTTAATCAGATAAGCATCAAGGGAAGGAATCATAATGCCGGTGCAGCTTACAGTGATAATATAATCTAAAGTCTGGGGATCCCAGTTTGCTTTTTCCAGGGTTTTCTGCAGCACCTGCTCCCCAAGAATGACAACTTCGCGGGCATAAATTTCATTTTTATCTTCGAAAGAAGTGGCAGTGAAAACTTCAGCCGGATCCATAATGGAGTATCTTTCGTCCACCATCGCGCCTTCAAATATTTTTTTGACTTTCCTGACAAACCGACTTTCCTGACCATGAAGCCACAAATCTAAAAACGGTAGGATTTCTGCCGTTTTACGCGAATGTTTTGGAAGTTGCTTCGCAACCGAAATTATTTTTACACTCATGTTTTTTCGATAATCCATTGGTAGCGGAAGGCCCATTTCCAGGCAATCCTGTGCTTTTTAAAATTTAAAGCTGAAGCATATTTTTGGAGTTCTGCTTTTTTGAAACCTCTTAAAATGGATATTAAACCGTCATCCGCCGTCATTTTGTCAAGCCTGAAGATAAAGATAATCGCCTGAAAAAGCCGGTAGGCCATTTTGCTTCTTTGTAAATCATTTACGACGATACCCGTTGTCACCAAATTATTGATGGTGCGCAGGATTTTTAAAATATCTTCATCGTTAAAATGATGTAAAGTAAGTGTAATCAGCGCAATATCGATTTTGTATTTCGAGAAATCATATTTAAATATATCTTCCGCCAAGTAGGTAATGTTCTTATGATCTACAGAACAATTTTCTGCATGCCGAACCGTTGCTTCATTGGCATCAATACCGATTAAATTAAATTTCAAATTGTTGGCAGCGCCATATTTTGAAAGCATTCTCAACATGTCACCACTTCCGCAGCCAAAATCCATAATTGTAATTTCTGAATTTTTCAGAACATCTTTCAAAAGATATTTTACACCATGTAAAGTTACAGCATTGCCACCCAAAAACCGGTTGATTTTTGCAATATCATCCAACGCGGTAGTTAGTTCGTCATTATCCAGTGAAAAATCATCCATGGATTCTGCTAAATCTGTCCTGTAGGTAGTGTCTAATGCCATCGTTATTTTATCACAATTTCATTCCCATGGGTTTTTCTGATAATTAAAGATAACATAAAAGGAATAAAAGTAATCATTTTGGTTAAAATTTCGGATAAAGCGGAATGTTCTAAAATTTTGCCTAAAAACCGTCCATACCTCAGTCTTTTTTTGAAATTTGTATTCCAAAGTTTTTGATAGTGTATTTCCATTTCTTCTCTGGAAATTCTTTGATTCAGAAATTCGGAAACACTTTCTGAAGCCAGTTTTGCACTGTGGATCGCCATGGCCATTCCGTTTCCGCAAAGGGGATGAATTAATCCGGCAGTATCGCCAATCATCAGAATATGGTTTTCAACATTGTTTTTCTTTTCAAAAGAAATTTGGCTGATGGTTAAAGGTTTTTCAAAAATGGCTTCTGAATTTCGTAAAATATTTTTCAGATGAGGATTTCTTTCCACTGTTTTTTCCTGAAAATCTTCAATATTTTTAAATTTTTTAAACGATTCAAAATTAGTGAGATAGCAAATGTTGAGGACGTTATTTTCTACTTTGGAGACGCCGCAATAACCTCCTTTAAAGTTGTGTAATCCTACAACATCATCCGGAAAATCACCTTTATAATGAGATTTTACCGCCAGCCACGGCGATTTTTTATGAAAAAAATCTCTTCCCATTTTTTGATCCAAGTTTGATCTTTTACCAAAAGCACCCAAAACAACTGATGAAGTGACGGTTTTTCCCGAAGACAGGTGAACGGTAGAAAAATCATTATTAAAAACGACCTCATTCACCTGATCTTCCAGAACAGCACATTTTTGAGAAACTGCCTTTAAATACAACGTATGATCCAAAGCATAACGGCTCACTCCAAAACCACCAAGCGGCAGTTTTGTTTTTAAAGATTTTCCCGATTCAGAAGAAAAATGTAAGCTGTCAATGTGCGTAGGATGTAAGTTTTCAATATCAAGATCTAACCATTTGAAATAGGGCAGGACTTCATTGGAAATATATTCGCCGCAGACTTTATGTTTTGGGTAGGAGTTTTTTTCAATAACAATGACGCGAAGCCCCGTTTTCGAAAGGTGAATCGCGCCTGTTAAACCTGCCAAACCACCGCCAATAATGATGACGTCAGCATTAAAATCTGGAGTTTTCAATGAAATAAATGTAGTGAATTACTGTAAATCAATCGCATAAAATATTTAAAAATGTCAATTCGCCTTTTTGGGATTTCAAAAGAAAAACCTCACGTTTCCGTAAGGTTTTAGTTATTTAAGAAATTTTTCAAATGATTAAATTTTTTCGTTCTTAATTTCCTCCACAATTTCTGGATTCAAAAGGGTAGAAGTATCACCGAAATTCGCGAAATCGCCTTCTGCAATTTTCCTTAAAATCCTTCTCATAATTTTTCCGGAGCGGGTTTTCGGAAGTGCAGACACAAACTGAATTTTGTCGAGTTTGGCGATCGGTCCAATCGTATCGCTGATCACCTGATTGATTTCTTTTCTTAAATTTTCACGGTCGCGGCTTTCACCGGTGTCTTTCAGAATGACGTAACCGTAAAGCGCACTTCCTTTGATATCATGCGGATAACCCACAATCGCAGATTCGGCAACGGCTGGATGCTGGTTGATGCTGTCTTCAATCGGAGCTGTTCCTAAATTATGACCGGAAACGATAATCACATCATCAACACGCCCGGTAATCCGGTAATACCCAACTTCATCGCGTAATGCACCGTCGCCCGTAAAATATTTCCCGGGGAACGCGGTAAAATAGGTTTCTTTATACCGCTGATGATCACCCCAAATGGTTCTGGCAATTCCCGGCCAAGGAAAACGGATACATAAATTTCCGTCCACCTGATTTCCTGTAATTTCATTGCGTTTGTGATCCATCAAAACGGGTTGAATTCCCGGAAGCGGAAGTGTTGCATAGGTAGGTTTGGTTGGCGTTACAAAAGGAATTGGGGAAATCATAATTCCACCGGTTTCGGTTTGCCACCAAGTATCAACAATCGGGCATTTTTTCTTCCCGACATGATCGTTATACCAGTGCCATGCTTCATCATTAATAGGTTCACCTACGGAGCCGATCACCCTCAAACTCGATAAATCGTGCTTTTCAACCCATTCATAAGATTCTTTTGCTAAAGAGCGGATGGCTGTTGGAGCCGTATAAAATTGGGTCACCTTATGTTTTTCAATTACTTCCCAGAAACGGTCCGGTTCCGGATAAGTAGGTACGCCTTCAAAAATTACGGTGGTCGCACCGTTTGCCAGCGGACCGTAGAGAATGTAGGAATGTCCTGTGATCCAGCCAATATCTGCAGTACACCAATAAATATCATTTTCTCTGTAATTAAATACATTTTTGAAAGTATAGGCCGTGTAAACCATGTATCCCGCCGTGGTATGAAGCATTCCTTTAGGTTTTCCGGTAGACCCGGAAGTGTACAGAATAAAAAGTGGATCTTCTGCGTCCATAATCACCGAAATAAAATCTGCAGGTGCTTTTTCATAAAGTGGTTCCAGCCATAAATCGCGGCCTTCCTTCATTTTCACTTCACCGCCGGTTCTTTTTACGACTAAAACTTTTTCTACGGTTGGGCAATTTTCTACGGCTTCATCAATGATTCCTTTCAAATCAATTGCTTTGTTTCCGCGGTAACTTCCGTCGGAACAGATAATCAGTTTTGCCTCACAATCGTTTACTCTGGAAGTGACCGCAGATGCCGAAAATCCCGCAAAAATTACCGAATGCACCGCGCCAAGTCTTGCACAGGCCAACATCGTTACCGCCAGTTCAGGAATCATCGGTAAATAAATACAGACGCGGTCGCCTTTTTCAATCCCTAAATCGCGGAGGACATTGGCCATTTTGCAAACCCGGTCACGCAGTTCGGAATAGGAAATATGTTGCGCTTCTTCTTTAGGATCGTTGGGTTCCCAGATAATGGCGGTTTTATCGCCACGCGTGTTCAGATGCCGGTCAATACAGTTTTTTGTAATATTGAGTTTGGCATTTTTAAACCATTTGATTTTAGCTTCCTGCATGTCATAATCCACCACTTTGCTCCATCTTTGGTACCAGACAAAATTTTCGTCCGCAATTTTATCCCAGAATTTCTTTGGGTTTTTGATGGATTTTTTATACTGTTTGAAATAATCGGGAAGATCATCAATGAAATAGTTCTTCATAATATTTTAGTTTTATTTTTAATGTTTTTTTAGGAGCTTTATCCTGCTTTCCGCTGCAATTCCTCGCTCCTGGGCTTTGGTCAACGCTTGCTGTGGGATTTCCGCTACAAAACGAGGAACGAGTTTCGACGATTCACTTAAGAAAAATACAAAGTGAGTCAATCAGGGCTGGTTACGTTTCGGGCTTCAGTTGAAAATTTGTGGTCTAAATTTAAAATAAAATTGCCCTGTTTAAAAATTTTATATCGATTAAATTTTCTCTTTTTTATACACATCCATCATGAGCTGCAATTCTTCTACAATACTTTCATCGTCAATGGTAGAAGGCATTTGATATTCTTTTCCGTCGAGCATCGTTCTGATGAGTTTTCTTAAAATTTTTCCTGAGCGGGTTTTGGGGAGTCGGTTGACGACCATCGCATTTTTCAGACAGGCCACCGCCCCGATTTTTTCCCGAACCAATGCAACAATATCTTTTTCCAGTTGATCCTGATCCGCTTTAGATCCTGATTTCAACACGGCAATTGCAAAAGGAACCTGACCTTTCAATTCATCATCAATTCCAACGACGCAGCATTCAGCAACATCTTTGTGTGCTGCCACCACTTCTTCCATTTCTGCGGTAGATAATCGGTGTCCTGCCACATTAATTACATCATCCACCCGTCCCGTTACGAAAACATAACCGTCCTCATCCATAATAGCACCGTCACCAGAGAAATAATAACCGGGAAACCTTGACAGATAACCGAATTTAAACCGTTCCGGATCGCCCCAAATGCCTGTCATCGCTCCCGGCGCAAGCGGAAGTTTAATGACCAGATAGCCTTCGTGGTGCGCTTCAAGTTCGTAGCCTTCTTCACTGAAAATTTTAATATCATATCCCGGAATTGGCTTGCCGGCAGAAGCTCTTTTTATTTTCACTTCTTCCACGCCAGGCATCAAACCAAGCATTGGCCAGCCCGATTCGGTTTGCCACCAATGATCGATGGCCGGCACTCCAACAAATTCCTCATACCAGTCCAGCGTTGCCACATCGCACCTTTCGCCTGCCAGAAACTGAGTCCTTAGAGATGATAAATCATATTTCTTAACGAATTCGCCATTGGGATCTTCTTTTTTTATCGCTCTGATTGCTGTAGGAGCCGTAAACATAACTGAAACGTTGTGGTCCTGAATGACCCGCCAGAACGTTCCTGCATCAGGGGTCCCGATGGGTTTTCCTTCAAAGATAACGGTGGTATTTCTGTTGATTAACGGTCCGTAAACCGTAAAACTGTGTCCTACCGCCCAGCCGATATCGGAAGCCGCCCAGAACGTTTCACCTTCCTGCGCGCCGTAAATGTTTTTAATGGCAAACTTCATCGCCACAGCATGACCGCCATTGTCGCGCACCACGCCTTTCGGTTTTCCTGTGGTTCCGGAAGTGTAAAGGATGTAAAGCGGATGGGTTGATTCCACCGGAACACAGTCAGCGGGTTCTGATTCTTCGATGAGTTTTTGAAAATCGGTTAAATCTTGTTCGTTTTCAAAATCTATTCTGTTTCCTAAAAGCTTTCTGTCATAAGCCACGATATGTGCCGGTTGATGTTCTGCAATTGAAATGGCTTCTCTTACAAACGGCAGATAGGGAATTCTGCGTGAAACTTCCATTCCCGAACTTGCGGTGATAATGGCTTTCGGGTTGCAGTCATCAATTCTTATGGCAAGTTCAGTAGGCGCAAAACCGCCAAAAACGACAGAATGAGTAATTCCTAACCTTGCACACGCGAGCATTGCAAACAAAGACTGGGGAATCATCGGCATATAAATAATCGCTGTATCGCCTTTCTGCAGACCTAATTTCTTTAAACCTCCCGCCAGTTTTGCGACCTGATTTTTTACCTCATTGTAAGTGAATTTCAAAATTCTGTCGGTTACCGGTGAGTCATAGATAAGCGCAACCTGATCGCCAAAACCATCGTTGATATGTTTATCTAACGCAAGATAACAGGTGTTGAGTTCGCCGTCTGCAAACCAGGTCGGATAATTTTCGCCATCGTCGGTAAGGATTTTTGTCGGTTTTTTAAACCATTCTATATTTTCGGCCTGCTGTGCCCAAAACTGTTCTTTGTTTTCCACACTTTCGCGGAACATTTCTTGCGCTTTCATTTTATTTTGATTTATTTTATTATTTTGTTGGAAGATGAATTCTGATATTTTTATTGTAACAGTTCTTCCACTTTTTCTGTCAGTTTTTTAATGGAATAGGGTTTCGTTATATAGGCATCTGCTCCTAAAGCAAGTCCTTTTTTAATGTCATTTTCTCCGGTTTTTGCAGACAGAAATATCACTTTGACATTTTCTAAATTCTTATTTTTTCTGATTTCAGAAAGGGTAGTATAGCCGTCAACATTGGGCATCATAATGTCGAGCAGGATGATGTCCGGGATCTGCGTTTTTAAAATGTCCAGGACTTCAGAACCGTCTCTTGCAATAAAAATTTCGTAACCCGCCTTTCGGAATGCATATTCCAAAGTCATCACGATTTTGTGTTCGTCATCAGCAATTAATATTTTTTTCATTTTTGTAAATTTGTGTGAGGTAAAGAAATCTCGAATGTTACGCCGATTTCCTTGTTTTTTGCAGCAATATTTCCGCCATGCGCATTGATTATTTTTTTACAGATGGCTAATCCCAAGCCACTTCCGAGCGGTTTTCGGATATTCTGGTTTTTACTCTGGTAGAATTTTTCAAAAATATACTCCAGGTCTTCTTCGGGAATTGTTTTTCCGGTATTGAAGATGGAAATTTTCAAACCGCCGTCTTTGTCCTGAAATTTAGCCTGAACCATTCCCTGTTCATTGGCGAATTTCAAAGCGTTTCCAAGAATGTTCTGAAAAACCTGAATCATTTTCATTTCATCGAATTCAAAAATTTCGGTTTGGAGCAAATTCACTTCAGAATGATGGAGATGTTTTTGGTCGAAAAGCTGCAGCAATGGTTTCAGGGCTTTGTGATAGGTTTCAAGAATGTTTTTTTTATCAATATTTAAAGGGGTTGTCCCGGCTTCCAGTTTGTCGAGATACAGAATATCGTTGATGATTTCTGCCAACCGGTCGCTTTCGGAAATAATGTTTCCAAGGAAATCTTTTTTAATTTCGAGAGGCATTTCTTCATCATCCAAAAGCAGTTCACTGGTCGCACGGATCGCAGTAATCGGAGTCCGCAATTCGTGAGCGACAGAATCGAGGAAATCGTCTTTCTGTTTGTCTTTTATAATGAGTGTTTCGTTGGCGTTCTGCAGTTCTTCGGAAAGTTTTCGCAGCTGCTGCGAATGTTCCGTAAGCTGTTTGTTCATCGAAATGTTTTCCTTGGATTCCTCAAGAATTTTCAGCACTTCGGGAAGCGTAATTTTATCTTCTTTGGTAACGCCTTCAATTAAAATTTTTGCTGAAGCCGTTCCGATTCGTCCGCTCAGTAAATTCTCGGAAAATTTAATAAAACGGGAATCTGCGGAATTATTTTCATCAGTAATATTATATTTAAGATTGAAAATTTTCAGCGCCTGTTTTGTTTTCTTTTCTCCTAAAAACCGGGTTAAAATTTTCTGGATATCGGAAATATTGGCGGTTCCTTTCCAGATGTAAGCGTTTTCATGATTTTGGATATAATCGTCAATGTCTACATAAATTTCGGCGAAATTTCTTTCCCGGTAATGTCCTGCAGCGAAGGAAGAAATGATCATGAAAAGACCTGTGTTTACGAGTAAACTCCAAAAGAAAACATTGGCAATTGGCGACAGATAATCGAGTTTGAAGAAATTAAATATCACTGAGTTTTGATAAGTGGTTTCGAAATAATTTGGAATAATTAAATTGATATAACAGATGAAAGTACCGACAATAATTCCTGTGACCGCACCTGTAAAACTCCCGCGGCGCCAGAAAATTGCCCCGAAAAAAGACGGCGCCAACTGCGCGATCAATACAAAGGAAATGAGGCCAACCGAGAATAATGTGGAGCCCGTGAATAAATATTTATAGAAAACAAACCCAAGAATAATGAGGGAGAAAATGCTGAATTTTCTAATGTTTACGATGGTTTTATTGTTTGAATTTTCGGTTTCCGTTTTGAAATTATTCAGCCAGCCGTAAGGAATGATAATGTTGTTGGAAAGCATCACGGAAAGGGAAATACTTGAGATGATGATCATCGAAATACAGGCACTCAGTCCGCCGAAAAATACCATTGTTGAAATAAAAATATTACCAAATTTCTGCGGAATAAGGATGGAAAAAAACTCAGGATTGACGTTTTGGCCTGCAAAAAGAATCTTTCCGCCCCATGCGATAGGAAAAACGAAGAAATTAATCAGTAAAAGATACAGCGGAAATAACCAGATGGCTGTTTTCAGATGCTTTTCGGTGCGGTTTTCAATAATAGTGGTGTGAAATTGCCTTGGTAAAAGAAATATTGCGCTCATCGAAAGCATGCACATCAGAAACCAGTTGAAACCTCCTTCCAAACCGTTGAATGTATTTTTTTGAGTAAAATCAGGAAGTTTTGATGCCTGTTCATAAATGTCATCGAATCCGTTAAAAATACCGTAAACAACGAAAAGTCCAAGAATTACGAAAAAAATAAGTTTTAAAAAACTTTCGAAAGCTACGGCAGAAATAATTCCGAGTCTTTTTTCCGAAGCATCCACATATTTTGTTCCGTAATAGGCTGAAAATAATGCGATAATCAATACGACATAAGAAGCGGTATCAAGAAAAATATTATTTGAATTCTCCGTAGAAGTGATGAGATGGAAAGTTTCGGAGATGGCTTTAATCTGCAAACCAATATAAGGAATCACGGCCAACATACAAACGATTGCTACCAAAGCACCTAAGAACCGGCTGTTCCCGTATCTCAGGGAAATGAAATCTGCAATGCTGCTTATTTTATTGACTCTGGAAATTCTCACGATTTTAGAATTGATGTAAATCCACGCCGGAATAATAATTACCGGACCAATATAAACCGCGAGATACTCCAAACCCTGGTTGGATGCGACGCCGATACTGCCGTAATAGGTCCATGCCGAACAGTAAACCGCCAGTGAAAGAGAGTAGATGTAAGGATTATTCACCCAGAAATTGCTCTTCTTTTTTTCTGCCCAAAAAGCAATAAAGAACAGCAAACCCAGATAAAGAATCACCAGTAAAAATAACAGCGGACTACTCATCGAATTTTTTAAAAATTATAAAGGAGGCAATGCTCGAAACCAACCAAACCAGAAATATATAAGTATAAATCACCGGTAAGCCCCATAATTTCTCTGAACCGTTAAACAGAAACAAAACCGGCACATTAAACATCATCAATAAGATAATGCTTAAAATAACCAGTTTTTGTTTGTGCCGTTTTTTCATTTTTATTAAATATTTTTGGAAAGAAGGTGACTGAAATAAATTGAAAATCTCTCGCTCTCAGCCACCCTTATCAATTGATCTTAAAGTTTTTCGTCAGAATATTCACCGGTCAGCGAATACCATCCGAACATGCCTAAACCGCCAACAATAATCGGCATTAAGATCGTAAGGATAATCCATCCGAAGACATTGTCTTCCTGTTTGTCTGACATAATTTTGGGGATTCCAAACACGCTGAGTCCCAGATAGGCAACAACTACTGCCAAAATAAGCCAGACAACACCTAATATTTTTTTTATTGAATTCATTTTTTTGTTTTTTAAAGTTAGTAAAATTTGATAGAGAAGAGGTTACGGTTTCGAAAGTGTAAATCACATTTCTATCAATAGCTTTTGTTATTCGTCTTCTGCGAGACTTTTATTTTTGGTTTTCAGATAAATAGTTCCAATGACCAGACAAACTCCTGCAACCACGATTGGGTACCAAAGTCCCTGAAGAAACCATTCTGCATGGCCGGCTTCTTTTCCGGAAGTTACCATATACGTTGCCACGGCAGGAAGCAATCCTCCGAAAATCCCATTACCAATATGATAAGGCAAAGACATCGAAGTATAACGGATCCGGATGGGGAACATTTCCACTAAAAATGCAGCAATAGGTCCGTATACCATTGTCACGAAAACGACCTGTATAAACACCATTAATACCAATAACCATCGGGTATCCGGATTTACCGTGATGCTTTCTTTGAGGACCGGAGCTTCTGTTTTTCCGTTCTGCATTATAGATCCTGCAGCTGCCCAGTGTACGGTACTGTCTTTTTTCAGCAATGTTCCGTCGGTAAATACTTTTTCGGTATGAAAAGTAACGAGGCTGTCTGCAGCGATTTTTCCGTGTACTTTTACTGTTCTTTTCTCAGTGAGACCTTTGTCTGCCAATGTTTTACTTTCAATATTTACTGAAGTATACATTGTTTTGTATATAGGTCGGTATGCAATAATTGCGAGCAGCATCCCAATCATCATAATTGGTTTTCTGCCCACTTTATCAGATAGCCATCCGAAAAGAATAAAGAGCGGAGTTCCTAAAAATAATGCCAGCGCCATCATGGAATCTACCTGAGCAGAATCAATATTCATTACTTTCTGCATGAAACTCATTGCATAAAACTGTCCCGTGTACCAAATAACGCCTTGTCCCATCACTGCACCGAACAGTGCAAGCAAAACGAATTTGAAATTGAATTTGTTCCCGAAACTTTCTTTAAGCGGATTGGTTGAAGTTTTTCCTTCTTTCTTTGCTTTTGCAAATAATGGAGATTCCTTCATATTTCTCCGGATCACGTAGGAAACCCCAACCATTAAGATAGAAATCCAGAAAGGGACCCTCCATCCCCAGCTGTCGAATTCTTCAGGTGAAAGTGAAGTTTTGGTAACGAGAATTACAATTAATGAAATGAAAAGACCTGAGGTGGCGGTCGTCTGGATCCAGGAAGTCCAGTAACCGCGACGGTGTGGCTGGGAGTATTCGGCTACATAAGTTGCAGCTCCGCCATATTCGCCTCCCAGGGCAAGTCCCTGCAATAATCTTAAAATAAGCACCAAAACCGGAGCAAAGTATCCAATGGTTTCAAAACTCGGGACGCAGCCAATCAGGAAAGTGGAAAAACCCATGATAAGAAGTGTCACTAAAAACGTGTATTTTCTACCGATAATATCACCAAGTCTTCCAAAGAATAACGCTCCGAAAGGTCTTACCACAAAGCCCGCGGCAAAGGTGGCAAGGGTTGAAAGAAATGCTGCAGTAGGATTATCTGCCGGGAAAAATTTAGTGGCAAGTACAACAGCCAAACTTCCGAAAATGTAGAAATCGTACCATTCAATCAGAGTTCCCAGAGATGAAGCCATGATGACGCCCCAAATGGTTTTGTTTTTTTTCTTTTCTTCAACATAGGCATCATGCTCCTGTTGAGTTTTAAATTTTCGACTCATATTAGTATTTGTTTTTTGGTTTAAAGTGTGAGATTTGGTTTTGCAGAATAATTAGAAAGAATACATCACCCTGACCATTCCGCGCAGATTGCCAACGTCCTTAATATTAGTTCCGGCTTTGGCTTCCGGGGTTAAATCTCCCCATTTTGCAGCAGTGTATTCGATTTCAGGTGAAATACTGAATTTATTCTGTTTGAAATCTACCCTTGCAGAGGCACGCCACACATCATCCAGAATCCTCGTGCCCAAAACACCTCTTGCGTAAAGGTTTTTAAAATCGGCATCAACCCCTGAATTTTTAGTATATCCAAAGAAAACTCCCGGTGCGATTTTAGGATTGGCACTGGCAATATCTACCCAGAATGCAGACGTTTTTGTTGGTTTGTAAGATTCTGTTCCGTTAGGATTTTCATAACCTGCGAAACCGCCAATCATCACCAAATGATGAAGGTTTCCACCTGTGATTCCGTATAGTTTTGCGATAATTTTTTCATTGGAATATTTAAAATATCCAAAAAACATTTCAGAATTTACTTTTTCGTCTGTTGCCAGACCTCCCGATTCGATAACAGGTTTCAGCGACTGGTATTCAGCTCCTGCACCGGCAATTACTGATTTGTTTTTGTATTGAAGCTGTCCGTGAAAAGTGGGTATGGAAGAATTGAATGTGGCAGAGTTTGCGGAAGCGCCAGTTGCATTGGCTGTTTGAAATTCGCGGTCTTTGTAGGCGACTGCGCTGAAAGATAATTCAGGAGTAATTTTTTGGGTCACTTTAATCTGTCCGGCCCAGCCAAAAGGGTTAAAGAGAATTCCCGTGTTGAAATTGGCCACACCTGGAAAAACCTCAGGAACGAAAGTCGGGTACCAGGTTTGTCCGAAAGTGACGGCCGTCGTTGGCCAGGTTAAAGTTGCTGTGGCGTGGCGGAGTCTTAAAAGTCCTGAGCTGCCACTTCCTACCGAAGTTTTATTGAGTTCCGTATTTCCGAAAAAATCGGCTTCTATATTGCCGCTTGCTTTTGCACCCCAAACGTCGGGACCTTTGAATTTAATCCCAACTCTTGATGTAATTGCTAAAAAATTGCTGGCTCCGGCATCATTAATGTCTTTTCCGGCAGCATCAAGTTTTTCGTCAAGGGGATAAAGATTCAACTGATATTCTCTTGAATAAGCTGATTGCCGGCTGTCGAAGTTGTATTCTGCTCTTACCCAACCATACAGGGAAGCGTCCCATTCTTTTGGCTTGTTCCTCTCGGCTTCGAGAGCTTCAATTCTTTTTAAAAGGTCTGCATTGGAAGGTGTTTCCTGTGCAATCACATTATTATAGAAGAATAGATAAGGGAGTATCCCTAATAAAAATGATAATTTCTTCATAGTTTGATAATTTTTAGCAGTTTTTTTTATCGGAACGAAAATGAAACTAAAAATTAATTTGAAGAAATTTAATATATATTTATGCTAAGGGTATAGGCTTTATAATTTTGAAATGAATTTTAAAAGTTTTCTAATCAATGAATCTAATGTGTTGATTCATTTATTTCTTGAATCTTTCCCATTTAATCATCATGTATTTATCACCAAATTCGGTAATAATAAGTCCGGAACCTTTGATGTTTTCTTCATTTTGCATGAAAGTAATGAGTTCACTTTGTTTGAAAACTTTATAGGTCGTGTGAAATTCTGCATGGGGAGGTCTTTTGATGTTGTATTTCTTGATCCATGAACTTACTGTAACATGGGAAACGCCTATAATTCGTTCGATTTCCCGAAATGAAAGACCTTCAAGGTATAACTGAAGGGCTTTTGTGACATAGTAGTCGTCAATCTGTTTACCGAGTTTTTTCACCGTGAAATAATAGTTGCAGTCGCGGCAGAGAAACCGCTGGCGTTCTTTCACAATTCCACTTTTCACCACATTCTTTTGCTGGCATTTCGGACATGAATTGGGCATAACTATACTTTTTTAGCAAATATATATTAATTTAGCATTTCGGCAAATATTTAGAAAATCAATTGATTTAATGTTCCTAAAAAAACTAATTGCGGAATGTTTTTCAATTCTTTGGGAAAAATGCTTTCTATTCACAATGATCAACCTAAATTTTAACTGAATTTAAGATTGCGAATGTTCACTTTTTTTAAAATTGATTTTTCGTGTTCAAAATAAATTTCTATCTTTGCACCTAATGAAAGGAACATTCCCATTAGACGATTTACAGGTAGGTAGTGATGCCGACATCAACAATATTTGTTTTATTTAACGAAGCCTTTTGGCTTCGTTTTTTTTTGATTTAAACTGAAAAACTATGCTAACAACCACAGATTTAACCGTAGAAAAAATTAATTCTTTATTGAAAGTTGCTGATGAATTTTCTAAAGGTGCAGTTCTCAAAGCTAAAGAAGAAATTTATGTGTCCAACCTCTTTTTTGAAGACAGCACGCGCACAAAAACCAGTTTCCATATTGCTGAGCGTAAATTAGGATTAAATGTGATCCCATTTGATATCAGTGCAAGTTCTGTAAACAAAGGAGAATCGCTTTATGATACAGTGAAAACGCTTAAAAGTTTAGGCGTGAACCTTTTAGTCATCCGTCATAAACAGGATAAATTCTATCAGGACCTAAAAAATATTGGTATCCCAATTATCAACGGAGGCGACGGAACAGGCAATCATCCTTCACAAACCCTTTTGGATTTAATGACTATTCAGCAGGAATTTGGAAAATTCAAAGGTTTGAAGATCGGAATTGTAGGAGATGTAAAACATAGCAGAGTGGCAAACTCCAACGCTGAAGCATTACGGAAATTAGGGGCCAAAGTTTATTTTTCCGGCCCCGAAAAATGGTTTGATGAAGGAACAATTATCAACGGAACTTATCATTCTATCGACGAGCTTGTAAGAGAAGTGGATGTGTTGATGTTGCTGAGAATTCAACACGAAAGACACGATGAGAAAATGAATATTTCTCTCGAGAGTTACCATAAAAAGTTCGGTTTAACCCTGGAACGAGAAAAAATGATGAAGAAAGATGCCATTATCATGCATCCCGCACCCATCAACAGAGGTGTAGAAATACACGATGATTTGGTGGAATGTCCACGGTCCCGAATTTTTAAACAGATGGAAAACGGCGTGTTCGCGAGAATGGCCATTTTAAAACACACCTTGGAAAAATCAGGATTTGAATTTAAATAAAATTGAAGCAATCTGCCTTTGCGAATCTAAAAATGAGTGAAATAAAAATGAAAAAGAAACTAGTATTAGAATCCGGTGAAGTGTTCCATGGTGAAGGTTTCGGAGCGAATGTGGAAACCGACGGTGAAGTGGTTTTCAATACCGGAATGACCGGTTATCAGGAACTTATTTCAGATCCGTCCTATTGTGGACAGATTGTTTGTATGACGTATCCGCTCATCGGAAATTACGGCATTAACCGGGACGATTACGAAAGTCTCGAACCCGCGATTAAAGGCTTAATTGTAAAAGAACTTTGCGATTTTCCGTCGAATTTTCGAAATCAGCTTACACTTGATGAGTTTTTTCAGAAAAAAAAACTATCAGGAATCTCCGGAATTGATACAAGAAGATTGACCAGAGTTTTACGAAGCAAAGGCGTAGTAAAAGGTAAAATCGTAGATGAAAATGCTGACGAAAATTCAGTAATTGAAACCTTAAAATCAACTGACTTCCCGACCAATCAGGTAGAAATGGTTTCTACTAAAACCGCTTATGCAAATCCCGGAAGAGGATTGAATGTCGTTTTGGTTGATTTCGGTTCTAAACTCGGTATTTTGCGCGAACTTGCACAAAGAGACTGCGATGTAAAAGTAGTTTCCCAAAACGTTACTGCTGAGGAAATATTACTGATGAATCCCGACGGAATTATGCTTTCCAACGGTCCCGGAGATCCGGAAGATGTGAAAGGAGCTTCTGAACTTATTAATGGTCTGCTCGGAAAAGTACCGATTTTCGGAATTTGTCTGGGTCATCAGTTGATCGGTTTAGCTTGTGGTGCAAAAACATTCAAACTGAAATTCGGACACCGCGGCGGCAATCATCCGGTACTTGATTTGGAGAAAAATAAAGTTGCCATTACTTCCCAGAATCACGGGTATGCCGTTGATCAGGAATCGTTAAAAAATACAGATTTAGAGGAAACACACATTGCTCTTAACGACAGAACCAACGAAGGTTTGAGGCATAAAATTCATCCGTGTTTTTCCGTTCAATATCATCCGGAAGCAAGTCCTGGTCCGGAAGATGCCAATTATCTTTTTGATGATTTTATTGAGTTGATGCAGGAGTTTAAAGCAAAATAAATCTTAGGAATTAAAAAATGAAAAGAAACGACATAAAAACAATCCTCGTTATCGGTTCCGGTCCCATTATCATTGGACAGGCCGCAGAATTCGATTACGCGGGAACCCAGGCGTGTTTGGCGCTGAGAGAAGAAGGTTATAAAGTAATTTTGATCAATTCTAATCCGGCCACCATTATGACCGATGTCGAAATTGCCGACAAAGTTTATATTGAACCCATTTCGCTTCAGTTCGTAAGTCATATTATCAGGAAAGAACGTCCCGATGCGCTTTTGCCGACTCTGGGCGGACAAACCGGACTCAATATGGCAGTAGAATTGCAGAATTCCGGGATTTTGGAAGAATGTAAAGTAGAAGTTTTGGGTACCAAACTTTCCGCCATCAACCAAGCTGAAGACAGAGATCTTTTCCGTGAATTGATGAGGGAGCTCAACGAACCTGTGCCGGATTCGGATATTGTAAATACCGTTCAGGGTGCTTTGGAATTTGCCCAAAATATTGGTTACCCGGTAATTGTCCGTCCTGCTTTTACGATGGGCGGAACTGGCGGTGGAATCGCGAACAACGAAGATGAGCTGAAGGAAATCGCAAGTTTCGGACTGAAATATTCACCGGTTACCCAATGTTTGATTGAAAAATCAATCGCCGGTTTCAAAGAAATCGAATACGAAGTGATGCGCGATAAAAACGACAACGCAATCGTAGTCTGTAACATGGAAAACATCGATCCGGTTGGAGTTCATACGGGAGATTCCATTGTAGTCGCACCTTCGCAGACTTTATCGGACCGGGAGTATCAGATGTTGAGAAATTCTTCATTAAAGATTATCCGGGCATTGGGAATTGAAGGCGGCTGTAACGTTCAGCTGGCTTTAGATCCGCATTCTTTTGATTATTATATTATTGAAGTAAATCCGCGGGTTTCGCGCTCATCAGCTTTGGCGAGTAAAGCAACCGGTTATCCGATTGCAAAAATCGCGGCTAAAATTGCGGTAGGTTTAACTCTTGATGAAATCATGAATCCTGTTACAGGAAAGACGTACGCGTGTTTTGAACCTGCTTTGGATTATGTAGTAACTAAATTCCCGAGGTTTCCTTTCGATAAATTCGAAACAGCAGACCGCAGACTTTCAACCCAAATGAAAGCAACCGGAGAAGTAATGGCGATCGGAAGAAATTTTGAAGAATCTTTGCAGAAAGCTATCCGTTCTTTGGAAACAGGTTTGAGACATATCGGACTCAAAACAAAACAGGCAGAAGCTTTAACCGACGCAGAAATCGAAAGAAGAATTCGGGTTTGTGATGATGAGAGACTTTTCATTATTGGAGATGCTTTGCGAAGAGGTTACGACTGGGAAAAAATTGTGGAGTGGAGCAAAATTGATAAATTTTTCATCTGGAAAATCAAGAAACTGATTGATTTTGAAAAGGTAATTGCTGAAAATAAATTCGATAAAGAAATATTACTGCAGGCTAAAAAACTCGGTTTTGCAGATTTGCATATCGCACATCTTTGGGAATCTGATCAGAAAACGATCTTCGATTTCAGAAAAAATAACGCAGTGATGCCGGTTTACAAAATGGTAGACACCTGCGCCGCGGAGTTCGAAAGTGAAACACCTTATTTCTACGGGACTTACGAAGAAGAAAACGAAAGCGTTCCATCCGACCGTGAAAAAATTATCGTTCTCGGTTCCGGTCCGATCAGAATCGGTCAGGGTGTGGAGTTTGATTACGCCACGGTGCACTCGGTTTGGGCAATTAAAGAGCTCGGTTACGAAGCGATCATTATCAATAATAATCCGGAAACAGTTTCCACCGATTTCTCCATTTCAGATAAACTTTATTTCGAGCCTTTAACGGAAGAAGATGTGATGAACATTATCGAACTCGAAAAGCCAAAAGGAGTTGTCGTACAGTTCGGTGGGCAGACTGCAATCAATTTAGCAGATAAATTGGCTGCTCATGGCGTTCAGATTCTTGGAACTTCTCTCGAAGATTTAGACCGGGCAGAAAATAGAAATAAATTTGAAGCCGCACTTCAGGAACTTGGAATTCCGCAGCCTTTGGGAAAAACCTGTTTCACGAAAGAAGAAGCGTTGGTCATCGCAAACGAAATCGGTTTCCCTGTGTTGGTCCGTCCGAGTTACGTTTTAGGAGGAAGGGCCATGGAAATTGTGTATGACGAAAAAGATCTCAGTCACTATATGACCAATGCGGTGAAGGAAAGTTCGGAACATCCGATTTTAATCGACCGTTATTTAACAGGAAAAGAAGTGGAAGTGGATGCTATTTCTGATGGTGAAACCGTCGTAATTCCCGGAATCATGGAGCATATCGAAAGAGCCGGCGTTCACTCGGGAGATTCCATCGCGGTTTACCCTCCGCAAAACATTTCAGAAGAACAGATTGCTACTTTGGTAGATTATACCGAAAGACTGGCGAAAGGGCTGAATGTCATTGGTCTGATGAATATTCAGTACGTACTTTCTGAAGGAAATGTATACGTAATAGAAGTGAATCCAAGATCGAGCAGAACCGTTCCTTTCCTTTCGAAAATTACGGAAATACCTATGGCAAATCTCGCAACGAAGGTAATACTGGGGAAAAAATTAAAAGATTTGGGGTACAAAAACGGTTTGGCTCCGAATAAAGAAGGGATTTTCGTTAAAGTGCCGGTGTTCTCATTCTCCAAATTAACGAAAGTTGATATTTCTCTCGGACCGGAAATGAAATCCACCGGAGAAGTGATGGGGAAAGACACCACTTTGGAAAAAGCACTGTATAAAGGATTGATCGGTTCAGGAAGAAAAATGCCGCTACACGGTGCGATTCTTTTCACCGTCGCTGATAAACACAAAGAAGAAGCCTGTGAAGTGGCGAGACGTTTTCAGGAAATCGGTTTTAAAATCTGGGCAACAGAAGGAACTGCGAAGTTTTTCGAGGAGCATGGAGTCCGAACAAAAATCGGGTATAAAATCGAAGAAAACCCTGAAATTAATTTAATTGATTTAATCCAGACCGGAAAAGTGCAGTATATTGTAAATACCATGACGAAAGGAAAACAATCCGAAAGAGACGGTTTCCAAATCCGCCGAACTTCTGTAGAAAACGGTGTTCCGTGTCTGACTTCTATGGATACAGTGGAAGCAATTTTGAAAGTGATTGAAAGCATGAGCTTTAAAATGGAGAAGATGTAAACATTAATAGAAATAATAAAAATAATTATGGCAAGATTTATAGGAAAGTTTCAAGATTTTGAAAAGTATATTGGACCGCGACTTCGGAACATTGTTCAAACCTCAATTAGCAGAAAATATAAAGCAATAATAGGAAAGTGTGAACATTGTAATTCAACGGCTGAAATTCTGGACGCTGCTCATATTCATGGTCGTGAAAGGAAAACTATAATCAGAAACCTATATGAAAAAAATGTAAAAGATGGTTTATTAGATATTGACATAAAAGAATTTGAACAATCATTTATTGAAGAGCATATGCCCTATGAAAATAATTTTAAGATTTTATGCAAAAAGTGTCATTATGAATATGATAAGGTAAAAACAGGAGAGATTACTATTGATGAGTCAATCAGTAAGGAAAGTGATGTTCCTGATATTAGTACGGTGGCAAATGATTCATTACTACCAATTGAATTGTATCCTCCTGATATCGATGAGTTCAAAGAATTGTTGATACAGTATAAAAGTGCAATTATTCAAACATTTTATTTAAATGGAACCACGGATAAGAAATTATGGAATGCGAAAAATATTTCAGAATCATCAAATATTCTTGGAAACTTGCGTAGTAGGAAGGAATTTAGAAGAGAAAACAGGACTGGTAATATCCAAAAAGTAATCGTAG
>JAHIQD010000030.1 GCA_018902795.1 Bacteroidota bacterium | reverse complement strand
TTCTTCTTCCTCAGGCTGTATTGTACCATTAGAAATACCCTCGTCTATCGTTTTCTTCACGGTCAAGGCTAACTGCTTCAATACATCGAATAAATCGGCATCCATTTTAATCCACCTTCACCCTCTTCCTCCCCGTCAGCAACTCATTCATCAGCCCCTTCTTCACCCTCTCCAGCTTCTCCTTCCTCCTGCGCTCAAGCTCCAGCTTCCTGTCAACGGCGCTCAAAATCTCGGCGATGCGGCGCTGCTCGGCGAGAGGGGGAAGGGGGATTTGAAGTTTTAACAGATACTCGGTATGTACTGCCGATTGACCAACATGCCGAATTGCCACCGATTTAAAATAGTTTTTTTCCCATAACATCAGAAAGTGGTAAAGGATTAATTCGGGCGATACCCGATCTTTCTTGAATCTCAGCCTTGTAAAATGGTTGCTGAAAGTACATGAAAATGGCGCATCATTGAAGATTGTTGATTTGCCCACCAAATCTATGCTGTTGGTGTTATTGAATAGAAAATCACCTTTTCTCAAGAGCCAATTATTAATATTTTCTGGAACGGGGACTTTCAAGTAAGAATTAAATATTAAACGTCCATCTGTTGTAACATTGTTCATGCGGATTTGGACAATCCCGTTTTCGTCTCTTTTTCCACTTGCAAAGCCGTTTTTAAGTTCTTCTATTACATCCCCCAGCCTCACCACCTCCCACATCTCAGGCACCCTCCCCACCTCGCTCTCCTTAAACCTCTCATGCCCAATCCCCCTCGTCAGCAGCCTCTGCATCAGCCCCTTCTTCAGGCGCTCCGTGCTCTCGATGGCGCCGCCCACCTTCTGGATGGCGCTGTCCACTGTGCCCAGGACTTCGGCGATGCGGCGCTGCTCGGGGAGAGGGGGGAGGGGGATTTGGAGTTTCAACAGATATTCGGTATGTACAGCGGATTGACCAACATGCCGAATCGCTACGGATTTGAAATAATTTTTTCCCCATAAAATGAGAAAATGATAAAGGATTAACTCTGGCAATACCAGTTCTTTTTTGAATCTTATCCTTGTAAAATGGTTGCTGAAGGTACATGGAAATGGCGCATCATTGAAAATTGTTGATTTTCCCACTAAATCTATGCTATTGGTGTTGTTAAATAGTAAATCACCTTTTTTCAGGAGCCAATAGTTTAAATTCTCAGGAACAGGGACTTTTAAGTAAGAATTAAATATTAAACGTCCGTCTGTTGTAACATTGTTCATGCGGATTTGAACGATCCCATTTTCATCCCGTTTTCCACTGGCAAAACCGTTTTTGAGTTCTTCGACTACATCCCCCAGCCTCGCCATCTCCCACTTCTCCGGAATCTCGGCACTCTCGGTTTGCTTAAATCCTATTTTAACTTCTGTCATTTAGTCTCCTTTTACTACCTTACCACTCCTCACCTGGTGAGAATCCCTCGACTAATATCATCTGTTTATTAGGGTCATGTTCTCGATAAGAGATGACTATACTACTTGTTTCATAACCACTGAGTTCGTTTCTCTCCTGTTTATAAATAAGTAATCGGATAATCTGAGAATCGTCCTCAAATAAATATGGTTTTTCAATATTTTTATTAGACTTCTTCAAGGCATCCAACACTATTTTGGCAACATTGTCAATGTCTTGTCTTTTCATTCTGGATTTATCAACATAAATAACAATAGCTGCATCTAATGGCTTGTTTTTCAAATTTACAAAATTAGGATTATTCATCCAAAAAGAAATATTTTCAACTATTTCTTTTATTATTTCTTTCTTTTTAGTGGTTTTAATAATTATTAAGTCTGAAGAGGCTCCCTTATTACCATCTAAGATTAAAAATTTGTTTGCATTGGATTTAGGCAGATTTTGACGATTGCTCATATTAACCTCATTCCTCCGGCAGGGCGTCGATCTGCGTCATTCTTTGTTCTTCCATGCTTATCCCCCCGCGCGGCTCGACCGCAGATGAACGGCAGGTGAAGGCTGCGACGGCGCGCGCTCATGCGCCGGGGCGGAAGAGGCGTTCAACCACAGAGAACACAGAGGACACAGAGATTCCTGCTGTCTGGATTTGCGCTCTTTGCGTCCTTTGCGGTGAACCGATGAAATTAATCTGCGTTCATCTGCGTTCATCTGCGGTTTTTTATCGTCGTCAATTGTAGCATGATTACGATGGAACACGGATTGCACGGATGACGCGGATACGCGCGGATTAAGAATATCCGTGGAAATCCGTCCGATCCGTGTCATCTGTGTGCCATGTCGCTTCGTTGGGATATCCCCAACTTCATTCGTCCTTCCGCCCTCCATACTCATCCCCCCGCGCCGCTCGACCGCAGATGAACGGCAGGCGAAGGCGGCGCGCGCTCAGGCGCCGGGGCGGAAAAGACGTTTAACCGCAAAGAGCGCAAAGGACGCAAAGATTCATGCTGCATTGCTTTGCGCTCTTTGCGTCCTTTGCGGTGAATTGCCGAAACAGGAGCGTGGATTCCAGTATCTTCAAAGCCTTTCATTCTCCAGAATCTCCCTTATTTTCTGTTCCAGTGCAGGAAGCTCATTTTGAATAATATCCCACACTATCTTTTTACTCACACCAAAATATTCATGGATGAGAATATCCCTCAGACCTGCGATGCTTCTCCAGTCGTAATCATATTTAGATCGAAGTTCATGAGGAATATTTTTAGCAGCCTCTCCAATGATCTCAAAATTCCTCACAACTGCATCGATTGTCCTGTTATCAGCAGAGAACTCTTCAAAAGATAGAGAATCTGTATATTCCTGTATCCGCTCTATGCAGGTTAAAATATCATTAAGATACAGCTTTGTTTCCCTATACATATACTGCTTCCTTCAAGATGTCATCTTTGATCAGCGGCTTCAGGGTTTCGATAATCACAAGGTCAACTTTTTTTTTCAGGGTATCCTCTAAAAAGAATTTGAGACCCATATAGTTCTTAAACGTTTCCTTCCCTTCTTCAAATTCTACGAGAATATCTATGTCGCTGAGTTGCGTTTCCTCCCCTCGGACAATCGAGCCAAAAATTCCTGTCTTCTTCACACCGTATCTTTCCCTCAGACGCAGCTTGTTTTTATCAATAAAGCACTTTATTTCCTCAAACGATTTTCCATGTATCATAATTCATCATCTTTGTATATTATTTTCTCATTCATATATTTGACCTTCATATCGCACAGATTTTTCCTTCTTCTGCTTGGGTCAATCTTTGTCATCCTCCCGCCCTCCACGCTCATCCCCCCGCGCGGCTCGTCCGCAGATGAACGGCAGGCGAAGGCGGCGCGCGCTCATGTGCCGGGGCGGAAGAGGCGTTCAACCGCAAAGAGCGCAAAGGACGCAGAGATTCCTGCTGCATTGCTTTGCGCTCTTTGCGTCCTTTGCGGTGAGACGTTTTGACAAAATATGTTACAGGAATGTATCTGCGTTCATCCGCGTTCATCTGCGGTTTTTTATCGTCGTAAATTATTGGTGGAATACGATAGAACACGGATTGCGCGGATGACGCGGATACGCACGGATTAAAAATATCCGTGAAAATCCGTCCGATCTGTGTCATCCGTGTTCCATATCGCTTCGTTTGCATCTCCCCGATCTCCGCTATCCTCCCGCCCTCCATGCTCATCCCCCCGCGCGGCTCGACCGCAGATGAACGGCAGGCGCAGGCGGCGCGCGCTCATGCGCCGGGGCGAAAATGGCATTTAACCGCATGATTGGCGATATGTATGACCCATTCGTGACCCAAATATGACCCAATAACACAGCAATTACCCCCTCTATCGCCAGATAATCACCAGAATCGCCAAGTAATCGCCAAATAATCGCCACTTTATCTGAGAACATAATGAGCACTCCTTCCTCTTCCTTTTGCCTGGAAAACACCTGCTTCAACCAACTGATTCAAATCTATCCTGGCGCCTTCATCGGATAGCTCAGTCAGTCCACGATATTCCTTATTCGTAATCTTCCCTTTCTCCTTCACATACATTGCAGCCTTTACCTGCCTCTCGTTCAAGCCGAGACCTCGCAGATATTCCATAGAGTAAATATCCTTCCTGAAAATTACCCTGAACCCCTGATATTCCTCAAATACCGGTTCTGGAAGTCCTGCAATCCTGCAGGCTTTTCTCATCTTCTCAATCCCGCTTCCCCACTGCTCGATCAATTCGACATCATAGAACACTTCAGCAATCCCTTTATTTCGCAATTTAGAAGAGTGAGGAGAATAAAGTTCATCCAACGTGATGCCCGAAGGTAAACCTCCAGGACTCCAGACTATCAGCTTATCATCATATATCCTGACATCAATATTTGAAAGAATTGTATAATCCCGATGGCACACTGCATTAATAACAGCCTCCCTCAAAGCCTCCATTGGATAATCCCATACCTGCTCCCTTTCAGGTCTTCCCGTCATTATAAACTTCACATTGATATTCTTGCGTATGAAATCCATCGCTTCATCTATTTGCTCGATAATACTATCCTCGATCATTCTATCATCGATCACAAGGGTCTCTTCTTTGAACCTGCCGCAATGGATAGCAGCCTGTGATAAAAATCGCTTATGACCTTTGCGAAAGAGCAGTATTGCACCCCATGTCGGCTTTCCGTCCTTGATCAGTTCAAGCTTTTCAAGAACTTTAAGCGGTTCTTCATCATCCTCAATCTTCCTCCTGCCAGCCTCGTTTGCCTTTTTTATATACCTTTTCACCTTTTCAAGATCAATATCTTCCAGAGTGGCGTCCCTTGCCGGAAGCTTATCCCAGCTCATACCTGTAGAATGGAAATGCATCTCTGCAATCTCCTGCGCGGGCATAATGCGATTGCTATTCCCCACTCTCCTGTAGCATCTCCCCTTTAAAGACACAGGCTTAATTGGATATTCTTTGATCCGAATTGCTACAACGCTCTTATTATCAATTTCATGAAGCTCGATTTCAGGAATAACGCGTGGTTCAGTACTTTGAGAAATCTGGTTCGCCCATTTCTGTGCGGTTTCTTTACCAATTTGAATTCCTTTAATTTCACCTCTATCGGAAATACCTATAAGAATGATACCACCCTTGGTATTTGCAAAAGCCACAACCGACTCAATCGTCCTATCATCGAACTTTTCTTTGAATTCAAGAGAAATGGATTCCCCGCTTGCGATGAGTTCCTGCAAATTATCAATATGATTATTACTTTTGAGATTCATCACTAATAATTCATCCCCTTCACCATAATCACCCTCCATGCTCATCCCCCCGCGCAGCTCGACCGCGGATGAACGGCAAGCGCAGGCGGCGCGCGCTCAGGCGCCGGGGCGGAAAAGACGTTCAACCACAGAGAGCGCAGAGGACACAGAGATTCCTGATGTGCTGCTTTGCGCTCTTTGCGTCCTTTGCGGTGAATTCTCTTGCCAAAACCCGCTTCGTGAACGTATCTGCGTTCATCCGCGTTCATCTGCGGTTTTTTATCGTCGTAAATTATTGGTGGAATACGATAGAACACGGATTGCGCGGATGACGCGGATACCCACGGATTAAAAATATCCGTGAAAATCCGTCCGATCCGTGTCATCCGTGTGCCATGTCGCTGCTGTAGCATCTCCCCAATCTCGCTCATCCTCCCGCCCTCCATGCTCATTTCTCCTCCCTCTTTGAGCAAAGTTTGCCGAAGTCTGCCGAAGTTTGCCGAAGATTAATTTTTCTTGCCGTAATTGCACATGAATTGCATATGAATTGCACACTAAACCCCGTCATCCTCCCGCCCTCCACACTCATCCCCCCGCGCGGCTCAACCGCAGATGAACGGCAGGCGCAGGCGGCGCGCGCCCATGCGCCGGGGCTGAAGAAGCTTTCAACCACGGAGAGCACAGAGGACACAGAGATTCCTGATGCGGTTCTTCTCTTCTAAATTCACCTTCAGCCATTACTCAACCCCCTCTATCCTCTTTGCTACCTCGTCAACCTCTCTGATTAGCTCATCTTCCGTGGGCAGGTACAATTTATATTTCGAAGCGAATATCTGGGTATTATTCTCAGGCAGTGTATAACGGGCGATGGTCTCTTTCTTATCATGGCAAAGAACAATTCCAATCGTTCTTTCTTCATCCTTCGTTTTGACTTCGCGATCGTAATAATTCACATACATCTGCAACTGACCCAAATCCTGATGCATAAGCTTACCGATTTTAAGATCTATCAACACAAAACAATGCAATAGACGGTTATAGAAGACAAGATCAATGTAGAAATGCTCAGCATCCAGCGTGATACGTTTCTGGCGGGCAACAAAAGTAAAACCCTTTCCCAGTTCAAGTATAAAACTTTGCAGATTATCAATGAGAGCAGTCTCAAGCTCTTTCTCAGTATACGCTGCATGTTCCTGCAATCCTAGAAATTCCAGAACATACGGGTCCTTGACCAGATCGCGAGGAGATTCCAGTACCTGCCCCTGCTCAGCCAGAACTTTTACCTGCGCCTTATCCCGGCTAAGTGACAGACGCTCGAAAAGCAGGGAATTAATCTGTCTATCCATTTCCCTCACAGACCAGTTTTCGGTTTCTGATTCCTTCATATAAAAGTTCCGCGCATGTTCATTATCCAGACGCATAAGAAGAATATAGTGAGACCAGCTTAATTTGGCAGACAGTGTCTGCCGATTTTTGAAGGTGACGTAAAAAGTCCTCATGTTTCTGAGATTGCGCACTGAAAATCCCTTGCCGAACTCAATTTTTAGCCGTCTGGAAAGGGTCTCCAATATTTCTTCTCCATACCCGGCCCTGGCTTCACCATGTTGTTCTTCCTCGATAATCAAGCGACCAATCTCGAAATAAGCCTGCACCATTACCAGATTGATTGCACGGGCAACAGTGTTCTGTGCATCCAGCAGAATTTGCCGGATCTGGCTATATAAAGAAGGATTTACTTCTTTAATCAGATTTCCATGAGTTTCATTAAATTTCAGTTGATCCATTCCTTCAACTCTTGTACCGTTTATTTCATTATTCTCTTTTTGTAATTTGCCCTTCGCCATTAATTCATCCCCCCCGCGCGGCTCAATCGCAGATGAACGGGAGGCGCAGGCGGCGCGCGCTCAGGCGCCGGGGCGAAAAAGACGTTTAACCGCAAAGAGCGCAAAGGACGCAAAGATTCTTGCTTCATTGCTTTGGATTCTTTGCATCCTTTGCGGTGAACCGATGAAATTAATCTGCGTTCATCTGCGTTTATCTGCGGTTTTTTATATTTAAAATTCATTATGTTTCCTTTGCTGACAGATTTTGCGTTTTTGTTATATGTCCAATAAATGTCTGAAATCTGTCCGATATGTCCCATAAATGTCACAAAGATGTCCCTTGACTTTTGAGGAATTATTTTCAGACGGTTTGACCCATTCGTGACCCAATTACGACCCAATAACATAGCAATTACTTCTGATATCGCCAGATAATCACCAGACTCACCAAAAAATCGCCAAGTAATTGCCAATCCCTTACTACCTTCGTGTCCCATCAAATCTACAACTTGTTCGGGGACATGTTCGGTGACTTGTTCGATCTCATTTCGGGTGATTTTCATAAAGGCACTCATTTTGCCATTATCTCCTTCAAGTATCCCTCAATTTTAGTCTCAACACCCGCAATCTCCCCCTCAATTGTGCGAAGCTCCTGCCATTCCCTCTCCACATTAATCTCTTCAGCCTCTTCCTGCGGGAAAACGTAAAGCGTGACATTAAGGTTATAATCATTATTTTTTATTTCATCAAGCGTTACCGCGCGAACAAATCCATCCCCGCCATCAAATTTCCTGTAAGCCTCCGCAATCCTCTGTATATTTGCCTCACCGAGCCTGTTGAGCTTCCTGACTTCAGGGTGCTGCTCGAACTCGCTGCTGGCGTTGATGAACAAAACCTTACCCTTCCCCGCCTCCGGTTTGTTCTTATTCAAAAATACCAGGGCGCCCGGCGCTCCGGTATTATAAAATAATTTCTCAGGTAAGAGTATCAGGCCCTCAATTAGATCATCTTCCAACATCCTGCTCCTGATAGCCTGCTCCTTGCCACCCCTGAAAAGGCAGCCATTATCGATAACTACACCTACCCTCCCAGTATCCTCCTTTGCGCTTGCAAGCATGTGCTGTACCCATGCCCAGTCCGCCGATTGCTTCGGGACAAATCCGTATCTGAAGCGCTGCTTCCAGAACTCGCCCTTCTTTATGACTTCCTCGTCATAACCATCCTGATTCCATGGAGGATTGGCAATGACAACATCAAATTGTTTCAGTCCCTCACCCTCTTTGAACTTGGGGTAGAGGATAGTATCGCCATAGGCAAGATTGGCATTCTTAATATCGTGGATATACAAATTCATCCTGCCAAGCGCCAGGGTCTTCTGGTTTGCTTCCTG
>JAHIQD010000026.1 GCA_018902795.1 Bacteroidota bacterium | reverse complement strand
AGTTCTGTAGGTCCACCATCGAGAATGAGGTCTATCTGACCTACCAAGTCAGCGGCCACATGGATGGCCTGGGTAGGGCTGGGATAGCCAAAGCGATTGGCACTGGGGGCAGCGATAGGAGTGGAAGCGGTACGGATGAGGGAAAGGGCTATTCTATTGTCAGGCATTCTAATAGCAATCGTATCCCCGCCACTGGTCACAATATCGGGCAGGGAGAGATTTCTCTTAACTACCAGGGTTAGGGGGCCAGGCCAGAACTTACTGGCCAAAGCCAAGGCATCTGAACCAACATCCTCTCCCAACTTAAGAAGGTCTTTCATCTCAGCGATATGGACGATGAGGGGATTGGAAAGGGGCCTCTTCTTGACCTCAAAGACTCTCTTTACCGCCATAGGATTATAGGCATCAGCCCCCAGGCCATAGACCGTCTCGGTAGGAAAGGCCACCAGCCCTCCCTCTTTGATTATCTCTGCTGCCCGCTGTATGATAGCCGCCTGAGGATTTTTCTTATCCACATCATAGATAATGGTAGTTGGTCTCTTCATTAAATTCTGCCCGCCACGACTCCTTAAGTTAAAACCGTTTGATAAATTTCAATAATTCTTTGTCTTCACTCAGGCAGGAATAAATTTTTCATAGTCCTCTATGGTTCCTCCGTCCATACAGCAGGTGATAATCTCTTTCCCTAGAGGATCGAGGTCAGGCTCTAAAAATTGGGGAAGTTCACGCCGGAAGAAGTCATAGAGAATCTTTGCACCGGCATCATAACCATTATCTCCAACTTCAGGTTGTTTATTAACCTCTAAGAACCATTGAGGAATAATTGTGCCTTCAATTTGCATACTTCGTAGCACATAACCCAAAAGGGCGCATCTCGCCGGAATAAGTTGTTCCGGGCGAAACCAGGCAATACCACGACGGGCCAGGTATTCCCGCGCAATCCATTGGGGCATAAAACTTACCCACCATGCACCTACATGTTGATTTGGTGAAAGCGTGTAACGGGTGTCTGGGGTATCTTTAATTTGTCGCAGCAGCAGGTTAGCCTGCTCCACACGACGGCCAGTAGCAAATGGCCAATATGAGCCAACACCTTCGCTGGTCATACCCATAGTTTCTACAATGCTAGGATTCTCATGCCCACGCGGCGCAACCAGCCGCCAAATCCATGCCAGGGCAGGCGGCAGAACATGTAGATAACCAACAATACCGTAAGTAGGTCTCTCTCGAGTGCAGGGAGGGGTGCGCACACCAAAGCTTCTAATATCCACTGTTACCGGTTCATTGACGATGTTTGGTACCAGACGCCTTGGCATAATAACTCTGGGGTTAGGGCAGGGTTGGCCTGGCTTATCCTGGGTGTGTTCCCAGAGAAGACAGGTTCCGCCTGGAACTCCATCTATGTTAAGGAAAATTAAGGGTTCATTTGGATGCACACACAATTCTTCTAAGTAAGGTTCTGTACCATAATGGTCAATGTGGTTGACCCGCAAAAACCAGGCTTCTTCAGCGTCGGTAATTACTAATTTGCGTTGGTTTTCTTGTAAGCTGGGATGACAAAGCGCCATATCGTCAGTAACCGGGTGCAGTGCACATGCCTGAGTTAATGTCAGACGGCGTTGTTCACCAGTCACGATATTACGTCCAAGTAGCAGACGGCCGTCTTCCAAGCGGTGCACATATTCAATCATCTCACTCTTCCCACCACCGCTGGCGCCTTCGTGCATAATGGTGGCCACATTATCATAAGGTGTTATCAATTGAATCGTTGAGCCATGCAGGGTAAGCCAGCCCTCCTTTTCCCCAATATTGAGCAGCAATCCGTAAATGCCTTTTTTCGCACTCGGTCCGGGATAGAGGTTGTAGGAAAATATCTCGTGCATATTTTCCAGGCGATTATGCACTACCACTTGCTTGCCCTCAAAATGGGTATGTCTGAATGGAGGAGCAAGGTAAACGATTGTTCTTGGTGTAAAATTATGGGGCACTTCTTGAACAGGAATCATCCCCTGGAGGTCTCCCAGACCAGCGGCAAAAAAGCCGGCATTATCAGGTGCAATTAAAAGCCCATAATAACCAGTTGTTTCTTGCCCTGGTGTAAATGGCATCACAATTAGACTTTGCTTTTTAAACCACTCAAATGTCTCTGTGCGCAATGAGTTAAAAGAGGTGCCAAATCTATCCCGGTATCTTGGTTTATCAGTCGGGCCTTCATCAGCAACCACCATACAATCCGGGTCACGCCTGCGCATATATTCAGTTGTATAGTTCACTGCCGCTCCGTTCTTGCACCGGGCAACAGTAGCTTCCTTTATTCGTCCCTGGCCTGGTACATCATAAGCTACTTCAAACAGATCTGTGCCTTCTCCGCCCATGGCCAGTGAAAGTAATTCGTCTCTACTCTGAGGTATTAAATATTTAACGCAATTGTCCAACAAACCTTTGACTTCTCGTGGTAATCGCCAGGTGTTAATGTTTATGTTTTGCATGTTATCACTCCCCCAAAGTATCAGAACCGTCCCCATTCTCCATCGGAATTATCTCAGGTATTGAGCGGGGCGTTTTTAGAAGATTCTCCCTCTTTTTTAGCGATATATCTTATGACTAAAGCCAGAACCCCGGCCACCAGGCACATTGCCCCGGAGATGGAGAAGGCTATCTGGTAGCTGCCCATAGTATCGTAGATCCGGCTGTAGAAGAGAGGCCCAATAAATCCGCCCACTCCATAACTGGCGAAAAGCAATCCATAATTTGCCCCTAAATGCTTGGTGCCGAAGACCTCGGCCGCTACTGTGGGGTAGCTTATCAGCCAGCCGCCAAAAGAGAGACCAAAGACCCCACCCAATATATAGAGTAATTCCACCCGACCGGCAGTAAAGGGTAAGAGGAAAGAGACTAAAGCTACCAGAAAGGAGGCTCCGGCCAGAACACGCATGCGTCCCACTTTATCTGAGAGAGCCCCCAGTGCTATCCGACCGGCACCATTAAAAATAGCAACAACACTTAGGATGAAAGCAGCAGCCATTATGGCTACTCCGCTCTCCGTAGCAAAGACAACGATATGACCCATCAATCCTAAACCAACAATAAGGTTCAGGGTCCAGAAGCACCAGAGCATCCAGAAGAGGGGAGCACGTAACACTTCCCGCGGTGTCGCTTCTCGTAAAGAGGGTCTTATGCGGACCTTTGCCACACCCTTCATCCAATCTTCCGGAGGGAGTCTTAAAAATTGAGCCGCTATCAGGCCGAGCACCATAAAAACCATCCCCAGGGAGCGAAATGCCAGCTGCCAACTATGGTTGGAGATAATCATTCTGGCAAGAGGAGCAAGTAGAAAGGCACCGGCCCCAAATCCGAAAACCACGATCCCACCCATTAATCCTTTCTTGTGGGGGAACCACTTTATTACCGTAGCCATTGGGGTTACATAGGCAAAACCGGTACCTATTCCCCCAATAATTCCATAGACCAGGCAAAGATAGGTAAGCGAGGCAGTAAAGCTTGAAAGAAGATAACCACCACCAAAGAGTAGGGCACCTATGGTACATATCTTTTTGGGACCATAGATATCCTGTAATCTTCCTCCCAAGATCATTCCTACGGTATAGGATAGGAGGAAGACCGAGAAAGGAAGGGATGCCTGAAACTTGTTCCAGCCAAAGGTCTCCATGAGGGGCGCAACATAGACTCCCCAGACATAGGCTACCCCCATCATTAACATGAGAGTAGTACCGGCCACTACTATAAATGCGGGGTGTTCCTTCTTCTTCCGTTCAGTAAGAACCATAGTTTACCTCCTTTCTTCACTTTTTTCATCGTTCTCAACTAACCTGAACAATGGCTACCGCTTTGAAGGAGCAGATCTCTACACACAATCCACAGCCCTTGCAGCGTTTAACATCAATGACTACCTTCTTTTCTTTTTCATTGAAAGTTATTATATTGGGTTCGGGACAGGCAAAAATGCACAGTTTACATCCTTTACATTTTTCCTTATCAACCTCTCCAGCAAAATACATAATCCTATCCTCCTACTTTTCTATTGAATATTCCTTTACTTCCTCACTTGCCTTTTTGACCACCTCCATATTTTTCTCCACTAATTGGGCTATTTTAGCAAATTTGCTCTTTATAGTGTCATCAAGGGCAGCGGTGGTTGCTGAGGCAATGAATTTCTTTTTGCCAAACCTCTCCTCCAGGGATTTCCTCAAGGTCTTAAACGAGACAATCTTAATGACACCTATCAATGCCCCCAACATAGCCATATTGGTTGAGAGCCCTGTTTTAGCTATATCTATAGCAATAGAAGTAGCCGGGATATAAAAGAGTTTTGCTTTTAGCATACTTAAGTTATTCCTGTCTTCATGGGATAAGTCTAAGGGGGCTTCGGCGTTGATTATCAATATACCCTCACTCTTTAGTCCATCATAAAAAGGCATGGTGTAACACTTCCCTAAGGTAATCACATGGGGGTGAAAAATCATAATTATATTGGGATAGACGATTTCACCCCGCTCGTAGATCTTCTCATCTGAAATGCGAACATAACTTTCTGCCGGGGCAAGTCTTTTCTCTGCACCAAAGAAAGGATTGCATGTGCTAAACTTTCCTTCCCGAACTACTGCTCCGCTCAGGATATGGGCAGCGGTTACTACACCCTGTCCTCCCAAACCCGACATTCGTATGGCTAAACTCTCTTTCATCGAGTCACCTCCTTCAATCTTTCAACAAATTCCTTTGCTTCAGGGCTAAAATATTCCTTTACCGGACAGGAACCATCTTTTTCCTTTTCTTTTGCTCTTTTTAACGTCTCTGCTGGCTTGAACTTATAATTGGTGGGACAGGGACAATAAACTTGAATATAGGTTGGACCTAATTCTCTGGCGATAAGAATTGCCTGTTTGACCATCTTCCCCAGACGCCTGGAATTAGCCGGGTTTACTGCTGCGACATAGACACAACCGGAGGCACGGGCAATCTCAGGCAGAGAAAGTTTGGGGAATTTCTTTCCCGTAGGTGCCATATAAAGCACTGCTCCTTCCTGTGACATGCCACTTTCCTGCCCGCCGGTATTGGCATAGGCTTCATTGTCAAACATTATGGTAGTAAATTTTTCACCTCTAAACCAGGAGTGCATCACCATCCCTAAGCCAATATCACCAATCCCACCATCTCCACCCATCACTACTACATCCTTTGTTTTATCTGGAAACCGTATTTTTAAAGCACGCTTAAGACCGGTGGCTACTGCATTCTGATTGCCAAAGAGGGAGTGGATATTGTGGATAGCCACCTGGGCAAAGGATAGACTGCTGCAGCCGGTGGTTCCCACGATTACCGTATCTTCAGGATCAGGCAAAGAGGCTAAAATTAACCGTTGGGAAAGGGCTAACCCACAACCGGCACATAGGGGATGCTCCTCAATCAGCTCCTTAAAACTACCCAAATCACTGAGCGCCAGTTTTCTGCCATAAGGGCCATTATTAACCAAATCCTGATAATCCTTAGGCATTATCTTTTCAAAACCAGGCGAGATTTTAACAATATTTGTGCTCATTTGACAACCTCCCATCTGTTTAATTTGCTTGCTTCTGTCTTAGACTTATTAACGAATTCCCTGACCTGTTCATCATCCTCGATGATTTTTACTTCACTTATTCTATCAGCACCTACTCCATCCATAATAAGCATTACCGGAAGATGAACCTCTTCTGTGATTCGAATCGATTGAATAAGGAAATCGTAGGCCTCCTGTCCATTCTCCACATATATCTGAATCCAACCTAAATTCCTATTTAAAATCACCAAACCACGACCTCTATCCTGCCTCAAATTTTCCTTGCTCCCGGCCAAAGTTCCTTGATATATTAGAGGGCAACAGACAGGTATTACTACCAGGACCATAGACAGCATATTAAACGATACTCTTTCTATTTTCTCCTTGAGACAAGCCAACCCATCCATGGAAATAACACCTATTACACGTCTGCTGTCAATGGAGGCTCTTATACACTTATCCATAATCTTACAACAGTCTTTACCTGTAATTAATTTCCCAATCCTACCATTACCAATGTATTTTGAAAATTCTTGAATTACCGTCTTGCTAAGGGTGTAAGGATAGATGGCCACTACATCCGGATTTATCTGTTTTGCTGCCTGGATAACAGTATCCTTGCCCCTCAACCGCATTACCTTCTTCATCCTGAATTATCCTTTACCCCGTTAGAAATTCTTGACTCATTTAGAAATTTATTTCTACCCGGGGTTACAAATATTTTTTTATTTCATCCCGTATTAGTTCCGGGGGCATAGTCATTCCACCAAATACCCTCGGAGCACCAATTACCTTGGAGTTATCTTCAACAACAGACTTGATTTCTCTTGCCAGCCAACCTGTTATATTAAATTCAGGAACAATAATCGCCTTTGCTTTCCGGGCAAGTCTCTTAACCTCTTCTATGGGAAAGGGGCGAATTACTTTAAGTTTAACCAGTCCTACATTTATCCCTTCCTTGCGGGCTCTTAACACAGCTTCCCTTGACTGAGAAACAGCGGTCCCTGAAGCCATAATCAGGATATCCGCGTCTTCATTCTCAGTTTCTATTAAACCACCCAAATACTTGTTTATATGTTTTCTTGCTCTCTCTCCGGCAGCACGAACCTCCTGCTGCCAAGAGGCGTGAGCGGCATAACTTATAAAGTTAGACTTCATCACAAAAGGATCACGCATCTGCCTTACCGGTGGGGTCTCCATATCCATTACCGGAACAGGGGACTTATAAGGGTCATAGGGAGGTAGTTTTATATCATCTGGTGGCAACTCCACAATTTCTCTGGTATGAGTGACAAAGAAGCCATCAGCAAATACCCCGATGGGTAGATGAACATCCGGCTCTTCGGCAATAATAAAAGCCCTGAGAATCATATCAAAGAGGTCCTGAGCAGTCTCAGCATGAAATACAATCATCCCGGTATCAAGCATAAATCCTATCTCAATTGTATCGGGCTGGATAGTCAAGGGAGAATTTACTCCCCGGCAAAAAAAGGCACAGACAATAGGCAGCCTTGCCCCGGCCCAGGTGGGAAACATCTCAAAGGCACGCAGTGTCCCTGGTCCTCCAGTAGCAGTAAAGACCCGCACCCCACCCAGAGAGGCACCGGCCACCGCTGACATCACTCCTAATTCATGTTCTCCCCGATAATAGTCCTTAAGATAGCCTTCAGCAAAAATATCTCCTACTAAATGCATACTCTCTGACTGAGGGGTGATAGGATAAGATATAGCCATATCCACATTGGCCCTCTTAATTGCCTCTCTAACCGCCTCACTTCCCGTAATAAATTGTATCTCTCTTTTAGCCTCAAAAAAGAGATATTCTGGCTTAACTATCTTTTGCTCAATTACTTTCTGCTCCATCATCACTTCCTCCCCTCTCTTAATAGGATATATTTGCCTGCCCCGTAGGCTTGTCCTTCGGGGATTTTTGATTTTTTATCACCTCTGTTAGTTCTCTCACCTCTTCAGCGTGGACATCACGCAGAGTAATCATGGCATCCTCATGTCCATAGTTTCCGCATAAGGCAATGGTGTAGCAGTTAGTTCCGCCGCGGATAATCTTTAAGGCTAAATTAGCGTAATGGCAGTGAACACCCACGAAGACACAGACATCAATTTTGTTGTGCCAGATAGTAAGGTTGGGATGGTTGGGATTAATCTCTTCTTCGGGATTGATCATGGGATATTTTGGACGATAATCAGGCATGGGAATTATCTTCGCCCCCACAGCTTCAACGAGCTCTTTTACTGCCTTGGCCTTCTCTATTGCTTTCTCATTCCAGGCCCAGAGGATGAGCGGGCCAGGAAAGACAGTAGGATTTTTTGCGAGAATAAGTTTCTCAGCTATCTTTTTCACTGCCTCCTCTTGAGGCACAATTCTGCCTTCCACCAGCGCCTCACCTTTATTAGGAAGTACTACCCCCATAGAGGCGGCTGCCGGTGGCAGGTAGCCCTCCGGCCCACCAATAACTTTGTAGTTAGTTGTCTGCATATTATTCCTCCCTTTTTTCTTTTGTGCTATTCAATTTATTATCTCAAGTTCATTATAGATAAAGAGATCAGATTCACCCAGATATCGCCAGGAAATATCTGATGGTATCTTTGACAGATAAAATTCCTATTAAAAAAACAAAATTGCCAAATGTCAAAGACGGGCTTATAAACAAAAAACCAACACTATCCCCTGGAACAAGACTGAAATGTTGGTTTACTCTTTAAGAAGTCCTCCCAACGAATCGGGACTACCTCTCAACCAGTCACCTTAAGATATGCCTCATTTCATTCGGCAATCTGATTATACAGATTTTTTAACAACGATTACACAGATATTCTAAGCAGATTTAATCGGTGTAATCTCACTTTTAATCGGTGTAATCAAGCATTGGATTGAAAATCCGATGCTTCAACAATATTATATGCGCTAATCCTGAATTTGTCAAGAGTTATTTGCAAAATTATTTTCAATATTTTTATTGAGGGTAAAGATAATTACCCTTTCCCCAGTCCGGGTGCTGATATCAGTATGCATGCTAATGACCTTTGCTTTGGTTAGTTCCTGAATTACGTTTTTCAATAGAGAGCGGGAATCTTCCAATAATTGAACCCTGACCCGTTTTATTAATACCTTTCCCTCCTGTCTCTTGGCCAGCTGCTTCTCTGCAGGGGTCAATACCCCCTTCAGTCTAACGAAGACCACGTCCTCCATGATATAGGTCTTGGCCTCAGTGGGTCCCCGGCCCATATGCTCTTTCTCAAACTTAATCATAGCCTCGCTAATCCGGGCCTCGACCTGTCCCTTTGTCTTAGCCTTCACCCCGCACCTTTTTGTGACCATTCTCTACTCCCGCCCAAAGGGGCGGGGTTCATCTCTTCCACGCTTTCACTTTAACCTTACTCCGCGTCACCATCTCGGTAGGATATAGTTTAAATATAATCTCATCTGGTTTGAACCATAACTTAATCTCTTTCTCCGCCTCCTCTCTATTTTTAGAAGCGTGGATGACATTCTCAAAGATGCCCTTAGTAGTTATGCGTCCATATTTGCCCCTTATTGATTCGGCATCCGCCTCTTCCGGGTTTGTGGCCCCGGCAATCTCTCGCACCTTGTCTATGGCATCCTCTCCGTAATAGACGAGCACCAAAACCTTTTTCTTGCCGTGTAGCTCTCCCCGAATGTATCTGATGAGTTCCTCATAGAATGGTTTCTTCTTTAGATGCTGGTAATGTTTCTCCGCTAATCTTCTACTTACTTTAACTACCTTTGCCCCGGCGATCTCTAATCTGCTCTCTGAGAGTGTGGTTAGAATATTACCGGTCAAAGACTTCTTCAATCCATCTGGTTTAATTAAGACCAGGGTCTGTTCCTTCATAAAACCTCTCTAAATAAATTATACTCTATTCAGATTATTTTGTCAACCCCGCCCCTTCTTAACATTCATTCATTTTATCTTAATACCTTGAATAGATAGAAGGGGCGGGGTCAACCCATCTCTCTGATATGGTAGTAAGTAATTCTCAGTCAGTCTGAGGAAATACTTTCCAATTGAATAAGACACTCCTCTTTTATTCTCTCAAACTCTTGCAGGTGCTCTTTCTTAATTGATTTGACAGGAGGTAACTTTAATCCTAAGAAGTTGATGTATCTTCCATCCTTTATCATCCTGAAGTCCAGGTGGGGACCGGTGGAGAGGCCACTTGAGCCAACATAGCCGATGACTTGACCCTGACGTACCCTTGCTCCTGCCCCTATTCCTTGAGCATATCTCCTCAGATGGCCATAGGTAGTGTAATATCCCCTGGGATGCTTTATTTTGATAAACCTTCCAAAGCCTTTCTTCCATCCACAATAGACCACCCCTCCATCCCCAATACTTCTCACTGGTGTTCCAATGGGAGCAGCATAATCAATCCCCAGATGGGGGCGATAGACCTTTAGGATGGGATGGAACCTTCTATAAGAAAAACGAGAACTTATTCGCCACTGAAAACTAAAGGGAGACCTTAAAAATTGTTTCCTTAAGGACTTCCCTTCTTCTGTAAAGTATCCCCTGTTCCCTTCCGGATCCTCAAAGTAAATTGCGGTATGGGTTCTGTGCCTATTAATATATTGAGTAGCAAGTATTCTTCCGTCTAAGACCGTCTTCCCATTATCTACATATTTTTCCCATACCAATCTAAATCTGTCTCCCGGCCGGGGCTCAGTATTAAAGTCGATCTCCCAGTCAAAGATATCAGCCATTTCCTCAGCGAGTTTGGCTGATTGGCCCTCTTCTAATATGGCTTCATATAAAGAAGTCTTTATTTCCCCCTCTATTCTAGCAATCTCCTTTTTGACAGGTAATTTCTCCTTCTTTGCTACCAGCTTTCCAGACTCATCTTCTTCTACAAGATAGAAGTCAATGGGGCTTATGGTAGTATAATATTTAAAAATTTTAAAGTGCCCTTCTAAGTTTCTCTCCAGTTCATATCGATCACCAATCTGGGATTTTTTAACATCGAAGACTGGTTTGAGAGCCCTCTCTAAAAGGACTATCTTATCCCTCGGTATCCCTTCCCTCATCAGGGCAAGGTATAAGGACTCTCCCTTTCCGATCTCTCCCGTCACCACCTCAGTCATAGAAGAGATGAATCTTTCCTGGCGGAAATGCTCTACCTTCCTTAAGATAAGAAGGAAGGCAACGAGTACTAGAAAAAAAATGAAGAAGAAAAAAATCTTTCTTTTCACCCCGTTAGAGACCTGCCCGCCGCTACGCTTTGGCAGGCGGGTAGGTCGCCTAAGGCGACCGTAACTTATTCTCATTTGTACCTCATTCTCCTTTTCATTTTTTATTTATACCTATTAGATGCATCTTAGTATCTCTAACGGGGCTCATCTCTTTTTAAATAAGAAGCCTCCCCGATATATCGGAGAGGCTCCCCATTTTAATCTCGACCTTCTTAGTTTCACTTGCCCATTCTGGGCCGGAACCATCTCTTGAAGAATGGTTCTTTCTTTGCTACTGGAGGTTTCTTCTCTTCTGGTTTTGGTTTTACTTCCTTAATTTCTTTAGGTCTCTTCTCTACCTTCTCTTTCTTCTTCTCAACTACCGGGGCGACCTTTTCCACCAATTCTATCAGAGCGAGGGAGGCATTATCTCCCTTCCTCTGCCCCAGCCTGAGAATCCTGGTATAACCGCCAGGCCTTGCTTTAAATTTGGGACCGATCTGGGAGAAGAGTTTTTTCAAGACTTCCTTATCCCTTATTACCTTTCCTGCTTCCCTCCTTGAGGCCAGGGTATCCTTCTTTGCCTTACTAATCAGCCTCTCTACTATCCTCCTCACTTCCTTTGCTTTATGAAGGGTGGTGGTGATT
>JAHIQD010000006.1 GCA_018902795.1 Bacteroidota bacterium | reverse complement strand
TTAAGGATTAATGGGAAGCGTCGAGGACGTCAATTTTTCCCAGTTTATTCAGTTCCCATTCTTTCTGCATGTAAAAGATAATGGGGGTTACCAACAGGATGTGAATTGCGGAAGTAAAAACGCCACCCACCATCGGTAATACGATTGGTTTCATCATATCACTTCCCACGCCGTGGCTCCAAAGGATTGGTACAAGTCCGAAGAGGGTGACACACACGGTCATAATTTTAGGTCTTAATCTTTTGGCTGCTCCATTAATGACGTACTCCCGAAGTTCTTCATTGGTAATGGTCTCCCGTGAGTTGCCATTTTTGGCAATAAGCTGAATCATGGCATCGTTCAGGTAAATGACCATCACAATTCCGGTTTCTACCGCAAGTCCGAACAGGGCAATAAAGCCGACTGCTACTGCTACAGAGAGATTGACGCCCCAAATCGAAATCATGAATACGCCGCCGATTAAGGCAAAAGGAATACTGATGAGATTAAAGAAAGCTTCGCGGTAGGAATTGAACGCAAAATACATCGAAAGGAAAATCACTATTAGTACGAGGGGCATAATCATTTTTAAAGTCTGCTCACCGCGAATCAGGTTTTCATACTGGCCGCTCCATTCCACGAAATAACCTTTTGGCATTTTGTTCACCATGTTATTGAGTTTTGCCTGTGCTTCTTCTACGGTACTGCCTAAATCCCGGTCGCGCACGTTGAACAGAACGGTTCCGCGCAACATTGCGTTTTCAGAATTGATCATTGGTGGTCCTTCTGTAAGACGAATGTCAGCCACTGCACTTAGCGGAATGGAACCAAATTCCATCGTCTGCATGGGCAGCCTTCTCAGAGATTCCAAATTATTTCTGAAATCCTGGCCGTACCTGGCATTTACCGAAAAGCGCTGTCGGCCTTCCACGGTGGTGGTGAGTTTCATTCCGCCGAGGGCACTTTCCACGACGGCATTTACATCATCCACACTTAGCCCGTATCTTCCTATTTCTTCGCGTTTCACTTCAATATCCACATATTTTCCGCCGGTGATGGGTTCTACGTACATGTCTTTAATTCCTTCAATACCGGTGAGCTCCTTTTTTATTTTTTCAGAAAGGACGGCGATACTGTCCAAGTTCTGTCCGTACACTTTTACGCCCACATCCGTTCTAATCCCTGTTGAAAGCATATTGATCCGGTTGGAAATCGGCATGGTCCAGCCATTTGTTACGCCGGGAATCTGCAGTTTGGCATTCAATTCATTAATAAGATCGTCTTTTGTAAGGCCGTCGCGCCATTCGTCCTGAGGTTTCAACAGAATAATGGTTTCAATCATGGAGATGGGTGAATTATCTGTCGCCGTGTTTGCTCTTCCGGCTTTTCCGAGGATATGATCCACTTCCGGAACTCCTTTAATGATTTTATCCTGCACCTGAAGTAATCTTTTGGCTTCAGAGTTCGAAATATCAGGCAAAGTGACCGGCATAAAGAGTAGTGAGCCTTCATCTAAGGGCGGCATAAACTCACGGCCGAGGTTCATAATTAAAGGGATGCTGATAAGAAGGGCAAGAATATTAATGCCAAGCGTTGTTTTTTTCCATTCCATGCACCAGCGAATGATAGGTTCGTATATCCGCTCAAGCCCTCTGTTTATCGGGTTTTTATTGTCATCCTTAAACTTTCCTTTCATGAAAAAAGAGATAAGCACCGGTGCAAGGGTAAGTACCAGGATCGCATCAACGATCAGTATAAAGGTTTTGGTGTACGCCAGCGGGTGAAAAAGTTTACCTTCCTGACCTGTCAACATAAATACGGGGAGAAAGGAAACCACGATAATCACCGTAGAGAAAAAGACCCCTCTGGATACCTGTAAGGATGATTTTTCGATAATCTTCAGCCGAATATCTTCGGGAATTTTAACGTAACTCTCTTTCTCTTTGTCTTTTTTTCTGAATATATTTTTAAACCAGTTGGTTTTCATTGTTATGGGTTTTTATTTTGTTGATGGTTCTGCCAATCGGAGAGATTTTTATAGGCA
>JAHIQD010000005.1 GCA_018902795.1 Bacteroidota bacterium | reverse complement strand
CGGAAGGCAAGAATAAAATGTTAGTTTTGAATAATATTCGCAACAAGATCATTCACCGTATTTTTGCGGTAATCAATTCCGGCAGAAATTATGAAAAAAACTACCAAAATAATTTGGTTCGTCCATAGAAATCAAGCCGGGTCGCGGGTTTAGCGATGGCGGAGATTGGTGTTTAAGGAAAATTCAGATATTCTATCGAGCGCGCTTGGTACGCATTGCTTTTACTTTAGCAACGGATTCATCCTGCACGAAATTTTCATATTCTTCACTTTCCATCGGGAAAAGCGCCACTTTACCTTCCGCATTGTGATGAACCCCGAAACCATATCTCTTCGTTAACGCCGAAGATCTGAAACACGCCTGACCTTTAGAGAAAAATTCCTTTCTTGCCTCTTTTCTTTCACCTTCAGCAATATCATTTTTCTGCGCATAACATTCAAACATCACGTCATCGGAAGTATATTGATAAGGATTCTGAGAAATCATTTGAAACTGAATGTCCGCTAAAGTTCTGTTTCTTTTTACATGCGGAATTTCACTTTTCAAAACCGGTGAATCTTCGGCGGTTTCTATAAAGGTATCTTTGTAATTCGTCGTATGAATTTTCATATTTAAACTTTTAAATTGGGTGTAAATGTATAAAAAACCTTATCCATTTAAAATTTGCTTGGCGTAAAATATACATTAACGGATAGGCTTTAATGATTTAAAATTCAAAAGATAAAAAATAAAAAAAACTCATTCTGATGATTTCAGAATGAGTTTGAATAAATTAATTTGAAAGTGTCAATTATTTAATAATTAATTTATTAGATGTTTTTTTTCCTTCCGATTGATGTACCAGAATATAAACGCCGGATTTTGCTTTTACAGAAACGGTGTTTTTACCTTTTGCCACGATACCGGAATAAATAACTCTTCCTGACATATCAGTAATCGCAATATTCCCGGATTTTTCTGAGTCAAAAACAAAAGTTCCGTTGCTGGGGTTAGGGTAGATGCTGTTTTTGGAAAGTGCAGAATCATTGGTTGACAATGGTAAAGCACACATATAAGGTGCATAAGTTACGGTTCCTAAAGTTGCGTTGTCCACGCTGTGTGAAATTACCGCCTCTACCATCGCATCGTCTGACAGTTCACCTTCTCTCCAGCAGTTATTGGTTGCGCTGATCGGATTGGCCGTGTTATTATACAGTGCGTAAAGCTGTCCTCCGTTTCCATTATTAAAGAAGATATTTTCTCCCGTACTTCCTAATGTGCCACCACCAAGATCAGCACGTGCAGTACCGATTATCGTAATTCCCCAGAGGCTGCCTCTGATTTTATTTCTTTGCACTTTAATCGCCATTACCTGACTTCCGCTTCCTGAAAGCGAAATTCCGCTTCCGCCGTTTGCCGGAACAGGTTCGGTATTATTGTCTGTAAGAGTATTATTTGAGATTGATCCGGAGGAATTATTTCCGGTCACTGTAATTCCGTATCTGTTATCTTTGATGATGTTGTCTTCAATCTGTGGGTGATTTTCAACTCCCAATAAGGTTGAAACGGACACTCCGCCCACTTTGGTTAAAGTTCTGTCACCGATAATTGTATTGTTTATTATTTTGGTAATTCCCGTTCCACTTGGTCCCATATTAACCTGCGGACGGTTGGAGTTTCCTTTTGTATTGCCGTAAAGATAATTCCCCGTAAACTCCAGAGCCACACCCTGATTTGCACCTGATGCAACTGCCGGCAAATCGTTTTCAATGAACTGTGAATTTTTTACCACAGGGGTACCGGTAGAAAAATTAAGAGCCGCTCCTGTAACCAAACCGGATTTGAAATATCTTACAATAGAATTGTCCATCAGGAAATTTCCGGTTAAAGCCTGTATTCCGCCGCCATATTCAAAAGTCGTGTTTCTGATGGTTACGGTCGAAGTTGATTCCAGTCTGATTCCTTTAAAAACAACAGCAGGATCAGTTGCAGTAATTAACACATTTCCTGCATTGGTATCATAAATCCCAGCGATTGTAAGCTGCTTGCCGCCATCTATTTTCAGCGTTGCATCTTCATTCATTAAAAGCGTGTCGCCATTGCTGATGGTAATATCAGCCTTCATCTGATAACTTGTTCCGTTGTTTACCAAAACTGCAGGTGCTGCCACTGAGAGCGATGCAAGATTATACGTAACACCAGTTCCCGGACTTACAAATTGCGAAAAAACGAAAGTTGAGGACAGGGATAGAAAAAGAAAAGAGAGTTTTTTCATTATAAATTAATTTTCTTCAAATATAAGGTTTATTACTTGCTGAATAAGAGATTTGAATGTTAAAAAATCAGTTTTAAATCTTTATTTTTGACTAAAATTGCTGCATTATGAAGTTTTCACCTATTATTATCGGAACGATGCGTTGGGGAATTTGGGGCGCCAATCACTCCGAAAAAGAAGTCCAGAACCTTATCGAAACTTCTCTGGAAGAAGGATTAACAACTTTTGATCATGCTGATATCTATGGAAATTACACCACTGAAAAGCTATTCGGTGATGCTTTTTCCCAAATGAAAATTGATAGGGAAGAAGTGCAGCTAATTTCAAAATGCGGAATTGAAATGCCTTGTGAGAACAGAAATTTTAAAATTAAATCTTATAACTATTCCCAAGAACATATCTTGAAATCTGTAGATAAAAGTTTAGAAAATTTAAAAACAGATTATCTTGATCTTTTGCTTCTTCACCGTCCATCACCATTGATGAATCCTGAAGAAATTGGTGAAACTTTTAGTCTTTTGAGAGAACAGAAAAAAGTAAGACATTTCGGGGTTTCTAATTTTTCACCCTCACAGTTTGATTTGATTAATGATGCATTTCCCTTAGTAACCAATCAGGTGGAAATTTCGGTCAGTCAAACAGGCGCTTTCTATGATGGTACACTTGATCAAATGATGCTGAAAAAACTGCAGCCAATGGCCTGGTCGGTCATGGGAAATTATTTTACTGAGAAATCTGAACAGAACACCAGAATCCAATCGGTTTTGGAGGAACTCTGTCCAAAATATGATGCAGGAGAAAACCAGATTCTTTTAGCATTTATTTTGAAGCATCCGTCCAAAATAATTCCTGTTATAGGGACTTCGCGAAGAGATATGGTAAAAAAATTCAAACAGAGCTTATTGATAAATCTGGAGCGGGAAGATTGGTTTAAACTGCTTGAAGCAGCGGAAGGAGAGGAAGTTAGATGAAATTAATAAGAAAAAAAATTGTTTTTTAAATTTATGTTGTATCTTGCACCCGTTTTTATATCCGAAATCAATCTTTGTTCATCAATTGTTGAGTTTCATTTATAATTTCAACAAGTATTAATTTTTAATTTTTTTTATGATGAACATTTTTGTTTCAAACATCAATTACTCTACAAGAGAAGAGTCATTGCAAGACCTTTTTTCAGAATTTGGCGAAGTATCTTCTGCTAAAATTATCACAGACAGAGAAACCGGTAGATCCAGAGGATTCGGTTTCGTAGAAATGAGCGACGAAGACGGTAAAAACGCTATCGAAGCTTTAAACGGAAAAGAATTGGACGGTAAAGAACTTAACGTTTCTGAAGCTAAGCCAAGAGAAGACAAACCAAGAAGAAGTTTCGACAATAATCGTAGCGGAGGCGGCGGTTACGGTGGTGGAAACCGTGGCGGTAGCGGAGGTTACGGCGGTGGAAATCGTGGCGGTTCAAACTGGTAAGATTTTACAAAAAATAATGAAGCGGCTTTTAAGCCGCTTTTTTTATTTAATCAATATCAGTACTGATTCCGAATTGATTAAAAACTGGTCTTTTGTATCAGCAGTTTTGCTCAAGATCACCGAATCAAACATCATCTTGAATTCATAATTTCCTATCACTTTTGTTATGAATAAGTCATCCACCTTTATCTCTCCGTTATTTGGGTAATTCTCAAATAATTTCTTTAAATCCGGAACCAAATTTATTTTCTGTCCGTTAAAAATTAAATTTAATTCAGATGTAAACATGCTTACCGGCATTTTTAATTCAACGGTATTATTGTCAAATTCAAAACTGTTGTATTTATAGTTATAAGCTTTAAAAAGGTATTTATACCCGGAAAGATTTGCATCAAATTTTTTGGCAATTAATGTGACGTTTTTTTGTACAGGATTGGGTTCCTTTTTAGAAATATCATATTGTACGTTTTTAAACTGATTTCTGAAATCACTTCTAATCCCCCAAAAGTTGGCTTCATCTAAATTTTTTGCTATCAGTTTCCTGTTTTTTTCCGGAAGTAGATTCAGTAAAAATTCTTTTTCGTTCCGTTTGGCCAGAAATTCAAACTTGTTGGAAACTTCATCAGCAACGGTATCTGATACTTTCTTATTAAATACAATCTTTCCGTTTTCGAGTAAATTATTTTGGCTTAAAATATTTTGTAACTCAGTCTTCTGACTTCTTTTAGCGACAGAAAATGTATTCAAATAAGGAAAGACCAAAGAAAATAATCCAAAAGCAAAAAGGCTCACCGGAACAAATTTGATGGTCGGTTTTTTTACAAAAATAAAATAGAGAACTACGGCTGTGAGCCATAATGCAATGAGCAGAACAAAATATCTTGGTTCGGTGTAGCCATATTCTAAAATTCTCGTAAAGATCGCGGTGAACAATAATATAATTAACGGAATCAGCGTATAATAGAATATCTTGGAGAATATTTTCACCCAGGATTTCGTGGAATCTTCCTTTAAGGGATGAACGAGAAGAAGTGCTAAAATTCCTACAATGGAATAGGCTAAAATTAAATATGAAACCCAGCCTCTCGGAAGTTCCCAGTTGATCAGGATTTTTGCGGAATAAAAGTACAGAATAACCGCGTAAATAATTAAAAGCGGAATGAGAATATATTGGGTGAAAAATTTAAGAATCAAAGGGTATGATCCGTCTTTTTCCAAATCATAAAGTCCGTTTTCACTGAAAAGCAAAAAAATCAGACAACTCCCGAAAATAGAGAGTAAATAGAAGGTTTCTGCATAATATTTCTGATTAAAATTGAAATCAAAAAGTTTGTCCACTGCCAAAATTGCAAGTTCCACTCCGCCCGTTAAAACTCCTGTGAATACCGCAGTTAAAAAGATATTGATGAATAAATTTTTGTTGTACTGCCAGAAATTAAGTTCCCTTTTCTTACCGGCAAACGCAACGAATGACACCAAAAGATGTGATAAAATAAAGGTAGGAACGAGCAGAAAAGCATATTTTTCTGTGAAATATTTTTCTTTTTCAGGAAGTAAAAAATAGAAGAAAACCAAAAAAGCAATGCCCAGTATTTCGAGTAATAAACCCTTGCCAATTCGTTGTGAAAGCATTTTTATGGCAAACATCAGCGATATTCCCAAACAGCATACCAAGGAGAACTTTATAAAGACAAAATAATTTCCGTTGGAATTGAAGTTACCGTGCGCAAAACACATCAGCGAAACGGCTGCCAAAAAAGCCATCAACAGAACCATTGGATATTCGCGGACGGTACCTCCGGTTTTCCCTGAAATTTCTCTAAATTTTTTGAGCATAGTATTATTTTAAGATTCCTGACTGCAATTCTGAACTCAATAAACGATGCGAAATCAAGAAGAGTTTATATGAAATTCATTTTGCGGCATGAAAAAAAATTACTTCTTTTTCTTCTTCTCCTTTTTCTTTCCTTTTTTCTTTGTTTTTTTATCTGAAGTAATTTCTTCAATAAAATCACTTATTGGGTTTTCAACTTTAGCCGTTTTTATTTCGAGAAGATGATTCAACTCCGAAGTTTTCAGCAGTTTTTCTTCAATTAATGTTTTTACCAGTTCATTTCCCGAATTGTCAAAATACTGCTCGACAAAACTCTTCAACCGAAATTTTTTGTAATCTTCAAAAGGTATTGCAACGGTGTATTTAAAGATTCTGCCTTCTTTTTCTGTGGTTAAAAATTCTTTTTCTACCAGGATTTTTATAAAGGTGGAAACGGTATTCTGATGGGGTTTGGGTTCCGGATATTCTTCCATAACCTCTTTCATATAAGCGGAATTCAGTTTCCACAGGATATTCATTAAAAGTTCTTCGGCATGCGTAAGCTGGTTTATTTTCATAGGTTTAATGCTGAATTTGGATATTGGTATAAAGATAAATAAAAGATACGATACCTGCGATTACCGCACCGGAAATCACTTCTTTTAAAGTATGTCTTCTGAGGATGATTCTGGTAATTCCTACCAAAACCGCGATTCCAAACCAAATAATTCCCATTACCGGATTTACTGAAAAGAACAGCGCCGATACAAAGATGTTGAAAGCTGTATGCATGGAACTTTTAACAAAATAATTGCTGATCTGCATCACCAGCAGTAGAATCATGAGAAATATCATAAGGATATCAACCGTTCCGTTTTTGAAATAATCATACAGAAGATATGCACCGATTGCGCCGGCAATAAAAAAATAAAGGCTTTTTCTCTGGTTGCGGTTGGAGACATCCATATTGGTGTAATTGCCCTTTTTAACATTCCAGAAAATCCAGAGAGAAATTGGCAACATCGTCAGCAAAAGTATTGGCAGAAAACGCATTGCAGCTTCTTTTGCCGTGTAATTCTGTAAACTGGAATAAAGAAAATAAAGAAAAAGCGAAACGAGCGGATTGAAAAAATTTGAAATGAATTTTGAAATTCCGTTCATCAACGGAGTGTCGGTTTTGAACATAAAAGTAATTATAGTTTTCAAAAATAGTTTTTTAATCTGTTTATAACTAATATTTATCATCTTATGCTAACCGTAAAGACAAAGATTTTTATTATTTTTGCTGAATATTTCGATTAAACATGAAAGAATTTTCAAAAGAAGTGTACCTGCAATGGTATGAAGAAATGACAATGTGGAGAAGGTTTGAAGATAAATGCCGTTCTCTTTACCTCAAACAGAAAATCCGAGGGTTTTTACATTTATACAACGGCCAGGAAGCAATTCCCGCAGGCTTCGCTCATGCAATGGATCTTACCAAGGACAGCATGATCACCGCTTACAGATGCCACATACATCCTATGGCAATGGGAGTAGATCCGAAAAGAATTATGGCAGAACTTTGCGGTAAGGCTACGGGTACGTCCGGCGGAATGGGAGGTTCTATGCATATTTTCAGCAAAGAAAAAAGATTTTATGGCGGTCACGGTATTGTGGGCGGGCAAATCCCTTTGGGAGCAGGAATCGCTTTCGGAGATAAATATTTTGAAACCGGCGGGGTAAACATCTGTTTCTTCGGAGATGGTGCTGCACGTCAGGGGTCACTTCACGAAACTTTCAATATGGCAATGAACTGGAAACTTCCGGTAGTATTCGTCGTTGAAAATAATCAGTACGCGATGGGAACTTCTGTAAAAAGAACTGCCAATCACGAAGATATTTACAAATTAGGTTTAGGTTACGAAATGCCATGTCTTCCTGTAGACGCAATGGATCCTGAAAAAGTAGCTGAAGTTGCTTTTGAAGCTATTGAAAGAGCGAGAAGAGGAGACGGCCCAACTTTCATTGAAGCGCGTACTTACCGTTACAGAGGACACTCAATGTCTGATGCGGAACCGTACAGATCGAAAGATGAAGTTGCTGAACATAAAAAAGATGATCCTATCGAAATCGTAAAACACCGTATATTGGAAAATAAATGGGCGACAGAAGATGAACTGAATGCAATGGACGAAAAATCTAAAGATTTTGTTGAAGAATGTGTGGAGTTCATGGAACAGTCACCTTATCCAACTGCCGATAAAGTTTACGAATATGTATACGCTCAGGAAGATTATCCATTCCTCAATAAACTAGAAAATAACTGATAATTTAAATTTGAATTTAAGTCTGAATCTTAAGTATCTCAGATTTCGAATCTCAAATCTCAAATAATAAAAAAATTATGGCTGAAGTAATTACAATGCCGCGTCTTTCCGATACAATGACGGATGGTAAAGTGGCTAAATGGCACAAAAAAGTTGGTGATGCGGTGAAAGAAGGCGATATTTTAGCTGAAATTGAAACCGATAAGGCTGTTCAGGATTTTGAATCCGAACACAATGGAACCCTTTTATATATAGGAACTGAAGAGGGAGGCTCGTCTCCTGTAGATTCTGTTTTGGCCATTATCGGCCAGGAAGGTGAAGATATTTCTGCATTAAAAGGCGGCAATTCTGCTTCATCAATTCCTGAAGAAAATAAAACTGAGCAGAATATAACCGACGTTGAAACCTCAAAACCTGTTGAAAAAGAAGAAACTGCTTCCGCAGATATTCCTGCAGGCGTTGAAGTAATAACAATGCCGCGCCTTTCTGATACCATGACGGAAGGTAAAGTAGCGAAATGGCACAAAAAAGTAGGAGACACCGTTAAAGAAGGCGATATTTTAGCCGAAATTGAAACCGACAAAGCCGTTCAGGATTTCGAATCAGAATTTAACGGAAGCCTGTTATACATCGGAACTGAGGAAGGAGGAGCAAGCCCTGTAGACACTGTACTTGCCATTATCGGACCTGAAGGAACTGATGTTTCATCTATCGTTTCAGGCGGCGGTAAAAAGGCAGCATCTCAACCTGCATCTACAACAAATGAATCTAAGCCTGCTGCAAGTCCTGAAGCTAGCCAGCCTTCAGCTGTAGCTGCATCCGGCGAAAGAGTAGCAATTTCTCCTTTGGCTAAAAAAATGGCCGAAGATAAAGGAATCGACGTGAATTCTCTGAAAGGAAGCGGTGAAAACGGAAGAATCGTGAAAAAAGATGTGGAAAGTTTCACGCCAGAAACTCAAGCAGCTACGACAAGTGAAGGAAAACCGGCAGCAACAGCAGTTCAAGCTCAGCCTGCAATGAATTTCGTTCAGGGAGAAGATTCTGAAACACCAAACTCTCAGGTAAGAAACATCATCGCGAAAAGACTTTCTGAAAGCAAATTTACTGCGCCGCATTATTATCTGATCGTTGAAATCGATATGGATAAAGCGATTGAAGCCAGAAAAGAAATCAATTCCTTACCGGATACCAAAATTTCTTTTAACGATATGGTGATTAAAGCAACGGCGATGGCTTTAAGAAAACATCCGCAGGTGAATTCAACATGGCATGCAGATAAGATCGTTCACCACGGAAATATCAACGTGGGTGTTGCAGTAGCAATTCCGGACGGCCTGGTAGTTCCTGTTCTGAAAAATGCAGATCAAATGAATTATAACCAAATTTCTGCTTCAGTAAAAGATATGGCAGGAAGGGCAAAATCTAAAAGCTTGAAAGCCAATGAAATGGAAGGTTCAACATTCTCCGTTTCCAATTTGGGAATGTTCGGAATAGAAACTTTCACTTCAATCATCAATCAGCCGAATTCAGCAATTCTTTCAGTAGGTGCGATTATTGAAAAACCTGTTGTGAAAAACGGACAGATTGTGGTTGGAAATACCATGAAATTGTCTCTTGCTTGTGATCACAGAGTGGTTGACGGTGCGACAGGAGCACAGTTTTTACAGACTTTAAGAACTTATCTGGAACAGCCTTTAACGCTGTTGCTCTAAGTTTTATTTAATATTTTTAAAATCCTTTCAAATTTATTTTTGAAAGGATTTTTTATTGGTGGCCTTTTTCTTTCCCCACGCAGTTGCTCAAAACCCTATAAAATGTCGTCTAAATTCAAACATTTTCACTATTTTTGAAACCATGATAAAAGCACGCAATATTCATAAATCATACGGAGATTTAGAGGTTTTAAAAGGAGTGGATATCCATATTCTGGAAGGCGAGGTGGTTTCAATCGTAGGAGAATCCGGTGCCGGAAAATCCACGCTTTTACAAATCCTCGGAACCTTGGATACTCCAACTAGTCCAAAAGATTTCGATACAGAAATTGCTTTGGCAGGGAAATCTTTTATCAGCATGAATGACAGGCAAATCTCAAAATTCCGGAATGAAAATATTGGTTTTGTCTTTCAGTTTCATCAGCTGTTACCCGAATTTACGGCGCTGGAAAATGTTCTGCTTCCTACCAGGATTTCAGGAAAAAACGAAAAAGAATCTCTGGAGAAGGCTTACTCGCTTTTTGAGGATTTAAATATTGCCCACCGCCTGCATCATAAACCCAGCGAAATGTCTGGTGGAGAAGCACAGAGAACCGCAGTTGCGAGAGCATTGATCAATTCGCCGAAGATTATTTTCGCAGATGAACCCACCGGCAATTTAGATTCGAAAAATGCGGACGATCTGCATCAGCTTTTCTTTGATTTAAGAGACAAATACAACCAGACTTTTGTCATTGTTACCCACAACACCTATCTTGCAGATACTACTGATAGGAAACTTGTAATGAAAGACGGACAAATTATTACTTAAATATTCAATACTATTTGAGGTGAAAAATACGTGCTTACTATTGCTGTTTTTAGTAATTTCCTTGGGATTCAAAACTCAGGTAAAATTAAGTGCGAAAGCGATCTCACAAGATAAAGTTTCAGAGATAAGAAATTATTTGAAAGGGAAGTATTACAATCAGGATTTGGTTGTTTTTATAGACTTTAAAATTCCCTCCAACAGATACCGGTTCTTTATTTACGATTTAAAGAACAGCAAAATACTGCATCAGGCAATAGTTTCACATGGCTCCGGTTCTGTAACTTCCAATTCTTCAGATTTGAAATTCAGCAATAGAGAAGGTTCCTATCAATCATCGCTGGGTAAATACGAAATTTCAAATTCTTATGTGGGTGCGTTCGGAAAATCTTACCGGTTGAAAGGACTTGATCGTACAAACAGCAACGCCGTTAAACGAGCAATTGTACTACATGCGTTAGATTGTATTCCGGATGTGGAAACACAAAATCCGGCGTGTTTGAGTTTGGGATGTCCTATGCTTTCGAAGAATTCCTTCAGATTTGCAGAAAAATATATTGATACTTCCAAAAAGCCGTTAATTCTCTACGCATTTTATTAAATTAGCAAGTTAAAGCATAAGCAATGCGAAATTACTGATAAGAATGTCCATAAAATTCCTTGCAGAAGATGACAGACCGAGAGAAAAATTTTTACTGAAAGGTAAAAATTCGCTATCTGATGCGGAATTATTGGCAATTATTATGGGAAGCGGTAACCGGGAAGATTCAGCCGTAGAACTCGGAAGAAAAATTCTGAACTCGGTAGAGAATAACTGGCATAACTTATCTTTACTTTCCATTGCAGATTTAGTGAAGTTTAAAGGAGTAGGAGAAGCCAAAGCGATTTCTATTGCAACAGCATTGGAAATCGGCCGAAGACGTTCCGCACAGGAGGTTCCTGAAAAAATTCAGATCAGCGAAAGCAAAGATATTTACAAAGTTCTGCAGCCTTATCTTTCTGATTTACAAACGGAAGAATTCTGGGCGATATTTCTGAACCAAAACAACCGGATCCTTGGTAAATCCAAACTTTCAGCCGGTGGCATCAATCAGTCGATCGTGGATGTAAGGATTTTATTCAGAACCGCTTTAGAGTATTTTGCGACGGGAATTGCCATTGCGCACAATCATCCGTCCGGCAATCTGAAGCCCAGCCAGGACGATCTTAAAATTACCAAACAGATTAATGAAGCAGGAAAAATGATGAATATTCAGTTATTAGATCATTTAATTATTTCTCAACATTCTTATTTCAGCTTTGCCGACGAAAATTTATTATGATTAGAAGACTGAAATACAGTGAGATAGATTTTACTCGATATCAGAAATGTATAGAAAGTGCAACGCAGCAAAATTTCTATGCAAAGAAGGAAATTCTGGATACACTTTGTGAAGAGTGGGAATTACTTGTTTTTGGGGATTACGAATATGTGATGCCGGTTCCGGTGAAGAAAAAATTCGGTTTCAGGTTTGTCTTAATGCCGCTTTTTTGTCAGCAGCTAGGGATTTTCGGGAAAATGCAAAACGGAAGAACTGAACAGCAGTTTCTGGATTTTCTTTTAAAAGAATACCGAATTGTTTATTATGCTTTCAATTTTCAAAATTCATTTGATCAGAATCTAAGAAAGAAAAAAAATTATTTTATTGAAACTACGGACTACGGGATTTTAAGAAAGAATTATTTTAAAGGCAGAAAGTCTACGGTGAAAACTGCTCAGTATCTTGATTTTAAAGAAGTTATGATTGCTGAAAGTTTACCTTTTATCCGTGATAATTTCAAGGGTTTAGATAAAAAGAAAGATATGGAAAAATTTTTCGATTATCTCCAGTTTCTTCACGAAAGGAAATTTCTGAAACTTTTTGGCTCATTCAAGGATAACCATCTCACCAATTTGGCCATTATAATTGACAGTGAAAACCGGTATTCTTTATTGGGGCTTGTCAACGATGAAAAATTTAAATTAGATAACGGTGCTTCTTTTCTTATTGACCGCATTCTTAAGGACAATATACACCAAAAATCATTTGATTTTATGGGCGGCAGCATCCGAGGAATAGAGGTTTTCTTTAAAAGTTTCGGTTCAGTACTGCAGGAATATGCTGTTGTGGAAAATTCCAAAAAAGATTTACTGAAAAACTTCTTCAGTAAGTAGCAAATTATTAGTAATTTTGCAACCTCATTATTGCCCATGACTGAATCACCGTATTTCCCTTATGCGTTTGCTTTGCTGCTTGCCTTACCTTTCCTGATTTTCATCAGACAGTTCGTTTTCAGCTATATTAAACTCAAAAACCAGGAAATAAAATTATTAACGGTAAAAGGAAATTCGGAACAGAGAGTACATGCCTATGAAAGGCTTACTCTTTTTTTGGAAAGATTAAAGCCTTCGAATTTAGTAACAAAATTTGACCGCAATCTCGCTCCGCACGAATATATTTTCCTCATCGAAAAAACAATTAATGAAGAGTTTGATTATAATGCTTCACAGCAGCTTTATTTAACCCCAACTACGTGGAAAAATATTGTAAGCTGTAAAAATAATGTCCTGCATTTAATTCATAAAACCTACGAAAACCTGAGTGATCAGTCTACTTTAGATGATTTCAAAACCGTTTTGCTGATGAATTATATGAATGAAGACGATTTTATTTCGAGAAGCATTGAAGATTTAAGAAAAGAAAACTTAATAGTAAATTAAAATAAATAAATGATACCAAATTTTAAAGCACATCCATGGCATGGGATTTCTGCAGGTGCAGAAGCGCCGGATGTTGTAAATGTTTTTGTAGAAATTGTTCCTTCCGATACCATAAAATACGAAATCGACAAGCAGAGTGGTTACCTTAAGGTGGACCGTCCGCAGCAGTTTTCCAACATCATTCCGGCACTTTACGGATTTATTCCGAGAACCTATTGTCATGACGAAGTACTTAATCTTGCTATAGAGAGCGGCGCTACTGATGTAACGACAGGTGACCTGGATCCACTGGATATTTGTGTATTAAGCTCTCATAACATCCACGCAGGCGGAATGCTGATGGAAGCAATCCCAATCGGGGGTTTCAAAATGATTGACAAAGGCGAAGCTGATGATAAAATCGTTGCGGTAATGAAAGGCGATCACGCTTTCGGCCATTTCAGAGATGTAGAAGAACTTCCGCAGGCGGAGATCAAAAGGCTGATGCATTATTTCCTTACGTATAAAAATCTTCCGGATGAGCCTGCTAAATGCAGAATTCAGGAAGTTTACGGAGCAGAACATGCAAAAAAAGTAATCAAGGCTTCACAAAAAGATTATGCAGATAAATTTGGGGGTTAAAACCAAATTTATATTCACTTTAAAAGGACAGATGCACGCATCTGTCCTTTGTTTTTTAGCATTTAATAATAGATAATTTAAAATAAATGTGTATTTTCGGTTAAGATTTTATTTAACAAAATGTTAACATCTAAAAAATAATCTATGAATTTATTTATTTTAGTACCCATCTTTGGTATTATTGCCTTAATCTACACTTTTATTCAGAGTTCCTGGGTGAGTAAACAGAATGCTGGTAGCGACCGTATGAAAGAGATCAGCGGTCATATTGCAGACGGAGCGATGGCTTTCTTAAAAGCGGAATACAAAATTATGCTGTATTTTGTTGCCATTGTAGCGGTTTTACTTGCTTTGATGGGAGCTTCAAATGCCAATTCACATTGGAGTATTGGTCTTGCATTTGTTTTCGGGGCAATACTTTCTGCACTGGCAGGATTTATCGGGATGAAAATTGCAACCAAAGCAAACGTAAGAACAGCCGAAGCTGCGAAAACCTCTCTGTCCAAAGCTTTGAAGGTTTCTTTCACCGGAGGTTCCGTAATGGGAATGGGGGTTGCAGGACTTGCAGTTTTAGGTTTAGGTTCATTATTTTTAATTATCAAACAGATCTTCGCTCCTGATGCAGCAGTAGATACCCATGAAATGGAAAGAACAATAGAAATTCTTACCGGATTTTCTTTGGGTGCAGAATCTATTGCGCTTTTTGCAAGAGTAGGAGGAGGAATTTATACAAAGGCCGCCGATGTGGGTGCCGATTTAGTGGGAAAAGTAGAAGCCGGAATTCCGGAAGATGATCCAAGAAACCCTGCGACCATTGCAGATAATGTTGGAGATAATGTTGGCGATGTTGCCGGCATGGGAGCTGACTTGTTCGGGTCTTACGTTGCGACTGTTTTAGCAACAATGGTGTTGGGTAGAGAAACTTTCTCTCAGGATGCTTTCGGAGGTTATGCACCCATTCTTTTGCCGATGCTGATTGCCGGAACAGGAATTATATTTTCGATGATCGGAACTTTATTCGTGAAAATTGCTGAAAATACAGACCTGGATACTGCACCCGTGCAGAACGCACTGAATTTAGGAAACTGGGGAAGTATCGTTCTTACCGCACTTTCTTCTTATTTCCTTGTTAATTATCTTATGCCGGAAACCATGACGTTAAGAGGTCATGAATTCACCAAAATGGGTGTATTCGGAGCAATTATAGTTGGTCTGGTCGTAGGCACATTAATGAGTATTATTACTGAATATTACACCGCAATGGGAAAAAGGCCGGTGAAGAGTATTGTAAAACAGTCTTCCACAGGCCATGCGACCAATATTATCGGTGGACTCGCAGTGGGGATGGAATCTACTTTATTACCAATTTTAGTTTTAGCAGGAGGTATTTACGGATCTTTCCTTTGCGCAGGACTTTATGGTGTTGCAATTGCCGCGGCAGGTATGATGGCTACTACAGCAATGCAGCTGGCAATCGATGCTTTTGGACCTATCGCTGACAATGCCGGTGGGATTGCTGAAATGAGTGAATTACCAAAAGAAGTTCGTGAAAGAACCGATATTTTAGATGCAGTAGGAAATACTACCGCAGCAACAGGAAAAGGCTTTGCCATTGCTTCTGCAGCTTTAACGGCGCTTGCATTATTTGCAGCATTTGTTGGGATAGCTGGTATCGATAGTATTGATATTTACCATGCCGACGTACTTGCCGGTTTATTTGTTGGAGCAATGATTCCGTTTATCTTTTCTTCGTTGGCAATCAAAGCAGTTGGAGAAGCGGCGATGGCGATGGTAGAAGAAGTTCGCCGCCAGTTCCGGGAAATTCCGGGAATTTTAGAAGGCAAAGCAACTCCGGAATATGAAAAATGTGTAGCAATTTCTACTGATGCATCAATTAAAAAGATGTTGCTTCCGGGCGCAATAGCACTTATTTCTCCGCTTTTAGTGGGTTTTATTTTCGGTCCTGAAGTGTTGGGTGGATTTTTGGCAGGTGCAACCGTATCCGGTGTATTGATGGGAATGTTCCAGAACAATGCTGGTGGAGCTTGGGATAACGCTAAAAAATCATTCGAAAAAGGAGTTGATATCAACGGAAAAACCTATTACAAAGGATCGGAACCTCATAAAGCTTCTGTAACAGGAGATACTGTAGGTGATCCTTTCAAAGATACATCAGGTCCATCCATGAATATTCTGATCAAACTGATGTCGATTGTTTCATTGGTTATTGCACCAACATTGGCTGTTTTGCACAAAGATAAAATTGATGAAAACAGAAGAGTGAAGCTGGAAAACCTTAACAAAATGTCAGGAATCACCACCGGAACTGTACAGGGAATGGATGCAGGAACTACAGTTGTTCCGCAAGTAAAAGGAACTTTAAATGCAGACGGTGATTTTGTTTATGATACCGGAGATCTTCAGCAGGTTAAATTATCCGATAAAAGCATTGCAATGGGCAAAAACAGCCAGCTATATGCTCTTTACAACGGTATACAACTACAAGACAAGACTGTTTTAGATCCAAATAAATGGTATACGATTGAAAACCTTTATTTTCAAACGGGAAGCAGCGATCTGAAGCCCGGATCTGAAACGGCACTGACTAATTTGGCTGAAATTATGAATGCTTATCCAAATCTAAAAGTGAAATTAGGAGGCTATACTGATAATACAGGTAACGAAGAGAGCAATCTGAAATTATCGAATCTGCGTGCACAAACAGCAAAACTGAAATTACTCGAAATGGGAATTGCAGGTGACAGAATTGAAGCCGAAGGTTATGGCTCGCAATTCCCGGTATGCGCCGCAAATGATACCGATGAATGTAAAGCACAGAACAGAAGAATCGACGTGAGAGTTTTAAGCTTATAAAAAGACTGACCAATATTAAATCCCGGCTGCAAGTCGGGATTTTTTTTGTCCGGTCTTATAGCGGTAATCTGTACCGCTGTTTCTTAAATAATTTTGACTTGTCAAGAATAGGGAAAATTTTTTAATTTTTTTTCCGTTATTTTAAAAGAAAATAAATATCAAAAGCCTGCTGTTCTTGATCTTTTCTGGCGACAGTTTAAGATATTGGCAAGCAACTTGAATAGCAACTGTTATGATTGGAAGAAATTTTTTACTCTTGTTTTGCTTTTGCTTTCTGAATTTCAGTGCACAGTCAAAAGCTGATAATGTGATAGGGAACTGGCTCGCAACGGACAATAGCGTTGCGGTGGAAGTGTATAAACTGAAAGGGGAATACCGTGCGAAAGTTCTTTGGTTCGATGATACGAAAGGAAGCGGGAAGCCCATGCATCTGCGTTGTGACACTGAAAACCCCGATCCGAAAATGCGGAGCAGAAAAATTATCGGTATGGAAATTTTGGAAGGATTAAAATACAATCCCGATTATCAGTCTTGGGAAAACGGAAGAATTTATGATGCCACATGTGGCAAGTATTGGGATTCTTCCGCAAGTTTAGCCAAAGACGGAACGCTGAAGGTAAGAGGTTACTGGAAATATAAATGGATCGGAAAGTCGATGTCATTTAAAAAAATAAATAATACAACATTTACAAAACTATAAACTAAGAACAAAACAGAAAACAATAAACTATGAATCTAATTATCCGACTTCTCGTCACCGCAGTGGTGGCATTTTTTCTTACCAAAGTTTTATCCGGTGTTCATTTCGACGGTTTTTCTACCGCACTGATTTTCGCCATCGTTTTAGGAGTGCTGAATTTAATAGTCACTCCGGTTCTCAAAATTTTAGGTTTGCCTTTAACGATTATTACCCTGGGTCTTTTTTCCCTGGTGATCAACGCACTGGTTATCTTAATCGCTGATTATTTTATTGACGGAATGAAAGTTGACGGTTTCTGGTGGGCTTTTATCTTCAGTATCGCACTATCGCTCATCACGTCACTGCTTAGCGGTATTTTCAGTTCCTCTAAGGATTAATTATCATTTAATTCTTGATAAATCTGATATAATGCAATCTCTGATCAGCATTTATCAGTTTAAGAAAATAAAGACCGCTGCTCAGCCGGGAAACATTGACCAGATTATTCACTAACATTTTGCTTTCAAACATTTTTCCGGAAGCATCAGTGATTTCGTAACTTAAGAATTTTATTTCCGAATCTACTTTCAGGATTTCCTGAACGGGGTTCGGAAATATTTTTATGGATACGGCCTTGCCGGAAACTTCACCGGAAGCTAATAAACAAACTGGCGGATTAGTAATAAAGCCATCAGAAAAATCATAAAAAATATCAGTCGCCGTCATAAAACTCGGAGAAGTTTGCCAGAATGGCGAATAGACGAGACAGTTATTAAAAGTAATATATCCAACAGCAAAACTCGCATTGATTTTCTTCCAGCCCTCACATGCAGATGGCATTTGTTGACCCGGTTCCCAAAAATCGACCATTGTTCTCGGTTCGATGATATTCGAGTAAGCGCAGGAAGAAGTCCAGTTCGCCGGCGGTTTAAAGAATAATCTGGGAGTCGGATAGTTACCGACATAATATTTCACTGTTTCCACGGGAGATGTGGTGCCGTACCGAACCGAAAAAGCCTTAAAAGTCGTTGTCTGTGAAACAGGAATTCCAATTTGATTTACAGCGGATGGCGAACTTAAAGTAGGTTCCGTTCCGTCTACAGTATAATAAATCATCGAGTTATCACTTTGGATTGTTACAGTTCCTGAGTTCTGAAACCAAGCCTCATATGGCGTAAACATAGTGCTTTGCGAAAATGAAAGTGTAATCGCTAACAGGAAAATAAAAGATAAAATTTTCTTCATATAAAAAATGTTATGGGTTATAAAATTACGTCTTTAGTTTTTAATTACTATATAAATATTTAATTATTGATTACTTTTGATTATCAATTCCCTATTATGAATAAATTTTTGATCTCACTTATCCTGTTTTTCTTTGCCGGAAATATTTTCGGGCAGCAACTCTATTATCCGAGAAATATAAAAAAAGCTTACACTAAGCAAACGCGATCCGACGATGGTAAACCCGGAAAAAATTACTGGCAGAACGGTGGGAATTATAAAATAGATTTTCAGGTCAATACCGATAAGAAAACAGTTTCAGGATCAGAAACCATTGATTATTTTAATAATTCTCCTGATACTCTGAAAACCGCAGTTATAAGATTTGTCACCAATCTTCATAAACCCACTTCACCACGAGCAGGAAAAGTTTCCAGCGAATTTTTAAGCGAGGGGCTCAAGATAAAATCACTTTCTGTGAACGGAACAATTTACAACGTAAACAGTGATGACTGGGAAACTTTTTATGAACTCAAACTTAATACTCCAATGTTTCCCAAATCGAAAAATGAGTTCAAGATTGTCTGGGAATATCCGTTGTCGAAAGAAAGTAACAGGGAAGGGCAAATTGACGAAACTACTTTTTTCTGCGCTTACGCCTATCCACGAATTTCGGTATATGACGATTACAACGGCTGGGACAGGCTTCCGCACATGAACCGTAACGAGTTTTATAACGATTTTAATAATTATGAAGTTTCCGTTACTGCTCCGAAAAATTATGTCGTGTATGCCACCGGAGTTCTGAAAAATCCTGAAGAAGTTTTGCAACCTGAAATTTTAAGCAGGTTTAAAAAGTCATTAACAAGTGATGAAATCGTTCATGTGACAACGAGAGATGAAATGCTGAATCAAAAAGTAACGAAACAGAATCCTTTAAACAGCTGGAAATTTACCGCTCAGAATATTACTGATTTTACTTTTGGTTTGAGTTCAACTTATATTTGGGACGCTTCAAGTGTTCAGCTAAAATCGAAAAAGGTAAGTATTCAGGCAACTTACAACGCAGGAACTGCAGATTTTGAGAAATATGTAGAATGGCAAAAATACTGCATCAAATGGTTTTCTGAAAACTGGCCCGGAATTGAATATCCATATCCAACGATGACTGCTTTTCAGGGATTTGCCGATATGGAATATCCAATGATGGTGAATGATACCGCGATTCCCGATAATTTTGCCGACTCCAGACAAACCGTAGATCACGAAATTGCGCACACGTATTTTCCGTTCTTTATGGGAATTAATGAAACGCGGTATGCTTTTATGGATGAAGGCTGGGCAACCGCACTGGAATATTTGATTGGCGAAGATGAAAACGGCAAAGAATTCAATGACAAAATGTTCACTGATTTCCGCGTGAAAAGATACATCAATGATCCTTCCGCAGAACAGGATCAGCCGATTATTTCAATGAGTACACAGGTTTCCGGAGCCGGATATGGCAATAACTCTTATATTAAACCTGCTTTTTCTTACTTAGCGCTGAAAGATTTGCTTGGGGAGAAAATTTTTAAAAAATCGCTGCACTTTTATATGAATACATGGAACGGAAAGCATCCCATGCCCTGGGATTTTTTCAACAGCATGAATACCGGAAGCGGACAGAATCTGAACTGGTTTTGGAAAAACTGGTTTTTCACCAATCATTATATCGATTTAAAGGTGAATTCAGCTAAAGTTGCAGACAAAAATTTAAACCTGAATATTGAAAATATTGGTGGTTTTGCTATTCCTTTTGACATTGAAATTACTTTTACTGACGGAACTGTTTCCAAAAAGCATTTCACCCCTTCAGTTTGGAAAGATGCTTCGACTTTTCAAACCAAAATTCCGGTGGCAAAAAAAGTGAAATCTGTAAAACTGAACGGCGGAATTTATCTTGATTACACGCCGATTGACAATGTTTTTAATTTTTAATTCAATTTGTTATGAGAGAATTTCAAACCGCGAAAATGGATTCACTGACTAAAATTTTCTCCTTTATTTTTGGTGGAATTTGCGTGGGAGCAATCATCATGCTTCTGTTCTTCCGGAAAAGTGGGGAGCCTTTTATGTGGATTACCATTGTTATTTTGTTTGCAGCATTGGTTTCTTCTTATTTAATGATTCCTAGAATTTTCGTTAACAAAGAAATCATCAGCATTAAAACTACTTTTGTGAACATTAAAATTCCGGTTGCCGACATTCAGACCATTGAAAAATATGAAAGGATAGGATTTAACATCAGAACTTTCGGAGTCGGCGGTCTTTTCGGATATTTCGGGTATTTCAACGGCAATGATGTCTGGTATGTTACCAATATCAGAAAGAAGGTGAAAATCTCGATGAAGTCACGAAAAATTTATATGATTTCACCCGAAAATCCTGATGAATTTATTAATGAAATTAAGAAATAACAGTTAAGATAGTCCTATTAATTATTTATCTTTGTCTGTCTGCAGCCCGCGGACAATAAAACTCATTTTTTATGAAACTTAAACACACCCTTATCGCCATTGTTGCGCCTTTTCTTATGAATGCACAGAATGTGATGACACCGGAAACCCTCTGGACGCTCAATAAAATGGGCGTTTCTGCTGTTTCACCGGATCAGTCTTCTTTAATTTATAATGTTGGTAAAGTCGATTTAAAGACCGAAAAAACCCACAGAAAAAATTATTTTTTAAATATCAAAAACGCCGAGGCTACCAATCTGGATTTAGGAAAAAAATCGTTGGTTCAATGGGATAAAAACGGAATTTATGCGCAGGAAGGCGACAAAATTTATCTTTCCAAAGATGCCGGAAAAACCTGGACTGAATTTTATACCATTGGTGAAGTTGATAATATTGTAATTGCTCCGGACGGAAAAAAAATTGCGTTCAGCAAGCAGGTTTTGGTTGAAAAGGTAATGGGAAAGGACAAGTATACCGACGTTCCGAAAACGACTGCTCATATTTATACCGATTTAAATCACCGTCACTGGGATTATTTCAATGAAGGGAAATACAACCACGTTTTTGTGGTAAATACTGCTGAAAAAATTGATTCTGCAAAAGATTTGCTGGAGGGAAAACCTTGGGATGCCCCACAAAGACCTTTCGGCGGAACAGAAGATTTTATCTGGAGCCCCGATTCGTTACAGCTTTTATACGTCACCAAGCCACTGAGCGGAGCAGAATATGCACAGTCGACCAACACAGATATTTTTGTGTATGATTTAGCTTCAGGTGCTACCAAAAATTTAACGGAAAGCAATAAGGGCTACGATGTAGGTCCTAAGTTTTCTGCGGACGGGAAAAAAATGTTGTGGCTTTCCATGGAAAGAGACGGCTACGAAGCTGATAAGAACGACCTCAAAATCATGGACTGGAAATCAGGCAAAGTAACCAATCTTACGGCGAAGTGGGACGAAAGCGTTACCGGAACAGCTTTCTGGAGTGCAGATTCTAAAAATATTTATTTCAATGCGGCGTATCGCGGAACCCAGCAGCTTTTTTCAGTTGATCTGAAAGGTGCGAAAGTTCAGCAAATTACAAAAGGTGATTTTGATATTTCAGATATTTTTGCCCAGCAGAAAAATTCACTTTTGGTGGCAAGAACGGATATGAATCATAACGCAGATCTGTATGCCGTGGATTTGAAAAACGGTGAAATGAAGAAGGTTACTGATGTTAACAAAGACAATTACGCAAAACTTACCCCTTCAAAAACCGAACTGAAAATGGTGAAAACCACCGACGGAAAAGAAATGGGAGTTTGGTTTGTTTATCCGCCTGATTTCGATCCTAGCAAAAAATATCCAACCTTGTTATATTGCCAGGGCGGACCACAATCTGCATTGACGCAGTTTTTCAGTACAAGATGGAACCCTGCTTTGATGGCGGCAAACGGTTATATCGTTGTCGCTCCCAACCGTCGCGGAATGCCTGGATGGGGAACGAAATGGAATGAAGATATCTCCAAAGACTGGGGCGGACAGGTGATGAAAGATTATCTTGCGGCAACCGATTTTGCCAAAACACTTCCTTACGTAGATGGCGAAAGAATAGGTGCAGTAGGAGCAAGTTACGGCGGATACAGTGTATTCATGCTGGCCGGAATTCACAATAACCGTTTTAAGACTTTCATCGCGCACGACGGACTTTTCGACATGAAATCATGGTACGGAACTACCGAAGAGCTTTGGTTTGCGAACTGGGATTTAGGAAAACCTACGGACCTGCCTTTACCAAAGGCGTATACAGAATTTAACCCTTCTAATTTTGTGAATAAATGGAACACACCGATTATGATTGTTCAGGGTGGAATTGATTACCGGGTTCCTTACGAACAGGGACAGGAAGCTTTTCAGGCTGCGAAACTTCACGGTTTGAAAACGAAATTTGTTTATTTCCCGAATGAAAATCACTGGGTGCTTAATGCTCACAACGGTTTGGTTTGGCAGAGAGAATTTTTTGAATGGCTGAAAGAAACGCTGTAGACTTTACAAATGATTAAAACAATAAAAAGCTTCTGAGTAATCAGAAGCTTTTTTTATATTTTAACCGAACTTATTTCCTGTAGTTACAACTGAACTTTTACTTTAAATCCTGTATTCAGTTTCATCGTAATTTGATCAGCAGTAGGGGTGCTTGCCTGGATTTCGAAAATCAAAGAATTCTGACTGGTTTTAAAATAGTTCAGCAATTCTTCATCCGGTACCGAAAAAGTGATAGTATTAGGATTGGTGTTATTGTAGGCAGTTGCAATCAGAATTTCGGGCTGATTGGGTGCTTTTAAATAAATTCTTGCGTTTTTGATGACATCAAGTTTGGTGTCCAGTGTCGAACTTACATAATCGATACTTAAAGTATTCAGTTTCACCGATTTCAGATTATTGATAGAGTAGTTCGGATTGTTTTGTTTAATCTTCGCATCGAGATCGATATTCATCGCAATTTCAGGAGTTCGCGTATAAGTTGTTGTACTCACCGCTGCAAACGGAACAGCAATTGTTGACGTAAACGGAACGTCAAAAGGCGGCAAAACGTCCAAAACCGTATTGACAATATCTCTACAACTGGTTGTAAAAAACAGAACCAGCATTCCGATAATTAATGATAATTTTTTCATAACTAAATTTTTAATATTTTTAAGTCCTGCATTTATCGTTCCAATTGTATGGGGTGCTCGTCTAAACATGAATAAAACAAAATGGAGAACCGAATATCATCTTTTCCGCCAGTCATTTCCAAAGATTCAAAAATTCTGATCTTAGGTTCTGTTCCGGGAGTGAAATCTTTAGAGATGCAGCAATATTATGCCCATCCGCAAAACCAGTTCTGGAAGATTATCTTTGAGCTGTTTAATGAATATTTCACCGCCGACTATTCTGAAAAATTAAAAATTTTAGAAAAAAATCATCTTGCAGTTTGGGATGTGATTGATACTTGCGAAAGAAAAGGCAGTTTAGATTCGAATATCATTAACGAGGAAGCGAACGATATACGGAAACTTTTAATAGATTTTCCAAACCTCCAAGCGGTTTTCTGTAACGGCCAGAAATCATTTAAGAATCTTCAGAAAATTTTAGGGAAAGACTGTGAAGTTCCCGTATTTGTTTTACCTTCGACAAGTCCGCTTCACACCATTTCCTTTGAAAAAAAACTGGCAGAATGGAAAATTATAAAAAGATATTTATGAAAAAAATATTTATTCTCACTCTCTTTTTTCTTTTTATTTCAGGGAATTCTCAAACCTATTCGTTTGATTTTCTGACAAAATATGTTTCAGGAGAAAAAGCCAAACAACACGAAACGGTAATGTATTTCAATACAGATGATTTCAGTTATTATTTGAAAATATTGAGAACTCCTTATGATTTTACTGCGTATCTGTTTGATGAAAACTTAATGAAAATTCATCAGTTTAATATCATTGAACAAAAAAACAACAGTGACATAACGTTTGTTTTCCAATATAAAAGCTCAGGTAAACTCACTAGCAACCAAAAACAATATAAAAATTACCAATTTGTTTTCAATGAAATTTCATATATGTTCTAAAATATAAAACCGCGAACAAAAACCTCTTTCCAATAGCCCGAATTATGCTGATGCATCCATTTGAAGGAATTTCCGTGCTTGACGCGAATCAAAACATTATGGTAGAATATGCCAAATATACCTGCCCTACAACTAAATGTGAATGTGAATTTTCCTTAGCTGATTATAAAAATGTGGAATTAGATTTAGTAGTTCCAAAAGCTCTGAAATAGAGCCAAATCCTTATTTACACGATTAAACTTGACAAAGCCTTTTCAATGTCGTATATTTGCAGTCCGAAAATTATTGGGTTTTCGGACTTAATTTTTAAACCGTAATTTAAAAAATGAAAACATCTGATTTTAATTTCCATTTGCCGGAAGAACTTTTGGCAGAACACCCTTCAGAACACAGAGACGAAGCAAAACTGATGGTTCTGCACAGAAAAACACAAACCATTGAACATAAATTATTCAAAGATGTAGTTGATTATTTTGATGAGCACGATTTATTTATATTTAATAATACCAAGGTTTTCCCTGCAAGACTTTACGGAAACAAAGAAAAAACAGGCGCGAAAATTGAAGTTTTCCTTTTAAGAGAACTCGATAAAGAAACCCGCGTTTGGGATGTTTTGGTAGATCCTGCAAGAAAAATAAGAATCGGAAACAAATTATTCTTCACAGAGGACGAATCTTTGGTGGCTGAAGTCATTGACAATACCACTTCCAGAGGGAGAACTTTAAGATTTTTATATGACGGTTCTTACGAAGAGTTCCGTGCAAAACTGAAAGAACTTGGTGAAACTCCGCTTCCTAAATATATCAAAAGAGCCGTAGAACCTGAAGATGCTGAACGTTACCAAACGATCTACGCAAAACATGAAGGTGCTGTTGCCGCTCCAACTGCAGGTTTACATTTCTCGAAACAGCTGATGAAAAAACTTGAAATCAAAGGAATTGATTTCGCTGAAGTGACGCTTCACGTTGGTTTAGGAACTTTCAACCCGATTGAAGTTGAAGATCTGAGCAAACACAAAATGGAATCTGAAGAAGCGATTATCGACCAGAACAATGCCGATATCATCAACAAAGCTGTTGCTGAGCAAAGAAGAGTTTGCGCCGTAGGAACCACTACAATGCGGGCTTTGGAAACTTCGGTTTCTTCCAATAAAAAAATAGGACCTTATCACGGCTGGACAAATAAATTTATTTTCCCACCTCACGATTTCGGTGTGGCCAATGCAATGATTACGAATTTCCATACGCCAAAATCAACGCTGATGATGATGGTTGCGGCTTTTGCCGGAAAAGATTTCCTCATGCAGGCCTATGAAGAAGCGATTAAGAATGACTACAAATTCTATTCTTACGGTGACGCAATGCTGATTCTTTAAGAATGATTTTTAATATTTCTCGCAGATTTTGCTGATGCCGCAGATGGAAAAATCTGCTAAATTTGCACAATCTGCGAGAGTTTTATTATATGAAAGACATCCGAACTTTATCCATAGAAGAATTACAGAATTATTTCGTTTCATTAGGCGAAAAACCTTTCCGTGCGAAACAGGTTTATGAATGGCTGTGGAGCAAAAATCTGCATTCCATTGATGAAATGACGAATCTTTCAAAAGATTTAAGGGAGAAAATTTCTCAGGAATATATTATCAATCCAATTTCGGTTGATCAGCTTCAGAAATCTACGGACGGAACCATTAAAAACGGCGTAAAATTACACGACGGACTTTTGGTGGAATCAGTTTTGATTCCAACAGAAACCAGAACCACTGCCTGTGTTTCATCTCAGGTTGGATGTTCTCTAAACTGTGAATTTTGTGCAACCGCGCGTCTGAAAAGAATGCGAAATCTTGAAGTGGCAGAAATCGTTGATCAGGTCGCTCTTATCGACAGACAAAGTAAACTCTATTTCGACCGGCCGCTTTCCAATATCGTTTTTATGGGAATGGGCGAACCGATGATGAATTACAAAAACGTTGTCGAATCCATCAGAAAAATCACCGAACCCGACGGAATGGGAATGTCTCCGCGTAGAATTACCGTTTCCACTTCCGGAATTCCGAAGATGATTAAAATGCTTGCTGATGAAGATCTCCGGGTGAAACTGGCGCTTTCTTTACATTCAGCCATTGAGGCAAAAAGGAATGAAATAATGCCTTTTTCCGATAAATTTCCTTTGACGGATATTATGGATTCTTTGAAATATTGGTATGAAAAAACCGGCAACATCATCACTTTTGAATATTGTGTATGGAAAGGCATCAATGACAAAGATGAAGATATAAAAGCCTTGATCAGATACTGTAAGCAGATTCCTTCAAAAGTAAATTTAATTCAGTATAATCCAATTGGCGACGGCAAATATGACCAGTGCAACAAAGATGCGGAAGAAAATTATGTACGTCAGCTGGAACGCGCCGGAATTACCGTTTTAATCCGAAGAAGTCGGGGAGGAGACATCGATGCAGCCTGCGGACAGTTGGCCAATAAATCCGGTGAGTAATGTTTAGCCACAAAGGAAAAACCCGTACCGAAAAGCACAATCTGGGGATTGCTTCCCTGCTGAGTTTCGTTGCAGGTTTGGTAAATGTGGTAGGATTTTTTTCCGTGCAGAAACTCACGACCAATGTTACCGGGCATTTTGCCTATTTCGTGGACGAAACTTTTAAACAGGATTTCCGAAGTGCTTTTCATGTAGCGCTTTATATATTTTTCTTTTTTTTGGGTGCTTTCATTTCCAATTTCATCGTGGAAATTTATTCCAGAAAAAGGGAAAATCTGATCTATGTTATTCCCACTTTAACAGAAGCGCTCATTCTTGCCGTTATTGCATTCACCGGAAATGTTCTGATTAAAGAATCGCCGGATCTTATTGCTTTCAGTCTTCTGTTTGCAATGGGGATGCAAAACTCACTGGTGACCAGCATTTCTCATTCCGTCGTAAGAACAACCCATTTAACCGGACTTTTTACAGATATGGGAATTGAATTTTCACAGCTTTTTTTCTATAAAGATCAGGATCATAAAAAGCGGCTCATCAAATCCATAAAACTTCGCTTAACGATTATTTGGATGTTCTTTGGAGGTGGACTTATTGGTGGTGTACTTTACGAAACCGTCGGGATCAAAGCGCTGTTTTTCGGAACTGTAATTTTGCTTTTTGGTCTTTTGTATGATTTTATTAAAATACGGATGTTACTTTTAAAAAGGAAAATGTAATGAAAAAAAGCCTTTTACTGCTTTTGTTTTTTGTTTTTCAAATCGGTTTTGCACAACAGACCGGTTTTCTTAAAATCAAAAAATATAAAATTGCCGTACTTTCAGATACTTTAAGGGAAAATTCAGGATTAAATTTTTTCAAAGGAAAACTCTATACTTTTAACGATGGGGGAAATACCTCAGAAATTTTCGAAATCGACAGGACTTCCGGGGAAATTAAAAATACTTTCAAAACAAATTTGATCAACCATGATTGGGAAGCGATGGCGAGTGATTCAACGCACTTATTTGTAGGCGACTTCGGCAATAATACCGGAACAAGAAAGGATTTGAAAATCTATAAAATTCCGTTTAATGGTTCACAGATTTCAGATTCGATAAAAACAATTTCTTATTTCTATGCGGAACAGAAAGATTTTATAAACCGTAATCTCAATAACGATTTCGATGCGGAAGCGATGATTTTTCTTAATGGAAAAATTCATGTATTTACGAAAGAATGGGCTTCAAAATCTACCACGCATTACATTATTAATCCTGACGTTTCTGAAAATCAACCTGCTGAAAAAACAGAAACTTTCAAAACAGATTTTGTAGTTACCGATGCTGCTTATTTTCAGAAAAAACTCTATTTAATAGGCTATACAAAGAATACAGAAGTTTTTCTTTCCGTATTTAATGAAACTGAACCCGGTGTTTTCTTTAAAGACAAACCGAAAAAATATTATCTCGGAAGTTCTCTATCGATCGGGCAAATTGAAGGAATTGAAGTTGATGAACACGGAATTTACATTTCGGGTGAAGAATTCAATACGCCTCTCGGAAAAGTGAAACCGAATTTCTATTTTATTCCTCAAGAAAAGCTGAAATAACAGCCGCATTATTTCTAAATCCACCTTTTGTGCTGAAGTTAATACGGATGAAAGCTTCATATCTGCGCGAAAATTAATTATATTTGTCATTATTTATCAATCACATCCTTTATTTTATAGTTCGTGGCGAATATTGTAGAAGAAATCAGAAAACCGATTAACAGTGAAATGAAACTTTTCGAGCAGAAGTTTTATGAATCCATGCAGAGCAATGTTCCGCTTCTTGATAAGGTTACCCGCTTTATCGTTACGACTAAAGGGAAGCAGATGCGGCCGATGTTTGTGTTTCTCTGCGCAAAATTAATCGGCGAAGTGAACGAAAAAACTTTCCGTGGTGCTTCGATGATCGAGCTGATTCATACCGCAACTCTGGTGCATGATGATGTGGTGGATGAAAGTTTTAAGAGACGCAATTTCTTTTCTATCAATGCGTTATGGAAAAATAAAATTGCAGTTTTGGTAGGTGATTATCTGCTGTCTAAAGCCGTTTTACTTTCTACAGATCATAAGGATTTTGATCTTCTTGCCGTGATTTCCCGCACCATCAGAGAAATGGCGGAAGGGGAGCTTTTACAGCTTGAAAAGGCAAGGAAACTCGATATTACTGAAGAAGTATATTACGAAATTATCAGGCAGAAAACAGCAACCTTAATTGCAGCCTGCTGTGAAATTGGCGTGCTTTCAAATAATGCTGACGAACATCTGGCAAAAAAGATGATGGAATTCGGAACACTTACCGGAATGGCTTTTCAGATCAAAGACGACCTGTTCGATTATCTTACTTCGAATATCATAGGAAAACCTGTAGGCATCGATATTAAAGAACAGAAAATGACGCTTCCGCTGATTTACACTTTAAAAACCGCGAGCGAAACAGACCGGAAATATTATTTCAACACCATTAAAAGGTACAATAATGATACGAAACGCGTCAAGGAACTGATCGACTTTGTGAAAAAATCCGGTGGTCTGGATTACTCGGTCGGAGTGATGAAAGATTTTCAGCAGAGAGCTAAAAATATCCTGAATGAATTCCCTGACTCTGAAGCTAAAAGTTCGCTTCATCTCATGCTGGATTATGTGATTGAAAGGAAGTTTTAATCCGTTTTCCCCAATTTTTTCTGTAAAAGTAAAGCGTTGTTCAGTGCAGCCACTCCCCAGGTATTGTTAAAAAATACATAGACCGTTCGTTTGGCTTTCTTGATGGTTTCGGCGAGTTTTGATATTTCATTTTCTGAATATTCAGATTTAAAAAGCACCGGAACACCGTGAAGCCTGTAATAAGCAAACTCATCATTATTCACCGTAAATTCGTCCGGAATATCTTTTGGAAAACTCACGCCAGAAAAGACGATGTTCTTCTTTTTTAATGTTTCAAGCACTTCATCATTCCACCATGATTTATGGCGGAATTCGACCACATTCAGATATTGTTCATCAACCGTCTCAAGAACTTTTTCTAAATTTTCAGTATTGAAATGGAAAGTGGGAGGCAGCTGAAAAAGAAAACCTGCAAGTTTTTCCCTAATCCCCGTGTGAATATGGTTACAGAAATCTAAAGTTTCGGCCGAAGTTTCTGAAAGTCTTTTAATGTGGGTGATGGTTTTCGGAATTTTCACAAAAAATTTAAAATCTGCACTTGTCCTCGTGTACCAGTTTTCTAAAGTCTGAGTACGGAGTCTTCGGTAAAAAGTGGAGTTGATTTCGACAGAGTTGAATTTTTCTGAATAATAAGTCAGCTGTTCCTTTGAAGGAAGATTTTCCGGAAAGAAATACCCCTTCCAGTCGCGGTTAGAAAAGCCCGAACATCCTATGTAAATTTTATGCTTCATTCTTTATAAGGCCTTCCGTAAGTGATTTCCACTGAAATTTACTGCCTGCGATCATTCCTCCAACGGCTACCAAAGAGTTTCTGATTTTTTCCAAAAAACTTAGGTTTTCCGTATTCGGTACTTCATTTCTGCCGTGAACCTCCGCAAAAATCACATTCTTTTCTCTACGTATAAGGAAATTCGAAGTGGCTTTCGGATCAAAAAAATGCGCAGTTGCCTCCTCGGGTTTTGTCGGATCGGAGGTGGGTCGAACCCTGATATAAACACTGTCAAAATCAGCTTTCTGTTCTTCCTCTACATGTTCGACCTGTACCCAGTCATAGCCATCTCCGGTTGGATTATGCAGGCCAGGAATTTTAATCCGGAAAAAATCGCCTATTTTGGGTTGATCCAAAATAAGTTCTCCATTACGGTCCCGGAGAGAAAACTCAGCTTTCTCTTCGCCCGAAAAAAGTTCCCAGGAATTCACATCGAGAAACCTCTTTTTCACAGTCTCAAAATGTATTCTGGCTAAAACTTCGCTTTCCATCTCAATCTCTGAAACGGTATCGGATTTTGATCCGGTTTTCTGTGACGGAAGCTGAGTTTTCATCTTTGTAAATTTATATATGTTCAGATTTCCTCAATAATTGATATTGAGGTGAAAATTGTAAAAAAGATTAGCCGTAAAAAAAGCGGTCATAATACGACCGCTAAGTTTTTATTTTGCTTTTACGTTGATTTCGGATTTTGCCAGCTTGGTTAAATCTTTATCACATGTTTTTTCCTCTTTCAAAGTTTCAAGGAGTAATGCAAGAACTTCTTTATGACCCAGCAATTTGGCGTAAGTTGCCAATGTACCGTAAGAAGCTATTTCGTAATGTTCCACTTTTTGGGCAGCAGCGATGATGGCAGCGTCACGAACCGGTCCCGGCTCTGTTTCCTCAAGAATTCCTTCTGCTTCTTTAAGCAAACCGTCCATCGCATCACACTTTACAGCCTGCGGCTTCAGTTTTAATGCTTTGAAAGCATCTTCGAGACGGGTAACCTGACCTTTAGTTTCAGCTAAATGCCCATTTACCGCTTCTTTAAGTTTAGCAGAAGTGGCATTTTTAGCCATTTTAGGAAGATTTTTAACCAATGCTTTTTCAGCCCAGTATAAATCCTTCAGCCCGTCAACCATAAAATCTTTCAGTTTGTCCGCCGCGTCAGATTTGGGCGCAACTTTTCCCTTTGGAGTCTGTTTCTTTGCCATAGTAAATTTATTTAATGTTTGTTTGAATTAATTTTTATTCAATTTTAATACCAAATCCAAAGTCATATTTAATTTTTTATGACACATTAATAAAATAAAGGCTTATTTGTGATTCTTTAACGGTTAATAGTCAAATTCACTTTATTCAGTCTCAGGGAATTTAAAATGACTGATACCGAGCTGAAACTCATCGCAGCGGCTGCAATCATCGGGCTTAAAAGAATTCCGAAAAACGGATACAGCAAACCTGCGGCAATCGGGATTCCAACGGTATTGTACAGGAAGGCGAAAAAAAGATTCTGTTTGATGTTTTTCAACAGCGCTTCGCTGAGGATCTTGGCTTTTGCAACCCCGAGAATATCACCTTGAAGCAGCGTGATTGCTGAACTTTCAATCGCTACATCCGTTCCGGTTCCCATTGCAATGCCTACGTTTGATTGGGCTAATGCGGGAGCGTCATTAATTCCGTCACCGGTCATCGCCACCATATTTCCTTCTGCCTGGAGTTTTTTTATCGCCGCCAGTTTATCCTGAGGAAGCTGGTTTGCAAAGTATTTTTTAATCCCAAGTTCAGCGGCTACGGCTTTTGCGGTGTGTGCGTTATCACCGGTCATCATGATTACTTCCGTTTTGTGCTGGTGAAGAAATTCTACGGCCTGTTTTGAACTTACTTTTATTTTATCAGAAAAACTTAGAAATCCCAGAACTTTTCCGCCGGCAGAAAGATAGGAAACCGTTTTTGCTTCATCCTGTTTTCCGATGACATTTTGTTTCAGATTTTCTGGAATCTGAATGTTGAAATGATTTAATAGTGCTTCGTTTCCGAGCAATACTGTTTCTCCGCTGACGGTTCCTTTAATTCCTTTGCCGGAAATGTTTTCAAAATTCTCAACTTTTTCAAATTTGGAATCTTCTTTTTTAAACTCATGTAAGACTGCACCGGACAATGGATGTTCAGAATTCTGATTGAGCGCCGCTGCCAAATTCAGCAGTAGATTTTTATCTGAATTTTCTGCAGTGAATATTTCATCGAGACTGGGTTTTCCTTCCGTAAGAGTTCCGGTTTTATCCGTGATCAGGATATTCACTTTCTGCATCTGTTCCAGGGCTTCTGCATTCTTAATAAGGATCCCGTTTTTAGCGCCTTTCCCAATTCCAACCATCAGGCTCATGGGCGTGGCTAAACCTAAAGCGCACGGACAGGCAACAATTAAAACTGCCACGGCATTCACAAATGCCATCATCAGCCGGTCTTCGCCACCGAAAATATACCATCCTAAAAATGTAAGCACTGAAACAGCGATCACCGTTGGGACGAAAATTTTGGAAACCCTGTCTACCAATTTTTGAATCGGGGCTTTGCTGCGGCTTGCATCATGAACCATTTTAATAATTTGGGAAAGCAGCGTTTCATTGCCTACTTTTTCGGCTTTCATTATGAAAACACCGTTTCCGTTGATCGTTCCGGAACTCACCCGGTCGTCTGCAGTTTTCTCCACAGGAACTGGTTCTCCGGTAATCATGCTTTCATCAACATTAGAATTTCCTTCTGTAATTTTGCCATCAACCGGAATTTTTTCGCCTGGTTTAACCCTTAGCAAATCACCAATTTTCAAGTGAGAAAGCGGAACTTTTTTTTCATTTCCGTCAATGATTAAATTGGCTTCATCGGGGGAAAGACTCATGAGTTCTTTGATGGCGTTTCCGGTTTTTTTGTGCGCGGCGGCTTCCATTAACTGTCCTAAGATCACCAGCGTGAGAATCACATCAACTGCTTCAAAATAGAGCGGTACTTTACCGTCATGAACCATTTCGTGAGGGAAAATATCTGGAAAAACCAATGCAACAATGCTGAAGAGAAATGCTGCAGCAACTCCGAGTGCAATCAATGAAAACATATTGAGATTCCAGGTTTTAAAGGAGATCCAGCCCCGTTTCATGATAAACCAACCTGCATAGAACAAAACAGGAAGCGTTAAAATAAGTTCTAAAACTCCCTGAAACTGATGAGAGAAAGGAAAAGTGAAAAACATACCGCCCATAGAAAGAATGAAAACAGGTACAGTGAGCACCAATGCCGTGATGAATTTTTTCTTTAGGATATTAAAGGTTTCATCTTCACCATCGGTTGATTCAGTAAGGACAGGAACGAGATCCATACCGCAAATGGGGCAGTCTCCCGGCTCATCTTGAACGATTTCAGGGTGCATCGGGCAGGTGTATTGGGTGGGTTTGGGTTTTTCTGGATATTTCACCAAATCCATTCCGCACACCGGACATCCCACATTGGAATCATAAACCTTATCGCCTTCGCAAAACATGGGGCAATAATATTTTCCGGCATGATCTTCAGCGTTTCCGGCTGGGGGAATCGGGTGATGTGAATGGGCGGGAGCGTTTCCGTGGTCATGAGTGTGATGGGTTGCATTTTCAATTAATTCCGCTGTAATTTCTTCCAGATGCATGTGACACACCGGACAACCGGTGTCTGCACCGTAAGTTTTATCTCTTTCACAGAACATCGGACAGAAATATTCGCCGATTTTGTCTTTGAAGCTTTCGGGAAGATTGGTTTTGGAGAAAGTGGCTGCTTTATTTTTATAATCTTGTCTTTCTTCAATCTGAACGAGGAACATATTGCACACAGGGCAACGCCTTCCCGGGGTAAAATATACTTTTTCGCCTTCGCATTCCATTGGACAGTAGTACACTGAACTCGGCGAGATCCGTTCTGATGGGTGAGTGGGCTGTTGATGATTTTCCATAATTAAATATATGTTTCAAATTTCCTGAATTGAACTTGAACGCTGTTATAAATATAAGGAAGAATCTTATAGAATTCAGATTTTATCGATAGGAATGCGGTTTTTCTGTTTCAGTTTTTTGAATTCAGAAGGGGAGAATCCTGTGGTGTTTCTGAACTGCGAAGACAAGTGCTGAACACTTCTGTAACCGAGCTTTCCGGAGATTTCGGTCAGAGAAAATTCATCATATAAAAGAAGCTCCTTTGCTTTTTCAATTTTCTGGAGGATGAAATACTGTTCCAGCGTTACATTTTCATTTTGGGAGAATATTTTGGAAATTGCACTGTATTCTTTATGTAGCTTTTCGGACAGAAATTTAGACAGTACAAAATCTTCAGCAATATCCAAACCGTTGATTTTTAAAATAACAGATTTCTTAATCTTTTCAATCAGCTTTTTCGAAGAATCCTCCAGGATCTGAAAACCAATAGCTTTCAGCCGTTCATCAAGTTTCCGAATCTCTGTGGCACCGAAATCATTTATTGTTTCAATTTCACCTAAATCTATGGATGAAATTTCCAGTTTTAAATCATTAAAAACCTGTTCCACCGCAGTGATACATCGGGAACAAACCATGTTTTTAATAAACAGTTTCATTCTTCCATATTATTCAGACGGTCGGAGATAAATTCAATTTTTGTCTTGCCGTGTCTGGTAGGTTTTCCTTCTTCATCTACGCCAACAAAAATAATTTTATCAATGGTAATGATTGTTTGGCGGGTCATCATGTTTCTTACATCGCAGGTCAAGGTAATTGAGGTGTTCCCGAAATCGGTCGCCTCTATCCCAATTTCGATGATGTCTCCCTGTTTTGCAGAAGAGATAAAGTTGATTTCAGAAATGTATTTGGTAACACAGCGTGGCGTTTCCAGCTGCACAATCGCATACAGTGCGGCTTCTTCATCAATCCACTGGAGCAGTCTTCCTCCGAAGAGCGTGTGATTCGGATTTAAATCTTCAGGTTTAATCCATTTTCTTGTATGGTAATTCATTTTTACGGTATTTATTTATCATTAATTCCATGAAGTTTATCGGGTAAAAACCAACTTTGTTTTGGTTGAAAGTTTCTCCTCAATCCTGTAGCCTTCAAGGTTGAAGCCTTTTACGCCATTCAGCGTTTTTATCTGGTTTTGTGCACAATACCGAATCATCAGTCCGCGGGCATGTTTGGTGTAAACGACAATGGTTTTCAATTTTCCTTCTTTGGTTTCGTAAAAATCGAAATCGATCACCGGTGCATTCAGCTTCTTTTTATCAAGGACCTTAAAATATTCGGAACTCGCTAAGTTAAGGATGATGTCTTTGGCTTTCAGTTCGCTGTTGAGCTGGTCGGTTATTTTCTCGCGCCAGAATTCATAGAGGTTTTTATACGAGTCAAACTTGAAATTTCTGCCCATCTCCAAACGGTAAAGCATTACTTTATCGGAAGGTTTCAGCAATCCGTACAGACCGGAAAGCATTCTGTAATTTTTCTGGAGATAAGTTACGGCGTTTTTATCTAAAGTTTTGGCATCAAGTCCTCGGTAAACTTCACCTGTAAAGGCAAACATGGCAGGCGCAGATTCTTTAGCACCTGGTTTTGCTTTCCATTTCTGGTTTCTTTCCCAGTTTTCATCTGCCAGTTTGGATGAAATTTCCATCAGTTCAGATAAATATTTTGGGGTTTTTTCTTTTAAATGGGAATGAATGAAAGCCGCGTCATCAATGAATTTCGGGATGGTGGTCTTGAATAATTCTGTGGAATTTTCAATGTTCATGAGTTTAGCAGGTGATGAGATGATTTTCATTGATAGATGTTGAAGATGTATTTTTATACTGATATTTGATTTTTGCCTGTGTCCGCGTCCCCACCTGAGTGGAGCTCTTTTCTGCGAAACAAAGTGAAGCAGAAAAAGCGGGAACGGAGGGCGGATAAAGACGCCCCAATCATTAAACTTCGCCTTTTCCCTGACGGATGATTTCAGGTTCTCCACTTGTTAAATCCACGATCGTAGAGGCTACGTTATCGCCGTAACCACAATCGATAACAATATCCACGAGATGATCATATTTTTCAGCGATGAGTTCAGGATCTGTGGAATATTCGATCACCTCATCGTCATCTTTGATGGAAGTAGAAGCGATGGGATGTCCCAATTTTTCGACAATCAGCTGCGGAATTGGGTGATCCGGGACACGGATTCCCACCGTCTTATTGCCTTTATAGGCGAGTGGAAGGCTTTTGTTGGCTTCCAGGATAAAAGTAAACGGTCCTGGGATTTTACTTTTCAGGAAACGGAATACGGAGGTGTCAATGGGCCGGGTAAAGTGAGCAAGATGGCTTAAATCATTACAGATAATGGAGAACTGCGCTTTATCCAACTTTATTTTTTTGATGTGCGCGAGCTTTTCCATCGCTCTGATGTCGAAAATATTGCATCCAATAGCATAAACCGTATCGGAAGGATAGATAATAATTCCACCGTTATTCAAAGTTTTAACGACTTCTGCGATAAGGTTTTCCTGAGGATTATCGGGATATATTTTCAGAATTTTTGCCATATACAAATTTAGGAAAAATAGATGAATAAAGAATTTCTTCGAAATATTTGTGAGTTTACGGAATAGTCGTATATTTGCACCACAATAACGCGGGGTAGAGCAGTAGGTAGCTCGTCGGGCTCATAACCCGGAGGTCGCACGTTCGAGTCGTGTCCCCGCTACTAAGCAAAAGAGAATCACAAATTGGTTCTCTTTTTTTTTGTGACAATATACTGGGTTCTTATTGGGATCAGTGCCAAAACTTTCAACGCAAAATATACCGGGCGTTCACCTTTTTTGTTCTTGTTGACCGTTTAAGAACACTATGCTTTTGTGCCTGTGTGGTTAAATCCTACTACTATCGAATTAATAGAAGACAAATGGATATATTTATTTCATCTTCATTAGCCTTCACTTTAAGGAAGTTATAAAATAAATGACAGAACAATTCAAATATTTAGGGAAATCATTTTTAAAAAGCGATAAGATTGCGTATATTTGCAACACAATATCGCGGGGTAGAGCAGTAGGTAGCTCGTCGGGCTCATAACCCGGAGGTCGCACGTTCGAGTCGTGTCCCCGCTACTAAGCAAGAGAATCAGGAAACTGGTTCTCTTTTTTTATGGATTAAAAACAACCTGTTGATGGGTGTTTTTGGGGATTTTCTAAGTTTCTATACTTTTTCTCAATAGTTATAATTCAATAAAAACTCTAATTTTCGAGGTTACCATTTAGGTTACCCAAAAATATTTCAGGTTACCCAAAATTTACTACAATGAAAATATCAATACTATTTCTTCTAAGAAGAAGCAAAACGAACAATAAAGGTCTCTGCCCAATAGAATGTAGAATTACATTTGATAAAAAAAGAAAGCCCTTTTCCACAGGAATATTTATCAATCCTGAAAATTGGAATCCTTCTAAACAGAAAGCATTTCCACCAAGTACAGACCATGACCAGATCAACACTCAACTAAGCCTGATTAAACAAGAAATTAATCAGGCTTTTTTAATGCTTCAAGTACAGCCAGAAATCTTTGATGTAGAAGATATTTATTTGAAATACAATGGAGAAGATGTTAAAACGAAGAAAACGCTGCTTGAAGTTTATTCCCTACATAATGAAAGGATGAAAAAACTAATGGGGATTGATTATTCCGAATCTACCTACAAGAAATTTGAGGAATCTAAGAATCATGTGAAATCCTTCATTAAGGATAGTACTCAAAAATCTAATATTCTGCTGGAAAAATTAAATATAAAATTTCTTCATGATTTTGATTATTACTTAAAACTAGAGAAGAAGCTAAAGCAAGTAACTATTAACAAGCATATAGAGCGGTTAAGAAAGATCATCAAATTGGCATTAGCAGAAGGATTTCTAGATAGAGATCCTTTTTTATTGTTTAGTCCCAAGAAAGTCATTACAGAGGTGGTTTTTCTTGACACTGCGGAACTGAAAATACTTGAAAATCATAGATTTAAACAAGAAAGGCTACAGAAAGTTGCAGATTTATTTATATTCTGCTGCTACTCTGGACTTCCTTACCTTGAAATGGCTTCCCTGAAAAGAGAAAACGTAATTATTGGTTTTGATGGAAAAAAGTGGATTCAAATTTACAGGCAAAAAACAAAGAAAACACTTACTATACCATTGTTGAAGAAAGCTGAAAATATTCTTAACAAGTATGAGTCTGAAAATACTTTTCTTCCAATAATATCCAATCAACAGTTTAATTCCTTCTTAAAAGAGATAGCTGCTGTTTTAGGAATTGAAAAGAGAATAACCCATCATACAGCAAGGAAAACCTTTGCTTCTACTGTATTGCTCTATAATGAAATACCTATGGAAACTGTTTCTGAACTTCTAGGTCATTCTAATATGAAAATTACACAGGAGCATTATGCAAAGGTTGTACAGCAGAAAGTTAGTGAGCAGATGATCAAGTTAAGTTTAAAACTCAACTAGCCATATATGGCATTACTATATTAACAGTGTTATGGTAGATTTATAACACTGTTAATTTTTTATATATGCCTGAAACTACCTTGGTAAATGAACACTTTAATGATTTTCCAATTGACTATTTTAAAATAAATAGAGAATTTTTTCTTGATGGATCTGCAGGAGGAACTACCGAAGAAGCTAATTCTATATTAGAGCAGCAGTTATTGAGATATACTAAAGATATAATTACCCCAGATGAAAATGGAAGAATTTACTCAAGTCTAAGAGAAAAAATAAATCTTGATACAAAAAATACAACGGTTATAAATGCTTCTGTAGGACAGGGAAAAACATATTCAATTCTACGAATAGTTCAAGAATACTATTCACAACACCCCGAAACCTACATTTTTATTGCAGTGCCATTTGTAAGTTTGGTAGAGCAATATTTCAAAGAATTAATAGAGTTGGGTATAGAAGAAGATAATTTATACAGATATGAGTGGCTAGATCCAAGTCATCCGAACTCAACATTAGAAGTACAAAAAAGCCGTAGAATTCATATTGTAACAGTAAATTGTTTATTAGGAAATGCTGGGGAGAATTCCGCTCTGAACTCCTATATTAAAAGAGAGTATTTAAGTAATTTTTCTAACTATCTAAGAGGTGATGAGATAATATACGACGGTAGTGTAATTACTGCTGAAGAACTTGATAACTTAGAAATAATAGAGAATTACGCGGAGATTAAAGCTAAACTTACTATAAATAAAGGGAAGTACAGAAAAAAAGCAATCTTTATTTATGATGAAATCCATGACGCAATTCATAATTTCAGAAAGGATAATTTGTTCAATCTCTGGCATTGGCAAGACACTATTCATAAAAATATTATAATTAGTGCAACATATAATGACGCATCATTGGTTGTAATAAAATATCTCTCAGGTTTAACAGACGAAAAAATACATATTATTGAATCTGAGAGAATCATATTTAGGGAGAACCAAAGTAAGCTACACCTTCACTTCAATGCAAATCATTACTATAGAAACGATGATGCAATATTATGTAGAGTTATTGCACAAGCTATAGATCAAGGTAATGAAATTGATATTCTCTGTTACTCCAAGACACTAGCTGAAGATATTTACAGATCAGTTAATGGAGCTGGTAAACTTCTAAAAGACGCTATTGGCGAAAATAATATTAAACTGTGTGCGTCCGAGCTAAAAAGTAACCAAAGAGTACTTGGTTCGTCCTTACAAACGCCAAAGTATGACCCTTCTAAATGTAACATTGGTACTAATTTTAAAACGGGGGTAAATATTGAAAAGGAAAATCACTCTTTTATAATTATTTTCCCAGCCAATTCTGCCAAAATGCCATTCGAAAATTTGTTCGGAATATTTTCTGGAGGTGTTAATGACATCATTCAAAGTTTAGCAAGACAAAGAATTAAAGGTGAAATACACCTTATTTTACCTCCATGTGAAAAAATGGACTTCACTACATTACCCGAAATGAGCGAAATCCAAAGACAGCAATTCGAAATTGCATACAATTCAGTATCACCACTACCACTTTCTTTGTGGGAGCAAACTATAAGGCACCTTTCAACAAACCAGCAAAGATTTAGTGATGAAGAGGTAATATATAAATCTTTAAATACGCAGTCAAAGATAATTACTGATAAATTTGAAGAATATATAAGTAGTATAATATATCCTGTCATAAAAAATTCAGTTTCTGACAAGTATAAGGATTATTTAGAAGCTCCCGACTTGAATGAATTTCGGATTAATAAAGGAAATAAAATATTAATAAAAGATAAGTTTTTATGTGCTGATTTATCTTCTTTTATCACTTACAGTGCTTTTACAAACCAATTTATTAATTGTAGATTGGCTGCATTTGAATTATCTCGAATACATTTTACTGAAGAGGGTTTACCAGATGAGATCGAAGAGATATATAATTATTTAATTGAAAATGAACTTGGTAATGGGATGGTAGAGCTTGATGTAATATATCAACAATTCCTAGACTATATCTTTGATGGGAAGGAAGTTTACTTAAATTCTACAAGAATTTTAAAAAGGGAATATTGCGTTAGACAGCATATTTTAACTAGAATACTTAAAAATGAGACTGCTGAGTATTTTTTAGATTCTCATCCTTATAAAAGTAATCTAGGTAACAAATTTAATCATTTGAATTATATGATGTATATTCTTCAGGACATCTACCACAATAAAAGAATAAGAGGAAATTCTACTTTCCCAGAAACCGTAGAAAAGTTATTTAATTTAAGGGAAAAATTTATTGAAACCCTCCTGCCAAACGGGGATGCAAAATATCTTAAACCACTTACTGAAAATGATATTTTTGAAGAATTAAATATAAATGTGTCCGATCTTCTAACAAGATTAAAAGAAGAGTTTCCTCTGTTAGTTGAGACCAATACATTTCGAAATCTTTATAGCAAAACCATAGACAATCAGAAAAAGGACTTTTATAAATATTTGTCTAAAACTGTAGGAAGTTTTGGAGAATCAAGGAGATATTCATTTGCAGAGTATACTGTTAAAAAATTAGAATCAGAAATTCTTGATATTCCTTACTCTTAACGAATTACACGACGGGTTTTTGTTTTTTCCTTATATAGATAATAACAAAAACACAACATGCACTCAATAATTGAGTGCTTTTTTTATGCCCAAATTTTAACCTTAAATATAATTTTATGCAATTAAGACAATCAGAAAGAAAACAAGCCAAAATTAAAATGGCGCTTCAAGGAAGTGCTGGTTCAGGGAAAACATATTCTTCCCTTTTACTGGCAAAAGGATTAATTAATGGTGACTTTTCAAAAGTTGCTATTATAGACACAGAAAATGGAAGTGCAGATCTATACGCCCATCTGGGAAATTATAATGTGCTTACATTAAAACCACCTTTTTCACCTCAGCAGTATGTAGATGCAATTGATGTTTGTGAAAAGGCAGGAATACAGGTAATTATCATAGATTCTATCTCGCATTGCTGGGATTATCTCTTAGATTATCACAGTTCTTTAGCAGGGAATAGCTTTACAAATTGGGCTAAAATTAAACCACTGGAAAAGCTTTTCATGAATAAAATCTTAAATTCCAGTGCTCATGTTATAGCTACTATGAGAACTAAACAAGATTATGTTCTAAATCAAATAGATGGTAAAATGGTTCCCGAAAAAGTTGGGTTAAAATCTGTGCAGAGGGATGGACTAGACTATGAATTTACCTTAGTTTTTGATGTGGATATTAAGCATTTTGCGGTATCCAGTAAAGACAGAACAGGTTTGTTTATGGGAAAACCAGAATTTACTATTTCTGAAAAAACAGGGGTGGAAATCCTTAACTGGTGCAATACAGGTAATCCCAAGCAAGTTGAAAAACCAACACAGGAAAGACAGATCAACTTATCTGAAAAGGAAGTCTATGAACACATCCAAATGTGTAATAATATTGTAGAATTATTAAGTCTCTACAAATTATACCCACAATATCAAACTGCTTTGAGACCAGATTTTGAAGCAAGAAGATCTATTCTGATAAATTCAGCTAACCCTAATAATTTTAGTAAAAATGGACGCAATACACAATAAACCTAAAGAAGAAACTAGTGATATGGAACTGCATTCTGTCACTCCCAAATCCAGAAGATCTCTAAGGGATTACTTTTTAGAGGAGAAAGATGAAATTGAAGAAGCCCAAATATTTTATCCCAGCTCCATGAACACAGAAATAAAGCCTGAATCTATTACAGAATCTCAGGCTTTTTTAGTAGATAAAGTAGTGGATTCATTTCATGGGTTGCATTCCCAGAAATCAACTAGTAGTAATGAGTATAATGGGGATCTTAATCCAAAGGAAGAACCCTCTTCTCCATTTATTGTAGCTAATACTTTGGAAATACCATTAACTCATCTGCATCAAGATTGTATAATCCCTGTATTTAGTAAGGATAATGAAAGAACCATCAGTCATCAGGAATTTATAGAATCTGTAGTTAAATCTGCTCAAAGAGCATTTCCTCAAAATTCAATTTGTGAACCTGAAGTAAGAGTTTCTCACCAGATAAAAGGCAGAACTCCAGAAGCAATACACATGAATGCAAAAGACCTTTTGGAGCACCACAAAACCCTCTATTATGAAAGAATGGCATTTATGGTAAGAATCCCTTCAATTACAGAAGAAGTTAATAGAAACAAACTTACTTTATGTGTAGGTGGAATTAGAAGTTATAACCAGGAGAACCTTTACTCAAAAAAGTCAATGGAGAAATTTAAGTTCTTCATTGGATTCCAGAACAGGGTTTGCATGAATATGTGTATTTCCACAGACGGATTTTTGGAAAATCTCCGTGTTTCTGATGTATGTGATCTCGAGTCTAAAGCCTTAGAGGTGATGCAGAATTATAATGCAGAACTCCATCTAATGGAGATGAAGGAATTATCCCAGGATTATCTTTCAGAGCATCAGTTTGCACAGTTGATCGGGAAAAGTAGGCTATACCAGCATTTACCTAAATTAGAAAAACTGGGAATTCCTGAACTTAATTTTAATGACAGCCATATTAATACCATGGCTAAGGATTATTATGCTGATCAGAATTTCTCTAGATTGGAAGATGGCAGAATTAACCTATGGAATGTGTTTAATCTCTTCACACAAGCCAATAAGAGCAGTTATATTGACACTTTCCTGGACAGGAATCTGAATGCTTTTGAATTTTCAAAAGGTCTTCAGAAAACTCTCAATGGTAATTCAGATTACCATTGGTTTTTGAGTTAGATAATGCCCCACAGAAATGTGGGGTGTTTTTCTTACTTTTGAGAAAAATAGTTTTAATGAACGGCATCGCAACTTTAGATTTTGTATTGGATTATAAAAAATTACCATTTGATGATTCATTCAAAAAATTTTTCTCTGATAAAAAAACAGAAATAGTTCAATCTTTACTCAGAGAGGCATTATTTCCTAAAAAAATTGAAGGAATAATGCAAGGTTTGATATTTCCAAATTCTTTCAATGTTCAAGGCGAATTGGCATACATATTAGCTATTGTTGTCAGAAATAAAAATCAAATAAATCAATTTCTTGAAAATGAATTTCGTTATGAACAAAATCTTTTAAATGAAAATTATACTGAATGTTTAGCTATTTTAGACCGTATTGAAAATGAAATATCGGTTTCTTTATGGGGGATTGAAAATAGATTTAATTTAATGCAACAAATTGGGGGGATTGAACGAAATTGGGAATTATTAAATGAAATTTCTAAAATAAAAAAAAATCCTTTAGTTGATTTAATAATATCTTTTTATAGTAGAAAGGCTGAAGATAAGACGACAGTTGCAAGTTATCACACTGATATAGAGGTGCTAAGTATTAATACGAAAGGAGATATTAAGGAATATTTAAACTACATCTTAGGCAATAAAAAAGTAAGATATGAGAATTTTGCATCAATAATAAATTATCACAGTAATTCGACAGTTATTGATTTATACCGCTTTTTGCTAACAATTTTAAATGCACTTTCTGAAAATACAGAGCAGATAAAATTAGTAAGTAAAGTTTTAAATATCCTAAACCGAGAAATTACAGATCCTAGAATTAGGAGAATGCTGGAGATCAATAGTTTTTCTAATGAAAAAATAGAAATTAAAAGTGATTTATGCTTATCAATTTTAGATAAGTATTCACTTGGACACTACGCTGATGTTCAAATATTATGTATTAAGCAATTTAAAAAAAATCCTAATATATTATATATATATGAAATTTATATTAAGTCACTTCTCTTAAGCAACTCCCCATTCGCTGCAACAGAAGTTAGTAAAACAATCGAT
>JAHIQD010000004.1 GCA_018902795.1 Bacteroidota bacterium | reverse complement strand
ATAATCATTTTCAATATTTGCATCTTGTAAAGAATATATATCGCTATGTCTTTGTCCCGTAAAGCACATGAGACAAAAAAAGTCTCTTGCTCGATCTTTTGCCGGGTTTGAAAAGGGATGATGATATAACTTCATAAGTTCGTCAATTGTTAAATATATCACTTCAACTTCTTCCTCTTTACTCTTGAGTTTTTTAAAACTCAAATTTTTGTGATAACCTCTGTCATGTGCCCAATTCATAAATGCTTTAAGACCTTTAATTATTTTTGCGTAATAATTATTTAGGGTCTTTTTGATGTTGAAACAATAGTCCATAAACTGCTCCTCAAATCTAAAATCAATATTATCCAGTTTTAAAGTAAATTTGGAATGCAGCTCAAATGCATCCAAAAAGTTTTTAATAGACCTATATTTTATTACGGTAGAATTTGCTTTTGTAAGCTTTGAAACTTTTATGAATTCCTCATACGCATCGGCAAACGTGATGGTAACTTTCACATCATCTTCATCATATTTTTCATTAAAAAGTTTTTCGGAAAAAGGAATCTCGTTATACTCAAAGTAAGAAAATATTTTATCTACCTTAGTTTTTACTTCGTTAATTGAGATATTGAACTTTTGATATAATTTATAATTTTTATTATGCTGCGAATTAGGATTGTTTATTTGTAGATTGATATTATCCCAATCTTCAATTGCTGTTTTTGCATTAATACTTTTTCTGATTCGATCTTTTTCATTACTGACAACTAGTCTTAATGGTATTAATCCATTCTGATTAATTTTTTCTTTTCTAAGCTCAAAATTATATCTCATTTTTAAATGTTTTTTACCTTTTTAAAACAGGGGGTGGAATAGGGGGCAGGTAATTGATTAAAATACATTAAAATGTGTTAAAGTACATTGAAATATATTTCTAACTAATTGACTAACAGTTGTAAATGTATATTAAAAAGAATTAAAAAACAAATTTTGCCCAAGCTGGGCCACTTGAAATTCCGCAATTTATTGCGGAATTTTTTTTGTTAATACACTGTAAATACCTGTTCGGCCTATATTAAGGGATAACTTTTCCCAGATGCAATGGGTAAGATTTCATACTTTAACCATACTGTAAGCATACTATAAGCATACTATATCCATACTATATCCTAAACTGATTGGGTATTAATTATCTTGTTTTCTCATTTTTTGGGATCTGATCGAAATAATTTTCCTGTTTTTTAATTAGATATGGTTTGGTTACAGAATTTTTTGGAAAAACGTGTCGCGTATTTTTCATCATTCATAGTCGGTTACGGAATTTCATTCTTATTATATAGAAACCAATACAAGCATCTTTGTAATTCGTAGATTAATAATTATCAGTGTCATTAATTCGCTTAGGGATGGTATTTTCAAATGCCTGGATTTCTGATTTAGCTTTATTAAAAAATTCTTAAACCCGCAATCATCATTCAATTATATTTTGTTTAATGCGTAAAAAATGGTAATATTGTTATCATTCCATTTTCACTAAACATTAAAAATATAAATCCTATGAAACCCAGCGTTATCTCAGTAGTACTTGGCGGCGGAAGAGGAACGAGATTATTTCCTTTAACCTATTCACGCTCGAAACCGGCGGTTCCTATTGCCGGAAAATACAGACTGGTGGATATTCCGATTTCCAACTGTCTGAATTCGGGCTTTAACAGGATTTTAGTTTTAACCCAGTTTAATTCTGCGTCCCTGAATTCGCATATCAAAAATTCTTACCATTTCGATATTTTCAGCAGAGGTTTTGTGGATATTTTAGCCGCAGAACAGAATGTGGAAAATGATCAGTGGTATCAGGGAACCGCGGATGCAGTAAGACAGTCCATGAAACATCTGGCGAAATATGATTATGATTATATTCTGATTCTTTCCGGTGACCAGCTTTATCAGATGGATTTCCGCGCAATGATTGAGTTTCACTGTAAGAACAAAGGCGATATTACTATCGCAACTATTCCGGTGAACTGTAAAGATGCACCTGGTTTCGGAATTCTGAAATCGGATGAGGAGGGGAATATTACCTCTTTTATTGAAAAACCGTCAGCAGACGTTTTGGATAACTGGAAATCTGAAGTTTCGGAAAAAAGCAAGTCTGAAGGCAAGGAATTTCTCGCTTCGATGGGGATTTATGTCTTCAGCAAAAATCTTCTCAAAAAAATGTTTGATGAAGATCCCGGCGATGATTTCGGGGGTGAACTTATTCCAAACGCAATCGGGAAATACAAAATGCTGAGTTATCAGTATGACGGTTACTGGACAGACATCGGTACCATCGATTCTTTTTTTGATGCCAATATCGACCTGACAAAAGATTTTCCCAATTTCAATCTTTTCAGCAATGCACCCATTTATACCAGAGCGAGGATGCTTCCGCCCTCGAAAATTCTCGGCTCTTATGTGAGCAAAGCGATTTTCGGTGACGGATGTATCATTATGGCCGATAAAATTGAAAACTCAATTGTCGGTAACCGGGGTAGGGTTGACCGTGGCAGTACACTTATCAATACCTATATGATGGGAGCAGATTTCTATCAGGAAACTCAGGATATCGTATCCAATGACGAGAAAGGGCAGCCCAATCTTGGAGTAGGTAAATACTGTTACATCGAAAGAGCCATTCTTGACAAAAACTGCAATATCGGAGATAATGTAAGAATTATCGGCGGTAAGCATCTTCCGGACGGTGATTTTGAGAACTACAGCATTAAAGACGGGATAGTGGTCGTGAAAAAAAATGCGGTGATACCACCGGGAACAATTATTCCTTAAAAAAAATACCAATTTGGTGCGCACGGCAATATTTTTATTGCCGTGTTTTTTTTGCAGAGGTTTTTTGTATTTTTGCCCCATGCGTTGGTTAAAATTTGGGAGTTTAATTGTACTTTTTGTGCTGGCAGTGTATGCCGTTTCTATGACGTTCGTTGATGAGGCGAAAAGTATTACCGTTGAAAAAGAGATCAATTATCCGGTAGATAAGGTTTTTCCGCAATTCAGCAATCTGCAGAATTTCACCAGATGGAACGCTTTCTTTTCTGACAATAAAAATCTCAGCTTCGATTTTTTTTCACCGTACGAAGGGCAGGGAAGTTCCATGAGTTACCATGACAAGAAAGATCCCGATATTTCCGGAGATCTTTTTATCCGTTACGAAAATCCGAACCGAACACTCCGGTACCAACTGTTTGAAGGAAATGACAGCAATCCTTACTCCATTGATTTGAAATTCAAGCCGCAAAACGGTAAGACTTCAATCATCTGGTATATTCACACTCCAAAACAGTCTTTCCTTAAACGTTCTATGAATTTGGTTTCTGAAGATCTTTTCGCAGAACAGATTGATAAGAGCATGAAGAATCTTTTCAATATCCTGGGAAATAAGGTAAGTAAGGAAGAGCAGCGCGAAAGTTTGAAATTTGACAGTTTAATGGTTGAAGAGCAGGAAGGACAACTTCTTTTAGGAGTGAATGTCAATTCAAAAAATGTAAAAGATGCTCTGTTCAGAAATATTGTTATGAATCACAACAAAACGCTGAATTACATAAAGATGGATTTAGGCAAAAGAGATGATGAATATGGAGAACCCATTTTAATCACCGATGCCGATAATTTTAAAGACAAAGAAGTTTCTTACTTCTACGGGATTCCCCTTTCCAAAAGAATTGGGATTTCAGATAATAATTTCAGTTTCAGAACTTTGAATGCTTCCAAAAAATATGTGATTTATTACCGCGGAAATTACAGCGGACGCGTAAAGGCTATTCAGCAGTTATTATCGAAGGCAAAAAAGGATACGATGAGAACCGGGGATCTGCAGCAAACTTTCCTCGAAGAACCATCCGTCGAAAATAATACCGTCATGAAATTGTCGCTGCCCGTTTTCAGGTAATATCATTCAGCTTTTTTTTAGGGCTTTTCGGCTTTAGTACTTCACTTTTTTTTGCTAAATTTGTCTTTTAAATAAAAATCAACAGTTAATCTGTAAATAATGGACAAATATTCATTCCTGAATGCTGCGCATTCGCAGTTAATAGAAGACTTATACCAACAATATTTAAAATATCCCGATTCATTAGAGCCTTCCTGGAAGGCATTTTTTCAGGGGTTTGATTTTGCTTTAGAGAACTACAGCGATGAAATCCCGGGAAACTCATCAGCAGCTCCTGCTTCAAATGCTGTTCAAATCGCAAATCAGGCAGCTTCCAACGGACAGATTCCTGACGACATCCAGAAAGAATTTAAAGTTTTAAATTTAATTGAAGCTTACAGACAGAGAGGCCACCTGTTTACCAATACCAATCCCGTAAGAGCAAGAAGACATTATGAGCCGACGTTGGCCATTGAAAATTTCGGGCTTTCTCAGGCGGATCTTACTCAGAAATTCAATTCTGCTACGGAAATAGGGATGCAGGGCGGGGCAACGCTGCAGGAGATTATTAAGCGTCTTGAAAATATTTACTGCGAGTCGATCGGTGTAGAATATATGCATATTAATAATATTGCGGAAAAAGTATACATCAGAAAATGGCTTCAGGTCAATGAAAATCACGCCCAGCTTAATGCTGCCGAAAAAACAGAAATCTTAGGAAAGTTGAATCAGGCGGTTGCTTTTGAAAATTATCTTCATACTAAATTTGTCGGTCAAAAAAGATTTTCACTGGAAGGTGGTGAATCTTTGATTCCTGCTTTAGACCAACTGATCACCCGTTCATCGCAATTGGGTGTTGACGAAGTGGTTTTGGGAATGGCGCACAGAGGAAGACTGAATGTACTGACGAATATTTTCGGAAAATCTTACAAACAGATTTTCTCAGAATTTGAAGGAAAAGAATTTGAAGAAGACGTTTTCTCCGGTGACGTGAAATATCACCTGGGATCATCAAAAAAAATTAAAACAGCTTCCGGCGAAGAAGTATCCATCAATTTAACTCCCAATCCGTCCCATCTGGAAACGGTTGCCGCTTTGGTTGAAGGAATCTGCCGCGCAAAAGTTGATGACAAGTACAAAGATTACAAAAAAGTTTTACCGATCGTTATCCACGGCGACGGTGCGATTGCAGGTCAGGGAATTGTGTACGAAATCGCACAGATGATGACTTTGGAAGGCTACAAAACCGGCGGAACGGTTCACATCGTTGTGAACAACCAGGTTTCGTTTACCACCAATTATCTGGACGCAAGATCTTCAACATACTGTACCGATATTGCAAAAGTAACGGAATCTCCTGTAATGCATGTGAATGCGGATGATGTAGAAGCGGTAGTACACGCTATCAGATTTGCGGCCGATTTCCGTGCAGAGTTTGGAAAAGACGTCTATATCGATCTTTTAGGATACAGAAAATACGGTCATAATGAAGGTGATGAGCCTAGATTTACCCAACCGAATTTATATAAACTGATTTCAAAACACCTTAATCCGAGAGAGATTTATAAAGATCAGCTCATTAAGGAAGGAATTGTTTCGGATGAGGTGCTGAAGAAGATGGAAACTGAATTCAAAACTCTTTTGGATGCAGATTTTGATGCTTCCAAAGAAATTGAAAAAAACACCATGGATATCTTCATGGCCGATGACTGGAAACAATATCCAATCGGTCCAAAAGGTTCTATGCAGCATCCGGTTAATACAGGTTTTAATCTTGAAGAACTTAAAAAACTGGCGGTAAAAATGACCACTTTGCCGTCCGATAAAAAATTCATCAGTAAAATCACCAGACTTTTTGATAACAGACTGAAAATGATTGAGGCCAATTCTCTGGATTGGGCGCTTGGTGAATGGCTTGCGTATGCAACGCTGCTTGTGGAAGGAAATAATGTGCGTATTTCGGGAGAAGATGTTGAAAGAGGAACTTTCTCTCACCGCCACGCCGTAGTAAAAACTGAAGATACAGAAGAAGAATATATCCCATTAAGACATATTACAGAAAGCCGTTTTGATATCTACAATTCGCACCTTTCGGAGTATGGAGTTCTGGGTTACGATTATGGTTATGCAATGGCTTCACCAAACACGCTTACCATTTGGGAAGCTCAGTTTGGGGATTTCGTAAACGGAGCACAAATTATTGTAGACCAGTATCTGGCTGCCGCTGAAGAAAAATGGAAAATTCAGAATGGTCTGGTCATGCTACTTCCACATGGTTTTGAAGGGCAGGGTGCAGAACACTCTTCTGCAAGACTCGAAAGATTTTTAGGACTTTGTGCCAACGAAAATATGACCGTTGCCAACGCCACAACTCCGGCAAACTATTTCCATTTACTGAGAAGACAATTGAAGTGGAATTTCAGAAAACCGTTGGTTGTCATGACACCAAAATCTCTGCTGAGACATCCAAAAGTAGTTTCTCCGTTAGAAGACTTTGCGACCGGATCTTTCCAGCCTGTTATCGATGATGTAACTGCCAATCCTGATAAAACTGAAAAACTGGTACTTTGTTCAGGTAAAATTTATTACGAACTTTTGGCTAAAAAAGAAGAACTGAACTGCGAAAATATCGCTTTAGTGAGATTCGAACAGCTGTATCCGCTTCAGCAGGATAAGATTGAAGAAATTTTGACCAAATACAGCAACAGAAAAGAGTTGCTTTGGGTTCAGGAAGAACCTGAAAATATGGGAGCCTGGGGTTATATTTTAAGAAATTTCAGAAATACAGGGATTCAGGTGATATCTCCGGTTCCGAGTGGTTCCCCAGCGCCTGGAAGCCATAAAATGTTCGAAAGAAATCAAAATAACGTGATTAACAGGGTTTTTGACAGAGACGATGCACCAGCTAAAAGGCCGGTAACTGCTTAATTTCAATTTTAAATAATAAACAAAAATATTCACGATGTCAATATTAGAAATGAAAGTCCCTTCTCCGGGAGAATCCATCACAGAAGTTGAAATCGCATCTTGGCTGGTAAAAGACGGCGATTATGTTGAAAAAGACCAACCTATTGCCGAAGTAGATTCCGACAAAGCAACTCTTGAACTTCCTGCAGAGCAAAGCGGTATTATCACTTTGAAAGCTGAAGAAGGTGAAGTAGTGCAGGTAGGCCAGGTGGTATGCCTTATCGATATGGATGGTGCAAAACCTGAAGGTGCTGCGGCTCCGAAAACAGAAAACGCTGAAGCTCCGCAAGCTGAAGAAAAAGTGGTTGAAAAACCGGCGATCGTTCAGGAAGCTAAAAAAGAAGATAAACCGGCTGCCAGTTCTTACGCAACAGGAACTCCTTCACCGGCTGCGAAAAAAATTCTTGACGAAAAAGGAATCGCTCCTGCGCAGGTTCCGGGTTCAGGGAAGGATGGAAGAATTACTAAGGAAGACGCTGAAACCGCTAAAGTTCCTGCAATGGGTGCTGCTTCGTCAACAGGTGGTTCAAGAGGTTCTAACACCACAAAACTTTCAGTTCTCAGAAGAAAATTGGCAGCGAGACTGGTTTCTGTGAAAAACGAAACAGCTATGCTGACTACCTTCAATGAAGTGGATATGTCTGAAATCTTCAGATTAAGAAAACAATATAAAGAAGAATTTGCACAAAAACACGGCATTGGTTTAGGATTTATGTCTTTCTTCACCAAAGCGGTTACCAGAGCATTACAGATGTATCCTGATGTAAATGCTTCTATTGACGGAGATTACAAGATCAATTATGATTTCTGTGATATTTCTATTGCCGTTTCAGGACCTAAAGGTCTAATGGTTCCGGTTTTAAGAAATGCAGAAACCATGTCTTTCAGAGGCGTGGAAGCGAATATCAAACAACTTGCAGAAAAAGTAAGAGACGGTAAAATTACCGTAGATGAAATGACTGGAGGTACATTTACCATTACCAATGGAGGTACTTTTGGATCCATGATGTCGACTCCGATTATCAATCCACCACAATCAGCGATTTTGGGAATGCATAACATTATTCAAAGACCAGTTGCAGTTGACGGACAGGTGGTCATTCGTCCTATGATGTATGTTGCAATGTCTTATGACCACAGAATTATTGACGGTAAAGAATCTGTAGGATTTTTGGTTGCTGTAAAAGAAGCGATTGACAATCCGGTAGAATTTTTAATGAACGGAGACGAAAGAAAAGCTCTGGAACTTTAATTAATTTCCGGTATTTTTAAAATAAATACAATCCCGTCCTTAAAAGGGCGGGATTTTTGTATTAACATCATTAAAATCTAAAAACCAAACGAAATGTTTTCTACCATTACTTTTGATATTAAGGTTACGGTAAGTCCGGAATACGACGTAAAGAACAGTTTTCCCTCAGAAAACCGTTTTGTTTTCCGTTACAATATTACCATTGAAAACCTAAGTGAAAATCCTGTTGTACTTCTGAAAAGGAAATGGCTCATTTATGACGTTGGTTTCGGTTTTACCGAAGTTGCAGGCGAGGGTGTAATAGGTCTGACACCGGAAATTAATCCGGGTGAACAGTTTAAATATTTTTCCAATGTCGTTCTGCGTTCAGGCGTAGGAAGTATGAGCGGAACCTACTACTGTACAAACCTTCTGACCAAAGAAGCTTTGGAAATTGAAATTCCTAAATTCAATTTAATGGCAGAGGTTTTAAGCAATTAAATAATCACCATCTGGAGTTTTTAATACATATTTGGGCTTACTCCTTTCATTAAATTCTTCACCGGAAAACACTGTGATCACTGAAGAAATGGATGGGCTATGATATGATCAAATTTAGAATTCCCTACTATTAAAGAAGTCCGGATTTAAGATTTTCTCATACAAAGAGCACATTGAAAGTGGCTTTGTGGTGGAGAGATTTCCTATAAGATCTTCATGTTTTTTTTCAGCACCTCCCTTACCTCATCATTTCTTGTCACCATTAAATTATCGAATGCGAGAAGCGATATTTTTGCGCATACTTCGGCATCTGCACCCGCTCTGTGATGGTTGAAGGTAATGTCGTGATGTTCGGCCAAACTTTTTAAACCATATTTAGGCAAGTTTTTCCACGATTTTTTAGCAATCTGAATAGAGCACAGATAATCGATTTTCGGTTTGAAAAAACCGTAATAATCCAGGCAGCTGCGGAGAACTCCGGCATCGAAAGAGGCGTTGTGGGCAATCATGAGGTTTCCGTACATCAGACTTTCCGCTTCGTGCCAAATATCCTCAAATGTTGGTGAATGCTGCACATCTTCCGGCCGGATTCCGTGAACATCAATATTTCTTGGATGAAAATAAGGAAAACTCGGCGGCTTAATGAGCCAGGTCTGGGTTTTTACAATTTCTCCGTTTTCTACGACACAAATTCCCATTTCGCAGGCAGAATGGCGTTCGTGGGTTGCGGTTTCAAAATCGATGGCGCAGAAATCTATCATTTTAAGTTGGGCATTGTTTGTTTTAAATTTTATTGGTGCTGTCTGACAGGATTTTTCATCCCAAAATTTCCCTTATTTCCCTGTTAAATTCCTCATAAGTCACTAGATCGTGATGGCTTCCGCCATTTATTTCGATGAATTTTTTCGGAATTTCAGGATGTTCTTTTTCAAAAACGTCAAACAGCTTTTTTCCGGATTTCAGCGGAATCACGGTATCTTTTGTTCCATGAAACTGGTAGAGCGGAACTTTTAGATTCAAAATATTTTCATTGGATAGAAAATGGTAAGTCATTCTCAGGGATACTCTGTCTGTTATTTTTCCCGGAAGCCAGCGGTTGGCGATATCCTGAAGATTATAGAAAGTCGCTTCCAGAATGACCATTTTTGGCATATTGTCGGCGGCCACTTTCACCGCAAATGCTCCGCCCAAACTTCTTCCGTAAACCACAATTTTTTCTTCGCCGTAATATTTCTTCGCAAAATCATAGAAAATCTGCGCATCTGAATAGAGGTAATCTTCATTTCTTGCACCTGAACTTTTTCCATAACCGCGGTAGTCCATCACCAAAACATCGTAACCGAACTGGGTGAATTCGGCCGCGATTTTTCCCCAACGGTGAAGATTGTCGGAGTTTCCGTGGAAATAAAGAATGACTCCTTTCGGACGGTTAATTTTGAAATGAAGCACATTAATTTTCCCGTCAAAAGGCGTGTCCCAAAGATATTCTTCAAAATTTCCTTCAAAATCAAATTCATGCTCCTCCGGAAGAATAACCGGAAGAAAGACAACTTTTTCCTGAAGGAATTTAAGAAGCTCAGACATTTTTAAGGATTTGAACTGTTTTTAGTCCTTGTGATGAGGATTTTATCTACGCGCTGACCGTCTTTATCAATGATCTCAAGCTCAAGATCTTCGACAGTTACTTTGTCGCCAACCTGGGCTACGCGGTGGTTTTCATTGAGGAAAAATCCTACAATGGTGGTGTAATTATCTTTGTTTTCAAACTCGTAATTGAGTTTAAAATACCTGATGAATTCTACGATCGGAACCTGTCCGTCGGCCAGCCATGAGTTTTCATCCCGCACCGAAATCCGGTAGTCAAAATAATCGTCATTCACCGTATCTCCTACCAATGCGTCCAGGACATCGTCCATAGTGACCATTCCCACAGTGTTTCCATACTCATCAATTACAATCCCGTAATGGTTTTTTTGTCTTTTGAAAAGTTCCAGCACTTTGTAGGCGTAATAGTTTTCATTCAGGAAAACCGGTTGTTTCAGGTATTTACTAAGGCTGAAGTTTTCGGGATTATCTATAGGAAAAAGGTCTTTAAGGAGAACGATTCCGATAATGTCATCGAGGTTGTTCCCTTTGGTTACGGGATAGGCGGCATGTTTGTCGTTCCGTATTTTTTCCAGGACGACCTCCAGCTGTTCATCTATACCGAAAAAGGTCATTGCGGTACGGTGGGTGAGCAGGGTGTTTATTTTCCTGTCGCCAAGTTCGAATACCCGTTCTACGATGTTGTGCTCTATTTCGTCTATCTCGCCTTCCTGTGCGCTTTCTTTTACAATAGATTTTATTTCCTCTTCTGTAATAATACTGTCGGAACCGCTTTTAATTCCCATCAGTTTAAGAAGTACATTATTAGAAGTGCTGAGCAGCCAGACAAAAGGTGAGGTGATTTTAGAAAGAATATCCATCGGTTTGGCAACCAAGGTGATGATACGCTCAGGATGGGTCATCGCAATCCGTTTAGGCAGCAGCTCTCCCAGAAGAATGGACAAATAAGTGATGAAAATAACAATACCTGTGGTGGCCAGGGTTTTGGAATAGGGCTCCAATACCGGAAAAGTGTTCAGGAAATTCTGGAAATCGGTCGTGAGATTTTCACCTGAATACACCCCAAGCAGAATCCCGATCAGTGTAATGCCAATCTGCACTGTAGAGAGGAATTTGGTCGGATGTCCGGAAAGTTTAAGTGCTTTTTTTGCTCCGGAACTTCCTTTCTTTCCCGCATTTTCTAATTTAAATTTTCTGGATGAAACCAGTGACATTTCTGACATCGAAAAAATGCCGTTAAGCAGTACCAGAAAGATAATAATAATCAGTTCCATTAAGATTTTAAAAGTTATCGCAAATATAATTTAATTGTTGCAAATTGAAATAATTATTCGCTCCTGTGATTTACATTCAGGCTCGTCTTTTCTGTGTCGATAAAAACTTTTCGTTCCTCAAAAATTTCTTCCATTACCCGGTGATATTCCTCAAACTGATGGATGTTGATATGCCCTGCTCCCAAAATCACATATAACCGGGTAAGTGCCGGATTTATTTCAGACAGATCTACCGCAGTACTGATGGGAACCAGCTGGTCATCGCTGCCGTGAATAATTTTGATGGGACAGCGCACATTTTTCAGATATTGAAATGTAGGGATATTATAACGCAGAAAAGGTTTTGCAGGCATGAAAGGCAAGTAGCGGTGAACGGTGCGCAATAAAGAATAGAGTGGGGAAGTTAATATCAAAAGCCGCGGATTGTTTTTGGAAGCCAGCCTTGCCGCAAATCCGGCACCAAGAGAACGTCCGTAAACCACGATTTTTTCTTCTGTAAATTCGGTCTTAACGATATCGTATATAAACTGGGAATCGCGTTTCATCGCTTCAACGGTGCGTTTTCCGGTACTTTTCCCGAAGCCGCGGTAATCCATCATGATTACTTCATAACCGAGTCTTGTAAAATCAATGGCGAATTTTCCCCAGCCTTTGATACTTTTGGTGTTTCCTTTCAGGTAAATCACGGCACCTTTCGGCTCATTTACCTGAAAATGTAGGTAATTGATTTTTGCGCCTGGTTCAGGTTCTACTGTTTTTTCTTCTGCTTTTAAGTTGTCGTAAGCGAATTTGAAATCAGCCGGGAGTTTTTCCGGATGAAAGAAGAATTTATGCTGAAAGAAATAGATAAACAGTCCGAGGATCAGGATGACAGCGGAAATTGTTACGAGCATAAAGTAAATGTCTGCATTCATTGGAAGTATAAATGTAGCTTTTTTTCTTGATTTTATACGGAAGTGTATAAAACTTCACGGTCATTTTGAAGGATTCCGAGCGGTAGTTTTTACAGAAAATGTTTAAAAATCAACCATTGGGTCTGATAATAATTTTTAATCTGATTATTTCCGCGAAGCTTCAGCGTTCCCGGTACCTGTGCATAAAAACTGAAATGTGCTCTGATGACCGCCCAGAAATGCGGAAAACCCATTTTAATTCCAAAGTAAAATGCTGCAGCGGCATCCAGACACAGCCTTAAAAAAAGTACCCACAGCAATTTTGGAAATGGCATATTTTTAAGGAGCATCGAGAAATTATTCCGGATATTAAGGAAAGTTTTTTGGGGACTTTGTTTGTTCAGCGTTCCGCCGCCAACATGATAAACCGTGGATTTTCCGGTGTAGAAAATTTTCTTTCCTGAATTTTTTAAGCGCCAGCAAAGATCAATTTCTTCCTGATGCGCAAAGAACCTTTGGTCGAAACCTTTCTGCTGCCAAAAATCCTGTGATCTGATAAATAAACAACAGCCCGATGCCCAGGAAATTTCGGTTTCATCATTGTACTGGCCTTTATCTTCTTCCAGATTTTCAAAAACCCGTCCGCGGCAATACGGATACCCCAGATTGTCGATCTGGCCGCCTCCTGCACCCGCAAATTCGAAGAAGTTTTTTCGGTTGTAATCAAGGATTTTCGGTTGGATGGCCGCTATATTTTTATCTTTTTTAAATAAATCAAGAATAGGTTTCAGCCAGTTTTCCGTCACTTCAACATCGGAATTCAGCAGACAGTATATTTCTGCGTCAATCTTTTTCAAACCTTCATTGTAACCTCCTGCAAAACCGAAGTTTGTCAGGTTACGGATAATTTTTACGTTGGGGAAATTCAAGGTTAATAACTCAACCGAATCGTCGGTCGAGGCATTATCAATCACATAAATTTCTGTGTTTTCAGAATGCGCAATCACGGTGGGAAGAAATTTTTCCAACCAACTTTTTCCGTTCCAGTTTAATATGACGATTGCTAAATTCAATTCAGATGATTTGGGATTGTTAGATTTCAGTTTCCATTACTTTAATCGCGTGCTGATATTTCCATCTTCTGTGCGACCAAAGATAATTGTCGGGCCTTTTATTAATGGTGTTTTCAAGAAGTTTGTGGAATTTTTTCACCACCTCATGTTCTACAAATTTCTCTCCGTCCGGATAAATTCTGTAATAGTTGATCTGATAATAGCCACGTTTAACTTTTTTCATTTCACAAAAAACAAAAGCCAGATCCATTCTTGTAGAAAGTTTGTCGTAACCGATAAATGCCGGCGTTTTCTGATTCAGAAAGTTTAGACCGTAAGTTACTTCCGAGACGTGAGGGGTTTGATCGGCCACGAACATATATACTGAATTTCCGTCATTCTTATTTTTGAAAATATGACGGATCACTTCTTTTGCTTCGAGAGCCTCGTTCCCAAACCGATTCCGGATTGCTTTGATCCTTTCTTCCCAAAAACTGCTCTGTACCCTTCTGTAAACAGGAAAACAGTTTTCCTGTGGAATAATGGTTGCCAGTGCATTAAACCATTCCCAGTTGAAAATATGACCTGCCAGAAGAATTACATTTTTGTTTTCTGCTTTAGCTTCATGAAAAACATCCTGATTGATATGCTGTACCCTCACGCGGAGCTCATTGGACGAAACAGTAAATGATTTTAAGGTTTCAACGATATAATCAGAGAAATTCAGGTAAAATTTCCGCTGTATTTTATTGCGTTCTCCGGCTGTTTTATGAGGAAAAGAATTCTTCAGGTTTTCGGATACCACGGTTTTTCTGTAACCCACCAAAATGTAGATTACGAAAAAGATCAAATCTGAAAACAGATACAAAACTTTTAAAGGAAGTTTTGAAAAAAGGATAATTATTTTAAATAGAAAATTCATAAACAGTTTGCAAATTTAGTAATTATAAAGTGTATCATTGGCTCTATTTTTGTTATTTTGCACCGTTAATTTAATTTAAAGATCAATGAAAAACAGTAAAATAAAAGTTTTAGCGTTTTCAGCGCTTCTTATCACGGGTTTGGCGTGCTCCCAAAAAGCAGATTCAAAGATTGATGCGAAGGCTGACGCGGCAACATCTGTTGCAGTAGTTTCCGACAGTACAGCCATTCTGGAAGCTAAGAAAAAACTTGCGGCGGAGGAGAAAGCAAAACTTCCAAAACCTTATAATGCAACGGAAAATGCAGAAGCCAAAATTTCAGAACTGGTAAAACAGGCGAAGGCGGAAAATAAAAATATAATACTACAGGCCGGTGGAAACTGGTGTATCTGGTGTCTAAGATTTAATAATTTCGTGCAGACCACGCCTGAATTAAAAGAAATTGTAGACAAAAATTATCTGTATTACCATTTAAATTATTCGCCGGAAAACAAAAACGCAAAGGTTTTCGCCCAATATGATAATCCCGGTGAAAAATTCGGTTATCCGGTTTTTATCGTTTTAGACCAGAACGGGAAAATGATTCATACCCAGGACAGCGCAGTACTGGAGGAAGGAAAAGGATACAGCAAAGAAAAGGTAAAAGAGTTCTTTCTGAAATGGACTACCAAGTCTTAAAATACAAAACGTCCCGCGATTCTGCAGGACGTTTTTTTTACAGTAGTTTTTTGATCCAGTTCAGTTTTTTCTCGGAATATGGCGGGTATTTAAGATCCGGTTCGCCCCAGGTTGCTCTTTCTAAAACTGCCTTATGATGAGAGAACGCGTTGAAGCCGAATTTCCCGTGATAATTCCCAATTCCGGAATTCCCTACGCCTCCGAAAGGCAGATGTTCATTGCTTAGATGCATCATTACATCATTGATGCAGCCGCCGCCGAAAGAGATTTTAGATGTGAAATTTTCTTTTTCTTCTGAATTTTTTGTGAATAAATAAGCAGCAAGAGGTTTCTCTTTTTCTGCGATTTTCAGTAAAGCTTCATTAAAATTGCTGAAGGTTAAAACGGGCAGAATGGGTCCGAAAATTTCTTCCTGCATCACCGCATCGTCCCAATTGATATTGTGTAAAACAGTAGGTTCGATGTATCTTTTTTCAGCGTCGTAATTTCCTCCGATGTAAATTTTTTCCTTCTCAATAAACTGTACCAACCGGTCGAAATTCCGCTGATTGATAATTTGGGTATAATGTTCTGACTCCGGCTGGTAATTAAATTTCAGAATGTAAGATTTTAAAGCATCCAGAAAACTGTCTTTTACCTTTTCATCCACTAAAATATAATCCGGAGCCACACAAGTTTGGCCTGCATTCAGGAATTTTCCCCAGACAATTCTTTTTGAAGCAACCTCGAAATCTGCGCTTGAGGTGACAATTGCCGGACTTTTCCCACCCAGTTCCAAAGTAACGGGAGTTAAATTTTTGGCTGCTGCTTCATAAACGATCCGTCCGATTTTAGAACTTCCTGTGAAGAATATTTTATCAAATTTAAGTTTCAGTATTTCAGTAATTTCATCCACCCCGCCTTCTGCAACAAAAAGATATTCTTTTGGGAAATTTTCGTTGATGATTTTAGCCATCGCTTTCATGGTGTTTTCTGCCACTTCACTCGGTTTCAGGATACAGGTGTTTCCTGCTGCCAAAGCGGTGATCATAGGAGAAAATGACAGCTGATAAGGATAATTCCACGCGCCGATTACCAAGGTACAGCCAAGCGGTTCGCTGAAAATTTTACTCGAACCCAACTGATTGGCCAAATTGGTTTTTACTTTTTTAGGCCTCGACAGCGAATTAAGATTTTTTAAATAATAGTCAATATCTTTTAAAATGAAAGAGATTTCTGTCGTATAAGTATCGAATTTTGACTTCCCGAAATCTTTGTAAATCGCTTTATACAGCAGTTCTTCATTTTTAAGAATTACTTCGCGCAGCTTTTCCAGATACATTTTTCTGAATTTGATACTTTTTGTTTTCTGGCTGTTAAAAAACGAACGCTGGTCTGCTAATATCTCCTGGAAATTCATTACATTTATTTTTATTCTAACAAATTTACTTCAAAATAAACAGAAAAAAGCAGAAATGGATTTTAGAGACAAAACAGTTCTTATCACCGGCGGATGTTCCGGAATTGGTAAAATCATGGCGAGAAAATCTCTGGAAAGAGGAGCGAAAAAGCTGGTGATTTGGGACATTAATGAAGATGCTTTAGTTAAAACAACGGCAGAACTTTCCGGGATAGGCGGTGAAATTTTCGGTTACAAAACTGATGTTTTTAATCTGGATGAAATTAAAATTAATGCCCAGAAAGTAAGAATTGAAGTGGGAAAAGTTGATATTCTGATCAACAATGCCGGAATTGTTGTCGGCAAGTATTTCCATGAACACACGCACGACCAGATTCAAAAAAGTATGCTCATTAATTCCAACGCATTTATGCACATTGGACTTGAATTTTTATCCGGAATGATGGCTGAGAATTCCGGTGCGATCTGTAATATTGCTTCTTCAGCAGGATTAATTTCCAATCCGAAAATGTCGGTTTATGCTGCTTCCAAATGGGCGGTTGTAGGTTGGAGCGACAGTTTGAGACTGGAAATGGAGCAGCTTGGAAAAAACATTTCTGTCACCACGATCATGCCTTTCTATATCAATACCGGAATGTTCGACGGCGTAAAATCCAAACTGCTTCCCATTCTGGAACCGGAACCTACTTCCGAAAGAATTATTAAAGCCATTGAAAACGAAACTAAAATGCTGGCGATGCCACTGCCTTACTGGTTTATCCGTTTTTCCCAGGGAATTTTGCCTATTCCGGCGTTCGATTGGGTGATGAAAAATGTGTTCGGAGTCTACGACACAATGAAGGATTTCAAGGGCAGAGTTTAAGTTTTTTTATTGTTTTTTATTGTCAAATTTATATTTAAAACAAATCATGTTTTCCCTGTATTTTCAGTCAAAAAAATATAAAACCGACTTCGCAAATTCTTTTAATTTTCTTAAATTTGTGCATCTAATAAAGTAAAAATAAAGAATGAATTCCTACAAAAACCCTCTTGAAGAACGCTATTCAAGTGAGGAAATGCTCTATAATTTCTCTCCGAACAACAAGTTCAGGAATTGGAGAAAATTATGGATCGCGTTGGCCGAAATCGAAAAAGATTTAGGTCTCGACATTTCCGACGAACAGATTGCGCAACTTAAAGCAAATGCAGATAACATTGATTATGTAAAAGCTGCGGATTACGAGAAAAAATTCCGTCATGATGTGATGGCGCATGTGCATACTTATGGCGATGACGCGCCTCTGGCAAAAGGAATTATTCACTTGGGAGCAACTTCTGCTTTTGTAGGAGACAATACCGATTTAATTCAAATCCGTGACGGATTGCTTCTTTTGAGAAAGCAAATGGTCAACGTCATAAAAAATCTTTCAGATTTTGCTTTAAAATACAAAGACCTTCCTACGCTCGGTTTTACGCATTATCAGCCGGCACAACTTACCACTGTTGGGAAACGGGCAACACTTTGGCTTCAGTCTTTAATTTTAGATTTTGAAGAACTTGAGTTTTTTCTTGAAACATTAAGATTTCGTGGCGTAAAAGGAACCACCGGAACTGCGGCAAGTTTTCTTGAACTTTTCAACGGCGATTATTCCAAAGTAAAACATTTGGATAAGGAACTTTCAAAACGTTTTGGTTTCGAAAAAGTTTTCGGAGTTTCCGGACAGACTTACGACAGGAAAATCGATGCAAAAGTGATGGCTCTGCTTTCCAATATCGCTCAGTCAGCTCATAAATTCACCAATGATTTAAGACTTTTACAGAATTTAAAGGAAATAGAGGAACCGTTCGAGAAAAACCAGATTGGCTCTTCAGCGATGGCTTATAAACGAAATCCGATGCGTTCTGAAAGAATAGGGGCACTTTCAAAATTCGTCATGTCGCTTTCTTCAAGTTCCGCAATGGTGGCTGCAACACAGTGGTTTGAAAGAACGCTGGACGATTCCGCGAACAAAAGATTAACGATCCCACAATCTTTCCTGGCGGTGGATGCGATTTTATTGATCTGGAACAATATCATGAACGGAATCGTGGTGTACGAAAACCGTATTCAAAAGCATATTATGGACGAACTCCCATTTATGGCGACAGAATACATCATTATGGAAGAAGTGAAAGCGGGAGGCGACCGGCAGGAAATTCACGAAACCATCCGCGTTCATTCTATGGAGGCAAGCAAAAAAGTGAAAATGGAAGGAAAGGAAAATGATCTGATTGAAAGAATCATGAATGACAGTTCCCTGAAACTTGATAAGGAAAAATTCATGGAAATACTCGACCCTAAAAACTTCATTGGTTTTGCGCCCATTCAGACGGAAGAATTTATCCAGAACGAAGTGCAGCCGATTTTAGATAAATACAGCGACTTGATCGGCTTAGAAGCTGACCTTAAAGTATAAATTTATGCAGGCAATTTTGTCTGCATTTTTTTTGTAATGATCTTCATTAAATTAAATACTTACGCAGTCCCGAAGGGACGTTTTAACAAAGGATAGGATGAAATCCTATTAATAAAAGTGAAAATGAAAAAAAGAATCTTCGTAGAAAAACGTGGAATTTTCGATGTAGAAAGTCCAAAAATTTTTAATGAAATTAAAAATATCATTCCCCACATTAAGGATGTTAAAATATATAATATTTATGACGTTTTCGGGATTGATGAAAGTGAACTGAATTTGGTGGTTTTCAATACGTTTGTAGATCCGGTTACCGATATTCTTCATCATGAAAATCCTGCAAAAAACATTCATTTTGCAACCGAATTTTTGCCGGGACAATATGATCAGAGAGCAGATTCTGCTGAACAGTGTATCGCATTGCTCACCGAAAATGAAAATTCCAAAGTAAGAAGCGGAAAGCTGATTGAACTTTTTGGCGTTGATCAGTCTGAGGTGGAAAATATCAAAAATCATCTCATCAATAAAGTGGAAAGTCAGGAAAAAGATCTTTCAAAACTGGAGATTCCGAAAGAAGAGACACCGGATAAAGTGATTATTCATGAAGGTTTCATTGATTTCTCAAAAGATAAACTGAAAAATTTTTACGATCAACACGGTTTTGCTTTAGGTTTTGATGATTTGGAATTCATTCAGAATGAATTTAAATCAGAAAAAAGAAATCCAACAGAAACCGAACTTAAAGTTCTGGATACTTATTGGAGCGATCATTGTCGCCACACAACTTTTGAAACTGCCTTAACTGATATTCAGTTTAATGGAGTGTTTAAATCTACTTTGGAAAATATTTTCAACGATTATATAGAAAAAAGAAAATTCCTCGGACGGGAAGCAAAGTCTATTTCTTTAATGGATTTGGCAACCGTTTGTGCAAGATATTTCCATAAAACAGGAAAGCTGGAAAATCTTGTTGTTTCCGACGAAATCAATGCCTGTACCATAGAAATTGAAGCGGAATTTGACGGGAAGAAGGAACCCTGGTATTTGTTATTTAAAAATGAGACCCACAATCACCCTACAGAAATTGAACCTTTTGGCGGCGCTTCGACCTGTTTAGGCGGTGCAATCCGCGATCCTTTGTCGGGAAGAGCTTTTGTGTATCAGGCGATGCGTTTATCGGGAGCTGCGGATGTTTTAGAACCCATTTCTGAAACTTTGCCTGGAAAACTTCCACAGCGTACGATTTCTAAACAGGCTGCAAACGGCTATTCTTCGTACGGAAACCAAATTGGTTTAGCCACAACTTTAGTGAACGAAATTTACCACGAAGGTTACAAAGCAAAGCGCATGGAAGTTGGATTTGTAGTCGGAGCCGTGAAAAAGGACTGGGTAAGACGAGAAAAACCGCAGCCCGGTGATTTGGTCATTTTGCTTGGTGGCGCAACTGGAAGAGACGGAGTTGGCGGTGCAAGCGGAAGTTCGAAGGTTCAGGATGAGACTTCAATCCATACGCTGTCAACCGAAGTTCAGAAAGGAAATGCGGTGGAAGAACGTAAAATCCAAAGGCTTTTTAGAATTCCGGAGGTTACTACCTTAATTAAAAAATCCAACGATTTCGGAGCAGGCGGAGTTTCTGTTGCAATCGGCGAAATTGCTGATTCCCTCGAAATAAATCTAGATATTCTGCCTCTGAAATATGAAGGTCTGAATGGAACTGAACTCGCTATTTCTGAATCTCAGGAAAGAATGGCGGTCGTAATTGATGCAAAAGATAAAGATAAATTTATCGGTTACTGCGAAAATGAAAATATCAGAGCCGTAGAAGTAGCAAAAGTGACTGATTCCGGCAGAATGCAGATGTTTTGGCAGGGAAATAAAATCGTTGATTTAAGTCGCGAATTTCTGGATACCAACGGTTGTGCTAAATCTCAGCATGCGGAAGTCTCTCATTTACAGAAAGTTGAAAATCATAACATTAAATTCTCTGAAGAAAACTTTTTAAAAGCACTTTCCGATAAAAATTCAGCTTCACAAAAAGGTCTTGCGGAAATGTTTGACGCTTCGGTAGGCGGAACTTCAGTAGCCATGCCTTTTGGCGGGAAATATCAGGAAACCGAAATGGAAGGAAGTGTTCAGACTTTACCAATTTTGAATGCAAAAAATATTGAAACTGTTTCTCTGGCAAGTTGGGGTTTTGATGCGGAAATATCATCACAGAATTCTATGGTTGGCGCTGCAAATGCAGTGGTAGAAAGTGTTGCGAAAATCGTTGCAATGGGCGGAAATTATAAAAATATCCGTCTGAGTTTTCAGGAATATTTTGAAAAACTGGGTAACAATTCTGAGAAATGGGGAAAACCTTTGGCGTCGCTTCTGGGAGCTTATGATGCGCAGATGAATTTTGAACTCGCTGCAATTGGAGGAAAAGATTCCATGAGCGGGAGTTTTCAGGATATTAATGTGCCTCCGACCTTAATTTCTTTTGCCTGCGCGAACGGCGAAAAGAAAAATATTATTTCTCCGGAACTTAAAAAATCTGGTAATAAACTGTATTTCTTCCATCATATTCCACAGGAAAATGGTTTGCCGGATTATGAAAATCTGAAGAAAGTTTTCAATTTTATTTTTGAAAATATTCAGTTGGAAAAAATTGTTTCAGTGAAAACGGTTAAAGATGGCGGAGTTGCTGTAGCATTGGCGAAAATGAGTTTCGGTAATCAGTTGGGCGCTGAAATTTCATTGGAAGAGCACTTGCTTTTGAATAAAAATATCGGAAGTTTAATTATTGAAAGTTCTTCAGATTTGGATCATAATCTTTTGCAGTTAATCGGTAAGGTTAAAGATGGTAAAACCTTAATTATTAATGATTTAGAATTAAACATTTCAGATTTATTAAATGTTTGGAAAAAAACTTTTGAAGGTTTGTTTCCGACGGTGGAAAAGGAAAAAACGATTATTGAACTGGATGGAAAATTCAATTCAGTAAATGCAGGAACGGTAAATATCCGTAAGCATCATTTAGTAAAGCCGAAAGTTTTTGTGCCGGTTTTCCCGGGAACAAACTGCGAGTACGAAACCCAAAATGCTTTCCGGAAAGAAGGTGCTGAAGTTGCAAGCTTGCCACTGATTAATTTAAATCACCATCTCCTCAACGAAAGTTTGGATGCCTGGATTTCTGAAATTAATCAATCGCAGATATTAGTTTTTTCCGGAGGATTTTCGGCAGGTGACGAACCGGATGGTTCTGCGAAATTTATCGTGAATGTTCTGAAGAATGAGAAAATGAAAAACGCAGTTCACGAATTACTGAATCGCGACGGGATGATTCTCGGGATTTGTAACGGTTTTCAGGCGTTGGTGAAATCGGGGCTTTTGCCTTTCGGGGAAATCCGTGATTTGGATGAAAATTCCCCAACTTTAGCGCACAATGCAATAGGTAGACATATTTCGCAGATGGTCAATGTAAAAGTGACCAATGACGATTCACCGTGGCTGAAAGGAATGAAGGATCAGGTATATACCATCCCGATTTCTCATGGTGAAGGAAGGTTTATGGCTTCTGAAAATGTAATTAAAGAACTCTACGAAAACGGACAGATCGCAACACAGTACATCGATTTTGATGAAAATATTGCTCACGGAATGCCGTTTAATCCAAATAATTCTCTGTTCGGAATTGAAGGGGTAACGAGTAAGTCCGGGAAAATTTTGGGAAGAATGGGACATCCTGAAAGATTTGCAGAAGGTTTGCTTAAAAACATTCCTACCGCTAATTATCATAATATTTTCAAAAACGGAGTAGAGTATTTCAAATAAGCTAATTAGCTAATATTTTAAATTATAAGGTTTTTAAATAATAATTTGATTTATAAGTGTATTTCCTTATAATCCGGATATATTAGCTGTTTAACTTATATTTTTAGTTTATAAGTATAATTGCTTATATTTGTAAAATGATTGCCATTATAACCGGGGATATTATCAATTCTCAAAAAACTGATTCTGAACTGTGGCTTCCTAAACTGAAAAATCTTTTAGGAGGCTGGTCAGCAACACCCGAAAACTGGGAAGTATATCGGGGGGATGAGTTTCAGGTAAAATGTAGCGTTGATGAGGTTTTTCGGAAATGTTTAATCATTAAATCTTTAATCAGAACTTTCGAGAATTTAGACGTAAGACTGGCGATCGGAATCGGAAACGAAGTTTTTTTATCTGAAAAAATAACCGAATCAAACGGTTCAGCGTATGTCAATTCCGGAAGACTTTTAAATGACATCAAAGCAGAAGGAAAAACTCTAGCGATCAAAACTGAAAACGATAAAGTGAACGGTGATCTCAATATCCTTTTTAAATGGGCTTCCATCGATTTTGATAACTGGACCGTAGCAACGGCAGAAATAATTCACCGGTTGCTCACCAACTCTGAACTCACTCAGGACGAACTGGCGAAAGATTTTAATATTACACAATCATCAGTAAGTCAAAGGGTTAAGCGGTCTAATTATGATCTTATTCAGGAAACGGATCAATATTTCAGAAAAAAAATAACAGAACTGTAATGATTTTCATTCCACTCATATTAGCGCATCTATTGGGAGATTTTCTTCTCCAGCCAAATTCATGGGTTGCTGATAAAGAGAGAAAACAAGGCGGAAGTATTTATTTGTATATCCACGTGCTGGTTCATACCGTTTTGGCTTTCGTTTTTCTGTGGGATTTGAATCTTTGGTGGCTTGCCTTAATCATTGGCGTTACGCATTTTTTAATCGACTGGATCAAACTCAGCTTTCAGACTCCCAAAACCAAAAGAACCTGGTTTTTTGTGGATCAGCTGCTGCATGTTTTAGTAATATCCGTATTGTCAGTTATTTATTTTCCGTATTTTAGATGGGAAGATTTCTTCAATCCGGAAAATTTAAAGCTGCTTACCGCCGTTGTATTTTTAACCGTTCCGTCTTCTATATTTATTAAAACTTTAATCTCAATCTGGACGCCGGTTACTGTTGAACACAGCAAATTACAGACTGAATCTCTCGTCAATGCAGGAAAATATATCGGTATTTTAGAGCGGCTTTTGGTTTTCGTATTTATCCTCGTCAACCATTGGGAAGGTGTTGGTTTTATGATTGCAGCGAAATCGGTTTTCAGGTTCAGCGATCTGGCGGAAGCGAAACAGCGGAAACTCACAGAATACGTTTTGGTAGGAACATTACTGAGTTTTGGAATCGCTGTAATTACAGGAATTTTAGTGAAAATTTAAGTGAAAAAGAATAGAAATAATATCAAATAAAAAGTAAAAATGACAAAAGGAGCAATGCTTTATGAAGGAAAAGCAAAACAGGTCTTCGAAACAGATCATCCGGATGAAGTGATTGTACGTTTCAAAGATGATGCAACCGCTTTCAATGCACAGAAAAAAGGAAGTGTAGATTTGAAAGGCGAAATGAATAACGCTATCACGACGCTGATTTTCGAATATTTAAATGAAAAAGGAATCCCCACTCATTTCATTAAAAAATTGGATGAAAGAGAACAGCTGGTGAAAAAAGTGCATATTATTCCGTTAGAAATGGTGGTCCGCAATTATTCTGCCGGAAGTATGGCGCAAAGATTGGGAGTGGAAGAAGGCATTAAATCGCCGGTAACCATTTTCGATATCTGCTACAAAAAAGATGAACTCGGTGATCCTCTAATCAACGATCATCACGCGGTTTTTCTCGGTGCAGCGACGTATGATGAGCTTGATGAAATGTATGAACTCAGTTCCGATATCAATGATATTCTTATCGATCTTTTCGATAAAATGAATATTATTCTGGTCGATTTCAAAATAGAATTAGGAAAAACCTCTGACGGACAAATTATTCTGGCTGACGAAATTTCTCCTGACACCTGCAGGCTCTGGGATAAAGATACCTTGAAAAAACTCGATAAAGACCGTTTTAGAAGAGATTTGGGCGGAGTTACCGAAGCTTATGTTGAGATCTATGAAAGATTGAAAAAAGTTCTTAACAAATAATTTTTTTGGAGAAAAGTAAAAAATGAAAGATTTACAACAACACAGAGATGATTATTTAAACCAGTTTAAAGAAAGAACCTACGGAAGAAATTTGTTGAAAGCAGAAGACGTTTTTGATGCTCCTTCAGAAGAATGCGGAATTTTCGGAATTTATTCAGATACTGATTTGGATACGTTTTCCCTCTCACAGTTCGGACTTTTCGCCTTGCAGCACCGTGGACAGGAAGCGTGCGGAATTTCTGTGATGAAAAACGGGAAAATTTTCAATATTAAAGATGAAGGTTTGGTACTTGATGTATATAAAAACATCCGCGAACCTGAAACTTTCATGGGAAATTCAGCAATTGGTCACACAAGATATACAACCGCAGGGGACAAGAAGAAATACAATTTCCAGCCCTTTTTTGCCAAAAATGAATATGATCAGATTATCTTATCCATCGCTCATAACGGAAACTTAACAAATGCTGACGAACTCAAAAAAGAACTCGAGGCAGAAGGTGTAGTTTTTAAAGCAACTTCGGATTCAGAAGTGATTTTAAGACTGATTCAGAAAAACCTTGATTTAGGATTAAGAGGTGCCATTAAAGCAACGATGGAAAAAATTGAAGGCGCATATTCAGTCGTTGGAATGACGAGAAATAAATTCTTTGCCTTCCGCGATTTTCACGGAATCCGTCCTTTGGTTTTAGGAGCGATTGATGAAAAAACTTTCGTTGCTGCTTCAGAATCTGTGGCTTTGGATGCTGTTGGTGCGCAATATGTAAGGGATATTTTGCCCGGAGAAATTGTGTACACCAGCGAAAATGAGAAAGGACTCAAATCCTTTTTAGTAAAAGAAAACTGCGAAAACAGAATCTGTGCCTTCGAATATATTTATTTCGCCAGACCAGATTCCACCTTGGAAGGAATTAATGTTCACGAAATACGTGAAAAATCAGGAATGAAAATTTGGGAACAGGCTCCTGTGGAAGCTGATATTGTCATTGGGGTTCCCGATTCCGGAGTACCGGCAGCGATTGGTTTTTCCATTGCCTCAGGCATTCCTTTCCGTCCGGTTCTGATAAAAAACCGTTACATCGGAAGAAGTTTTATTGTCCCGACTCAGGAAATGAGGGAAAGAATTGTCAACTTAAAACTCAACCCGATAGTTTCAGAAATAAAAGGGAAAAGAGTAGTAATAATCGATGATTCCATTGTTCGGGGAACCACTTCCAAAAGATTGGTGAAAATTCTGAAAGAAGCAGGGGTGAAGGAAATTCATTTCCGAAGCGTTTCACCGCCCATTATTGCCCCGTGCTATCTGGGGATTGATACACCTTCAAAAAAAGATTTAATTTCCGCGAATATGAGCGTTGAAGAATTAAGGGATTATCTTGGCGTTGATTCACTAGAATTTTTAAGTATGGATAATCTCAAAGTTATTTTGGGAAGTTCCAACCATTGTTTTGGCTGTTTCACTGAAGTGTACCCGGTTCCGGCAGGTCCGAGTCCTGATTATACAGATGAATAAAATAAAAAGGTTGGGAATAATTTCCCAACCTTTTTTATATGAATGTAATAAGTGTGTGTCTTAGAATTTGTAAGCCAAACCTACTTGGAATACATTGTTTTTTACTGAATCAGATCCGCTTGGTCTGTCTTTAGCGATATCAGTAAGACCAGCTACATATCTTGCAGTTAAACCTACATTAGGAGTAAAATAGTAACCTGCACCTAAACCTACACCGAAATTAAATCCGTTGATGCTGTCTTTGTAATTGTCAGATTCTGCCAGAGTTTCTCCAGTTGTTTCGTTTTTCACTTTGTCTTTAGCACTTACAGATAATCCAAACTCAGGACCTGCTTCTAAATAGAAACTTGGAGTTGCGTTGTATTGGAACATTACCGGTAATGCGATGTAATCTAAATGAGTTGCAGATGAAAATTTCTGATTCTGTACTCCGTTTGAAGTTACAACATCTGCATTATAAGTACCTTTTGCACCATACTGAGTATAGATAAGCTCTGGCTGAATGCTGAAGTTTTCTGCTAAAGGAGCATTCATAAATACACCTGCATTAAATCCGATTTTGGATTGCTGATCACTTAGTGATGAATCGTTAGAAAGTGAAGATACGTTCATCCCTGCTTTAATACCAAACTGTTGTGCGAATGTCAATGAACTCATTGCGACTGCTGCACCTAAAAATAACTTTTTCATAATATTAAATTTTAATTAATTTTTTTATGAATTTGATAATGGCTGTTGTGTTAAAAAAGATTGTATTAGTAAATCTGTTTTATTTTAAAAAGCCTTGTCAAATTCACGTTTTTAAATTCGTTTTACATGAGGGAAGTGACAAACGCTGTGCCAAAATCAATTAATTTGCGGAAAAATTAAACAATAGTTTAAAATTAAATATGTATAAAAAAGTGATTTTCAATTAATTAAAATCAAAAAAATAGATAAAAGAAAAATGGAGAAAAATAAGCAGTATTATGCTGTGAATAGCTCTGAATTGTTAGGATTAAGCCAAATTTTGATAAAAATCCAGTGTAGAAACGATTTTCTTTTCAGGAACTGAGCAGTCGTATTTACAGCTGCCGATTTTATCAATCAACGAAAAGCTGATATTTCCGTCCGTGTTTTTTTTGTCATTCCTCATCAGGCCAATAATATCGCCCGTTGCAAAATCAGTGATTGCAATATAAGGATAGAACTTTCTGATGTTTTTGATGATTTCATTTGCAGTCTCTTCGCTGATGAACTTCTCAAGAAACGAAAGCCGGGTTTCGCAAATCATTCCGAGTGCAACCGCTTCACCGTGCGGAATTTGTTGATCTTTTTGAAGAAATAAACTTTCCAGTGCGTGTCCGATCGTGTGTCCGAAATTTAATGTTTTCCGGATATTCTGTTCTTTAAAATCAATTTCTACTACTTTCTGTTTAATTTTCATCGAAGTTTCAATGAAAGGAAAAATGTTTTCGGGCGTTAAATGGTTAATCGAAATTAAATCGGTCCAGTGTTTTTCATCGGCAATTAAACCGTGCTTCAGCATTTCAGCAAAACCACTTCTCAGTTCTTCAAAAGGTAATGTCAACAGGAAATCCTGGAAAACAAAAATCTGCTCTGGTTCGGCAAAAGTCCCGATCACGTTTTTAAGAAACTGATGATCAATGCCCGTTTTTCCTCCAATGGAAGCGTCACACATTCCTAAAAGCGTCGTCGGTAGATTGATAAATTTAATACCTCTTTTATAAGTGGAAGCTACAAATCCACCCAAATCGGTAATTACACCTCCACCCAAATTCACCATTAGAGATTTTCTGTCAGCTTCAAATTCGGACAGTATTTCCCAAAGCTGTGTTGCGGTTTCAATGGTTTTCAATTCTTCACCGGCTTCAATTTCAATGATTTCGAAAGGGATTTCGGTATCGAGATTTCCTAAAAGCGTGGGAAGGCAATATTCATGAGTGTGTTCATCAACCAGAATAAATAGTTTTGAAGGTTTTAACCCTTCCAGAAAAACGTTGAGCTGAGAAAAATTCTGGTCTAAAACTGTAATCATATCATGAAATTTGTCACAAAATTAAACTATAAATTCGTTTTATCAATTCATATAGTATCGTTAAATTTGCTTAATTTAAATTTACCCATGAGCATTTTCAACAATACACAAATTGCATTCGCCGACAAAACCGACTCTCAACTCAGAAAAGCATACTGGATGTTCAAAGCCATCGAGCAGCCTGTCGTTACAAAATTGGGGATTTCTGTACTTAATTTTACGGTAGAGAAAAATTTTCCTTTTGTGACCGGAGTGGTTAAACAAACTTTGTTTGAGCAGTTTTGTGGCGGCGAAACCCGTGAGGAAAGCATGAAAGTGGTAAAGCAGATGTTTAAACATCACGTCGGAAGTATTTTCGATTATGCGATTGAAGGTAAAGCCGAAGAAAGTGTTTTTGACGATACCTGTGAAGAAATTAAGCAAAACATCAAATTTGCTGAAGGAAATCCTGCGATCCCGTTTGTGGTTTTTAAACCAACCGGTTTCGGACGGATTGAAATTTATGAAGAAGTGGGAAAAAAAGTAGAACTGACGGCTTCCCAAAAAGAAGAATGGGCTAGAGTAGTGAGAAGATATGAGGAAGTTTGTAAGATGGCATTTGACAGAAATGTAGTATTGATGATTGATGCCGAAGACAGCTGGATGCAGGATGCGACCGACGATCTGGTGAACGAAATGATGGAAAAATTCAACAGAGAAAAAGCCATTGTTTGGAATACCATACAGATGTACCGAACCGGCAGATTGGAGTATCTCGCGAAAGATTTAGAAAGAGCAAAAGCGAAAAACTATTTCCTGGGCTATAAATTTGTCCGCGGAGCGTATATGGAAAAAGAAAGGGAACGCGCAGCAGCAATGAATTATCCTGATCCGATTCAGCCAACCAAGCAGGCTTCTGACGATAACTATAATGCAGCGATTGATTTTGTGTTGAACAATTTAGACATTGTTTCCGCATTTTTCGGTACCCACAACGAAAAATCTACCGAACTGGTTATGGATAAAATGAAAGCGATGGGTTTACCTCACGATCATCATCAGATTTATTTTGGGCAACTGTACGGAATGAGCGATAATATTACTTATTATCTCGGCGCAGAAAAATACAATGTCTGCAAATATCTTCCTTATGGCCCGGTGAAAGATGTCGTACCTTACCTTACGAGACGGGCTCAGGAAAATACTTCAGTTGCCGGCCAAACCGGCAGAGAACTTGGACTGATTGACAAAGAACTGAAAAGAAGAAAAAAATAAAGCGAAGTTTTTAAAAACGGGTAAACAGGCTGGGAATTTATTCCAGACTACAATATAAATAAACGGGCTTTTGCCCGTTTTTGTTTTTAAATCATCTTTAAGTTGTTACTCAAAGCAAAATAACTTCGGACCGCAAGCTCAGTAGCAATGCTGTATTTTTTTCATTAAATTTGTAAATCAAAACCAAATTCAACAGATTCGAATAATCCAAACCATCAAATTTCAAACTTGAATTTCGCCCAAATTATTTTACCGCTCAACCTTAAAGGAACTTTTACCTACAAAGTTCCCGACGAATTGGTGAGAGTATTAGAATCGGGAATGCGGGTTTTGGTGTCATTTCGCGGAAAGAAAATTTACACAGGAATTGTCATGGAGCTTCACCAAAACGATCCTGAAACTTTTGTTCCGAAGGAAATCATTAATATTCTGGATGATTTTCCGATTTTACCGAAAGAACAGATCCGCTTCTGGAAGTGGCTTTCCGAATATTATCTCTGTAATATGGGAGAAATTTACCGGTTCGCATTTCCTTCTTCCTTAAAGCTGGAAAGCGAAACCTATCTGAAATTGAAACCGAATGTTACCGTTGATTTCCAGAATTTGGATGTGAACGAAATGTATCTTATCCAGGCATTGGAAGTTCGGCAGCTGATCAATATTACGGAGATCGAAGCATTTATTCCCAAAAAAGAAATCGTAAAAACCATCAATTCACTGATCGATTTGCAGTATATAGAAATTGATGAAAAAATTGCGGAAAAATACAGAGCAAAAGAAGTAGCATATTTAAAAATAAATGAAGATGAATTAGGTAAAAGAAAACTTCCGGAAATACTTCTGGAACTGAAACGTTCTCCAAAACAGCAGGAATTCTTCCTTTTAATTCTTGAAAAGCATACCGAAAATCCTGAAACTCATATTAAAAAATCAGAAATTTTCGAAGAAGGAAATTTTGCACATTCCCAGTTGAAATCTTTGGTGGAGAAAAATTTGGTTCAGGAATATTTTCTGCAGAAAGACCGCCTTGAAACTTACGAGGGCGAAATTGAAAATCTGGAAAAACTGACTGAGGCTCAGCTTCAATCAATAAAGGAAATCGATGAAGCGTTTGAATCTGGAAAAAATGTTCTGCTTCACGGCGTCACTTCTTCGGGCAAAACACATATTTATTTAGAGAAAATTGAAGAAACAATAGGCGCTGGGAAAAACGTCTTATTTCTTCTTCCAGAAATTTCTCTTACAAAACAAATCGTTCAGCGTTTAGAAAAAAAATATGGCAAACAGCTTGGCTTTTATCACCAGAAACTGACCGATTTCGAAAAGGTGGAAGTGTGGCGGAATGTGAAGAATAACAACCTCAAAATACTTATCGGGACCCGCAATGCGCTGTTTCTGCCTTTTCTTAATTTAGGACTGGTTGTTGTGGATGAAGAACATGATTCTGCCTACAAACCGAGAGAAGTTTCTCCTTTTTTCAATGCGAAAGATGCGTCGCAGGTTTTAGCGAAATTTTACAATGCACATGTCATTTTAGGGTCAGCAACGCCTTCCGTAGAGTCTTATTATCTGGCGCAGAAAGACAAACTGAAATATGTTTTCCTTGGCGAACGATTCGGAAATGTAAAACTTCCTGAATTCGAATTGATCAACTTTAAAGAAGAGCAGGATTCCAAAAAAGTAATTGGAAATTTTTCTTTAAAACTGATTGATGAAATGAAGAAGGAGCTCGAAAGGGAAAAGCAGACGATGATTCTCCACAACCGCCGTGGTTACGCTAACGTGATTGAATGTGAAAGTTGTGGTTACGTCAATTACTGTTCAAACTGTGATGTGGTAATGACTTATCATAAATTTTCGAATGAAATGAAATGCCATTATTGCGGACAGAAAGCTTCAAAACCGAAAGCCTGCCCGAAATGTCATTCAGAAAATCTGAATGAACGCGGCGTTGGGGTAGAGCAGATTCACGAAGAAGTTTCACGGCTTTTCCCTGATTCAGAGGTTGACAGAATGGATGTCGATTCGATGCGGAAAAAGTTTGCCTATGAAAAATTATATGAGAAAATTGAAGAAGGCGAAACGGATATCGTCGTAGGGACTCAGATGATTTCCAAAGGTCTGGATTTCGATAATATTGAATTGGTTGCTATTCCAAGAGCAGATTCGATGCTGTATGTTCAGGATTTCAGGGCGGAAGAAAGAGCTTTTCAACTTATTACTCAGGTATCGGGCAGAGCAGGAAGAATTTCGGGGGAAGGAAAAGTGCTGATTCAGACTTACAATCCGCAACATTCTGTTTTTCAGTTGATCAAAGAGAATAGTCCGGCTAAGATTTATGTACATTTTCTGGAAGAGAGAAGAAAATTCCACTATCCGCCTTATGTAAAGCTCATCATGATTGAGCTGAAACACCGTAAAGAAGACAAAGTAAACCGGGCTTCTCAGTTTCTGGGTTCAATCCTCAGAAAATATTTACCGGAGGAATGCATTCTTGGTCCTGAAAAATCACCGATTGGGAAACTGAATTTAATGTATCAGTATCAAATTTTACTTAAACTTCCGCGCGGCAAAAAATATGCAGAATTCAAGCAGTTGGTTCTAAAAAGTTTCGATGAATTTGACGAAATAACTGCATATCAGAGTATTAAAAAGATGACTTTTGTCGATTTTTAACTAAAATTAACAAAATTAACGGCGTTTTATAAGGGTGAAAACACGGTACGTCAGCAATAATTTATATTTTTGACCGTTGAAATTATGTTTTGCATTTCATACTTCAGCTTAACAAAGAGTTACTCAGATAATCAAACAGTTAAATTAAATGATTCAACTTAAAAATATATTTATCACCTCTGCGCTTGCGTTTTCATCGCTTGCATTCGGACAGGGAACATTCGCTTCTTCAAATTATCCTCAATCTTACGACAATCATTCTTCGAATTCCGGCTCGCCGGAAAAATTAATGTCTCCAAAAGAACTGGTGGACATTAATATTAATTCCATGATGAATGATCCGGTTCTGCGTAATGCGTCGTGGGGTTTTGTGATCTATGACCCGAAAACCAAAAAAGTAGTCAGTTCTTATAATGAGAATGCGTCTTTGGTTCCGGCTTCTACCACAAAGCTTCTGACGACAGAAACTGCAATGAATTTACTTGGGGAAAATTTCCGTTGGAATACCCAGCTGGAATATTCGGGTAATATCGATGCAGAAGGAAATCTTCAGGGAAATCTTTACATTGTGGGAAGCGGCGACCCTTCTCTGGGAACCAATAAGGCAGGAGCATCATCTTACCGTGAAATTATCGCTGACTTTGTAAAAGCAATGGGCGATAAAGGAATTAAAAAAGTGAAAGGCGACATTATTATTCAGACCGCGGTTTTCAAAATCAATAAAACCCAGAAACTTCCTGAAAATATTGTTTGGCTGGAAAACGGAAATTATTACCTGCCGGCAGGATCTACTTTAGACATTAACCCACAAAATGAAAAGCTGATCTCAAAACAGCTGAACCCTTTTGCAGACAATAAAAACTTCTATTACATTTCGCCGTATATCAAACAGATGGTATATGCTGATAAATTTGAAGGTGCAGGTTTAACCACGAAGTTGCCTGATGCGCCTGCTTATCTGGCCAATACGCTGAGAGCGACGATGCTGAAAAGCGGTATGTCTGTATCCGGCAAAGTAGTTACTAAAAGTACGGATCTTAATCCTGAAAAAAGAGAGATAATTACCGTTTATCAGTCGCCAACTTTAGCTGAAATTGTTTTCTATACCAATCAGCACAGTGATAATGCGCTGGCAGAAGCCACATTGAGAATGGTAGGATTTCAGAAAAATGGCAATCAGACACTGGAGTCGGGTCGAAAAGTAGTTACCGATCATTTAAGTGCAGTAGGTTTTGATACCAACGGGCTCAATTATATTGATGGAAGCGGACTTTCCCGGAATAATCTTGTAACTCCTATTTCTCAGGCTAAATTCCTCACAAATCTGATGGGTGAAAAATATTATAAAACTTATTTTGATTCTTTGCCTGTGGGCGGCCAGTCCGGAACTTTAAAAAAATGGTTTTACGGTAACGGCAACGGACAGATTTTTGCGAAGACAGGCACTCTGAATAAGGTAAAGACGCTGGCAGGTTATATGAAAACAAATACCGGCAAAACATTGGTTTTTTCTTTATTGATTAATAATTATGCAGGATCTGTAGATCAGGTAAAAAGCAGAATGGAGCAGATTCTGGAACCTGCACTGAATCTTTAATCTTCAAACAAAACATAAAATTTTTAACCTTTCAATAATTATTGAAAGGTTTTTTTTAACTTTAGCCAAAAATTAAACTAAATGAAAAAATTTTATGTAATTGCTTTTTCTTTTATTTTCGCCCAGGTTTTTTCGCAGAAACATGAAGAGGCAGAAAGAAAAAATATGATGCAGAACGAGCTCACTACGTATTCAAAAATGATTGGATACAACGTAAATCCCAATACCTTAAATTACGACCTGAAATATCAGAGGCTTGAACTGGATCTCGATCCGGCACAGCGGTTGGTGAGCGGAACGGTGACCAGCCACTTTGTTCCCAATCAAAATATTTCCAGTATATATTTTGATCTTTCGGACGGGCTTGCTGTTTCCGAGGTAAAATACCACGGCAGCAACCTAAGTTTTACGCAGCTGGCGACTAAAGAATTAAAAATTGATTTCCCGGCAAATATTGCCTCTTCAACGCTAGATTCGCTGTCAGTAAAATATTCGGGAGTTCCGACCTCCGTAGGAAGTGCAGGTGATGCTTTTACGATATCGACGCAGGGTGGTACTCCGGTTCTGTTTACCCTTTCTGAACCCTACGGAGCTCAGGAATGGTTTCCCACCAAACAAAGTATGAATGATAAGATTGACAAAGTTGATTTTAAAATCACCACTCCTTCCCAATATAATGTAGCTGCCAACGGAAAACTTTTTTCGGAAAACCTCATTGGCGGCGGCAAGAAGCTAACTTTTTGGCAAACCAATTATCCTATTCCTGCATATCTTATCGGTCTTGGTATCACGAATTACACGAAATTTAATGACACCATGGGCACGCCGCCTTTTCCTTTCGTAAATTATGTATATCCATCCACTGCTGCTAACGGAACCATTATGTCAAATATCGACTGGACTAAAACGGTGATGAATACCTTCGAGCAGTTTTTCGGGCCATATCCCTATAGAAACGAGAAATACGGACATATGGAATTTGGCTGGGGCGGCGGCATGGAGCATGCTACAATGTCGTCAATGGGTGCATGGAGCAGAGGAATTATTGCACACGAACTGGCTCACCAGTGGTTTGGTGATAAAGTAACCTGCGGTGCATGGAATGATATCTGGCTGAATGAGGGTTTCGCAACCTTCGGAGAACATGTAGCGAATGAAAAATTACTAATGACTAATACTCAGTTCATGAGTTATTTAGCAGGCGAAATGAACAGCATCACAAGCTCAGCTGGCGGCAGCGTATATGTTTCCGATGCCAATTTAAATAATATTAATACCATTTTTAGCGGCAGATTAACTTATTCAAAAGGCGGTTATGTGGTACGGATGATCAAATGGATATTAGGAGATGATGCCTTTTATTCGGCCCTTAAAGATTACCACGCAAGACCTAATCTTGCTTACAGCTATGCCAAAACAGAAGACTTAAAAAACTCACTTTTTCTCTCAACAGGTAAAGATTTTACGGAATTCTTCAATGACTGGATCTACGGACAAGGTTACCCTACTTACCAAATCCGCTGGAACCAAACTGCAGATCAAAACGTAATATTTCAGGTAGCTCAAACCCAAAGTCATCCGTCAGTAAGTTTCTTTGAAATGCCTTTGCCAATTAAGGTGAACGGAACAGGTGGAGAGGTTGCATATTTGGCTCTGAATAATACAGTGAATAATCAGGTGTTTGCTCATCTGGTAAATTTCCCGGTTGCCTCCGTTCAGTTTAACTATGAAAACCAAATCATCCAGAGAAATTCTACCGTAACAAAAGACACCGGTTTTCTTGCCGTGAATGATTCCGAAAAAGATGCAATCAAAGTTTACCCGAATCCTGTGAAAGATCAGCTTTCAGTTTCCGGAATTACCAAAAACCAGAAATATGAAATTTACAGTATGGATGGCAAAATGATTAAAACCGGCACCTATTCCTCGGATAAGACAATCAATGTAAATTCATTGACAAAGGGAATTTACCTCCTGAAGATTGACAGTCAGAATCTCAAATTTATTAAAGAATAAAAGGAAAGCCTTCAGAAATGAAGGCTTTTTTCTTAAATTAGCATTTCTAAAAATTTCAATTATGATTTCTAAAAATTATCTCGATAATCTACAGAACGAGTTACAAAATATTAAAAACGAAGGGCTTTTCAAAACGGAAAGAATTATTACCTCCCAACAATCCGCAGAAATTGAAGCCAACGGAAAAAAACTGCTGAACTTCTGCGCGAACAATTATTTAGGACTTTCAAACAATCCCCACGTGATGAAAGCTTCTCAGGATATGATTGAAAGCCATGGTTACGGAATGTCATCTGTCCGTTTTATCTGTGGAACTCAGGATATTCATAAAGAACTGGAAGCTAAGATTTCAACGTTTTTGGGAATGGAAGACACGATTCTTTATGCGGCCTGTTTCGATGCGAATGGGGGAGTTTTCGAACCTTTATTTTCCGAAGAAGATGCCATTATTTCTGATGAACTTAATCATGCTTCCATTATTGATGGAGTTAGGCTTTGTAAAGCTGCGAGATACCGTTACAAAAACAATAATATGGAAGATTTGGAAGCTCAGTTAAAAGCTGCTTCTGAAAAAAATCACCGTTTCAGAATCATTGTTACAGACGGTGTTTTCTCCATGGACGGAATTGTTGCCGATTTAAAAGGCGTTTGCGATTTGGCTGAAAAATACGACTGTTTGGTAATGGTTGACGATTCCCACGCTACCGGATTCATCGGAAAAACTGGGCGCGGAACTCACGAAGCCAATGAAGTGATGGGCAGGGTTGATCTTATTACTTCAACTTTAGGAAAAGCTTTAGGTGGCGCTTTGGGCGGATTTACTTCCGGAAAGAAAGAAATCATTGATATGCTGAGACAGCGTTCACGTCCGTATTTATTTTCAAATTCACTGGCTCCGGGAATTGTGGGTGCAGCGATGAAAGTTCTGGATATGATTTCTGATGATACTTCACTGAGAGACCAGGTGATGGAAAACGCAGAATATTTCCGGACGAAAATGAAAGCAAAAGGTTTCGACATTCCTGATGGCGATGCAGCAATAGTTCCTGTGATGCTCTATGATGCTCCTTTAGCCCAAAAAATGGCGGAAAAATTGATGGATGAAGGAATTTACGTCATCGGATTTTTCTATCCCGTGGTTCCGAAAGGAAAAGCCAGAATCCGGGTTCAGCTTTCTGCTGCACATACCAAAGAACATTTGGATAAAGCGATTGCCGCGTTTGAAAAAGTAGGAAAAGAACTGAATGTTATCTGATTCTGTCAGACTTAAATGATATAAAACCTTCCGTTTGGGAGGTTTTTTTATTTAAAAGAAAATTTTATAAAGATTTCTTGCGCTAGAAATAATCAGTAACGCGGCTACAAAAATCAGCGCTGTTTTCCGTGGCATTTTACCCGCTAACCGCGCTGCAATAGGGGCTGCTAAAACCCCGCCGATAATTAATCCTGAAATAATCTCAATATTTGAAACTCCTAAACTGGAAAAGAAAACAATGGCTGCTGCAAGCGTTACAAAAAACTCAGACATGCTTACGGTTCCAATCACGTAATTGGTTTTTCTGCCTTTGGAAAGAAGGGTAGATGTGACAATCGGTCCCCAACCTCCGCCGCCGAAAGCATCCATCATCCCGCCAAGAAAACCAAGTCTTCCCATATATGTTTTCTTTTTTACGACGATTTTCCTGAACGCGAGCCGGGTAATTCTGTATCCCATAATGAGGGTGTAGCTTGCCATAAGACCTTTGGCAAAATTTTCATATTCATTGCCGAGATAAATAAGGAGCAGTGAGCCACAAACAGCGCCAATAACGCCCGGAACAGCGAGATAAAGTAACATTTTTTTATTTACGTTTCCGTACTTGTAATGTGAATAGCCGCTCATGGCGCTTGAAAACATTTCTGCGGTGTGGATAGAGCCCGAAATTGAAGGAAGTTTCACACCCATACCAAGCATCAGTGTAGAACTCGTTAAGCCATAACCCATTCCTAAAGCACCGTCCACCATTTGTGCGAAAAATCCGATGGCAAGCATCCAGTAAAATTCTTTGGGAATCTCGTAAACAAAATCCTTCGCCTCAGCATAGGAAAAATATTTATCGAAGGCAATGCCCAGGAAAAAGGCGGCAAAAGCCAGCGAAAGGTAAATGACAAGTCTTCGGTATTTTTTAGCGTCTTTGGAATATTGCCATTTTAATTTATGCTCCTCCTGACGCGATCCGTTAGTTTTTGAAATGAAACTTTCCAGTTGAAAATCACTTAATTCCGGCTTATTGGCGATGCTGATTAGAACATTTTTCTTCTGGACGATGTCAATGATTTCTGTATAAAAACCTACGCCACAATCGGTAATTAAAGCGATATGAGCATTATAAAAATCATCTTCAAAGAATCGTCTTTCGTGAATTCTGATATTTTCATGTCCGTCAGTGAAGTTTTTAATTTCTTCTGAAACAGTTTCAAAAATCAGATTGATTTCGGTCTTCGGAAAACTTTCAACAAGCAATTTGAGGCTTTCAAGAGCTTCAGTTCCACCTCCAACAATAAGCACTTTCAGGTTTTCCAGATTCAGGAAAACGCTCAGTGATTTGTTGTGTATTTTGCTTTCAGACGACATTAAAAAGATTTACAGCTATTCTTAAGAAAAATTTAATACAACTTTTTAAAATCTATAAAAGCATCACAGCGCCAACCGTTGAATTACTGGTTTCGTCGACCAGAATTGCGCTTCCTGTTGCATTGTTTTTTTCGAAAGCATCAAAAACCAAAGGTGATGCGGTTTTCAGTCGCACTTTCACAATTTCGTTCAGCTTTATGGAATCGGTAACAGCTATTTGCTGTAAAGTATTGACATCAATTTTATATTCAATTTCTTTTACGATGGTTTTGAGGAGTCTGCTTTTATGCTGAATGAAATATTTGTTTCCCTCGTTCAGTTCGCGTTTATCAAGCCAGCAAACCAGTGCTTCGAATTCATTTTCAACTTTGGGCTGATTGAAGGTTTTCACAAAAAAATCACCACGACTTACATCGATATCGTCTTCTATATGTATAACCGCAGGCTGTAAAGCGAACACTTCATCAACTTCAGTTCCGCCGGTTTCCACTTTAGAAATGGTGGTCTCAATATTCTCCGGAAGAATAGTTATTTTATCGCCTTTTTTATAAGTTCCGGAAATAATTTGGCCGGCGTAACCACGGTAATCATGCAGTTCGTCGGTTTGCGGACGGATGACATACTGAACCTGAAATCTTGCATTGTCGTAATCTACATCATTGCTTACTTCAACATTTTCGAGAAACACCAAAAGAGGTTCATCTTTAAACCAAGGCATTTTATCGGATCTTTCTACAATATTATCGCCATTGAAAGCGGAAATAGGGAAGTATTCCACATTTTTAAGGTCAAGACTTTCCGCTACTTTGCCGTAATCTTTCCTGATGTTATTAAAAACTTTTTCGGAATAATCAACCAAATCCATTTTGTTTACCGCAACTACCACACGCTTCATCTTCAGCAGCGATGCAATAATAGAGTGACGCTTTGTCTGCTCAATAACACCTTGTCTGGCATCAACCAAAATAATAATGAGTTGGGAATTTGATGCACCTGTAATCATATTTCTGGTATACTGAACATGTCCCGGAGCATCTGCAATGATAAATTTTCTGTTCGGAGTTGAAAAATAACGGTAGGCCACATCAATCGTAATTCCCTGTTCTCTTTCTGCGCGCAAACCATCGGTGAGAATGGCTAAATCAATGCCGTCTGAATTTTTATTTTTAGATTGCTGTTCCAGGGCTTCAAGCTGGTCTACTAAAATGCTTTTGCTGTCGTAAAGCAGCCTTCCGATTAAGGTGCTTTTTCCGTCATCAACACTTCCGGCGGTGATAAATCTTAATATATCCATGTTTAAAATAGTAATAAATTAGAGGGAACGAGTGAAATTTACTGATTGTTCCGGTTAAAAATAGCCGCCTTTTTTTCGGTCTTCCATAGCAGCTTCGGTTACTTTGTCATCAATTCTTGTTTCGCCCCGTTCTGAGATTCTGGAAGCTGTAATTTCGTTTACTACTTCATCCAGTGTTTGTGCGCTGCTTTCTACCGCTGCAGTACACGTCATGTCGCCTACAGTTCTGTACCGTACTTTTTTATTGAGTACTGTATCATTTTCGTCAATGGTAATAAAATCGGAAACAGCAATTAACTGGCCTTCATGTTCAATTACATCACGCTGGTGCGCGAAATAAATGGAAGGAAGCTGAATTTTTTCTTTTCGGATATAATTCCAAACATCGAGTTCGGTCCAGTTTGAGATCGGAAAAACCCTTACGTTTTCTCCTTTATGAATTCGGCCATTGTAGATGTTCCAAAGTTCGGGTCGCTGAAGTTTGGGTTCCCACTGGCCGAATTCATCCCGCACGGAGAAGAAGCGTTCTTTGGCTCTGGCTTTCTCTTCGTCACGTCGTGCACCGCCGATACAGGCATCGAATTTAAATTCTTCAATCGTGTCAAGCAGCGTATGGGTTTGAAGCCAGTTTCTTGATGCAAACTTACCTTTCGGTTCAGTGAGCTTTTTCTCACGGATGGTATCTTCAACTTTTCTTACGATGAGTTCGGCGCCTATTTCTTTCGCTAAATTATCGCGGTACTGTAAAGCTTCTGTGAAATTGTGTCCTGTATCAATATGAACAAGCGGAAATGGAATTTTCATGGGTGCAAAAGCTTTTTTTGCGAGATGAACCAGGGTGATGGAATCTTTTCCGCCACTGAAAAGTAATGCAGGTTTCTCGAACTGTGCCGCCACTTCACGCATAATAAAGATGCTTTCAGCTTCTAACTGTTCCAGATAGTCTAATTTATATTTGTTCATATTGGTAAACTAAAAGTTCTTGAGATTTTCTTTAAATTTGAAAAGGACGATGAGGTTTAAGAAAGGAATTATTTGGAATGCAGTCCGCACTCTTTCTGGGATTCTTCCCAATACCAGCGGCCCGCTCTTGGATTTTCTCCCTCAGTAATTGCCCGGGTGCAGGGTTTGCAGCCAACACTGATGAAACCCTTTTTATGAAGAGGCAAATCCTGAACATTATTCATTTTGATGTAATCTAAAACATCCTGATAAGTCCAGTGAATCAGCGGATTGAATTTGAAAAGTTTTTTTTCGTTGTCCCATTCGACCATTTTCATATTTTCGCGGTTTTCCGACTGTTCGCTCCGTAAACCGGTAATCCATATTTTGGCGCCTTCCAAAGCGCGGTTCAGAGGCTTTACTTTTCGGATGTAGCAGCATTCTTTTCGGTTTTCTACGGAATTAAAAAACGCATTGATTCCTTTCTCATTCACATATTTTTCCACGTCCTGTGCATCGGGAAAATAGACTTCAGTTTTGGTTTTGTACCGTGCATTGTTCTGTGAAAGCAGTTCGTAATGTTCATAAAAAAGCCTTCCGGTATCCAAAGTGAAAACTTTAATATGAAGCTGATTTCTGAAGATCATATCGGTGATTACCTGATCTTCCTGTCCTAAAGAAGTGGAAAAAACAGAGCCTTCAGAAAATTTTTCTGAAATGTGACGTAAACTGTCTTCAGCCGGTAGATTTTCGATGAACAGAATATCTTCTTGTGAAAGCATAAAGTAGGGATAAGTTGCCGGCAAATTTAGTTCTTAATTATTAATCTACAAAACTGGTAGACTAATAAATCAAAAAAAGCCTAATCCCTCAAATCGAGAAGTGATTTTTTTTCCAGCACAGCGAGTGTCGCGTCCCGAGCTTCTATTAAGACATCGTGTAAGGCGCAATGCTTCTCATTACAGTTCATGCAGTTTTCGTAGAAATTAAGGCTTACACACGGCAGCATTGCGATAGGTCCGTTGACCAGGCGGATGATTCGGGCAAGAGAAATTTCTTTCGGATTTGCATTGAAAAAATAGCCGCCGCCTTTCCCTTTTTTACTGTCAAGAATCTCTGCTTTCTTTAATTCGAGAAGAATATTTTCGAGAAATTTAATAGGAATTTTTTTCTTTTCCGCAATTTCTGAAATTAAAACAGGACCTTCTTCCTGTTTTGCAACAAGATAGGAAAGGGCCCGCAAAGCATACTGTGATTTTTTAGATAACATGGTGTAAAAATAATAAAACCTTCTGAGATAAAAGTGTCGGCTAAAAACTGAAAAATTCCTTAAGTTCGCAAAAACAATATTTCACTATGTTCAGTAAGCAGGAGGCGCAGCAGCTTAAAAAAGATTTTTGGATCGCTTTCGGGAAGAGTTTTCCGAGGAAATGGCTGCTTTATGATACCAAAATAAAAGATTTTTCTTTTAAATTTTATGCCGATAACAAAAAAGCAGAAGTCTCCATTGATATCGAAATGAAAGACGAACTCTTCCGTAACGCGTATTACGAAAAGATTTGGTCTTTGGAAGACCTACTGAAAGAAGAGGTGGGCGAATTCATGAAAGATGAATTTTACACTTTGGAAAACGGAAAAGTAATCTCAAGAGTTTGGGTGACTTTAGAAAATGTTTCTGTTTTCAATAAAAACACCTGGCAGAAAACTTTCGAGTTTTTTGTGGAGAAGATGGAAGGTTTTGAAAGGTTTTATTATGAATACGAAGATTTTATCAAAGATGTTTAAAAAGAAACGGTTTCAAAATATTTAAAACCGTTTTTTATCTTTTGAAATTATTTACCCGAATTTCTTTTTTCTGAGCCAGAAGAAAATTGCGCCCAACAAACCGATAATGGCCAAAGGAAGCAGTAAATTAATCCATTGCCAGTTCGTTTTTTCTTCATCAATTCTCTGTCTGTCGAGCGGTCGGGCTTCAATATTTCGGTTTCTGAGTTCCATTAAATTGGAATCATCCAAAAGAAAATCCAGCGCATTTCTCAGAAACTGTTCGTTTCCGTAAGTTTGTTTCGTCAGCAGATCTTCACCTAAAGGCAGCGGTTTTCCTTTGTAAACCTGGTTTCTTCCAATATCACCGTCTGCAACCACGATCATTTTATTGGCAACACTTTGTGCTTTGAAACCCGGATAAGCATTTCTTTCACTTCTTGATGCATAAGCGGAAGTAAATTTACCTTCTAAACTTACCGCGAATATTTTCGGAGCCGCAGGTTTGTCGAATTCACTTAAAGAATCAGCACTTACAATTTCTCCCAAAGCAACATAATTAGGAACCTGTTTCACATTCGTTCTTTCGCTCGATTCGAAAAGTACACGGGTTTTAATATTTTTTCTTCCCAATGTATCAATCGAAGTCGGAAATTCAAATTTCACAGGATTGATATTTTTGGTAATCGGGTTTTTAGTCTCAGCAATTCCGAGTGGGAAATAGGGCCAGAGAAAACTGCTGAACTGTGGATTTCCGGCAACTTCACCGGAAACAATTCTGATCAGTGCCGATTTTTTCATGTCCTTTACCAATCCCGGATTTATCCGGATTCCGTAATTGAAAAAGAAATCCGTAAGATTGGTGTCCATCGGATATGCCATAATTTTTTTCGACTGAAAAAGGGTGTCCATTTCTGCGTTGACGGCATCAATCATCCATAGCGTTTTTCCGCCGTTCATGATGTACTGATCCATAATTACTTTTTCGTTTTCAGTGAAAGCTTTTCTGGGTTTTGCAATCACAATGGCATCCATATTTTTCAGTTTCGGGACATCAGCCAAAGAAAGTTCTTTCTGGTTGGCAGGAATTACCGGACCCGCGTTGTAACTTTCGAGTGCCATTTCCATAAAACCCTGAAACTGCTCAGGACCCAATTCATCCTGATTAATCAGAATTCCTATATTTTTCTTACGTTCTTCAGTAATTGCTTTAATATTGGAAGCGAAATTATATTCAAGATTTTCGATGGATCTGGTAAGCTGTTCGGATGCGTCGATACCTGTCTGATTAATAATTAAAGGAATTGAAGCTCCGTAGGAATCATATTTAATGGCGGCAAACGGAAACATGACGATTTCCGAAATTTTACCGTCCTTCATATCAGGAAGGATAGAAGGCTGCATTCCCATTGCGGCTAAAGTATCTTTCGACATTTTGGTTTTAATGGGATCGATGAATCTGAAATCGATTTTCGGATTGATTTTTCTGAATTCCTCAAGCATGAATTTTGTTTCATTCTGCAGCTGACGGAAACTTGCCGGAAAGTCACCTTCCAGATAAACATCTACTTTCAGAGGCTTTTTTACAGATTCAAGAATTTTAACGGTAGAATCGGAAAGGGTGTATCTTTTTTCCTGAGTCAGATCCAGACGTTTAGAAAAAATTCCGAAAACGCCAGCCAATAAAAAGACCGCAAGAATAATATAGATGATATTTTTTTTGTTCATTTCTTAATTTCTAAAATAATTTCTGTTATTTTTTCTTTTCCACAAAAATTTTAGCCAAAAACAGACAGATTCCAATCACGAAAAGGAAATAGAAAACATCTTTTGTATCGATTAAGCCCCGTGTAAATGCAAGAAAATGCTGATAAAAACCAAGGGTCGAGAGAAAATAATCCGCGCCGCCCAATAATTTATAACTCGCAAGCTGCTCAATTCCAAAATAGAAAATAAAGCACATGAAAACGCCGAGCAGATACGCCATGATTTGGTTTTGGGAAAGCGATGAAGCTAAAATTCCAACTGCGGAAAAGGCTGCCGTTAAAATAATTAAACCAAAATAACTTCCGAAAGTGGCTCCTAAATCGATATTTCCTTCGGGAACTCCCAAAACGTAGATAGTATAAAAATAAACAAGCGACGGCAGCAAACAGAGAATACCGACCAGCCAAACGCAAAGAAATTTCCCAAGAACAATTTCAGAGATTTTTACAGGTTGTGAAAAAAGCCAGTTCAAAGTTCCGGACTGTTGCTCCTCCGCCAGTGTTTTCATAGAAACCGCTGGAATAATAAACATCAGTAACCACGGCACAAGAACGAAATAGCTTTGCAGGGAAGCTGTCCCGATATCGAAAATGTTAGAGTCATTTTCAAAGAAAAATAAAAAGAGTGTTCCTATTAAACTGAACGCACCGATAATCAGCCATGCACTCCAGTTTCCAAAATAACTCCAAAGTTCCTTTTTAAATATTGCTATCATAATTAAATTTCAAATATAAAAATTGAAGTGGGGAAAATTCGCCTCAATGATATTCAAGTCTATTTTTTGTTTTTGTTTACCAGTTTTACAGTCGTCATAATTACAAAGACCAGAACGAAAAATCCTGTGATTAATTGCCACCAGAATTCAATCACCATTGATTTTAAAATGACGGTGAACACTACCAGAAACAGGATAAAAGTTGCAATTTCATTGGCCTGTCTGAGTTGGATATTTTTGATGGGAAGTATATTTCCGTTAAGATTTTTCATCTGCAGCACTTTTTTCCAGCACCAGTAATGGTAAATCCCGAGCCCTAATAAGAAAGTGAGTTTGAGGTGGAACCACGGCATTTTCATTAATCCGGAATTTAAAATAATTAACGTTACACCGCTCAAAAGCATGATAACTCCTGCAGGAACGGTAATGATGTTCCATAATCTTCTCGCCATGAATACATACTGTTCGCGAAGAACCTGCTTTTTATTTTCTTGAAAACCGTCGGTGTCTTTGTAGTAAACAAACAGCCGGACGAGGTAAAAAATACCGGCGAAATAACTGACCATAAAAATGATGTGAACAGCTTTGAGAATGGTGTAAAGCATCTGAAAAATTTAGTGCAAAGATAAAAGATTTTGGTTATAAAAATTGTAAATGGACATTGTCATAAGTTTCTGTTAAAATCATTTTTTTAACGTAAAATATAAATTATATTTAGTTTTTTTGCATATTAATAACACAAATTTAAATGATTATGAAAAAATTTTTCCAATTGTGTTTCAGTTTGGTTTTTTTCTTCATAGGTTTTTCACAAAATCTCAAGCCAGTTGCTGAAAAGGTTAAAAATTCGCACAATGCGAATAAGACGTTTGTTAAATACAGTTTTTTTACTTCAGATCCGTCAGGGCAGAAGCAAAATATGTATCAAAATGCCGCTGAGGGTATCACTGTAATGAAATTAAATAAATCGGAAATTCTGCGGGTGACTGCAGAAAAGCCCGACGCGCTGGAAATGAGTTTTCCGTTTGAAGGGAAAAGTATTACGGTGGAGCTTGTAAAAAATAATTTTCTTACTCAGGATTTTAAAGTCAATACTTCAAGGGGCTCTATAAATTATACGCCGGGAGTGTATTATCAGGGTATTGTAAAAGGTGATAACGAATCTTTGGTAGCGATCAGTTTTTTTAATGATGATGTAGTAGGGGTGACCTCTGTGAAAGATGTGGGAAATATAGTTATCGGTAAAGTAAAAAATGCTGAAGATTATGTTTCATACAACGATCAGAAACTTAAAGGCACCAATCCTTTTTCATGTTCTGCAGATGAACTGATTCAAAACCAAAAGCTGACAAAGCCTTCTTATAATCCTCAGACAATGACGGCGATGAAAACCGTGAACTGCGTGAGAATTTATTATGAGGCAGGTTTCGGACCTTACACCCAAAACGGTTCCAGTGTTCCTGCAACGGTAAACTGGGTAACCGCGATGCACAACAATGTTGCCACTTTGTTTGCAAACGATGGAATTACCGTTGCCCTCAGCGAGGTTTTTGTATGGACAACTCCTGATCCTTATGCTGGAACTGCGGGGGAAATATTAACTCAGTTTACCGAGAAACGCACGACGTTTAATGGAGATGTGGCTCAGCTTTTAAGAAATCCAGCGGGAACAAGTATTGCCTGGGTTAATTCGCTGTGTACACCTTTTCGACATTCCTATTGCGGTGTTAATTTAGCTTTCAGTAACGTTCCTACCTATTCCTGGAATATCGAAGTAATGACCCACGAAATTGGGCATAATTTGGGATCACCTCATACGCACGACTGTGCATGGAACGGGAATAATACAAGGATCGACGGTTGCGGACCGGTATCCGGAGATCCCGGAACCGGAACATGTCCTGCCGGACCGCTTCCGACCGGAACAGGGGGAACGATTATGAGTTACTGTCATTTAGTGTCTTCTGTAGGAATCAATTTCGCAAACGGTTTCGGACCGCAACCCGCAGCTTTAATCAGAAGTACCGTAGATTCCAAGGCATGTTTGGGAACCAACTGTATTACTATCTGTCCAGTAACCATTACCGGCTTAACGGTTTCAAACGTTACTGCCAACTCCGCTACTGCCACCATTGTTGACAATACCGCAACCAGCTGGAAATACCGACTAACCACAAATGATGGAACTGTGATCGCCTCGGGAGTGACTTCTTCTAAAGTATTAAATTTTACAAATCTTAGCCCAGGAATTTATTACACGATTTCTGTAGGAAATGAATGCTCCGGTCCGCTGGCTTACAGCAACTCGCAGACTTTTCTTACTGACGCAAACTGGTGTACCGGAATAGCTTTTACTGATCCTGGCGGTACCGCTGCAAATTACGGCGATAATATAAATATGACGAAGACGTTCTTTCCTGCCAACCCAAGTGATAAATTAAAACTTACGTTTACGCAGTTCAATACAGAAGCAGGTTTTGATTTTATGGATGTTTATGACGGGCCAAGCACTGCTTTTCCAAGATTTTCCAATGGAATCCAGTTAAGCGGAAACACCATTCCCGGTCCTTTTCAGTCTACACATCCGACGGGTGCGATTACCGTTAAATTTGTTTCTGACGGAGCAACAAATGACGCCGGCTGGAATGCTTCGTTCCAGTGCGTCAGTCTTGCAACGGATGAAAATTCGGTAACAAATTCAGTACATATTTCGCAAACAGACGCTAAAAGTATATTCTCGATTACATCAGGAGATAAAATACTTTCATATTCAGTATTTGATGTTTCAGGCAAATTGCTGAAAAATGCCGTTAAGCTGAATGCAACGGAAGGAAAACTTGATCTTTCAACATATCCAAAAGGAACTTATGTGGTGAGTGTAAGCACTGCTAAAGAAACTGTCATAAAGAAAGTAATCAAATAGAACACTTTCTATAAGTATAAACCGCCAGTTCTTATGAACTTGCGGTTTTTTTGTTTATTATGGCGGGAACCATTCAGTAAAGTAGAAGATTTATGTTTATAAAAGACTCTGCCGATTTCATGCCCGTCTTTTATGTTAAAATTGATTTTTTTTGGGAATTTTCAATTTATTTTTAGTTTTTTTGCACCATAACAAATTATAAATTGATAATTATGAAAAGAATTTTCCAATTGTGTTGCAGTTTGGTATTTTTCTCTTTTGGCTTTTCTCAGAATTTGAAACCTATTGCTGAGAAAGTAAAAAATTCGCATACCGCTAACAAAACGTTTGTAAAATACAGCCCCTTCACTGTAGATCCGTCAGCACAGAAGCAGGCGCTTTATAAGGCTGCTGCCGATGATATCACAGTGATGAAATTAAATTCTACGGAGCTTCAGCGAATTAATTCCGAAAGACCCGAAGCGCTGGAAATGAATTTTCCGTTTGAAGGAAAAAATATTACGGTAGAACTTGTAAAAAACAATTTTTTCACCCAGGATTTTAAACTGAATACCGATAAAGGGTATATCAATTATACTCCAGGCGTATATTATCAGGGAATTGTAAAGGGTGATAATGAGTCTCTTGTGGCCATAAGTTTTTTTAATGACGATGTAGTTGGCGTTACCTCAATCAAAGATATCGGTAATATTGTCATTGGTAAAGCAAAAAATGCTGACAGTTATGTTTCCTATAATGATCAGAAACTGAAGGGAGACAACCCGTTTTCATGTTCAGCAGAAGACCTGATTGAAAACCAGAAAATGCCTGCGCCTTCTTACGATCCTAAAACAATGACGGCAAAGAAAACAGATAACTGCGTTAGAATATATTATGAAGCAGGTTTTGGTCCGTATACTCAGAATGGTTCTAATGTTACCACTACGACAAACTGGGTGACTGCAATGCACAATAATATTTCTACATTATATGCCAACGATGGGGTTACAGTTGCGTTGAGCGCGGTTATGGTATGGACGACAACAGATCCTTACGCCGGAACACCATCAGAAATTTTAAATCAGTTCAGAAATACCCGTACCTCATTTAACGGAGATATTGCGCAGCTCTTGAGAAATCCTGCCACAACAAGTATCGCCTGGGTAAATGCACTTTGCGGCACTTACAAATATTCTTACTCCGGAGTAAATTTCGCTTACGCAAACGTCCCCACTTACTCATGGAATATTGAAGCGATGACCCATGAGATCGGGCATAATTTGGGATCGCCTCATACTCACGACTGTTCCTGGAACGGAAATAATACAAGAATTGATGGCTGTGGACCTGCATCCGGAAATGCCGGAAATGGAACGTGTGCTGCGGGACCGCTACCTACCGGAACTGGAGGCACCATTATGAGTTACTGTCACTTGGTTTCTTCTGTTGGGATTAATTTCGCTAATGGTTTTGGCCCGCAACCGGGAGCTTTGATCAGAAATACAGTAAACTCAAAAGGATGTTTGGGAACAGACTGTGTTGCCTCCTGTGCGCTGACCATAACCGGAATGAGTATTGCAAATGTTACTAACAATTCTGCAGCGGCTACCATCATAGATAATACAGCAACCAGCTGGAAGTATAAACTGGCTAAAATGGACGGTACTGTGGTGGTTTCAGGAGTTAGTTCTTCTAAAGTATTGAATTTTACAAATCTAAATGAAGGAACTTATTACAATGTCTCGGTTGGAACAGAATGTTCAGGTCCACAGGCATATGCTTATGAGCAGCTGATCCTTACTGATGCAAACTGGTGTAGCGGAATTCAGTTTACTGATCCGGGCGGAGCAAGTGCAAATTACGGTGACAATCAGATTATTACCAAAACATTCTATCCTGCAAATGCAAGCGATAAATTGAAACTTACGTTTACCGAATTTGATACAGAATCAGGTTTCGATTTTATGAATGTATATAACGGTCCAACTACAGGTTCCCCAAGGTTTGCCAACGGAACTCAGCTAAGTGGCAACACAATTCCCGGCCCTTTCCAATCCACTCATGCAACAGGTGCGATAACCGTGAGATTTATATCTGATGGAGGGGTATCCGGAACAGGCTGGAATTCCACTTTTGATTGCCTTACTTTAGCGACAGGCGAAACTTCAATGGCTAATTCGGTAAAGATTTCTCAAACTGCTGTTAAAAATATTTTCTCGATTACTTCGAAAGATAAAATCCTTTCCTACTCGGTATTGGATGCTTCAGGGAAACTTGTGAAAAATGCTGTACAGGTGAATGTATCGGAAGAAAAACTTGATCTTTCAGCATATCCAAAAGGAACTTATATGGTGAGTGTAACCACTGCAAAAGAAACTGTAACTAAGAAAGTAATCAAATAGAAAACTTTCTGTAAATTATAAAATAGCCGGTTCAGATGAGCCGGCTATTTTATTTAATTATTCAAATAAATTACTGGAATTCTATATAAATGTTTTCTCCCACTTTCAGACCGAACAGTGTTTTCGCTCCGTTTTGGCTGTTGCCTTTGTAGATGGTAAGCTCCAGCAATCCCGCGTCATTGAAAATGGCTGCTGATTTACCATGAAACTCGTGTTCATTTCCCCAGTCGTTTACAAATTCAGTGTACTGACCGTGAATTTTGGAAAGTGCTAAGTTTCTGAACTTTACGATGAAACTGTCGAAACCTACCGCGTTTTTGTCAAAGAATTTTTTGCTGATGTTCGATACGACATTTCCGAAATTATCGATGTACATGATTTCGCCGATAATCATCTTCTCGTTTTCGCTGAACACGGGTCTCGGAAATGAGAGCTGTTTTGGTGTCTTGAATTTTCTGCCGATTACTTCCGGTAAACCTCCGTTTTTAAGATGAACCGCAACGGGGGCAAAAATATCAGTAGAAGTAAAATTCACTTCATCATCAAACCTGTTATTGAAGGTAATTTCATAGACCGCTTCGGGCTTAATATCATAAAAAATTAAACTCAGAACGCCGTTGTCTGCCGCGATAAAATAATGGCCGTCCGCCTGATATAAAATAGATTTTCTCTCTTTGGTATAAAAACTGTCTACAGAAATAATGTGAACAGTGCCCTTCGGGAAAGAAGAATAGGAATTTCTTACGATATATGCAGTCTGTAGGAGGTTATATGCCTGAATTTCGTGAGAAATATCGATGATGTTTACATTTTCATTTAAACTCAGGATCTTTCCTTTCACAGAAGGAACCCTGTGATCTACCAAACCGTAATCTGAAGTGAATGTAATAACAGACATGATGAAATTTAAAGAATCGCAAATTTAACTTAAAAAAAAATATTTACCCTTCAATGTGGAAAATAATAATCGGATATTTAAAATTATTTCGATAATTTTAGAAAAAATATTAATCCTAAACATCGCATATGTTTGAACTGAATTATGAAATTACAGGCATCGATGCCAAAACTTTTTACGGTGTAAATAACCAGCATTTCAATTTACTGAAATCGAGTTTTCCAACACTGAAAATTACGGGAAGAGATCATTTTGTGTTTGCGTTAGGCAATACTGAAGCGTTGGATGTACTGAAAAACAAACTCGATGATATTATAAACTTTATCTCAGAAAATAATACCATCACTTTAAAGGATCTCGAAAGTCTTCTTAATATTAAAGACGAAACCGAAAAACAGTTAGTTTTCGATCAGGATATCATCGTAAAGGGAGTTAACGGGAAAATCATCAAAGCCAAAACCACCAATCTGAAAATACTCGTAAAAGAGTGTGAAAAAAAAGATATGGTTTTCGCAATAGGGCCTGCAGGCACAGGAAAAACATATACAAGCGTGGCATTGGCTGTGAAGGCAATGCGCGATAAAGAGGTGAAAAGAATTATCTTAACAAGACCTGCAGTAGAAGCAGGGGAAAGTTTAGGTTTTCTTCCGGGTGATTTGAAAGAGAAACTCGATCCTTATTTACAGCCGCTTTATGATGCGCTTCGGGACATGATTCCTCATGAAAAACTGGAAGGTTATATTGAGAAGAAAGTCATTGAAGTGGCACCTTTGGCTTTTATGAGAGGAAGAACTTTGGATGAGGCATTTGTGATTTTAGATGAGGCGCAGAATACCACTCATTCCCAGATGAAAATGTTTCTCACCAGAATGGGAATGAATGCCAAATTCATTATTACAGGCGATCCGAGTCAGGTTGATTTACCGATGAGACAAAAATCCGGACTGAAAGAAGCGATGAGAATCCTGAAAGATGTAAAAGAAATCGGTTTTGTACACCTTACGGAAGAAGATGTGGTGAGGCATCCGGTGGTAAGAAAAATCATCAACGCTTATGGAAACGAAGAAAAAAGGCAGCGCGAAGAATAATCAGTAATGTACACTTCTTAGCTTTTTTGACGATTATTATTAATTGATTGTTGGTATGTTATAATAAATTTTAATAAAAAACGTTAAAAAGTTGTTAATTTCAGAAAAATAATTTTTATATTTGATTAACCAAATAAAATTATTAATCATGAAAAAATTATTTTTTGTAGGTGCTTTGGCACTTTTTACGGCAGCGAATGCACAAACTTTCGGTTTAAAAGCCGGAATGAATGTTTCGAACTTAACCAACTCAGACGGTGCTAAATCCAAAATTGGCCTTAACGCCGGAGTGTTTATGAATGCACCATTGGCAGAGAGCTTCAGCATACAGCCCGAGTTGCTTTATAATGGCAAAGGAGCAAAAGAAGATGGAAGTGGCGGTGCTACGCTAAATCTGGATTATCTGTCTGTTCCGGTAATGTTCCAGTACAATGCTACTCCCCAGTTTTATCTTGAGGCAGGTCCAGAATTCAGTTTTATAATGAGCGCTAAAGCGAAAGGCGGTGGTGCTACACTGGATGTAAAGGATCAGATCAACAGCTTTGATTTTGGGATCGGTTTAGGAGCAGGATATTATTTCATTCCTAATTTTGGTCTTACGGCAAGATATGTTGCAGGGTTTACCGACATTGCAAAAGATAATTCGGGAGATTCTGTAAAAAACAATGTATTTCAGGTAGGTTTAGCTTATAAATTTGGTAAGTAAAATCATTAAAATAATTATATCAATCCTGCAGAAATGCGGGATTTTTTTATGACAAATATCATGTTAAAATATGTTAAAAGCATTTTATATTTGTAGGTCAAATTAATTAATTTATGAAAAAACTATTTTTAGTAGGTGCATTGGCACTTTTCACAGCGGGTAACGCGCAGACAAAATTTGGTGTAAACGCCGGGATGTTATCAGGTTTTGCAAAAGCAAAAACTCCTATGAGTACTGAAACCAGCAACAGTACAGGTTTCTACGCAGGATTGTTTGCTGATATTGCTGCAGGAAATAATTTTAGAATTCAGCCTGCATTGAATTTTGCTTCTATCGATAATGCAAATGCATTACAAATCCCTGTGATCGTTAAATACTATGCAGCTCCTAAGTTTAATCTTCAGTTTGGCCCTCAGTTTACTTTCGATTTGGATGAGAATCCAATCCCTGATTATTATAATACACTGAATTTTGGTTTAGCTTTGGGAACTGCTTATGAATTTACAGATAAACTTTTTGTTGAAGCCAGGTATTCTTTTCAGCTGAATGACCATTTAAAAAATGCACCAAGCGGATATTCTGTTAAAGCAAATTATTTAAATTTAGGTTTAGGTTATAAGTTTTAAATTTTAAAGAGTACAAAAAAAATCCTGAGAATAATTTCTCAGGATTTTTTTTTAGGTTCGAAAGGATTTTACTTCCCAAAAAGATTACCGCCCATACCCGGCATTTTCGGCATTCCTTTGCTCATCATTTCCATCATCTGTTTTCCCTGAGGTCCCTGCATCATCTTCATCATTTTACCCATCTGATCAAACTGCTTCATCAAAGCATTCACATCTTCAATTTTTCTTCCGGCTCCTCTTGCGATTCTGTTTTTTCTTTGGGTATTGATAATCGAAGGTCTTCGTCTTTCATCCGGTGTCATGGAATGAATGATTGCTTCAATGTGTTTGAATGCATCATCCTGAATATCCACATCTTTAATAGCTTTACCAACTCCCGGAATCATTCCCATTAAATCTTTCATATTCCCCATTTTTTTGATCTGATTGATTTGTTTTAAGAAATCATCAAATCCGAATTCGTTTTTGGCGATTTTTTTATGAAGTTTTTTAGCTTCTTCTTCGTCAAACTGTTCCTGAGCTCTTTCTACCAGGGAAACAACATCACCCATCCCAAGGATTCTGTCGGCCATTCTTTCAGGATAGAAAACGTCCAGCGCTTCCATTTTTTCACCTGTCGAAATGAATTTAATCGGTTTTTCAACAACGGAACGGATTGTTAAAGCAGCACCACCGCGGGTATCCCCATCTAATTTTGTAAGAACAACTCCGTCAAAATTCAGTGCTTCATTAAATGCTTTCGCAGTATTCACGGCATCCTGTCCGGTCATGGAATCTACCACAAACAGTGTTTCGTCGGGCTTAATGAAATAATGAACCGATTTAATTTCGTTCATCATCTGCTCATCAATTGCGAGACGACCCGCCGTATCTACAATAACAACATCATGGTTATTTTCTTTGGCGAATTTCACTGCATTTTCAGCGATAGAAGAAGGGTTTACAGCGCCATCTTCGGTATAAACCGGAATTCCGGTCTGTTGTCCCAGAATTTTCAGCTGCTCAATTGCTGCAGGTCTGTAAACGTCGCAGGCAACCAATAAAGGTTTTTTGTTTTTCTTTAGTTTTAAATAATTGGCAAGTTTGCCGGAAAATGTGGTTTTACCGGAACCCTGAAGACCCGCGATCAAGATAACGCTTGGTTTCCCGGAAAGATTAATTCCTTCGTGAGTTCCTCCCATTAAACCTACCAGTTCGTCGTGAACAATTTTGGTCATCAACTGTCCCGGTGTTAAACTTGTTAAAACATTTTGTCCTAAAGCGGTGTCCTGAACTCTTTTGGTTAAATCTTTCGCAACTTTATAGTTAACATCGGCATCAACCAATGCACGGCGGATTTCTTTTACCGTTTCCGCAACATTAATCTCGGTGATTTTTCCGCGCCCGGAAAGATTGTGAAGCGCTTTATCTAACTTATCCTGTAAACTGTTGAACATTGTTTTATATTTAAGATGGGCAAAAATACGGAAATTTGATGAAATTTAAAATTCAAAATTTTTCTATTGTGCTATAATCATTAGATTTGCAGAAACGAAACAAAATGTCCGACGAAAATCCAACAGAACAGGAATTCAGCAGGGAAGACGAAAAAAAGTTCGAAAAGAACGGTCTTCGGCAGTATGGCGTTTATTCTGCCATCGTTTTTCAAATGCTCGCTACGATGGGACTTGCTTTCTGGGGCGGAAAAAAACTCAATGACTATTTCGGGATTGAAAGCAATCTGTTAACCGTCGGAATTGGGTTTTTAGGAATGGGACTCGCTTTTTACAATCTTCTGCATCAGTTGAAAAATGTTCAGAACGACGACGCGAAAAAAAGTGGTGGCACCAAAAGTTAAATTCAAAATTTTACATTATTTAAATTAAATATCATCTGATGAAATTAAAAAACAATACCTTATATATTATCCTTTATTTTTTAATGTTTTTTGTCCACTTCGCGATCTGGCAGATTTTGGAAATAGGTTTCGAAACCACTTTTATCAAATATTATCTGTTTCTTACGCTGCTTTTCACGATGGTGATTACGATTCTTTCCATCATCAAAAAGATATATCCCACTTATATTGGGTTTGCTTTTATGGGTTTGGTGATGTTTAAATTAATGATCATGTTTCTCATTATGAAAAAGCTTAATTTAAGTGAAGTTCCTAACTATAAGATTCATTTTATTCTCCCGTACCTCATTTCGCTGGCTCTGGAAACCCTGTATTCGGTCAAGTTGATTCAAACAACAGATCCAGAGGTGAATGAAAAAGATGAATAAAATCAGTAAAAATTGATTTTTATATTATGATTATTTGTTCTATTTTTGCAAAACTTTAAAATAAGATATATCAATGCTGAAAAGAGTAGTACTTGTAATAGGTTTTTTATCGACATTTTCAACATCGTTTGCACAGCACGGAACGGTAGTGGCTCCTGCACACGAAACAACGGTTACAACGGCTCCTGCAACTGGAACTGAAGCTGCCGCCCCGGTTTCTGAAGCTGATAAAATAAAGACGGAAAATAAAAATTTTATTGATCATCACTTGTTGGATGGGCACAGTTTCGATATCATGGTGGCGAAAAATGCCGATGGTACTGAAAAGCACATCGGTTTCCCTTTACCTGTAATTTTCTATGACAAAGCAAACGGCTTTCATGCTTTTATGAGCTCTGAATTTCACCACGGTGAAGCTACTGTAGAAAGCAAAGGCGGTTATTACAAACTTTCACACGAAAAAATTTATAAAACTGACGCTGCCGGAACTATTAATCTGGACGAGCATCACCACGCAACCAACGAAAAAGTGTTAGACCTTTCGATCACGAAAAGTGTTTTAATGATTATCGTAACCGGTTTGCTGATGTTATTGATTTTTGGTTCAATGGCGAGAAGTTATAAAAATTCACTCGTTCCAACAGGGGTTGGGAAAATATTTGAGCCGCTTATTCTTTTTGTAAGAGACGAGATTGCAAAACCAAACATTGGGTCAAAATACAAGAAATACATGGGTTATCTTTTAACGGTGTTCTTCTTTATCCTGTTCTTAAATATTTTTGGTTTAATGCCTTTCGGTATTAATGTTACCGGAAATTTGGCCATTACTTTTGCTTTGGCAGTCGTTACATTTTTAATTACTCAGTTTACTGCGAACAAAAATTACTGGCAGCACATCTTCTGGATGCCGGGATTGCCTTGGCCAATGAAAATCGTAATGATGCCTATCGAGATCGTGGGATTATTCATTAAACCTTTTTCATTGTTAATACGTCTATTTGCAAACATGTCTGCGGGTCACATTATCATCATGAGCTTAATTGCTTTGATTTATTACTTCCAGAATGTAATTGCAGGAGTTGCTTTTCCTTTCTTAACTTTCGTTTTATATTTATTGGAAGTGTTGGTAGCGTTTTTACAGGCGTATATTTTCACCATGCTTTCTGCAGTATATTTCGGAATGGCTAATGAAGAGCATCACCACGAAGAGGCTCATCATTAATAAGTAGGAATTTGCCTTTGGCGAATTCAAAAAAAATATAAGAATTCACTTTTGTTGAATTCAAAATAAAAGAGACTAATTTTTTAAAATTATATATTATGGAAATTCCAAAAATCATTGGAGCAGGTTTAGTAGTAATCGGAACAGGTATCGGTATCGGTAAAATCGGTGCAGCTGCTTTGGAAGGTATGGCTAGACAGCCAGAACAAGCTGGTAAACTTCAAACTGCGATGTTGATCGCTGCAGCTCTTGTAGAAGGAGTTGCGTTTGCTGCATTATTTGCTGTAAACTAAGAAGTTGCAAAACTCTATCACTTGCCGGGAACGGTTGGTTACGGCAGGTGATTTTTTAAAAAATTAAAAATTAATTACAATATTTTATTATAACTCTTATGGGATTATTAGAAAATTTTTCATCAGGTTTATTCATCATTCAGACTGTTATCTTTTTGATCTTGCTTTTCGTTTTGAGAAAGTTCGCGTGGAAACCAATTATGGATGCCGTGAACGAAAGAGAAGTAACCATTGTTGATTCTCTTAACCAGGCAAAACTGGCAAAACAGGAAGTACAGAATTTGAAAGCAGAAAACGAAGTAATCATCCGTGAAGCGAAAGTAGAACGTGATAATATTTTGAAAGAAGCAAGAGAAATTAAAGACAGAATTGTTGGTGAAGCAAAAGACATTGCAAAAGCTGAAGGCGACAAAATGATCGAGCAGGCAAGACAGTCTATCCAGGCTGAGAAATCTGCAGCAATGTCAGAAATTAAAAACCAAATTGGAGTATTGTCTGTAACGATTGCTGAATCTATCCTGAAACAGAAATTGGATAACGATAGCGCACAAAACGCTTTGGTTGAAAATATTCTTAACAAATCTAATTTGAACTAAAATGCTTACAAGTAAAGTAGCAAAAAGATACGCACAGGGTTTGCTTAATTTCACTCAGGAGTCGGGCAGTACTGATTCTGTTTTTGGTGAAATGGGTGACATTGTGAAAACCATTGAAAAATCTAAAGAACTTCAGAGTTTTTTCAGTTCTCCGATTATTGATGTAAAGAAAAAGGTAAGCATTGCTCTGGAAATTTTCAAAGATTTTAGCCCGGTTGCAAAAAGCCTTATTCAGCTGATCATTAAACACGGACGTGAAAGCCAGATGCAGAACATCGCACAGGAATTCATCAATAAAGTGGAAGATATGAGAGGCGTTCAGAGAATTACTTTGACTTCAGCTGTTTCACTTTCCTCTGAAAACATCAGCAACATCCTGAAAACATCCAATCTGGTGAATCATGATAACAAGTTCGAGGTAAAATCTATTATCAATCCTGAGCTATTGGGTGGCTACATTTTACGGGTGGGCGATCAGCAGGTAGATGCTTCGGTAAAATCAAAACTGAGCAAGCTAAAAAAAGAATTTCAATTAAATTAAGACAAAAACAACCATAAAATGGCAGAAATAAATCCGGCAGAAGTATCTGCAATTCTTAAACAGCAGTTGGCAAACTTTGACACACAGTCTAATGTGGAAGAAGTAGGAACTGTATTGACCATCGGTGATGGGATCGCTTTAGTATACGGTTTAGAAAATGTTCAGTACGGTGAATTGGTAAAATTCGAAAGCGGTATTGAAGGAATTGTTTTGAACCTTGCAGAAGATAACGTTGGTGTTGCACTTCTTGGTGAATCTAAATTGGTAAAAGAAGGTGATACGGTAAACAGAACCAAAAGAATTTCATCAATTAAAGTTGGTGAAGGGATGTTGGGAAGAGTAGTTGATACTCTTGGAAACCCTATCGACGGTAAAGGACCAATTACTGGTGACCTGTTCGAAATGCCATTGGAAAGAAAAGCGCCGGGAGTAATTTTCCGTCAGCCGGTAACTGAGCCGCTTCAAACCGGTATTGTTGCAATTGATTCCATGATTCCTGTAGGAAGAGGACAGAGAGAGTTAATCATCGGTGACCGTCAAACTGGTAAAACTACCGTGGCGATTGATACGATTCTGAACCAAAGAGAATTTTATGATGCAGGCGAGCCTGTATTCTGTATATATGTTGCAGTAGGACAAAAAGCTTCTACCGTGGCACAAATTGTAAAAACATTAGAAGATAAAGGAGCTTTAGCTTATACTGTTGTTGTAGCTGCGAATGCTTCAGATCCAACTCCAATGCAGGTTTACGCGCCAATGGCTGGAGCTTCAATCGGAGAATATTTCCGTGATACTGGTAGACCGGCTTTGATCATCTATGATGATTTATCCAAACAGGCGGTAGCTTACCGTGAACTTTCTCTATTGTTGAGAAGACCACCGGGCCGTGAAGCTTATCCAGGTGACGTTTTCTATCTTCACTCAAGATTGTTGGAGAGAGCAGCGAAAGTAATCAAAGATGATACAATTGCTTCTCAAATGAACGATTTACCTGAATCTTTGAAACCAATGGTGAAAGGTGGCGGTTCATTAACGGCGCTTCCTATCATTGAAACTCAGGCGGGTGACGTTTCTGCATATATCCCGACGAACGTAATTTCAATTACTGACGGACAGATCTTCCTGGAATCAGATTTATTTAACTCTGGTGTTCGTCCGGCAATTAACGTAGGTATTTCTGTATCGCGTGTGGGTGGTAACGCTCAGATCAAATCAATGAAAAAAGTTTCAGGTACTTTGAAATTGGATCAGGCTCAGTATAAGGAATTGGAAGCATTTGCTAAATTCGGTTCTGACCTTGATGCTACAACTCTTGGAGTAATTTCTAAAGGGGAGAGAAACGTAGAGATCCTGAAACAGCCGGTAAACTCGCCGCTTCCTGTAGATTCTCAGGTAGCAATGATTTATGCAGGTACTGAAAACTTATTGAGAAATATCCCAATCAGAAAAGTAAAAGAATTCCAGAAAGAATATGTAGAATTCTTAAGATCAAAACATCCTGATACTATGGCAGCCATCAAAGCAGGAAAAATTGATGACAGCATTACAGGAGTTTTGAAGCAGGCTGCTACAGAATTGGCTTCTAAATACAACTAAAATTAATTCAATATTCAATATTCAGAATGAGAATTTCTGAATATTGAATTTTAAATTTTCAATCCATAGAATGGCAAACTTAAAGGAAATACGCGGAAGAATTACTTCGATCTCTTCTACAATGCAAATCACGAGTGCGATGAAAATGGTTTCGGCAGCGAAACTGAAGAAAGCAACCGATGCTATTGTAATGTTGAGACCTTACTCAGAAAAACTGCAGGAAATTATCGAAAACGTAAGTTCCACAACCGATTTGGAAGGTGTTTCAACCTTCACTGCAGAAAGAGAAGTGAAAAAAGTTCTTTATATTGTAGTTACTTCAAACAAAGGTCTTGCAGGAGCTTTCAACTCTTCAGTAATTAAAGAACTGAACAGCACCATTGGCAATGCACAGCACGAAGTAGAAATCCTTTCTGTTGGTAAAAAAGTGTATGATGCAGTAAGAAGATCCCGAAAAGTGTACGATAACCAAAGTGCAATTTTCGATGGAATGAGTTTCCAGGTGGTTTCAAACTTTATGGAGCACGTGATGAAAGATTATAAAGAAGAAAAATTCGATAAGGTTTTTGTTATTTATAATAAATTCATCAATGCTGCAACGCAGGAAGTACAGACCGAACAGGTTTTACCAATTGCAATGGGCGAAAAGGAAGGAACTGCAAATACAGATTATCTTTTCGAACCGAATGCTGCTGAAATCCTTAATGTTTTGATTCCTAAGTCCATCAAAACTCAGGTTTATAAAGCAATTCTTGATTCAATTGCATCAGAGCACGGAGCGAGAATGACGGCAATGCACAAAGCAACTGATAATGCTGAAGCCTTGAGAAATGATCTGAAAATATTTTATAACAAAGCAAGACAGGCAGCAATTACCAATGAAATTCTGGAAATTGTATCCGGTGCAGAAGCACTGAAAAATACTTAAGAATCAGTATTTAAATATATAAAAGCATCGGAATTATTCGGTGCTTTTTTTATGATATTTAATTTTGAAACCGCAACCAGCATCCGATATGCGACATTTTAATTATTTAATTTTATATATCTTTGTACCAAATATTTTAAAAATTTAAATGGACTCAGACGTCGTCAAGCTTTTATTAGCCCTATTCTTAGTAGTACTCAATGGTTTTTTCGTAGCCGCAGAATTCTCTATCGTTAAAGTTCGTTATTCCCAAATACAGCTCAAAGCCGCCGAAGGTAATGCTATGGCGAAGCAGGCAGAGCACATCATCAAACATCTTGATGAATATCTTTCAGCAACACAGCTCGGTATTACACTTGCTTCTCTAGCCTTAGGTTGGGTCGGCGAAAGTGCGATGCACCACGTCATCGAAAATATTTTCCACTATTTTAATGTGGCCATAGATCAGGCTACCATCACCACCATCTCGTTGGTGATAAGTTTTCTTTTAATTACGGTGATGCATATTGTTTTCGGTGAATTGATTCCGAAATCTATCGCTATCCGTAAATCAGAAGCGACTACTATGGCCATTGCAATGCCATTAAGAGTGTTTTATGTGGTTTTCAAACCTTTCATTTGGACGATGAATAAGATGTCAAATGGCGTGTTGCGTTTAATGAAAATACATCCTGCTTCTGAACACGAAATTCACTCCACGGAAGAACTTCAGCTTTTGGTGAAACAGTCTGCTGATTCAGGAGAAATTGAAGAAGAAAATTACGAGATTATTAAAAATGCTTTTGATTTTACCGATCACTCTGCAAAGCAGATTATGGTGCCGAGGCAGAATATTTCGTCTATTGATATCGAAGATTCTGTGGAGGAAATCATTTCTAAAATTATGGATGGAGGTTACTCCAGAATTCCGGTATTCAGTGGCTCTATCGACAATATTATTGGAATCTTTTATGCCAAGGAAATCATCCGCGAATACATCAAAAGAAAAGGCGAAATTGACCATGAGGTATTAGAAGAACTGATGCGGGAAGCATTTTTCGTTGTTGGAAGCAAAAAGATTTCCGACTTACTGAAGGTTTTCCAGCAGAAAAAGCAACATTTAGCGGTAGTTATTGATGAATTTGGAGGAACAGAAGGGATTATCACTTTGGAAGATATTCTGGAAGAACTGGTTGGTGAAATTCAGGATGAAGAAGATGACGAGGAAAAAATTGTTGACAAAGTAGGCGAAAATGTTTTCTGGGTTCAGGCAACACAGCCGATGGACGAGATTAATGAACATTTACCAAAGAAGTTTCCGCTTTCAGAAGACGGAGAATACAATACATTAGCCGGATTTATTTTGCATGAACTGGAAGATATACCGGAAGAAAATCAGGAATTTAAGATCAATGATTATCATGTGAAAATTCTGAAAATGCAGAACAAAAGTGTTGATTTGGTGGAACTCGTTTACGAAGAACCGAGAATTGCTGATGATTTGTCAGAAGAAACTAATGAAATTTAAATGTAAATTCCATGCTTTTTAATTCAATATATCCCAGTTTCGTAAAAGATTACGAAAAACCGGAGCGGGAATACGAAGAAGACGTTGCCCTGCTGGAAAAAGAAGACGAAGTGTACAAACTCGTTCTTTGGAATGACGATGTAAACACTTTCGATTATGTAATTGAATGTCTCATCGAAATTTGCGGACACACTTTGGAACAGGCCGAACAGTGTACCATTTTAGTACATTACAAAGGAAAATGTACCGTAAAAACGGGCAGTCTGGAAGTCCTGAAACCGATGCACGAAAAATTAATATCCCGAAGTTTAACTTCAGAAATTGTTTAAACTAAAGTTTCAGGTTTCTGAAACTTTTTATTTTATTAAAAAATATGAGCACAGTACTTATCATTATTATCGCAGCAACGGCAATCATCAGTTATATTGCGTTCAACAATCCAAATATTTTCGAGAAATACAAGTTCAATGTAGGCGCAATTCTTAAGAATAAAGAATATGTAAGGCTTATTTCTGCAGGTTTTCTGCATGGGGACTTGATGCATTTGGTGTTTAACATGATGACGCTGTATTTCTTTGGTCCTATAGTTATTCAGGCTTTCGGAGATTTTGGCTTTTTACTCGTTTATTTTGGTTCCATCCTTCTAGGAAACATATTTTCACTGTATCTGTATAAAAACCAGTCATGGTATTCTGCGATCGGTGCGAGTGGCGGAGTTTCCGGAATTTTATTCGCATCCATCGCAATGATTCCCGATTTGGGAATTTACTTTTTCTTTATCCCCATCCCAATTCCCGGATATATTTTCGGACTGGTATATTTCGGATATTCAGTTTACAGCATGCTGAATCCTCGCGAGCACGACAATATCGGACATGCGGCGCACATGGGAGGAGCTTTTTTCGGATTAGTTTATGCCGTTGCACTGCAGCCTGAACGGGCCATCGAAAATTCACTTTTCCTGGGGATCATGTCGTTGCCACTGATTTATATGGCGTATATGGTTTTCGTGAAAAAGAAAATAGGGTAATTTTTTTAGGAGCAACAAAGGGATTTCTTCTTTTAGAGTTCGGTCCCGTTTTCCGTTACAATCTTTATAATTGGCGCGGCGGCTACGCCACCGCGCCAATTATAAAGGATTTCCACTTCAACCGGGGCTAGAATTTCGTGCGGTTTTCTTTTCTGAAGATTTACAACTCACTTTTCGGCGCTCGCTTCGCTCGCGCCTCATGGAAACTTTTCACCATGTTGCTTGCCGAAAAATCACAGATAATTCTACTTCTTCCCGAAAACAAACCTGTCATTTCCTGACAAATCCTTTACCAGATGAACTTCAGATAAAACTTCTGAAAAAAGATCTTTCGTTTCCTCACCCAGTTTCTGGTTGATTTCCAGAAAAACCATTCCCTTTTCAGAAAGATGAATTTTGCAGTCTTCTGCAATTTTTTCATAAAAAATTAAGGCATTGGAAGTTGGTGAAAACAAAGCCATTTTGGGCTCAAATTCCTTTACAGAATTTGCAATTTCCGTTTCTTCCTCAATTCCAATATAAGGCGGATTGGAAATAATAATATCATAAACTTCACTCAAATTTTCATTCAGATAATCCTGGTGAATAAAGTTAATTTCAACATGGTGGAAATTTGCATTTTTCTTCGCAGTTTCCAGCGCTTTTTCTGAATAATCAATCGCAGAAACGATCGCGTCAGGAAAATGTTTCTTCAACACCACCGGAATAATTCCACTTCCGGTGCCAATATCCAGAATTTTAAAAACAGAATGATTCAATTCCAATTTCTTAATTTCACTGATGGCAAGTTCCAAAAGCTCTTCCGTTTCCGGTCTTGGAATCAGCACATTTTTATCCACGAAAAATTGAAGTCCATAAAATTCAGTTTCACCTAATATTTGCTGAAAAGGTTTGCCGGTTTTCAGTTCACCGATAATTTTTTTAAAATTTTCGCATTCATTCTGAGTAATAATTCTTTCAGAGGATTGTCTTTGCTGAAATTTATCAAGACCCAAAATAGTGCTGCAGAAAATAGAGTAGAGTTCGGTACTTTCAGATTCAGAATAAATTGCAGATAATTCCTTTTTGAAAATTTGCTTAAGTTCGGAAATGGTCATTGTATGCTTTTCGTAATTGAGAATTTTAAATATAAATCCTTTTTTTTGAAATCAGGTAAAAATGTGGTCTGAAACTTCAAAAAACATTTATTAACAAAGGAAAATCAGCAAAATTACGTCAAAATGAAAATAATTTTACTATTTTTGAAAAACCGCTCTGATAAAAAATGAAAAACGCTCTACTTGCAGTACTTGCATTACTTTTTGTAGTTTCCTGCGGAACTTCAAAAACGGTAGTCAAAAGAAGTATTCCCACAAAAACTGTCGCCAAAACTCCTGATCTGAAAACGCTGGAATCCAATTTTTCCGGAAAGGTAAACGCCCAGATTCAGGAAGTGCTGAAAGATGCACAGAAATACCTTGGAGCTCCTTACAAATACGCCGGAAATACTTCTGCCGGTTTTGACTGTTCAGGTTTGGTTTCGAAAGTTTTTGATGAAAACAACACCAAACTTCCGCGGCGTTCTGAAGATCAGTCCAATACTGGCAAAGAAATAAGTATCAGAGATGCAAAGCCTGGTGATCTGGTGTTTTTCGCAACTTCGGGAGGAAGCAAAGTTTCTCATGTCGGTATTGTTCACGATATCGGAAATAATGGCGAAGTAAAATTTATTCATGCTTCTACGTCTAAAGGAGTCATTATTTCTTCTCTTAACGAAAGATATTGGAACAAAGCCTACCTTTTCGCAAGAAGAGTTTTGTAAATTTGCAGCAATTATTATTATCAATAAAAATCAATTATGTTACAGCAAACCATCGAAAATATTTGGGATAACCGTGAACTTTTAAAAAATGAAGACAGCCAAAAATCAATCCGTGAAGTAATCCGTCAGTTGGATTTAGGGGAACTTCGTGTTGCGGAACCTACAGAAAATGGCTGGAAAGTGAACGAGTGGGTAAAAAAAGCGGTCGTTATGTATTTCCCGATTCAGAAAATGGAAACCATTGAAGTGGGGCCTTTTGAATTTCACGATAAAATGCCGTTGAAAAGAAATTATGCTGAAAAAGGAGTTCGGGTAGTGCCGCATGCTGTTGCCCGTGAGGGTGCTTATATTGCGCCGGGGGTAATTCTGATGCCTTCATACGTTAACATCGGAGCTTATGTAGATTCAGGAACAATGGTGGATACTTGGGCAACCGTTGGAAGTTGTGCACAAATCGGAAAAGATGTTCATCTAAGTGGTGGAGTAGGTATTGGTGGCGTTTTGGAGCCGCTTCAGGCTGCCCCTGTAATCATCGAAGATAACGTTTTTGTTGGATCAAGATGTATCGTTGTTGAAGGGGTTCATGTTGAGAAAGAAGCCGTTTTGGGAGCGAATGTTGTGCTTACCGCTTCCACCAAAATCATCGACGTTACCGGACCTGAACCGGTTGAAATTAAAGGTAGAGTTCCGGCCCGTTCAGTTGTAATTCCCGGAAGTTATACGAAACAGTTCCCGGCGGGTGAATATCAGGTTCCTTGTGCCTTAATTATTGGACAGCGTAAAGAATCAACCGACAAAAAAACTTCTCTTAACGACGCGTTGAGGGAGAATAACGTAGCAGTTTAAACTTTAATACGACATCATTTGAAAGATAAATTCTTAAAGTTTATTGCAAATCCTCAATATATTTTTGGGATTTATCTTTTGATTTCTATTGTATCTGCCATTCTGAAATATGTCGGCGGTCCGTTGAAGTATAACAATTACATGATTTTCAAGAATGTATTTACCAATACTTTACAGCAGAAAAATATTTATCTTCTTTACCCCGACATCCATTTCGATTCCAATCATTACGGCGTTTTTTTCAGTGTACTGATTGCGCCTTTTGCACTTTTGCCGGATTGGCTGGGAATCGTTTTATGGAATGTGGCAAACACTGCCGTTTTTCTTTTTGCAATTTACAAACTTCCGTTTTCGAATCCGAAAAAAGCTTTTTTTGCCTGGCTCTGTCTTCAGGAATTCATTACTGCAGCAGTAAGTTTACAGTTTAATATTGCTTTAACCGGATTATTAATGCTATCGGCAGTTTACGTATACGAAAGAAAAGAAACAAAATCCGCCGTCGCAATCCTTATCGGTTTTTTCGTGAAATTATACGGAATCGCCGGACTTTCCTCTTTTTTCTTCATTAAAAATAAGTCGAAGTTTATCCTTTCAATGATCGGTTTAGGAATATTATTCCTGATTCTGCCGATGCTTATTTCAAGTCCAAATTTTGGAATTCAGTCTTATGCAGATTGGTTTCAGTCGCTGTCAGAAAAAAACGTTTCCAATCAGGTTTTAGGAAACCGTCAGGATTATTCGCTGATGGGAATCGTACGCAGAGTTTTGGGAAATGCAGAAATTTCTAATTTGGTTTTTCTTGTTCCCGGAATTCTGGTTTTCGGTTTGCCTTATTTAAGGATTAAACAATATAAAAACCTTGCTTTTCAACTCATGATTTTGGCGTCAACGCTATTATTCATCGTACTTTTCAGTTCCGGATCAGAGTCGCCAACTTATATCATTGCCGTTTCCGGAGTGATGATTTGGTTTATCATTCAGAAAGAAAAATCACCAGTCATTATTGGTCTTCTGATTTTTGTTATCATTTTAACGTGCTTTTCGTTTTCGGATCTTTTCCCGAAATTCATCAAAGAAAATTACATCATGAAATATTCTCTGAAAGCGCTACCTTGCTGTATTGTTTGGTTCAGAATTATTTATGAATTAATGACTAAAGATTTCGAAAAAGATTATAAACTAGATTAATTAAACAGCAGCAGTGAAGAAAATTTCCGTCGTTATTCCCGCTCACAACGAAGAAGGCAATATTTCCTTGATTTATCAAAGAATTAAAGACGTTTTTTCTAAACTCGAAAACTACCGCTTCGAAATTATTTTCGTGAATGACGGAAGCCGCGATAATACGCAGAAAGTGATCGAAGAACTCGCCCAAAACAACGAAGAAGTAAAATTTATTGAATTCTCCCGTAATTTTGGTCATCAACCCGCTGTAAAAGCCGGAATGGACAGTTCTACCGGAAACGCAATGATTTCCATGGATGCCGATTTGCAGCATCCGCCTGAACTCATTCCGCAACTTATTGAAAAATGGGAAGAAGGTTTTGATATTGTTTACACTATCAGAACTTATCCGAAACAGATTTCTGCCTTTAAACGGAAAACTTCTACCCTTTACTATAAATTTTTAACGAGAATTTCTGATGTCAACCTGAGTGAAGGCGGAGGATCAGATTTCCGGCTGATGGACGCGTCTGTAGTGGATGTCGTGCGCAATATGAACGAAGCCGATATTTTTCTTCGCGGTCTTTCGAACTGGATGGGTTTCCGAAGGACGGGCGTTCATTTTACTGCTGGTGAAAGAGCGACCGGAGAAAGCAGTTACGACCTCAAAAAAATGATGCGTTTCGCTTTCACGGGAATTACCGCATTCAGTGTAAAACCGTTGTATTTGGCAGCCTATTTGGGATTCATATTCTCAGCGATTGCGGCTCTGGGTTATGGTATTTATGTCATTCATTCTTTTATTGCTGAAACCGAAATTTCAGGTTGGGCTTCGCTCATTATGACCGTTGTTTTTTTTGGCGGTGTTCAGCTCATTATTTTGGGAATTATGGGGATTTATCTCGGTAAAATTTTCAAACAGGTCAAAGAAAGACCGAATTACATCATCCGTTCTAAAAATTTTTAATAATGGTTTTACTGAGTTTTGATATTGAAGAATTCGATATGCCTTTGGAATATAAAGGTGTAATTCCGTTTGAAGAACAGCTTTCAATTTCAAGAAAAGGACTACAGAACATTTTAAGATTACTGAAGAAACATAACGCAAAAGCAACTTTTTTTTCAACGGTCGTTTTTGCCGAAAATAATAAAGATCTAATTGAACAGTTACTTGATGAAGGTCACGAACTGGCATCTCACACTTGGTTTCATTCAAAATTTGAAATTGAAGATTTAAAAAAATCCAGAGAAAGGCTTGCAGAACTTTTCAATACAGAAATTACCGGTTTAAGAATGCCACGAATGATGAAGGTGGATGAAAGTGAAGTTGAAAATGCCGGTTATTCCTATAATTCATCAGTAAATCCCACCTTCCTTCCTGGAAGATATAATAACTTAAAAGTGTCCCGGACTTACTTTAAAGAAGGTTCGGTTTTGCAGATTCCGGCTTCGGTTTCACCTAATTTCCGGCTTCCGTTATTTTGGCTGAGTTTCCATAATTTTCCTTTGAGTTTTTATAAGAAACTGGCGAAAGATGTGCTGGATAAAGATCATTATCTGAATGTCTATTTTCATCCGTGGGAATTTGCTGATATTAAAGATGAGAAGTTTAAACTTCCGGGTTTTACAATCAAAAATACAGGAAAAGCAATGGTAGAAAGATTTGATGAATTTTTAACTTATTTAAATCAGAAAAAATATAAGTTCGGAACATTTCAGGAATTTCAAAAAAGTATTCAGTCATGAAAATTGCTTTCGACGGTAAACGTTTTTTCAATAACGGTTCTGGTTTGGGAAATTATTCCCGTGATCTCGTTCGGATTTTAGCCACTTATTGTCCTGAAAACCAATATATTCTTTTCAATAAAAACCAATCAGAAAGAGGGAAGGAAATTTTAAACCTCCCGAATGTTTCATTTAAAGAAACATCAAAAGGAAACCTTTCCCGACAGTTTAAAATGGGGAAAGATGCACAAAACATGGATGCTGACATTTTCCACGGACTTTCAGGCGAACTTCCTTTAAAATGGAATAACAAACCCATTAAAAAAATTGTTACGATTCACGATTTGATCTTTCTGAGATTTCCGCAATATTACAGTTTTTTCGACCGCAAAATACATTTCTGGAAATTTAAGAAAGCTGCGGAACAGGCAGTTTTGATCATTGCAATTTCTGAGCAGACCAAACGCGATATTATAAAGTTTCTTAAAGTTCCGGAAAACAAAATACGCGTCGTTTACCAAGGTTGTCACCAATCTTTTAAAGAAACCCAATCTCCGGAATTTTTAAATTCAGTAAAAGAAAAATTCAGTTTGCCCGAAAAATTTATATTGAATGTTGGCACCATTGAAGAAAGAAAGAATCTTTTAAATATTGTAAAAGCCATTAACGGAACAGAAATTCCATTGGTTGTCATTGGGAAAAAGACGAAGTATTTTAATAAAGTAGAAAAATTTATTAATAAAAATAAACTGCAGAATCAGATATTTTTTCTTGAAAATGTTTCAATGGATGAATTGGCTGTAATCTATAAACTTGCCGAAATTTTCGTGTATCCAAGTGTTTTCGAAGGTTTCGGAATCCCTGTGATAGAAGCTTTATTTTCTCGCACTTCTGTTATTACCAGTAATACAAGTTGTCTTCCCGAAGCAGGTGGAAATGATTCGGTTTACATTGATCCTAATAATTCTGAAGACCTGAAGTCGAAAATTATTTTCCTCTGGGACAACGAAGCTGAAAGAAAAAGACGTGCTGAAAAGGGTTTGGAATATGTTCAGAAATTCAATGATTTGAATATTGCGAATGAGCTGATTAAAGTTTATCAGGAGGTTTTGCGATGATGAAATGGATTTTTATTTATCTTTAAACAAAATACTGCATCATGAAAAATATTTTATTTTTTTTCCTTTTAATTTCTTCTACATTTCTTTTTTCTCAGACTTCCGGACAGGCAATTGCGGAAGGACAGTATAAAAGGCAGGTTTCTAATGCAGCGTATGAAAAAGCATTGAATGATATGCAAAGCAGTGTTAATAAGAGTTCAGACGAGAAATTGAAACAGTTGAATGAAAAATTTGAATTGAATTTTAGTCAAAAAGAAAAATTTCAATCTAAACTGAATTCGCTGAATCAAAAAAAGATACAGATTGAAAGTAAAATTAATCAGACGAAATCAGAAAATGACAAAAACAGTTTGCATGAAAAAGTAGCTGTATTAAATTCGGAAATGGAGAAGGTAAATGAGAAATTAAAGGCAAATGAAAACGAACTTAAAAGTCTTCAGGAATCCTACAATAAACTTATTAAATAAAATTATATTGAATTTATTTGATAATTATAAATGAAAGCTGCATTATGCAGCTTTTATTATTTAGTAATAATGATCTTTTTTGTCGATTTATAATCATCAATGCTCATGGTTCCCAGATAAACTCCTGGTGAAAGTTTGGAAATATCCACTTTTTTCGTGTTTTCGGATTTAATGAGAAGTTTTCCTGACAAATCAGTAATACTGAAAGCGTATTTTTTTAGATTGTGATTCAGCATTTCAATATTAATAAAATCGGAACTGGGATTTGGATAAATTCGTAAAGATTCAAGCATTTTTTCCGGTGGGCAGTCGTTAAGCCCTAGATCTAGTGCCGTAGCTACAGAAAAATGCTGCACGGCTCCCAAAGCAGCTTTACCAACATTATAAACATAAACTGGATCCATATTCGCAAAGGTATCATTTGCCGTATGTGGGTAGTTGCTCTCATTATATTCGTAAAATCCGGTGATTATTTCTCCGTTTGCCTGAAAAGGCATATAATCGGAGCCATAGGCATTAGATAAATTGGTCTGTAAAGGGGAATACAACGACACGCAATTCATCAGTTCCTGGGTGATTGCTGAAGATGCCGCATTGTTTGCAGACGGGCTGTTATTGGTGTCTCTTTCGCACGTAATTGTATTATTATTCTGTCCGGCAACTCCGCCTACTTCATCAATATTGAACACGACTTTAATGTTCATTTTCGGATTGCTGGTTTTCACTACGGTATTCACATAATTCTGACTGCCTAATAAACCCTGTTCCTCACCGGTAAAATTGATGAATTTGATTGAGTATTCCGTAGGAATATCTTTTAGGATTCGTGCCATTTCAAGAATGATGGAAGTTCCGCTGCCGTTATCGTTAACACCGGGCCCTACAATGGTGTCGTAATGTCCGCATACGATTACAAAAGTATCGGGATAAGTTGTTCCGGTTTTAGTAAGAATAAGATTTTTAGTTTGTTTTCCGCTATAGGCGAAAGCGTTTTCAGACAGTTGAGAATCTGTATAGCCAAAAGAAAGGTACTTGTTTTTCAACCAATTGAAAGCATTGTTATTGTTGACGCTTCCAGTAGTTTTTACCCCAAGGTTTGCAAATTCGGTGAGGTAAGTATTAATATTGGTTTGAGTAATTTGGTTTACTCTGTTTTGATAGGCCTGAACAAATGTTTGTGCATAAAAAGAAAACGAAAAAGCCAGGGTAGAGAAAAGAAGAAATTTTTTCATTTAATAATAACTTGAACAAATTTAATAAAAAAATCTCACACAAATTTTGTGTGAGATTTATAATTGATAACAAAAAATTTTACATTTATTTGATTTGATCTACAACTGCTTTGAAAGCTTCAGGGTGATTCATTGCTAAATCTGCTAAAACTTTTCTGTTCAGTTCGATGTTGTTGCTTTTAAGAGCACCCATAAATTGGGAATAAGACATTCCGTGTTCTCTTGCACCTGCGTTAATACGCGTAATCCACAAGCTTCTGAAATTTCTTTTTTTCTCTTTTCTACCGCGGTAAGCATATTGCATTGCTTTTTGTACGGCGTTTTTAGCTACAGTCCAAACGTTTTTTCTTCTACCGAAAAAACCTTTAGCCTGCTTCATAACTTTTTTTCTGCGAGCTCTTGAAGCTACTGCATTTACTGATCTTGGCATAACTTAAATTGTTTTTTTGAAAAGGGCGGTAATTTATTTCATTACACTTTTTTGCTCCGTTTCAGGGTTAAAATTTCTGAATTTTTTTGAATTCTTATAAACCGATAAGATTTATAAAAACTACTTGATTGCTAATTGACGTAAAACGCTTTTTTCGTCCACAGTAGCAACGTAAGAAGTTTGCGTAAGATTTCTCTTTTGCTTCGTTTCTTTTTTCGTCAAGATGTGGCTTTTGAAAGCACCTTTTCTTTTAATCTTACCGGTACCGGTAAGTTTAAAACGCTTCTTAGCACCTGATTTAGTTTTTAATTTTGGCATTTTTGCTTAATTTTATCTATTTGTTATCAATATCTTTTTATGATTTTAAATTTAAAATAAATTATATTTAAAATCTACAAATTTCTACTTTGCTGGTTTCTTAGGGCTCATCATCATGATCATTCTTTTACCTTCCAGTTTTGGCAATTGATCAACTTTCCCAACGTGTTCCAGTTCCTGAGCCAATTTCAAAAGAAGGATTTCTCCCTGGTCTTTAAAAATAATTGAACGGCCTTTAAAGAAAACATAAGTTTTCAGTTTGGAACCTTCTTCAAGAAATTTTTCAGCATGTTTTTTCTTGAAATCATAATCATGATCATCCGTTTGAGGACCGAATCTGATTTCTTTTACAACAACTTTGACCTGCTTGGCTTTAAGTTCTTTCTGCTTTTTTTTCTGCTCGTAAAGGAATTTTTTATAATCCAGAATTCTGGAAATAAAAGGTTCAGCTTTATCTGAAATTACAACCAGATCCAGCTCCTGGTCTCTTGCAATCTCCAAAGCTTTTGCTAAGGGATACACTCCCGGCTCCACGTTATCACCGACTAAACGTACTTCCTTTGCACGGATCTTTTCATTGATCTGGTGCAAATCTTCCTGTACGCGTCTCTGTGGACCTCTACCGCGGTAATTAAATTTCTGTGCTATGGTGTTATATTTTAAAGTTAATTTTAAATCTGAGCTTCTTTTTTGAAATAGGTAATGAAATCTTCAATACTCATTGTTCCTAAATCTCCTTCGCCTCTTCTTCTGACAGAGATGGTTTGGCTAAGTTCCTCACTTTCACCTACAACCAGCATGAATGGAAGCTTTTTCAATTCTGCATCCCGGATTTTTTTACCCGTTTTCTCGTTTCTGTCGTCAATTAAGCCGCAAATATCGTGATTTTCCAGCAATTGTGAAACTTTTTTTGCATAATCAACATATTTTTCACTGATGGGCAAAATGGTAAACTGATCCGGAGCCAGCCATAGAGGGAAATCTCCTGCTGTATTTTCCAAAAGTATAGCGATGAATCTTTCCATGGAACCAAACGGCGCTCGGTGAATCATCACTGGTCTGTGTTTTTCGTTGTCGCTTCCTGTATACCACAAATCGAATCGTTCCGGTAAATTGTAATCAACCTGAATGGTACCAAGCTGCCAGCTTCTTCCAAGCGCATCCTTCACCATGAAATCTAATTTCGGACCATAAAAAGCAGCCTCGCCGTATTCAACCTTGGTTTTCAAGCCTTTCTTTTCAGCAGCCTGAATAATGGCGTCTTCCGCTTTTTTCCAGTTCTCGTCGGAACCGATATATTTTTCTTTGTTATCCGGATCTCTTAAAGAAATCTGGGTAACAAAATCTTCAAAACCTAAAGATTTGAATACATACAGTGTTAAATCAATTACATTTTCAAACTCCGCCAAAAGCTGATCAGGAGTACAGAATAAATGTGCATCATCCTGAGTAAACCCCCGAACTCTTGTTAAGCCATGAAGCTCACCAGACTGTTCATATCTGTAAACTGTTCCGAATTCCGCAAAACGTTTAGGCAAATCTTTATAAGACCATTGCCCAACTTTATATATTTCGCAGTGATGAGGACAGTTCATCGGTTTCAGCATAAATTCTTCCCCTTCATTGGGTGTTTTGATAGGCTGAAAACTGTCTGCACCGTATTTATCCCAGTGACCGGATGTTACATATAATTCTTTGGCACCGATATGTGGAGTCATTACAAATTCATAACCTGATTTCCTCTGAGCTTCGGAAAGAAAATTCTCCAGCTTTTTTCTCAAAGCAGTTCCTTTTGGTAACCATAACGGAAGACCGGCTCCCACTTTTTCGGAAAAAGCAAAAATCCCCAATTCTTTACCCAGTTTTCGGTGATCACGGCGTTTTGCTTCTTCAAGCCTTTCTAAATATTCGGTTAAATCTTTCTGTTTTGGGAAAGAAATACCATAAACTCTTGTAAGCTGTTTGTTTTTTTCGTCACCTCTCCAGTATGCACCGGCTGCATTTAAAATTTTAACGGCTTTTACAATCCCTGTTGAAGGAATGTGACCGCCACGACATAAATCTGTAAAGTTATCGTGGGTGCAGAAAGTAATTTCGCCGTCAGTAAGGTTTGAAATTAATTCGGTTTTATAAGGATTGTCTGCATATTCTTTCAGTGCATCAGCTTTGGAGACAGGGTAGAGGCTGAAGGTTGCGTCTTTCTTCGCGTTTTCCAGCATTTTCTTTTCGATTTTTTCGAAATCTTTTTCGGATAAACTTTCTTCACCGAAATCTACATCATAATAAAATCCCTGTTCAATGGCCGGACCAATGGTGAGTTTTGCATCCGGATAAAATTCCACGATTGCCTGCGCCAAAAGGTGGGCAGATGAATGCCAGAATGCTTTTTTTCCCATATCATCATTCCACGTCAGAAGCTGTAGCGTCGAGTCTGTCGTTATAGGCGTGGTGATTTCCACCTGTGTTCCGTTTACTATTGCGGAAATGGTGTTTCTTGCCAAACCTTCACTTATGGATTTTGCTACTTCAAGCGGAGTTACCGCGCTTTCAAATTCTCTGATGCTTCCGTCGGGAAGAGTGATTTTTATCATACTGAATTAAAAATTTAAGCTGCAAAAATACGGATTTAATGTGAAAATTAACATGTTTTTACGCGACTATTTTATTAATTGAGACTGAACTTTTCACAAAAGAATCCTCCAATTATCATTTATGTTTTTTTTAGTTTGTAAATTTACATGTAGAATTAATAATTCTGTCATGAGTTGATAATGAATAATATATTGATTTTCAATGAGCGGAAAAAAGAAATCAGCGCTGGGAAAATTCTGGAAGATGATTGGTCCCGGTTTAGTTACCGGAGCAAGCGATGATGATCCTTCCGGAATTGCCACCTATTCACAGGCAGGTGCTGCATTTGGGTTGGCCACGCTTTGGACTGCCATTGTAGCTTTTCCGCTTATGGCCGCAATTCAGCAAATGTGTGCTAAAATTGGCCTGGTCACTTCTCACGGATTGACCGGGACCTTGAAAAAGCATTATCCCAAGCCGGTCCTTTATATTATGCTTCTCTTCAGTTTTCCGGCAATCGTAATGAACATAGGAGCTGACATCGCGGCGATGGGTGCAGTTGGTAATCTGCTGTTCCCGGCAATTGACGCGTCTTTTTTCAGTGTTTTTTTTACTGTTCTTCTGATATTTTTAATCATCTACCTCCCTTACCGCAAAATCGCTTCGACGCTTAAATACCTTTGTATTGTAATGTTGGTTTATTTTGTTGTTCCCTTTCTTTATCAACAGGATTTGATGCAGATTTTAAAAGCTACTTTTATCCCAACAGTTAAATTTGATAAGGATTTTATTGCGATTTTGGTTGGGATTTTAGGGACTACTATTTCTCCTTATCTGTTTTTTTGGCAAACTTCGGTTGAAGTTGAAGAAACAAGAAGCAACAAAAAACAGGTGGTTATTGATAAAAAAATTATCTCTGAAATGAAGACGGATGTCGATTTCGGGATGACTTTTTCTGCCATGGTGATGTACTTTATTATTTTAACAACGGGTACGGTTCTTTATAATGGCAACATCCATCAGATTGATACGGTGGAAGAAGCAGCAATGGCGCTGAAGCCTCTGGCCGGAAATCTCGCTTATTTGCTTTTTGCGGTCGGAGTGATAAGCACGGGGCTTATTGCAATACCAGTTTTAGGAGGTTCCCTTTCTTACATTTTTTCAGAAACATTCGGTTGGGAAGAAGGGTTGGATAAAAAATTTCACGAGGCAAAGGGTTTTTATCTGATTATTGCTGTTTCTCTGCTGTTGGGACTGTCTTTGAATTATGTGGGAATTTCGCCGATTAAGGCTTTAATTTACACCGCAATTCTTTACGGAATCACCGCGCCGGTTTTAATTGGTATTATTCTGCATATTTCGAACAATAAAAAAATAATGGGAGATTATATAAACGGCGTTTGGATGAATATACTGGGATTTGCGGCACTGTTTATTATGCTGATTACCTCAGTTCTTTTATTTTTTATATAACGGATTATAAACTGTCAGTAGTAATAAACTAAAACAGCGAAAAAATTAATTTTCGCTGTTTTTTTCTGTATTATCGGTTTTGCCGTCCTTGTGAAGTCGGGAGCTTTCTCTAATTTGCTTTTTAACCGTTTTTTCTGAATTTATCTTTTCAGAAGCTGCAGGGATGTTCGCTAAATCCTGATTTTCTTTTTTAGTGTCTGATGCTTTTGTTTTGCTCAGAGATTTGTCATTTTCCATAACAGAGTTTTTTAAAGTTTCGAAATATCAATCTGACCGGTTTGGTCTTCAATCTTATAATTCAAAGCCTTTGCCAAAACGAAAATGCTATTGAGATTCTCTAAAAGCTGTTTTCTTCCTTCGTCACGCAAACGCTGCTGATTCACGGTTTTGTAAGCATTATCTTTCGCGGATTTTGTGACTTTCTGAAGATCTTTCTGATTAAACCTGTCCAGAAAAGAGTCATCCATCGACTGAATTTCTACGCTTGGCGTTATTTTAATATCCGCGTTGGGCAGTTCTTTAATAATCAGTTTTTTATTGGCAGAATCTACTTCCAGTTTCATTTTATTTAAGTCATAAGAAACCTGTGCATTCGTTTTAGTGAAAGTAATCAGTTCTTTTTCCATGTTGGGAAGCATGCCTCCGAGAAGCTGCGAAGTGATTTTAGTTTTCTGCATGCTCGAAAAATCCTGTTCCATCACCACCATTTTATTCATTTTTCTGATCTGATTGGTGATGATATAGAAATCGTTCTGAACTTTATCTTCCGTCTTTTTAGTAATTGAATTCCAGAGCAAAAATACGAACAACATCGCTATTGCTCCGAGAATGAACGGTAATATTCTTTGGTCTGTTTTCAATTTATTTAAATAAATCTGTGATTGCGGCATTGTCTTTTTTCAGAATTTCGAGTAAGTCTCTCTCCAGATATCCCGTTGCCGGACTTTCGATAATTCTACCAATTTCTTTGCCATACTTTTGAACGATAATCGTAGGGACTTTCTGGATGTTGTAAACGCTTTCTTCACCGCCCGGAGATTCTCTTTTGCGGTTTACGGCAATCAGCGTCAGTTTTTGATCGGGATAATTAACGGTTTCTAAAATTTTCATCAAACGCGGAACTTCCCGGTGGCTGTCTTCGCACCACGTTCCCAAAACCACTGTGATCGCATAAGAACTAAGTTTTTCTTTTTTCAGTTCAGCTACCGCTTTCTGATCAATGGCATATTCGTCATGTTCCTTTATGTACCAGTCGCTGTAAGGAGATTTCAGAAGTTGATCTTTTTTCTGGGTGCCGAGAAGCATCTTTCCGTCGCCGGTTGTTTCTACTTCGCGGTTTAGTACCACTTTCTGCGCATTACAAGACTGAAGGGTCATCGAAAACACTGTGGCTACAAGTATCGTTTGGGTAATTTTTTTCATCATAATTAAATATAAATTAAAGTATTGCGAAAATAGGATTTAAAGGTCTAAAATAGTTTTTAAATCCGCTGGAGAATAGTATTTATTTTTCAGAACTTTATAATCAGATTTTCGATGAACATTGATTTTGTTTCCTGAAATCTCGGAAAATGCATCTTCTCCTTTTTCCTGATAAAATGCAATGGTTTCATCCGCCTCTTCCTGATTTGAACATGCTTTCGACATGTTTGAACGCTGAACTTCATTAAATAATTCTACAAATTTCTCACCCAAACCAAATTCTAAAACAGCACCACTCAGAACATACTGCAAATCGCATAAAGCATCGGCGATTTCTACAATATTGTTGTCTGCAATGGCTTCTTTCAGCTCATCCAGTTCTTCCTGAAGAAGGGAAATTCTGAGTTCGCATCTTTCTTTGGAGGGAATTTGCGGAGTGTCCAATATAGGCGCGTTAAAAGTTTTGTGAAATTCTGCAACCTGATTCAGTGAATCTATTTTATCCATTAATTTTTAATTTGAACAAATATAGAAAATCAAAACAGATTTGGAAACTAAAGACGTTTCGAAAAATAATTAAAAGAATTAGAAAATCCCCGAATCTTAAATAAAAAAAAACACCGAATTTTTCGGTGTTTTCAATTGTTTTATTCTTTAAAATCTATTTTGAAATCAGTCTTCCAATTACCAGTTTCTGAATTTCTGAAGTTCCTTCACCGATGGTACAAAGTTTTGAATCTCTGTAATATTTTTCTGCCGGAAAATCTTTGGTGTAGCCGTAGCCGCCAAAAATCTGAACGCCGTTATTGGCAATTCTGACACACGCTTCGGAAGCAAAAAGTTTTGCCATTGCTCCTTCTTTAGTCATTGGTTTTTTAGCATTTTTCAGTGTGGATGCGCGTTGAATGAGTAATTCTGCTGCATCGATTTCTGTTGCCATGTCAGCAAGCATGAAATTAATTGCCTGAAATTCGTTGATCGCTTTTCCGAACTGTTTTCTTTCCAAAGAATATTTCAAAGCGGCTTTGTAAGCCCCCCTGGCAATTCCTAAACTTAAAGCAGCGATAGAAATTCTTCCGCCGTCCAAAATTTTCATTGCCTGTTTAAAGCCTGAACCAACTTCTCCCAAACGGTGAGAGTCCGGGACTCTTACATTGTCGAAAATTAATTCTGCGGTTTCAGAAGCTCTCATTCCAAGCTTATTTTCTTTTTTACCGGAAGAAAATCCGGGCATACCTTTTTCCAGAACAAATGCTGTGGAATTATTTTTAGCTCCAATTTCTCCTGTTCTTGTCATTACAACAGCAATATCCCCGGAAATTGCGTGAGTGATAAAGTTTTTCGCTCCGTTCAGAATCCATCCATCGCCATCTTTTACAGCCGTGGTACTCATTCCTCCTGAATCTGAACCTGTGTTGTGCTCAGTCAGTCCCCAGGCACCGATTACCTGTCCCGAAGCAAGTTTTGGAAGCCATTTGTGTCTTTGTTCTTCGTTTCCGAATTCATAAATATGATTGGTGCAAAGAGAATTGTGGGCAGCGAGTGAGAGACCGATTGAAGGGTCAACCTGCGAAATTTCATCCAGAATTGTTACATACTCATGATAACCTAAACCTGATCCGCCATATTCTTCAGGAATTACGATTCCCATAAAACCCATTTCACCCAACTGATGGAATAATTCAACAGGGAATGTCTGGCTTTCGTCCCAGTCCATAATGTGGGGACGGATATTTTTTTCTGCAAAATCTTTAGCAGTTTCTGCAATCATATTAATGTTGTCTAAAGTCTCACTGTTCATATGTATTATTTGTTTCCAAAGATAATTAAAATGGTGATGTACGAAAATATTTTTCTTATTAAAAATGTTATTTTACCGATGTCATGTTAAAGAAATCGCTGTATATGAATCAAAAATTAATTTTATTTCATTTTCAGCGTCAGTTTATTGTTTAATTTAGCAATCCAAAAATTTAGCAATGAAGAGAATTTTATTTTTGTCTTTCTTAATTCCTTTTATGGGATTTTCTCAAATTCCGGCGGGATATTACAATGGCACTTCCGCACTTACAGGTTATGCTCTGAAATCAAAACTTCATGATATTATTTCTGAAAAAAACATCAACTGGCATTACGGCGATCTGACGGCGTTCTATAACCAAACTGATTTGGACAGATATTATGACCATGATGCAAGTAACAACACTATTTTGTTAGACATTTATTCCGAAATCCCTGCCGGACCAGATGCTTATGAATATACGACAGCTAATTTAATCGGATCTGCCGGTGCTGAAGGACTCGGATGGAACAGAGAGCACATGATGCCGCAAAGCAGTTTCAACAGTAATTATCCAATGTATTCTGATCTGTTATATGTGGTTCCTACAGATGCGAGAATCAATCAGCTGAGAAGTAATTATCCATACGGAATGGTGAAAACGACAACGACTCCATTTTATACTTTTACCAACGGATCCAGAATTAACAGCAACGGAACTGCGGGTTCCGGATACACGGGAAGGGTGTACGAACCTATTGATGAGTTTAAAGGTGATGTTGCAAGAAGTCTTCTTTATTTCGCAGTCAGATATGAAGGAAAACTGAACTCTTTTAATTTCTATAACGGAACTTCCCCTGCGAATGATACGAGTCCTTTGGATGGGACAGAGGAGAAAGCCTTTGAAAACTGGTACGTGGCCATGTTGCTGCAATGGCATAATCAGGATCCGGTTTCACAAAGAGAAATCGACAGAAACAACGCGGTGTATGCCATCCAGAAAAACAGAAATCCATTTATCGACCACCCGGAATGGGTAAATGCAATATGGTCGCAAACTCCCGATGTAATGGCTCCGCAGGCTCCGTCAAATTTGAGCGTGCAGCAAAACAGTGCCTATTTTGTAACTTTAAACTGGTCGCCTTCACCCGATGCTGATGTAATCGGTTATAAAATTTATCAGAATGGTGTGTTAATCGAAAATACCAAAAATACAACTATCAGTATTGATCATTTAACGCCCGCTACGCCTTATAATTTTACTGTAAGAGCTTATGACAACGGTTATCTGGAATCTTCGGAAAGTAATCTGGTCTCCACAACAACATTGGCTTCGGACAGTTACGCAAAAGATTTGCTTATTACTAAATATCTGGAAGGTACTTCCAATAATAAAGCAATCGAAATTACCAATAAAACAGGACATCCGGTGAACCTGAATAAGTACAGGCTCAGCATACAGTTTTACAGCGGAACAAACTATTATTTTCCTGCTCCGTATGAACTGGAAGGTACCGTACAGAATAATGCAACCTTTGTGGTTCTGAATCCCAATGCCAATTTTTCATGTATTAATAATGATCAGGCGCGATTTGTAACTGCAGCCCCGCAACTTACATTTTCCGGAAGTCAGTATGTAGAGCTGCGTTACGCCTCTGCTACCGTTGACGCTGTGGGGACTAAAAATGCAAGTAACACGGCATCTTTAGGAGATGTGTCACTTTACAGGTTAAACTCTGTGAACCAGCCATCCACAACTTTTAGTCTTTCAGAATGGGAAAGTTACCCAACTGATTATTGCGAAAATCTGGGCGTTTTGGCTACATCTGATGTAAATAATTACTCGGAAAACAGCTGGTCGGTTTATCCGAACCCGGTTGGAAGCACACTTAATATAAAGGGAAAACAACTGGAAAAAGTTCAAAACGCTTCCGTTTACGATGTTTCCGGTAAGTTAATTCAACAGGAATCTTTACCTTTTAAAAATAAAAATTCAGTTAACGTTCAAAATCTGAAACAGGGAATCTACATTCTAAAGCTGGATGATCAATCTGTGAAATTTATCAAAAAATAAATCTTTCAGATTTTATTTAAGATCTCCCCAAAATTATTTTTGGGGAGATTTTTTTTGATTTAAGAATACGTCTGAGAACTATTTTAAATACAGTTTCATTCTTGCTTCATATTCGGGTTTTACCTTAATAAATTTCCATATTTTCTTTTCATCAGGATAAGAAATTCGGTAATAAATAATTTTGTCGGCAGAATACTTAAAATATGGATGGGTTTTCAACCAGTCTTCAGGAGCGTCAACCAAAGTATATTTGGCCACTTTCGAGTCGTCAAGTTTAGCCGTAATCACTAGTTCCTGAGCTAATTCTCTATCGATATCGTAAGTGTCTACGATCTGTTGTTTGTTTACAAAACCTCCTAATTTTTTTCGGTAACCCAGCATCATCCCTGCACTTTTTTCATCAAAACCGAATTCCAAAAGCTGTTTGTAAGTAATTTGATTTAAATCAATTTTAGAAAAATCTGTTTTGATCTCCGGAGTATTTTCGTTTTTAGGACTGGAGGAATAAGAAGAAGTGTTTTTGGGTTGAGAATTTGCCCTGAAGTTCTCTGGATTCAACATGATAAAAGGTTTCATTTCTTCAAATTTTTCCTCAGAAATCACAAAACATCTTTCAATATCTTCTAAAGTTTTGAAACTGCCTTTCAGATTCCGGTCCCTGTAATTGATAATGACCTGCGCCTGTTTTTCAGAGAAACCCAATTTTTTCCAACCTTCCAAATCGGTGGTGTTCGGATCAAAGTTCTGGTAAGTTATTTTCGCTTTTTCCGGTGCATTTGTTCTGAAGTTATTTTTGGTAGAAAAGTTTTCCGGCGTTTTGTCTGGAAGCAAAAGGTAGGGCTCCATTTTCCGGTAATTTTCTTCACTGATGATAAAGCAGTCTTTGAATTTTTCTTTGCTGATGAAACTTCCGCCAAGATAATTTTTATATCTCAGAATTGAATTTGCCTGATTTTCGGTAAACCCCATTTTCGCAAAATCTGCTGCGGTGAAATGATCAGGATTAAATTTTCCCGGAATTCTTAATTCTTTTTTCTGATAGCCTTTATAATTGTTATACGCGTTATATGATCTTTTGCCGGTAGAATTGATATAGGAATTTGAAGATTTTTCCGGAAGTAAGATATAAGGCTCCAGCTCAGAAAATTTTGTCTCGGAAATTGCATAACATTTCTTGAGCTGTTCTTTTGAACTGAATTCACCTCCTACAATGTTTTTATATTTCAAAATGGTAGCAACCTGTCTTTCCGAGAATCCCAGATTTTTCCATTCATTTTCACTCAAACCGTTCGGGTTGAATTCCTTCAGCTGGATTTTCTCTGCCGTTACAAATTCAACATGACCTCCTGTTTCCGGCGGGTCTGTATCTTCACTTTTTGCATTAAAATAGAAAAGACCGCATAAAAGAATTGCCCCTGAAGTTGCAAAACCGAAAAAATAATTTTTTGCGGTGGAAAATTGTATAGGTGAGCGCATAGTTATTATTTTATGCAAACATAAAATGAATAACCGACATATTTTAAGGTGAAAAACCCCTTTTTAGCATGAGGAAAACACCCTTTTGTTGGGGTGAAAACACCTTTTTATTCGGGTTTGTCTACGAGTGAATCTTTAAGCTTTTGAAGTTCGGCCTTTACAAATTCCAGTCTGTCAATCATCGTAATGGTTTCCGAAATTTTAGAATTGGTTGTTAAAGCGATTCTTGCGCCATCCAAAGTGTATCCTTTTTCTTTCACCAGATGATAGATAATCTGCAGATTCTTAATGTCTTGGGGAGTGAAATAGCGGTTTCCTTTTTTGTTTTTTTTAGGCTTAATAATCGGGAATTCCTGCTCCCAATATCTGATTAAAGAAGTATTTACACTAAAAGCTTTGGCAACTTCTCCTATAGAATAGTATAGTTTGTCGGGTAAATTAAGTTTCATAAAAAGGAAATGTTGTGTTGTAAAGATAAAAAATTTCAGTGGAAGATTTTAATAAGCAACTTCCATTTTTACTTTTTTGCCTTTTAACTTTTCGTTTGTTAATTTTTTGAGTAAATCTTTTACTTTTTTTCGGTCAACTGCGACGTAAGACGTCGTGTCTTTTACTTCAATCAAACCGATATCGCCTTTTTCAAGTTCACCTTTTTTAATGAGATACCCCACAATATCCACTTTGTTCACCTTGTCTTTTTTTCCAGCGCTGATGTAAACGGTCTGAAAAGCAGTTTTTCCCGGAACTCTGGTGCTTTCGGACACATTTTCTTCCGGAGTATTATTTTTAATGAAAGGGAAATTCTCGTCCTCAGTCATAATTAAATACGAAAAACCTTTCGCATTCATCCTTGCGGTTCGGCCGTTTCTGTGGATAAAAGCATCTTCTTTTGGCGGTAACTGATAATGAACAATGGATTCCACTTCCGGAACATCCAATCCTCTTGAAGCCAAATCGGTGGTGATTAAAATTCTCGCAGAATCATTTCTGAATTTAAGGAGCGCGCGTTCTCTTTCGTCCTGTTCCATTCCGCCGTGGAAAGTTTCCCGGTCGATTCCCTTTTCGCGTAAAAGTTCAGAAATCCTGTCCACAGCGTCACGGTGATTACAGAATATCAGTGTTCTTTTGTTCCCGATTTTACAAATCAAATGAAACAGCGTATCTAATTTTTCCTCAGCAGTTGTCATTACTTTTCTGAGCTGGATATCCGGTTTGGAATCGTGAATTTTGAGGAAATTAATTGTTTTTTCATCCTTTAATCCTACAAAATCCGGAATTTTATCCATTGCTGTGGCGGAGGTAAGGATGCGTTGCGAACAGTTTTCTACATCTTCAATAATGAAATTCATATCTTCTTCAAACCCGAGTTCAAGGGCTTTGTCAAATTCGTCTAAAACCAGAGTTTTAATTGTTGATGGATCGAAATTATTATTTCTTAAATGGTAAGCAATTCTTCCTGGCGTTCCAATTAATAAAGCAGGTGCTTCCCTGAAATTATTGATTTCAATCTTTTTATCGTGTCCGCCATAGCAAATTGATATTTTGAAATCTGTTCCCATAGATTTAAAAACCTGCTCAATCTGCAGGGCAAGTTCCCGGGCCGGAACCAAAATCATAGCCTGAATTCCTGAAACATCGCTACGAAGATTTCTAAGCACCGGAAGCAGGAATGCCAGTGTTTTCCCTGATCCAGTGGGTGATAACAGGATTATATCGTTCTCGTTTTCAGTTGCTGTATAGGTAGATTTCTGCATTTGATTCATATTCTGAATCTGCAGTTTTTGATAGATTGATTCTAAATTCATTTTGCAAAGGTAAAAGAATTGCGCATTGCTAAAAAATGCAGACCTTAATATTATCAATTTTAGTAGCTGTAAGTATTGTGATTATCAAATAATTTCTTAATTTTGCACCACTTTTTGTGGGAGCATTTTGGCTGAGTTAAAATATTCAAAACTAACATCTTCCGTATTTTTCACGAACCACATTTAGCCAAGCAGTGAAAAAGAAGGAATACAAAATTTTTAGAAAATGTCAAAAGAGACAAATTCAGCAGAGGTTTTATTAAACCAAAACGTAGCACCAGAACAGTTTGATTGGGATTCTTTCGAATCAGGATTAGATGCTGATGCTAGAAAAGAGAAAAGCGATTTAGAGGAAATCTACAATGGCTCTCTTAATAACCTTCAGGACAACGACGTACTTGTAGGAAAAGTTGTAAGACTTACTGATAAAGAAGCGATCGTTGATATCAACTTCAAATCTGAAGGGGTTATTTCTCTAAACGAATTCCGTTACAACCAAGGTTTAAAAGTTGGTGATGAAGTAGAGGTAATGGTGGACAGAAGAGAAGACAAATCTGGACAGTTACAGCTTTCTCATAAAAAAGCAAGAACGCTTAAGGCTTGGGACAGAGTAAACGAACTTCACGAAACTGGAGAAATCGTTAACGGTTTTGTTAAATCAAGAACTAAAGGTGGTATGATCGTTGACGTTCACGGTATCGAAGCATTCTTACCAGGTTCACAAATCGATGTTAAGCCTATTAAAGATTACGATCAGTTCGTTGGTAAAACAATGGAGTTCAAAGTTGTGAAAATCAACCCAGAATTCAAAAACGTTGTTGTATCTCACAAAGCGCTTATCGAAGCAGATCTTGAAGGTCAGAAGAGAGAAATCATCGGTCAGTTAGAAAAAGGACAGGTTCTTGAAGGAACTGTTAAAAATATTACTTCTTACGGGGTATTCGTAGACTTAGGTGGTGTTGATGGATTGATCCACATTACCGACCTTTCTTGGTCTAGAGTTAATCACCCATCTGAAATCCTTTCAGACGGTGAAACTGTAAAAGTGGTAATCCTTGACTTTGATGACGAGAAAACAAGAATCCAGTTAGGTATGAAGCAATTGGAAGCTCATCCTTGGGATGCTCTTTCTGCTGATATGAAAGTGGGTGACAGAGTAAAAGGAAAAGTAGTGGTTCTTGCTGACTATGGTGCATTCGTAGAGGTTGCTCCAGGTGTAGAAGGATTAATTCACGTTTCTGAAATGTCTTGGTCTACTCATTTGAGAAGTGCAGGAGATTTCGTAAAAGTAGGTGACGAGGTAGAAGCAGAAGTTTTAACACTTGACAGAGAAGACAGAAAAATCTCTTTAGGGATGAAACAGCTTAGCCAGGATCCTTGGTCAAATATCGAAACTAAATATCCGGTAGGTTCTAAGCACGTTGGAACGGTAAGAAACTTTACTAATTTCGGTGTGTTTGTAGAATTGGAAGAAGGTATCGACGGATTGATCTACATCTCTGATCTTTCTTGGACTAAGAAAATCAAACACCCATCAGAATTCTGTGCGGTAGGTGATAAATTAGACGTAATCGTTCTTGAATTGGATACAGCTGCAAGAAGACTTTCTTTAGGCCACAAACAACTTCTTGAAAATCCTTGGGATAAATTTGAAACTAAATATGCTGAAGGTACTGTACACGCAGGAAAAGCTACTGAAGTTTTCGATAAAGGAGCACAGGTTCAGTTCGAAGACGCTGAAGTTGAAGCTTTCTGCCCATCAAGATTATTAGAAAAAGAAGACGGTTCTAAAATCAAGAAAGGTGAAGACGCACAATTCAAAGTAATTGAATTCAACAAAGAATTCAAAAGAGTAGTAGTTTCTCACACAGGAATCTTCAGAGACGAAGAAAAGAAAAATGTGAAAGAAGCTTCTTCTAAACCAGCTGCATCTTCAAGCAACGAAGAAAAATCTACGCTTGGTGATTTAGATGTATTAGCAGAATTGAAAAAGAAAATGGAAGGAAACTAATTCCTGATTTTCAATGATAAAAATGGCGCCTCAATAAAATGAGGCGTCTTTTTTGTGCTCAGAATTGAAAGAGTATGAAGGGATAATTGCTTATTTTAACTATGGAAATATCTCTTCGATAACATTTAGTATTTTTTTGTGTTAAAAATGTAAAACATATCATTTTTTTTTATAAATTCGACGCCAATTAATTAATATATATGAAAAATAGAAATTTACCCTTGAAAATTGCGGCGGTATGTTTGATGTTTTCTTTTGGGACAGCAAGTGCCCAGGATTACAGATCCATGATCCAAAGCCAGCTTTCCGCTAAGAATACCTTTCTGAAACCTAATCTTACCAATTTTGAAATTATCAATCAGGATTTTTCAAAATCTATGAATGCTGATATTGTGAAAATTCAGCAGTCCTTTAATGGAATTCCTGTTTACAATGCGCTTGCAACAGCACTGATTAAAGATAAAAAAGTTAATTACCTTACTGAAAGCTTTGCTAAAAACTATGTAAATGCCTCTCAACCGAGTTCCGCCCGCCCTGCTGCAACCGTTTTTGCCAGTATGGCAAAAAATTTTGGATTAAAAAACAGCAGTGATTATACATTGCTTAAGTTTGATGACGCAGATTTAGATGGAGCAGCTTTTGCAAAAACCAAATTGGTTTACTTGCAGACAGAAAATGGCGATTTAAGATTATGTCATCAATATATGTTTGAAGAAAAAGGAACTTCAAACTATTGGGATGTTTTAGCAGATGCGACTACGGGGGATATTTTAAGTAAAGAAAATTTAACACTTTCCTGCAGTTTCCCTCATGGTACATTTCAGCATGATTATTCGTCACACACTCCTGAAGGATTCTCTAAAGATTTCAGTCATCAATCAATAGGAGAGTCTACAGCACCTACGGCTTTAGCGGCACTGGATGCAAGTTATATGGTTTTCCCTCTTCCAATTGAAAGTCCGAACCACGGCAGCAGATCTTTAGTTTCCAATCCATGGTTTTCAGATGCTTCTCCGGATGGATGGCACACGATTGCCGGCGCTACTTACGCGGGATCATACAATACCACGAGAGGGAACAATGTAATGGCCTATGATGATGCGGCAAACGTAAATGGTCCTGGCTCATACGCAGATGGAGGAACGGGCCGTGTTTTTAATTTTCCTTTTGTTGTAAATGATACAGCAGGAAATAAAATGGCGGCAATTACCAATTTATTCTACATGAATAATAAGATGCATGATGTTTTCTACCGATTGGGCTTTACTGAGACAGCAAGAAACTTTCAGGCCTGGAATTTTGGTAAGGGAGGTGCGCAAAATGATTATGTACAGGCTGAAGCACAAGACGGAGGCGGTACTGACAATGCAAACTTTAGCACACCGTCAGACGGATCCAGACCGAGAATGCAGATGTATCTTTGGAACCCTGCTTTAATTGAAAGATTTTTTTACAATGCTCCAACTCAGGCAGTAGGAAGACCGGTAAGTACATTGATTTCTACAACCTTTGGGCCTGCACTTACGCCTACGGGTGTTACTGCGGATGTTAAACTTTCACCTGTTCTGGACGGATGTGCACCACTTCCTGCTGGTTCACTGGCCGGAAAAATTGGTTTAATTGCAAGAGGTACATGTGAATTTCAGGCGAAGGTACAGGCTGCACAAAATGCAGGTGCAGTTGCTGCTATTATTTACAGTTTACCAGATTCTACGCCGACATCTGGTATGGGAGGTACCAATGCAGGGATTACAATTCCGTCCGTGCTTATTGAAAATTCAGAAGGGTTATACTTAAAAGGTCTTTTGGATGCATCAACGAATGTAAATGTTACTTTAAAATATGATCCTGCAACTCAAAAAATAAGAGACGGAAGTTTCGATAACGGTATCGTTGCTCACGAGTATGGACACGGAATTTCAACAAGATTAGTAGGGTCACTGAGCTCGTCACTAAATAAAGAGCAAATGGGAGAAGGATGGTCAGATTTCTTTGCATTAATGCTTACGAACAGACCTGGTGATAATGTAAACGTACCAAGAGGAATTGGTACCTATGCGGTTTCTGAAGCAAGTACAGGAGGTGGTATCCGCCCTGCACCTTATTCCCCTGATTTCGGAATTAATAATTACAGCTACGACGATACCAACGGTATGGAATACACCAATACTTCCGGACAACTCGTGCCGGATGTACATTCCATCGGTTTTGTTTGGGCAACGATGCTTTGGGATCTTCACTGGAAGTATGCAGAAAAATATGGTTATTCGTCAGATGTAATGGCCAATACAACTAATGGCAGCACCAAAGTACTTCAGTTGGTTGTTGATGCGTTGAAGCTTACCGCTTCCAATCCTGGATTTGTAGCGGGTAGAGATGCAATCTTAGCTGCTGAGGAAAATACCAGTCAAGGTAAAGACAAGTGTATGATTTGGGAAGTTTTTGCGAAAAGAGGTTTGGGAGTAAATGCTTCTCCAGGTTCTAATCTTAATATCAATGATCAGGTGGCTGATTATACTGAGCCAACCCCTGATCCACGCTGTACAACCCTAGCAGCAAGTGATGTGAATGCTGACAAAGCAATCAGTATCTATCCAAATCCAGCGAAAAACGAATTTTTCCTGAAATCAGCTAACAAAGCATTAGGAAAAGTAAACGTTGAAATTTTTGATGCTTCAGGAAAAATGGTTTCCAGCCAGAAAATTTCTTCTGCTGAAGCAGTGAATACACAGGCTCTTCCAAACGGAGTTTATGTAGTGAAAGTTTCAGGATTGGGAGTAAATTACTCTTCTAAATTAATGATCAAGAAATAATTTATTAATTAATATTTCTGTAGCCGTCCCGCATTTTGCGGGGCGGTTTTTTTTGATTCTCAGCTTTCACGGTTGCTGCAAATAGAGTAGTGGGCAGTTAGTTTAAGGTTCGTCGGGATAACTTTTCGGGATTTAATTTTGTGACCTCCCATGATTAGATACGAGAAATATTGAAATAAAGGTCTTTTGTCTCATTAAATGAATCCTGCATAGAGTTTTCGCAATCAGTAAATTTTAGAAAATGATATTTAAAACTGAATTCTGAATAACTTCTTAAAATTTCAAATTACAATTGCGCAAAAAACCCATCAAATAAAATCTGATGGGTTTTTCTATTGTTGTTGTCTGAATTACTTTTTGTAAGCAGCGTCTTTAATTCTCGCTTTTTTACCTCTAAGGTTTCTGAAATAGTAAATTCTCGCTCTTTTCACTTTACCTCTTCTGTCTACTTCAATTTTCTGTAGAGCTGGTAAGTTGATAGGGAAAACTCTTTCTACACCTACATCACCACTCATTTTTCTGATGGTAAATGTTTTGGTAAGACCAGTTCCTCTCAACTGAATTACAGTTCCTTTAAAGAACTGAGTTCTTGTTTTAGCGCCTTCTTTAATCTCGTAATACACAGTGATGGTGTCACCGGCTTTGAATTCTGGGAATTCGTTTTTCGTAATGTACTTATCTTGTACGTATTTTACTAAATCCATTTTTTATAAAAAAAATTTGTTTTGTCAAGCTAAGCAACATTCACGTCCTTCGTCAGAGGTTGATTAACAGGTTGCAAAAATACTACATTTTTTCTATTTTGCAAATATTTCATTTACAATATCTTAATTTTTTTTGTAATTAATAAGTCGCACAATGTATGATGTCTTAAAATAAAGAGATTATCGCAAAAATATTTATATTTACATTTTAAGTCGCACTTGAATATTTGGATTACAAATCATCAACTTATAATTTTATCAGTTCATTTGTTCAAAATAAAAAACAATATGAATCCTGAAAAAAACTGGACCTTGCTTATCAGTATTGTACTGGCGCTTTATGCTGCAGCCATCATCTTTTTCGTGGTCAGAGGAGCACGTAAAGCTAAAGATATGAAAGATTATGCAGTAGGAAATATCAATTTTTCTCCCTGGATGGTGGGGCTTTCCTTAGCAGCTTCTATGACGAGTGCGGCGTCTTTTATTATCAATCCAGGTTTTATTGCGCTTTATGGTGTTTCAGGATTTATTTCATTGGGGGTGATTCTTCCTTTGGCGGCATTTGTTTCGCTTGTTATTCTTACTAAAAGTTTTGCGAAAGTAGGGGTTCAGTTCAATGCAAAAACAATGGCTGAATGGATGGGGAACCGTTTCGGAAGCAAAGCATACCGTTTTTTCTTTGCGGTTATGGGTTTACTGCTCATTTCATTTATCGTCTTAATAAATGTGGGGATCACCAATGTCATTTCCAAGGCACTTCAGGTAGAGCCATTTTACGTATTGTTGGGAATTACTGTTTTTGTATTTGGATATATGATGTTTGGCGGGGCAAATTCTTTAATGTACACCAACTCCATGCAGGTGTTTTTTAAGCTTGTTGTTGCATTGATAATGCTGGGGTCAGGTTTCTATCTCTTTAAAGACGGCTTTTCTCCGTTTATGGAAAAACTTCACCACATCGATCCAAATCTAACAGGTTTAACTAATAAAGAAAGTCCCTTATTCCGAGATTTTTTTGAAATAGTGATTTGCCAGATTATTGTTGGGATGGCCATCGTCTGTCAGCCTCACATCATCACGAAATCGTTGATGCTGAAAAGTCCGTCCCAGGTAAACAAATTTTTACTCAGTGCCATTGTATTTATGATATTTTTCTTTCTTGTAGTGGCAGTGGGTTTTTATGCCAGAATTCTCTTTCCAGATCTTACAGTGGATGGTAAAAAAATGAAAATGGACGAAATAATTTCGAATTATGTGGTAGCAAGATTTTCGGTTTTTGTCGGGATGATCGTAGTCATCGGTTTGGTTTCGGCGGGGCAGGCTACTTTAGAAAGTTTAATACAGTCCATTTCCAGTTCGGTAACACTGGATATTTTAGAACCGATTTTCGGAGAACGTGTTACTAAAAATAGTTTGCTCACCAACAAATTCGTTATCATTGTCCTTGCTGCGGTAAGTTTTCTCATCAGCTGGCAACAGATTGTGAATCCAACTTTGAGTGTAGGAATTTTCGCACAGATGGGCGTTTATGGATATTTTGGGGCGGCTTTTGTGCCGATTATTTTCGGAACTTTTGTTAAAAATGTAAAAGCTTCCACGGTTTTCACCGCATCGGTGGTGGCTATTATTGTTCATTTCGGAATCTTCTATTTTAAACTTACTCCTTACATGAAGGGAACAGTGGGTAATCCCGGAGTTTCTGTTGCAATTGCCATTTGTTGTTCTGTCCTGGTTGCGGTACTTTTACATATCTTTAACAAAAATAAAGCAGGGGCTTAATGAATGATTTAGACTGGATTGCGAAGTGGGCGGATTATAACCCGCATAAAACTGCAGTTTCCGATTTGGGAACGGGCGAAACCTTTTCGTATGGGGATCTTCATCATCTTGCGAATGCTGTTGTTTCTTTATTAAAAGACGATTTTAAAGAAGGCGAAAGGATTGCTGTCCTAATGGAGCATTCTCCGTTTCTGATTGCGCTTTTTTCTGCATGCCAACGCTTAGGGCTCATATTGGTGCCGCTTAATTACAAGCTTTCGGGAAAAGAAATTTCAGACCAACTGAACGATTTTGAGCCGTCTTTATTAATTTACAGCGAGTTTTTTGAGCATCAGATTTCTTTAATTAAAGATGTTTTTACTACCACTAAATTAATTGCTTTTAAAGATAAAGTTCAGAAATACCTTAAAGAAAAACCGGATTATAGTTTTGAGATTAACTCAGAACTGCCTGTTTTTTTGTTTTATACCTCAGGTACAACTTCTTCACCGAAAGGTGTTTTATATACCAATAAAATGCTTTTCTGGAACAGTCTGAATACTTCCATGCAGCTGGGAATTACGGAGGAAGATATCACACTGAATATTTTGCCTCCATATCACACTTCCGGATGGAATATTTTTCTTACCCCTTTGCTGCATAACGGCGGCAAAATTGTGATGCAGAGTAAATTCCATGCAGATAAAGTGGTTCATTATCTTGAGGAAGAGAAAATTACCCTTTTGGTTGCGCTTCCTACGGTTCTTCAGATGATTTCCAAATCTGAATGTTTTAAAACCGCGGATTTATCTGCTTTAAGATATATTATTTCCGGTGGAGAGGCTATTTCAAAAGAAATTATTGAACGGTGGAAGTTTGAAAAAAATGTGGATATCCGTCCGGGTTATGGTTTAACAGAAGCCGGACCGAGCATAACCTCACTTCACCAGGATTTCATCTTAACCAAGTCAAATTCCATTGGGAAACCTAATTTTTATGTACAGCTTGACATTGTGGACAGCAAAGGCAATACCGTACAGAACAATCAACTTGGAGAGCTGAAAATTAAGGGTGAAATGGTAACTCCGGGGTACTGGAATAATTCTGTAGCTACCAAGGATAAAATTAAAAATTCGTGGTTTCATACCGGAGATTTAGCGTACAGGGACCAGGAAGGGTTCTATTATTTATGCGGAAGAATGGATGATATGTACATTTCCGGGGGAGAAAATATTTTTCCTCAGGAAATCGAAAAAGTCTTAAATCAGCATCCTCAGATCGATCAGTCTTTAATAATCCCAATGAACGATGAAATTTGGGGTAAAAAAGGAGTCGCTTTTATAAAGACCAGTTCTCAGATTACCGATGAAAACATCCGGGACTTTCTCAAAGACAAACTCGCGAAATTCAAACAGCCAAAAGAATTTTTTCTGATGAAAGAGTTTCCTGTAACCGGGTTCGGTAAAATTTCGAGAAAAGATTTAATTAGGATTTTTCATGAAAATAAATATGAAACCCGTTTGTAATATGAAAAAGTTACTCATTTTAGTTCTCCATTTTTTTGTTCTGAACTGTTCTGCACAAAACACCAAAACGATGAAAGAAATACTTTCGCCTTATCATTCAGTCACCAACTTTATTCAGCTTAAAGAGGGCGATATCGCGTACACCAAAGAAGGAACAGGAAATAAAACACTCGTTTTTGTGCATGGCTTAAGCAGCAATGCCGATGCATGGTACAGAAACATTGAAGAGCTGAAAAAGAATTATACCTGCATCGCGATAGATCTGCCCGGTTACGGAAAGTCTTATAAGAATGCGGAAGCTTTTACTCCAACTTATTTTGCGGAGGTTATCAAAGAATTTTCAGAGAAACTAAAACTTAAAAAATTCACCCTTATCGGTCATTCCATGGGTGGACAGGCATCCATCAGATTTGCGACAAAATATCCGGAAAAATTAGAGAAACTTATTTTAGTCGCTCCGGCCGGAATTGAAGAATTTTCGGAGTTTGAAGGAAACGCAATGAAATCCGTAATGAAGCAGAAGACCATCATGGCCACTTCTGAGGATCAGATCCAGAGGAATTATCAGCTGAATTTTTTCAAAATGCCAAAAGAAGCGGAACATATGATCGAAGAGAGAAAAAAAATTACCCAAACCTCCGATTTTGACCTTCATGCTTTGGCAATTGAAAAAAGTATTGCAGGTATGCTGGATGATGTGGTAATTACTGATTTGCCGAAAGTTAAAACACCTGCTTTATTGCTATTTGCGAAGAATGATATGCTGATTCCCAATAAATATCTTCATCCGCTGATGACCCTGGAAAACGTTGCGGAAAAAGCACAGAAATCTTTGAATGGCAGTAAGCTGATTATTATGGATGAAGTGGGACATTTTATACAGTTTGAAAAGCCTGCTGAAGTAAACCGTGAAATCGAAGCTTTTATGAGAGGAAAATAATGAAACCGAAACTGCAGATATTTGAAAACTTCAGTAGATCACTTTTGCCGCACGAAGCAAGATATTTGCACAGTTTGGGCAATTTTCAGGATCCGGAAAAACATGAAGTTTTTAAAACCCTCATTAATAATTCCCTGAATCCTGAAGGTAAAATTCCCTTTAATACCGAGATTGATAAGAGAAAATACTACCATATAAAATCTTGGGCTGAAAAAAAACTCATGACCCGTGATGTGGATAAGATCGCAGAATGGCTGCTGGATTTTGATAAAAAGCTTTCCCTGGATTTGGTGAATGCTGAAGAAGAGCAGCAGATCCTTGATTATGTAAAAAATTACAGAGACATTACTTTCAATTTTCAGATTCTTTATCAGATCATGCGCGATTACCGTTCTTATCTGCTGATCAGGATGCGTTATGAAGATCATGTGATCATTTCGGATTTTCTTGAAAAATATAAAGATCCGTACAGCCGCGCCATAAAAATTCAGGAAAAATTATATCAGGCAACCATTGAAATTACAGATCAGTTTACCCAAAACAAAAGCACTTCGCTGTATTGGGAAAAATGGCTGCATAAAGTTTTTGTTTCGGAAAACATTAATGGCAATAACCGTTACAAAGCATTTATACTTCTAACTTTTTTATACAATAATACCGGAGATTTAGAAAAACTGCAGCAGATTTTTGATGAAATCGACGGGTTTTTCAGTCAGGGAACGCTGTATTGCAGACGGCTGCTTTACAACTATTATTCGAGCAGGGTTCTGCTCCATTCCCGGCAGAGAAATTACGAATCAGCGGTATATTACGGGAAACTTTCGATCCGGCAAATGAATGAGGATACCTTGATGTACGTTAACAATTTGGTTTCCATTTATCTTCGTCTGGGTCAGGATAAAGAAGCTTTAAATTTAATGGAAGAGTACAGAACAGTGTACGAAACCAACCATAATGATTTGCAGAAGATCATCTATATTTCCTATAATCTGCGTGCGCTTACCGAACTTAATTTAAGCAAAAAAGCTGAAAATATAGGAATCTACTTTCTTCAGAAATATGAATCTGAGATCCTTAAACTCCGCTGGCATCACTTCTTTACGTCGTACTTCAGTACGCTTTTAAGTAACGAAAACTATGCGGTAATTCTTCAGCTGGACAAAAAATACGGTTTATCCGATTTGGAGGATCTAAGAAAAAATTCAGCCAGCTATGTTCCGAATATTAAATGGGCTGTCGCTGTCGCAGCTTTCCTGGAAAACAAAATTTCAGCCGAAAAACTGTATCATACTATTTATGAAAGTTTTAAGGATTTAAAAATTACCGGAAACAATACCGAACTTCTTGAAAAAAACCTTGTTCTGCTTTCTAAAAACCTTCCGGAACTTAAAGAATTTTTTAAGTCGCACTTGAAGTAATTGTACTGAAACAAATGTTTCGGCTTTTGTTTTACTGCTTAGATTCATAGTTCTTTTATAAGTCACATCTTAAAATTTTATATTCTGTTAAATGTTCTTAATCAAGTTCACTTATCATTGTATCAACAATTAAAAAAAATTAATACGATTATGAAAAAATCAGTTATTTTGGCATCCTTGTTAAGCGTGGTTTTTGTGAGTGCACAGGTTGCTGATTCCACAAGAACACGGGATATCGATGAAGTTACCGTTTCTTCCAGCAGAAAAGTGCAGAAAGTAGTAGATGTGCCTGCAACGGTAAATATCATCAACGCAAAAGATATTCAGCAGTTTACAAGCTTTAATGTGGGCGAACTTGCCGCGAGACAAAAAGGAGTAGATTTTGTAAGAGCAGGCGTATTGGGAACAGGAATCAACATCCGTGGTTTTAACTCTGCCTTTAACTCGAAAAACCTCCAGATTACAGATGACAGAATTTCAACCCTTGTAGCTACCGGTCTTCCTTTTGGAACTTTCAGTACCGTAATAAAAGAAGATATTGAAAAAGTTGAAATACTTTTGGGTCCTAACGGAACACTTTACGGTCCCAATGCACATAACGGTTTAGTAAATACCATTTCTAAAAATCCGTTTAAGTCTCAGGGTACAATCATCGCACTTGGTGCAGGAAATCAGAATGTTTTAACTTCCAGAATCCGGCATTCACAGGAAATCAGCAAAAAAATCGCCTATAAACTGGCTTTTGAACATACTCAAGGAACGGAATTCAACTATACAGATTCAGTTTATGTAAACAACATCGCCTATCCGGAACTTGATTTGGACCGCGATTTCAACAGTACAAAATTCAACGGACAGGTCAACTATAAAGTAGGTTCACTTTCAGAATTGGTCGCATATTACGGACATAGTAACAACAATAATATTGCGGTAACGAGTGCCGGGAGAAACCAGATAAAAGACTGGAATATTGATGAGCTTCAGCTGAAATATCTTCATCCGAGGTTTTTCTTGAATTCCTACTACCAGTGGAGTAATACCGAGGATACTTATGCGATGAACCAGAGAACACAAAACTATGTGTCTTTCATTAAAGCTGGTTTTTCTCCTGATGTCGCACGCGAGAGATCTTATATGGAACAGTGGTTTGGGGCTTCTCCAACTGCCGGTATAGCTTTGCAGAGAGGTTCACGTTTCAAAGACGATTCCAAAAGATGGGTTGCTGAAGGACAGTATAACAACACCTGGGGCGGATTTACCTTAATCGGAGGTGCGCAGTTCCAAAGAGACATGGCTTTCACAAAAAACACCTATATGCTGGATTTCAATGGACCAATTAATGTCAATCAGTTTGGCGTATACGGACAGACAGAATATAAAATTGACGGTTGGGTATTCCTAGCTGCTCTAAGAGTTGATAAGCATGATTATTATGGAACAAACCTGCTTCCAAAAGCTGCAATTACGAAAAAACTGGGTGACGGAACATTCAGGTTAACTTACGGAAAAGGAATGGCGGCGCCTTCTCTCTTAAATCTTGAAGGTTATTTATTCGGCGGGCTTATTCTTGGAAACGGTCTTGGATTTACTTTGTCGGACGGCTCCAAAATCAATCCGCTTCAGGTGGAAACCATCAATTCATTTGAGGTAGGATATAAAGGCTCGCTGCACAAAAAATTATATATTGACGCAAATGCATATTATAACCTTTCAGAAAATTTCATCAGTCCTTTAACGCAGCTGGCGACTAACGGGAGAACAGTAACACACCGTGGTGATACGCCTCTTTCGCAGATTCCGGGTGCAAACCCTGCGTATGTATTGACGTATTCCAATTTTGGAAAAGTAGATACTTATGGCGTTGATCTGGGCTTGAGTTATTACTTTACGGATGCATGGAAAGGAGTTATAAATTATTCGTATTTCGGAAGAAAAATGGATAAAAATGATATGGCGAATGACGGCAATAAAGACGGAAAAGTTTTAGATACCGATTTACCGGTAAATACCCCGGCAAATAAAGCAGATCATCGCGTTGAATATGAACTCTGTTTTTTATGCATCAAGAGCGGTCTTCAGACAAATGAAAGAACAGAAATTCGGCAGAATTATCAATGTGTCTTCAGTTCACGGCATCCGCGCATCAGAATATAAGTCGGCATATGTCACCGCTAAACACGGTGTGGTAGGACTTACAAAGGTTTTGGCTTTGGAAGGTGCAGCATTCAATGTAACGTGTAATGCAATTTGTCCGGGTTATGTGAAAACGCCTTTGGTAGAAGGCCAGATTAAAGATCAGGCCGTCGCACACCATATGAGCGAGGAGGAAGTGATTGAAAAAGTGATGCTGAAAAAACAGGCTGTAAAAAGTTTCATTCCTGTTGAGAAATTAGGAGAAATTGCCGTATTTTTATCTGCAGAAAATGCAACTGCTGTTTCCGGATCGGTTTTTACCTTAGACGGAGGTTGGAGTGCGCAATAATAATTAAATTATGATCGACAAAAGAGTAAAAAACGCCAAAGAAGCCATCGAAGGAATTAGCAACGGAATGACTTTGATGCTCGGTGGATTCGGACTTTGCGGAATTCCGGAAAACTGTATTAATGCTTTGGTAGAAAGCAATGTGTCAGATTTAACCTGCATCTCAAACAATGCCGGTGTCGACGATTTCGGATTGGGCCTGTTGCTGCAGAAAAGACAAATAAAAAAAATGATTTCAAGTTATGTAGGAGAAAATGCAGAATTTGAAAGACAGATGCTTTCCGGAGAACTCGAAGTAGAACTAACGCCGCAGGGAACTTTAGCAGAAAAATGCCGCGCTGCACAAGCTGGAATTCCTGCATTTTACACGCCTGCCGGTTTCGGAACTGAAGTAGCAGAAGGCAAAGAAACCAAAGATTTCAACGGAAAAATGCATATTCTTGAACATGCTTATAAAGCTGAATACTCCATTGTAAAAGCATGGAAAGGTGATCACGCCGGAAATTTAATCTTTAAAGGAACCGCCCGGAATTTCAACTCACCGATGGCAGGTGCAGGGAAGATCACGATCGCTGAAGTTGAAGAACTTGTAGAACCGGGTCAACTTGATCCGAACCAAATCCACATTCCGGGAATTATGGTGCAGAGGATTTTTCAGGGCGAGAAATTCGAAAAAAGAATTGAGCAGAGAACGGTAAGAAAACGTGATTAAAGAATAATAGAAAAGCGCTGAATTTTTTCAGCGCTTTTTTTTATCCTACAACATTGTCAGTTTTTCTTTCCCCGATCTGCTGTCTCCACATCGCGTAATAAAGTCCTTTCTCATCCAAAAGATTTTCGTGGGAACCGGTTTCAATTACCCGTCCGCGTTCCAGAACAAAAATGCGGTCAGCATGCATAATGGTGCTCAGTCGGTGCGCAATAAGTACAGTAATCTGTTCTTTTTCCTCGGAGATATCTTTAATAGTGGACGTAATTTCTTCTTCGGTAATGCTGTCAAGCGCAGAAGTTGCTTCGTCAAATATTAAAAGATGAGGTTTTCTCAATAAAGCTCTGGCGATGGCAATTCTTTGTTTTTCTCCTCCACTCAGTTTCAGGCCGCCTTCACCAATAACGGTTTCAATCCCTTTTTCAGCTCTTTCCAGTAAAGCCGTACAGCTGGATTTTTCCAGTGCAATACGCAAATCTTCATCACTGGCATTTGGATTTACGAACAAGAGATTTTCTTTTATGGTTCCTGCAAAAAGTTGGGTATCCTGCGTTACAAAACCAATCTGATTTCTCAGTTCGTCAAAATCAAACTCTTTTCCGTTGATATGATTAAAGAAAATTGCTCCTTCCAGTGGACGGTAAAGCCCGACTAGTAATTTCACCAAAGTACTTTTTCCTGATCCGCTTGGTCCTACAAATGCGATGGTTTCCCCGTTTTTCACATGAAATGAAATATTATCTATAGCTTTATACTGCGCGCTTTGGTGTTTGAAGGAAACATTTTTAAACTCCAGTTCTTCAATTTCACCGATCTGTTTCGGTGTGCCTGGTTTTTCTTCCGCAGGTTTTTTCATTAAAGTATCGAAATTATGCAGCGAAGCTTCTGCTTCACGGTATGAGATAATAATATTTCCTATTTCCTGCATCGGTCCGAAAATAAAAAATCCATAAAACATCAATGATAAATACTGTCCCGGAGTTACCACGTTTTTAAAAATCAGAAAAAGAAGCGTAAACGTAATCATCTGCTGAAGAAAATTAACCATCGTTCCCTGGATGAAACTTAAAGAACGGATGCTTTTTACTTTCTTCAGTTCCAGGCCTAAAATTTTATACGTGTTGTTATTGAGTCTTATAACTTCCTGATTCGTGAGTCCTAAACTTTTTACAATCTCAATATTTCTTAAACTCTCAGTGGTGCTTCCTGCTAAACTGGTGGTTTCGGAAACAATGGTTTTTTGAATGGTTTTAATTCTTTTGCTCAATAAATTCGTAACAAAAGCGATAAGGAAAATCCCAACAATATACACCGGCATGATCGACCAATGCAAACGGATCGCATACACCGAAACGAATACAATACTCACTAAAATTCCGAAAAAAACATTGATGAAATTAGTGATGAATTTTACCGAATCTTCCCTTACTTTAGTTAAAATAGATAAAGTTTCACCACTTCTCTGGTCTTCAAACTCCTGGAAAGGCAGCGCCATAGAATGTTTCAGTCCGTCAGTAAAAATATTGGCCCCGAATTTTTGGGTGATAACATTCACGGTATAATCCTGAAAAGCCTTCGCAATCCTGCTGATCATCGCAGTTCCTATCAGTAAACCTAAAAAGTAAAATACACCGTGGTAAATACTGTTTCCGTAAAAGTACTGATTGAGATTTCGCGGAAGCAGTTTTTCTTTATCAAAGAAATTGGGATGAGTAACCAGCTGGTCGAGTATGTTTCCGGTAATCGCAGGTGCAAACAAAGAAAATGCCTGATTGGTTGTTGCCAAAAGTAAAGATAATACAATCAGCCATTTATGGGGTTTTAAATAATAGAGTAGGGTTTTCATTTGTTGAATCTAGTTTGCAAAAATAATGATATAATTAAGACTGTCATTTTTATTTTTATTGAACTTGTTTTTGCTTTTGTATTAAGGGTAAATTGTTTAAATTGCAGTTAAACTTTTAATTATGCTCACAAAAGAACAGATCGCACAAAGGATTTCTAAAGAAGTAAAAGACCGCTATTATGTAAATCTCGGAATCGGTATTCCAACATTGGTGGCAAATTACGTCCCACAGGATATTTCCGTGGAATTTCAGAGTGAAAACGGTGTTCTCGGTATGGGTCCTTTCCCATTCGAAGGTGATGAAGATCCGGATTTAATTAATGCCGGAAAGCAAACCATTACCACGCTTCCCGGAGCCTCATTTTTCGATTCAGCTTTCAGTTTTGGGATGATCAGAAGCCAGAAAGTAGATCTTACCATTCTCGGAGCAATGGAAGTTTCAGAAAACGGTGATATTGCCAACTGGAAAATTCCCGGCAAAATGGTGAAAGGCATGGGCGGAGCGATGGATTTGGTAGCGTCTGCCGAAAATATTATCGTAGCAATGATGCACGTCAACAAAGCCGGCGAAAGCAAAATTCTGAAAAAATGTACGCTTCCTTTAACCGGAGTTGGCTGTGTGAAAAAAGTGGTTACAGAGTTAGCGGTGATGGATATTACCCCAAATGGTTTCAAACTGCTTGAAAGAGCGCCCGGAGTTTCCGTGGAAGACATTATCAAAGCAACAGAAGCCGATTTAATCATCGAAGGAGAAATTCCTGAGATGCAGTTTTAAACAGAATTTAATCCAAATATAATATCCTTTTCAGTTTTGAAAGGGATTTTTTTATGCAGCATGAAGATCTTTTCTTCTTTTGAAGTACGGTCCCGCTGTTCATTGCAATCTTTTTTTACGGGCGCGGCTTAGCCGCGCCCGTAAAAAAAGGATTTCCATTGCCATCGGGGCTGGAAATAAATTCCCGTTCCATTTTTCGAAAACCGCAACAGATTCATTGAAAATAATTTGAATGATTAGAAATATTGTTATATCTTTATGATATCAAATTAACATCAAACACTAAAAATCTTTAATCATGGAAAAAACTTTAAAACCACTCTCAGGTTACCTTGCATTGGTGATTTGTCTGCTTCTTTTCGTTGCAGGAATTTATTTTTTCATTAACGGCGTTGATCAGAATACCACTTTTGTCATTTTGGGGATTCTCTGCTTTATTGCTTTTGCTTTTTTTATGAAAGGTTTAATGATTATTCAGCCCAATCATGCGCGAGTCCTGAATTTCTTCGGGAAATATGTGGGCTCCGTAAAAGACAATGGCCTGTTTTTCATCAATCCTTTGTATTCTTCCCTCAAAATTTCCCTGCGATCCGAAAACTTACAGGGACAGACTTTAAAAGTTAATGACAAAATGGGAAATCCCATCGAAATCGGGGTGGTAATGGTATGGAAAGTGGGTGATACTTATAAGGCTGCTTTCGATGTGGAACGCTATATGGATTTTGTAAAGATGCAGAGTGAGGCGGCGGTTCGGCATTTGGCGATGAGTTTTCCATACGATAATCTGGAAGATGATCATGCCCCGATTACCTTAAGAGAAGGTGGCGAAAAAATCAATCAGATTTTAGAACAGGAACTTACGGACCGACTTTCGAAGGCCGGAATCATCATTCAGGAAGCCAGAATTTCTCACCTTGCTTATGCCTCCGAAATTGCAGGCGCAATGCTTCAGCGTCAGCAGGCAACCGCAATTGTGGCTGCAAGAACAAAAATTGTAGAAGGCGCAGTTGGAATGGTAGATCTCGCCCTGAAAAAACTTTCAGCAGAAAATATTGTTGAGCTTGATGATGAAAGAAAAGCGGCGATGGTATCCAATCTTATGGTGGTGCTTTGCGGCGAAAAAGCGGCACAGCCCATTTTGAATGCCGGAACTTTATATAACTAAAAAAAACGATCGTTTTGGCCAAGAAAAATTTTGTTCTCCGAATTGATGAAGCGACCTACAAACTTCTGGAAAAGTGGGCGAATGATGAATTCCGCAGTGTGAACGGGCAGATCGAGTTTCTGCTGCATAAAACCCTCGTGGAGTCAGGAAGAAAACATAAACCAACAGAGCCCGAAAAGAAGAAAAGTTAACCAATAAACATCCAAATATCATAAAGCACAGATTTTATCTGTGCTTTTTTTGTTTCATAGATTTTTTAATTAAATTCTACATGCTAATTAAAAATTAAATCTAAATGTTTTTATTATTTCACAAAAAATATCTAATTTTGCGCTTTAATTTAGATAGAAGTGGAAATTAATAATGGATTTATAGTTACAGTTGCTGAAAATCAGCATCTTAAATTTGTTCCGGCGATTCTAAAAGAAATTGAAGAATCCGCCAAAGAGCGTGGAACCGGAATTGCAAAACGTACCGCTTCCTACCTTGAAGAGAAAATCAACGAAGGGAAAGCAGTGATGGCCTTTTCTGAAAAAGGCGAATGGGCAGGTTTCTGTTATATCGAAACCTGGAGCAACAAAACCTATGTAGCGAATTCGGGGCTTATCGTCTCGAGAAACTTCAGGAAAGCTGGTTTGGCGCGGGCTATTAAAGAAGTGATTTTCAATTATTCACGAGAAAAATATCCGAACGCAAAGCTTTTCGGCTTAACCACAGGACTCGCCGTGATGAAAATCAACAGCAACCTCGGCTATAAACCTGTTACTTATTCAGAGCTGACACAGGATGATATCTTCTGGAGCGGCTGTAAAAGCTGCGTGAACTATGAAATCCTGGTAAGCAAAGAACGTAAAAACTGCCTTTGCACCGCAATGCTTTACAACCCGAACGAAAGCAAAATAGCGGAAAATAAGAATAATACCAAATCTGAAAATGACCAGAAGTTGTTTTCGAAATTCAAAAAAATAAAAACAATGTTATGGAAAAAGTAGTTTTGGCTTACAGTGGCGGATTGGATACCTCTTTTTGTGCAGTTTACCTTTCAAAAGTAAAGCAATTGGAAGTGCATGCAGTGATGGTAAACCTGGGCGGATTTTCCGATGAGGAAATCAAAAAAACGGAGGAGCGCGCTTATCAATTGGGCGTGAAATCTTTCCATGTGATTGATGATGCGGAGAATTATTACCAGAAATGTATTAAATATTTAATTTTCGGAAATGTTCTGAAAAACAATACCTATCCGCTTTCGGTAAGTTCGGAAAGGGTTTTCCAGGCAACGGCTATTGCAGATTACGCGAAGAAAATCGGTGCGAAAGCAATCGCCCACGGAAGTACGGGTGCGGGAAATGATCAGGTAAGATTCGACAGTATTTTCCAGATTCTTTTGCCGGAAATTGAAATTATCACACCAATCCGTGATCTGAAACTTTCAAGAAATGAAGAGATTGAGTTTTTGAAAGAAAACGGTTTTGAAATTAATTTCGAAAAGTCACAATATTCGATTAATAAAGGACTTTGGGGAACTTCGGTGGGCGGAAAAGAGACATTGACTTCCAATCTGTCACTACCAGAAACCGCCTATCCAACTCAGGTTTCAAAAACAGAACCTGAAGAAATGACCATCACGTTTGCAAAAGGAGAAATCACGGCAGTAAACGGTCAGGAATTTTCAAAACCAATCGCAGCAATTCAATATATTCAGGAGGTTGCACAGGCTTTTGGAATTGGTCGCGACACCCATGTGGGTGACACGATTATCGGAATTAAAGGCCGCGTAAGTTTTGAAGCTGCCGCACCATTAATTATTCTGAAAGCGCATCATTTGCTTGAAAAACATACGCTGACGAAAAATCAGCTTTTAATTAAAGACCAATTGAGTCTGTCTTACGGAAACTATCTTCACGACGGTTTGGTCTTGGATCCGGTGATGAAAGATTTTGAAGCACTTTTCCAAAGCTCTCAGAAAACAGTGAACGGAATCGTTAAAATTATACTGAAACCTTATCATTTCAGTTTGATTGGAATTGAATCTCCAAACGATCTGATGTCTTCGGAATTCGGTTCTTATGGAGAAATGAACAAAACCTGGACAGAATCTGACGTGAAAGGCTTCTCAAAAATATATTCGAATGCGCTGAGCATTTATTATCAGGTAAACAACAAGAATTAATATGGAAAAAATAAAAGCAGGGATTGTAGGAGGAACAGGTTTTACGGCAGGTGAATTGATTAGAATTCTGCTGTATCACCCAAATGTGGAGATCTCTTTCGTTACAAGCCAAAGTCTTCAGGGCGAATTTATCTCAGATGTGCACAAAGATCTTTTCGGGGAAACTACTTTGAAATTTGAAAATTTAGCGCAGCCGGCAGATATTCTTTTCCTTTGCCTTCCTCACGGGGAAAGCAAAAACTGGCTCATCGAAAATGAAAAACGAATTGCTCCGGAAACCAAAATCATCGATCTTGGTAATGATTTCCGTGTGGATGAAGAATGGAATGACAAAAAATTCGTTTACGGACTTGCCGAATTCAACAAAGAAAAAATTGCGAAGTCTTCTTACATCGCAAATCCGGGATGTTTTGCTACCGCAATTCAGCTTGGAATTTTGCCTATTCTAAAACAGGAAAAAATTGAAAAAATCCAGTGTGTCGGAATTACAGGTTCTACAGGAGCAGGAAAAGCGCTTCACCAAACGCTGAATTTCAACTGGCGGAATGATAATATTTCTCCCTACAAAACCTTTACGCATCAACATATTGCAGAAATTGAAAAAAGTATTTCCCTAATTTCTGATACCAAAACTGAAATTAATTTTATTCCGTGGAGAGGCGATTTTACGCGTGGAATTTTTGTTTCCTTAATAATGGAAAGCGATTTGTCTCAGTCAGAAATCGAAGAAATTTATAAATACGCGTACAAATATTCAAAATTCGTCTTCGTTTCTGCGAGCCCGATTGATTTGAAACAGGTCGTCAATACGAATAAAGCGGTTGTTTATATCGAAAAAGTGGGTAAAAATCTCGCCGTGCATGTTGCGATCGACAATCTTTTGAAAGGTGCTTCCGGACAGGCCATCCAAAATATGAATCTGATGTTCGGTTTTAATGAAAAAGCCGGATTAAACCTTAAACCTTCCGTTTTTTAGTCATGAAATTATTTGATGTATATCCTTTGATGCCCGTAAATATTGTAAAGGCAGAAAACTGTAAACTCTGGGACGAAAACGGGACTGAGTATCTCGATTTCTATGGAGGTCACGCGGTGATTTCTGTGGGACACTCGCATCCTTTTTACGTTGAAAAAATTAAAAATCAACTGGATCAGATTGGGTTTTATTCCAATTCTGTGATCAATAAACAGCAGGAAGAATTGGCTGAAAAACTCGGAAAAATTTCCGGTTATGAAAATTACAGCCTTTTTCTGTGTAATTCCGGCGCGGAAGCCAATGAAAATGCGCTGAAAATTGCGTCGTTCACTTCCGGAAAAAAGAAATTTATCACCTTCAAAAACTCTTTTCATGGCCGGACTTCTGCGGTGGTTGCTGCAACCGATGATCCTTCGATTGTCGCGCCTGTGAACGAAACCGCGAATTTTATTTTCTGTGAATGGAATAATGTTGAAGAATTTGAAAAACTTTTTTCTGAAAATATTCAGGATTTGGCGGGAGTTATTATTGAAGGAATTCAGGGAATTGGCGGTATTCAGATTCCGTCTCTTGAATTGATGGTGAAAATTTCAGAATTGTGTGCTGAAAACTCAGTTTTCTTTATTTCCGATGAAATTCAATCAGGATATGCAAGAAGCGGAAAATTCTTTGCACATCAGTATTTCGGGGTGAAACCGGATATCATTACTACCGCAAAAGGAATGGCAAACGGTTTCCCGATTGGTGGTGTTTTGGTTTCCCCGAAAATTCCGGCCAAACATAAAATGCTCGGCACTACTTTTGGTGGAAATCATTTAGCATGTGCTGCTGCAATTGCAGTTCTTGATATTATTGAAAACGAAAACCTTATTGAGGAATCTCTTCAGAAAGGAGAATATTTAATTCAGAATTTAAAGGAAGTTTCTCAGATCAAGGAAATCCGGGGAAAAGGGCTTCTCATCGGAATCGATTTTGAAATTCCTTCGTCACAGGTTTCAAAAAAACTGAGGGACGAATTTAAAATCTTTGTCGGAAGCGCGTCTGATCCTTTAACCATGAGGCTTTTGCCGCCGCTGACAATTTCGTATCCAGAAATGGATTATTTTATTTCATCACTCCAATCAGTTTTAAATTCAATTTAGAAAATGAAAAATTTCACTTCAGTCAACGATATATCAAATCCTGAAAGCCTAGTTCAGGAAGCGCTGGAACTTAAAAAAAATCTTTACGGTTTCGGGGATTTAGGAAAAAACAAAACCCTTGGTTTAGTCTTTTTGAACCCAAGTTTGAGAACAAGAATGAGCAGCCAAAAGGCAGGAATGAACCTAGGAATGCAGGTTCAGGTCATCAATGCCGGACAGGACGCCTGGAACTGGGAATTTACAGAAAATGCGGTGATGGACGGCTCTACCGTTGAACACATCAAAGATGCCGCAAAAGTTTTAAGTGAATATTGCGATGTCATCGGTTTAAGATGTTTTCCGGGATTGAAAGACCGTGACGAAGATTACAGCGAGTTTGTACTGAATTCTTTCATTAAATATGCAACGGTTCCCGTGATTTCTTTGGAATCTGCAACCCGACATCCTTTACAGAGTTTTGCGGATTTAATTACAATCCGTGAAAACTGGAAAAAACCACAGAAGCCGAAAGTGGTTCTGTCATGGGCGCCACACATCAAAGCACTTCCACAAGCCGTTGGAAACTCTTTTGCGGAATGGATGAACGCTGCCGATGTCGATTTCTGCATTGCAAATCCGGAAGGTTACGATTTGAGCAAAGATTTTACAGGCGATGCAAAAGTATATCACAATCAGGAAGAAGCGCTGAAGGATGCTGATTTTGTCTATGTGAAAAACTGGTCATCTTTCGATGAATATGGAACGATGCCGGAAGTTAATGGAAACTGGCTTTTGGGCGAAGAATTTCTGAAAACACACCCTGAAACGAAGTTCATGCACTGTCTTCCCGTAAGAAGAAATCTGGAAATGAGCGATGCAGTTTTAGATTCTGCCAACTCTTTAATTTATCAGCAGGCGAACAACAGAACGCTTTCTGCACAGTTAATCATTAAGAAAATTCTCGAAAATTCATTTTAAAATGGAAGATTTAATCATCATAAAAATTGGCGGTGAAACCATCAACAATAAAGAAACGCTGAAAACCTGTCTGCGCGCCATTGCTGCAGCCCGACAAAAGGTTATTTTAGTGCACGGCGGCGGGAAAAAAGTAACAGAATTGGCGCAGAAACTGTTCATTCCTCAACAGATGGTGGAAGGGAGACGCATTACTTCTGCGGAAACTTTGGAACTCTGTACCATGGTTTATGCAGGATTAATCAATAAAAATATCGTTGCGGGGTTATCGGCTGAGAAGCTTGTGGCAATAGGACTTTCAGGAGCTGATCTGAACTGTATCGTTTCGAAAAAAAGAGATGCTTCGGTTATTAATTACGGTTTCGTGGGCGACATTGTGAAGGTGGATGAAACGGTTTTTGAAAATTTCATTGATAAAAATATTATTCCTGTTGTTAATTCCATCAGCATCAGCGAAGAAGGAGAGCTTTTAAATACCAATGCCGATGTGATGGCGGCGGAGATCGCTAAAGCAATGTCTGCAAATTATAAAGTTCATCTCCTTTACTGTTTTGAGAAAAACGGCGTTTTAAAAGATATTACCGATGAAAGTTCGCTGATTCCGGAGATTTCCAAAACTGATTTTACGCACATGAAAGAAACCAAACAGATTGCAGACGGAATGATTCCAAAGCTTCAGACAGCTTTCAGAGCATTGTATCACGGCGTGGAAGAGGCAAGAATTCTAAAAAGTGACGCGCTGGAAAACTATTTCACCAGCGAAAAACCTGGAACAAATATCAGTTTACATTAATGGAAATTTTAAAAAACGATGCCCGTAATTTTCTGATTGAACTCATCGAAACGCCTTCCTTAAGTAAGGAAGAGGAAAATACTGCAACAATTATTGAGAACTATTTGCATCTTAAAAACATTCCGTTTCAGAGAAAAGGAAATAACATCTGGGCGAAAAATCTTTATTTCGATGAAAATCTGCCGACAATTCTGCTCAATTCCCATCACGACACGGTAAAACCAAATTCAGCTTACACGCTGGATCCGTTCAAAGCGGTGGAAAAAGACGGAAAGATTTTTGGGTTGGGAAGTAACGATGCAGGCGCAAGTCTGGTTAGTTTATGGGCGGTTTTTACGCATTTTTATGCTCAAAAAATCAAGTATAATTTAATTTATGCTGCAACCGCTGAAGAAGAAATTTCCGGTAAAAACGGAGTCAGCAGTATTCTGGAAGATTTAGGAAAAATCAGTTTTGCGGTGGTCGGAGAGCCCACGAAAATGGATTTGGCGATTGCAGAAAAAGGTTTGGTGGTTTTAAACTGTGTGGCAAAAGGAACAGCTTCTCACGCGGCACATGTAAATGATGACAACTCGATTTATAAAGCGGTTCGCGATATTCAGAAAGTGCAGAATTTTGAGTTTGATAAAATTTCCGAAGTTCTGGGCAAAGTAAAAGCGACCGTTACGATTGTTAATGCGGGCTCACAACACAATGTGGTTCCGGATCAGTGTCATTTTACGATCGATGTAAGAACCAATGAACATTATTCGAATTCAGAAATTGTGGAGATTTTCAGAAATGAACTCGAATCTGAAATTCGGCCCAGATCTCTGGCTTTGAATTCTTCCCGAATTGATTTGGATCATCCTTTTGTACTGGCAGCGCAGAAAGAAAACTGCAGTTTATACGGATCTCCGACGGTTTCGGATCAGGCTTTAATGCCTTTCGATTCTGTTAAAATGGGTCCCGGAGATTCTACCCGCTCACATACTGCGGACGAATTTATTTACCAAAAAGAACTCGATGAAGGCATCGAAAAATACATTAAAATACTTTCTCATATCCTTTAAAAATGGAACATAATAAACTTTGGGCGAAAGATTCAGCCAATTTGAAGCACCTTGAAATCATTGAAAAATTTACCGTTGGTAAAGACAAGGATTTCGACATTTTATTGGCCCAGTACGACATTATCGGGACGAAAGCACACTGCAAAATGCTTGCAAAAATCGGCTTTTTAACGGAGGAAGAAAACGTATCCATTCAAAAAGAACTGGATGAAATGTTTATTCTCGCCAAAGAAAACCTTTTACCCATCAATGATGGAGTAGAGGACATTCACAGCCAGATCGAATTCAATTTGACACAAAAATTGGGTGATGCAGGAAAGAAAATCCACACCGGAAGATCAAGAAACGACCAGGTTTTATTGGCAATCAAATTATATTTAGCAGCAGAAATCAAAGAGATTGCGCAACTTTCTAAAAATTTATTTGAGGTTTTAATTGCGCTTGCAGAAACTCATAAAGCAACATTAATGCCCGGGTATACCCATTTTCAGATTGGAATGCCTTCTTCATTCGGGCTTTGGTTCAGCGCTTTTGCCGAATCATTGTCAGAAGATCTGGAGGTTTTGGCGGCAGCTTTATCGGTGGTTCAGAAAAATCCTTTGGGTTCCGGAGCGGGTTTTGGATCTTCCTTTCCGCTGGACAGAGACTTTACGACCAAAGCTTTGAATCTGGAAAAAATGAACATCAATTCCGTCTATGCGCAAATGACGCGCGGGAAATCGGAAAAAATCACTGCGATGGCGATGAGCACGGTGGCTTCCACTTTAGGGAAACTCGCTTACGATATCTGCATGTTCAGCAACCAGAATTATGGATTTGTCAACTTTCCATCAGAATTGACAACCGGAAGCAGTATTATGCCGCACAAAAAAAATCCGGATGTTTTTGAATTGATTCGGGCAAAATCCGCACGAATCCAAAGTCTTCCAAATGAACTGACGCTACTTACTAATAATCTTCCATCAGGTTACCACAGGGACTTTCAGCTCACCAAAGAAATAATTTTCCCGGGAATTCAGGATTTGAAAGACTGCTTGAGTATTTTCGAATTCATGCTTCAGAACATCAATCTGAAAGAGGATATTTTGAACGACGAAAAATATGATTATCTTTTCAGTGTCGAAAAAATCAATGAACTGGTCATGAACGGCGCAAGTTTTCGGGAAGCTTACCGTGAAGTCGGCAACTCCATTGAAAACGGAACTTATAACTACCGAAACGACGATTTAAAGCACACGCACATAGGAAGCATAGGCAATTTGTGTCTGGAAGAAATTACTCGGAATTTTGAGGAAATCTTCAGGAAATTTAATTTAAAAATATGAAGACATTAGACATTACCGACCATAAAATACTCAATTTTCTGCAGGAAGATTCTACCGTTTCCGTTAAGGATCTGGCTGAAAAAATAGGGCTTTCCTTCACTGCAACTTATGAAAGAATTAAGTCGTTAAAGAATAGCGGAATCATCCGGAAGCACGTCGTATTGATCGATGCCGAACTTGCCGGATTCGAGATTATGGCGTACTGCAATATCGTACTGAAAGAACAGTCGAACGAGAAACTTCAGGAATTTGAAGCAAAAATAAAAGCACAGCCGCAGGTCCTCGAGGTGGTGAGTCTTTCCGGACAGTATGATTATGTGATTAAAGTGGTGGCTAAAAACATTAAGGACTATAATAATTTCATGACGACAGTCGTTGCAAACATTCCCAATATTGGGCAGTATCACAGCAATATCGTGCTTTCGGTTATTAAAAATGACACGAAATTTACTTTTTAATTCATTCCCTTATTCCTGTTTTTTTTTTTCTTTAATTTTGAAATAAATTTAAAGAAATGTCAAAATATAAAATTCAGAAATCACCATTTATTGTTCCAACAACCGACGGAAAATTGATCGAAGAGATCTGGGGAAATTCAACCGGAAATTCAAATATTTCTATCGCACATATGGTTGCTCCGCCCGACTGGGGCGAGCCTCACCAAACTCCCGAATTTGACGAATTCACTTATATCATCAAAGGAAAAAAGCAGTTTGAAATCGACGGAGAAACGGTTGTACTGGAAGCGGGACAAAGCATTCTGATTGAAAAAGGAGCAAGAGTCCGTTACAGTAATCCGTTTGAAAATTCTTGCGAATATTTAGCAATTTGTCTGCCTGCTTTTTCTATGGATTTGGTGAATCGCGAAGGATAATACCTCTAAAAACGAAGACCCAAATTTTTTAATTTCTCCTCCAGATTGGTCTCTTCTGTAATATGAACCGTATTAAAACGCAGTGTTTTGGCCACTTCGATATTCCTTGCATTATCGTCGATGAAAACTGATTCTTCGGGTTTCAGCTGATATCTTTCGAGCAGTACTTCCCAGATTTTAGGATCAGGTTTGATGAGTTTTTCATCGCCGGAAACGACAATTTTGCCTTCAAAAATGCTGAAGAAATCATAGTTTTCCAAAGCATAAGGAAAAGTTTCCGCTGACCAGTTGGTTAACCCGAACAGTTCATATTCGGAATTTTCAAGTTTTCGTAAAACGTCTACATTTTGTGGAATATCAGACTTTAACATGCTGGTCCAGTTGTCGTAGTAGGCACGGATTTCTTTTTCCCATTCGGGGAATTTTGTCACCTGAAAATCAGTTCCTTCTTTTAAAGTTCTGCCACGATCCTGTTCGGCATTCCACTCATCTTCGGCGATGTTTTTAAGGAAAAACTCCATTTTTTCATCATCATTAAAATAATCTTTGAAAAAATACCTCGGATTCCAATCCATGACCACTCCTCCAAAATCGAAAATGATATTTTTTATACTGCCTGTCTGCTGCATTGATGTAACGTTTAAAATTATTTTTTTCCAATGAAAATACTCAGTAAAGTAAAAATCAAAAGAATATGAAGATAAAAGGAATACTGAACCAGATCAACATAATTGATCCTGAAGCTGCTTAGTGAAACTAAAATAAGGATTTGCGCACCATAGGGAATCAAACCCTGAATATAGCAGGAAAAAATATCCAGAACAGAAGCACTTTGTTGTGGCTTCAAATCATATTTTTCATTGATTTCTTTGGCTACTTTTCCCGAAATGATAATCGCAATGGTATTATTGGCAACACAAAGATTGGCAACGGTTACTAAACCTCCAATGCCCAACAGTGCCGTTTTTTTTGAACTGATGACTTTGCTGATATTTTTAATTAAGAATGAAATTCCGCCCGCTTTTTCTACCAAAGCTGCCAAACCGCCGGTAAGAAGAGACAGGAGAAAAATTTCAGTCATGCTGGTAAATCCTTCATAAGTTTTCTTTGCAAAACCAATGAAATCGAAACTTCCGTAACCGAATCCCAACAGTCCTGCAAAAGCCAGCCCCGCAAATAAGACGACAAATACATTTAAACCGATGAGTGAAAGTGCAATGACTAAAATATAAGGAAGTATTAAAATCAGATTGAAATCTTTATATTCGCTGATGACCGCCGTGTTTTCCTGATTGAATCCCATCACCAATAAAATAAAAACCGTAACCAGAGCTGCAGGAAACGCCAGTTTGGAGTTGAAGCGGAATTTATCTTTCATCTGACAGCCCAGACTTTGAGTGGCAGCAATAGTCGTATCAGAAATAACGGACAGGTTATCGCCAAACATCGCTCCCGAAAGCAGACAGGCGCCGATTAATCCTAACGGAGATTCGCTTTTTTCAGCCAAAGCAATCACGATAGGTCCAAGCGTAACGATGGAGCCAACAGAAGTTCCCGAGGCAAATGAAAGAAAAGAGGCAATGACGAAAACACCAACGGGAAAGTAAGCCGGTGAAACATAATTGAGTCCAAAATTGACGATGGAATCTACACTTCCGGTCGCTGCCGTCACCGTAGCAAAAGCACCGGCCAACAGATAAATAATACACATCGTGAGTATTTTTCCGTCGCCGCAGCCTTTAAGGAAGGTATCCACTTTCTGGTTTATTTTCCCTTTCAAAAGGATAAAAGCTGCGGTAATTCCCATCAAAGCCGCAATCGGCGAGGGAAGCGCATAAAAATCATTATAGTAAATTCCGAAGCCCAAAAACACCAGTACAAAAATGAGTAACGGGAAAATGGAGATCAGGGAAGGGTTGAGTTTAATCATGATGCAAAATTAATATGCAAAAGGCGAAAACACATAACGATTTTCGGAAAACTTTGCAAAAACATGCTGTAAACCGTTGCTTAAAATAATTTCTTCAGCACCGATAATGGAATTGTAACGTGCAATCTGTTCAAATGTTTTTTCGGTGATTTTAATTTGGGGAGCTTTGCATTCGACCAGAATTTTCGGCACCGTTTTTTCAGTGACCAACAAATCAATTCTCTTTGTTGTTCCGTTCAGTTCCAGCTTTTTTTCCAAAATTAATGACGACAGATTTCTGCCTTTTTTCAGGTGGAAATAATGCACCCAGTGTTGCCGGACCCATTCTTCAGGCGTGAGCAAAAGCCAATTTTTGCGGACTAAATCATAAATAAAAAACTTATCTTTGTCTCTCTTGATTTGGAAATCAAAAGTATCCTCAAAATTCAGTTCCGGAAGTTGCATTTATGAAAGAATTAGATTTAATCCTCAAAAATATTAAAAATAAAGAGTTTCTGCCGATTTATTTTTTCCACGGCGAAGAACCTTATTTTATGGATGTTGCCGTAAAATCATTTGAAAACGATGTTTTGGAAGAAGATGAAAAAGCTTTTAACCAAACGGTAGTTTATGGCAAAGACACTACTTTCAGCGATGTGCTTTCTCTGGCAAGACAGTTTCCAATGATGGGCGAAAAGCAGGTCATTATCCTGAAAGAAGCCCAGGAAATCCGAATGACAGATAAGGAAACCGAAGCCCTAAAAGTTTATGCTGAAAATCCTGTGGAATCAACGCTGTTGGTGATTGCCCACAAATACAAAAAGGTAGATTCACGGAAGAGCTTCGCCAAGACGCTCACGAAAAACAAAATGCTGTTCATCAGTGAAAAAATGCGCGATTATGAAGTTCCGAAATGGATTGATCAGGAAATCAGAAGCTTGGGGCTCAAAACAAAACCCAATATTCCGGCTTTGCTTTCAGAATACCTCGGAACCGATTTATCGAGAATCTCCAACGAGCTGCAAAAGCTCAAAATGATACTGAAAGGGGATGAAATCCTCGACGAGAAAACCATCGAAACCCACATCGGAATCAGCAAAGATTTCAACGTTTTCGAACTCATCAAAGCGCTGGGAAAGAAAGACGAAGCCAACGCGCTAAGAATTGCCCATTTTATCGGAAAATCTCCGAAAGCCAATCCTTTTGTAATGATGATCGGCAATCTGTACAACTTTTTTTCCAACCTCGTTATTTACCACACTTTGTCCGGACAGTCACCGCAAACACAGGCTTCCACGATGGGCGTGAGTCCGTATTTTATAAAAGATTACACTGAAGCTGCACGGTTTTATAACCTCAAACACTGCACCAGAATCATTTCCATCCTCCGCGAAATCGACCTTAAAAACAAAGGGCTCGGCGCCGTAAACATGGACGAAAGCGAACTGCTTACAGAGATGGTGTATAAAATATTGAATGTGGATAAATATAAGGTAAAAACTTAGTGAAGATGGCGGTCGTAGCAGAGAATCTCTTTTTTTATGGCGACTTTTCCGCCCTCCGTTCCCGCTTTTTTGCTCCATTGCATTGCGCAAAAAGAGCTCCACTCAGGTCGGGTCGCGGTCTTCGTTATCAGGAAATTCAGGTAATAAAATAAAAACAGGGAAACTTCAGTCAATTGAACTTAAAAGTAAATTTCGGCTATTGAAAAAATTCATCATAAAAATAAACCTCAACAGAAAATAAATAACGATTTTTGAAAATTCAAAATCTTAATCTCAACCTTAATTAATGGAACAAAATATTTTAGACTGCGTGATCGTAGGTTCCGGACCATCCGGATTTACCGCTGCAATTTATGCCGCAAGAGCCGACCTGAAACCTGAACTATACACTGGTCTTGAACCTGGAGGGCAATTGACCACCACCACAGAAGTTGATAATTTTCCAGGCTATCCGGAAGGCGTTACAGGTCCGGAAATGATGATGGATCTGCAGAAACAGGCCGAAAGATTTGATACCAAAGTTCATTACGAATTAATTACCAAAGTTGAATTTTCCGGAGAAGTGGGCGGCGTTCACAAATTGTGGGCAGGTAACAAAGAAATTTTGGCTAAATCGGTGATTATTTCAACAGGTGCTACCGCGAAATATCTTGGTCTGGATGACGAGAAAAAATATTCAGGAGGCGGCGTTTCTGCATGTGCAACCTGCGACGGATTTTTCTATAAAGGAAAAGATGTGGTGGTAGTAGGAGCGGGTGATACTGCGGCCGAAGAAGCAACTTATCTGGCGAAGCTTACGAATAAAGTGACGATGCTAGTGAGAAAAGATGAGTTCCGTGCTTCAAAAGCAATGATTCACCGTGTTGAAAATACCCCCAACATCGAAGTAAAATTCAACCACGAACTGATCGCTATTGAAGGCGAAAATTCTTTAGTGGAAAGAGCAGTGGTCATCAATAACCAAACTCAGGAGACTTCTAAAATCGATGTTCACGGTATTTTTATCGCCATTGGCCACAAACCGAATACTGATGTTTTCGCGGGTCAGATTGATTTGGATGAGAACGGATACATTAAAACCGTTCCAGGTTCCACTTTAACCAATTTACCGGGCATTTTCGCAGCAGGTGATGTTCAGGATCATATTTACAGACAGGCAATCACTGCAGCAGGAAGCGGATGTATGGCAGCAATGGATGCAGAAAAATATCTGGCAGAATTATCGTAGGGACAGGTTGCAACCTGTCCATAATAGGATTATTGCAGTAGAGACAGGTTGCAATCTGTCCATAGAAAAATCAGAATGTTAGAGATAGGCTGCAACCTGTCCAACAGTCTAACAGAAACCGAGTAATGAAAAGTCTGTTCTACATCTTTATCGGTGGAGGTTTGGGAAGCGTTCTGCGTTTTCTGGTTTCCAATTACACCCAGAGGTTATGGAGTGTTAATTCATTTCCGATGGGGACCTTTTTGGTGAATATAATCGGGTGTTTTCTGATAGGGATTTTCAGTTCTTATTTTCTGAAAGTTGATAATTATCTCAAGTTTCTTCTGATCACCGGATTTTGTGGAGGCTTCACCACATTTTCCACATTTTCGGCAGAAAATATTTCACTTTGGGAAAGTGGCAGCTATTTTATTCTGATAGGATATATTCTGCTGAGTGTAATTGTGGGCTTTGGAGCCGTTTATTTGGGCCTGAATATTTCTAAGAATTAATTTTTCCCTTTGAATATTAGGTTTTTACCATAATATTTAAAAAATAATTTGGTGAATAGGCAAAAGCTTTTTATATTTGCACCACTGAAAATGAGAAATCATTTACTGGAGGAATGGCAGAGCGGTCGATTGCGGCAGTCTTGAAAACTGTTGACTGTAACAGGTCCCGGGGTTCGAATCCCTGTTCCTCCGCCTTGTAAATTTCACGGTTTACATTTAACCCTTTAAGACGTAAGTTTTAAAGGGTTTTTTATTTTTGTATTTGCTGAAATCCAGCTTCCCAATTATTGCTAAATTTACACCATGGATCAACTGGAACAGATTATAGAATTCAAAACCTCGCCGGAACTTATCGCTAAACTGAAGCAATACAGTACCGCAAAAGTGTATAAAGCAGGAGACTTGATTCTGGACGAAAACTCATCGATCCGGGCAATACCCATTGTGACCAAAGGAACCCTGAAGGTGATGCGCACGGAAGAAGACGGCCGCGAAATTCTTCTCTATTACATTAAAGCAGGTGAAAGCTGCATCATGTCCTTTTTAGGAGGAATGCATGATGAAAAAAGCAAAGTGAAAGCAGAAGTTGAAGATGATGCAGAAATCCTTTTCCTGCCGATGGAGAAAGTGTCCCTTTTCATTAAAGAATATCCGGAGTGGCTGGATTATATTTTCCGTCTTTATCACAAACGCTTCGAAGAACTCCTTGAAATCGTAAATGCCATTGCATTCAGGAAAATGGATGAAAGACTCCTTACCCTGCTTCATAAAAAGGAAGAACTCACGGGAAGCAAAACCCTCAATATTACCCACGAACAGCTAGCTAATGAACTGGGGACGGCCAGAGTTGTGGTTTCCAGACTTCTGAAACAGCTGGAAGAAAACGGGAGCTTGAAGCTGGGGAGAAATAAAATTATCCTTATGTAACCAAAGTAACTGTGCAGGTTTCTGAGTTGATGCAATTTTGCAGCATCAAATTCAGCATACATGGATACATTTGGTTATACCGCCTCAGTTTTTATCGGAATTTCTCTAGGACTTATTGGCGGGGGAGGAAGCATACTCACCGTTCCTGTGCTGGTGTATCTTTTCGGCACCGATGCTGCACTGGCGACAACTTACTCTCTTTTTATTGTTGGGGTGACAAGCCTAGCAGGTTCGGTTTCTTACTTCAAAAAAGGACTGGTCAATCTGAAGACCGCTCTTATTTTCGGAATTCCCTCCATTATCTCGGTATTTTTAACGCGGACCCATATCATCACTTCAATTCCTGATGAGATTTTCAGCCTCGGAAGTTTTACCCTCACCAAAAACATCATGCTGATGCTGGTTTTTGCGGTACTCATGATCTTCGCATCTCACAGCATGATTAAAAAATGCACCGGTGAAGACTGTTTCCGCTCTGAAAATCAAAAAGTAAAAAACGCGGCTGTCATTCTTCATGGCGCTTTGGTCGGCTTTGTAACCGGACTGATAGGTGCGGGTGGCGGTTTTCTTATTATTCCTGCATTGGTTAATTTGCTGAGGCTGGATATTAAAAAAGCCATCGGAACCTCGCTTTTCATCATTGCCCTCAATTCTCTGTTCGGGTTTGGCGTATCGGTTTCCCACGCGGTCATCGAGTGGAATTTAATCTTAAAAATATTAGCCCTCGCTATTTCAGGAGTTTTTATCGGAAGCTGGCTCTCTACCCAAATTGACGGTAAGAAACTGAAGCCCGGTTTCGGATGGTTTGTTTTGGTCATGGGCGTTTATATCATCATCAAGGAAGCCGTAATTCATTGAGGTTTGCGGAAGTCATTCAATTAAAAGTTTAACAGTAAAAATTAAATATCATGTCACAGGAACATTATTACGAAGTGAAAGCAGAATGGAAAGAGGGCCGGAAAGGAATCTTATCTTCCCCGGTTTTGAATGAAACCATCGAATGTGCAACACCGCCCGAATTCCCAAACGGTGTACCGGGAATCTGGTCGCCGGAACATTTATACGCCGCAGCCATCAGCAGCTGTTACCTTTCGACTTTTTTGGCGGTTGCTGAAAATTTTAAACTTCCTTTTAAGAGTTTTTCATGTAAAACAGTCTGTAAACTGGAAGTGGTGGAAGGAAAATACCAGATCACCCAAGCAGAAATAACACCGGAACTGCTCCTTGAAAATCCGGAGCAGGACAGGGACAAAGCATTAAAAGTACTGGAGAAATCCAAGGCCGCATGTTTGGTCACCAACTCCATGAAAACGGCTGTGACGCTTAATGTTCAGCTTCTGTAACAAAAGTAGCGGTGCAGGAATTTCGGTTGACCGAATTTTGCATCATTAAAATCAAATAAAATTTATCAATGAATATCGAACAGATTTATACCGGATGTGTGGCTCAGGGAGCTTATTACATCACGTCAAACGGTGAAGCGGCCATCATCGATCCGTTAAGAGAAACTCAGCCTTATATGGACCGCCTCGAAAAAGACGGCGTGAAACTGAAATATATTTTTGAAACCCATTTTCATGCAGATTTCGTCAGCGGACATGTGGACCTGAGTAAAAAAACAGGCGCCGCGATTGTTTACGGTCCCACTGCAAAACCTGAGTTTGAAAGCATTATTGCTGAAGACAGCCAGATTTTTGACTTGGGAAACGTCAAGATAAAAGTGCTGCATACACCGGGACACACCATGGAAAGTTCCTGCTTTCTTTTAACCGATGAAAACGGGAAAGAAACCGCGCTGTTCAGTGGTGACACTCTTTTTCTGGGAGATGTGGGAAGACCTGATCTTGCTCAGAAAGCCGCACATCTCACTCAGGAAGAACTGGCCGGCTTGCTTTACGAAAGTTTAACTCAAAAAATCCTTCCGCTTGCAGATGATGTTACAGTTTATCCTGCACATGGCGCAGGATCGGCCTGTGGAAAAAACATGCAGATAGAAACTGTGGACACGCTCGGTAACCAGAAAAAGACCAATTATGCCCTGAACCAGCCCAACAAAGAAGCGTTCATCCAAGCAGTGACCGACGGTTTGTTACCACCGCCCGCTTATTTCGGAATGAATGTCGCGATGAATAAAAAAGGATACGACAGTTTCGAGGTAGTAATGCGTTCTGGAATGACTGCTCTTTCAGCAGATGATTTCGAAATGGCGGCGGAAAATACCGGCGCACTGATTTTAGACACTAGAAAAAACGGGGATTTTGCCAAAGGTTTTATTCCGCAGTCGGTGAACATCGGTTTGAACGGAGATTTCGCTCCGTGGGTAGGTGCTATGATTGGGGATGTAAATCAGCCGCTTTTACTGGTAACCGATCAAGGAAATGAAGAAGAAGCCATCACGCGACTCAGCCGGGTAGGTTTCGACCGGGTAATGGGATATCTGAAAGGCGGTTTTTCATCATGGAAAGACTCAGGAAAAGAAACGGATGTTGTGAACAGAATTACGGCAGATGAGTTTGCATCCCGTTTTGAAACAGGAAAAAGCGTTGTTGTAGATGTCCGCAAAGAAAGCGAATATGCTGCAGAACATGTGGAAGAGGCTTACAGCAAACCATTGGCATATATCAATGACTGGATCAAAGATCTCAATCCTCAGCAGCATTTCTTTCTTCATTGTGCAGGTGGTTACCGCAGCATGATTGCAGCCAGTATTCTGCAGGCACGCGGTTACCGGAATTTTACAGAAGTGGAAGGTGGCTTCAGTGCGATTGCTCAAACCCCGGTGCCGAAAACGGATTTTGTGTGTCAAAGTAAAGTGTTATCATCTCATTCATAATTCATTATAAATCTTAACAGGAAAATCATGTTTAATTTATTCAAAAATCTTTTTACTCTGGCTGACAACGCCGCACTTGGTGAAATCATCAACAGCGGTGCTTATTTGGTAGACGTGAGGACTCCGGGCGAGTTCTCCTCCGGAAGTGTAAAAGGCGCGGTAAACATTCCGCTGGACTCCATCTCGAAACATTTAGGTAAATTTGCAGGTAAGAAAAATACAGTAGTTTTCTGCAGAAGTGGCAACAGAAGCAGCCAGGCCAAAAGAATTCTGGAGCAGAACGGCATCAGTAATGTGAGCGACGGTGGAACCTGGCAAAATGTACAACAATACTTAAGTAAGTAATAAAAATATGACAGAATTTATTCAGCAGCCGTGGCCATGGTATGTCGCGGGACCATTGATCGGACTTACCGTTCCGGCACTTTTAATCCTCGGTAACAAATCATTTGGAATCTCCTCTTCGCTGCGGCATATTTGCGCATCGTGTCTTCCGGCCAATATTCCTTTTTTTAAATACAACTGGAGAAAAGAGGTATGGAATCTCTTTTTTGTCTTCGGAATTTTTCTCGGTGGCGTAATCACCATGCTGTTCTTTTCAAGTCCTAATCCGATTGAGGTTAATCCCGATTTGGCAAAGGAACTTGCAGGATATGGCATTACCGATTACAGCAACCTCGTTCCGACAGAACTCATGAACTGGGAGTCGCTTTTCACGGTACGCGGTTTACTGATGATGGTCGGCGGCGGATTTATGGTTGGATTCGGTACCCGGTATGCCGGTGGTTGTACCAGCGGACATTCGATCATGGGAATTGCCAATCTGCAGCTTCCGAGTTTAATTGCTACAGTCTGCTTTATGATTGGCGGATTTCTGATGGCCAATGTGGTACTCCCGATTATTCTTTCTCTTTAAAATAAAAAAAATGCAGCAAAATATAGAAGCCAACGATCTGGAACTACGATCATTAGACACCATGTGTGTGAACGAAAGTCATCTGCAGCACCGATGGTATCATAACCTCAAATATTTGATTTTGGGAATTTTCTTCGGAATCGTATTTATAAAAGCCGAAGTAATCAGCTGGTTCCGCATCCAGGAAATGTTCCGGTTGCAGTCTTTCCATATGTACGGCGTCATTGGGAGCGCCATTCTGGTGGCAATGATTTCCATCTGGCTGATCAAGAAATTAGATATTAAAACCATCTATGGGGAAGAAATTATCTTCCATAAGAAGACCTTCAATAAAGGCCAGATCTATGGCGGGCTGATTTTCGGTTTCGGTTGGGCACTTACAGGTGCATGTCCGGGACCGCTGTTTGCTCAGATCGGCACAGGCGCTACCGTTATTGTGGTAACACTGCTCAGCGCCATTGTCGGAACCTGGGTGTATGGTTACTTCAGAGAGAAATTGCCACATTAAATTCTGTAAAACTTTCAAAATAAACCACAAAGAATGAATACGGAAAGAAAAGCACACTGGGAAAAAGTATACGAAACGAAAAACCCAGACGAAGTAAGCTGGACTCAGGAAGTTCCGAAAACTTCACTGGAGCTGATCCGCTCGTTTAAGTTAGACCGTTCTGCAAAGATCATTGATATCGGCGGCGGCGACGGCAAACTGGTGGATTTTCTACTCGATGAGGGATTTGAAAATATTACTGTTCTTGATATTTCTGTAAAAGCGCTTGAAAAAGCACAGGCAAGATTAGGCATAAAAGCTGAAAAAGTGACATGGATCGTGAGCGATATTAGTCAATTTAAACCGGAAACGACTTACGACGTATGGCACGACCGCGCGACTTTCCATTTCCTGACGGAAGAAACGCAAATTAAACAATATGTGGGCATTGCAGAACAGGCAGTAAGCAGCTATCTTATCATAGGGACATTCTCGGAAAACGGTCCTGAAAAATGCAGCGGGCTGACGATCAAACAATATTCTGAAGAAAGCCTTTGCGCAGTTTTCGGACAAAGTTTTCAAACTTTAGATTGTCGGTACGAAAATCATTTGACTCCTTTCGGAACGGAGCAGAATTTTGTGTTCTGCAGTTTTGTACGCAAAGCCTAGTTAGTAGGAAATATTTTTTTTCCCGCATTCGGGCGGAACGGCGCTTATTGTTATTCTTACAGCAGTTCTTTAGAATCTTCGGTATTGTATTACAGGCATGGGGAAGAACATGTTTTTTTTAATTTTCAGACTGTGAAATGAATCTTTGGAATGATTTTCACTGTGAACTTTAATCAATACTTATGTTAACCTTTATAACCAATACTATGAAAATAAAAATCAACGGATTTGAATACACGAAAGAAGAAGTGCTGGAGGGACTTAAAGAAAAAGGTTATCTGATTCTGAAACATACCATACATGTGGAAAAGTGCATCAACGGCTGTTTTCACGTCAGAAAACACTATCATACCGAATGTGCCCTGAAGGGAGAGGATCTTCCGGATGAGAACACTCAGTGGCACCATGTTGCTTCGAAAGTATTTAAAAGGTTCTACTCGAAACCGCCACTTGTTTAGTTTATCCTCTTTTCGGAAAGTTTGTGCCTGTTTTCAGTAATTTAAGGCGCATTGCTCAGTGATGCTTAATAAAATATTAGCTGTTTAATATCATTTATTTAGGGGTGTCCGTGCATTGCTGCGTTGTGTTTAAATCTTTATATTTGTTCATCTAATAAATGCTTTTGCCCCATCCGTGGACAAAAGTTACCTAACCATTTTTAAGCATGAACAATAAACCCTTACATCATTTCCACATTCCGGTCATGGGATTGGCTTACACCATCGACAGTCCTATCCGTGTAGCCCAGTATGGCATTTCCTCCGTTGTCTCTATCATCGATGATGAAATTGTAGAGCGAATGAGAGATTTTTACAGCAGCAAATTCAATTTTGATTTTTCTGCAATTTCAATAAAAGCCGAAGATTATCGAGCCAAAAGAGTAACCGCATATCTCGATCTGATGGATGGTATCGTAAAGAAAAAGTTTAACGAGTTTAAAGATGAACTCAGCAAAAATGCGGACGCGCTTCAGAATTTTATGGGCATGCTGCCGAATGCTTCCACTTTTAAGGAAGGTCTGCAAAGTATTCTTGATAAAAAAAATGATCTCGCGGGAGAGATTAAAAATTATCTTGAAGCTCATCTTGCTCCCGGTGAAATTGATGTTAACATCATGACCAAAGTTGACAAAGACAACTTTGTGAAAAATGAACAGCTTCCTACCATGTATAACGATGCACACGCTTCATTGCGTGGTTTTGCCAACAGCCGGCTTTCTTCCTCTGTGGTGTTTTCTGCCGGAATGAATCCGCGGCTTTACAGCTATTTAGAAGAGTTTGATGATTTTTACCCGGATACCGACGGAGTGTTGAAAAAGAAAATTATCCTGAAGGTGAGCGATTTCCGTTCGGCAATGATACAGGGAAATTTTCTTGCTAAAAAAGGACTTTGGGTATCGGAATACAGAATAGAATCAGGATTAAACTGCGGCGGACATGCATTTGCCACGGAAGGCCTGTTGCTGGGACCCATCATGGAGGAATTCAAACAGAAGAAAACTGAACTTCAGGCTTCTGCACATGGATTGATGAGGTCGGCTCTGGAACAGAAAGGAAGAACGGTGCCTGCACAGCCGCTTGAGATAAAAATTACGGTACAGGGTGGTGTTGGCACCGCTGAAGAGCACGAATTTTTACTTTCCCATTATGAGGTCGACAGTGTTGGCTGGGGATCGCCGTTTTTACTGGTTCCGGAGGCTACTTCTGTTGATCAGGAAACCAGAGCGCTGTTAGCAAAGGCCAAAGAAGATGATTTTTATTTAAGTAATATTTCACCGCTTGGCGTGCCTTTCAATACTGTAAAAGGAACAAGCAACGAATTCATTAAGCAGCGTAATATTTCAGGCAATAAATTCGGAAGTTCGTGTCCTAAGAAATTTCTGGCTTTAAGTAAGGAATTCGGTCCTAAGGGAACCTGTACCGCTTCAAAAAAATACCAGGATATCAAACTTGCTGACTTGGAAACCGAAAAGGAAAATCTAAACCCGAAACAGTATGAAATTCAGAAAAGCAAAATCACCGATAAATCCTGTTTATGTGTAGGACTGGTAAATTCTGCCTATATGGAACAGGGGATGGCTGTAAAAGGCGAGAAGCAGGGAGTAGTGGTGTGTCCGGGGCCTAACCTCAGTTATTTTGATAAAGAGGTGACGCTTTCCGAGATGGTGAGACATATCTATGGGAATGTAAATATACTTCCCGATCACCGACGTCCGCATGTATTCATTAATGAACTGAAACTGTATGTGGATTATCTGAAGAAGGAGATTATAGAATTTTCAGATGAAATTACCAAGTCTCAGGTTAAGAAGTGGGAGGGATTCAAAAATAATTTATTGAGCGGGATTCAGTATTACGAAGATTTATTTCTGAATACGAGTTTCTTTAAGCCAAATTTGGAAGTAATAACTTCTGAATTAAAAGATTTCAAACTAAAAACCACTCATATTGAAATTCCCCAAATTAAAAGTGAGTAAATAAACACTCCATCATGATACAACCGCTTCTGAAAAAGAGACGGTTTTTTATTTCTTGTATGCTATTAATTGCAATCGTGATTCTGCTTTTAGTTTTCAATTTGCTGCTCTTTTAGAAATCATGCTTTTTCAGTCACGAGATACATCGGATCCTCCAGAATATTGACCTCAATAATGGCTTCTGCATTTTTTAAGAGGGTAATACAGTCCGGACTTAAATGCTGCAGCCTCACGGTTTTGCCGGCTTTGTGATAGCGGTTGGTGATGGCATTCAGTGCTTCGATGGCCGACATGTCCACCACGCGGCTTTCCGCAAAATCGATGATGATTTCTGCAGGATCATTGGCAACATCAAACTTTTCTGAAAAGTTGGTCACAGACCCGAAGAACAGCGGGCCGTAAATATCGTAATGCTTTACGCCGTTTTCGTCCACGTGTTTTCTGGCACGGATTCTTTTGGCATTGTCCCATGCAAAAACCAGCGCGGAAATAATCACTCCAATTAAAACAGCCAACGCCAGATTGTGAAGGAAAACAGTAATTAAAGTCACGACAATCATTACAAAAATATCAGATTTTGGCATCCGTTTGAAAATCTTCAGACTTGCCCATTCGAAGGTGCCGATGGCGACCATAATCATCACGCCGGTTAACGCTGCCATCGGTAATTTTCCGATGACGGGAGCACCCACCAAGATGATGACTAAAATGGTTAAAGCGGCAACAATTCCCGAAAGTCTTGCGCGCGATCCTGCGGAAAGATTCACCAAAGTCTGTGCGATCATTGGGCAGCCGCCCATTCCAAAGAAGAAGCCGTTTAAAATATTGGCGCTTCCCTGTGCTACACATTCGCGGTTGGAGTTGCCTTTGGTTCCTGTAATTTCATCCACCAAATTCAGCGTTAAAAGTCCTTCCGTTAAACCTACCGCCGCCATAATCATGGCATAAGGAAAGATCACATGTAAAGTTTCAAGGTTGAACGGAATGGCAGGAATATGAAAAGGCGGCAGACTTCCGCTTACCGAGGCGATGTCTTCTACCTGTTTGGTGTCAATATTAAAGATCATGACGATGGCGAAAACCACTGCAATGGCGACGAGTGATGCGGGGATTTTTTTGGTGAATTTCGGCAGCAGCATGACGATGGCAATGGTGAGGGCGACTAAACCTGCCATAATCAGAAACGGTGTTCCGGTAAGCCATTCGGTTTGTCCGTTGACAGTCATTTTAAACTGCTCGAGTTGTGACATGAAAATAACGATGGCAAGTCCGTTCACAAAACCGAACATCACAGGTTGGGGAACCAGTCTGATGAATTTTCCGAGCTTCAGTAATCCGACTCCAATCTGCAGCACGCCGGCTAATGCAATGGCACCGAAAACATATTCCAATCCGTGTAATTTCATTAAGGCGATGAGGACGATAACGGTTGCTCCTGCACCGCCGGAAATAAGTCCCGGTCTTCCTCCGAAGACCGCGGTAACGAGTCCCATGATGAAAGCACCGTACAGTCCAACCAAAGGCGGAAATCCTGCTAATATGGCAAATGACAGTGATTCCGGAATCATGGTCATTGCGACAGTGAGACCTGCCAGGATTTCGGTACGGTAGTTTATTTTCTGGGAGAAATCGAAAAGGTTCAGAGCAGCTTTCATCGGAATTATTAATGCTGCAAAAGTAGGAGTTTGGGAAAGAAGGGGCAAATTCAAAGGCTTATTGCCGGGATCTGTTTACATAAAGATGAGGTTTAGTAGCGGTAAGGTCTGCGGAGACGGTTTTTTATCTTTAAGGGATGGTTGCGAAGCCGGTCTTTGAAGGTTTAAGCTAACTTTACTACCTGTAAAAGATGACCAGCGTTATCTGTTAAGGAGACTATAGGTTAGTACGGCTCAAGTTCGGCTGAACTACGGCTCAACCTCTGGCAAGTGTTTTCTGACAGGAGATTGGGTGGGTTTTATAGGGCAAAAAACTAACTTTTCAGCATTTGAATGGAAGTTACCATCTTGCAAAACAGCAGAATGTAAAGATAAGTAATCTTTAAAAAGCAAATCCTAAATTTCCATATTCAGCCCAATATATTTAAAATCATCACAAGAGAATTATTTGATTGTAAAGAATTTTTAATCCCTATTCAATGTCCAAACCAAAGCTTTTTCTTTCACCGCCCGGAAAACCGTACTGTGCTCTTCCGTTGGAGCGGGGCTATAATTCCATTTTAAATTGGGGATGTTTGCCGAATTTAATGTTTGAGAAATCTGTCGGGTAAATTCGGAAGTGCTTGGTTCTTTGGAACTGGCAAACCATAATTTTTTTTTGGTACCTGCTGGAAATTTCGCCAAATAGTCTTTCGCCGTTGAGGTTAAATAATGATTGTTCCACCACAGCGAAGGATCGATAGCGATATAGTTATCAAACATTTCTGGAGCGGTGAGGAAGGTCTCCATGATAAATAATCCGGCTAAAGATTCTCCGATGATGCTTTTTTCAGATGTTGTTCTGTATTTTGCGTTGATTTCTGGGAACAGTTCGTCCTTAATGAAATTCCTGAATTGTTCTGAGCCTCCCACAACGGCTGCTATTTTTTTATCTTCTTCAACGTTGGTGAATCCTGTGAGATCTCTTCTACGCTGTGTATTTTCAATCCCGACAAGAATGACCGCCGGAATCTTTTTGTCCTTGATCAGTTTCGCAACGGTATTGGCAAGGTGGGGAAAATCTTCTTTAATGCCGCCGTCCGCCATGTACAGAACGGGGTAGGACGTTGTGTTTTTTGAGTATTCTGATGGCGTCCAAATATTAATTATTCTTTTTTCTCCCAACAGTTTAGAATCCAGCGTAAAAGATTCATGCATCGGAACCGGATCGTTTGGCTGTACTTTGCTTGCACAGCTACTGAGGAAAATAAGGATACATAAAGCCAGATAATGCATTGTTTTCATAAGGTGAAATTCTTAAAAGGTTCCGGATTGCTTAAAAGTTTTGTTGTGATGTGTTAGTGGTCGTTTTCCATAATACGGTAAAAAGCACGGCTTTAACTGTGCTTTGAAAGTTTAGGCATCATGGCCGTACATTTTATTGTAAAGTTTGATGTAGCGTTCTTTTACTGCTTTACGTTTAAGTTTAAGGGTTGGTGTGAGAACGCCGGATTCAATAGACCAGATTTCCGGGGTGAGTTCGAAGAGTTTGATCTGTTCCCAGCTTCCGAGTTTGGTGTTCAGATAGGCGATTTCCTTGCCGATTCTTTCTTTGAGTTCTGGGCTGTTGGCCATCTCAGCGGGCGTTTTTCCGATGTTGATGTTTTTTCTTTCTGCCCAGTGCTGCACGAAGTTGAAATCCGGCTGCACGAGCGCACAAGGCATTTTTTCGCCGTCACCTACCACCATGATCTGCTCGATAAATTTCGAAGCCTTTGCCTGGTTTTCAATGACCTGTGGTGCGATGTATTTTCCTCCTGAAGTTTTGAACATTTCTTTCTTACGGTCGGTGATATGAAGGTAGCCTTCTTCATCGATATGTCCGATGTCGCCGGTTTTGAAATAACCATCCTCGGTGAAAACTTCTTTCGTCATTTCCTCATTCCTGAAATATCCTTTGAACACTGAAGGTCCTTTTACGGTGATTTCGCCGTCTTCCTGAATTTTCACATCCAGGTTTTCGAGTACATGACCTACGGTGCCTACTTTTATTTTCCCGAAACTGTTCACCGAAATTACCGGCGAGGTTTCTGTTAATCCGTAACCTTCCAAGATCGGGATTCCGGCATTCTGGAACATTTTATTCAGTCGTGGCTGAAGAGCTGCTGAACCTGAAACCAATGTAATGATGTTGCCGCCCAAACCTTCTCTCCATTTGGAGAATACAAGTTTGTCTGCAATAATTTCCTTTAAACCCGAAGGTTTACCGAGTTGCTGTTTGGCTTTGTTCACGCCAAGTGCCCAAAGGAAAATTTTCGATTTCAGTCCGCCTGCGCTGGTTCCTTTATCGTAAATTTTATCGTAAACTTTTTCGATCAGTCTTGGTACTACTGACATGATGTGGGGTTTTACTTCCTTGATATTATCACCCATTTTCTCGATGCTTTCCGCAAAGTAAACGGAGTAGCCGTTGTACTGATAAAGGTAGAAAAGCATTCTCTCGAAAATATGACAGATCGGTAAGAAACTTAAAATCCTGATATCCTGATAATCCAGTCCTTTTACCCGCGGAATTCTGGGATCCGAGGCCAGCACGTTTGATACAATATTATGATGAGTCAGCATCACTCCCTTAGGTCTGCCGGTGGTTCCGGAAGTATAAATAATGGTGGCCAGATCTTCAGAATTGATGCTGTTGGAAAGATCATCCACTTCATTTTGGGTGCTTTCGTCGTTCCCTAAATCAAGAATTTCGTTCCAGCTTGGTGCACCGTCTACCTCATCGAAAGTAAAAACTCCTTTCAGCGAAGGAACATTATTTTTAATTTTCATCACCTTTTCGTAGAGTTCACGGTCGGAAACAAAACAATACTGAACTTCAGCATTGTTAAAGATGAAATCGTAATCTTCCGGGGAAATGGTAGGATATACAGGAACTGAAACTGCTCCGATCTGGGCAATACCCAAATCCATCACGGCCCATTCGGTGCGGGTCGCGGTAGTAATAAGAGCGATTTTATCACCAGGCTGAATGCCTAATTTTAAGAGACCCCTGGAGATTTTATTTCCCAGATTGATGAATTCTTTGGTTGATGTTTTCTCCCATTCTCCATTATATTTCGTATTGAACATGTCTTCACGGGAGTAATTCTCTGAGGCATGATGAGCAAAATCGAAAATTCGTTTTATAGTCATAGTATATTTATTTAGCAAGGATATCGCTGTTAACAAAAATTAACAATGCTTACGGGTAAAAATATCATTTTTATTTTAAACAGCAAAAAGTATTTTTTACTGACAGTTTCATGAATATTGTTCATTTTTAGAGGATGGTGAATTTAAATTTCCGCGTTTTTATGAATTATTTGCACCTTTAAGATTTAAATTTTTTAATTTTTAGAAAAATTGTAGATTTACGGGCAAACAATTATATACTTTATGGACTTTAATTTATCTGAAGAACAGTTGATGATTCAGCAGGCAGCAAGAGATTTTGCACAAACAGAACTTTTGCCCGGCGTCATAGAAAGAGACAATGCACAGAAGTTTCCTCATGAACAGGTGAAAAAAATGGGAGAATTGGGTTTCCTCGGAATGATGGTGGATCCAAAATACGGCGGCGCAGGAATGGACAGTGTTTCTTATGTTTTAGCCATTGAAGAGATCGCGAAAGTGGATGCTTCTGCAGCGGTAGTAATGTCAGTAAACAATTCTTTGGTATGTGCGGGACTTGAAAAATTCTGTAACGAGGAACAGAAAATGAAATACCTGAAGCCTCTCGCAAGCGGAGAAGTAATCGGTGCTTTTGCTCTTTCTGAGCCTGAAGCCGGTTCTGATGCCACTTCCCAGCAGACCACAGCGGTGGATATGGGTGATCATTACCTCCTTAACGGTACTAAAAACTGGATTACTAACGGTGGTAACGCAACCTATTACATCGTCATCGCACAAACCGATCCTGAGAAAAAACATAAGGGAATCAACGCTTTCATCATAGAAAAAGGATGGTCAGGTTTCGAAATCGGGCCAAAAGAAGATAAACTGGGAATCCGCGGAAGTGATACGCATTCTTTATTATTCACTGATGTAAAAGTTCCGAAAGAAAACAGAATCGGTGAAGACGGATTTGGATTCAATTTCGCAATGGCGGTGTTGAACGGGGGTAGAATCGGGATTGCTTCTCAGGCTTTAGGAATTGCTTCCGGAGCTTACGAACTGGCGTTGAAATATGCTAAAACAAGAAAAGCATTTAAAACCGAAATCATCAATCACCAGGCGATTGCATTTAAATTAGCCGACATGGCAACTTCCATTATGGCAGCAAGAATGTTGTGTTATAAAGCGGCAACCGAAAAAGATCAGGGAAAAGATATCTCGGAAATCGGTGCAATGGCCAAGTTATATGCTTCCCAGGTAGCGATGGATACGTCAATCGAAGCGGTTCAGATCCACGGCGGATATGGTTACGTGAAAGAATACCATGTGGAAAGAATGATGCGTGATGCAAAAATCACTCAGATTTATGAAGGAACTTCTGAGATTCAGAAAATCGTGATCTCAAGAAGTATCGCGAAGTAAAATTAATCACTAAAAAGTTCGGCATGAAATATATGTGGATCACCCTTGCAGCAGTTCTCCTGCTTTTATCCGGAACCGTTTATTACAAATATTATTTTGTTTTCGGTGAAGGCGTGAAATCGGGAATTCTTAATTATGCGGTGAAAAAAGGCAATGTCTTCAAAACCTATGAAGGCAAGCTGATACAGCAAGGTTTTGGAGCCAATCCGAAAACCGGCAGTTTAACAAGTTATGAATTCGAATTTTCTATTGAAAACGAAGAGATTTTCAAACAGCTAGAAATCAATAACGGAAAAACCTTTGACCTGCATTATAAAGAATATCACGGTGTCATTCCGTGGCGCGGAAACACCACTTATTTAGTCGACAGAATAGTGAATATGAAATAGAGAAAAGCCTTCCCATTTGGAAGGCTTTCTGATTGATGTAATTTTAAATGATTTAGTATTTAAAATATTTTTCTTTGCGACCGGAAATTAAAATTTACACTTCTAATTTTTCGGAAGATATTTCGAATAGTCTGTATCGGGAGTCTCATCTCGTTTTTCTTCCTGAATGGGTTCTGTAGACGTTTGGTTCTGAGTGGGATAATGAGCAGCGGTCTGCTGAGTATTGAGTTGCTGTCTCTCCAGTTCTGCCTGCATCTTTTTCTTTTTATTTCTGCTGACAAAATACCAAATGCCACCCGCGATGAGGAATATGGGCCAGAATGGAAGCAGCAACAGCACGCCGTCGCCCAATACTTTAAATCCTTTCAAAAAAGCGCTGCTGAACGTGTTCGTATCTTCCTCTTTTTTGTTGACTGCGAGAGAAGTGCCTGCAATATTTTCATTCTGAACCAAAGTGATCTCAATGTCGCACATTTGCGAGCCTATATAATCTTTTCCTTCAGAGGCGGTACTTTTCGATTTCACATCTCCCAACTGTGTGGAAAGGTTTTCAACCAGATTATCGAAATGCGGAAGCGGAATTTTTACAGTAATGTATTCGCGCTGAATTCCTTCATTCTGACTGAAGCTTTCACTAATTAAGTCTGCATTGTTTTCCCTTATTTTCTGTTTTAAAACATCTTTTGCATTATTAAGGTCTTCCACCTGAATTTCAAGTTTAGCAGTTTTGACCAGTGCCTCTTTCTCAGAAATTGGAGGAACGGTCACCGAATTGTTTTGGTCTGGCTGTGTTGAAGGAGTTTTAACTGCTGAATTTTCGGATGCAGGATTCTGTTTTTTCGTCTGCTTCAGGATTTTATCGGCTGTTCTTGTAAGCACTTTGATGGTACTTTCACCGTTTTTTAACGACTGGTTTGCGGAATCCAGGGTTTTCACTACTTCGGTTCCTACCACTACATTTTTCGTGATTTTTTCAATCTGTTTATTAATGGAATCGATCCTCCAGCTGCCTGATTTTATTGTGCTGTCGATAGATTTTTTCTGCTTTTCGATTTCAGGGATGATGACTTTTTTTGCGATACCGTCGGAATCGGTGATGGTTTTAGAGATGGAATCCAGCGTTTTGATGCCGTTATTGGCTTTGGTAAACAGACTGTCGGCATGTTTGATGTTATCTGTTGTCTGCTGAATTGAATTTTTATCACAAGAAATTAACGCACCTGCAATAAAAAATGAAAGAAGTATTTTCTTCATGATTGATTTTAAATTTAAAAACAGTGAAACAGAATCAAATAGTATTCCCTAAAAACACTGAAAACATTTAAATAACTGCAGATGAGTGTTTTGCAAATCAATTTACAAGTACTTTACAAAAGAGGATTTATTTTGAAGCGTTAAAAAAGATGAAATGTCAGGTTCTATTAAAATTATTGTTTTTCAAACCTATACAAAAAAAATCTCCAGTTGAACTGAAGATTTTAATCACTATTTTACTGTGGATTTCTGAACTCACTGATGAAATGCAGTTTCACATTCGGAAATTTCTCCTGGGTCATGTGAATCGTAAATGACGAATCTGCCAGGAAAACCGGTTGCCCGTATTTGTCCTTTGCCATGAATCTCTGTTTCAGTCTTGCAAACTCCTTGAATTCCTCTGATTTTTCATCCGCTTCAATCCAGCACGCTTTGTGAATGGAAAGCGGCTCGTAAGTACATTTTGCACCGTATTCGTGTTCCAGACGGTACTGGATGACTTCATACTGTAGAGCTCCAACTGTACCGATGATTTTCCTGTTGTTCATATCCATCGTGAAAAGCTGTGCCACGCCTTCGTCCATGAGCTGGTCGATTCCTTTTGCGAGCTGTTTCGCTTTCAACGGATCTTCATTGTTAATGTATCTGAAATGTTCCGGGGAGAAACTCGGAATTCCTTTGAAACTTATTTTTTCTCCGGCTGTCAGCGTATCGCCAATCCTGAAATTTCCGGTGTCGTGAAGTCCGACAATATCGCCGGGAAAACTTTCGTCTACCACTTCTTTTTTATCCGCGAAGAAAGCGTTGGGTGAAGAAAACTTCATCTTTTTGTTGTCTCTTACCAACAGGTAATTTTCATTTCTTTTGAATGTTCCTGAAACAATTTTCACGAAGGCCAGTCTGTCGCGGTGTTTTGGATCCATGTTCGCATGGATTTTGAAAACAAATCCGGTAAAATCTTTTTCCTCCGGTTTTACGATCCGCGTTTCACTTTCTTTCGGCTGCGGTTTAGGAGCGATATCAATGAAAGCATCCAATAATTCGCGAACTCCGAAATTATTCAACGCTGAACCGAAGAATACCGGCTGCAAATCGCCATTCATGTAATCTTCACGGTTAAATTCCGGATAAACAGACTGCACGAGTTCAAGTTCTTCTCTTAAACTGGCAGCGGCTTTTTCACCGATCACTTCATCAATTTTCGTATCGCTGATATCATCAAATTTAATCGCCTCACCAACTTTCTGTTTTTTCTCTTCCAGGAATAACTGAATATTGTTTTCCCAAATGTTATAAATTCCCTGGAAATCAGCGCCCATCCCAATCGGCAAAGAAAGCGGACATACGGTTAACCCTAATTTCTGTTCCACTTCATCCAAAAGATCGAAAGCGTCTTTTCCTTCACGGTCCAACTTATTGATGAAAACCAACATCGGGATATTCCTCATCCGGCAAACCTTAACGAGTTTTTCAGTCTGTTCCTCAACCCCTTTGGCCACGTCGATCACCACGATTACAGAATCTACCGCGGTTAAAGTCCGGTAGGTATCTTCTGCGAAATCCTTGTGACCGGGCGTATCTAAAATATTGATTTTATGATCTCTGTATTCAAAAGCCAGAACGGAAGTCGCCACAGAAATCCCTCTCTGTCTTTCGATTTCCATAAAATCGGAGGTTGCTCCTTTTTTAATTTTGTTCGATTTTACCGCACCGGCCTCCTGAATTGCCCCTCCGAAAAGAAGCAGTTTCTCAGTTAAGGTGGTTTTTCCGGCATCGGGATGCGAGATAATTCCGAAGGTTTTTCTTCTTTCTATTTCTTTAATGAGTTCTGACATAATTAAATTTGAATCTGCAAAAATCGTGTTTTTTTATGGAAAATGAAAACGAAGTTTTGTAGGACAAAAAGTTGTATAACTTTTTGTAAGATTTGATTTATATTTGTTGAAAATATACAACAATGGACAGACTTGCCATTATTGAGAAAACCATAAGTATTATCAATAAACTCCCTGAGCGGAAAGCAGAAGAGATTTCGGATTTTGCAGATTTTCTTTTGATGAAATATGAAGAGAATTTATTAAATGATGCCATTGCAGAACTTGTAGACCAAAGTAAAGCGTATGATTTTTTGAAGGAGGATGAAGTAATGTATTCTGTTTCTGATATTAATATAAAATATGGGAATGAATAAAGGTGATATTGTTCTTATACCTTTCCCTTTTACAGATTTGTCAGGTAATAAGTTGCGGCCTGCTGTAGTTTTGTACAGTAATGAATTGGATGTGACTGTTTCATTCATTACCTCCAATTTAAGGTTGAAAAATGAGTATGATCTCGAAATAAAAAAATCAAAATATAATTTTCTTAAAGTTGATTCTGTCTTGAAAACTTCAAAAATAGCAACGCTCAATAAGGATCTGGTCGTTGGAATGTTAGGGGTTTTAAATGCACATGAGATTTCTCAAATGAATGAAAAATTGAAAGAATTACTCAAATTAAAATAATTAAATGAAAGAAAGCTACCCCAGAAAAAAATATATTTTCGACTGGAAAGGAGCATTTGCGCTCATTGGAGGGATGATTGTAGGAACCGCAGCAATATCAGTTCTCAATGTATTTTCGATATTGGTGTTCAAAGAAAATCTACAGTACAAAGATTTTTATTTAATGATTATCAATGCAGCAGGTTTTTTGGGAGCCATTTTCGCTTTTGATTATTTTATTGCCCGTCCGCAAACCGGCCGATCACTCCATTTCAATTTTTCTCCAACGAATTTTGGAACGTACCTTTTAATTTTTCCCATGATGCTTGGGATGATGTTGATTGCTGAATTCATCACCGGCCAGATTCCCATTACCGGACCTTTTTTCGGAAAGTATTATGAGTTTTTCTCCAGATTAATGGCGCAGATGACGAACGATAAAGCAACCATGGTCGTTCTTGCCGTCATTATGGCACCGGTTTTCGAAGAGATTGTTTTCCGCGGAATTATCCAAAAAGGACTTATTAATAAAGGCATGAAACCTTTTGCGGCCATTTTGGTTTCTTCATTGGTTTTCGGACTGGTTCACGGCAATCCGTGGCAATTGGTAGGAGCGGTTCTGCTCGGTTGTGTTTTGGGTTTGGTTTATTACAAAACCCAATCGCTGCTTTTGCCTGTTCTGCTGCATGCTTTTAATAACCTGTGTTCCTCAATTTTAATATTTTACGGCAATACCGAAAGTTTTGCTGAGACTTTCAAAGTTTCTGAATGGTACGTTTTAGGTTGCGGAATCCTTCTGTTCTCGTTATTTTATTACCTGTTTATGAAAAAATACAGGGTTCATTATTCTGAAAATTAAATTAATATTATTCAACTTATATGACCAGAGAAATTCTCATCGCCACTCACAATCAGCATAAAAAAGAAGAAATTCAGCAGATTTTAGGAGAACACTTTAAAGTGACCTCTTTAACGGATTATGATCTTCACGAGGAAATTGTAGAAGACGGAAAAACTTTTCACGAAAATGCATTAATTAAAGCCAAATACTGCTTTGAAAACACCGGAAAACCAAGTTTGGGAGACGATTCCGGATTGGTTGTTGAAGCTTTGGACGGCAGACCCGGGATTTATTCCGCGCGATACGCCGGAAATCATGATTTTGCTAAAAATATGGCAAAGGTACTGGAGGAAATGAAAAATGAGGACAACCGGAAAGCCTATTTTGTAACGGTGATGTGTCTGGTGGATGAAACCGGCGAAAAGTATTTTGAAGGCAGGGTTTATGGGAATTTAACCCGGGAAATCCGTGGGGAAAAAGGCTTCGGTTACGACCCGATTTTCATTCCGGAAGATTATATAGTTACTTTTGCAGAAATGAAAGCGGAGGATAAAAACGCCATCAGTCACCGTAAAGAAGCCATTGAAAAATTCCTTAATTTTCTGAAGGTGTGATTGGTATTTCGGAGTAAAAATTAAATACCGTACAATTTAAGCGTGAATTCACCCTTAAATTTTCAGTTAAAAATTGTATTTTTGCACCTCACTAAAGATAAAAAATGTTAGAAAAGATTGATGAATTATTGGTTGAGGTTGGCAATTTCAGCACAGCGAATAAAGATGAAATTGAGCAGTTTCGGATTAAATACAGCGGTAAAAAGGGAATACTCAACGATATTTTTGCTAAATTCAAAGATGTTCCCAACGAACAGAAAAAAGAATTCGGTCAGAAAATCAACACCCTGAAACAGGCTGTTGAGGCAAAACTGGATGATCTGAAAAATGCTTCCTCTTCTAGCCTTATCCTCGAAAAAGACGATTTAACGAAACCTGGCTTTTCTTCAGAGCTTGGAACCCGCCATCCGATCAATCTGGTGAAAAATAAAATTATCGAAATCTTTAAATCGATCGGTTTTGCTGTTGCAGACGGACCGGAAATTGAAGACGACTGGCATAATTTTACCGCATTAAATCTTCCGGAATATCACCCGGCGAGAGATATGCAGGATACTTTTTTCATTGAAACCAATCCGGATATTTTACTGAGAACGCATACTTCTTCTGTACAGATCAGATATATGGAAGAAAACCAGCCGCCGATGAGAATTTTGTCACCGGGACGTGTTTTCAGAAATGAAGCGATTTCTTCCCGTTCGCACTGTATTTTCCATCAGATTGAAGGTTTGTATATCGACGAAAATGTAAGTTTTGCCGATTTAAAACAGACCATTCAGTTTTTTACGACTGAACTTTTCGGGAAATCTAAAATCAGAATGAGACCTTCCTATTTTCCTTTCACCGAGCCAAGTGCAGAAGTGGATGTGTATTGGGGTCTGAATTCTGAAACCGATTACAGAATTACCAAAGGAACCGGCTGGCTCGAAATTATGGGTTGCGGAATGGTAGATCCTGCTGTTTTACAGAACGTAAACATCGATGCCGATAAATATTCGGGTTACGCTTTCGGAATGGGAATTGAACGAATTGTGATGTTACTGTACCAAATGAGTGACATCCGAATGTTCTTCGAAAACGATAAACGAATGTTAGAGCAGTTTAAGAGTTTATAGTTATTGGTAAATTTTTTGGATTGAATGATCTTCACTTCCCATCTTAATATAAAAAACTTCCGGATAAGTCCGGAAGTTTTTTTGTTTTGAATAAATGTTAAAATGCACCTTTTCAACTGCAAAGCAAATTCACTATTCACTTTTTAATTGCTTTATTTAAACCAATGTTTCGCCTGGTTATAATCGATATAATAGGAGAGTTTTAAAGAAATATTATTCACCATCGGTTCCTCGAACAGCCTTTTGAAATTGTGATTAAGACCGATTTTAGATTCGTTTAAATAATTTCCCACTGCATTTCTGTACAGTAAAGTTAGCTGACTTCCCGGCGCAAACCACCACGAATACCTCAAATCCACATTCCAGGAGTTGAAAGTTCCATTTCGGTTTTGGGTAAACTGATCGGTATCAGTAACACTTCCGTCGGCATTTAAGGTGTGGAAGCTTTTATAGGTCACTTCAGATAAATAATGTCTGAAGGCAAGATTTACCGCCATTTTATTGTTGAAAGTATATTGTGAGGATATCCCGTTTTCGATGGTGAAGCGGTTTCTTGTCCCGATGAAAATATCGGTGTCATTTTTTCCTACAAAACCCTGATCATTATTGATATAATTAATATTTGCATTATAAAACAAACGCAGCTTATCGGAAAATTTATAGCTTGGACTGATGTCATAAATCAATTGATATCTGCCTTTTTGGTCAAAAGCATAATAATCAACAAAAGTATTCAGGCGGAAATTCTTGCGGCTGTCGGTATTGATATAAACCCACGGGTTGATCATCGCCGGAACTTTCAAATATCTGCCGTTTTGCCGCGGTTCATAAATGTCGTTTTCCCCGAAAGGCCAAATCATCAGTCCGCCGCCAAGACCAAAAAAGTTTTTGTTCGTGGTGTCGAAACTGTTGTGAATAATGAACTGATTGAAAAGATCATTATCAAGCCTTCTCCGGTGTGTTACTTCCAGTCTGTAGCTCAGATTATTCAGATTTCCCTTCGGCTGAAGATAACGGTAAGAATAGATTCCCTGAAAAGACTGAAAATTGGTTCGGTCATAATAACCCAGATCTCCGATGTCATAATCTTTTGTTCTCATGAAATAATTTGCGCCAAAACGGTTTGCACCGGAAACTTTATTGAAACCTCCGGATGTTTCGTTTCCGTGTTTGGTGCCGCCATCCATCACAAAACTTTCTTTTGTTCCGCCGAAATACTGGTATGTATTTTCCTTGTTTCTGATGTCAAAAAGCAGAGCCGTTACATTAGCATCACGAAAGCTGCCGTCTCTTGTCACGTTGGTATTAACTAAAGATACCGACGAGTTTCCTCTGAACCGCTGATCAAGAACCAGAACGTTGTAATTTGACCAGGGTTCGGTAACTTCTTCTCTAATTTCGCCGGTGTTGATGTTTTGAATTTCAGCATTCATCTTTTCAGTCACGGCGTTAAAAAAGCCAATCCCGAGACCTTTGTTGGTTCTTCCTGAGATTTTCACTGCATTGAAGAGTTTTACTTTGTCAGGATTTTCAATAAATTCTTCATCCTCGTTCAGTGTTGGCTGATGGGACGGACTTCCGCCGATTCTTCGCGAATAGAAGAGGTTTCCTTTACTGAAAAGCTCAGTTCCTTCCGTGAAGAATGGCCTTTGTTCCTGAAACTGCACTTCGAAAGGTGATAAATTCAAGACCGATTTATCGAAAGAAGTCTGCCCAAAATCAGGAATCAGCGTTAAATCTAAGGTGAAAGCATCGTTGATGCCGTATTTTACATCCATTCCGCCATTGATATTGGCGGTGGTTTTTCCGTTAAATTTATTGACATAGGTGGACATATAAGGCAGGAAGGAAAGACGGGTAGGAGGATTAATTTTTTCAACGCCGTGCAAAACACCGTCGTAAAGCATATAGCTTCCTTTCTTATTGTCAACAAAATTCCAGTCGTAGATAGCGTTGGTTCTTTTAATCAGGCGCAGAAAATTTATTCCCCATTCCTGCACATCATTTTTTGGAAACCGCAGCTCCGAATAAGGAATTTTCATTTCAACCGTCCATCCGGTTTCTGTAATTTTCACTGCGGAAAACCAAACGGCATTCCAGCTGAAATCCTCTCCGAAATCGTTGGTTAATTTCGCATCCGCCTGAACGCCTTCAGGGGTAAGAAGAAACTCTAAACTCTGCTGGTGATCATTGTAACCGTTTAAAGTCACTCCGAAGATGTCATCATTTTCAAGATTGTCTCTTTCTGTAAGTTCGCGCGCAATTTTTCCGGGGTCGTTATCGTAGAGCGTTGCTCCGAAATAAACGCCGGTATCATCATAAAGTATTTTTACTTCCGATCTGAAATTTTCCTCAATTGGCTTTCCATTATTGGGTCGGCGCTCGATAAAATTACTGGCTATGGGAGCATTCTGCCACATTTCTTCATCCAGTATTCCGTCGATTTTCGGCGGAGTGGCTACTTTAACAGCAGTAATCTTCTTTCTGGAAATACTGTCGTTTTCACTTTTCTGGGAAAAACACATGCTGAAGACAGCGGTAAAGGCAAGAATATACAGGCGGGTTTTCATGGAGTTTTATTTCTTGAGAATAAGACAACAAAAAGACACTATTTGTTACATATAAAACAAAAAAAACCGGACGGAGCCGGTTTTGAGTATAATCAGGTTTAAATTTAATTTTAAAAAAAACTTAGCGGATACTTCACATTTCTGTAGGAATCAAGACTTGCTTTCAGAGATCCCACTGCAAGTTCTGCTTTAATGGCTACAGGAACGTAATTTCTGTCGTTACTTACCCACAGCGTTACCCCTTCTTTATCCTTAAAGACTCTTCCGCTAATCACCTGCGGTACTATTCTCAGACAGTTTACAGTTCCGAATTTGGTTTTTACATTTTCCGTTCCCACTACTTTCAGCTGAAAAGGGAAAAGTTCGTCATCAATCCATACGTTGAGTTTCTTTGCACTTCCTATTTTAAGTTCGCTGGAGTCCAGACTTCTTAGATAATAGAAAGCAGAAAGCATGTCTTGCACGCCTTTCACCGATTTTTCAACGGTTGATGTGTTTTTCTCTTTATCGGTTAAAACCAGGGTTTGGTTACTGTGGTTGAAAGCCGTTTCGAAATGCTGCGTATAGCCGCCTTCCTGCACATTTCTCACGTAAAAACTGGGTAAACCTGTATTGTAATTGATGAAACTTTCATAATTATCCTCCACTTTAAAAAATGCGCGCACTGCACCCGTTGTTCTTCCATATCCTTTTACATAAAAGTGAGGCTGGCCTCTGTAGGTAGTTTTGAGGGTGGTTAAGGTGGCTGTTCCAGCATTCAGAATTCCGTAATGAATTCTGTAATTTAAAACTTCACCGGACTGAATATTATCGAACTTTTGGGAAAATCCCAGGGCAAAAAAAAGAATACCCAAAACACTAAAAAACTTTTTCATAGACTTAGTTTTGCAAAAAATTTGCCACAAATATAAAACATTGATTTTATTGAAATTTAAAATGATAATTGTCATTGGTATGCAACCCGCCGTTCTTTTATTTTTCTTAAATTTGCAAAATTAATTTTTTTAAAAAAATCATCCATGATTACAAGCGATATATTGATAATAGGAGCAGGACCAACAGGGCTTTTCGCTGTTTTTGAAGCAGGTTTGCTGAAGCTGAAATGTCATTTAATTGATGCACTTCCACAACCGGGAGGCCAGTTAACCGAATTATATCCTAAAAAACCTATTTTCGATATTCCTGGGTTTCCTTCGATTAATGCAGGGGAACTCGTGGATAATTTAATGGAGCAGATTAAACAGTTCCAGCCGGGATTTACACTGGGTGAAACTGCGCAGACTTTAACCAAACTTGAAGACGGAACTTTTGAAGTTATCACCAATAAAGGGACGGTTCACCATGCAAAAGCGGTGGCAATTGCAGGAGGTTTGGGAACTTTCGAACCCAGAAAACCCACTATAGAAAACATCGCCGATTACGAAGAAAAAGGTGTTGAATATTTTATCAAAGAACCGGAACATTTCCGCAATAAGAAAGTGGTGATTGCAGGTGGAGGAGATTCTGCTTTAGACTGGAGTATTTTCCTTTCCAACATCGCCAGTGAAGTTACTTTGATTCACCGCAGAAATGAATTCCGTGGTGCACTCGATTCTGTGGAGAAAGTTCAGGCTTTAAAGGATCAGGGAAAAATTCATCTGATTACGCCTGCCGAAGTTACCGGAATTAAAGGGGAAGGTAAAGTTTCCGCAATTACTATTGAAAAAGACGGAGAAATTTCAGATCTTGAAACCGATTATTTTATTCCGCTTTTTGGATTAACTCCGAAACTGGGAGATCTTGGCAACTGGGGCCTGAATATTGAAAAAAATGCAATTGTGGTGAACAACGCGCTTGATTATCAGACCAATATTCCGGGAGTTTACGCGATTGGGGATATCAATACCTATCCGGGAAAACTGAAGCTGATTTTATGCGGTTTCCACGAAGCGACGCTGATGTGTCAGAGTGTGTATAACATGCTGAATCCGGGTAAGAAATTTGTTCTGAAATATACCACTGTAAGTGGAGTAGACGGTTTCGACGGAAGCCGTAAGGAAGCGGAAAAAGCCGTTGTAAAGAAAATAGACTAGGAAAAGAATTATGCAGGATATTAATTTAAAAATAACCGACCGGAACGGCGATACCCACGAAGTGGTGGCTCCTACGGATATGTCGATGAATCTAATGGAAGTCATCCGTTCGTATGAATTGGCAGATGAAGGAACCATCGGTGTTTGTGGCGGTATGGCGATGTGTGCTTCGTGTCAGGTTTATGTAGTGGATGGAGCAGAAAAGCTTGTGCCAATGGGCGACGAGGAAGATGCGATGCTTTCTGAGGCTTTTTATGTGCAGGACAATTCCCGCTTAGGATGTCAGATTCATATCACAGAAGAAATAGATGGTTTGGAGGTTACTATTGCACCCTATCCATAATGATTCTTCAAAGCATATATACAAAATCCCGAAATAATTTTCGGGATTTTTTTTGAATATCTATATTGTTTATGCCTTAAACTTTCACTTTCCCCCGAAATCCGCGTGCAGCATAATAAGAATCTGCACCGTTGTGATAAATAAATACCGTTCCGTAACGGAAATCACCGAAAATCGCACCTCCGAGTTTACGGATGTTTTCAGGTGTTTTAAGCCAGCTGGAGGTTTTAATATCGAAATCATCAAGGGTTTGCAGATAGCGGTATTCATCCTCTGTCAGGAGCTCTATTCCCATAGAGGCGGCTGCATCTAAGGCGTTGTTTTTGGGTTTGTTTTCCTTTCTTTTGTCGAGCGCAGCCTTATCGTAACAGAAACTCCGTCGTTCTTTCGGGCTTTCGGCAGAACAGTCAAAAAATAGATATTCACCTGAATCTTTATCAAAACCTACAACATCGGGTTCGCCGCCTGTTTCCTCCATTTTTTGGAGATTTTCCAGTTTTTTCGGATGTGCTTCGAGTTTTTGCTGGACATCAGACCAGTTTAAGCCTTTGTGACGATGTGAGTTTTTTTGAAAACGGTTTTCTAAAATAGAAAGCATTTCTTCAGGAGTGGTGGTTTCGGACGACATAAGTTTAATTTTGAACTCAAAGTTAGGAAAATTTGAAATTAACATTTCAGGAAGTTAGCCTGTCCAAGATATTTGTTAGCTGCATAAAATTTGGATACAAGTTCTGTTAATTCCCAGGTTTAAAAAAATATACCGACTTTGATGAGTTCTTCTAAACTTTAAAAAAAAATATCCAAAACACTTACGCATTTTGGATATTCTATTATTTATTAAAAATTACTTCTTAGGAATTTCTTTTAAGATTTCTTTCAAAAATCCCCAGAATTTCTGGGTGGAAGGGATATTGGCTTTTTCTTCCGGTGAATGTGCCCCGCGAATGGTAGGTCCAAAACTAACCATTTCCATTTCTGGATAGTTAGCACCGATAATGCCGCATTCCAAACCGGCATGGCAGGCAACTACATGAGGTTTGGAGCCAAAATCTTTTTCGTAGATTTTTTCCATCAGTTTTACGATTTCTGAACCCGGTTTTGGTTTCCAGCCCGGATATGATCCGCTGAATTCCACTTTCATTCCGGCAAGTTCGAAGACCGATTTCAACTGTTCCGCTACGGCATATTTTGTGGATTCAACAGAAGAACGGGACAGGTTTAATATTTTCAGTTCGCCTTCTTTCAGTTCTACCCGGGCCACGTTATTGGAAGATTCTACCAAATCAGCAACATCAGGACTCATTCTGTAAACACCGTTATGAGCAGATTTTAAGGCTAAAATAATTTTTATGGTGTCTTCTTCAGAAATGGCTTTTTCTGCAGTTGAAAAGGTTTCGATATTGATTTGTAAATCTTTTTCAACCTCTGCAAATTCTTCCAGAATCTCTTTTTTTAACGAAGTAACAGCATCGATAAATTCTACAGAATTTCTTACCGATACCACCGCGTTGGCTTCTCTTGGGATGGCATTTCTCAGACCGCCACCGTCAATAGAAATTAGTTGTGTATTCTGGTTAGAAATTCCGGTGTATAAAAGTCTTCCCAAAATAATATTGGAGTTCCCGAAACCTTTGTGAATATCCATACCTGAATGTCCGCCCTGTAAACCTTTCACTTCAATTTTTACGATCTGGCCTGTCGCAGCCTCCAGATTATAGGTTTGGGTTGCAGTCACATCAATTCCTCCGGCGCAGCCGATATCGATCTCATCATCTTCTTCAGTATCCAGATTCAATAGAATCTCGCCGTGTAACTTTCCCGGTTTTAAACCCATCGCTCCGGTCATTCCTGTTTCTTCATCAATGGTGAAAAGTGCTTCCAAAGCGGGATGCGGAATATCATTGCTTTCCAGAACCGACATGATTGAAGCAACGCCGATTCCGTTGTCGGCGCCAAGAGTGGTGCCTTTAGCTTTCACCCAGTCTCCGTCTACTTCCATCTGGATTCCCTCCGTTTCGAAATCGAAATTGATATCGCTGTTCTTTTGATGAACCATATCAAGGTGAGACTGAAGGATGATGGGTTTTCTGTCTTCCATCCCTGAAGTTGCCGGTTTTTTGATGATCACGTTTCCTACTTCATCCACTGTGGTTTCCAGACCGAGGTTTTCGCCGAAATTTTTAATGAATTCAATTACTTTTTCTTCTTTTTTTGAAGGTCTAGGAACTGCATTAAGCGCTGCGAAATTTTTCCAGATGAGTTGTGGTTCTAGTTGTGTTATTTCCATTTTCATTTATTTAACCCAAATTTACAAATAAAAATACGCCTCCAAAAACTGAAAGCGTATTTTCTATATTTAAATAAGATTATCGAAGGTTTAACCTCTTGCTCTTTCCAGAAGAACCATCATCAGAAAACTCAGTACGACTAAAGATTCGCCTTCATCATCGATGTCGATCAGGCGGTCGAGCTGAAATTTCCTGCCAAAGAGTGACGGCATTTTTTTTAGTCTGAAATATTCCTTTCCGGCGGTATCTTTTACCGTGTAGGAAGGATTCAGAAAGTATCCGGTAAACATCCCAACGACAGGAATTTCACCCACCAAACCGTCCAGAATTTTCGTCCACGCATTGTCTTCGTTAATCTGGTATTTAACCTGGTCATTCTGATCCACAATATCATATTGTGATTTCCATAAAGACCGCATTCCTTTTCTGGCAAGCCGGCCGAAGTTTTTCCCGCTTTCCAGATCAGTCATCGAGTAGGAGGCGTTAAAATCAATCCACTGATTGGCTTGAATTCTGAAGAGTTCCTTTGACCGCGATTCGTCATTAAAAACAATGACGTCTTCTTTCAGTTTAAACATTTTCTGGCGCACGTAGGCAACGTAACTGCCGTTCCTGTCCGTAATATTGAAGTCGCTGGAAAGCGTTGTAATTTTGAACGTAAAATCGAGGGGATAATTTAAGTTTTGAAGAACCATAAAAGCTATTTTTTCCAAAGATAATAAAAGGGCTGAAACTTGCATCTTGGCGGATTAAATTTTATTTTTGTGAAATGGATTATCCGAGTAAAGTTTTGGCAAAAGCAGTAGAAGAGATATCGGGATTGCCCGGTATTGGAAAAAAGTCAGCTTTGAGGTTGGCTTTGCACCTTCTGAAACAGCCGGAAAGTCAGGCCATCGCTTTGGGTGATTCTTTAAAGAAACTCGTTACCGAAATTAAGTACTGCAAAGACTGTCATAATTTTTCAGATTCCGAAATTTGTGAAATCTGTGTTAATCCAAAAAGAAACGGAGAAATTCTGTGTGTTGTGGAGGATGTCCGCGATGTGATGGCGATTGAAAATACCGGAAAGTTCCGAGGGAAATATCTTGTTTTAGGTGGTAAAATTTCTCCTATGGAAGGAATCGGACCGAACCAACTCCATATTTCCTCCATTGAGAAAAAGCTGGAAAAGGGTGAGGTAAAAGAACTTATATTTGCTTTAAGTGCCACAATGGAAGGCGATACGACCGCTTATTACATTTATAAAAAATTCAAAAGTTTCAATGTCAGTTTTTCCACCATCGCCAGAGGAATCTCTGTGGGTGATGAGCTGGAATATGCGGACGAAATTTCTCTGGGCCGTTCGATTCAAAACAGGCTGCCTTACAACGAAAAGGATTAAATTTAATTGAAATTCCCTATTTTAGCTTTTTATTAATGATTTTATTAAAAATTTAAAGAATTTTCAACCGTGATTTCTGTAATTATTCCTGTTTTTAATGCTGAAAAAAGCGTCGAAAAATCTTTGGATTCCATTAAGAACCAAACCTGGAAAGGGGAATTTGAAATCATTGCAGTAAATGATGGTTCCACGGACCGGAGCCGGGAAATCATAGAAAGTTACCAGCGAAAAAATCCTCAGATGAAGATTAAACTCATCCATCAGGAAAATGGCGGGGTTTCCAAAGCGAGAAATGCTGCTCTCCAATTGGCTGAAGGTGAATATATTGCATTGTTGGATTCGGATGATGAATGGATGCCTGAAAAGACGGAAAGACAAATGAAAATCCTTGTCGATTCAAATTTGAATATTGATTTTATCACTTCATTGTGGAATAATGAAAAAATAGGTTTCCCATATTCTGTTGATTCACAAAATCAAATGGTAAAGATTACGTTGAAAAAACTGTTGATTAAAATTACCGGACAAACTTCAACGGCGCTTTTTAAAAGAAAAGTTTTAGAAAACACCGGATATTTCGATGAAAACCAAAGGTATTCAGAAGACGCCAATTACTGGATGAGAATTTCCGCAAATAACAAAATGTATCTTTTGCCCGAAAAACTGGTTATTGCAGGTGCAGGGAAAAAATCTTTTGGAGTTTCAGGTCTTTCTGCTAATTTAACAGAAATGGAAAAAGGTATTCAGAAAAATATTAGAGAAATGTACCAAACTAAAAGAATTAATCTTACAGAATATCTTTTATATTTTGTATTTTCAAAGCTGAAATATTTGATGAGACCTTTAAGAGCAAGAATATGATAGATAAATTATTCTGGGGATTAAGAGCATTGTGTTATGCTCCTTTTTTCGGGGAATTTGGAATGCCTTCCTATTTAGGAAAACCTATTTTCCTTAAAGGAATCCGCAAGGTATTTATCGGAAAAAAAGTTAGGATTTTCCCGCATCTCCGAATGGAAACCCAGGATGGAGGCACCATCCACATCAAAGATGACGTGGTGATTTCGCAAAATGTTCACATTACTTCTGCAGGAAATTTAGAAATTGGTAAAAGTTCGCTTATTCTGGCGAATGTTTTTATCACCAATATCGATCATGATTATGCAGCAATTGGCGAACATGTAGTGAAGCAGCAGATCACGATGAAAGAAACTCGCATAGGGGAAAACTGCTTTATTGGAATGGGTGCCGCCATCATGGCAGGTACCATTTTGGGAAAACAGTGTATAGTTGGTGCAAATTCAGTCGTGAGAGGAACTTTCCCCGATTATTGTGTGATTGTAGGAGCGCCGGCAAAAATTGTAAAAAAGTATAATCAGGAAACCCAGATTTGGGAAAAAACAATTGGGTAAATTGAAAAACATATTAATTACCGGAGGTGCCGGATTCATCGGAAGTAAACTGGCTTTGAAACTGAAAAATCTTGGTTATTCAGTGACAGTTCTGGACAATCTGTCCAGGCAGATTCATGGGGAAAATCCGGAAAAAGATTCACCACTGTTTCAAAGCATTTCAGGAAAAATTAATTTCATTAAAGGCGATGTCACCAACAGGAAGGATGTTGAAAAAGCCATTGAAAATCAGGACGCAATAATCCATTTGGCAGCGGAAACCGGAACAGGTCAGTCCATGTATCGGATCGAAAAGTACAGCCGGGTCAATGTTTCAGGAACTGCCTTGATTCTTGACGTTCTTGTCAATAACAGGAACTCAGTAAAAAAGTTTGTTCTGGCATCTTCCAGAGCGGTTTACGGAGAAGGAAAATACCGGAATTCACGGTCAGAAAATATTTATCCTAAGCACAGACAGGTTGATCTGATGCAGCAGGGAATTTTTGAAATGACGGATGAAAATGGGGAAATTCTTCAGCCGCAGCCAACTGATGAAAACTCAAAACTTCATCCAACATCTTTTTACGGCATCACCAAACTTCAACAGGAACAGATGGTGGAAATGGTTTGTAGGTCTGTAAATATCGATTTTGTAATCCTGCGTTATCAGAATGTTTTTGGAGTAGGTCAGTCGCTGCTCAATCCTTACACCGGAATTTTATCAATCTTTTCCACACAGATTTTAAGCGGAAAGAGCATTAATGTTTTTGAAGACGGTTTGCCGACGCGGGATTTCATCAATATTGACGACACTGTGGAAGCAACCGTAAGAAGCCTGGAAATGGAAAGTGCCAATAACCAAACCATCAATGTCGGAACCGGAATTGCAACCTCTGTTCTTACCGTTGCTGAGCTTTTGGTTGAAAAATACGGGAAAGAAACTAAAGTACATATTTCCGGAGATTTCAGAATCGGAGATATCCGCCATAATTTTGCAGACTTTTCCAAGCTTAAGAATCTTTTAAATTTTGAGCCAAAAGTTACTTTTGCTCAAGGAATTCACGGGTTTGCTGACTGGGTTTTACAGCAGCCTGTCCACGAAAATAATTTCAGCCGTTCCCTTGAAGAAATGAAGGAAAAAGGCTTTTTGAAATCATGAACCTCAAACAAAAGAAAATACTGTTCTTATCAGCCAATTTTTTCGGCTACGAAAAAGCCATTGTGAAAAGATTGCGCGAACTGGGCGCTGAAGTTGACTTCTTCAACGAAAGACCTTCAGATTCTCTTTTGTCAAAGGGTGTTATCAGAGTGAAGAGCGCTTTATATCAAAAAAAGATTAACCGCTATTACCATAAAATTCTGAAACTTACTGAAGGTAAAAATTACGATTATTTTCTTTTGATTAAAGGCGAAACCGTTCCTTGCTTTTTCTTGGAAAAGTTTATAGAAAGAAATCCGTCAGCAACTAAGATTTTTTATTCTTACGACGCTGCTACTGAGTATCCAAAATTTTTAAAACTGTATCCGTATTTCGACAAGAATTTCACTTTCGAACCTACGGATGCACAAAAATATCAGCTGCATTTCCGCCCGCTGTTCTTTTTGAATGAATATCTGGTTTCCGAAAGTAAGAGAAAGCCAAAACATGATATCGCTTTCATAGGAAGTGCCCATACAGACCGTTATTTGATAGGCGAAAAAATTCGTGAATTCTGTTATAGACTGAATCTGAAAACGTTTTTTTACTATTACGCTCCGGGAAAAACAGCGTTTGTTCTCAAGAAAATTTTCGATAAAAATTTGAAGCAGTTTGATATGAAAAAACTGAGTTTCAAAAAGCTGAAGCATTCTGAAATCGCTGAAATTTACAAAGATTCGTTTTCAGTTCTGGATATTAATAAACCTTTCCAAAACGGTTTGACGATGCGGACCTTTGAAGCCTTAGCATCGGGTAAAAAGTTGTTCACGACCAATTCAGATATAAAGAATTATCCTTTTTACGAGCCTCAAAATATTTATATTCTTGACAGAAATCATCTGAACCTTGAAGCCGGTTTTTTCAAAACTGAATTTAAAAAAATAGATGCTGATATTTTAGATAAAATGTCTCTCGACAGCTGGATACACTGTCTGTTTTTCGAAAATCAGGATGAGTATTGGGGAATGAATGATTTAATTTGTAATTAATTTTTCTGAAAAACTAAACATAAAAAAACGGCTTGGAAATTTTCCAAGCCGTTTTGTATTATGTTTATTTGATTTTCTTAGTTTCCTGCCGGAGCCGGAGTCTGTACCGGAGCAGTAGTGGTATTGTTTGTACCAGGAGCAGTTTGCGGCGCTGGAGCTTCTGTTCTTACAGGAGCCTGTTTCATTTGTGTGCTAGGTTTTCCTGTTAAAATAACACTCAATAAAATTAAAATGACAATTGCACTTCCTAATGTCCAGGTTGCTTTCTCCATAAAATCATTGGTTCTCTGTACCCCGAACTGAGCAGAAGACGTTCCGCCAAAAGTACCGGATAAACCTCCACCTTTTGGGTTTTGTGCCATAATGATGATAATTAGTAAGATACTTGCAATCATGATCAGAATCATGAATAATGTAAATATTGTGCTCATTTTATTTTAAATGTTTAAGAAGTGCAAATATAATTATTATTTTCAAATATAAAAGATAATTTATCGTCTATCTGTCAGTTTAATTTGGAACGGTTTTGGATATTCTGCACCGGGCAAATTAGCAGCAAACAATTGAAAAAATTAATCAACTATTTACATCATCCTATGTTGCTTAACAGATTCCGCATATTTTTTTTAAATTCGCACCAATGAAAAATTTTCTCCTTAACAATGTGAGTTTAGACTCTTTAACTACTCTTTTCAGTCAGGCTCCGGTTGCTTTAGCCTTGTTAATGGGAGAGGCGCAGGTTGTAGAAATTGCCAACCAACAAATCCTCGACTTATGGGGTAAGGATGAAAAGGTGATCGGTTTACCTCTTTTAGAGGCTTTACCGGAAATAAAAGACCAGGAATTCCCGAATATTCTGAAGGGTGTTTATAATACCGGAATTACCTATAAAGGAAACAGCGTGCGCGCGATGATCGAAAAAAATGGTGTTCTGAGCGAGTGCTATTTTGATTTTGTGTATGCGCCGATCTTCAATAACGGTATCATCACGGGTGTGAGCGTAGTCGCTACTGAGGTTACTGAAAAAGTACTCTCGGAACAGAAACTGCGGGAAAGCGAAATCCGTTTCAAAGAACTGATGGAGATTTCCGATTATTCTACAGGAATCTATACAGGTGAAGACCTTATTATTGATTTCGCGAATGACCAGATGATCAAGACCTGGGGTAAAGATAAATCGGTAATCGGTAAAAAACTGGAGGATGCACTTCCTGAATTGCAGGGACAGCCGTTTATAAAAATTTTAAAGGATATTTTTAAGACAGGTATTCCTTATATCGCGAAAGAGGACAATGTAGATTTGGTTGTTGACGGGATTTTGCAGAGCTATTATTATAATTTTTCTTACAAACCGCTTCACGATGAGCAGGGTGTTGTATATGCCATCATGAATGTCGCGATGGATGTTACTGAATTGGTAAATGCCCGTAAAAAAGCACAGTCGAATGAATATGAATACCGAACTCTGGCAGAGGCAATGCCCCAGATGGTTTGGACTGCCGAAGCTTCAGGGCAAATCGATTTCTGCAATAAAAATATGATGGAACTCCTGAATTGCAAGGAGGAAGAAATTAAAAATGTTGATTTCAGCAAACTGATTCATCCTGAAGATCTTATCAGCCTTAGAGCTGCCTGGGAAATAGCTGCCAGCAATAAAAATAATTTCGAACTCGAGTATCGGATGTTAGATGCACAAACAGGCGGATATATTTGGTTTTTAAGTCGTGCAACACCTGTGGTGGAAAACGGCGAAATTGTGAAGTGGATCGGAACCAGTACGAATATCAATGAATTTAAAAATTTAGTTACCCAAAAAGATACTTTTTTAGGAATTGCCAGTCATGAACTGAAAACACCGTTAACGTCCCTAAAACTTTATGCCCAGGTTCTGGAAAGGATGCTCAGAAAGACGGGTGATGAAAAGAACGCTGAATTTGCCAAAAAAATGGATCTGCAGGTTATAAAACTCACTTCTTTAATCGGCGATTTACTTGATGTGACTAAGATAAATTCCGGGAAAATACATCTTAATCAGAGCAATTTTGATTTTGAAAAACTCGTGAAAGAAACAGTGGAAGAGCTGCAGATGTCAACTTTGCATAAAATTGAGCTCTCTACAGAGAATGTAGGTATGGTTTTTGCAGACCAAGAACGTATAAGTCAGGTTATCACCAACTTAATCTCAAATGCTATTAAATATTCTCCCGATGCCGAGAAAGTGATAGTGGAGATCAAAAATGAAGGTAACTCAGTAAATTTTATGGTGAAGGATTTTGGAATCGGGATGCCTGAAGACAAAAAAGACAGGGTTTTTGAACAGTATTACCGCGTTAGTGGAGATGAACAAAGTACATTCCCTGGGTTGGGATTAGGGTTGTATATCGCATCCCAAATTGTTGAGCGGTCCGAAGGGAAGATATGGGTTAACAGTGTTTTAGGAAAAGGTTCCACATTCTGTTTCTCACTTCCAAAAGTACAAAGTTAAAAAAGTAAAAAGATGAATTCAAAAAAAATAGTAATTGTTGACGATGATGTTTCGATTCTGGATTCGTTAGGTATAATGCTCGATTTCGAGGGATTTGAAGTAAATGCTTTCGAACGGGGGTCAGAGATTTTCACCTACGTCGAATCCGTTTCAAAACCAGATATTATTCTTTTGGATATGTGGCTTTCCGGTGAAGACGGACGCGAAATATGTAAAAGACTGAAGGAAAATGAAATCACAAAAAACATTCCAGTGGTGATGATGTCCGCAAGCCGTGGCTTAGAACATACGGCGATACAGTCGGGCGCCAATGCGTTTATTGCAAAGCCTTTTGAAATTGATGAAGTGGTGGACAAACTCAATCAGCTTACTGCTTAATAATCATTCTAAAAATAAAAGAAGACAAACTGAAAAGTTTGTCTTCTTCTTTTATATATTGTTGGTTAAAAATTTAAACCCGTACCACGTCAAAGCTGAAAGAACTTGAAAAATTCATCTGAAAATTTGAATTCAGTCTGTATTTTAATTTTTTGGAAATCTCATTAAGCAGATTAAAATAATCAGTTTTATCAGAATCATCAGTCAGTAAATTCTGGTTGCTGATTTTAATTCCGCTGTCATCGAAGCGGATAAATTCCAATCCATAATTTGAATGAAGTTTTTCTAAAAATTTAAGGTCTTCTAAGGAAAGTATATTTTCTGACATGGCGTATTTTTTTTCAATTATGTTAAAAGATTTACAATAATTGTGCCTTTACAATTTGAAAAAATCATAATCTTCACTTTTTTTAACAAAATTTAATCTGTTCCAAAATAAAAACGGCAGCGAAAGCTGCCGTTTGTTTCATTTATTAATCAATGAATTATTTAAAATCTGAATCTTTCGCCTGATTAATCTGGTAAGATTTCACGGTGAAATCAACGGGCATACCGCCCATGTTCTGGGAAATTTTATAAGGAAGCTTCACGCCGGAAACGTCTTTATAGTCAGCAAAACTGGTAGGCACAGCCATTTCTCCCTGAGGACCTTTCTGCATTTTGGTCTCTCCAAGTTTCAAACCTGTTTTTACGCTGTAGTAATACGTGTTTTTACCAGCTTTCACAACGTAGGCATCTTCAGTTCCGAATTTTTCAATTCCAGATAACTTGTGATCTGGTGATGTTGAGAAATTAAGTTCGGGGAAAAGTTCTGGTGAGGCAGTAAGCTCTTTTTTTGCATCTTCCGGCAGAGGATTTTTTTGTCCCTGAGCTTCCATAAAGCCCTCCTTACCGTCGAAAACGATCTTTTGCAAGGTATTGCCCATCATCTTCATTTCCATTTTCATTTTACTTCCGCGGGCCTGCACCATATTCATGTCAAGATCCATACCCTGAACTTTAGCAGAAGCATCAGTAGTAATGGTATTAACTTTCTGTACTGCGGCCAGACCTCCAATAGCTATGATGTATTTATCTATAACCGAAGAAAGCGTCACATTAGCATCCATTTTCTGGCTCGAAGGCTTTGCAGCAGGATTTGCTTCCTTGTCATAATATGTCACCGGATATCCCAGTTTTTCCAGACTTTCGGAAATGTCAGAGGCCTTTCCGGCAACAAAAATACGGCTTTGGTTAGGCAGTATCGTGGATTTTACTGCTGCGGAAACATCAGCTGAAGTTACTTTGTCAATAGATTTCAGGTAGTTGGCATAGAAATCTGCAGGTAAATTCTGTACTTTTTCATTTACAGCAAAACGGGCAATTGTTTCAGGTCTTTCCAAAGAACGGATGAAGTCTCCTTTCAGTTTCGCTTTGGCATTTGCGAGTTCTTCCGGTTTTACGGTAGAAATTCCTTTAAGCTCGTTCATGAATTCAACGACAGCTTTATCTGTCACTTCATTTCTTACGCTTGCATTTGCAGAAAAACTTGGCGAATATTTACTCGCAGTCATTGAAGAATAAGCTCCGTAAGTAAATCCGTTCTTTTCACGCAGGTTCATAAAAAGCCTGGCTTCACCGCCGCCTCCTAAAATGTAGTTGGCGATCATGGAAGGAAAGTACTGGGGGTCATTCATCTTCAGGTTGGTGATGTTTCCTACAGAAACTACAGACTGCACTGCTGTAGGAACATCTACCACATTGATCTCGGTCTTTGCAAGATTTGATGCCGGTTCCAAAGGAGCGAATTTAGTGTTGGATTTTTTCCAGCCGGAAAATGCTTTTTCGATCAGTTTTTTGGTTTCATTAAATTTTACATCTCCAACAACCACTAAATAAGCGTTGTCAGGTGCGTAAAATTTACTGTAGATGTTCTGAACATCAGCCAGCTGAATACTAGCAAGACTGGCTTCTGTTTCAAATTCACCTCTGGAGGTGCTTTTTCCGTAGGTTAACGCGTTGGAAACACGGTTTGCAATTGAGGTGGCATTTTTTTCGTCTGCTTTCAGGCCTTCAATCATTCTGTCTTTAGAATTCTGCACCTCTGTAGCTGAAAATTTAGGATTCACGATGGCATCTGCCATTAAACCCAAAACCTGAGGAAAATATTTAGACAGGGTGTTGGCATTTGCGCCTGCTGAAGAAAAGTTCAGGTTTGCGCCCAGGAAATCAATTTTTTTGTTGAACTGTTCTTTGCTTAAAGTAGTGGTGCCGTTTCCAAGCTGATCTGCCATAATCTCACTTACCCCAGCAATTTTTCCTTCATAGTACGGCGGCCTGTCCATGGAAAGGCTCATGTTCACTCTTGGTAATTTGTTGTTTTCCACAACCATTACAGTAAGCCCGTTTTTCAGGGTGAAAGTTTTTGGTTTTGCAATGTTGATGGTAGGTGTAGGGCCGGGTTTCGGCATTTCGTCCCTGTTGATCTGTTGAGCAGAAAGCATTCCCGAAAGTAAAAATGCAGCCGCGATATATTTAAAGTTGTATTTCATGGATTTATTTTTTTTCAGGTAAATAATTAATAACAATTCTTTGATTAGGATTCAGATACTTTTTTGCAGCATTCATAATATCCTGTCTGGAAACGCCACGGTAAATGTCGATTTCCTTATTGATAAGATTAGTATCACCCATCAGCACGTGATTCGTAGCCAAAGAACCAGCGATTCCCTGAATAGAGGAGTTTGAGTTTACAAACTGATTTTCGTACTGGTTCTGAAGTTTCTGATAGTCTTCCTCTGAGATTAAAGTGGTCTGAAGTTTTTTAATTTCCGCATCAATATCAGTTTGAAGGGTGTTTTTTGTAGTGGCTCCCATAGGAATGGCGAAAAACGCAAAAATTCCCGCATCTTCCAGTCCCTGATTAAATGCCTGAACCTGAAGCGCTTTTTTCTCCTCATCCACTAATTTTTTATAAAGTACTGAAGATTTTCCACTGCTCAGATAAGAAGACAGCATATCGAGGATATATGCATCTTTTTCCCTGTTTGCAGGTGTTCTGTACGCAAAAACGTAGGCCGGAAGCTGAATGTTTTTATCGGTTACCGTCACTTCTTTTTCTTTAGTGATAGGTTCGTCTTTCGGGAAATTTTTTGGTGTAACAGTCCCTTTTGGGATATCTCCATAATATTCCAGAATCCATTTTTTGGTCTGTTCAGGTTTAATGTCTCCTGCAACTACCAAAGTAGCATTGTTCGGAACATAGAATTTTTTATAAAAATCCTGAAACTCCGAAAGTTTTGCCGCATTAAGGTCCTCCATAGATCCGATTGTGGACCAATGGTAAGGATGTTTCGTGAAAAGATTGTTCTGTACTGCGGTGAAGAGGTTTCCGTAAGGCTGGTTATCCATCCTCAAGCGTTTTTCTTCTTTTACCACTTCTCTTTGCGTATCCACCCCGATCTGATTGATGGTACCGCTTTTCATCCTTTCGCTTTCCATCCATAAACCAAGCTGTTCGTTATTGGATGGGAAAGTTTCGTAATAATAGGTTCTGTCGTTGGTGGTATTGGCATTATTGGTGCCTCCGTTTGAAGAAACAATTTTAAACCAGTCTCCTCTTTTGATATTTTTGGTTCCTTCGAAAAGCAAATGTTCGAAGAAGTGAGCAAACCCCGTTCTTCCTACCAGTTCATCTTTTGCCCCTACATGATACATCACGCCTGTGGTAACTACCGGAGCAGTGTTGTCCTGATGAAGAATCACATGCAATCCGTTAGGGAGGTCATATTCTTCAAATTTGATTTGCTGTGCATCCGTCACCATTATCAGGAACGCGACTGCTACAGCAGAAAGAAGTCTTTTTTTCATATTTAATTCAATTTAATTGATTGGTCTTAAAATTACTGTAAATGTTACATTTTTTAAATTTTTCACTATAAATATGGTGCTGAAATTATTAAAACTTACTTTCAGCATTGAAAAAGGGTATTGATTAGAGGCTATTCTCATTAATTTTAATGTTTTCAGGTTTCTTAATATTATTATCGTATCTTTGCACTATAATTTATAAGAGGCAACTGCCTTTGCTTTCTCTACAGTTTAGAATTCTACATTTTTTCTTATCAGTTTTCGCTATTCCGCAGCTGCTTTTATACTTTATTACCCGATCATTTATACGCCTAATAGGCACAATGTGAATAATATTGCACAAAATCGGAGGATAATAATTAATAGCTTTTAAAAAAGCTCAGAACAGAACAACTTAAATACGATAATAATATATGGCAGATTCTTTCTCAAAAAAAGAAAATTTCAAGAAAAAATTACAGAAACAAAAAGAGAAAACTCTTAAGCGTGAAGAGCGCAAAAACAACAACAACAAAGGAAAGGCTCTTGATGAAATGTTCCTTTATGTTGATGCCAACGGGCAGTTAACAGAAACCCGTCCGGAAGATCAAAACCGCGAAGGTGTAGATCTTAATGATATTCAGCTTGGCGCAGCACCAATAGAAGCTGAAGAGACTCTAAAAACAGGAATTGTAACCTTCCTTAGTGATAAAGGTTACGGATTTATTGCAGAGAACGGTACGCAGGAAAATGTTTTCTTCCACGAGAACAACTGTGCACACGCCGTAAAAAAAGGCAATAAAGTTTCTTTCGAAAAGGAAAGATCACCAAAAGGTTTTTCAGCTGTTAACATACAGCTTGTAAAATAAATAATACAAAACATAATTAACAACAATACAATGCAAGAAGGCACAGTAAAATTTTTCAATGAAACTAAAGGTTTCGGATTTATTACTCCATCAAACGGAGGAGAAGACATCTTTGTTCACACATCAGGTCTTAAATCACAAATTCGTGAAAACGATAAAGTGGTTTACGAAGTAGAACAAGGTAAAAAAGGATTAAACGCAGTAAATGTAAAATTAGCGTAAGCTAACCTTATATATCACTACACAATGAGGCTCCTGTTTGGAGCTTCATTTTTTTTTAGACGGATGTTTTTTAAGACCGGCGGAATGCGTTCTTACTTTGAGGTCCGTATATATTTCACTAAATTTGTTCCCCTAAAATTTTTGTTCCAATGGATTACTTGAAAGGATTAAATGAAGCACAGTATGAAGCCGTTACCACGCTGGAAGGGCCGTTGATGGTTCTCGCAGGCGCAGGTTCCGGAAAAACACGGGTGCTTACTATGCGTATTGCCCATTTAATTACCAATCTGGTGGATCCTTTCAATATACTTGCCCTTACGTTTACCAACAAAGCCGCAAAGGAAATGAAAGAACGTATTGCAAAAGTCGTTGGCCAAAGTGAAGCAAGATCGTTGTGGATGGGAACATTTCACTCGGTTTTTGCCAGGATTTTACGAAGTGAGGCTCATCTTCTGGGTTTTCCTTCAAATTTTACCATCTACGATTCTCAGGATTCTCTGAACGTGATTAGAAAAGTACTGAAGGAACTTAAAATCGATGCGGATTTGTACAAACCGAAAAAAGTTCAGGCGAGAATTTCCAATTACAAAAATAATCTTATTACCGTAAAAGCTTATTTCGGCAATCCAGAACTCATTGAAAATGATGAACGTGCCAATATGAAGCATATGGGATTAATCTACCAGAAATATGTGGAAGCCTGTTTCCGGAACGGCGCAATGGATTTTGATGACCTGCTTTTAAGAACCAATGAACTGCTGACCAGATTTCCGGAAGTTCTGGCAAAATATCAGGACAGGTTCAGGTATATTTTGGTGGATGAGTACCAGGATACCAACCATTCCCAGTATTTGATTGTAAAAGCTTTGGCTTCCAAATTCGAAAATATCTGTGTGGTAGGGGACGATGCACAGTCGATTTACTCTTTCCGTGGTGCGAATATTTATAATATTTTAAATTTTAAGAAAGATTATCCTGATGCTGTGACGGTTTCTCTGGAACAGAATTACCGTTCAACGCAAAATATAGTGAATGCTGCAAATGTTGTTATTTCTAAAAACGTTCAACAGTTCAAAAAAAATGTCTTCAGTGAAAATGAGGAAGGCGAAAAGATTAAGGTCTACCGCTCGCTTTCCGACGCTGATGAAGCGAGTTTTGTGGCCTCCAATATTTGGGAAAAGCATAATTCTGAACAGAGAAAATTCACAGATTTTGCCATTCTGTACAGAACAAATTCCCAAACCCGTGCTTTTGAAGACGCGCTGAGAAGGAAAAATATTCCTTACAAAGTGTACGGCGGACTTTCATTTTACCAGAGAAAAGAGGTGAAGGATCTCGTGGCCTATCTCCGTCTTTTAATTAATGAAAATGACAGTGAAGCACTGACCAGAATTATTAATTATCCAGCACGCGGAATCGGAGAAACTACCCAAAATAAGCTGATTGTTTTCGCTGACGGGCAAAATGTTTCCGTTTCTGCCGTTCTTGATAATCTTGGATTTTATGCTCCGCAATTGGGACTTAATAATGGAATTTTGACAAAACTTGCTGATTTTTGGTCGATGATTAAAGCTTTTCAGGTTATGCTGAAAACCGAAAATGCGTACAATGTTGCGATGGAAGTAGCCAAAAGAACCGGTCTGATTAAATTCCTGAAAGACGATCAGACGCCTGAGGGAATTTCCAGAGTTGAAAATGTTCAGGAATTGATGAACTCCATGCAGGGTTTCATTGAAGAGCAGCAGCAGATCGAAGACGGCGATCCTTCGCTTCCAAATTTCCTTGAGAATATTGCACTTTCTGCAGATACACAAACCGATAAAAAAGACGGTGGCGACCAGGTTTCACTGATGACCATCCACCTTTCCAAAGGCCTGGAATTTCCCATTGTACATTTGGTTGGTCTGGAAGAAAATTTATTTCCGAGTTTTATGAGTTCGTCCACGCGTGAAGAACTTGAAGAAGAACGTCGTTTGTTTTATGTAGCCTTAACCAGAGCTGAAAAACAGGCGTATTTTTCTTATGCAGTTTCCAGATTTCAGTGGGGAAAGATTACAGATGCGGAACCTTCGAGGTTTTTGAGCGAAATGGATTCTGAACATATAGAATTTATCAACCCTGCTCTTGAAAGCCGTTTCATCAACCGTTCAGGCCTTAAATCGAGTATTTTTGATGATGAACCCGGCGAACCAAGATTTTTCAAAAAGAAAGAAGAAAAGAAGAGCATACAAAGAAACGAGCCTTTACCAATTTCTCAAAACCTAAAACCGGTAGCCACAGCAAAAATTACCAATCCGAGCGGGGTTTCCTCAGAAAATATTGAAGTGGGCGATAAAGTCCGCCACGACCGTTTTGGTGTTGGTGAAGTCCTTTTCCTGGATGGCACAGATCCGCAGAATATCAAAGCAAAAGTGAAATTCCAGCATGAAGGGGAGAAGAATCTGATTCTGAAGTTCGCCAAACTGACGAAGATTTAAAACCAAAAGAAAATGCAGGAATCCGTCTCAATACCCAAATTGAGGCGGTTTCTTATTTTTGAGACCGCGTCGAAACGTATCATCCGAAATTTAATTCCACTTTTATCAAATCTCTGAGGTTTACTTGGCAAATGTAAAACTTTTACAGTATCTCCTGTCTTCTTTCCTTATTGCCCACTATTGCCTTAGGAAATCAACACGTAATGTATATTTGGGCATACTGTATTCATACTATAACCATACTATAACCATACTATATCCATACTATAAATTTACTATGTGATATATGGCACATCTATATTCAGTATCTGGTATTTTTGGTATTAACATGAAAAATACGCCTCAGTTGTGAGACGTATTTTTTCGTGGATGATTTATAAAATATTCTGAATTTTTTTTTTATTTCACCAGTTCGTCAAACAGCCTTTCAAAAGTTGCATCCAAATTTTTTGTTTTTCCAGGATGCGGACGTGAAGTCTGCACCACGGAACTTCTCACCGCCGTCAGCCAACGGAATCTTTCGGGAATGTCAAGAGCGGCAATTTCGCCACCGGCTTTTTCGCCTCTTGCAACATGTTTGAAATTTTCAAGATTTTGTGAAATGTCTTCAAAATCAAGTTCAGAATGCATGACCTGGAATTTTTGGGGACAAAGATGAAATTCTACCCTGATGTATTTTTCCTTTTTGGAAAACATGACGAGACCGATGTTGAAAAATTCTTCTCTCTCCACCTTTGGAACAAGCCTGATTACCGCGTATTCGTAAATTTTAGCCTCTTGCATTTTTCGCTTCTTTTATAAAGTATTCAGAATTTTCGAGACGGGTTTTCAGGAAATTGAAATAAATCTCTTTTATTTCCTCCGGCGAATCCTCGGTATCGTTCCAGTTGAGCCATTCCAAGGGAATTAATTCAACAATTTCTCTTAATATTTTGTCGTTCAGAACGCTTTTTGCGAAAGCATCGGCTTCATCCAACATTGTCGCCTGAGAAAGCAAAACATGGTCTTTTACATAAGCAAACGGACTCATTGCATGTTTTTCAAAATTCATCCAGGAATGATGAAAATAAAACGAAGCCCCGTTATCGATTACCCACAGTTCTTTGTGCCACATCAATAAGTTGGTGTTTTTGAAAGTGCGGTCGATATTGGTAATGTAGGCATCAAGCCACACAATTTTGGATGCGAGAAGCGGATCAATTTTTACGGAAGGATCATAAGCAATCGCTCCCGAAAGGAAATGTAGGCCTAAATTTAAACCTTCGGAAAATTTCAGCAAATCCTGAATTTCCTCGTCGCCTTCGGTTCTTCCAAAATCAACATCGAGGTTGGCAAAAACAAGTTCAGGAATTTTCAGTCCTAAGATTTCAGTGATTTTTCCGCCCAAAAGTTCGGAAATCAGCATTTTTACCCCATGTCCGCCACCACGGAACTTTAAAACATATTTAAAATCGTCATCCGCCTCAGCCAATGCCGGAAGCGAACCGCCTTCGCGCAAAGGCAGGATGTATCGCATCACCGTAACCGTTCGTAAAGATAAATCTTGCGTCATGAAACAAAAATACGAAAAACAGGCAAGTTGAAGGGTGGAAGCGGCAGTTTTTTATGGATCTCTCCTGAGGGATTAATAAATACTTAAGATTAATCGTTATGATAAGGTTTTCCCTGAAGGATCTGATCGGCACGGTAAATCTGTTCCACAAAAAAGAGGCGGATCATCTGATGGGTGAAAGTCATTTTTGATAAAGACATTTTTTCATTCGCGCGCTGATAAATTTCTTCGGAAAAGCCATACGCTCCGCCAATAAAAAATGATACTTTTTTAACGGATGAATTCATCCAGTGATCGATTTTTGAAGCAAACTCGCGGCTGGTGAACTGTTTTCCCTTTTCGTCGAGAAGAACGATGAAGTCTGAGTTTTCGCTCTGGTTCAAAAATAATTTTCCTTCTTCTTTTTTAAGAAGTTCAGGCGAAAGATTTTTGGCATTTTTCACATCCGCGATTTCTGTAATTTCGAAATTCCAGTGTTTTGGAAGCCGGTTTTGGTAATATTTTACGAGATTACTGATTTCTTTATCGTCAGTTTTACCAATACATACTAAATTAATCCGCATTTCTTATCTTTGTTCTGCAAATATAGATTAATGGGCTTTAAAACTCCTAAATTCATACTCAAAATACATGAATTTCTTGACGACATTCACATTCCTTTTTTAGGGATTTCGCTTTGGAAAATGTTCGAAATTTACGGACAGGGAGTTTTCAAAATGCAGATCGGAAGAAGTGCAGCGAGTATTTCGTGGAGTTTTTTCCTGAGTCTGTTTCCGTTTATTCTGTTTTTACTTTCGCTTTTGCCGTACCTTCCGCATTACGACAAACTTCAGTTCTATATTTTTGAGGTGCTGATGCATAATATTTTTCCTTCACACATTCAGAAGGATGTCAGCAGCTATATTCAGACATTTCTCATTCCGAATATGCAGAATATCAGTAATCTCACCATTATTTTTGCGATGATTTTCGCAGTGAACGGGACGCATTCTTTAATCAACGGTTTTAATCTCAATACCAATCTGCAGAGAGGATTGGTGAAAGAATATCTTGTGGCTTTTGTAATTACGATCGCTTTTATCTTCTTAATTATTGCTTCACTGCTCGGTATTTATTACAGTGAAGTAGTTTTAAAACTCTTTACGCCTGAAATCAATATATCCTGGCTCGTTGATAATATGTCGAAGATTATCGGTTTCTTTTCTTTCCCGATTTTCTATTTTATTTTGCTGGCACTTTTTTACTGGGTAGGCTGTCTTAAGATTACCACTTTCAAACAGGCAATACCCGGTGCTATTTTGACTACTGTTCTTTTTGTCGTCCTCACTTATATCTTCGCAATATATGTTAAAGATTTTGCCCGATACAATGTGCTGTACGGGTCTATCGGGACGATAATTTTGGTGATGGTTTGGGTCAATCTCAATATTATTCTGATTCTTTTGGGGAATGAACTGAATATCGCTATCAAGAAAGTACGGGTGGAGAAAATGATCGCTGATGAAGTGAAATTAAATGCACTTCATTTCAATGCAGACCTTCTGCCTGAGCTGGAAGATTCGCCCGATACTCACAAAATCCGGGTGGAAGAATAATTTCTTAAAGTTTTTTTTGCTTAAACTCCAATCAGATTTTATGCTGAAGTTTTTTTGGAAATAAATCTAAGTAAGGTATATCCTGCCAATCCTGAGATTATTGAAGCTACCAGAATTGCGAATTTTGCTGCATCCTGAATTTCCGGGTGATCTTTGAAAGAAAGCAGTGCGATGAAAATTGACATGGTGAAACCAATTCCTGCTAAAAATCCAACTCCAACCATTTGATTCCAGGAACTTTTATCCGGCAAAGCACTTATTTTCAGCTTAATGAAGATGAATGAAAATAAATTAATTCCTATTAATTTTCCTAAACACAATCCCAGAATTATTCCGTAACCAAAATTCGTGAACAAGCCGTCGACCATCCCATCCTTAAAGGTAATGTTGGTATTGGCCACTGCGAAAAGGGGCATAATTAAAAAGTTAACGGGAAGATGAAGTTTTTGCTCCAGTTTTTCGAGTGGTGAGATTTCTGTTGTGGATTTATTTGTAGGAATGGTAAAAGCCAGTAAAACGCCCGCTATCGTTGCATGAATTCCTGAGTGGTGCATGAAATACCAGAGAAAAATTCCGGGAATGACATAGAAAATATGTTTTTTAAACTTCAGAAAATTTAATGCAATTAAAATCGTCACCATTAAAGCACTCAAGCCTAAATAATCCCAGTGAATCTGGTCGGTATAAAAAATTGCAATCACCACAATGGCCCCCAAATCATCAACGATCGCGAGTGCAGCCAAGAATATTTTTAAAGAAAGCGGGACACGTTTGCCCAGCATTGAAATAATTGCGAGAGAAAACGCAATATCTGTCGCCATAGGAATTGCCCATCCTTTGACATAATCTGTCCCCTGATTATACAGAAAGAAGATCAAAGCCGGAATCAACATTCCGCCTAATGCAGCAACAATGGGTAACGACGCGCTTTTGAAACTCGAAAGTTCCCCTTCAACGATCTCCCGTTTTATTTCTAAACCAACAAGCAAAAAGAAAATGGCCATCAAACCATCATTAATCCAGATGCTTAAAGGATAGTTCAGGTGAAAGATTTCGGTGCCGATTTTAGTATCAAGTAATTTCTGGAAAGCCTCACCTGCGGAAGAATTGGCAATTATCAGTGAAACTGCGACGCAAATAATGAGTAAAATTCCCGATGATTGTGAACTGTGAAGGAATTTTTTAAAATAATTGGTAATAAGCATGAATGTTTTCCTTGTTTAAAGACGTTTTACGCGTGACACCCCGTTGATGTTTTTCAGCTGTTTGAAGGTTTCTTCAAGTTGGCTTCTGTTTTTCACCTCGAGGTTGATATTGCCTAAGAAAATACCGTTATTCGATTCAATCGACATGCTTTTCATGTCCATGTTCATCGAATTACTGATGACTGCGGTGATGTCGTTGATCATTCCCATTCGGTCAAGACCTTCAATTTCTATTTTTATTCTGTTTTTGAAGCTTTCTTCATTCACCCATTTTGCCGGTAAAACGCGGTAGTCGTATTGCGCGCGGAGATTTATTGCATTGGGACATCCGTCGTTATGTACTTTTATTCCATCAGAAATGGTGATAAATCCAAATATTTTATCTCCCGGAATCACGGTGCAGCATTTGGCAAAAGAATAATTCATCTTTTCTTCATCTTTGCCGAATACGATCAGATCCAGATTGGTGTCGGGCGTTTCTGTGAAGAGTTCATTTTTATTCGGCGACTTGCGGAAGCGCTGCATAATATTACTGAAAAGGCTCTTGCCTTCCGTATATTTCTTAATGTCACCTGCATCTAAATCGCCGCTCTGAAAGCTCAGAAAAAGCTCCTGAGAAGTTTTCAGATTAAAGAATTTCTGCATTTTATTTATCTCCTCATCATTGAAATTCAATTTCGCATGACGCAATTTTCTCTGCAGAATTTCTTTTCCTTCTTCTACCAGATGATTTTTTTCTGAATTAAGAATCGTCTTAATTTTCGATTTCGCTTTCGAGGTAATTACAAAATCCAGCCAGTCTGCTTTCGGTTTTTGATTTTGGGAGGACAGAATATCAACCTGATCGCCGTTTTGCAGAACATAAGAAATAGGAACTAACTTTCCGTTTACCTTAGCGCCAAGACATTTGGTTCCCAAATCTGAATGCACAGAGAAAGCAAAATCCAGTGCGGTGGAACCGATCGGAAGAATTTTTATTTCACCTTTCGGAGTAAAAACAAAAACTTCCTTGGAATACAGATTTAGTTTGATATTATCTAAAAGCTCTGTCGTGCTTAGCGACTGTTGGTTTTCCAACACTTCCCGGATTTCCGTTACCCAGGTCTCGAAATTTTTCTCGTCACTGTTTTGCCTGAAACCTTCTTTATATTTGTAGTGGGCAGCCACACCTTTTTCCGCAATATCGTCCATTCTTTCAGAACGGATCTGTACTTCGATCCATTTTTTATCAGGACCCAAAACGGTTAAATGCAGACTTTCGTAACCTGTGGACCGAGGCTGAGTGATCCAATCGCGCATCCGCTGGGGATTGCTGTGGTAAAGGTCTGTAACAATGGAATAGATTTTCCAGGCAAGAAATTTTTCGTTCTTCGCATCAGAACGGTAAATAATTCTGATCGCATAATTATCATACACTTCGTCGAAAGTGACGCCCTGTTTCAGCATTTTCCTGTAGATGGAAGAAATGGCTTTTGCGCGGCCTTTGATGGAAAAATTTAAACCTTCATCTTCCAGCTGTTCGGAAACTTCTTTTTCGAATTCCTGAATGTATTTTTCGCGGCTTTCTTTGGCGAGTTCGAGGCGTTGGGAAATATCATAATAAACATCCGGGTTATTGAATTTCAATGATAAATCCTCCAGTTCAGATTTGATGTTGTACAGTCCGAGACGGTGGGCCAGCGGTGCATAAATATACACGGTTTCGGAAGCGATTTTTTTCTGCTTTTCCGGAGTCATGCTTTCCAGGGTCCGCATATTGTGAAGCCGGTCTGCAATTTTAATCAAGATCACCCGGAAATCTTCAGAAAGTGTCAGCAGAAGTTTGCGGTAGTTTTCAGACTGGATGGAGATATTCTGATGGTTCATCACCGCAATTTTGGTGAGGCCGTTTACAATATCAGCAATCTTTTTTCCGAATATTTTTTTGAGGTCTTCGTAAGTGTAATCAGAATCTTCAATAACGTCATGCAGAAGCGCGCAGGCAATGGAGGTTGCTCCCAAACCGATTTCGTTAGCCACAATTTTAGCTACTTCAATAGGATGGTAAATATAGGGCTCCCCGGTTTTCCGGCGCTGGTCTTTGTGTGCATCCAAAGCAATATCGAACGCTTTCCGGATGAGTTTATTCTGTTCCTCATCCAAAGTGCGGTAGGTATTGGAAATTAAATCTTTGTAGCGCGCAAGAATTTCCTTATTTTCCTGTTCTAAATCGTATACCATTAAGAAAATTATTTAAGACACGAAAATAAGTAAAAATGCCTAACTATTGGATAATTAAACAAAAAAACCTTCATCTTTAAAAAGTTAAAAAGTCCGTTTCATCAAACTGAAACGGACTTATAGTTATTCATCTTTGCTAAAATCTACTTCAGAGGTCATGCCTGAATGCGGATCATGATGCTTTACTTCCGGTGAAGAATATATTTCCGATCTTGCTCTTAGCGCAACAATTTTTTTTATATAATCAAGAGATTCGGCATCTTTAAATTCGATGTTTTCAATTAAATTCTGATGAATTACTGCGTTCTCTGCAAACACGTGATTTACTTTTTCTATAGATTGCTGTTCGTTTACTTTCACACTTACTGCTAAGCTGTCATCCTCAAGGGTCGGTTCGTTTTTAAAAAATGACCGCCATATGGATGTTTTTTCTTCGTGTATAGGTTCGGTATGTAAATAAACGATATAATCAGAATCCGGGAAACCTGCGTGTTCTAAGTCTTCAGAAATTTTCTTTGACTGACTTTGGCTGTTAAATAAGCCTGTTATAATTGTAGCCATGATTTCGTGTTTGAATATTCCATACAAATTTTACAAAAAAATCAGCATAAAAACAAGATTTTTGTTTCATTTTTAAGCATCGAAAATTGTTTGCTCAGATGTTTTCCGCATTCATCGTACTTCAGGAAAAGATTATTCGTTATATTTGAAAATAAAAAGGAAAATGAACAGACTCATTCCCATCATTCTGCTGAGTTCGCAGGTTTTTTTTGCTCAGAATATCGCTCAGAAATTAGATACTGCCACTAAGAATTTACTCAGTTCTCCTGCTGCATATTCTGCAAATCTTTCGGTTTATGTTGCTGATGAAAGCGGAAATTTTATTTACGAATATCAGGGAAATCAGGGACTCTCAACGGCCTCAACCCAAAAGATTTTCACTGCAGCAGCAGCTCTGGAAACTTTAGGTAAAAACTATCAGTATACGACAACGGCTTTATATTCCGGAAATATTTCAGCCGGTAATCTTTCGGGAAATCTGGTGATTTCTTCGAACGGTGATCCAACATTAGGAAGCTGGCGTTATGAAAACTATAAACCGGAAAATTTCAGACAAAAACTCATAGAAGCGCTCAAACAGAAAGGGATTTCAAAAATTTCGGGCGATTTGATTATTGATGATTCTTATTTTGATTCTCAAAAAGTTCCAGGCGGATGGCCGTGGAACGATATGGGAAATTATTACGGAACCGGTGTGTGGGGTGTAAACTGGCGCGAAAACCAATTCGACATCAGCATGAACGGAAAGGTAATGAAAGGCATAAACATAGATTTGCCCAATGTGAAATGGATCAACGAAGTGAAAACCGACAGCACTTCGGACCAAAGCATTGTTTTTACCGCACCTTATTCTGATGTAGCGATGATTAACGGATCTCTGCCGACCAAATCTTCAACGGTTTCAGGGGCTACTCCCAATCCGCCACTTTCTTTGGGAAGCGAAATACAAAGGTGGCTGAAAGAGTCGGGGATTGATTTTAAAGGGAAAGTAACCTCGGTTTCCATGCAGAAAATTAACGGTGAAAGTGTGACGAGTGCTCCTAAAAACAATACTATTCTGGAATATCAGTCTCCTACGCTAGACAAAATCATTTTCTGGTTCCTGAGAAAAAGTATCAACTTTTATGGCGAAACTTTAATTAAAACTTTAGGAAAGGAAAAGAAAAATGAAGGCAGTTTTGACGCCGGTATTTCCTATCTGAAAGAGTTCTGGAAAAACAGGGGAATCAATCCCGCAATGATTAATTTTGCTGATGGAAGCGGACTTTCCCCGCAAAATTACGTTTCAGCAAGAGCGGAAGTACAGTCGCTGCTGTGGAGCAGAAAACAACCTTGGTTCAACGAGTTTTATAACGGTTTTCCTACTCAGGGAAACGGGATGAAAATTAAAAGCGGAACAATGAAAGATACCAAATCCTATGCAGGATATCACAGTTCAAAAGACGGCAAAAAATATGTTTTCGCGATCATTATCAACAATTATCAAAACGGTGACATCGATCAGGTTCTGTTTAAAGTTTTAAATGTTTTAAAATAAAAAGTTTTGATGAAACGGAAAAGTTTTCTTTCTAAAATAAATAACTGGATCATCTATCTTTTGCTCACTGCTGCGGTGGCGGGTGTTGTCATTGCATCGGTCATTCTGATTGATTATTTAAGAAAGGAAGAAATTAAAAGAATAGAACTTTTTGCCACTGCAATGAAATATCAGCAGGAAGAAATTATTGAGGATCCTATGACCCTGGACCTGCTGCTACAGATCAGCAAAACCAATAATACGATTCCGGTGATTGTAACCGATAAAAACAAAAAACCTATTGGTGTTGATTTTCAGAAAAACATTCCGGAAAATGTTCAGAAAGATCCTAAAAAAATGCTTTCCTTACTCCGGAAAATGGAAAGTTCGTACAAACCCATTGAACTCCAGATGCCGGACGGAAACAACCAGTATGTTTTTTACACCAACTCCAATCTCCTGAACAATTTAAGATATACACCCTATATTTTGGGATTGCTTGTGGTTGCTTATATTTCTTTTTCTTTCTGGTTTCTGAGGACGATTAAAAAGACTGATGAAGGTTATGTATGGGCAGGTCTGGCAAAAGAAACAGCACACCAGATCGGAACACCACTTTCCTCCATGATCGGCTGGATTGAGATTCTGCGCATGGAAAACGAAAACAGTGAAGGCGTAAGAGAAATTGAAAACGACATCAACAGGCTGAAAACGATTTCTGAAAGATTTTCTAAAATTGGTTCGGTCCCGGAACTCAATGACCTGAATATCAATGAAACCCTGCAACAGAACTTTGATTATCTGAAATCCAGAATTTCAACAAAAGTACGCTTCATGCTTATTCTTCCTCACCAGAATGTCCTTATCCCACACAACCGAATTCTACTGAGCTGGGTCATTGAAAATATTGTAAAAAACGCGGTAGATGCCATGAAAGGCGAAGGAAGACTGGAAATAGAACTCTACGAAAAAAATAAATACATCATTGTCGATTTTAAAGATTCAGGTTCAGGAATGACAAATTTTCAGGCGAGAAATGCTTTTAAAGCCGGTTATTCCACCAAAAGACGCGGTTGGGGATTAGGATTGTCGCTTGCAAAAAGAGTTATCAAAGAATACCATAACGGTGACATCAAAATCGCCCACACTGAAGTGGGGAAAGGAACAACATTCCGTATTCAGATGAAAAATTCTTAATTTTTTCTTTGGTAAACCGCTGTTTATCAGTTCGTAAATATTATGTAATTTCGTAGGAAACTAATAATATTTATCATGAAAAAACTAATTTTCCTGTCTTTTTTAATGACCTGTATGTGCTCTAATGCACAAATCCTGGACTTACTGAAAGATAAAGTTAAAGACAAAACAATGTCTTTGGCAGGTGACAGAGTGATTAATGCCATTACCACTGAAGCCATTACCACCAATTTTAAAGACTGCAACACGGCAGACGTGAAAAGCCCCTCCTTTGGAGTGAATGAAAAATTTACCGATCTGTGCACCGAGAAATTTTCGCAGACTGAAGGGTATATTCTGAAGCCCGGTTTCTATCAGATTAAGCTGAAAAGTTTCTGTCTGAAAGCGGGGACCTACGCGCCAAGCAAAGGAGATGGATATCTGTACGCTCCTTTGAAAGGGCCTAAAAAAGAAATTATTGACGCATTGGTGAAAAACTGGTACAACAACCAGGAGATTCCGCAGCAGAAAGTGCAGGCGCTAATTTGGGCGGTTATTGCCAAATCAAGTTTAAAAAATCTGGATAATGAGAGTAAACTGGTAGCAGCAAAACTGCTTACTAAAGACCAGCTTTTGAAACTTTCGAAAATGGGACTCGATTTTATTCCTGCAAGTGTTATGGATAAAGCGAAAAGCAATCTTCCGCAGCCCGTGCAGATCGCTTTGGATGCTGAAAATAAAATCAGAAATTTTTTCAGTACCTCTTCTTCCAGTTATGCCGATCTTGAAAGGCTTGCCATGATTTCAGGAGTCAATCCCGAGAAATCTGAAATACAGTATGGTACTTGGGGTCTGCAGCCCGAAGGATATTGGATGTCTTACCAACCGCACGGTTACCGCGAGATGGAAGTGAAAATATATGTGCCTCCAACAGTGTCTTCTGTAAATTTCATTCCGTCCGATCATGTTGCTGTTCCGGCGAATACTTCCAGCCAGAGACTGATGCTTTCGGATATGCTCAACTGTAATTAAATTTAATTAAAAAGAGGCGACTTTGTGCAGCCGCCTCTTTTATCAAATTAAGTTTTATATTTTCTTGTAAATTACGTAGTAATTGGCATTAAATTCCACCGGATTTTCACTGTTCAGTTTGACGGTTTGCCATTCCGAAGTTGGATTTAAAACCTGATTATCTTTCAGTCTCAAAGGGAGCGAAAACTTTTCAACCACATTGCTGTAACGGAACTTCAAGATGTTTGCCGTTTGGGAATATTCAAGATTTGGAATTTTTACCGTTCTTAAATACTGATTGAAGACTGATGAAAAATCAATCCCGGATTTTTGGGAGATATAATCTTCAACCTGTTTCGTCGTGACGGTCTGGTGGAAGAAATCCTTATTCAGACCTCTTAAAATCTGTCTGAATTTTTCATCATCATTGATCACCTGGCGAATGGTGTGAAGCATATTGGCGCCTTTAGGATACATATCGCTGCTTCCTTCGTTTCTCACTCCATATTGCCCAATAACCGGTTTGTCATTCTGAATGCTTTTCCGCACGCCGATGATATATTTTTCTGCAGAGCCTTTATCCATATAGTTTTCTGTGAAAAGGGTTTCAGAATAACTGGTGAATCCTTCATGAACCCACATATCCGCCTGATCTTTAGCCGTGATATTATTAGCAAACCATTCGTGACCGGTTTCGTGAATAATAATGAAATCCCAGTTCAGTCCCACTCCGGTTCCGGATAAATCTCTTCCTAAATAACCGTTTGCGTAGTTATTGCCGTACGCAACACTGCTTTGATGTTCCATTCCCAAATAGGGACTTTCAACCAGTTTATAAGAATCTTCGTAGAAAGGATAAGGCCCAAACCAATATTCAAAAGCTTTCATCATGGGTTTTACCTGCTGGAACTGCTTTTTTGCCTTTTCAAGATTATAATCCAAAACCCAGTAATCCAGATCAAGTTTTCCTTTTTCGCCGTCATAAGAATCTTTAAAATTCACATATTTGCCGACATTCGGAACAATAGAGTAGGTGTTGATTGGATTTTTAACTTCCCAGGTAAAAATATTTCTGTTTTTCTCGCTGGTCTGTTTTATCAGGCGGCCGTTTCCGACACCCACCAAATCTTTTGGAGTAATAATTTTCATCACGATTCCGTTATCGGGCTCGTCGCTCCAGATATCTTTGACAGGGAGCCATAGGGAAGCGCCTTCACCTTCCTGAGCAACACTGATGAAAGGGTTTCCGTTGCTGTCATTACTGAAGACCCAGCCGCCGTCCCAAGGCGCTTTTTTGGCAATCTTTGGATTTCCTGTAAACTGAATGTTGAATGAACAGGATTCTCCTTTCTTAAAAGTTTTTTTTGCCTCAATAAAAATGAAATCACCATCCCTTTTTGAAGTGTACCTTTTGTCAGAACCTATGAGTTTATAATCCATCGGCTGCTGCAGATCAATTTGAAATACGGGATTTGTAACATCTTTGGTGATTTCAAAAGTGATTTTATTGGTTCCTGAAACTGATTTTTTCTCAAAATTAGGTTCTACCGAAAGTTCATATTTTTTTACATCCCAAAAATTCCTGAATGAAGTGTTGGAACCTTTCAGGGAATCTTCTCTTTTGGGAGTTGCATTTTTTGGGAAGAGATTCTGTGCAGAAGAAATTCCGTACAGTAAAATAAATGCGGCAAACGTAAGTTTTTTCATATTGATTTTTGATATAACGAAAACAAAGATAAATATTATTTGAATGCAGAAAATGTCCTTTTCCGGTTTGGCTCGCTTTGTGTTGCTAAAAATGAGTATTTTTGAAAAAATTATCTGAATGAAAATTAGAAACCTTATTGCTGTTTTGGCTTTCACCTTTCTTGTGTCTTGTAACAAAGACAAGGAAATTCTCAATACTTTAAATGAATATAACACCACAATGGAAGCCAAAGGTTATCATTTTGGTGACCCTTTAGCACTTCCCAAAGAAGTAGCCGATAATGCTGAAAGTATTTCGATAAGTTTTGGAGATAAAGAAACTTCCAGCCTTGTCGTAGATCCGAAATTTTTCACTTTGGGCGATAATGCGGTAACTTTTAATATCAAAAAGAAAAACGGAGAATTCCTGACTCAGGATGCTACCATCAATGTTTTTGCTAAAAATCCGGAAGCAAAGCTCAATTATGAAATGGTAAAAGAATATCCGCACGATCCGAAAAATTTCGTGCAGGGATTTCAGCTCGAGGGAAACGTAATATATGAATCTGACGGACAAAACGGCGCTTCAAGAATAATGAAGTATAATCTGGGAACAACAACTCCAATCGTTTCAACGCCGCAATCTGCAGAGATATTTTCTGAAGGTGCAGCTATTGTTGGCGACAAGGTGTATCAGTTGACCTGGAAGAATAAGAAAGGTTTTGTTTACAATAAAAGCGATTTAAGTCTCATCAGGGAATTCGCTTATCCAAATGTGATTGGCGAAGGCTGGGGTTTAACCTATGATGGTAAAAATCTGATCCTTTCTGACGGAACCAAAAACATCTATTTTCTTGATGTGAATGATCCTTCAAAAATCGTCCGTTATATTTCTGTTGCCGGAAATACTGAAGCGTACGATCAATTAAACGAGCTTGAATACCACAAAGGATTTATATATGCCAACGTTTGGCAAAAACCGGTTATCCTGAAAATTAATCCTGCAAACGGTGAAGTGGTAGGAAAATTTGATTTCTCTGACATCGCGAAACGTCACACCACTAACGAAGATGATGTGCTGAACGGGATCGCTTTTAAAGGCGACAATATGTTGGTCACCGGAAAGAACTGGGATAAGATTTACGAAGTCGTAATCAAATAAAATCACCTACTGTATACTAAAAATGACGTTTTTATCAACGTCATTTTTTATATTTGATAAAATCATCCGCTTGAAAATTATACCTTTCATATTGTTTTTTATGTGCTGCAGCTTGTCGGCTCAGCAAAATCTGCCTTTTGATTCTGTGAGATTAAGAGATGTGAAAGATTTATTTGCTGACGATTACGGCAATATTTACCTTTATAAAAGCAAAGATTTCAGTTTTACCAAATATGACTCAGTCGGGAAACAGAAAGGGAAACTGATGTTTGCACTTCCGTTTAAAATTCAGTCGGTGCAGAATCCTTTGAATATTCCTTCTTTTTCGGAAAATGCGCAGGAACTGAAATTATATGATCAGAATCTGAACGAAATTCAAACCATAAATTTCAGGCCGAAATTTGGAATGATCAAAATGGTATATGCAGAGGATCTTCAGCAAATCTGGCTATTGGATGAAAGCAGTAAACGTTTGATCCAGTATGCTTTCCGTGATGACAGAATTATCAATTCCTATCCTTTTGATATTGATTTTGAACACATCATCGATCTTATTGTTTATAATAATAAAGTGTACATTTTAACCGACAAGCATTTTTCTGCCTATACTTTTAAATCAGAAAAAATATTTGAGATTCCTTCCGAAAACGGAAAACGTCTACGACGGGAGAACGACAATGTTCTGGTTCTCAGCAAACAGGCGGTTAAAAAACTCGTCAACGATTCCCTGATTACTGTTTTCAAAGAAGAAAAAGCGCAAATTGTGGATAAAAATTCAGCTTCTAATTTTGTTATCAAAGACAACAAACTTTATCTTTACCCCATTCAAAAAGAGCCGGCAAAAAAGTAGAAATATTCATTTTTATTAAGATTTACCGGCAAATTTCACCCAACTTTTAAACAATTTTAGGAAATGCACATTGCGGTAACAGGAAATATCGGCGCGGGAAAAACTACATTAACAACGATGTTGTCAAAACATTACGGTTGGGATGCGCAGTTCGAGGATGTAGATCATAACCCTTATCTTGAAGATTTTTATGCTGATATGAGCAAATGGAGCTTTGCGCTGCAGATTTACTTTCTGGGAAGCCGTTTCCGACAGGTTAAAGAAATCCGCGAGAGTGGCAAAAATATTATTCAGGACCGAACGATTTACGAAGACGCCCACATTTTCGCTGAAAACCTTAATGATATGAGTCTTTTAACGGACCGCGACTTCAATAATTACTCGGCGGTGTTTGATTTGATGAAAAGTTTCGTTTCGGCACCGGATTTGCTGATTTATCTGAAGTCGGATGTTCCCAATTTGGTGAAGAAAATTTACAAACGCGGACGCGACTATGAAGCCACGATTTCCATTGAATATCTTTCCAAACTCAATCAGAAATATGAGAAATGGATCTCGGGCTACAAAGAAGGAAAACTGCTGATTATTGAAGTTGACGATTTGGATTTTGTGGAAAGGCCTGAAGATTTCGGGTATATTCTGGAAAGAATAGAAACAGAATTGCACGGATTGTTTTAGATTAATGTGAAATGTTAATCTGGGCTTTGACAGTAGGTTTTCAGAAATTAACATTAAAAACTAAAACATCATGATAAAAGTTCTTTATAACAATTCGTGTTCCAAATCCAGAGCGATTTTAGAACATCTGGACGAAAATAATGTTCCGTTCGAAATCATTGATTTTGTTGAAAATCCTCTGTCGGAAATGGAGCTGAAAACAGTTCTGAAAAAACTTAACACTGATGTTCACGGTCTGATCCGAAAAAGTGATCCTTTGTATAAAGAAAAATACGCGGATAAGGATCTATCAGATGATGAATGGGTGAAGATTTTAATAGAGAATCCTTCATTAATTCAGCGGCCGATTCTGATTAAAGGCCATATTGCGATGATCGCAAGGCCTGTGGAGAATGTAAAATTTTTTATTGAAAATTAATAGATATAAATGCTATTTCAAACTTTCAAAAGCTTTTTCAAGTTCAGAATATTGAAAATCAAATCCCAGCGATTTGATTTTTTTATTGGAGGCACGCGTTCCTTCCAGAATAATTGAGCTCATTTCTCCGAAAACTAATTTCATTACGAAGGCCGGAACATTGATTGGAAGGAAAAATTTGCCGGAAATATCGGCAAGCGTTTTCATGAACTTTTCATTCGTGGGAACTTCATCAGCCACTGCATTCAGTTTTCCCTTTATTTGAGGGTTTTCCAGGGCAAAAACATACATGTTGACCAAATCTTCAATGTGGATCCAGTTCATCCATTGTTTTCCTGAGCCCACCGCAGAACCGATGTTGAAATCCACTGTTTTTTTTAAAATCGGAAATCCGCCGCCATCTTTTGCAAGAACCATCGAAGTTCTCAAGCACACTGTTCTGTCCGCAATACCGAAAAAGCTGTCAGCCGATTTTTCCCATTCTTCACAGAGCCGCGAAAGGAAATCATTTTTAATTATTCCGGAGTTTTCGTCCAAAATCTGATCAGAAGTAAAAGTTCCGTAATAATTAATTCCTGAAGCGGAAATAAAGGATTTTAAACGGATGTTGTGTTGAATGCAATATTTTTTTAAAAGATCAGCAGCGTCAATCCTGCTGGTGAAAAGTTCCTTTTTATATTTAACCGTCCATTTTTTACTGATGCTCGCCCCGGCAAGATGAATGATAGCATCAAGGTTTTCGAATGCTTTATCATCGATCAACTGCTCAGCGATATTCCATTGAAATTCGTCAAGTTTAATAACATTGCTTCTGGTTAATATCCGGACCGTATGATTTCTTTCTCTAAGTTTTTTCACTAAAGATTTCCCGATCAGTCCGCTTCCGCCCGTGATTAAAACATTCATGATTCCTTTGTTATTTGTTGCTGAACAGCACTTCTAAAGCATCATTACGCCTTGAATTTTTCCTACTTCTTTATAAATTTTAATCACCTGATCAGCATCCAATACAAAAGCGTTAATGCTAATGGAAGTGTATTTTCCGTTTTTGCTTTCTTTGGTGTTCAATGTGAATTTTATGTCATCAAAAACCCTGTAGATTTCGGTGTGTTTAGCCTCTTCGTTGGTGATGATGAATTTAAAAAGATAATCTTCCGGAAAATTGTGGGTAGCCTCCAGTTTTTCTTTCAGTGAAGCATAAAATTCGTCCGGATTTAAATTGGTTTGGTTATCAATGATATTGACCATTTCTTTTGTTTTAATTGTTTAAAAAAAGTTTCCGACAAAGCGGAAACTCAAAATTAAAGATATTTTTTCAGATTACTTCATGCCACTTAAAGAATTCAGAATAGTTGCTGAATTCTGCTGCTCGTGGCTCTGAATAATATTGAAAAGTCCGTTAACCATCTGTTGAGAGGCAAATCTGCTGATTCCACCAGTAATTGAACTGTTGGAGTTCTGTCCTCCAAAAATAGACCCTAAAATATTGGATCCTGCCAACGCACTGTTTAATGAACTTACAAGCCCGAACTCATTAAGTTTTGCATCTACTTTCGGTGCAATTGCAGCCATTAGCTGTTCAGAAGTTCTTTCTTTGAGAATCTGCGTTGCCGCACCGGTTCCTCCCTGCGCGATTCTTGCCGCGTCCTCCGCAGTAAGACTGTTCACTGCATTCACCAGAATCGGGCGCGAAGTGTCTACGGTAAAAGCCGCAGCCTGCGCGATATATTCTTTTTCTTTTTGAACTAAGTTATTCAAGCCCAGCTTCTGTAAAGTGCTGTTCACATCTTTTAGCTGCTGAGGAAGTGCAGCTTCAATAAGCTGATTGGCGAGAAAACTGTCTTTATTACTGAAAATATTGAGTCCTTTTGTAATTCCTCCCAGGAGAATCTGTTTCAAAACTGCTAAACCTACACTTGATGTGGCAAGTGCCAGGCAGGATTGTGTAGTGGTTCCTAAAGTAGCAACAGCCATTGTTGCCACTAATATTGTATTTCTTCTCATGCTGATTTTTTTTTTGGAGTTAATGGGTATTGTTTCTCAAAAATTAAGCCAATTTTAAAAGACCCGAAATCAAGGGTTTAACATAATTTTAAATTAAAGTTAACATGATGTTAATTTTATTTTCTAACTTTGAGATAATAAAGCCGAAAAGTTAAATTCTAACACAGATTTTAAAAACAAAAACTACTATATGAAACACATTAATTTAAAAGCACCCTGCTTGGTTGCTGCGTTATACTTCGGTATGAATGTCAGTGCGCAGGTCGTTTCACAGGACTCTTTAAAAGAACAGAAAATTGAAGAGGTGGTGATGATTGGTTATGGAAGCCAAAAAAAGGAGAATGTCACCGGAAGTATTGGTTTAATTAGTGCAAAAGATTTGGCGGATAAGCCGAACCCTAATCCAATAAGTTCAATACAGGGTAAGGTCGCAGGTGTACAAATCTTAAATTCCGGTGCGCCTGGAGGATCCCCGAGAGTGGATATACGGGGGATCAGTTCTATTTCCGGTAAAACGGTATTTATTGTGGACGGAATGATTACTAATGATATTTCTTTTCTAAATCCTCAGGATATTGAATCGATGAGTATTCTGAAAGATCCTTCGAGTTTGGCAATTTTCGGTGCGCAGGCATCAAACGGCGCTGTCATTATTAAAACCAAATCCGGAAAAGGAAAAACCGTTTATAATTTCAATACGTACGTTGGGGTAAAAACGGTTACCAATGTGCCGAAAATGGTAAATTCTGATCAGTACGTAGAATTATATAATGAAAAATTGAGAAATGAAGGAGTAACAGATCCTACCAAATTTTTGGACCGGTCTAAAATTGCTGCTGATACTGATTGGTTTAAAGAAGTTTTCAATCCCGGAATTATTAATTCTACCGATTTTTCTGCTGCAGGAAAATGGAAAGATTTGAGTTATTTTTTAAGTGCAGGATATTTAAGTGACGGGGGAACTCTTGCTGCTGGAAGAGGGGTGAATTCAGGAAATGACTTCAGAAAATTTACGACCAGAGCCAACCTTACATATAAAATTAATCCAAACATTACGGTCGGAAATAACTTCACATGGAGTCAGATAAATACCAATAATGCTAATAATCCATTGTTAACAGCGTACGGAGCGCCACCCATTTATTATCCTATCAATCCTGCAACAGGAAATTATGATTATTTTTCTGTCGTATCTATAGCTAATCCACGCGCAACTTTGGATTTATTAAGATCCAAGAATGACGAAAACCGTATTCTAGAAAATGTGTGGGGAGAAGTGAAATTCCTGAAAGATTTTACATTAAGAATCAGTTATGCTTTAGATCATAGAAATATTAATAGATATGACTACAATGCGATAAATAACTATAATCCTGCAGGAACTCCAACAAGAGCGACGCTTGAAGATTTTGATCTTTTTTATAAAAGTTATGTTTGGGATAATACTTTGAAGTGGAAAAAAACATTTAGTAATCATAATTTAGAAATTCTGGGAGGTTTTTCCCGAACTGAGGACCATCATAACGGAGTTTACAGGAAATCATGGGATGTAAATTTTAACGGGAATGACAGTTCACTAGATATTTTTTCGGGAGCAGATTTATTCGTTAGAGACAACATTCAATACGCCGGAAAATTAGATCCTTATAAAAACAGAATAGAATCAATTTTTGGCAGAATAAATTATGATTATGCAGGGAAATACTTATTAAATGCATCAGTGAGAAGAGACGGTGCTACAGGTTTTTCTTCCGATGACCGATACAGAACCTTTCCCGCGGTAAGTGCAGGTTGGGTAATATCCAAAGAAAATTTCATGAGTCAGCAGAATGTTTTTGATTTATTAAAACTGAGAGCAAGCTGGGGTAAACTTGGAAATCCGGAAGTGCCAAGAAAGTATACACTTACAACCACGGTTTTCAACGACGGAGCTTATTATGGCGGTGCCGGTTATAATGCCGAAACGATTACAGAAGTAATTGATCCAACGATTGGCTGGGAAACCACAGAAGGTAAGGATTTTGGAATTGAAATGGCTTTTCTGCAGAATAAATTAAAAGTCGAAGCGACGTATTTTGACAAAGATTCCAAAGATATCGTGTACGCCATTAATCAGCCAGCGATTTCAGGAGCCAGTAACAACTCGAATTTTGTAACCAACGCTTATTCTTTCAACAACAAAGGTTTTGAAGGTTCTGTAAGTTTTGACAAAAACATTAGTGAAAAAGTGCGTTTTGGTTTGTATGGTAATATCACTACATTAAAAAACCAAATTACAGAGGTTTATGGAGGATCTTTCAATGAACCTGGAGCCCATTTATTCGGAAATACATTGGTTAGATTGCAGCTTGGACAGCCGGTAGGATCTTTCTATGGATACCAGGTAGAAGGAATTTTCCAGAACCAGAACGAAGTAAATGCAGCTCCAACACAAAATGGAAAAAAACCGGGCGGATTTAGATTTGCTGATTTAGATGGTAATGGACTTATTGACGAAAGAGACAAAACGTTTCTTGGAAGTCCTGTTCCTAAGTTTACGTACGGATTTGGTTTTAATTTAAATGTTTCCGATTTCGATTTTGCGGTAGATTTCCAAGGAGTTTACGGTAATAAAATTTACAATTATAACCGCGAACAGCGTTTTGGTAATGAAAGCTGGGACCTGGATATGTACAATAACAGATGGCGCGGAGAAGGAACCTCCAATTCCTACGCAATGATCACAAACGACCAGGCTATTATTTTACCTAATAGTTTCTATGTAGAAGACGGAAGTTTCTTTAGAATCAGAAATGTCTTAATGGGATATAATTTCTCAAAAAACATTACCCAATCGATGAATATTGAAAAAATGAGGATTTATGTAAGCGCGCAGAATCCATTTACGAGCTTCAAATACCACGGTTTTTCACCGGAGATTCTGAACACGGACAGAGTACAGATGGGAATTGATAATAATATCTATCCAATCGCAGCGATCTACACTTTTGGGATGACTTTAACTTTTTAAAATTCAATTATGAAAAAAATAATATTAGCAGCAGCAATGCTCTCCGTAGTTCTAAGCTGTAAAGATGATTTCTTAGATATTCCTGTAGAAGGACAGACGGAAGCTACAGAATTTTTCCAGACAAAAGATGATGCGATGAAAGCAACCAGCGCCATCTATAGTTTTCTTAGAAGTTGGGACAACTCTGCATTTCCGTACCAGTTTTTATTTGGGGTTCCGGCCGATGATGTCGTGAAGGGTTCTAATCCTGGTGATGCTTCATTTATTAATGTATATGATAATTTCACTTATACTCAAAGTGATGAAGGAGTTGCAGGGTACTGGAATGGACAGTGGCAGGCCATTGGAAGATGTAATCAGGTTGTTACCCGCGTTCCTGGTATTGATATGGATGCAAATCTTAAAACCCGTCTTGTTGCAGAAGCAAAAATGTTGAGAGCTTACTTTTATTTTAATCTTGCCCGTATTTATGGTGGCGTTCCGTTATTTGACGGTTTGCAGGAAAATTATAACGTTCCAAGAAAATCACAGGCTGAAGTTTTCGACTTTATCATTAAAGATTTACTTGAAGTCTCAGCGGTGCTTCCTGCAACATATCCTGCAGCCGATCAGGGACGAGTTACCAAAGGCGCAGCGCTGGGTTTACTTGCCAAAGTATATCTTTATAAAAAAGACTGGCAAAAAGCTTATGACACTTCCAATCAGGTAATGTCAATGGGATATGCGTTGGATCCAAGCTTTAACCACGTTTTCCGTTTAGGAGGCGAGTTCGGTCCTGAGTCTGTCTTTGAAGTAGACTGCAATTGTGTTCCCGGATTTGGAGGTTCACAGTATGCTGAAGTTCAGGGGGTAAGAAATCAGTTCGGATGGGGCTTCTTTACGCCTTCAGCGGCATTGGAAAATGCCTTTGAACCTGGCGATATCAGAAAGGAATTGACAATCCTGAGAGAAGGTGAAATAACCCCAGAAGGCGATTTGATTAAAAAAGGTGATCCTCTTTCTGTAGATACTTACAACCAGAAAATTTATGTGCCCATCGCCCAGAATAATACTGCATGTGGATATGGTTCAGTTCAGAATATAAGAATTTTGAGATTTGCAGAGATTCTGCTTATTAATGCTGAAGCAGCAAATGAGTTAGGAAATACTGCCGCTGCCAAAACTTCACTTAATAAAGTAAGAAACCGTGCACAGCTTGCCGATACAACAGCCGCTACACAGGCAGATTTGCGTACTGCTATCTGGCACGAAAGAAGAGTAGAACTCGCTATGGAAGGTGACCGTTTTGTAGATCTTGTCCGTACGGGGCAAGCCGCTACTGTATTAGCTCCTTATGGATTTACGGCAGGGAAAAATGAGTTGTTCCCAATTCCGTTGAAAGAAATTAACCAAAGTAATGGGGTCTTAACCCAAAACCCAGGATATTAATTGATATTATTACAAAAAGCTGCCACATTGCTGATGTGGTGGCTTTTTCATTTATTCTGGCTCATTAAAAGATTGAAAAATTATAAATCAAAAAAAATGAAAAAACTCATTGCTGCTGCAATACTCACTTGTTCTTTTTCCCTCTCCTGCACTAATCTGCAGAAAGCCACGGCAGAGTCGGTACAAAAACCAAGTGCTGCTGATGAACAGCTAATGAACAAGGTTCAGCAGGATGCACTGAAATATTTCTGGGATTTTGCTGAACCTAATTCACTGCTGGGCAGGGAACGTTATCATGAAGACAATATTTATCCGCAGAATGATAAAAATGTAATTACAACAGGAGGTTCAGGATTTGGCTTAATGACAATTATTGTCGGCGTGGAGCGTAATTTTATTCCAAGAAAAGAAGCCGTAAAACGTTTGACAGTAATGGCAGATTTTCTCGCAAAGGCCGACCGTCACCATGGCGCATGGTCGCACTGGATCGACGGCGAAACCGGGAAAACAGTTCCTTTCGGTAAGAAAGACAATGGTGGAGATTTGGTGGAAACAGCATTTTTAGTCCAGGGAATGATTGCCGTCCGCGAATATTTCAAAAACGGAGACGAGGAAGAAAAAATCCTTGCCAAGAAAATGGACGACCTCTGGAAAGGTGTGGAATGGGACTGGTATACCAAAGGTGGAGAAAAAGTCCTTTACTGGCACTGGTCACCAACTTACGGCTGGGAAATGAATTTTCCTTTGGAAGGTTACAACGAATGTCTGGTTACTTACATTTTAGCCGCATCATCACCAACACATCCTATCGATGCAGAAACTTATTACAAAGGCTGGACGAGAAACGGAACCTACACCACCGACAAAACAAAATACGGCCTTCCGCTTTATCTGAAACACAATGGCGCTGAAGAATTTGGTGGCTCGCTGTTCTGGTCTCAGTATTCTTATCTCGGATTGGATCCTACAGGTTTGTCGGATAAAACAGTGAAAAATTATTTCGATGTCAATAGAAACCATGTACTTATTGATTATAGATACAGCATAGAAAACCCTAAAAAATGGAAAGGTTACGGCAAAAACTATTGGGGTCACACCGCAGGTTACACCAGAAACCCGGACGGTTCCACAGGTTACACGGCACATTCGCCGACTAATGACAGCGGCGTTATCAATCCGACAGCAGCTTTAAGCAGCTTTCCGTATACGCCAAAAGAATCTATGGATTTTCTGAGATTTATTTACACCCAAAAACCTGAATTTATCGGTTCCGCAGGTCCTTACGATGCAACTTCCATTCATTATGATAACTGGTTTACGCCAAGATATCTGGCCATCGATCAGGGAACTATTTCGCCCATGATCGAAAATTACCGAACCGGACTCATCTGGAAATTATTTATGAATGCACCCGATATCAAAGAAGGCCTGAAAAAATTAAGTTTTAAATCTGAAAAATATAACATCAGATAAAATGTTTTTTAGGAGCTGTTTCCCGCTTTCCGCTATATCTTTTGTTCCGCTGCGCTGCACAAAAGGATGCCGCTGCAATCGGGGCTAGAAAAATTTAATAACAATAAAAGCATGAATTTTAAAGTCAAATACTTATCAATAATTTTCCTCGGAATAACTTTGGTAACAAACGCTCAGGAAATCAAAGCTGAATTCAACAGAGAAATCAAAAAAGTTGAGAAAATTTCTTACGTTTTAGATTATCCGCAGCATACAAAAGGAAAAGTTCCGTTAATTGTTTTCCTGCACGGTTCCGGCGAAAGAGGAACCGATTTGGAAATGGTAAAAGCACACAGTCCCTTTACCTACAAAAATTTAATCAAGGAACCGGCAGCGATTTTAGCACCTCAATGTCCGGAAAATGTATGGTGGGATACGGAAGCAGTATATTATTTAATTAAAGATATTCAGCAGAAATATAAGATCGACGAATCCCGGATTATCCTCACCGGCTTATCGATGGGAGGTTGGGGAACACTGAAACTCGCCATGGAACATCCGGAAATGTTCTCCGCAGTTGCTCCAGTCTGCGCGCCCGTAGACAGGTTGATGAAAGTAAGGGCCGAACAGTATAAAAATCTACCAATAAAAATTTTCCACGGAGGAAACGATGATGTTGTTTCTCCCTCAAATTCAATCGAAATTTATCAGGAAATAAAGAAATACAATAAAAATGTTGAATTAACGATATTTCCGGATGATAACCACAATTCATGGGATTCCACCTATTCAGACCCGAAACTTTATGAATGGATGCTCTCCCAAAGAAAAAATTAAAATAAAAAGTAAAAGAATATGAAGAACCTGATTTTAATTGCAGCACTGGCGCTGTCGCCATGTTTTCTTGCACAGGAAATGGTAACAAAACCTGTTCAGTCTTACCAAACCGAACAGTACAAAGCGAAAAAGAAAATCTTTGTTGATGCGCTTTTATCTAAAATGACCATCGACGAAAAAATCGGACAGCTTAATCTGCCGAGCGCCGGGGATTTCACCACAGGGCAGGCCCAAAACTCTGATATCGGTAAAAAAATCGAAGACGGTTTAGTCGGAGGACTTTTTAATATCAAAGGAGCCGAAAAAATCAGAGCCGTTCAGAAAGTTGCCGTAGAAAAAAGCCGCCTGAAAATCCCGTTGATTTTCGGGATGGATGTTATTCACGGGTACGAAACCAATTTCCCGATTCCTTTAGGTTTGGCCGCATCCTGGGATATGAATTTAATTCAGCAGTCGGCACGGGTTGCTGCTAAAGAAGCTACTTCAGACGGAATTTCCTGGACGTTCTCGCCGATGACCGATATTTCCCGTGAGCCAAGATGGGGAAGAGTTTCTGAAGGTTCCGGTGAAGATCCGTATTTGGGAAGCGAAATCGCCAAGCATATGGTTTATGGTTATCAGGGAAAAGATCTTTCCCTCAGCAATACCATTATGGCTTGTGTGAAACATTTTGCATTATACGGAGCCGGAGAAGCGGGTCGTGATTACAATACAGTAGACATGAGTCATGTAAGAATGTTTAATGAATATTTTCCGCCTTATAAAGCTGCTGTAGAGGCGGGCGTAGGTTCTGTGATGGCTTCTTTCAACGAAGTGGACGGAATTCCTGCCACCGGAAACAGATGGCTTCAGACAGATGTTCTGAGAAAAATGTGGGGCTTTGACGGATTTGTCGTAACCGATTATACCGGAATCAATGAAATGATTGACCACGGAATGGGAGATTTGCAGCAGGTTTCTGCTTTAGCTTTGAAAGCCGGAATCGATATGGATATGGTGGGAGAAGGTTTTTTGAAAACCTTGAAACAATCTTTACAGGAAGGAAAAGTAACTCAGGCCGAAATCGATTTAGCAGCGAAAAGAATTCTGGAAGCTAAATATGATTTAGGTTTATTCGATGATCCTTACCGTTATGGTGATGCGAAGTTGGCTAAGAAAGAAGTGTACAGTATGGAAAATAGAAATATTGCCAGAAGTGCCGCTGCACAGTCAATGGTTTTAATGAAAAATGAAAATGCTGTTCTGCCTTTGAAAAAAACAGGAACCGTTGCAGTTATCGGACCATTGGTGAATAACTCATTAAATATGGCCGGAACCTGGAGCGTTGCCGCAAAACACGCTGATGCCGTTTCCTTAATGAAAGGTCTGCAGGATAATTTCGGGAAAGAAGTGAAATTTATTTCTGCAAAAGGTGCCAATATCGATTACAGCGAAAAACTTGAAAATATTTATGCGGCTCACGGAAAATTAACCGACCGTGATAACCGACCGAAAGAAGTTCTTTTAAAAGAAGCCGTTGATGTCGCCAACAAAGCTGATGTTATCGTTCTGGCCATTGGCGAATCTGCTGAAATGAGCGGTGAATCCTCTTCAAGAGCAGAAATCGATATCCCACAGTCTCAAATCGATTTGTTAAAAGAACTGAAAAAAACCGGGAAACCAATTGCAGTGGTGCTTTTCACCGGAAGACCTTTGGCTTTAACCAATATGAAAGATATTCCGGATGCAATACTGAACGTTTGGTTTGCGGGAACGGAAGCCGGAAACGCAATTTCTGATGTCCTTTTCGGAAAAGTAAATCCTTCAGGAAAACTGCCCATTACGTTCCCAAGAAGTTTAGGTCAGGTTCCCATTTATTATAATCATAAAAATACTGGAAGACCTTTAAGCCAGGAAAAAACCGATAAATGCGAGTACGAAAGATTCCGTTCCAATTATATGGATGAGTGTAATACGCCGCTTTATCCTTTCGGTTATGGTTTAAGTTATACCAAATTTAATTATTCTGATATGTCGGTTTCCAGTTCAAATCCAAAAGGAAATCAAACCATTCAGGCTTCGGTAACGGTTACCAATTCCGGAAATTACGATGGAGCAGAAGTGGTGCAGCTTTACATCCGCGATATGGTAGGAAGTATCACGCGTCCTGTGAAAGAACTCAAAGGTTTCCAGAAGGTTTTTCTTAAGAAAGGGGAAAGCAAAAAAGTCACTTTCAATATCTCACCAGAAGATCTGAAATTTTACAATAATGCGCTGAAATTCGACTGGGAAGCCGGCGAATTTGACGTCATGATCGGAACCAGTTCTGATGATGTGCAGCACACTAAAATCAACTGGAGTAAATAACCTAAATTAACTGTAAAAAACCGCTTTCATTTTTGTGAAAGCGGTTTTTTTTGTCGGTTATTTATTGCTAATTTTGCCGGTCAATCTAAAACGAAATGTAATGAGAGACAAATTCATTAAATGGGGAATTGTTATTTTAATTTTGGTTTGGGCGACATCGCTGCTTATCAAAGCCCATTACTGGATTCCAATTTTATTAACCTGCATTTATGCTGTAGGAATATACAACTGCTTTCAAACGAAACATGCAATTCTTAGAAACTTTCCTGTAATCGGTTATTTCCGTTACTTTTTTGAGGGGATTTCACCGGAGATGCAGCAGTATTTTATTGAAAGAGAAACAGACGGGAAACCTTTCCCGAGAAACCAGCGTTCTGCTGTGTACCGACGTTCAAAAAACATCAGTGATACCGTACCTTTCGGTACTCAGCTGGAGGTGAACCAGAGAAAGTATGAGGGAATCAAACATTCCATCTATGCAAAATCTCCCAATGAGGAATTGCCCAGAGTTTGGGTAGGCGGCGAGCAGTGTACCCAAAAATACCACGCTTCCTTATTTAATATTTCTGCCATGAGTTTCGGGTCTTTGAGTGACCGTGCCCAGATGTCATTGAACAGAGGTGCCAAAAAAGGCGGTTTTTATCACAATACCGGTGAAGGAGGAATTTCTCCCTACCATTTGGAAGGCGGCGATTTATGCTGGCAGATTGGGACCGGATATTTTGGATGTAGAGACGAACAGGGTAAATTTTCACCGGAAATTTTTAAAAAGAATGTGAGCATTCCTAATGTTAAAATGGTGGAAATTAAAATTTCTCAGGGAGCTAAACCGGGCCATGGAGGGGTTTTGCCGGGTGCAAAAAATACTCCGGAAATTGCGGCGATCAGACACGTACAGCCTGGACTTACCATTATTTCGCCACCTTCGCATTCCGCGTTTTCTGATGCTGCAGGTTTATTGAGATTCGTTCAGGAATTAAGAGAGTTATCTGGCGGAAAACCTGTAGGTTTCAAATTGTGTATTGGTGATACCAAAGAGTTTGAAGATATCTGTGTACAGATGAATGTTCTTAAAATTTATCCTGATTTCATCACTGTTGACGGGGCAGAAGGAGGTACAGGAGCTGCACCGCCGGAATTTTCTGACGGAGTGGGAATGCCTTTGGAACCTGCCTTGATATTTGTGAACAGAACCCTGAAAAACTTTAATCTCCGCGATAAATTAAGAATTATTGCGAGCGGAAAAGTATTGACAAGTCTGGATATTCTGCGCGCAATAGCGATGGGAGCCGATATGTGTAACAATGCGAGAGGATTTATGTTTGCCCTTGGATGTATTCAGGCATTAAGATGTAATACGAATAACTGCCCGACCGGAGTTGCTACACAGGATAAGATGCTTATCAAAGGTCTTGATGTAACGGATAAAAGCGAAAGAGTATATCATTTTCATAAAAATACACTTCACACCTGCAATGAGCTGATTGCGGCTGCAGGAAAAGATTCTTACGATCAGGTAGATGCCGATATGTTTATGAGAGGTGATGAATTCGAACATTTGGCTGATATATATTTCCCGGATATCTTAGGGAATGTAAAGCAGAAAGCGAATCCATATTAATCATACAATGTGAAAAATCCGGTAAGAAATTACCGGATTTTTTGTTGGTTATTTTCATCAGATCCGCGGAGATCTTTTAGAAACGAAATCTTCAGTGAATCATAGAGTGACCGTCTGCTTACCATGAGTGAAATAAGGGAAGAAACCATTCCTGCAAGCATTAAATGAAAGATCAGAGAATGTCTGTCGGTCATTTCCAGAACAATGATAGCGGAGGTGAATGGAGCTCTGGTAATGCCCGTAAGAAATGCCACCATTCCGGCGAGTATTACGACATTGGTTTCGTTCGGCGTTAAATGAATCCAGCCGGAAATGACAGAACCTACACTTGCACCCGCGGAAAGCGCCGGTGCAAAAATTCCTCCCGAACCGCCTGAGGTAAAAGATAACGCCGGTCCTATCATTCTGAAAAACGGGATATACCATTCTTCATGTTTGTTAGCTGTAAAAAGCGTTCTCTCCATAATTTCCTTTCCGGAACCCAATATTTCCCTGTTAACAAAAAAGGCCAGTGCTGCGATAATTAAAGCTGACAGCACTAAAAAAGCTATATGGGCTTTATCGGTTTTTAATCTTTTTTTCCACGCCGTTATTTTCAGCATAACAACGGAAAGCTGACTTGCAAATATTCCACAGATTCCCGAAACTAAAATTACCGGGAACATAATGCTTAATCCTACATCTGCAGTTTTGGGATATCCTAAATAAAGGTAGGAACCAGCTAAAGTCTGCGCCGTTAAACCAGCAATAATTACGGCCGTGAACAGCGCAGTTTTAAAGTAATTAATGTGTGTCTTTGAAAGTTCCTCAACGGCGAATACAATTCCGCCTAGAGGAGTGTTAAATGCTGCGGAAAGCCCGGCCGCTGCGCCGGTCATAATCATGTTTTTCTTTGAAATTTTAGGCCACCAGTCCGGTAGAAGTTCATTTACTTTCCGGAAAACAGATCCCGCAATCTGAATGGTAGGACCTTCCCGGCCTACCGCTCCGCCGCCAATCACCAATGCAACACTTGAGAGAATTTTGAAAATGATGATTTTAACACTCAGAAGGTGTTTGATTTTGTAATGTTCCTTCGGATTTGCCAACTCTACTGCAGCCATCACCTGCGGAATACCGCTGCCTTTAGCGTAAGGAGCAAATTCCTTTACCAGCCACCACGAAAGAACAAAACCAATGGGTGCAATAATAAAGATCATCCATGCATTCCAGTCAACGATAAAATTCATCAGTCTTTCGCCCCAGGTAAAGATCTGCGCGTACATAACGGCGAAAACTCCGGTAATCAGTGAACCTATCCAAAAAGGAATGGCCTGCAACAGGTTGTGTTTCAGTTTTTCGTTTTGGAGGTTATCAAAAGATTTTTTAATACTGAGTCGCAGATAAACAAAAATTCGGAGCATTAAACAAAATTATCAATTTATATTTAATAGTTCAGGTAATTACAAAAAAGAATCCGGTAAAATTAATTACCGGATTCTTTTAAATATATAAGGAAATCTTATGCTTCTTCAGCAGGAGTTTCTTCTACTTTTTTCGGAGCTGGAGCAGCTTTAGGAGCAGCAGCAACTGGCGGAGCATCTGAAACGATATCGAATTCAAAGTTGTGCTCTACACTTCTGTGAAGTCTGATTAACGCTTCTACTTTACCTGTTCTCTTAATGGTGTTCCCAGGAATTTTGATGTACTTTTTGTCAACCGCAACACCTGCTTTAGCCAATTCTTCAGAAAGGTTAGCATTGTTGATAGATCCGAAAAGTCTGTCACCTGCACCTACTTTAGCAGCGATAGTGATAGATGTTTTCTTCAGCTGTTCAACGATAGCGTTTGCAGCAGCAATAAGTTTAGCTTCCTCTTCTTTTCTGGCTTCCAAAGTAGCCTCAAGATTAGCTTTGTTTTTTGGAGTTGCCAAAAGAGCTAAACCTTTTGGTAACAAGAAGTTTCTTGCATAACCTGGCTTTACGTTTACAGTATCGAACTCAAGTCCTAAGTTTTCTACGTCTTTTTTTAGGATAATTTCCATTGTTGTTGTCCTTTTTTAATTAGAAGTTAGGCGTTTTTATGAAACAGCCAACAACTATTTTTGGTTTGTATTATTTTAATAAATCAGCTACATAAGGCATTAAAGCCAAGTGTCTTGCTCTTTTGATTGCAGCAGATACTTTTCTTTGGTATTTCAAAGAAGTTCCTGTGTATCTTCTTGGTAAAATTTTACCTTGCTCGTTTACGAACTGAAGAAGGAATTTTTCGTCCTTATAATCTACATGCTTGATTCCGAATTTTTTGAATCTACAGTATTTTTTATCAGTTTTTGTGTTGATATCAAGTGGAGTAAGAAATTTTACTTCCGATTCACCTCCAGCAGAGGCTTGTTTAGCCATATCATCTATTGCCATTGTTGTAAATTTTTAGAGGGTTAAAATTAAGCTTTTGCAGTTTTTACTTTGGTTCTTCTTGTTACAGCATACTCGATCGCATGTTTGTCAAGTTTAGTGGTAAGAAAACGGATAACTCTCTCATCACGTTTGAAAGCCAGTTCTAAATCTGCAACCACAGTTCCTTCACCTTTAAATTCGATTAAAGTGTAAAAACCATTCTTTTTCAATTGAATTGGATAAGCCAATTTCTTAAGTCCCCAATTTTCTTTGGCAACGATTTCGCAATTGTGTGAAGTCAAAAGATCTTCGAATTTTTTTACTGCTTCCTCCACCTGTGCGTCAGATAGAACGGGAGTTAAAATGAAAACAGTTTCGTAATTGTTCATAATGTTAAATAAATTTGTTAATTATTTCGAGGTGCAAAAGTAATCATTATTTCCTAAAATAACAATTTTTCCGCAAAATAAAAAAGGCCTGCTAAATTGCAGGCCTTCATATTAATTCAGAAGAATTTATTTTTTAATCATTTTTACTGACTGAACTCCTTTTTCAGTTTCAATATTCACTACATAAACTCCGGAAGCTAATTTAGATAGATTAACCTGGGATTTTGCTGCATTCAGAACATGAGTGGAAACTGATTTTCCGGTAGCATCAAAAACAGTAATGGATTTCACTTTTTCCGGGGATTCAATGTTCAGAACATCGACTACAGGATTTGGATAAACTTTAACAGCATTTTTAGCCTGATCGTTTACTCCTAATGCACCCACCGTAATGCTGTAATCTTCTACCTGGCCGAATGCGGCTCCTGCACAAGGATCAACATAATTGGTAGTACCAAAAATCTTTTTCACTCTCATTCTGGTATTGCCCAAGGTTGCATCTGAAGGGACAGCAAGAGACTGTACAGCCTGTACTGCATCGGTTCCGTTAGAGTTTACAATGGTTTGTGTAATCTGATAAACTTCACCCGCATCATTCAGGACGCCGTTTTGGTTCCAGTCGATAAACACTACGAATCTGTTGGTAAAGTTTCCGTCAGTACTACCTTTTAATGTAATAGGATAAGAAGATCCCTGTACGACGTTTCCAAAGATAGTTGTAAAGTTTTCATGATCTGGTGTTCCGTTTAAAGTTGCCGAAGTGGCATTGTTGATTCCAGCAAAATTAACCAGTGTAATAGGTTCCGTATTGGAAGTGATTACTATCGGTCCGCAATATGGCGCGAATGGGTTCGCTGCTGTAGTGAATGAAAATTCTGTACAGGCAGCCGCTGCACCCGTATCGTTTTTAGGTACAACTCTCCAGTAATATGTAGTAGATGCTGCTAACTGCGTTACCGGAACGGTAGCTGTAGTGGAAGTGGTATTCACCAACAGAGTAGTTGGATTAGCAGTTGTTCCAAAATAAACATCATAACTGTCTACTACGGTACCCGAACTTGGTGCTGTCCATGTGAGTGTGCTTGGTGCTAAGTAGTCAACTCCGGTGGCCCCGTTTGCCGGTGCGGTCAGCGTTGCACAGTTTGGTGCGGATGCCGGCATACTCATGGTAGTAAAACTGAAGCTTGTACAGCCTGTTGCACTGCCAGCAGCATTTTTAGCAATAACGTTCCAGTAGTAGGTTGTCGCTGGTGTCAGCATTGAAATAGGTACAGTAGTTGTAAGCGTCGTAGTATTAATCAGCAGCGTTGTAGGATTAGCGCTGGTTCCAAAATATACATCGTAGCTTGCTGCAGCTTCACCAGTTGTTGGAGCGGTCCACGCAAGGGATAGCGGTACTTTGTAGCTTACATTGGCGGTATTGTTCGCAGGTGTGGTCAGGGTAGCGCAGTTTGGCGCGGCTGTTGGAAGCGCGTTACTCACCACTTTGAAATCATCAATTGCGAAACCGAACTGGTCATCGGAGGTAGTTTGGATAGCGATGTAGATATTCTGTCCCGCGTAGCTGTTAAGGTCATAAGTGTACTGATGCCACTGCGCATCCGAAGGTGTAGTCACCAAAGGGCTGATAGCGGTAAAGGTTCCAACACCTGTTCCGGTGGTTGATACTAATACTTTAAACTTTTCAGCACCATAAGTAGCGTCGCATCCTTTGCCATAGAATGTAAGGGTTGCTCCGTCACCTGCGGGGATCCCAATTTGCGGAGAAATCAGCCAGTCATTGTTCCATGGGCTGCTGGTCGCTGCAAAACTGACCATCATTTTTGTGCCGGTTTTAGCGGTCCAGTTAGAGGTTGCAGTAGAGGTCATTGGCGGAGTAGTGGTAGTCGAGTTAAAAACCTGGAAGGATTTGGCGACACCCGTATTCGGGAAAGTAATTCCCGTAAAGCCGTAAGTCGTTTTCAGATCTACGTCGGTAAGGGTCCAGTTACCAACATTGGCGATCGCGAAATCGGTATAAGTTTCGAAGCTGTCTTCGAACAGAACCGCTTGGGCTTTCATCAGATCGGTAGCGCATAACGCCGCCATTGTGAATAAAGAAAATAAAATTTTTCTCATAATAAAATAATTTAATTTGGTTAAACTTACTCTCAAAGCTAAGTATAAAAAATTAAATCACCAATGAAAATCATTTATTTTATTGAAATTAATATTAAATTTAATTAATAATTGATAATTTGGCAACGGTTTTATGATTTGGATCATATCCGTATCGGAGGATTTTAGAAAACAAAGTCCTTCATTCTGGCAAAAGCAAACTCATTTTCATTCATCCACTGAAGAAAACTTTCCAGTTTGTCCTCCATTTTTCGTCCGGTATTGTACCTGCGGTAAAAAGGAATGTTAAATTTAAACTTGTCATAATCTGTAAACTGCCAGGAGTTGAGATAAATCAGCACAAAATCATCCTGTTTGATCGTTTCCACCACCATGTTTTGATAAAACTTAAGCGGAACGGTCTGAAATACAAAATCGTTATAAGGAATCTGCGAATAGGGCGAAATACTTTCCGGAACAATGCTGACCCCATTTTCTTCAAAAATTTCCGTGCTTCTCTCCAGTCTTTTCAGCGGAAAAAGAATATTGGCATTTTCGATATTAGAAATATAGCTGAATTCAAGGTTTTTCAGCTCATTCACAGAAACTGTGACCTCTTTCTGCCGGATACCGCGGATGAGTTTTTCAACATAATCTTCGGCGTTTTTCTTCGCAATTTCAATCTCCTTTATATTGGAATTGGCATTGTATAATGAGATTTCATGACCCTGACTTACGATTTTCTTTAGTAAAGGCTTCAGTTTTTCTGTGATCGAAATCTCAAGAAAAAAAGAAGCCAGTATGTGATGTTTTTCCAAAACCCGAAGAATCTGGGACACATTGTTTTCTGTGATTTTTAAAATTTCATCATCATTAATATGGTAATTATTTTTAAAATCACTTTTGTTATTAATAATGTTGAAGGTTAATAAAATCATCAAAAATTATTTAGTACCAAGTTTCACTTTCAGGTTCTTCAGCATTTCTTTGGTCATTGCGGTAATATCGAAATCATAAGTAAGATTCCAATCTATCTTCGCAACAGAATCATCAATAGAAGCTGGCCATGAATCCGCGATGGCCTGTCTGAAATCCGGTTGATAATCAATCTCAAAGCCGGGTATTTCTTTTTTTATTTCCTCCGCCAGTTCTCTCGGAGTAAAAGATAATCCGCCCAAATTATAGGAAGTGTGAACCGTGAGGCTTTCTTTCGGCGCTTCCATCAGTTTTAAAGTTGCATTGATGGCATCATCCATGTAAAGCATTGGCATTGCAGTGTTTTCGGAAATAAAACTGGTGTATTTTCCTTCTTCCACGGCTTCGTAGAAGATTTCCACTGCGTAATCTGTCGTTCCACCGCCTGCAGGTGTTTTCCAGGAGATTAAACCGGGATAACGGATGCTTCTCACATCTACACCAAATTTATCATGATAATATTCGCACCATTTTTCACCGGCCATTTTCGAAATTCCATAAACGGTAGTAGGGTTTAAAACCACGTCCTGACCAACATTTTCTTTTGGAATCCCTTTCCCGAAAACAGCAATAGAACTTGGCCAGAATACTTTTTTCAGCAAACCTTCCTTAGCCATTTCACAGAAATTCAGCAACGGTTCGATATTGAGTTTCCACGCAAAAAGAGGCTGTTTTTCAGAAGTTCCGGAAAGTAAAGAGGCCAAATGATATACTGTAGTAATTTCGTAATCTTTCACCACCTGTCTCACCAATTGGGTATTGGAAACATCCATTCTCTCGTAAAATCCTGCAGAAGTCAGGTTTTTGTCCCAACGGTCGAGACCCGAAGCCACCACATTTTCTGCGCCATGAATTTCAACTAATCTGTTGGTAAGTTCGGTGCCAATTTGTCCAAGAGCACCGGTAATAAGAATTTTTTCCGTGTAGGATTCCATTTTTAGAATTTAGAATTAGATTGTAGCAAATTTAAAAATTTTAAGGAATTATAAAGGATGAATTGATTAAATAATTATTTTACGTGAAAATTTCTGTCTTCAACTCCCAATGTGGTTATATAAATAAGTTTTTAGCAAAAATTTATTCATTTTCTCTACTTTTACTGAAACTTTCAAAAATGAAAAAACTATTATTTTTCCTTATTCTATCGTCTCAGTTTTTGTTTGCGCAATTCACCAATATCAATATCGTCAAGGAAATCCGTTCCAAAGACAAAGGGTTGGTGGTTTCTGCACATCCTCTGGCAAGTGAAGCAGGCACAAAAATCATGAAAATGGGCGGAAATGCTTTTGATGCAGTAATCGCAACACAATTTGCTTTAGCAGTGGTTTATCCGCAAGCCGGAAATATTGGCGGTGGCGGATTTTTGGTGGGAGTAAAAAGCAGTGGCGAAAAATTCACCCTTGATTTTAGAGAAACTGCGCCGGAAAAAGCTTCCCGTGATATGTATATTGACAAAAACGGAAAAGTGAATACCGATCTGTCTCAAAACGGAAGGCTGGCTGTAGGAATTCCCGGTTCTGTAGCGGGGTTTTATGCCACCTTAAAGCATGCGAAACTGCCAATGGAAAAGCTGATACAACCCGCAATTGATTTAGCCGAGAAAGGATTTGCTGTTACTGAAAAAGAAGCGGGACTTTTGAACAGTCAGATGGAATATTTCAATCAGCACAATAAATCGCAAACCGTTTTTCAGAAAAAAACTCCGTGGAAACAGGGCGATATTCTGATACAGAAGGATTTAGCCGAAACACTGAAACGAATACAGAAAAACGGTGAAAAAGGTTTTTATGAAGGAAAAACGGCAGAATTAATCGTTGCAGAAATGAAACGCGGAAACGGAATCATCACTTTAAATGATTTGAAAAACTATAAAGTAGCGGAAAGAAAACCCATTATTTTCGATTATAAAGGAAATGAGATCGTCTCCATGCCTTTGCCGTCAAGCGGTGGAATTTTATTGGCCCAAATGTTAAAAATGTCAGGTTTTGAAAATTTAGAAAAATACCAGCATAATTCAACAGAAGCCGTTCAGATTATGGTGGAAGCAGAAAGACGTGCTTTCGCTGACAGAGCTGAATTTATGGGCGATCCCGATTTTATCAGAGATCAGACCGAAATGCTTATTTCTGATGAATATTTAAAAAACCGTTGGAAAAGTTTCAATAGAAATCATGCAACGCCAAGTTCGGAAGTCGGGAAAATAACACCACAACCTAAAGAATCTACAGAAACCACGCATATTTCCATTATTGATAAAGAAGGAAATGCGGTGGCGGTCACCACAACCCTGAACGGACTTTACGGAAGCAAAGTGGTTGTTTCCGGTGCCGGATTTTTTCTGAACAATGAAATGGACGATTTCTCCGTAAAACCAGGCGTTCCGAATATGTTTGGTGCAGTGGGCGGGGAAGCCAATTCCATTAAAGCCGGAAAACGGATGCTGAGTTCCATGACGCCAACGATTGTTCTGAAAAACGGAAAACCTTTTATTATTGTGGGAACGCCGGGCGGAACGACCATTCCAACTTCGGTTTATCAGTCTGTTGTGAATGTCATTGATTTTAAACTCAATCCCAACATGACGGTTAATTCGCCAAAATTTCATCATCAGTGGCTTCCGGAAAGCATAATGGTAGAAAAGAATTTCCCGGAGACAACTATTAAAAATCTGGAAAAAATGAATTACAAAATTGAAAGGGTGGCTCAGATCGGAAGGACAGAAATGATCGTCGTTGATGAAAATGGAAACGTCACTGCAGTCGCAGACGGTAGAGGTGATGATTCGGTGGCCGTAGAATAATTTTATATGGTAAAAAATAAAGAAAATAAAGATTTTATAAGAACAAAAGTACTTTCATATAAACCAGATTTCAATTTAGAAATTTTAGAAATCGGTTTAGAGGAATTTCAGATTTGGAATTGTAAAAGCGGGGAATTTATTTTAAGAGCAGGTGAGGTGTGTAAAAGGATTTTCATGGTTGAAAATTCAATTACACGCTGCTATTTTGTTGATAAGGACGGCGAAGAAAAGACGATTTGGCTGGAACAGGAAAGTACAGTGATTACGGAATATGAAAGCTTCAGTTCACAAACAGTCAGCAAATGCGATATCTGCTGTTATGAAGATTCTGCGGTTTATTCGATCGATAAAGAAAATTTAATGAAGCTTTACGCAAGATATCACGACTGGGCCCTGTTTGGACTATTGGTAATGGAGGAGCATTATGTTAATCTTCTGAAATTCGGAAATACGATGAGCTTTAATAATGCGAGTGAAAATTATGATCTTGTAGAAAGTTACTTCTCCCGTTATTTAGATGTGGTGCCGCTCAAACATCTGGCTTCCTGGCTCAATATTTCAGCGGTGCATTTCTCCCGAATTCGTAAAGAAAGAATTAAATGATTGTAAATTAACAAATGTTAAGTGATATTTAATATCGCCATAATATCTTTGTAGGGATTGCGGAACACAAATGATGAAATGAAATTACAGCAATCGCTTCTATTTTCTTGCCTTTGTTGTATCGATTGATGATTATACAACAAAGCGCAAGTTTTTAAGCCTCTGAAACACTTATTTTCCTGCTAATTTCTTCAGCATTCCATTAAAAATCAAACCGTGAAAAGGCAGAACAGAATACCAATATAATCTACCTGATAATCCAAGCGGACGGAAAGTGGCTTCCTGATAAAGTTTGCCGTTTTTAATTTTAAATTCGAGCCACGCTTCGCCGGGAAGTTTCATTTCGGCAAAAAGCAGCAGGCGTTTTTCCTCTTTATCAGCATAAAGCACGCGCCAGAAATCTACAGAATCACCGGCTTCAAGATGGTTTAAATTTCTGCGGCCCCGTCTTAAACCTACGCCGCCAAAAAGTTTATCAAGAAATCCGCGAATCCTCCAGAGAAAATCTGCATAATACCAACCGGTTTTTCCGCCGATGCTGAAAATACGTTCTAATGCTGCAGCTTCATTATCAACTTCCATGTTACGTTTATCGGTAAAACAACCTTCTGCCGGAACTTCCAGATATTGCCAGACTTTCCGGTTGTGAAACTGATTGCTGAATGAATCGAACCAACTTGACAACACATCATTCTGCTTTATTTTATCGAATGCCATCCTAATCGCTTCTTCATAGGAAAAAAGATGGATTTTGAGTTGTTCTGCCAAATTATTTTTGGTGGCAACCACATCAATTTTCATGGAATCCACTAAATTTTTCGCTAAAGGATAACTTGTTGAAGTGACGAAATAGAGCCAGTAGGAAGATAATCGGGGCGTCATCACGGGGACGATAAAAATTTTTCTTTTCAGTCCACGGATTTTCGCATACTGCAGAAGCATTTGTTTATAAGTGACAATATCGGTTCCGGCAATGTCGTAATGCTGATTGTAAGTGAACTCCCGTCCTAAAACGCCCACTAAAAACTGAATTACATTTCGGATGGCAATGGGTTGACATTTTGTTTCCAGCCATTTTGGCGTTATCATGACGGGTAATTTTTCTACCAAATCCCGTATGATTTCAAAGGATGCACTTCCGGATCCTACGATAATTCCCGCACGGAGACTGGTTAAAGCGTATTTTTCACTTTGCAAAGCTTCTTCTACATTTTTCCGCGATTGAAGGTGTTTGGAAAGTTTTTCTTCATTAATGATTCCCGTTAAGAAAATAACCTGTTCCGCTTCCGTTTTTTCTAAAGTCCGGCGGAAATTTTCAGCAGAAATTTTTTCTTTTTCCTCAAAATCGCCTTCACCGGAAGACATGGAATGTATTAAATAATAAGCACAACCGATATCTTTCGGAATATTATCTAGGGTTTTTTCGTCTAAGAAATCGTTTTCAATCACTTCAATCTGGTCTAATCTGTCCTTGAACAGTTTTAAACCAAACCGGTTTTTATCTCTTACAGAACATACGATGTGATGACCTTCCTCCAGTAATTGAATCAAAAGTCTTTTGCCAATATATCCGGTGACGCCTGTAAGAAGTATTTTCATGATATAATGAGATTTTCCAGAATTCGGTAACGGCTTTCGAAGATAAATTTTACTTTATTTCTCACCATTCTTCCTGCAATAAGTTCACCAAAAATACCGAAAGGCATTTTGAAATTCACAATGTCAGTCATTAAAACTTTTCCCTGTTCAGTTTCCTGAAAATGATGTTCATGATGCCACATCGCATACGGACCGAAACGCTGTTCGTCAACAAAAAACTTTTCTTTCACTAAATGGGTAATCTCAGTGATCCAGTTGCTTTTTATGAGAGGAAGTATCCCAATTTTATAAGTGATGATCTGTCCCTGATAGGTTTCAATTCCGGGATTGTTGGTGATGTGAAAGTTCATTTCTTTCGGCGTTATTTTATCTAAATTCATTGGAACAGTAAAAAATTCCCAGGCTTCTTTTAAGGAAATGGGCAGAAGCTGTTCTGAGGTCAGCGTGTAAATTCCCGACTGTTTGGTGATGGTAATTTTCATTGATTTCTTGTTATCGGATTCCACTTTGTTTTGAAATATTCAAAAACCAATACGATACTGTATAAAAGGGTAAAGCAGTAAAAACTGTCTTCCAGCGGCATTGTTCCTACACGGATTCCGAGGTTTTCGGAATTGTCGTAAAATACTACAGGATTTTCAGAATAATTTCCTGTTAAAGCATTATTCACAAAGAAAAAAGGAATATATATAATGATAAAACTCAAATAAAACCTTCGCGCATCTTTCCATTTAAAAATAATCTGCATCAGCATTAAAAAAGCAAAAAGACCAAAACTGCAAACGGTATAGATTCTATCATGATTAAATACAGCCACCAAAAAACTCAATGCAAAAAGGAGATAAGTAATCCATTGTGTAGGTTTTTCCTTCAGAATAATTTTAGGAAGAAAATATTCCAAAGCATAATGAATAAAGACACTGGCGTAAGGAATGAGCAGGAAAAAAAGGTATTCTTCCAGCGGCATTTTAAAAATCCTTATTCCAATTAAATATTCATCGTTGAATCCCCAAATTTTCTGATAAGTAAAGTAAATATCCCAGGCAATGAAGAATAATCCGACAAGTAAAATTGCAGCAAAAAATGATTTCCAATATTGGATGAAATGCATTTTCTTTTTTTCAAAACTGAAAAGGAAAGGAATCAAAAAACTGAAAACATCTAAAAGTAAATAATAATATGACTGCAAAACTTATTTTTTAATGGTTGATAAACGCGCTTCTCTAAAATATTTTAAAGGAACATAAAGCATCCCGAAACATTCGCCATGCTCCTTACCCAAATGTTTGTGGTGCATTTTGTGGGCTTTTCTCAAACCCCGTAAATACCAGTTGTTGGTATTGTCAAACCATTTGAAACGGCGGTGAATTAAAACATCGTGAACTAAAAAATAAGCCATTCCGTAAAATAAAATCCCTAATCCCACGAAAAACATCCAATTGATGCCGCCAAGAGTTCCAAAATAAAAAAGCAACATGCTAGGAATTGCGAAAACGACAAAAAAAGCGTCGTTTTTTTCAAAAACATGCGGATAGCCCGGCTGATGATGATCTTCGTGTAAATACCATCCCAAACCATGCATAATGAATTTATGCGTAAGCCATGTAACGCCTTCCATTGCTGTAAAAACTGCTAAGGTAAGCAATATATATCCTGTGGTTTCCATTGATTAAATTTTAAAATGCATCTTAATTCTTCTTACTAAATCCTCGTCATTCGATTTTTTGTATTCCGTTAAAATAAAAGTTCTGTCGCTGCTTAAATCCTTATTATATCCCAAAAATGCCGGAGTCTGTTCCTGGGAAATATACCGCATAAACCGGATCTCCAGATTTTTTGGATCTTTCGTTACTGCGCTTTCAAGTGCCTTTTTGCCTTTATTAAAATAGGAATATTTATTTAGCGGATTTATTGCGTGTTTAGCCATAAAGAAATTTCCCACGGCAAAAAATGCTTCAAAAATCGGTTTTTTGGTTTTGCTGTAATTTTCTTTCGAATTCGCAATTAAATTTTTGGTAGCGCTCTCAGAATTTTCTCCTTTTTGCAAAAGCAGCCTCAAATCTGACAAATCCTGGGCGTTAATAATCATAGCGAAACAACTGAAAAGTGTTAAAAAAACTTTTTTCATCATCATTCTCAAACTAATTTAAGATTTTTATTCAGCACCATTTCACCGAAAAGATATATTTTTCTCGCATTGGAAACGCTGATTCTCTTGGTAAGCAGAAGTTCTGGTTTTGTTTTCCTGATTTTTTTAAACAGATTGATGTAGTATTTGTACGCCATGAAAACTGCAATTCTGCTGGAAATAGGAAGCATTTTAATTCCGGTAAAAGCGTGTTCGAAATCTTTGGCGATATCTTTTTCAATGGATTTTTTGTCGGCTTCACTGAATTTTCTAAAATCTACATTGGGGAAATACGTGCGGTTCAAATCATTAAAATCTGCGCTGATGTCTCTTAAAAAATTAATTTTCTGAAAGGCAGCTCCCAAACTTTGCGCGTAAGGCTTCATTTTATTATAATCGTCCACATTACCGTTGACAAAAACTTTCAGGCACATAAGACCAACAACTTCCGCGGAACCATAAATATACTCGTTGTATTTTTCATCATTTAAATCTTTAATTTCCCCTAAATCCATTTTCATCGAATGCAGAAAAGCATCCACCAAATGCTGCGGAATATTTTTTTCTTTCTGCGTTAAACAAAATGAATGAAGAATAGGATTGAGTGATATGCCGTTTTCAAGTGCAGAGCGGTAATTCTGTTCAAATTCATCCATCAGTTTTACTTTATCAAAATCGTGGAACGTATCAACAATCTCATCGGCAAAACGCACAAAACCATAAATGTTATAAATGTGCTGCCGAATTTCAGGCTGAAAAAGTGTAGAAGCCCAGGAAAAAGAGGTGCTGTATTTTTCAGTCACTAACTTAGAGGACTGCCCGCACACTTTGTTAAAAATTTCTAAGTTATTCATCGTTTTTGTTTTTTATAAAATTCGGTTCTGTTTTTTAAGAATATAATCCGTGACTACTTTTCCGGAGATTAAAGCCGGTGGAACTCCGGGTCCGGGAACGGTCAGCTGGCCGGTATAAAATAAATTCTTAATTTTTTTATTGTCAATCTGCGGTCTCAGAACCGAAGTCTGCAATAAGGTATTGGCGAGTCCGTATGCGTTTCCGCGGCAAGAATGGTACCGTTCTTTAAAATCGTTAACGCCAAAACTTTTCTTGAAAATCACAGAGTTGCGCAGGTTTTCACCGGTGTTTTTTTCAATTCTGTCCATAATCAGTTCAAAATACAGGTCATGGATTTCTTTCGAATCTTCTAAATCTACCGCAACCGGAATAAGGAAAAATCCAATTTCTTTTCCTTCCGGACAAAGATCCGGGTCCGTTTTGCTTGAAAAATTGGCATAAAAAAGAGGCTTCTTCGGTAGTGTTTTGGTATCGTAAATTTCTTCAGCGTGCTGCTCAAAATCTGTATCAAAAAAAAGATTGTGATGCTGCAACTGAGGGACCTTTCTGTCAAATGCGACATAATAAAGAAAAGAAGAAGGAGCAAAAGTTTTTTTCAGCCAGTAGTCTGCAGAATAATTCTTTTCATCGGTATTCAGAAGCGTTTCGGTATGTGCATAATCTGCGCCCGAAATCACAATATCGGCTTCAAATATTGCTGTTTCAGTAATGACTGATTTTGCTGAATTATTTTCGGTCTGGATTTTTAAAACTTTCTCATTAACCAGAAATTTCACTCCAAGTTCTTCCGCCAATTGCTGCATTCCTTTTGCGACGGCATTAAAACCGCCTTTCGGATACCACGTTCCCATTCCAAAGTCTGCATGGTTCATAAAATTGTAGAAAGCCGGAGTGTGATTGGGTTTGGCACCAAGAAATAAAACCGGAAATTCCAGAATACTTCTGAGTTTTGGGTTTTTAATGTTTTTACGAACCGTTTCAGAAATGTTATGAACAAAAAGAGGAAGCCGTTTCGCAGTTTCTACACTTACCAGTTCCAGTATGGATTTTCCGGGATTATAAACCAAATCCTGCATCGCAATCTCATAATTGGCTTTTGCTTTCATCATGAAATTTCTCAAATGTCTGCCGCTTCCGTTTTCAATGCGGTCAAAAGTTTCAATAATTTCTTCAGGCTCATCAGAAATATCAATGAAATCATTTTTGCCAAAATAGACGCGGTAACCCGGGGAAAGCTTTTCCAGCTGGTAATAATCTGAAACATTTTTGTTGAAATCAGCAAAGAAACGTTCAAAAATATCAGGCATCCAATACCAGCTTGGTCCCATATCGAATTTAAAACCATCAATTTCCATCATAGAAGCGCGGCCGCCAATCTGTTCGTTTTTTTCTAAAACAGTTACTTCAAACCCCGCTTTTGCCATGTAGCACGCGGAAGCAAGTGACGAAAATCCTGAACCGATGATGATGATTTTTTTCATAAAATTTAATAATAGAACAAAAATATACTTTTATTTTTTATTTAGAAAATAAATTTACTACTTTTGTTATTCAATTTATCAATGATCAGTATATTTAAATCTTATAGGAGTACATTTGATTTTTTTAGCGAAATAAGTTGTGCATATTAAATATAATACGAATTACCGTACATTCCGCGAAAATTTTTACCTCCGTGATTTGTGCAGTATCTTTGCGGGAAATAATTGCGTTTCCTGGTTGAATTGAAAATCATATATATAAAAGTATCAACGGAGGTTACGGAAATTAAATACATACAAAATGGAGCTAGATTTAATCATTGATGTTTTGAAAGAACTGGATGCTTTTCGGAAAAACCATCCTAACCAGACAGGTTTGGATGATTTTAGACTTTACCTTAATCAAAAAGCGTACGAAAAGGAAAATCCCAGAAATCTAAGTGAGAAATTTAATCTTGATGTTTTCGATCTGGAAAATGAAATTGCAAAGCAGGTGATTATGCTCGGAAGATACTCGAAACAGCTGATCCGCAAATCATTGGAAACGCATCCGGATCTTGTAAATGAAGATTTCACTTATCTTTTCCGAATGATGGATTATGACAGCCTCACCAAAATGCAGCTCATCGAGAAAAATGCCCACGAGAAACAGACCGGTATTGAAATCATAAAGCGTTTGGTTAAAAACGGTCTTTTAGCAGAAAGCCCCGACCAGAACGATAAAAGAAGCACACGTATTTCGGTAACTAAAAAAGGAAAAAGCGTTTTCCTGGAGTCCATGCAAGATATTACGGTGGTTTCCAAGATTATGTGTGGACAACTGAATAAAAAGGAAAAAGAGAGTCTGCTGGCTTCTCTTAAAAAACTCAATACTTTCCATCATACGGTTTATTCCAATTTTAAAAACGAAAATACAAACGAAATTCTCAAATTAATATAAAAATGCCCGGTAGAATTTCCATTTTCTGGTTCAGAAGAGATTTACGTTTAAATGACAACCACGGACTTTTTCAGGCCTTGAAGTCCGAAAATAAAGTATTTCCTATTTTTATTTTCGATACTGAAATCCTTTCGAAACTGGATGATAAAAAAGACAGAAGAGTAGATTTTATTTTTCAGGCGCTGCAAAAAATCAATGGTCATTTGGAAGAAATCGGCAAATCCATTAAAATTTTCCACGGAAAACCACTGGAAATTTTTGAGGAACTGACTGAAATTTATTCCATAGAGAAAGTCTTCTGCAATGAAGATTATGAACCGTCGGCCATTAAAAGAGATGCAGAAATCAAGGAGTTTTTAAATCAAAAAAATATAGATTTTGAGTCCTTTAAAGATCAGGTTCATTTCGACAAAGATGAGATACTGAAAGCCGATAAATCACCATATACCGTTTATACTCCTTATTCCAAACAGTGGCTTTTAAAATATAACGCTGAGGAAATAAAACATTATCCATCCGAAAAACTTCTACAGAATTTAGAAGATGTTGAAAAACAGGAGTTTTCATTAGAAAAAATTGGTTTTCAGAAAACCGCCTTTCAATATCACAGTCCGGTGGTGAATGTTGAAATTCTAAAAAACTACCACGAGACCCGGAATTTTCCGGCTAGCAAAACTTCAGAAATGAGTGTTCATCTGCGTTTCGGAACCATCAGCGTTCGCGAGCTGGGGAAAACAGCCTCCTCTCTTAATGAGACTTACCTGAAAGAACTGATTTGGCGGGAATTTTTCATGCAGATTCTGTATCATTTTCCTTATGTAGTCAACCGTTCATTCAAACCAAAGTACGAAGGGATTTCCTGGCTTTACGATGAAGAAAATCTGAAAAAGTGGCAGGAAGGCAAAACCGGTTTTCCGTTGGTGGATGCAGGAATGCGCGAGCTGAATGAAAGCGGACTCATGCATAACAGGGTGAGGATGCTTTGTGCGAGTTTTCTCATCAAACATTTGCTCATTGACTGGCGAATTGGCGAGGCCAATTTTGCGGAAAAACTGCTCGATTATGATTTGTCGGCTAATAACGGAAACTGGCAGTGGAGTGCAGGTTCCGGTTGTGATGCAGCACCTTATTTCAGGATTTTTAATCCCGAAGAACAGCAAAAAAAGTTCGACCCCGATTTTGTGTATATTGAAAAATGGGTGAAAGAATTTGGAACTTCAGCGTATCCCAAACCGATGATCGACCATAAATTTGCCCGGGAAAGAGCCCTGGAGACTTATAAAAAAGGCCTTCAGGAATTACTGTAAAATTTTGAGACTTTTGGGCTGCACTTTTATTTTTACCGGCGATTTGATGCTGTTGAATTCCCCGTCAAGATGCCAGTTGGTCGTATTTACTTCAAATTCAATTTCGGCAACCGGAAGATAAGTGACGTAACTGTCGTCTTTTAGCCTTTTCGTAAACATTCTGAACGCAAAAAAAGGAGAGTAGGTGAGCGGGAATTTCTTCACCAGAACCACATCAACCAAACCGTCGCTTTTGCTGGCTTTGGGCGCAATATAGGCGTTATTGCCGAACTGGCGGGTATTCGCAATATTCAGCATTAGATATTTTCCGTTGTACTGTTGAAAATTTTCGGTGATAAACTGAACATTAATCGGTTTATAATTAAAGAAAGTCTGGATAGAAACTTTGATGTAATTTTTGAAACCGCGTTCGGTTTTTTCGAATTCTTTGACCACCTTTCCGTCGAAGCCTGTACCGGAAACATTGATGGAGAGTTTGCCGTTTACCGTAAAAGTATCAATTTCCTTAACTTTTCTGTTGCTGAGTTTGGCCAAAAGTTCATCGAGGTTTTTTGAGAACTTTGTTTCGTTTGAAAAACCGTTTCCCGAGCCTGCCGGAAATATGGCGAGAATTTTATCAGTATCAATAAGCTTTTGTGCAACCGTCGAAATGGTGCCATCACCGCCTACCGCCACAAAAATGTCGGTGGTCGTAAAATTTTCATCAATGAAATTGAAAGTTCCTTCAATAGAATCTGAAATGTAAAACAGCGGATTGTTTACCTTTTTTTGCAGAGCATTGAGAAAAGGCGCATAGTTTTTTTTCGCCGAAAAAGGATTAATGATAAAGGCAACGTTTTCCATGACTGCAAAAATAGAAAAAAACTTGTGTAATAGACTTGCTTTACATTTTTATAGGTTCATTTTGTTTTTGAAGTCAGTATTCAAAAAGGGTTTAATTTCCGAAAAAGGAATTTTGATAAGAACCGGACCGGCTGCATAAGCCGCTATTTCATATTGGTTATAAAGGAAATAGAGATGCTCTTTGTCGAAATAAAAATTGTTGTTTAATGGGATTTCTTTAACCAAAAGCATTTGTGCCTGGCCTCTTTCCAAATCATTTTTTAAAAAATGATCCATCAGGATACGTCCCCAGATTTTCGGATCACGGACTTTTAACACATCTGTAAGCTGAATGGTTTTGTTCGTTTGCACATCAAAAACTTTATAAATTTCGTTGTAATATCCGTGTGCACCGCCTGTGTAACCGCTGCCGGTGTATTGAAGCGTCATAAAATCGTTCAAAGTTGAAAACAGTTTCATGTCTGAACTCTGGTCCCAGGTCTGCTTAAAATCAGGTTTCCAGTCTTGAAGAGATTCTTTTGTGCCGTCATAAAAGGTCTGTTTTTGAGCATTTAATTCAGTCAGCAGACTTGCTTTGGAATACTCTTTAAGTTTGACATTTGCTGTAGAATAAACACTGTCCAGCAAAGTTTTGTTTTTCAGATTGGGGAAGAATAAAACCGTTGATTGAAAAGCGGCAGTCAGATTTCTGTCTATTTTCAGCGAGTCGTGAACCTTTACAGAATCGGTATCAAAAACATTCGTAACAGCTTTATTGGCTTCGGTTTTTTCCATCTGAACGGAGGTTGATTTTTCCGGTTTTGTACAACTGAGCAGTAAGAACATAAAAACGGAGGAAAGGACGGTGATATTTTTCATTTTTTCAGGATTATGTTTAAATTTTTGGAGCAAAAAACCGTCCAAAAGTGAACGGTTTTTTTTAGGCTATATGTTAAATCATATTACACATCGATTTTTGCGTATACCGCATTTTTCTCGATAAATTCTCTTCTTGGCGGTACTTCATCACCCATCAGCATGGAGAAAACGTTGTCGGCTTCTGCTAAGCTTTCAATGGTAACCTGTTTAAGGATTCGGTGTTCAGGGTTCAGGGTGGTTTCCCAAAGCTGCTCAGGATTCATTTCCCCAAGACCTTTGTAACGCTGCACATCAACGCCTTTTCCGTCCGGAGCTATTTCTAGAGTGAATTCTTCACGCTCTTTTTCGTTGTAAGCATACACTTTTTTGTTTCCTTTCTTCAACAAATATAAAGGCGGTTGCGCGATATAGATGTATCCGTTTTCAATGAGTTCTTTCATGTAACGGAAGAAGAAGGTTAAAATCAAGGTTGAAATGTGAGAACCATCGATATCAGCATCGGTCATAATCACCACTTTATGATATCTTAATTTAGTGATATTTAATGCTTTGCTGTCCTCTTCTGTTCCAACTGAAACGCCGAGAGCGGTATAGATATTCTTGATTTCTTCATTGTCATAAACCTTGTGAAGCATAGATTTTTCTACGTTAAGAATTTTACCTCTTAACGGAAGAATGGCCTGGAAATGACGGTCACGGCCTTGTTTTGCCGTTCCACCAGCGGAATCTCCCTCTACAAGGAATAATTCAGAAATTGCAGGGTCTTTGGAGGAACAGTCGGAAAGTTTTCCCGGAAGTCCGCTTCCTCCCATCGGAGATTTTCTCTGTACAAGTTCTCTAGCTTTTTTGGCTGCCTGTCTTGCTTTTGCAGCTAAAACTACTTTCTGAACGATAAGTTTTGCTTCATTTGGATTTTCTTCCAGAAAGTTCGTCAGCATTTCGCCCACAATTTTATCCACAGCGCCTGAAACTTCAGAGTTTCCGAGTTTTGTTTTAGTCTGGCCTTCAAACTGCGGCTCCATCACTTTTACAGAAATCACCGCCGTTAATCCTTCACGGAAATCGTCGCCCGTAACTTCTACTTTCTCTTTTGCAGGAAGCCCAATTTCATCAGCAAACTTCTTCAAGGTTCTTGTCAACGCTCTTCTGAAGCCAGCAAGGTGAGTTCCGCCTTCATGGGTATTGATATTATTGACGTAAGAATGCAGATTTTCGGTATAAGAGGTGTTATATCTCATCGCCACTTCCACAGGAATACCGTCTTTCTCACCTTCCATGAAAATTACATTATTCATGATGCTTTCGCGATTTCCGTCGATATATTCTACAAATTCTTTTAAACCCCCTTCGGAGAAAAACAGGTCATGCTTGGCATTTCCTTCTTCATCTTTCTCTCTTTCATCAGTGAGTGATATTTTGATTCCTTTATTCAGGTAAGAAAGCTCACGCATTCTGGTGGCTAAAGTATCATAATTGAAGATTAATTCCTGAAAAATGGTGTCATCAGCCTGAAAAAAAACTTCAGTTCCACGTTCTGTGGTGGTTCCAATTTCTTTTACCTCTTCAAGGGCTTTCCCTTTGGAATATTTCTGCTGATACGTTTTTCCGTTTCTGTTTACTGTTGCGATAAGTGAATTGGAAAGAGCATTTACCACTGAAACCCCAACTCCGTGAAGACCACCGGAAACTTTGTAGGAATCTTTATCAAATTTTCCACCGGCTCCGATTTTGGTCATTACAACCTCTAAAGCTGATTTTTGCTCTTTTTCGTGAAAATCCACCGGAATCCCACGGCCGTTATCTTTTACAGAAATACCTTCGCCCTCATGAATAACCACAGAAATGGTATCACAATGTCCCGCTAAAGCTTCATCGATCGAGTTATCCACAACTTCATAAACCAAGTGATGCAAACCTCTTAAACCTACATCACCGATGTACATTGAAGGCCTCATTCTTACGTGCTCCATTCCTTCCAAAGCCTGGATGCTGCTCGCTGTATATTCTTTTTGACTCATATTTTTTCTTTTTCCAACAGAAACGGTGTTGGTTTTACAATAATTTTCAATTAAATTTTTGCTTGTTTTTCGTCTTTTTTGCCATTTCAAAAGACCAACAAATATACTGATTTTTATCCGAATATGAAAGTTAAAAAGTTTGAGAAAGTGGGGAAGTTTTCCACAAAAAAATCCCCGGATTTGCGGGGACTTTTATTATAAATAAAGATGTTGTTAAACTAATCTCATCATCACCACATCGTCAATTTTCTCAACTTTAACCAAATTATATTTCGTTAAATTTTTGGTCGCTTTATCCCATTTTTTACCGGAAAGCTGGCTTTTTGCTTTTACATCAGCCAAATTCATTGGTTCTTCCTGAGATTTAAGAATTTCCAGAACTGACTTTTCGTCTTCATCCAGTTCGAATTGAGGAACGGCTTTTTCCGGTTTCATTTGTGGGAAGAACAAAACTTCCTGAATGGATGGGTTATTCGTTAAAAACATGATCAAACGGTCCATTCCGATGCCTAAACCTGAAGTTGGCGGCATTCCGTATTCCAAGGCACGCAGGAAGTCGTTATCGATGAACATGGCCTCGTCGTCGCCTCTTTCTGAAAGTGCCATTTGCGATTCGAAACGTTCTCTCTGGTCAATCGGGTCATTTAATTCTGAATAGGCATTTGCGATTTCTTTTCCGCAAACCATCAGTTCAAATCTTTCGGTTAAACCTTCTTTGCTTCTGTGTTTTTTGGTTAAAGGGGACATTTCCACCGGATAATCCGTAATGAAAGTGGGCTGAATAAAATTACCTTCACATTTTTCCCCGAAAATTTCATCAATCAGTTTTCCTTTACCCATCGTTTCATTCACTTCAACACCAATGGATCTCGCGAAGTCAAAGAGTTCTTTTTCTGATTTTCCGGTAATGTCGAAACCTGTAAATTTCTGAATGGCTTCAGTCATAGAAATTCGTGGATAAGGCGCTTTCCAGTTGATGGTATGTTCTCCAAAAGTGGATTCAGAATTTCCGTTAACCTGCGTGGCGCAGAATTCCAGTAATTTCTCAGTGAAATCCATCATCCAGTTGTAATCTTTGTAGGCTACATAGATTTCCATTGCGGTAAATTCCGGGTTGTGGGTTCTGTCCATCCCTTCATTTCTGAAGTTTTTGGAAAACTCATAAACACCGTCGAAACCACCAACAATTAATCTTTTCAGATATAATTCGTTCGCAATTCTTAAATATAACGGAATATCCAAAGCATTGTGATGCGTTATGAAAGGTTTTGCAGCCGCGCCACCCGGAATCGACTGTAAGATTGGGGTTTCCACTTCGAAATATCCGGCGTCATTAAAATAAGTTCTCATGGCGTTGAAAAGTTTTGTTCTCTTCACGAAAACTTCTTTCACTTGAGGATTCACCACTAAATCGACATAACGCTGTCGGTAACGCATTTCAGGATCGTTGAACGCATCAAAAATATTTCCATCGGCATCAACTTTGGGTAAAGGAAGCGGTCTTAAAGATTTCGTAAGGATTTTGAAATTCTCTACTTTTACAGTCATTTCTCCAACCTGCGTATTGAAAAGTTCACCTTCAATTCCAATGATGTCACCAATGTCTAAAAGATGCTTGTAGACCTCGTTATAAAGGGTTTTATCGTCACCTGTACAGATTTCATCACGGTTAAAATACACCTGAATTCTCCCTTCAGAATCCTGCAGTTCAGCAAAACTTGCCTTACCTTGAATCCTTCTACTCATTAATCTTCCGGCAATTTGTACTTTTTTGCCTTCAGTAAAGTTTTCTTTGATAGATTTTGTGGATTCCGTGATTTTATATTCTTCGGCAGGAAAAGCATCGATTCCCATTTTCTGTAGGGTTGCCAACTTTTCTCTCCTGATCAATTCCTGTTCTGATAACTGCATGTTTTCTTGCTTTTTAAGTCTGCAAATTTAGTGATTTTCTCCGGATTTTGGATTCATTTTATACAAAAAAAGCAGCCAATAACTGACTGCTTTGTAGAAATGAGCTTCTAAGATTATTTAGCTGCTGCAGAATCTGTAACGGTTGCTGTAGCAGCAGGCGCAGGTACTGAACTTGCACTGTTTGTTACTGTTACTTCAGGTTCTTCCAGCATCGTGTTGCTTTCCGTTGTTGTTTCTTTTTTCGCGCAACTTGCCAATACTAAACCGCCGATGAACGCGATTGCAAATAATTTTTTCATAATAAATTTAAATTTTGACAAAAATAGAGATTTACTTATTAATGTTCAATTTTAGATCAAATAATGTAAGAATTTGCCTCCACTTATTTTTAATTAAAGTAAATACAAATTACTAACATCCTCATTCTTACGTGACTATAATTTGTAAATTTGCATTGTGAAACGGCCGATTATACATTTCTTCCTCTGCATTTACCTCCTGTCTTTTACAGAGGTAAAACAGTTGCTGAAACTCCCTAATCTGGTGGAACATTATATTTCCCATACCATCACCAACAAAAATACCACTCTTATTTCTTTCGTGAAAATGCATTATCTGGATAAACAGGCTGTAGATTCAGATTACAAGCAGGATATGAAACTTCCGTTCAAAACACACGAAGCAAGTACTTTTATGGTGAATCCGCTCACCATTCCCGAAAATTTCGGATTTGATGTAAATATTCCGAGGACTTTCAAAGAAAAAACACTTATTTTTTCATACAGTCCCAACTATGCTTCCAATCCTTTAGCATCCATTTTCCGTCCGCCGATTTTAGTTTAAGCAGTAATCAAGCACAAGAAATATTTTCAATAAAACCGTTTATTGAAGAGGTTTCGCGATTCATTATTATTTAAATTTTAAAATCATACAAAATGAACAATACACATCTGCATTTGGTGGTTAACCATCTGCCAATTATATTTCCTGTAGTAGGACTCATTCTTCTTCTCATCGGTATTTTCACTAAAACCGAAGTTTCCAACCGGAATGCTTATATCACTTTTATTTTAGGTGCACTTGTATCAATAGCTGCGATGGCAACAGGAGAAGGCGGCGAAGAAGGCGTCGAAAATCTTCCGGGTGTTACCGAAAGCCTGATTAAAACCCACGAAGAAGCCGCTGAACTTTTTGCCGGTCTGTCTTATTTTTTAGGCGGAATAAGTGCCGCCGCGCTTTTGGTCAGTTTCAAAAGCTATACATTTTCTAAAGTCATGCCTTCGGTTGTAGGGATATTTGCCTTGGCAACCTTATTTTTTGCCCAAAAAGCGGGGACAACAGGCGGGGAAATCCGTCATACGGAAATCAGAAGCGGCGCTGCGTTGCAAAATGGAAACGCATCTGAGCATGGAGACGATAATGATTAATATCACTTTAAAGTTTTTTATATCATAAGGCTCTTAAAATGAGCGTATTAGTTTGTAAATTTATTATGGTAATTATTAATTATAAAGTGAAAAAATGTTAGACAGAATCATAAGTTTTTCTATAAAAAACAAGCTGATCATCCTGCTGATGACCTTGGGCTGGATTATTTATGGAATCATAGAACTCAGAAAATTACCTATTGATGCGGTGCCTGATATTACCGACAATCAGGTACAGTTGATTACCGCATCTCCAAGTCTGGGAGCTCCCGATGTGGAACGTTTTATAACTTTTCCTTTGGAACAGTCGATGAACAACATTCAGGGCATCAAACAGATGCGGAGTTTTTCCCGCTTCGGGCTTTCAGTGGTAACGATTGTTTTCGAGGAAGGGGTGGATCTTTATCTCGCAAGACAGCAGGTTTCAGAACGGTTACAGAATGTTTCAAAAGACATTCCGAAAACACTCGGCGTTCCTGAAATGGCACCTATTTCAACGGGTCTTGGCGAAATTTATCAGTACATCATCCGTCCAAAAACAGGATATGAACATCGCTACAATGCCATGGAACTCCGCACCATCCAGGACTGGATTGTGAGAAGACAGCTTCTCGGTACCGACGGAGTCGCAGATGTGGCCAGTTTCGGCGGAAACCTGAAACAGTATGAAGTCGCTGTAAACCCTGCGCAGCTAAAATCAATGGGCGTTACGATGCAGGAGGTTTTCACTGCACTGGAAAACAATAACCAAAATACCGGAGGTGCTTATATTGAAAAAGGGCCCACCATTCTTTATATCCGTACAGAAGGATTGATGGGAAAAATTAAGGATATTGAAAAAACGGTTGTTAAAAACCTTCCCGACGGAACGCCGGTCCTGATTGAAAATTTAGGAAAAGTACAGTACGGAAATGCAATCAGATACGGTGCAATGACCTATAACGGAAAAGGAGAGGTGGCCGGAGCGGTAGTGATGATGATGAAAGGCGCCAACTCCAATGAAGTAATTGGCAAGGTAAAAACAAGGATTGAAGAAATAAAGAAAACCCTTCCCGAAGGCGTAGTGATCGAACCCTTTCTTGACCGGACAAAAATGGTCAACAACGCCATTTCTACCGTTTCAAAAAACCTGATTGAAGGGGCTTTAATCGTTATATTCGTATTGGTACTTTTCCTCGGGAACCTCCGTGCCGGATTTATCGTTTCCTCCGTTATTCCCCTTGCCATGCTGTTTGCGTTCATCATGATGAACATGTTCGGCGTCAGTGGAAACCTGATGAGTTTGGGTGCTCTGGATTTTGGTTTAATTGTGGACGGAGCCGTCATTATTGTTGAAGCCATTCTTCACCGGCTTCACGGACCAACACTGCAGAACAAAACTTTACTTACCACAAAGGAAATGGACGAAACGGTGCAGGCTTCGGCCGGAAAAATGATGAATTCCGCAGTGTTCGGTCAGATCATTATTCTCATGGTTTATCTTCCGATTCTCACTCTTGAGGGGGTGGAAGGAAAAATGTTTAAACCCATGGCGCAAACGGTAATTTTTGCACTTTTAGGAGCATTTATCCTTTCATTAACCTATGTTCCGATGATGAGTGCCCTGTTTCTGTCAAAGAAAATATCGCACAAAAAGAATTATGCAGACCGCATGATGGAAAAGCTAGAAGCTGCTTATGATAAAATTCTTAAAAAAGTTTTAAAATATCAGAATCCATTGTTCTTCAGTGTATTAGGTCTTTTCTTTGTTTCAGTTTTTATCATGACCAAATTAGGCGGCGAATTTATTCCCAAGCTTCCCGAAGGTGATTTCGCTGTTGATACGCGGGTTTTGCCCGGAAGTAACCTGAAGACTTCTACCGAAGCAGTTTTGAAAAGTCAGCAGATCCTACTGAAAAAATTCCCTGAAATTGAAAAAGTTGTCGGGAAAACAGGCAGCAGCGAAATTCCGACGGATCCAATGCCTATTGATGCCAGTGATATGATGATTATTCTGAAACCCCGCAAAGAATGGAATTCAGCGAAATCTTATGATGAACTCGCGGAAAAAATGTCTGTGGAACTCAAAAAAAATATTATCGGCGTCACCTATTCTTTTCAGTATCCGGTGAATATGAGGTTTAATGAACTGATGACCGGCGCCAGACAGGATGTGGTGTGTAAAATTTTTGGAGAAAATCTCGATTCACTGAAGATTTATGCAGATAAACTGGGCGAAATCTCCAAGAAAATTAAAGGAGCCGAAAACATTTATGTGGAACCGGTTTCCGGAATGCCGCAAATTGTTATCGAATACAACCGGGCTGCCTTATCACAATATGGTCTGACCATTGGCGACGTCAACCGACTGGTCAATACTGCTTTTGCCGGCCAAAGCGCGGGTTCTGTTTTTGAAGAAGAGAAAAAATTCGATTTGGTGGTTCGTCTGGACGGCGAACTTCGGAAAAATGTAGAGGATGTAAAAAACCTACTGATTCCATCACCTACCGGCGGAGAAATTCCTTTGAGTGCAGTGGCTAATGTGGAAATAAAGGAAAGCGTAAACCAGATCCAGCGTGAAGAAGCTCACCGCAGAATCATCGTCGGCTTCAATGTGAAAGGTCGCGACATCCAGTCTACGGTTACTGATCTGCAGCAGGCGGTTGATAAAGAACTGAAACTTCCTGTCGGCTACACCATCAAATACGGCGGAACTTTCGAGAATCTGCAGCAGGCACAGAAACGTCTGGGAATTGCGGTTCCGGTGAGTCTGGCATTAATACTTCTGATGCTTTATTTTGCCTTCAGTTCTGTAAAATATGGGCTGATCATTTTCACAACCATTCCTTTATCTGCCATCGGAGGTATTCTTTCCCTTTGGCTTCGTGGAATGAATTTCAGTATTTCCGCAGGAGTTGGTTTTATTGCGCTTTTTGGTGTTGCAGTACTCAATGGGATTGTTTTGATTGCCGAATTCAACCGTCAGAAGGAAATCCATTCGGATCTGAATGAAGTGGTACGAATTGGGGGAAAAATGAGACTGAGGCCGGTTTTAATGACGGCTTTGGTGGCATCACTCGGGTTTTTACCAATGGCTTTGAGCCAGGGTGAAGGTGCAGAAGTGCAAAGGCCTCTCGCCACGGTAGTTATCGGCGGTTTGCTGCTGGCGACTTTCCTTACGCTCTTCATTTTACCAACCGTTTACATATGGTTTGAAAAACATTTTCCACAGAAGAAAAAAAACTTTAACCTGGATGAATAAATTTAAAATAATGAAAAGTAAATATCTCCAAATCATATTTCTGCTGTTCAGTCTTAAGGTTTTTTCCCAAACGCCGGTTTCTTTGGAGACCGCTTACGGGAAAGCAATTGAGAATAATCTTACTGTAAAGTCCGGGCAGCTTAGAATAGAGTATCAGGACAGGATTAAAAAATCTGCTGTTGTAATAGATCCGTTGAGTATTACCGGTGAAATCGGTCAGATGAATTCGGCTTATGTCGACAATTCTGTTTCCGTACATCAAACGCTGAGGCTGCCGAAATTCTACAAAAGTCAGAAACAGGTTTTAATGGAAGAATGGAAAAATGCAGTGCTGACTCTTGATGTTCAGAAATGGCATTTAAAACGGGACATTGCACTGATTTATAACAACCTGAATTATCTGGATGAAAAGCAGAAACTTCTGGAAAAAACCGACAGTATTTATTCCAGATATCATCAGAGAGCGGAACTTCGTTTACGCGCAGGTGAAAGCAATATTTTGGAGAAAACGACGGCAGAAAACTACAGAAGTCAGGCTGAAATTCAGTTGCAGAATTTAAAGAAAGACCGCGAAGTATCCCTGTATCAGTTTAATTATTTAATTAATGATAATGATACGTATACCAGTCAGAAAGGCGGTTTTTATGACACAAAGCTGATGTCTGATGAAAGTTACGAAGGAAATCAAACCGTTCTGAAACAGTTTGAACAGCAGAAAAATATTGAAAATGCGAAACTGAATGCCGAAAAAACGAAGCTTTTACCGAGTTTTAATCTGGGGATAACCTCCGCAACACAATATGGGTTTGGTGCCGATGAGAGATTCTACAGCCGCGGAAAACGTTTTCAAAGCGGAATGATTGGGGTTGGCCTGCCTGTATTTAATACGGCGCAGAAGTCAATTATTGAAGGTCAGAAAATCAATCAGCAGATGGCAGAAAACAATTATCAGATGGCTGTAAAAAATCTGAAAAATCAGTATGCGGTGACTTTCGGGGAATATCAGAAACTGAAATCAGAACTGGATTATTACAGAAGCAAAGGGCTTAAAAATGCTGAAACCATCATGTTTACTGCAAACCTGCTTTTAAAGGAAGGCGAAGTCGATTATCTGGAATACACCATGCTCGTCAATCAGAGCCTCGAAATCCAGAACCGATACATTGACGCCCAAAAATTACTTAACGAAAAACTCATAGAACTGAACGCTTTAAAAGGCGAATAACTAAAATTATCAGCAATGAAAAGATTCATAACAATCATATGTACTGCCGCGCTCCTCTTTTCCTGTTCAAAGAAGGAAGAAACGGAGGCCAAACAAACTTTTGCAGTCTCCGGTGATCAGATTACGCTCACCGACCTGCAGCAGAAAAACGCAGGCATAGAAACTAAAACGCTCGGGAACCAGAATATTGCGAACAGGATTATGCTTCCCGGACAGATCAGTGTGCCGCCAGAGGCCATGTCGGGAGTTTCTTCCGCATCCGGCGGTATAGTAAAAATGGCCAGATACATGCCGGGAAATTACGTGTCGAAAGGTCAGACACTGGCGGTTGTCGAAAACCCGCAACTGGCAAAGCTTCAGCAGGATTATCTTCAGGCAAAATCAAGCCTCGGCTATGCCCGGAAAGATTACGAAAGACAGAAATACCTTAATCAGTATCAGGCGAGCTCCAACAAAGTGACCCAGCGCGCGCTGAATGAGACCCAAACCCAAAATGCGGCAGTGCGCGGAATTGCTTCACAGCTGCATTCCTATGGGATCAGTCCTGAAAGGGTAAGTGCAGGAAACATTCAGAAAAGCACTTCGGTGACGGCGCCAATTTCCGGATATATTTCCAATGTGAATGTTACGTTAGGGCAGTATGTATCTCCTGCCGAAGTGCTTTACACCATTGTAAACAGCAATGTGACGCATCTGGAACTGAAGGTTTTCGAAAAAGATCTGAATAAAATTGCTGTCGGACAGCGGGTTTATGCTTTTACCAACCAAAATTCTGAGAAAAAATACGCTGCCACCGTGAAAGTGATCGGCAAAGATTTCGCCGCAGACCGAAGTGTTTTGGTGCATTGTGATTTAACCGATAAAGATGAGTCATTAATTCCGGGAACCTTTATGAATGCAGAAGTTGAGGTGAATACCGAAGAAGGCTTTGTTATTCCTGATGATGCCATTGTAACCTGGGAAAACAGACAGTACATCTTTGAAGAAGTGAAACCCAAAACCTACAGAATGTTTGCTGTAACCATGGGGAATTCTGAAAACGGATATACCGAACTGCTGAATTTCGACATGAAGAACGCCGGTAAAAAATTTGTAACTAAAGGGGCGTACCCACTGTTAATGGCAATTAAAATTGTAGAAGAGTAGGGATGTGTATAAATTATGAACGGTATAAAAATCAGTATTCCAGTATTTTATGGGCTGAAAAATCATTAAATTTGTATAGATGCAGCCAGAATTAAAAGATAATAACCCTGTTCTCCACCTGTTAAAACATAAAGAAAATGAATTTAAAAAACATACAGACAGAAGTTGATGCTTCTTTTCTTTACGGAATTTTAGCTGAAAAAGAAGAAAATCAGAATGTGAAAGAGGTCTTCCGGCAGATGAGTGAAATCGAAAAATCACATGCTCTGGCATTCGTGAAAAAGACAGGGCTCAACGAAAATCAAATGCCGAAACCTTCCGGAAGAGCAAAAACTTTAAAAGTAATCGGTTCTTTAATTGGTTATGATTATGTGTTGGGAGTGTTAATGGATACGGAAAAAAGTCTGTCAAATTCCATTGGAAAAGCAAGAAAAAATACCGGAACACCATCGTCAATTTCAGATACTGCACACGTGAAAATTCTGGAAACTATTTTAGAGAGCAATCCTAAAGTGGCCGGTAATGCCCTTTCAAGATTTGAAAAAAGACACCGTTCTGTGGGCGGAAATGCCTTAAGAGCAGCAGTTTTAGGAGGAAACGACGGTTTGGTTTCCAATTTTTCTCTGGTGATGGGAATTGCCGGAGCGACCTCCGGGCAAAGTGAGGTTTTATTGACAGGTTTGGCTGGGCTTTTAGCGGGAGCACTTTCCATGTCGCTTGGGGAGTGGATTTCGGTGCAAAGTTCAAAAGAGCTTTATGAGAATCAAATGTCTCTGGAAATGGATGAACTGGAAGTGAATCCGGAAGGAGAACTGAAAGAAATCGCCCTTATTTACCGCGCAAAAGGAATCCCGCAGCAGCAGGCAGAAAAAATGGCGGATCAGATGATGAGCGATAAATCTTCAGCACACCGGTTTCTGGTGCAGGAGGAGTTGGGAATCAACGTCGAAGAATTAAAAGGATCTGCTATGGAAGCAGCTTTGGCGTCGTTTTTCCTGTTTGCAGTGGGCGCCATCATTCCTGTCATTCCGTTTTTCTTTTGGGGCGGAACGAAAGCCATACTTTTCAGTGCAGGTTTCAGTGCCGTGGGATTATTTCTGATCGGATCCGCAATTACGCTGTTCACCGGAAAAAGTATCTGGTTCTCAGGAATGAGACAGGTCATTTTCGGTCTTTTGGCGGCGGCAATCACTTTCGGAATCGGAAGGCTGATTGGCGTTTCCGTGATGGGATAAATTAAAATTTTTTGAAAAAATGCAGTTTTTCTGAAAAACATTTATACATTTGTACCAATGAAAACGATCAACAATACAAACTGGTGGTGGCCTCAAAACTTTCAAAGTCTTGAGCACTGTTATTTTGTGTAGATATATCCCAACAAAAAAATAAGAAGACTTTGACATTGCGTTAAAGTCTTTTTTTATTTTTAAAATCCAAGCATTACAATGAAATTTAATCAACATATCAAACTGAAAACCACCGTAAAATCTACATTGAGCGATCTCTTTACGCCCATCGGAATTTACCTCAGGCTTCGCGATCAGTTCCGGGATACCATCCTTTTAGAAAGTGCAGGAAACCAGAATACCGATAATAATTTTTCTTTTATTGCGGTGAATGCCATTGCCGGAATTGAAATCAGAAATTATAAAGAAGCACATATTAAATTCCCGCTGGAAAGTGCAGAAGAAATCAATATAAAAAAGGAAAAACTGACCGATTTGCTTCAGAATTTCTCCAAAACTTTTGATTGTGAATCACCCAATTTACCCGTTGGAAAATCTGCACAGGGATTTTTTGGATATACTTCTTACGATGCGATTCCGTTCTTTGAAAATATAAAATTTAAAGATATTTCTGAGGAGAATAAAATCCCGCTGTTGCGTTACCGCCTTTATCAGTACGTGATTGCCATTAATCACTACAATGATGAGATGTTTCTTATTGAAAATAAAATTGCCGGTTTAAAATCTGAAGCATCAGTCATTGAAAATTTAATCCAGCAAAAAAACGCACCGATTTTCCCTTTTGAAAAAACAGGAGAGGAAGAATCGAATTTAACGGACGAAGAATACAGAAATGCTGTAGAAACTGCCAAAAAACACTGTTTCCGCGGTGATGTTTTTCAGTTGGTCCTGAGCCGCAGGTTCCAGCAGAAGTTTGTGGGTGATGAATTCAATGTTTACCGTGCTTTACGGAATATCAATCCGTCGCCCTATTTATTTTTCTTTGATTATGGCGATTACAAACTGATGGGTTCAAGTCCGGAAAGTCAATTGATCATCAAAAATAATCAGGCCATCATTCATCCGATTGCCGGAACGTTCAAGCGGACCGGAAATATAGAGGAAGATTTAAAAGCAGCAGAAGAACTCAAAAAAGATGCAAAAGAAAACGCCGAACATACGATGCTTGTTGATTTGGCGAGAAACGATTTAAGCATTCTCGGGAAAAACACGAAAGTTTCCAAACTGAAAGAAATTCAGTTTTTCTCTCACGTGATTCACATGGTCTCGGAAGTAACAACCGAAGTTTCCGAAGATCAGAATCCTTATGAAATGATTGCAACGACCTTTCCGCAGGGAACATTGAGCGGCGCCCCAAAATACCGCGCGATGCAGCTGATCGATGATTACGAAAAAACGTCACGAAGTTATTATGGCGGCTGTATTGGGTTTGTCGGTTTCGACGGAAGCTGCAATCAGGCGATTATGATCCGGACCTTTTTAAGCAAAAACAACACCTTGTTTTACCAGGCCGGAGCCGGGATCGTCGCGAAATCGTCAGCAGAAAACGAACTCCAGGAAGTCAATAATAAATTAGGCGCTTTGAAAAAAGCCATTATTAAAGCTGAAAAGCTCATCTAAAAGTCACGAAGTGACGGCTTAACAAAGGACAGGAAGAATTCCTGTCACTGTTACGATCAAAAAACAGACAACATGAAAATATTAGTTCTCGATAATTACGACAGTTTTACCTACAATCTGGTTCAGATGATTGAACAGATTATCGGTGAAAAAGTGGAGGTGTTCCGAAACGACCAGATTCCTCTTGAAGACATTGAACAATACGATAAAATTATTCTTTCTCCGGGTCCCGGGATTCCAGAAGAAGCCGGAATCCTGCTAGATGTCATTAAAAAATATGCGCCGACAAAATCCATTCTGGGAGTTTGCCTGGGTCAGCAGGCGATTGCGGAAGCTTTTGGCGGAAGTTTAATCAACCTCTCAGAAATTTATCACGGCGTTGCCACCGAATCCACGCAGGTGAAAAACCACAGGATTTTCAACAATCTGCCGGAAACGCTGGAAGTAGGAAGATACCATTCCTGGGCGGTAAATCCTGAAGGTTTCCCCGAAGAGCTCGAAATAACGAGCATCGATAAAAACGGAATGATCATGAGTCTAAAACACAAAACTTACGATGTTCACGCGGTTCAGTATCACCCTGAAAGTATTTTAACGCCGAATGGAAAGCAGATTTTAGAAAATTTCCTGGCATGACACAGCGTTGTAGAGTTCATAGCTCTAACAACGCCATAAACAACAATTATAATGAAACAGATTTTACAATATTTATTCAACCACAACACGCTTTCAAAAGCTGAAGCGAAAGCCATTCTCACGGAAATTGCCCAAAACAAATTCAATGAGAATGAAGTCACTGCGTTTGTGACGGTTTTTCTGATGCGGAGTATCACCCTAGAAGAAATGGAGGGTTTTCAGGAAGCGCTGCTCCGGCTTTCCGTTCCTGTAGACTTGGGAACTCACGATTTGGTCGACATTGTGGGAACTGGCGGTGATGGAAAAGACACTTTCAATATTTCCACGCTCGCAAGTTTCGTGGTGGCTGGAACAGGACAAAAAGTGGCAAAACACGGCAATTACGGAGTCTCAACAATTTCAGGTTCGTCGAATGTTCTGGAGGAACTGGGATATCAGTTTAAAACCAATTCTGAAGATTTACGTAAAGATTTAGAAAACGGAAATATCTGTTTTCTTCACGCACCGCTGTTTCATCCGGCTTTACGCTCTGTTGCGCCTTTGAGAAAAGGACTGGGGTTAAGAACGTTTTTCAATATTCTGGGTCCGCTTGTGAATCCTGCGAAACCCAAATTTTCGATGATCGGTGTTTACAGTTTAGAGATCGCGCGGATTTACCAGTATCTGCTTCAGAAAAAACAGGAAAATTTCCTGCTCGTTCATGCGCTGGACGGTTACGACGAAATTTCTCTTACTTCAGATACCAAAATTTTCGATAAATCCGGAGAATATATATACTCAGCTGAGGAATTGGGTTTCAAAAACATTGACCCTGAAAGTATTTTCGGTGGAAATACAAAAGGAGATGCTGCCAGTATTTTTAAATCGATTCTGGAAGGAAACGGAACGGACGAACAGAATTCAGTAGTGCTGGCTAACGCGGCAATGGCTTTGAAAAACACCGAAAAACACGGTAATTACGAAGACTGTCTGGCATTGGCGACCGACAGTTTAGAAAGCGGAAAAGCTTTAAAATGTTTACAGAATATTATCAATTAACTTTAAGTCAATGAATATTTTAGATCAAATCATCGCAACGAAAAAAAAGGAAATTGAGGCTTCAAAATCCAAAATTTCATTGGAACAACTGAAAGATTCTGAATTTTTTGGACTTGATACTTTTTCATTAAAGGAAACCTTAAAATCAAAATCCGGAATTATCGCAGAATTCAAACGCAAATCGCCGAGCAAAGGTAAGATCAATGGTACAGCAGATGTTTTGGAGATCGCAAAGTCCTACGAAAATTCTGGAGCAAGCGGGATTTCCATTTTAACGGATTCTGATTTTTTTGGTGGAAATTTTAAGGATATATTAAAGGTCAGAAAAGAAATTAATATTCCGGTTCTTCGGAAAGATTTCATGATTGATGAATATCAGTTTTACGAAGCAAAATCAATCGGGGCGGATGTTGTTTTGTTGATTGCTGCCTGTCTTTCAGTCAGTCAGGTTGAGGAATTCACAGAACTTTCGCATGAATTAGGTTTAGAGGTTTTACTCGAAATCCATACTGAAAATGAACTCGGGCATTTCAATAATAACGTCGATTTAGTGGGAATTAACAACAGGAATTTGAAAGATTTTAAAGTGGATCTCCAACATTCCGTTAACCTTAAAAATCTTTTGCCCGAAGGAACTTTATCGGTTGCAGAAAGCGGAATTTACAGCGTGGAAGATTTTAAATTCCTCAAAGAAAAAGGATTCGACGGTTTCCTGATGGGCGAATATTTTATGAAAAATGAAAATCCCGGGGAAGAGTTTAAGGAATTTTCTAAATTAATTTGAAAATGAAACAGTTTGAAAATTTGAAGCTAAAAGTTTGCGGTCTTACAAAACCCGACCAAATTCAGGAATTGATTTCGTTGAATGTAGATTTTTTGGGCTTTATTTTCTACGAAAAATCTCCCCGATATGTTTTGAACCACTTAACATTTAATCAAATTTCAGACATCAGCCATCACGGAAAAGTAGGTGTATTTGTAAATGAAAGAATCAGCAAAATACTGGAGGTTTCAGAAAAAGCAAAACTCAATTATATTCAGCTTCATGGCGATGAAGACGAAAATTATATTTGTGAGCTGAGAGAAAAATTGAATTCCGAAATTAAATTGATTAAAGTATTTCGAATCAGTGAAGCTGAAATGGATTTGAAATCAAAAATTAAAAATCTGAAATCCATTGATTATTTTCTTTTTGATACGGATTCCAAATCATTTGGCGGCACCGGAAAAACTTTCAACTGGGAAATGTTGAATAAGATAGAAATCCCGAACCCCTATTTTTTAAGCGGCGGAATTTCTCAGGAAAATGCAAATGCGATTCACCATCTAAAACAGCAGCCTTTTGCGCTCGATATCAATTCAAAATTTGAAATAGAGCCTGGAAATAAAGATCTGGAGAAAATTAAAAATTTTTTATCATCCCTCATATGAAAAATCATCACTTCAAAAGCAAAATTATTTGGACCGGAAATACAGGTGAATCCACAAAAAACTACAGGTCATACGAAAGAACTTATATTATTTCTGTTGATGGTAAAGCGGATATCAATGGTTCTTCCGATCCTGCATTTTTAGGAAATCCTTTACTCTATAATCCTGAGGACCTTTTGCTGGCGTCGGTTTCATCATGTCATTTATTATGGTATCTGCATCTTTGTTCTGTAAGCAAAATTCAGGTTTTGGAATATGTTGATTTTGCGGAAGGGACAATGATTGAAAACGAAAACGGAAGTGGAAAGTTCACCGGAATCGTCCTGAAACCTAAAATAATTGTTGCCGAAAAAGAGATGATTGAAAAAGCAACTGAACTTCATCAGAAGGCAACTGAATATTGTTTCATCGCCAATTCACTGAATTTTGAAGTGAAGCATCATCCGGAAATAACCTTTAAATAACACTGAAATGAATTATAAAAACCCTGACGAAAACGGATATTACGGAGAATTTGGCGGTGCCTTTGTTCCCGAAATGCTTTACCCGAATGTCGAAGAATTACAGAATAATTATCTCAACATCATAGCGTCCTCAGAATTCCAGGAAGAATTCCAGGATTTACTGAAAAACTATGTCGGAAGAGCAACTCCTTTATATTTTGCGAAAAATTTAAGCGAAAAATACCAGACTCAAATCTATTTAAAAAGAGAAGATCTGAATCACACTGGTGCGCATAAAATCAACAATGCTTTAGGACAGGCGTTGCTTGCCAAAAAACTGGGAAAACATCGGATTATCGCTGAAACCGGAGCCGGACAACACGGCGTCGCCACCGCAACAGCATGTGCGCTGCTCGGTTTGGAATGCATCGTATACATGGGCGAAGTCGATATTGCAAGGCAGGCTCCCAACGTGGCGAGAATGAAAATGCTGGGTGCAACAGTAATTCCGGCCACTTCCGGCTCCAAAACGCTGAAAGATGCGGTGAATGAAGCCTTGCGCGACTGGATTAACAATTCCACAACCACTCATTACATCATTGGAAGTGTGGTCGGTCCGCATCCTTTTCCCGATTTGGTGGCGAGATTTCAAAGTGTGATTTCAGAAGAAATCAAGTGGCAGCTTAAGGAAAAAATTGGCAGAGAAAATCCCGATTATGTGATGGCCTGTGTGGGTGGCGGAAGCAATGCTGCAGGAACTTTTTACCATTTTGTGAACGAAGAAGACGTAAAGCTTATTGCCGCAGAAGCCGGAGGTTTTGGAGTAGATTCCGGTAAATCAGCAGCGACAACTTTTCTCGGAACTTTGGGCGTTTTGCACGGCAGCAAAAGTTTGGTGATGCAGACGGAAGACGGTCAGGTGATCGAGCCGCATTCCATTTCTGCGGGATTGGATTATCCCGGAATCGGACCGTTTCACGCGAATCTGTTCAAAGAAAAAAGAGCGGAGTTTTTCTCCATTAATGATGACGAAGCATTGAAATCTGCGATGGAACTCACGAAACTGGAAGGGATCATTCCCGCTTTGGAATCTGCACACGCTTTGGCGGTTTTGGAAAAGAAGAAATTCAAAAAAGACGATGTCGTCGTGATTTGCCTGAGCGGACGCGGAGATAAAGACATGGAAACTTACCTTAAAAATTTGTAGCATGATTTGGGCGTCTTTTTCCGTCCTCCTTTCCCGCTTTTTGTTCACCGTTCCTCCCTGCAAAAAGAACTCCACTCAAACCTTTAGGTTCACCGATTCAGTAAAATAATAAAGAAGGAGGCAAGTCGGGGCGCGACTTCCGGCTTTTTAATAACATTCACTAAAAAACAAAAATTATGACCGATCAAAATAACATCCAACATCCAGCATCCAACACCCAGCACCCAGCACCCAATACCCCGCATCCTAAAAAACTCAACATTTATTTCACTGCGGGAATTCCTGAATTGGAAGACACCGCCGAAATTCTGAAAATCATACAAAGTTCCGGTGCGGAAATGGTGGAGATTGGGATGCCTTATTCCGATCCTGTTGCCGACGGACCGGTGATCCAAAAGGCGCATGAACTTGCACTTCTCAACGGAATGACCATTGCGAAACTTTTTGAACAGCTGAAATCTGTAAAATCAGAGATTAAAATACCTGTTGTTTTAATGGGGTATATCAATCCGGTCTTGAGTTTCGGTTTTGAAAACTTTTGCCGGGCATGTGCAGAATCAGGCGTTTCAGGATTGATTATTCCTGATTTACCGCCGATAGAGTTTGAGAAAAATTACAGACAGATTTTAGAAAAATATCAGCTCAATTTTTCTTTTCTGGTGACACCGGAGACTTCAGATGAACGCATCAGGTATCTGGATTCTTTAAGTTCGGGATTTCTCTACGCAGTTTCCAGCTCATCTACGACAGGAAACGCGGCGAAAGAAATCAATAATGAGGATTATCTTTATAACCTCTCCGAACTGAATCTGAAAAATCCGGTAATGATTGGTTTCGGAATAAAGAGCAAAGCTGATTTTCAAAAAGTTACCGCTCAATCCGCAGGGGGAATTATCGGGACCGCTTTCGTTAAAATCCTTTTAGAGAAGGGTGATTGGCAGGAGAAATCCAAAAGCTTTATTCAAAGCATAATAAATTAATTTTGTAATTTTGCGATGGGTAAAGGCGTTTTCGATGGGAACGTTCCCCGCAATAGGGATTGAAGCGTAAATCCTTTTTTTTCGGGCGCGCCCGAAAAAAAGATTGCAGCGTAAAGCCCGACCCGGGCATTGGCAAAAGCGCTGGAGAGGGGATTGCCCAAATAATTTTTACAATATGACTACGATACAGAATAGAACATTAAAGTTTGAGGAACTGGGTTTGATGGATTATGAACCGGCATTCAGTTATCAGGAAAAATTAATGAAGGAAATCATTGATCTGAAACTGAAAAACCGCGACAGAACCGACGGTGAATATGAAGAAACACCCAATTATCTCCTGTTTGTGGAGCATCCACACGTTTATACCTTAGGAAAATCCGGCGACGAACATAACATGCTCGCCAATGCTCAGAAGTTAGAGCAAATCAACGCCACGTTTGTGAAGACCAACCGGGGCGGAGACATCACGTATCACGGTTTCGGTCAGTTGGTAGGCTATCCCATTCTGGATCTGGATAATTTTAAATCCGACATCTTTTTATACATGAGAAATCTGGAGGAAGTGATCATCCGGACCATTGCAGAATACGGCCTGAAAGGGGAGAGAAGCGAAGGCGAAACAGGCGTTTGGCTGGATGTGGGCAAACCTTACGTCCGCAAAATATGCGCAATGGGCGTGAAAACTTCAAAATGGGTAACCATGCACGGTTTCGGGCTGAATGTGAACACGGATCTGCGCTATTTCGAGTACATTATTCCGTGCGGAATTAAAGACAAATCAGTGACTTCCCTAAAACGCGAACTCGAAAGAGAATTTTCTTCCGACGAAATGATCGAATTAAAGGATAAAATAAAAAAACACTTCTTAGAAGTGTTTGATGCTGAGTTTTCTTAAAAAAGTTTCGATCCGCGGTATACTTCTGATGAGCTTTCAAAAAGGGGAGCGGCATTTTTACGGAATTCAAAAAGATGTTCCGAAGCGTTGTGCTGGTGGTGGTGTTCTTCAGTGGCCCAAAGTTCAACAAGGAAAAAAACGCCTTTGTTTTCGCTGTCTTCAATGAGATCATACTGTAAACAGCCTTCTTCTTTACGGGTTTCAAACACCAGTTTTTTCAGGAGTTCAATGGCGTCCATCATGTAATTTTCTTTGAAATGGAAGAGCGCAATGATATATAAATTCTTCATTGTTTTTTTGATTATGAATGCAAATTTAATCATTGAATTCTGAAACCACCCCAAATATTTTTCCACAATCTGAATTTGGTTTTTGCCTAAATTAATTATTACAAAAAAAACAAAAATGTGGCATAAAAATTCACATTTCGTTAATCAGCAAAAATTTTTATCTTTGTGAAAACCGAATTATTAAAAATGGCAGAATATAAATTATTACTTCCTTCAATGGGAGAAGGTGTGATGGAAGCGACAATCATCAGTTGGCTGTTCAGTGAAGGAGATATGGTGAAAGAGGACGATTCTGTCGTGGAAATTGCGACCGATAAAGTAGATTCCGATGTTCCGACGCCGGTTTCAGGGAAAATTATTAAAATTCTGAAACAGAAGGATGAAGTGGCAAAAATTGGAGAAGCAATCGCCATTCTTGAAGTTTCAGGTGCTGGTGAACCCGTTGCTGACCAACCCCAGGAACCTAAATCTCATACCGACGTACATACTGAAATTCCACAGCTTTCCGGCGAAGAAGTAAAAGAACTGGAACAGCCATTGGCAAAATCAACTGTTCAGGACTTCTCTGGCGATATCTATTTATCTCCTCTGGTTAAAAATATAGCACAACAGGAAAATATTTCCGAAACCGAACTCCAGTCCATTAAAGGAAGCGGTTTGGAAGGAAGAATCACCAAAGAAGATATCCTGGCTTATGTCAATGACAGAGCAAACAAACCTGTTCAGGCTGCTCAAACAGCTGCTGTATCTGCTCCCGTCTCGGCTCCGGTACAAGTTGCCGCTCCGGTTTCCGCTCCAATTAAACTTGGAGAGGGCGACGAAGTGATCCAGATGGACAGAGTCCGTAAAATCATTGCTGATGCGATGGTAAATTCCAAAAGAATTTCTCCGCACGTTACTTCTTTCATCGAAACCGATGTGACCAACGTGGTAAAATGGAGAACGAAACATAAAGATTTATTCGAGAAAAGAGAAGGTGAAAAACTGACTTACATGCCGATTTTCGTGAAAGCCATTGTTAAAGCCATTCAGGATTTCCCTTTAATTAATGTTTCTGTAGACGGGGATAAAATCATCAAAAAGAAAAACATCAATATCGGAATGGCAACAGCACTTCCGGACGGTAATTTAATTGTTCCTGTGATTAAAAACGCGGATCAGCTCTCCCTTTCAGGTTTGGCAAAAGCGATTAATGATTTGGCTTACCGGGCAAGAAACAAGAAACTCAGACCTGAAGATACCCAGGGTGCCACTTACACCATTTCCAATGTTGGAGGTTTCGGCAATCTGATGGGAACACCTATTATTCCTCAGCCTCAGGTCGCTATTTTAGCGGTGGGAGCTATTGTGAAAAAACCTGCCGTTCTGGAGACCAAAGACGGCGACGTTATCGCGATCCGTAACCTGATGTTTATGTCACATTCTTACGATCACCGTGTAGTGGACGGTTCTTTGGGCGGAATGTTCCTGAAACATGTCCACGATTATTTACAGAACTGGGATTTGGATACCGAGATATAAGTAATAAATAATCAGCAATAAGTAATAACCTCCGGAAAATTTTCCGGAGGTTTTTTTTGAAGCTTTTTGACTTCGTCGAAAAGCAATTGTATATTTTAATTTGAAGCTTTTTCCCGCTTTCACTACTCGCTTTTTTTGGCGGCGGCGAAGCCGCCGCCAAAAAAGAGCTCAGACATGCCGTTCAATCGGGGCTATGGGCCTCGTTTTTATTGGAAAACTACAATAAAATTCATTATTTTTGATTTTTAAATACAGAAACAATGTTCCAAATCCGAAAAGCAACAGAAAATGATACCCCCGTTATATTTGATTTAATTAAAAAACTGGCGGTGTACGAAAAATTAGAAAATGATGTGATTACCTCTGTTGAAGAACTCAGAGAAAATATATTCAGTAATCATTTTGCGAAAGTTTTAATCGCCGAAGAAGACGGGAATCCCGTTGGATTTGCGCTGTATTTCTATAATTTTTCAACCTTTGTGGGCAAACCGGGGATTTATTTGGAAGATTTATTTGTAGAGCCGGAACACCGCGGAAAAGGCTACGGAAAATCACTGTTGATCGAACTGGCAAAAATAGCAAAAGCTGAAAACTGCGGCCGCTTCGAATGGTCGGTTCTCGACTGGAATACGCCGTCTATTGAATTTTACAAATCACTCGGAGCAAAACCGATGGACGAATGGACCGTTTTCCGTTTAGATAAAAAAGGGATTTCTGATTTGGCTGAAAAACAGTAAATCTTTATTAACCCCTAAAGTCCCAAAAGAAAAAAGTCCGGAACAAAATAATTAAAAGGAAGCAAAAAAACTATTTTGCTTCCTTTTAGTTATATCAATAATTGTAGAAAATTTTGGTGCTTTCGCAGTTGAAATTTAGATGATTTTTGCGATTTCGTCACACAGCCATTCCAGCATTTCGCGGTCTTCGGCGGTGAAGGGATTCAAAGTGTGGGAATCAATGTCAATCTGCCCTATGTTTTCACCGTTTTTAATAATCGGTACCACAATTTCTGCTTTGGTATCGATGGAACAGCTTAAATAATTATCCTGATCATGAACATCAGGAACCACAAAGGTCTCGTTGGAAACTGCCACCTGTCCACAGATTCCTTTTCCGAAAGGAATGATGGTGTGATCGGTTTCCGCACCCACATAAGGGCCTAAAATCAATTCATCTTTATCACCGTTTTTGAAGTAAAATCCAGTCCAGTTAAAGTACGGAATTTCCTGATCCAGAAGGTAACAGATCTTTTGAAGTTTAATTTCGGTATTATGATTGGGGCTTTCCAGAATGGAGGAAAGTCTTTTTTTTATTTCTGACATTTTATTTTTTTTTAAGAGAATTCTTTGAGTTTTAATTCTTCCTTGTAGCCAAACATTCCGCGTTCGATAATCATTTCGGAAACGCCTGCAGGAACCTGCTTTTGCCAGCCCGTTTCATGATTGGCAATTTTATTAAGGATTTCACGGGAATAAATTTCTGAATAATCGGGATTGTAATTTTTAATATCTACAATCCGCTGATTCAGTTTGAAATATTTATATAATTCTTTAAGATTGTCGTGAACTTTTAAATTGTTTGAAGTGAGCAGTTCATGGGTTTCAGGATCTTTGTAAGGATAAAGGTAAACCCTCATGTCCTGTTTGAAAAACTTACCGAACGCCTCCAATATGCCTCCTGAAAGGTTTTTGTAGTAGTCTTCATCAAAGACATCCAACAGGTTGTTCACGCCCATCGCTACGCCTATTTTGCCGTTCGTGTAATTGGCAAAATAATCAATAAGACGGTAATATTCTGAGAAATTCGAGATGATGACGGTGTAGCCCAGTTTCGCCAACACATCAACTCTGTCGAGGAAATCTCGCTCATCAATATCTCCCGCTGCTCTTAAATTGGAAATGGTAATCTCAAAAAGCACTACGGTTTCTTCAAAACTGCAGTTGGAATCTTTCATAAACATCTCGAGCCCCTTCTCGAACATATCAATATTCACAAGAGTTACAGGGCGGAAACTTCCACGCACTGCGAAAATGTTTTTCTTGTAGAGGATGTCTGCAGGCAGCATATTATTTCCTTCCGGATTGAAAATTACCGCATCGGTCATCCCGTTTTTTACGAGCTGCAGACTCATCAGACGGTTATCAACATACGTGAAAGCCGGTCCGCTGAAATCAATCATATCAATCTCAACATTGTCGGTTGAAATATCATCGTATAAAGATTCAATCAGTCTGCGGGGGTTGTCTGAGAAATTATAGGCTCCATAAATTAAATTAACACCGAGGCTTCCCAGCGTTTCCTGCTGCAGCGTCGCATCATTTTCCATAAACTTTACGTGGAAAACAATTTCATTATAATCTTCTTTCTCATCCAGCTGAAAGCGTAAACCCACCCAACCGTGACCTTTCATGGTCTTGTTGAAATTAATGGTGGTTACTGTATTGGCATAGGAAAAGAATTTTCTTCCCGGATTGTTTTCCCGCGTCAGCCTTTCTTCAATTAACGAAACTTCATAGCGAAGCATCTTACGGAGACGGTTTTGCGTAACATATCTGTTTTTGGCTTCCTTTCCGTAAATGGCATCACTGAAATCTTTGTCATAAGCCGACATCGCTTTTGCAATCGTTCGCGAAGCGCCGCCAGCTCTGAAAAAATGACGCACAGTTTCCTGACCGGCACCAATTTCGGCAAAGGTTCCGTAAATATTGGCGTCTAAATTAATGGCTAAAGCTTTCTGTTTGGGGGTCAGTTGTTGATTAAGCACGGGCAATTCTAATTTTTGGTAAAATTAAGAATTATTCGGGCAATAACATAATTTTTTCTTGCAAATGCGTATAAATAGAAGCATCGTCATTATCGGATGTTCAATGAAAATCGATGCCCAAAATGCTGACTTTGCCGGGCCGGATTTTTGATCTTCCGACAACCAAATAGGCGAATTGGAATTCGACCCAACAGCAAAATACTTTAAGAATGAAATCAACTCTTTATTAATAGACTCATCATACAAAGGTATGAGGTACAAAAGTCTCTTTACAAAAATCGTATGTTTATTCAGTGATTACTCGCAGATAAAAATGAATAGTCAATAATGCGGGAATTTGCGGTAATCTCGCATGATTTAAAAAGATGATTTCTGGATTTAACAAAGAATTAAAAAATGCAAAAATCAAAACACAATAAGTGATTATGGTAGAGCACGTCGCATAACTATTTTTGTTATTACGGATTCCCGTAAAATAGATGCCATTTTTTTATTTACATTTGAAAAAACCATAATGCAATCATGAGATTCACATCCATTGACTTTGAAAAAGCAAACAAAGATTCCTGTTCGGTCTGCAGTATCGGTATCTCAGTATTTGAAAATGGAAATATCATTTTTTCCAATAATTTTCTCGTGCAGCCACCTGGAAATGAATATCTGCCACTTCATACTTCTATTCACGGAATTACTCCGGAAGATACCTGTTCTGCTCCTCATTTTCCCATTATTTGGGATATGCTCCGTGAACACATTGAAGGTCAGATTGTAATTGCACATAATGGATGTGCAGTCGAGTTCCCAATTTTAGAAAGTTTATTCTCTTACTATGAAATGGAAATGCCTGCTTACCAGGGCGTCTGTACCCTGCAGCTTTCTCAGCAGCTTTTTCCTTATCTGAACAATCATCAATTACCTACATTGGCTAAATTGTTCAATCTGAGTTTCAGCGAAATGCTTCATCACAATTCTCAGTATGATGCTGAGGTTTGTGGATTTGTTTTTCTGAAGATGAATCAGTTTTTTACCTTGAACAGTTCCTTTGTGCCTGAGAACAAGATAAAGAAAGAAAATATAAAAGCGGATTTCTTTACCGAAGCTTTTTCAACAAAGAGAATTGATTCTTCTTTGATTTATCCCAGTGAAAAACCAAAGTATGAAAATCACTATTTCTATTCTAAAAAAGTGGTCATTACCGGAGAGTTTACCGCCTTTCCGAAACAGAGAAATAAATTAGCTCAGATTTTATTTGACTGCGGGGCAGATATCAACACCAGTATTTCAAAAAATACGGACCTGGTATTGGTAGGAACCGGAGTTGGACCCAGGAAAATGGAGAAAATTAATGCTTTGAGTATTGCGGTGATGAATGAGGAGGAGCTTTTGGAGTTAATTAAGGATTTTATAAATACTTAAAAGACTTTAGTTACAAACGTTTAAAGATTAAATAGAAAAGTTAAAAATTCAGCAACAAGTTATAAGCTTAAGTGATTTGTACGATTGTTTAGGCAGTGGTTTTTAATACCTTGAACAAAGTTATTCCGAATGAAAGCCTGAGTTTATTCAAAAAATATTCAGCAGGCAGTCGGAACGGATTAATTACCTTGGTTGAAGGTACTGATATCTTCGACAGTGAAACAGGAGCAAACTACACAATAAAAGAGTACACAAGTAAAAAAAGACCATTGATGAAGAAGGGTGGCATCATGAGGAAATCTCTTTGAAACCTTTATCTACTCAGCCTTTTGATTCAATTGTCTTAAAAGATGAGGAGACGATGGATTTTAAAGTGATTGGAGTGTTTACAAGGGTAATAAAATAGCATTTATAACAAAATAATTAGAAACTAAAACTAATAATCAGAAAATTTACAAACAAAATTGATAATTATAGAAACCAAGACAAAATAGGGCAAAATAATTTAAAAAGATTGTAGATGATACCGCCAGATTTCCCGATTGGAGCGACAGAGCAGATATTAAAGCACAATTGAAAATGGAAATCATTGTAAAACTGCACGAGTTCGGCTATCCGCCGATTACGCAGGATGAGGTTTATAAAAATTTGTTGGAGCAGGCGGAGAATTTTAAAAGGAATAGAAACTAACCATTAACATAAAACACAAATGACTGAAGCCTTTACACCCGAAATCATCGTAAAAAGCACCCCTTATTTCAACTATACTTTTAGTTTGAATAAGTATAATTTCTTGTCTTCAGTTACGGTCGTAAATTTAAACGAAGAACTGGAAAATATTAAAGTGGAAATAACATCAAGTCAAGGAATATTCGAAAAGTATAGTACTTTCATAGATAAGGTTTCCGGCGGCTCTTTTACCCTTACTCATTTTGATTTTCACTATCAGTTGCAGCTATTGAAAAACCATTCAGAAAAAGATATCGATTGCATCAGGATTATTGTTTTTTCGAATGATACGGAAGTTGCTACAACGCAATTTAATTTAGACGTGCTGCCAATAGACTATTTCGGTGGTTTACAGTTTCTTCCACAACTGCTGAGTTCATATGTTACTCCCAATAATTCCAAGATCTATGAAATACAATCTGATGCTATAAAAATTTTGGAGCAAAATGGGTTTACGTTAGCATTCGAAGGTTATCAGGCTCAAAATAAAGAGAGGGTCATTCAAATGGTTTCTGCATTATACAAGGCGATTCAGAATAAAGAGTTGATCTATAGTGCGATGCCGCCGAGTTTTGAAAATCATGGTCAACGAATCCGACTTGTCGATCAGGTTCTAGACACTAAATTTGGAAACTGTATTGATATTACCCTGCTGTTCGCGGCTTGTCTTGAAGCAAGCGATCTAAACCCCATCATCATTATTACAAAAGGGCACGCTTTTGTAGGAGTCTGGCTTGAAGATAAGCGCTTCGAGTCGATGATCAATTTTGATCAGGCAGCGATTGCTAAGAGGATTGCGCAAGGAATCAGGGAGATTGTAATAATTGAAACAACCACCCTCTGCAAAGGAAGCAACATACCGTTCAGCAAAGCGATCGCAGAAGCTGAAGTGCAATTACTGAATGAGGCTGATTTTGTGCTTTCTCTCGATATTAAGAATACAAGGTCTAATGGTGTGTTGCCTTTACCAACTGCAACAATTCAGACAGAATTAAAGAATAATATTCTACTTCCAGTTGGCAATACCGACAGTGATTTAGATGCTGAATACAATCTGGGAGAAACCTACGATAATCTTGAACTCACAGATTTCACCAATCTAACCAAACAGAAAATATGGGAGCGGAAACTGCTGGATTTATCATTGCGGAATAATCTGCTCAATTTACGCTTTACCAAGAGCATGCTTCAGATTGTGGATCTCAAAATTAACCTGCTCGAGGATACTTTAGCTGAAGGCAAGGAATATACCATACAACCGGATAATAATCAGCCGGTTACGCGAAAATATAATAACTATCTGTCACCTATACACAATTCCTCTGATTTATTTAAACTTGCAAACGATGAGTTCAAATACAACCGCCTGCTCACAACCTACCATAATGATGATTTAGACGCTATTTTAACAAACCTTTTCCGGACCTCCAAACTTGCTGAAGAAGAAAACGGAAAAAGTACTTTATATCTGGGTCTTGGACTGCTGAAGTGGTTTGAACCCAGAAACAGAGATGTTCCGCGTTTTGCCCCAATATTGCTTATTCCTGTGGAACTGTCAAGAAAATCAGTCACTTCAAAATATACTTTGAAGAGTAGGGAGGAAGAAACCATGATTAACATCACGTTAGTCGAATATCTGAAGCAGGAATACAACCTGAATCTCCATGCGCTCAAAACGCTGCCGATGGACGATTTAGGTGTTGATGTTCCTAGGGTATTAGCGATAATCCGCAGCGCTGTGCTAAATATGGAAGGCTGGGACGTATTGCATCAGATCGTTTTAGGGACTTTTTCATTTAATAAACTCATCTTATGGCAGGATATTTCCAAATATGCTGAGGAAATTCAAAAAAGCCCTATCGTAAAAAGTCTGATCGACGGTAAGTTATCCAATACCTTGGAAAGTGTTGATGCGGACTATCTCGAGTTGGAAAATCTGGCTTCGGCTGCGTTAACTTTACCTATTCCTGCAGACAATTCTCAGTTAAATGCGGTACTGAATGCCAATCAGAACAAAACATTTATTCTTCATGGACCGCCGGGGACGGGAAAATCTCAGACCATTACCAATATCATTGCAGATGCCTTAGCCAACAATAAAAAAGTTTTGTTTGTGGCAGCAAAAAAAGCGGCGTTAGATGTTGTGCATAAGCGTTTGAAAAATATTGGCTTGGCTCCTTTCTGCCTGGAACTGCATTCAAATAAATCTAAAAAGTCCGATGTACTGAAACAGTTCGAGGATGTTTTAGAAATACCAAAGTACCAGTTGGCCAAAGATTTTTTACAGGAGGCACAGCGATTAGACGAGCGTAAAAAAGAAATAAACAAATACGTCACTCAATTACATGATAAGAATCCAATAGGTTGGAGCTTATATGATTCTATTTCGTTTTTGGAAAGTAATGCAGTTTCTTTCTCTGAAGGAGAAAAAGTACATATTGACTTTAAAAATCTAACCTATTCAAAATGGAATATCTGGAACGATTGGATTGTGCCTTTCAGTTCTGTTACTGCGAAAACTGGCGCGCCCTCCACTCATCCGTTACGTCTGGTAAAAATAGACAGCCATCAGTTCGATCATCAGAATAATCTTTCAAAAGCGATAGAGAATTACCGCTCGGCTTATGAGAAAGCCCAGGATTTATTTAATAAATATCAAATCGATAGTAGTCAGTACAAGGCCTTTTCATCGGTTTTGGACTTTATTAAAGAAAATCAAATTCATCCTGTGCTTTTTGAGTTTTATTTCGACAAAGAAAAGCAGCAGCATCTGAATCTTTGGATTGAACTAAACGATAAAATGCAAAGTCTGGAATCTGCTATTACAGTAAAATTCAGCAGGAATATTCTCGGTATGAATTGGAATCCTTTACGAATAACATGGAATCAGTACAGACATTCGTGGTTTCTGCCAAAATGGATTAATCAGCGAAAAATAAAAAAGCAGTTACAGGGTTATGCAAATATAAAAATAGATTCCGAAGAAATTATTGATCAGCTATTTAGCCAATTGGAAGAGTATCAGACTGCAAAGGATAAGCTTTCTGAAAATAAGTTTAATGTTTACAGCAGTTTGCGCACACATTATTTCCTGAATGATAATCTGGACACTGAACATCTCCAAACGTCTCTTCGGAACGTGGAACATCTGGATATAAGTCTAAAACAGTCTTTGGTTGAAAGCCCGGAGGAATGGATGAAAGCGAACTTTATAAATCTGAATATAACAGGGGAAATTGAGCAGGTCAAAGCAGACGCAAACCTGCTCGAAAATACGGAAAAGAATCTTAAAAATTATCTGTCAGAAATTCCGAATCTGGAGAAGCTCTCGGACATAAAAGTCAATCTCCATCAGTTGGAAAACTGGATTAATTACAATATTTACCGCACTAAAGCACCGGAAATAGATCTTAAATGGTTTGTGGATCTGCTGGAGGAAGGGAAAGTAAATCCTAATAATGTCCAGTTTGATTTTTATAAGGTACTGCACTTCAATCATTTCATCCAAACCACTTACGACTCTGAAGTTTTAACAGGTTTTGATATTAATATTTACGAATCATTAATTCAGCAGTACAAAAGCCTCCATAAAGAATTTGTAGATATTTCTAAAAATAAATTAATTGTAAAATTAAGTTCAAATATTCCAAATTTCAGTCAGGATGCTGCTCAAACCTCGGAAATTGGATTCTTACAGAAAGCAATTAGGAGCAGAGGGAGAGGTATTTCTATAAGGAAGCTTTTTGATCAGATTCCGGCTTTAATTCCACGGTTAAAACCATGCATGCTGATGAGTCCGATCTCAGTCGCGCAATATTTTGACGTGGATAGCGAGCATTTTGACCTAGTCATCTTTGATGAAGCGTCACAATTGCCAACATCAGAAGCAATAAGTGCTTTAGCGAGAGCAAAGCAGGCCATAATAGTAGGAGATCCAAAACAGATGCCGCCAACCAGTTTCTTTTCTTCTTCGAAAGTGGATGAAGATAATATAGAAATGGAGGACCTGGAAAGTATTTTAGAAGACTGTCTGGCCTTATCAATTCCGTCAAATTATTTGCTAAGACATTATCGAAGCAAGCACGAGAGTTTAATATCCTTTAGTAACAAAAATTTTTATGACAGTAAATTATTAACGTTTCCTTCTCCTGATGATTTGAATCAGAAGGTAACGTTTGAATTTGTGGAAGGTTTTTATGACAAGGGGAAAACCAGAACAAATAAAAATGAAGCTTTTGCAATTATTGATTATATCAAAAAACATCTGTCTTCAGGTAACAGAAAGTCGTTAGGTGTTGTAACTTTTAGTCAGACCCAACAGACATTAATTGAAGATTTATTGCAGAAATTATTTCAGGAAAATCAGCAATTCGAACAATTCGCGATGAATACCGAAGAGCCGATTTTCATTAAAAATCTTGAAAATGTGCAGGGCGACGAGCGGGATATCATTCTGTTTTCTATTGGATATGGTCCTGATGAGGAAAATAAAATATCGATGAACTTTGGCCCATTGAACCGCGACGGAGGATGGAGAAGATTAAATGTGGCAGTTACAAGAGCGCGCTATGAAATGAAAGTATTTTCTTCTTTGAAGAGTGACCAAATAGACCTAAACCGGACAAAATCTGAAGGGGTGAAGGGTCTGAAAGACTTCCTTTATTTTGCGGAAAAAGGCAATATTGCCCTCCGTTTGCCTGTGGAAAATACAGACAAAATTTTACTCACTGAATCTATTGCAAAACACTTGGAAGATAGGGGATTAAAAGTGAGCAGAAATATTGGTACTTCTGATTATAAAGTAGATTTGGGAATTGTACATCCAGAAAATGAAAATGAGTATGTGCTGGGCATATTGGTCGATGGTGAAAACTACTATAATATACACACCACAAACGACCGGGAACTATTGGCACCCAATGTATTAGCGGGTCTGGATTGGAATTTATATCGAATTTGGACGTTAGATTGGCTGAAAAACAAGGATAAAATCATTGAGCAGGTAGAGGAAAAAGTGGAGCATTATAAAAACCTTGTAAAAAAGGAAAAAGCCGTTGCGCCTGTTTTACCAGAGGAACCACTTAAAGCGCAGAATACTTTACTGGAAGTTGAAAGTACCGGTTTCAATAAAGCTATGATTCCTTACGAATATGCGGTCCTGGAATGTGCAGCATCCGCGAATTCCGAGAGCATATACTTTTTGGAGAACCGTACTTTACTAATTGATCAATTCACCAAAATTATTTCAGTCGAAGCTCCGATCAGCAAAAATTACATATTCAGAAAGGTTCTTAAATTATGGAATACTACAAGAGCTGGTTCTAAACTCAATGGTTATCTTACACAAATAGTGGAAAGTGTACCGGAAGTTTCGAAAAATAAAACCCATCAGGTTTTCTATTGGAGTGAAACGGTCACCCCGGAAAATCTTCATCAGTACCGAGATAACTCAGTTGAAAAAAGAGCAATAGAAGACATTTCTCAGGAAGAAATCATGTTGGTGGTAATGGAAATTCTGGAAATGAATTTAAGTTTAGCCAAAGAGGATTTGGTAAGAATTACGTCCAAGACATTTGGTTTTATGAAGGTTGGAACTCAAATTGACCATATTATAAGTACTGCGATTAATATATTGGTTGAGACGGGGAACGTAAAAATAAAAGATGGACGTATAAATTTAGAATAATTTTAAGCAACAATAGGGTATTACTAAACAAATTGCTCCATAAAACCCAACGAAATCTTTCTTTCATTTTTTCGGAGCTGCCTATTTTGAATTAAGTATCAAATAATAAAAATCCCGAGAGTATTCTCGGGATTTCTGTTTTACATAGTATTTTATTACTGGGGAAGAATGACCCAAACAGTGAACCACTATTTTACTGCACGGACAACATCCGAAGAGGAAAATGCTGAGACATTAATATTCCTGTTCTCTCATGGGTGATGAGAATGCTGAGGTTATATTTATACTGCTCCTATGCAGATATTTGCCTGATTTAAACAAAATGGATGACACCTGGAAGTGATGCGTATATGCCAGTCCATCCTTGGAAAAAATAGAATTTCTGTTTGATAAAATCCACCCTTATTTTTTCAGACTGACCGATTCGTTTTTAAAATACACAGACCGTTCATACCGTTTCAAACCCGGCCAACCCGAACTAATGGATGAAATCCTTACCACTCTGACCGAAAAATTAGATCATCTGATTAAGGAGAAAAATCTTACGGCGCAAACCACCTGAAATTAGTGAGAAATCCCGGTAAATTACTGGGGACAGTTGCGTTTTATAGTGTTGCACTTTGATAGGATATAGTATAGATATAGTATGGAGATAGTATGGATATAGTATGGATATAGTATGGTTACAGTATGCGCCATTGTAAATAACTTGTACGTTTTCTAACATAATAGTTTACAATCAAGGCATCATGAGGAGAGAAGAACCGCTTATCCGGTGGTATTTACTTGTAAACATCCCGGTTGACAATCTGAACGATCAGGCACAAATAATCAAGTGGAGGTATTTCCGGATAAGACAGATTTGTTTTATGATCCCTAAAATCATTTTCCTGAAAAAGGATAAAGTCTCCCTTGTTATTAAATAAATACCTCCTTTAAATTGAGGTAAGAGAGGCCTTTTTATAGATTTCAGTTCCCTGTTCAAATTTTCAAAATAATATTGAAAAAATTACTATCTTAGTTTTAGCATAAATCCGGTCGCTTTTGATGATGGTCTTACTTCGGGTATTTTAGTCTTATATATTGACTTTCTCCGGTTCGGATCTCAGATGATCAGGATGAAATTATTTTGCACATGAGCAGCGATAAAAAACAACAGATTATTACCGCCTTCGAAAATCTTGACAGCGAAATGCTTGCATCAATTCTCGATGAGAAGTATTTATATCAGGGCATTCCAAAATCCAGGTTCGTGGACGGGTTAGAAAGACATTTCGCAAAATTCCGCAACGGAAACCTTCCATTTACCGCCTATCCTGCCAACGTACCATACATTGCAGAGCATGCGAAAAGTTACTGTTTTATTAACGGTGAGGGTTTCTGTTATTTAAGTTTGCTTTTGGTTGAAAAAAATAATGAAATAACTGACATTTCCCTCTTTTACTGCAGTCAGTCCGAACATGCAGAGATTACATCACGGGATGAAATGCGTATTTTTTATTTAGAGGATTATGAGGAGCATCGGGAAGGCGACAAAATGACCACCGCAAAGAACATCTCCGATAATGCGGTAGCCTTCCTGGAGAACAGAATGCGGGAAGATGGTTTCCTGCGGATGAAATTTTACAGGACCTGGTATCTTGATTATCTTGAATATTTTGATGTTGTGGCTTGGGAGGATGGTAATATCTATTCTTTTGAGGAGCAGTTCATGAAGTATATTTGGCAGCTGGAAGTGTTTTTACAGTATGCTAAAAAGAAAAAACCGCACAGCAATTCTGGACTGAATTCATCAGCATTCCCGTTCTTACCGAAGAGGTGTTAAGGGACTGGCTCAACAGGGTGGTTGCTGCGTATGAAGCTGTAAGATCGGGGTTCCCGTATGAAGTGGATTTCAGACAGAAAATCGTTAAAGATGAAGGGCTCATTTACGATCTTGCTGAGGTTGATTACGCTCATAATGTGGCGGAAATCTGTTCACGGTATAAGTCCATGCTTCCTCCGGAGGAGCCGGATATTCTACCGGATATTTCACATCTGCTGAATTTAGCTAATTAATTTTGAATGGTGAGTTAAAAATTCAGATAAACGGTCGGACGACCAAAGATGAAATTTTAAATGGATAAAGGACAATGGGAACTATCATTAAAGCATCATGCACTTGCGGCTACAAAACGGAAGAACTCTATTATGGAGCAGGAATGGCTGACCACGGGAGTGTATGCAAGGTACCGGCCTTAAGGAATGGCAGCTCCGGATTGGAAATGGTGAATATTAAAAAGAAAATGTTTTATCCTGATTACGTTTTCTATAACGAAAATATTTTATCAGGGTTTCCCAATAACAGCCGCACGATAGACTTTTACCCCATCAAACTGCATACAGAAGGGAACCTGTGCCCGGCGTGCAAAGATTATACCTTGTCAATGGCGGATGTCGGCTGTTTTGACTGATAAAAGCCGGGTCATGGAACCTGCTGGTGCTGATCACCATTAGGTTGCGGTTACTTGCAATGCTTTCTACAAATAAGTAACTTTGCCCTGATACAAAAGACAGGAGTCAACTTAGTGAAACGCTTTATTGATTTTTGTACATTTACCGATAAACCATACCAACGTCAAAAGAAATGAAGCTGAAATTTTTAGGAACCGGTACTTCTCAGGGAATTCCTGTGATCGGCTGCCATTGCGAAGTTTGTACTTCATCCAATCCCAAAGATCAGCGCTACCGTTCGTCGGCTTTGGTCACCACTGATGGCAGCAAAAAGATCCTGATTGACTGCGGTCCTGATTTCCGGATGCAGATGCTTGATAATAAAGAGGATCATCTGGATGCCATTCTTCTGACCCACGAACACAATGATCATGTGATCGGGTTGGATGATGTGAGACCGTTAATTTTCCGTACCGGAAAAGATGTATCGCTGTATTGCGTCAAAAGAGTGGGAGATGAGGTGAAGCAGAGATTTTCTTACGCATTTGCCAATGTGAAATATCCCGGCGCACCTTCTTTTGAAATGCACGAAATTGATAAAGAATTCCATCTGTTTGATACGGAAGTGATTCCGGTGGAGGTGATGCATTATAAGATTCCGATACTGGGTTTTAAGTTTAAGAATCTCGCTTATATTACGGATGCAAGTTATATTACGGAATTAGAGAAGGAAAAACTGAAGAATCTGGATTATTTAATCCTGAACTGTATCCGCAAAGAGAATTTTCATCCTGCACATTTCATTCTGCCTCAGGTTTTGGAACTTTTTGAGGAACTGAAACCCAAAAAAATGTATCTTACCCATATTTCCCATCACTTGGGAACGCATGGTGAAACTCAGGATGAACTTCCTGAAAATGTGCATCTTGCTTATGACGGGTTGGAACTGCAGTTTTAATGCAACGTAAATTTAGTTTTCAGATTTTCAGACCAATGGGGCTCAACTTCTCATTAATATTGAAAAATATCAGAAAATAGTTTTTCACAAATAAAAAAAATTCTATATTTGCACACCAATTTAAAGCTGCCCGGTTGGCGGAATTGGTAGACGCGCTAGACTCAAACTCTAGTATCGCAAGATGTGCCGGTTCGATTCCGGCACCGGGTACAAAACCTCTGTTTTATTACAGAGGTTTTTTTGTGCGATATCCTTCTGTCTATATATAGAATGAGGGATCAATAGGAATGACAGGGTTAAAGTCAGTTTGATTTCGTCACGCCCTCCGATCCAAACAATTATTCTTATAAATATATGTGTCTGAATAACTAAAATTTATTAATTAACCTTATTCAATATACTTCTTTCTATAAATATATCTTTTATTTTCACATATTGATATTCTTTTGTATGACTTCTGTCACGCTTTATTAAATGGATGTTTAAAATTCGTTTTAACATTATTTAACGTTGTATTCTTTTTTTTAAGTATAAGTTATAAATTATTTCATATTTTAGTATATTATTAAAAAATATATCGTTTTTATTGATTATAATTTAATCATCTTCCGTAATAAGATATATGTCATATGAATTTAAAGCTGTTTTATTATGGATTTGATAAATATCGTTCTATCTTTGTAGTACAAAATAAGAGAACAGATAAATAACGATAATTATTAAATTTTAGAAACATGAAAAATTTAGCAAACTTCAAAATCTTGGTTTTAGCATTCGGACTTTTTTCCGGCTTGGTAGCTGCACAGAAAATTAGCAGCAAAACAGTTAAAACTACCGTTACAGGAACTTCAACCATGCACGACTGGTCTATGACTTCCACTGCAGGATCTTTCTCCGGAAACGTTGCAGGAAACACCATTACTGATATTACTTACGGGATGGGTTCTAAAACACTCAAAAGCGGAAAAGGAGCAATGGACAGCAATGCTTACAAAGCGCTGAATGCAGACAAGTATCCGAACATCACTTTCTCTGCAACTTCTGTAAATATGGGTAAAGGAACAATGACAGGAAAACTTACCGTAACTAATGTAACCAAAACCGTAAGCTTCCCGGTAACTGTAGCCAAAAGCGGTAACAATTACACCATTACCGGAACAGAATCTATCAAATTAACTGATTACGGAGTGACTCCACCATCATTTATGATGAACACTGTGAAAACTGGTAACGACGTGAAAATCACAGTAAATGTGGTAGCCAACTAATTTAAATATAAAAATTAAAATTTTAAGAATATGAAAACTATGTTAATGAGAGCTTCAATGCTTGCAGTACTGTTCTCCGGAGTAAGTGTATTAAACGCTCAGGAAACCACAACTTCGATGAGAGACTATTTGGCTCCGGAAAAAACAACCCGTAACATCTTTGAAGATCCAAAAGGAGAATCTCCTGAGTATGATGGAGTACAGGTTTCAGTAGGCGGCGATTTCGCTTTACAGTTTCAGGCTTTGGATCATTCTACAACAGCAGCTTTAGGTAAAGATTATGTACTTAATACAATGGGTAGCGATTTCAACTTACCAACTGCGAATTTAGATATCAACGCTTACCTGGCAAAAGGAGTGAAAATGCATTTGAGAACTTATCTTTCTGCACGTCACCACAACGAAGCTTGGGTAAAAGGAGGATATATTCAGGTTGACAATCTTGACTTTATTTCTAAAGGCTTTTTGGAAAATGTAATGAAAGATGTTAGATTGAAAGTGGGTATGGACGAAATCAACTTCGGTGATGCGCATTTCAAAAGAACTGATAATGCTGAAGCAATCAACAATTCATTTGGTGAAAACAACATCATGGATTCCTTTACAACACAGGCATTCGGGGAGGTTTATTACTACAAAAACGGTTTCATGGGTATGTTAGGGGTTTCCAATGGTAAATTGAACCAGACTGCTACAAAAGGAACTGCGGACAACAAACCGTCAATCTATGCAAAATTATCGTACGACAAACAGATTCAGCAGGATTTAAGAGTGAGATTATCCGGTTCAGTAATTAAAACCAACGGTTTAAGCACTAACGGTAAACTATACGGAGATGACAGAGCGGGTTCAAGATATTATTATCTTTTATTGGTAACCAACACTGCAAACAGCGCATTATCTGATGCAATGGGAACATCAAACCAATCAACAGGTAGATTTGACCCAGGTTTCAAAGAAATGACAGCGGTACAGATTAACCCATTCGTTAAATACAAAGGTTTGGAATTCTTCGGAACTTACGAATATGTAACCGGTAACAAATTGCTCAACGCTACAACGAAGAGAGATTCAGACGGTACTTATAACCAATACGCAGGAGAGTTATTATACAGATTCGGTGGAAAAGAACAGTTCTACTTAGGAGGAAAATACAATGCTATTAACGGTAAGGATTTTGACGGAGCCTTAGAAAGAAAAATCGACAGATTCAACATCGCAGGCGGTTGGTATATGACTAAAAACGTTCTTGCTAAAGTGGAATATGTAACTCAGAAATACAATGAAAGCACTGTATGGGATGTAATGGATACATCAGTACCAAAACAACAGAAATCAGCACTTTCAGGAGGTAAATTCAATGGAATTATGTTCGAAGCAACCATAGGTTTCTAATTTTTAATATTTCTTTGGAAAGGGGTTTTGTTCAAACCCCTTTCTTTTTAAAACGCCATGAAAAATAATATCATCATATTGCTGCTAAGTATCTTCCCGGTGCTTCTGTTCTCCCAAAACAACGGAGTGGAAATTACCGGATGGACCAACGTAAGTACTTTTAAATGCACGAATGACAATTTCAAGAACTCAGGTTCGATCTACTCATTCACCGGAAATCAACTTCCGAATGTGCAGCTGCAGGTTAACGATTTCGACTGCAGAAACAAAATGATGACTTCCGATTTCCGGAAAACCCTGAACTCAGAAAAATATCCGGTATTAACCATTAAATTTCTGAATTTCCGCAAAACAACAGCCAACAGATTTTCAGCGATTGTAGAAGTGAAGATGATGACGGTAACCAAAAAATATGCAATCGAATTCAGCGAGTACAATAACAGTCTGGTAGGCAACAAAAGGTTGAAGTTTTCAGATTTCAATATCGTACCGCCAAAGAAAATGGGAGGAATTGTTTATGTGAAAGACGAAATCGATTTATTTTTCAGTTTGGCCATTAAAGATTAAAAGTAACAGACCTAAAAAAAATATTAAAAACACATCACCACAAATTCATTCAAATTAAATTTTTTCATAATTGATGTCTTTTGATAGTAAACTCCCTATAACGGGAGTTTTTTTTTATTGGTAATGCTGAAAAATTCCCCGGTCGGTTGGGGTCCACAGCGCGGCTTTTTGTCCGGCCGCTTTCAGACCGTCGTTCGTCCAGGTATTGCAGGTTTCAAGGAAATTATAACTTCCTTTTGCATCATAAAAAGCATCATTTTTTCCGTAAACAGCATCAGTTTTGATGAGGATCGGCTTTCCGTTATGGTCGCGGTCGAATTTATTCCTGATGAACTGAATTAAATCCAGATACTGCTCATGGGTTAAGGTGAGCCTTTTGCAGTCTTTACCTTCTGTCATTTTATCGTAAAAAGTGCAGTGCATCGCAGATTCGCCCAGCCAGAATGCCGCTTTAAAAGCCGTTGAAAATTTCAGTTCTGCCCAGGTGGGCGTATCCAGGTAAAAACCTTTATCGCCCCAGCCAATGGAAAGATAATTGAAATCTGTCCTTTTTGAAACCGTGTTATCGAAAGATATTTCTTTGCTCCAGTCGATTTCCGCAGATTTTATGGGAACTACCAAATCGGTATGAACGCCGTTCGTCAAAATATATACGGTAATGTTTTCAGGTTCGGAAACAGGTTTTTCAGCAATTTCAATATAAGGAATTAGAAATCCACAAAGAACATAAACAGCGGTTACACCAATGATTGCCCAAATTGCTTTAAGTATAATAAGAACGGTTTTCTTCATTTTTCAAATGTAATAAAAAATTAATATTATATTTTCCGCAAGGTATTGTTGCATTTGAAAATAATTTTTAAATTTATTCATCACAAAAATGATGATTTATGCCTAAAAACTCTAAAACGATAAAAAGATTCAAAATCCGTGTAAAAAAAGCACCGAAAAGAACACAGAAAAGACACTGATTTTCACAGAATTGTTTTCCCTCTAAAATCATTGTCAATTTAATGGAACATGTATTAAAGAATCAGGCTAACATTAAGAATAAATTGGTGTTTAGCCGTTTGCCAATTGTTCGGAACCTGAAGGTTTCCGCAAGCGCTATTGTCCGAGGAATTCAATATTCCGCTTTAGACCTGAAAACTTTGTTCTTTTAACCGGTGACTTTCTGAAAATTTTCGAAAACAGTTCCTGCGTCAGTTCTTTCCAGTCCTCTTTACTGTAATTTTTAAGAAAATCATTGGGTTTGAATTTTTCCTGCTGATGAGGGGTTGAAAACCGGTTCCACGGACACACATCCTGACAGATATCACAGCCGAACATCCAGTCGTCCATCTTGTCTCTGAAGCTTTCAGGGATTTCGTTTTTAAGCTCAATCGTGGCGTAGGAGATACATTTGCTTCCGTCGATAATTTTGTCAGAAACAATCGCGTCTGTCGGACAGGCGTCAATACATTTGGTGCAGGTTCCGCAATGATCGGTGGTTGCATCATCTTCCTGAAGCTCCAGATCGCAGATGATCTCCGCCAGAAAATAAAAGGAACCGCTCTGTTTGGTGATGAGGTTGGCATTTTTTCCCACCCAGCCAATTCCCGATTTTCTTGCCCAGCTTCTCTCCAGAACCGGCGCCGAATCCGTAAAAACCCGGCAGTGAAAATCGCCGATTTCTTCTTTAAGTTCTGCAACCATTTCCTGCAGAATTTCTTTCATAATTTCATGATAATCCTGGCCGTAAGCATATTTTGAAATCTTGAAGGTATCAAAAGTTGAAATCTTTTCCTCCGGGAAATAGTTATAAGAAAGTGAAATCACCGATTTGGAGCCTTCCACCAAAAGAGTAGGATCCAGCCTTTTATCGAAATGGTTTTCCATATAGGACATTTCCCCATGATAACTTTTACTGAGCCAGTTTTCAAATGGCCTTGCGTCTTCCTCAAGAAATCCGGCTTTGGAAATCCCACAACTCTGAAAGCCAAACTTTTTTGCTTTGGCTTTAATAAGCGCTGAATATTTTTCTGGTAATGCGTTCATTTTTATTAGTGCAAAACTAACATTATTTCATAAATTTGTCTTAGAATTGCTGATGAAGGTTGTTGTTTAAAAATAAATCTTCAGGAAGCGTTTAAAGATAAACCTTAAATTAAAATATTATGTCATTAGTAGAGGTATTACAGTCAGGCAACTATCACTTAATCGATGTTCGCGAACCCATGGAGTTGGAAATGGACGGCCATATTGAAGCAGCGCAGAATATCCCTTTGGGGGAACTGGAAGACAGAAAGCAGGAAATTCTCAACCTGAGCGGATTTAAAATTTTCTTTTGCAGAAGCGGTAACAGAAGCGGAAAGGCAGTAGATTATTTCAAATCAGAGGGAATGACCGATGTATATAATGGCGGAGGTTACGATACAATGAAAGAAACTTTAGAAAGTTTGTAAACTTTAAGAAACATATTGGAGGAGTCAGATTGAAAAATCTGACTCTTTTTTTTATTTAAATGTTAAAAGTCTGCAAATTTTCATCAATTATTCGGTCCGAAATATAAATATGTGTTTAATTTTTTGGTTTTGATTATCAGCTGATTAAGGCTGGTCTGTATTGAAAATGATAATGTTAATAAGGGTTTTGGCACGATTTTGACAAGCAACTATCCTGTAAAACTTAAAATTTAAAATTATGAATTCAATGAAGAAAACAATCCTTGCATTAGGATTAATGTCAGCAGGTTTAGTTAGTGCACAGAATGCAGATATGAGAAACATGATTAAAGTAGGGGTGAATGGCGGTTTGGCAGTTCCTGCTGAAAACGCGGGAGGAAATTTAGGTTTGGACGTCTCTTATCAGAATCTTGTTACTCCGGGATTTGGTTTGGGTATCGCAACCGGTTATAGCCATTTCTTTGGAAAATCGAATACGGTAAATGGAGTAAACGTTGATAACAATGATTTCGGTGTAGTTCCGGTAGCAGCTTTGATCAGAGTTTATCCTAAACAGTACGGATTTTACCTTGGAACAGATCTGGGTTACGGATTTATCGTGGGCGACAGTAAGGTAGCAGCGAATAATACCACAGACAGACCAGACGGCGGTTTCTATATCAAACCTGAAATTGGTTACCATAACCAGGACTGGAATTTCGCCGTTCAGTACCAGAAAACTTTCACAGGAAGCAAAGGTGAAATTGGTGATCAAAAATACAACGCCGGTGCCATTGGGGTAGGCGTAGGTTACAACATTCCTCTAGGGAAATAACAGAAAAACCTCAGTTATATAAATTAAACCTTCTTAATGTCAGTGCTTAAGAAGGTTTTTTATTTTTTCTGATATTTTTTAAAAACAATTATTATCTTTGGTAAATAACATTATTAAAATGGAAACTAAAAATAAATTCAAGCTTTTTTTGCCCGCTATTGCTGAAGAAAGTAATAATAATATCGCTGTGGTTTCGGCTGATATCCGGAGTGAAGTTACTTATTTGGCGCTTTATATGACCGAGAATAAAAAGGTTATTTTAAAAAATGAAAGCACCTATGTAACCAAAGATTTTGCTTCATTTTCAGAAATGGTTAACCGTTTTGTTTCAGAATTTTCGCTCTCGAATATTTCCAAAATCGCTGTTGCGGTTCCAGGTCCCGTGATCGGCGGCAAAAGTGCACCGCTGCGATTGCCTTGGAAACTGGATGCAGAAGAAATTAAAAGAGATACCCAAGTTGAAAAAGTTTATCTGATCAACGATTTGGAAGCATCAGCTTACGGCTTGGGAAATGATGATGAAAGCCATTTTCTCACCATTCATCAGTCGGAAGACTTTACCCCCGGAAATGTCGCGGTTTTGGCGCCCGGAGCTGGTTTAGGTGAATCAGGTTTGTTTTGGGACGGCAACTGTCTGAGACCTTTTGCAACCGAAGGCGGCCATTGTGAATTTTCCCCCAGAACTACTGAAGAGGTTGAATTTTACCACTTTCTTCAGAAAATTTACGGAATTGTAACCTGGGAATCTGTTCTTTCAACTTCAGGTTTATTCAATATTTACCGTTTTCTGAGAGATGTGAAACAGCAGAAACAGCCCGATTGGCTTACAAAGGAAATCGAAGCCGGAAACTTTACTGAAGCAGTAATTAACGGAGCGTTGGAAAATAAAGACCGCATCTGTAACATGACCATCGATACTTTTCTCGTTTACCTTGCCCGTGAAGCCAACAGTTTGGTTCTAAAACTGAAAGCAACTGGAGGTTTGTTCCTTACCGGGGAAATTCCGGTAATGCTTCAGCGTTATTTGAAAAACGATCTGTTTTACAAAAACTTCATCGTGAGCGATAAAATGGAAGTAGTATTGCAGGATATTCCTATCTACCTCGTGAAAGACGAAAAAACGATTATCAATGGCGCAGCGCTGTATGCCGCTTTTTCTTAAGAATAAAATAAAATAGCAATACAGACTTCGGCAATAGCCGGAGTTTTTTTTTGAAGTATAAGTCAACGGTGATGAAATATTAATTATTATATAAAATTTTTTAAAATATTATCATACATCAAGAGGATATTCGGTTTTCATAGAATACTTTTGCATTACAATTTTAACAAAGAAAAAATAAATGAAAAAATTAGCATTATTAGCAGTTTTAGTGGGCGGTTTAGCTTTCGGGCAATCTAAAAAAGTAGTGGCATCTGATGTTCACTGGTGGGGATATAAAATTGCAAAAACTGAAGCTTCTTCACATGACGGAACAGTAAACGTAAAATCAGGAAACATCGTAATGAAAGGAAACCAGGTTGTTGGCGGATCTTTTGTTTTGGACATGACTTCCATTAACGCCACAGATTTGTCAGGAGAATATCAGACCAAACTAAACGGTCACCTTAAAAACGGCGATTTCTTCGAAGTGGACAAATATCCTACAGCGACGTACACCATTACTTCGGTAAAGAAAAATGATGATAAGATTTATAACTATATCGTAAACGGAAACCTTATGGTAAAAGGAAAAACCAATGCCGTTTCTTTCCCCGCAAAAATTTCTTACAGCAAAGGAGTGGTAAGCCTGGTTTCTAACAAATTTTCTTTTGACAGACAGAAGTTTGATGTAGCTTATAAAGCAGCAATGCAGGATGTTTTGGTTAAAGACGACATTGATATGTTGGTGAAAGTTACCGCAAAATAATTCCTTAAAATATTTTGATTGAAAGAGCAGGTTTTCCCTGCTCTTTTTTTATTTTTACATCATGAAACTTTACGTGATAAGCGGACTTGGTGCCGATTTTAAAGTTCTGGAAAAACTTAGGTTTCCTGCCCATCTGGACGTGGTTTTCATTGATTGGCTAATCCCTGAACGGGGCGAAACTTTTCACCGTTATGTCGAAAGAATGGCTGACAAAATTGACGGTTCAGAGCCTTTCTGCCTTTTAGGGTATTCGTTTGGCGGCATTATGGTGCAGGAAATTGATAAAATAAAACCTGCAGAAAAAATTGTCATCCTTGGAAGTATAAAATCGGATAAGGAAAAGTCGCGTTTCATCAAAGCAGGAGAAATTACCCGTCTTCCCAAATACCTCCCGGAAAATATATTTACAGAGAAATCCGCTTTGGCTTATTCATTTTTAAGGAAATTTTTCGACCCGAAAAACCCAAAAATAATGGAGTATTTTACAGTTCGGAATCCCTACTATCTGAAATGGAGCATCGAAAAAATAGCTGCATGGAAATTTGAGGAAAACCCCAAAGTCATTCAGATTCTGGCCGATAAAGACATCGTTTTTCCCATTAAATATTCAAAACCGGATTATATTATTGAAAACGGAACTCACCTTTTTCCCGCTACAAAACCGCGGGAAGTTTCCGCTATTTTGAATGAAATTTTCAGCGGAATTACTTCTTGAGTTTAAAATCTTCGTCTTTCATCATCATTCGCAAAACCATCCATAAACCGATGATGGCGGCTGCGCAGAAAAAAATCATGGCAACACCCGGATAACCAAGAATACTGAAGGAAGAAGGTATTCTCATGAGCAACGCGGCGCCGATAATCAGGGAAGCGACAATTAAACCGATGGAGATTCTGTTCGCAACTTTTTGAAAACCGTCTGTCAGCCGCTGTTCGTCAAGGGCATCTATTTTCAGTTCGAATTCATTATTGGCAAGCCTTTCTGTAATGAGGTTGAGTCTTTGGGGAAGTTTTTCCGCGAGTTTTTTAGCTTCCAGCGCTTCAGCGAAAAAATTATGAGGTTTGAGTTCCTGCATTATTTTTTTCTGCATCATCTTTTCAACATTTCTTTCTATCGCCCGCTGCAGATCATATTCAGGAGTCAGTACAGCCACGATTTGATCCATATTCATCAGAATTTTCCCCAGAATATTGAGTTCAACCGGAAGTTTAATGCCTTTTTCAGCCGCAATTTTATTCATCTGAATCAACAGGCGGCCGGTCTGCATGTCCTTCGCGGTTTTATTCTGTGAATCCAAAACGAGACGGTTGATGGATTTCCTGAAATTCGAAAGGTCTGCTGTTTTATCATATTCGCTCATTTTTTGAAGCACTTCAGAAGTTTCTTCGCCATTATATTTGCTGATTGCAATGAGAAGTTTTAAAATGTTTTCCCGGAGTTCAGGTCCGAACTTAGCCACCATTCCCAGATCCATCAGTGCGATTTTATGATCTTTGGTAAGATGTACATTCCCGGGATGAGGATCAGCGTGCGCGAAACCATCCAGAACAACCTGTTTGAGATAACACGCTACAAGATCGTCAATCAAAGGTCGGTAGTTGGTTTCAATTCTTGAAATTGGTGAAATACCGGTGATTTTCTGCCCGTCGATATATTCCATGGTAAGAACTTTCGAAGTGGAATAACCCGCTATAGGTTGTGGGACAATTATCCGCGGATATTTTTCCATGTTTCTTCCCAAAGTCACTAGATTTTCCGCTTCTTTCACATAATCGAGTTCGTTCAGAAGGATAAACCTGAGTTCATCCAGAATATCATCGACGGCATATTTTTTCGCAGTATTATTATGTTTGACAGCAAAATCGGTAAGTTCTTTTAAAGTGTCCAGATCTTCAATGAAATTTTTTCTGACACCGGGTCTCTGAATTTTAACGGCAACTTCTTTTCCTGACCGTAGAATGGCTCTGTGGACCTGACCAATCGATGCGCTGGCCAACGGCTGAATATCGAAACTTTCAAAGGCCTTGGAAATTCTCTGTCCAATTTCTTCTTCCACAATTTTCTGAACCTCGCTGTAAGGAATTTCATCCACATGGTCCTGTAGCGCCTCGAGGGCTTCCAGATAAGCTTCGGGAATCAGATCTGGCCTTGTGGAAAGCAGTTGTCCGAGCTTGACATAGGTTGGACCCATTTTTTTAAGGTCTTCGGCCAATTCTTCGGGTTTTTGGTATTGATATTCCGGGTCATCAGCGGTTTGCTCGTTATTAAGTGCGTTGTCGGCAGCAGCTTTAAAAACATCACTGTTACAGTATTTAAGAATAAAAGAGATAAATTTTGAATAAGTATTGAATTTTTCAGGGATTGTCGCCATATTTTCATATTTGAAATTATCGTTACAAAAAGTGTGCTTAATCTCTGATTTTTGGTTTGTAAGGCTAAAATTTCAGCGGTGCAGTTTCATGGAGTTCGGTTTATTCATAAAACAGCCGGAAATTTTACCGGGCCTGAAGTTTCTTTTGCTTTTCCAGTTTTTTAAAATATCCTCTGAATAAGAAGTTGTGTTTCAGTGCTTCCATATTTTGATTAAGGTTATAACTCGCTTTATTGATGTTAGTCATGGTAGAATCGATGTTTTTAACCAGCGTAGAGTCATTCGAAAGGTAATTGATGGCTCCTTTTCCTTCCTTGGCATTGCGGATGGTGGCATTCAGGTTATCAACCGTTTTGTTGATGCTTACTGAGGATTGGTCCAGGTTAACAATTACTTTTCTTACTTTATTGGCCACTGCGGTATCTTTCAGGATGCCTACTACATTTTCTTTCCTGTCGAGTCCCGAAATCATTCGATTCAGCTGATTGATGGTTTGGGTAGTTCCGTGGCTGGTATATTTTAGATAAGCAATGGTGGCTCTGAGTTCTTTGACGCTTATTTTCAGATCATTTCCCAGGTCCTGATCATTCAGTAAAATGCCTAAAGGTCCGTTTCCTTCGTTAATTTTGTGCGAAATTTCAAGAAAATTTTTGGTGATCATTTGGGCGTTCGTGTTGGTTTTACTCAAGGTATTCAGTAAATCATCAGTACTTACTTTTCTATCTGTTTTTATGATATCTCCGCTTTGAACACTGGGCTGATTTCCCTTTCCGGGAATGATATTAATGACCATATTTCCCACCAAACCGTCTGTCCCTATACTTGCATGTGCATCTTTTCTGATGTACCGGAAAACGTCTTTCTCAATCACCATTTCCACACGGATTAAAGTGTCGCTGATGATTACTATTTCTTTAACGGAACCCGCATTAATCCCCGAAAACCGCACGGCGTTACCCTCCTGCAAGCCACTCACGTTACTGAAATTGGCTTTCAGAATTTCGGTTTTTCCAAAAATCTGCTGTTTGCTGCCGATATAATAAATGGCCAGAATAAAAATGATTAAACCGATGAGTACAAATAAACCGAGCCTTAATTTTTGTGATACTGACTTTTCCATTTTTCATAAAATTATTTGAAAAACGCCTTCACTTTAGGATCCTTCGATGCAGAAAGTTCCTCAAATGTGCCTTCGGCGTAATTTTTTCCGTCAATTAATAAAATCATTCTGTTGGAAATTACTCTCGCACAGTCTACGTCATGGGTAATGATAATTGAGGAAGTATTGTATTTTTTCTGTACAGATTTCATTAAAATAATAATTTCTTTTGCCGTAATCGGATCCAAACCTGTGGTAGGTTCATCGTAAATAATGATCTTTGGCTGCAGAATCAGCGTTCTTGCCAGAGCAATCCTCCGCTTCATGCCACCGGAAAGCTCACTGGGCATCAAATCAATCGCATGGGCCAATCCTACATTTTCCAGTGCTTCAACAACAAGCGGAGTAGTGTCTTTCAGGACGCCGAATTTTTTGGTATGTCTTCGCAGTGGAAATTCTAAATTTTCTCTCACCGACATCGAGTCGTACAGCGCGCTGCCCTGAAAAAGAAAACCGATTTCAGTTCGGAGATCGTCCAGTTCTTCGTGGTTCAGAAGATCCGTCTCCTCTCCCATAATTTCAATAGTGCCGCTGTCGGGAATTTCCAAACCGATTAAACATTTAATCATGACTGATTTCCCTGCTCCGGATTTTCCCATCACCACTAAGTTTTCACCTTCAAACAGGGTGAGGTTGAAATGGTCGAGCACAACATTTTCCCCGAATCTTTTTCCAAGATCTTTCACATTGATTAGGGGTGTTATTTGGTAATCTGTTTTCATTTCACTGCACAAAAATATTGGTAATAAGCACGGCGATAAAATCAATGATAAATAGAAACACTGATGAATAAACCACCGCTGAATTAGCGGCAACTCCTACACCTTCCGTTCCTTTGCTGCAGTAATATCCTTTAAAGCAGCCCACCAAAGCTATCGCAAAACCAAAGAAGAAACTTTTGATAGTGGCGGGGATCAGATCACTGAACTCTAAACTGTTAAACACCTGATTGAAATAAAGCGTAAACGAGACCTCTCCTTTGGTACTTTCAACTAAATAGGAACCGAAAATAGCAATAAAATCGCTGTACATGACGAGAACCGGAAGCATCATGGTAGTTGCCAGGATCCGCGTTATCACCAAATATTTGAACGGATTGGTCCCGGAAACTTCCATCGCATCAATCTGTTCGGTGACCCGCATGGAGCCGATTTCGGCCCCAATTCCTGAACCTACTTTTCCCGCGCAGATCAGTCCGGTGATGATGGGTCCGATTTCCCTGATGATTGAAATGCCCACCATGGCGGGAATCATCGAAACAGCTCCGAATTCCTGCAGCGTAGGCCTGGTCTGCAAAGTAAAAACCAAACCGATGATAAGTCCTGTAACGGTAACCAGGAACAGAGAACGGTTGCCAATATAAAAACACTGTTTTAGGAACTCCTGAAATTCATAGGGCTTTTTAAAAACTTCTTTAAAAAACCGAAGCGAAAAATAACTGAGATCACCTATTTCAACAATAAATGATTTTAATGGATGGATGATATGACTAAAAACATTCATATTAAATCAAATGAAAATAGTATTCAGAAATTTATCACTATCGAATTTACTCATTTTTCAGCAAAAAATCGTTAAATAAAAGATGAATTATCGGGGTTAGCAGTTTCAGAAGACTATTTTAGTTTTTATTAAAAATTATATCCAATAAAGCCTTATTTTTGTAACATTATGCAGTCAATAAGTGTTTTTGAAATTATTAAAGTAGGTATCGGTCCATCAAGCTCCCATACCATGGGACCGTGGAATGCGGCGGAAAGTTTTTTAAATTTAATCCGAAGAAGCCATCCGATTTCTGAAGTAAAAGAAGTTTTCGTTGAATTTTTCGGGTCACTGGCTAAAACAGGCATCGGACACGGAACTGATATCGCAGGAATGCTCGGACTTTCCGGCGAAAATTTCAAAACAATTGATACCACATCCATCGATTCAAAAATTGAAGCGATTAAATCTTCCAATGAAATTAATTTGGGTGGCGAAAAAGTCATTCCTTTTGTCTACGGCGTTCATTTAATATTAAATAAAGGAAAATCTTTAGATTTTCATCCCAACGGAATGATCTTTAAGGCCGTTTTCGAAAACGGGGAAGAGCTGAGCCAGGATTATTATTCGATAGGCGGCGGATTTATTGCCACTCAGGAAGAAAATTCTTACGAGAAACATTGTATAAGAACCCTTTATCCGTGTCATAATGGCGATGATATCATCAAATATGTGAACAGATTAGGTTTGGAAAAAATTTCAGATTTAATTTTCCTGAATGAAGAATCGTGGCGGACTAAGGAAGAAACGGAGCAGGAAGCACTTTATATCTGGCAGCAGATTAAGGAATGTATTTACAAAGGCGTCAATAAAGAAGGAATTCTTCCGGGCGGACTGAATGTGACGCGCCGTGCAGCAGGTTTAAACAGGAAATTACTGGGCGATAAAATTTATAAAAATATTGACGAATGGTTCAGATTGGTGGTTGATGCAGAAGAAACTTTCATCAATATCAACAAATGGGTGTCGTGTTTTGCTTTAGCCGTGAATGAAGAAAATGCAAGTTTCGGACGGATTATTACAGCACCTACCAACGGCGCAAGTGGCGTCATTCCTGCGGTTTTAATGTATGCACAGGCCTTCACAGAACATCAGAAAGAGGAAGATATCATCCGTTTTCTTTTGGTGGCGGGAGAAATAGGGACTCTATTCAAAAAAAATGCGACTATTTCCGCAGCAATGGGAGGTTGTCAGGCAGAAGTGGGCGTTTCGTCCGCAATGGCAGCAGCGGGTCTTACTGAAATTATGGGTGGATCACCTGGACAGGTCCTGATGGCGGCAGAAATTGCAATGGAACATCATCTTGGAATGACCTGTGACCCAATAGCTGGTTTGGTTCAGATTCCCTGTATTGAAAGGAATTCAATGGGAGCAATAAAAGCGATTACTGCAGCAAATATCGCAATAGAATCTGATCCTGCAAAAGCAAAAGTTTCGCTCGATCAGGTAATTCAGTCGATGTGGGACACGGCCCAAAGTATGAGCGACAGGTTCAAGGAAACCTCCGAAGGCGGCTTGGCAATTGCTGTAAATGTGGCGGAATGTTAGTAAAGAGTTCTTTATTTGTCTGGAATCGGTTATTTCCTTAGTTTTAGGCAAATTTAAAAATATTTATGAAAAGAATTTTTACCGTCTTGTTTATGTCATTTTCTTTGGTTGCTTTTGCACAATCTAATATCCCTGAATCTTCGGAGAAAGGCATTCTCATCCTGAAAGACAATACTTCTGTTTCGTATAAAAACCTTAAGTATGAAAAAGGCAAGTTGACTTATACCAACACCGCGACCGCCAGAAGCGAGTTTGTTTATGATGCTTCCGTGCAGGAAATTAAAGAAGGCATGGAAGTGCATTCTTCAGTGCTTACTGACCCAAAAAAGTTAACCTCTAATGATGAGATCAGAAGATATTTGGAAGCCGGTAATAACGATCTTTATATGAAAGGTAAGAGAACCAGTTCCCTTGGAACGGGCTTTCTGGTGGGAGGTGCCGCGTGTTTTGTTGTAGGTGCCGTTTTAAATCTTACTGCATCCGCCGAAACTCCTACAGTTACAAACCAGACCACAGAATCCACAGGAAGCCCTGTGCCTTTAATTATTGGTTTAGCAGGAATGGGCGCTGGATTGGTTATGAAAATTTCGGGCAATTCAAAAATGAAAGAAGCTATTAATAATTATAAATCTGCCGATAACAGCAAAACCAAAACCGAATACTTTCTGGTGAATAACTTGAATGGTATGGGCTTACAGATGAAGTTTTAAAAAAAATAAAGACGCTTGATAATTTCAGCGTCTTTATTTTTATATTCGTTAAATTATTTATCCAAAATTCCGCGGATTTTATTAGCATTTCTGATGAGTTCTTCCAGCAGTTCATAATTCTCTTTTTCCAAAGCAGACTTGAATTTTCTGAGCTGTGAAATATGCTCATTCAAAACATCCAGCACATTTTCTTTATTCTGTTTGAAGATCGGAACCCACATCTCCGGATGCGATTTAGCGAGACGCACTGTACTCGAAAATCCGGTACTTGCCAACTGAAAAATAGTATCTTCTTCACGCTCTTTCTCCAAAACGGTGTTGGCCAATGCATACGAAGTTATGTGTGAAATGTGTGAAATATAAGCGGCATGAACGTCGTGATCATCGGCATTCATGTAGATTAAATGCATGTCGAGGTTTTCTGCCGTTTTTTCAACGGTTTTTAATGCGTCTTCAGCTGATTGCCCGCGGTCGCAGATTACGGCTGCTCTTCCGGCAAAACTCTCTGAAATAGCCGATTGAGGTCCCGAATTTTCCGTTCCCCACATCGGGTGAAAAGCCACAAAACGGTTTCTGTTCGGATGGTTCTTTACGGAATTTACAATTCCTGATTTTGTAGAACCTGCATCCATTACCGTCTGGTTTTCTGTAATTAAATCCAGAATTCCAGGCAGAATTTTTCGTGAGGAATCTACCGGAATGGCAATAATAATAAGATCTGAATGGGAAACAGCGTTTTCCAGTGTGGAAGCTTCATCGATGATCCCTCGTTCTTTGGCTTCACGCAGGTGATTTTCGTTCTGATCAACGCCGAAAACATAAGATGCAAAACCTTTTGCTTTAAGTTTAAGCGCCATTGATCCGCCAATTAATCCGACTCCGATGATGGTGATTTTCATTGCTGCAATGAGTGATTATTAAATGTCAATAAAATTTATCTGATTTTTTTTAATGAGTGAAAAGTGGCTTCCTCCTTACATTTTTCGAAGCTTACCTCGTATCTTGGATTTTTACTCGGATAAACCAATACATAGTCCGGACACGGTTTTTTTTGGGCATTGCTCTTTTCAAAGTTTATTTCGCCTTTGGTAATGATACTGTCTTTCAGGAATTTTTCATCAATTTTATTTTCCCCCATTTCCTTGGAAAAAACAGGGGAGTACACCATTTTTTTCGACAGGGTTTCGGCGATTACCCTCGAATTGGGAAGGTAGCCGCTGCAGCTTGCGCCTTTTTTATTCAGAATGAAAAATACGAGTAAAAGTCCGGGAACCAGTCCGATTAAGAAAAATTTTAATTTCCTCATTTAAAAAATCAAAAGGTTAATATCATGATAAGTAAGATCGAAACGGTCGCACACAAGCTTTTTCGTATGACGGCCTTTATACATGTAAAGGGATTGCTTTATTTCGTTTTTCCGGACAAGCATATTGTCGAAACCGCCTTCTTCATCGTAATTTAAGAGATAACTTAAAAAGAAATTAGAAATGGCTTTTGTTGTAGTTCTCGGCATTTTGGAAGTAAGATTCGGTAAACCGCAGTGAATAACACCGTGTTTAATAATATACGGGTTTTCCATATCTGTCAGTTCGGAAGTTTCAATCACTTTTCCGTTATCGATCGTCACGTCGATAATTACACTTCCTTTCTTCATTTTGGCTACCATTTCTTCGGTAACGATAGGTGACAGACTTAATTTTGAAAGCGCACCGATTACGACATCTGCTCTTTTTAAACTTTTTGAAAGTTCTTTAGGATCAATGATAGAAGTTGGAACTCTTCCGTCCACCATCATATGTAGCCTGCGGAGTTTTGAAAGGGAGTTGTCAAAAACTTTTACACTTGCTCCTAAGCCTAATGCTGCCTTCGTCGCGAATTCTCCCACAATTCCGGCGCCCAGAACCACCACTTCCGTCGGACGTACACCTGTAATTCCGCCAAGCATTAATCCGTTTGAAAGTGCAACCAGCTCAGCAGCATAAAGGATAGAAATGCTTCCTGCTATTTCTCCGATAAGCCGTACGAGTGAGAGCTGTTTGTATTCATCCACGATAAATTCGAAAGCGATCGCATTCACTTTTTTCTCGGCAAGCTTTTTAAAATACTCCTGATCCCTTAGATTGATCTGAAGCGCTGAGATGAGATAAGTACAGGGTCTCAGATACTCGATCTCTTCCATCGTCGGAGGATTTATTTTCAAAACCAAATCCTGCTGGTAAGCTTCTTTGGGGTCGTAAGTGATTTTTGCACCTGATTCCGAATATTGCAGATCAGTGAAAAAAGAGCCTTCCCCGGCTCCGGTTTCTACGATAATCTGATGTCCGTGTGTCACCAGAACCTGAACGGCGTCAGGGGTAAGACATGTACGGCGTTCATTCAGGCAGGTTTCTTTCGGAACTCCTATGCTGAACTGTTTTCCTTTTTTAACAACTTCCAGTTTTTCTTCTTTGGGCATTAATTCCTGCTCAGAAAAAGGGGTGAAAATATGTGTAGTGCTCATATTATGATTAATATTCCAATTCTGTCGGGTGTCGATTGAATCAGGTTTTTAAGGGAACAAAGATACAATCATTTCACCAGTAAATGAGTAAATTTATTTGAAGCTGATAAGGCGCTCCTCACCGTTATTTTCTATTTTCATTTCGTGATGTGGGAAATCAGCGAGGTCTTCCTCATACACTTCAGGCCATTCGATAATACAGAGATAAGCGTTATCAAGATATTCTTCCATCCCGATATCATACACTTCATCGATGTTCTTCATCCGGTAAAGATCGAAATGGAATACGTTTCCTTTTGGGGTATGATATTCGTTCACAATGGCATAAGTTGGCGAGGACACTTCATCCCCGCTTCCCAAGCTTTTTAAAAAAAACTGTGTGAAAGTCGTCTTTCCGGCTCCTAAATTTCCTTTTAAAAGCAAAATGTTGTGCCGAAGTTCCGGCATGATTTTGTCAACCACATTCTGCCATTCTTCAATTTTATGAATATTGAATTCCATCTTTATTATTTATAAATCTCCACTTCTATTTCCCCGTTTTCACTTACTGCCCCACGATACATTCCAGCCGTGTTAAAAGGCATGGCGATATTGCCGTCTTTATCCAATGCAATCAGTCCGCCGTCACCGCCCATTTTTTCTATTTCGTCGATGGTTTCCTGAGCGGCGGTCTTAAGATCTTTGTGCAGATATTCCATTTTGGCAGCTACAGTTCTGGCTGCAGTAGCGCGGATAAAGAATTCGCCCCAGCCTGTTCCCGAAATGCCTACCTGTGTATTGGCGTAAGTTCCAGCTCCGATAATGGGAGCATCACCAATTCTTCCGTATTTTTTATTGGTCATACCACCGGTTGAAGTTCCAGCGGCGATATTTCCTTTTTGATCCAAAGCCACGGCTCCAACCGTTCCGAATTTCTGATCAATTTCGTAGGAGGCGGGTAAATTATTCTGAGAGACTTTAGTTGGGTTTTGGGCTTCTTTTTTCTTGACCTTCTGCAATGCGTCCCAGCGTTCCTTGGTCCAGAAATATTTTGGATCTGCAATCTCCAGGCCCTGTAACTGCGCGAATTTTTCGGCTCCCTCACCGCTTAACATGACATGCTCAGATTTCTCCATCACGGCAATAGCTGCTTTAATAGGGTTTTTTATGGTATGAACCCCAGCAATTGCTCCGGCAGATTTATTTTTTCCTGACATGATGGACGCATCAAGCTCATTTTTCTCATCATTGGTGAAAACTGCACCTTTGCCGGCATTAAAAAGAGGGGAGTCTTCTAAAATTACAATGGCAGCAGCTACAGCTTCAACAGAGGATTTTCCGTTAATGAGTTCTTTATAACCTGCCTTTAAAGCTTCGGTAAGTTTAGCTTTGTAGGCATTTTCTTTCTCCGGCGTCATTGCGTCTCTTGTAATGGTTCCCGCACCTCCGTGAATCACCATTACATATTTTTTCTGTGCGAAAAAAAATGTCGAGATGAAAATAAACAAAGTAACAGCAGCATTTTTCATGGATAAAATTTCTTCAAAAATAATGAAAATTTCATGGTGCGGGCGAAGGAAGTGCTGAAAAGTTTCGCCGGAAATTTACATTTCAATTACTTATTTCCTATTTTTACCGAATGATTTCGAAAGCGACCATTGATAAAATTTTTTCTACAATCCGGGTGGAAGAAATCATCGGCGAATATGTGCAGCTGAAAAGGGCAGGCTCTAATTTTAAAGGTCTGAGCCCGTTTCATGAAGAGAAATCACCGAGTTTTGTGGTGTCACCGAGCAAGCAGATCTGGAAGGATTTTTCGAGTGGTAAAGGAGGTACGGCTATTTCTTTTCTCATGGAAATTGAGAATTTTACTTATCCTGAAGCCTTGCGACATGCTGCAAAAAAATACGGCATCGAAATCGAAGAAGATATCCGGGAATTAACGGAGGATGAAAAACAATCGCAAACAGATAAGGAAATACTTTTTAAAATTCATGAGGTCGCCAACACTTTCTTTCAGGAGCAGCTTTTTGAAACAGAAGAAGGAAGGTCAATCGGTTATTCCTATTTTAAAGAACGGGAACTCCGCGACGAAATCATCAAAAAATTTCAGCTGGGTTACTCGCCCGAACAGAAAAATGCATTTACAGAATCTGCTTTAAATAAAGGATATTCCAAAGAAATTTTAGAAAAATCAGGACTTTCTATTTTCCCCGAAAATTCGCCTAACGGAATTGACAGGTTTCGTGAACGGGTGATTTTTCCCATCCACAGTTTTTCCGGAAGAGTGCTTGGTTTTGGTGCGAGGATTCTTAAAAACAATATAAAAATTGCGAAATACCTCAATTCTCCGGAAACCGAAATTTACCATAAATCGAATGTTCTTTACGGTTTAAATCAAAGCAAACAGGCGATTTCTAAAAATAATCTCTGCCTTTTGGTGGAAGGTTATATGGACGTTATCGCGCTTCACCAAAGCGGAATTGAAAACGTAGTTTCGAGTTCGGGAACGGCGTTGACGGTAGAACAGATAAAGCTGATCAAAAGACTTACTGAAAATGTAACGATACTTTTCGACGGTGATAAGGCGGGGATTAAAGCGAGTTTCAGAAGTATCGATATGCTGCTTTCAGAATCGATGAACATTAGGGTTCTGCTATTTCCTGACGGCGATGATCCGGATTCATTTTCGAGAAAACATCCTCAGGAATATGTGGAGAATTTCATTAAGAATGAAGCGAAAGATTTCATCGATTTTAAAGCCGAAATTCTTTTAAAAGAAGCCGGCGACGATCCGATAAAAAAAGCGGAATCAATCCGTGATATCGTAAAATCAGTCGGTTTTGTGCAGAATGCGCTGAAACAGGAAATATATTTAAAAGAGGTTTCGAATAAATTCCAGCTTTCGGAACAGTCGCTTTTTAATGAGCTGAACGTTCAGAAACAGATTCAGAAACAACATGTTTCGCCACAGCAAAGACAGGAAACACAGGTAAAACCCAAGCTTGAAAAAGTTACCGAGGTTTTTGAATCCATCAATTCGCTCTTGATGTTGGAAGACAAACTGGTGGACCTGATGTTAAATTATGGTGACCGCGTTTTGGATAGAAAAGATGACGAAAACAAACCTTATCAAATAACCGTCATCGAAGAAATCATCAATCATCTGGATGAGGACGAATGCGAAATACAGTCTGAGATCAATAAAAAAATCATTTCGGAAATAAAAGACGGAATTGCGGAAAATAAACTCCGTTTTGGAAACTTTTTTATGACTTTAATGGACGAAGATATTCAGGGGAAAATAGCTGACGCATTAATAGAACCTTATGAACTGAGTAATTGGGAAAAGTACAGCATCACGCCGATAAAGCCGGGAGCTAAACTGTCGGAACAGATTTCAGAAACATTGTTTAAATATAAGAGAGACTATGTTTTGAAAATCGTGGAAGATTTAAAAAAAGAACTTCTCAGCGCTGATAACAAGGACGAGATTTATATGAAACTGGTAAAGCTTTCTCAGCTCAAAAATAAACTTTCGGAAGTTACCCACCGGATTTTATGACAGATTGTCGGTTTTTTGGTTGTGGAATATTGTTTGCGTAAATTTGAAATACAGGAAAAATAATAAGCCTTAAAAATTTATAAATAAAATTAAGATGGACATAAAAAAAGATTTCAGAGATTTCTCTGTAAAACATTTAGGAAACAGCGGATTGGCAACGGATCAGTATATGGGAATGTACGGCCCAACCAATCTTACCCCATACATTATGGAAGAAAGACGTTTGAATGTGGCTCAAATGGACGTTTTTTCGCGTCTGATGATGGACAGAATTATCTTCCTTGGAACCGGAATTGACGATCAGGTAGCGAATATCGTGACTGCTCAGCTGTTGTTTCTTGAAAGTTCTGACGCGTCGAAAGACATTCAAATTTATATCAACTCTCCAGGGGGAAGTGTTTATGCAGGTTTAGGAATTTATGACACAATGCAGATCATCAAGCCTGATGTATCCACCATCTGTACAGGAATGGCCGCTTCAATGGGTGCTGTTCTTCTGGTTGCCGGTGAAAAAGGAAAACGTTCCGCACTGAAACACTCCAGAGTGATGATTCACCAGCCTTCTGGCGGTGCGCAGGGTGTTGCTTCCGACATGGAAATTAATTTGAGAGAAATGCTGAAACTCAAAAAAGAGTTGTACGATATCATCTCCATTCACTCCGGACAAACTTATGAATGGGTTGAAAAAGCATCTGACAGAGATTACTGGATGACTTCAAGTGAAGCAAAAGAATTCGGGATGGTGGATGAAGTTTTGGAAAGAAAAGTGGATAAGTAAATTTCAGTTTTCAATTAAAATAAAAAAAGAACGCAAATTGCGTTCTTTTTTTATGAATGACCAAAGAAGGTTTTTAAGAATTAAAACCCTCAATAATTTTTGCAAAGTCATCAATTTTTAAAGCTGCGCCTCCTATTAAACCACCGTCGATATCAGGTTGTGAGAAGATTTCTTTGGCATTATCAGGTTTTACAGAACCGCCGTATAGAATAGAAATTTCATCCGCTACTTCCTGTCCGTATTTTGCGGCAATCAAGCTTCTGATATGGGCGTGAATTTCCTGCGCCTGGTCCGGACTTGCAGTTTCACCTGTTCCTATTGCCCAAACGGGTTCGTAAGCAATCACCACTTTTTTAATTTCTTCAGCTGAAAGTGTGAAAAGGGCAACTTCTGTCTGGTTTTTTACCACTTCAAAATGTTGTCCGGATTTTCTCTGTTCTAAAGTTTCTCCGTTGCAGTAAATTGGGATTAAACCTTTGTCCAAGGCTAATTTTACTTTTCTGTTGCAGTGAGAATCAGTTTCGCCGTGATATTGTCTGCGTTCTGAATGACCGATAATTGCTCCTGTAGCTTCGATCGATTCCAGCATATCTGCAGAAATTTCACCGGTGTAAGCGCCGCTTTCGTATTCGCTCATATCCTGCGCAAAAACGCCGATTTCATCCTGCTCATATAAATCTTTCGCCATCATCAGATAAAGCGAAGGAGGTGCGATCCAAACTTCACAGTTGGTGGCATTGTTTTTTTTGTATTCGAGTAACTGAAACATCAGCTGTTGTGCTTCAATTACGTTTTTGTTCATCTTCCAGTTTCCTGCAACGATATTTTTTCTCATAGTAAAATTTTAATTTTAACAAAATTCCGAAATACCCGGTAATAAAAAAAATAAAGCGGAATGATTACAGTCATTACGCCTCAGTTTTTTATAAAAATTTAATCCAGATTCCACATTTGCTTCAGCAGCTTGTAGAAACGGTGCTCGTCTTCACTTACGTTATTGTCTGCCTTGATCAGCGATTTTGCAAATTCTGCAAAGCTTTTTCTTTCCTCTTCGATAGAATCATCGTGGAAGCAGCGCGCGTGAAATTCAAAATGATCTTTCCAGTCTTCAGGTTTCAAAGTGGCAATCACATCCAGCTCGTTGTCCAGATTCATTTTAAAGGGGAATTCTTCCGCCAGATATTCCTGCACTTTCAATCCTTCAGCCGGAGCAAATTCTCCGTCAACAGACGAAAGAATCATTAAAAGATGATAACCTGCGATTGATTTATTTGATTTTTGCATCTGTTTATTTATTTTAGTTTGTTTGAAATTGTTGTCATGAATACCTCAAATATTCGGTTTTTATTGTTGTAAATAATCCTCCGCGGACATTTTATCAATGATTTTCCCGTTCTGTAAAGTTAAAACAAAAGGGTTGCTTCTTGCAATTGTTTTGATTGCAGTAGCGTCCATCATTGCATTATTAATGGTTTTAAAAGTATTCGGATTGGTTGAAACTCCTAAGATCAGCGCGTCTTTCTGCGATTTTAGTCTGGCTTCGGTTTCCGCTAAAACGGTTTTGTCCGCTTGATCGGGTTTGTATGAGAAAACCAGCACCGCTTTTGGCGATTTCAAGATTTCTTCTGTTAAGTCCATTCCTTCAGGGCTTTCAGGTTTGAATTTAGCAATCTCAGAAGCGTAACCCTGTTTCACGATTTTAGAAGTAGTTTTTCCGTCTTCAATTTTCCACGGCGAACCTTCTTCCCAGTATTTTTTATCGTTCACGTAATCGTCCTGATTGACCTCTAAAATTTCACCGGTTTTTTCGTTTTTCAGTGAATAGAATGTTTTATATTCTGAAGGATTTTTTTCAATTTTTGTTTTTTCTGAATTTAAATCGGTTCCGATTTTATAATCCCGGAAATCAATTAAAGGCTCATGTAAAATTCCGTGCGCGATGATCATCGCTATACCCAAAGCAAAAACTGTAAGCACAATAAATTTTGACGGCTTGTTGGGTTGAAGCTGCTGAAACTGGTTTCTGTATAAAAACCAAAGTATTATCAATCCGATCAGAAGGATTAAATCCTTGATAAAACTCTGCCAAGGCGTAAATTTAAGGGCATCGCCAAAACATCCGCAATCGGTAACTTTATTAAAATATGCCGAATAAAACGTAAGGAATGCAAAGAAAACACAAACGGTAATTAAAGCAGTAAGCGTGAATTTAAGACGTATTTTTATTAAAAGCATCAGTCCTAATATTAGTTCGAGCGCGACGACGAAAATGGCAATCACAAGCGCCTGGCTTTCGAGAAAAGGCATATTGAAAACCGACGGTGAAAAATATTCTTCCAGTTTAAAGGAGAATCCAACAGCGTCAACCGCTTTCACAAAACCGGAAGCGATGAAAATGAAGCCGATGATAATGCGTAAAATATGTTTCATAGTTTAGGATAATAAAATCACAATTAGTTTTTTAAATCATTTCGGTTTTAAATTCCGTTTCATTTTCTGAAAATTTAATCAGACAGAAAACCGCATAATTCAGCATATCGAAATAGTTGGCGTCAATGCCTTCGGAAACCAGTGTTTCACCTGCGTTGTCTTCTATCTGTTTGGTTCTCAGTACTTTTTGGTATATTAAATCGGTGATCGAAGCAATTCTCATCTCGCGCCAGGCTTCCCCGTAATCGTGGTTTTTGCGCATCATTAATTCCTTGGCTTCGTTTGCAAATCTGTCGTAAAGCGCTAATATTTCATTTTTATCCTGTTTGAAATCATCTGCAAAACCCTTCTCCAGCTGAATTAAACCAATGATGGAGTAGTTCACGATGGCGATGAAATTTTCCTCTTCAGATTCGCCAACTTTAGAAATCCCGGTGGTCTGAAAATTTCTTAAACTTTTTACCTTAATGAAGATCTGGTCGGTTAAAGACGGCGTTCTCAATACCCGGAAAGACGCACCGTAATCCGTAAGTTTTTTACTGAATAAGTCCCGACAAATACTGATCACTTCGTCGAACTGTTTTGCTGTTTTCTGCATAAAATTTCTAAACTTTTCAAAGATAAGAATTTTGCAGGGAAGAGGGAAGCAGGAGGCCTGAGATTTCAACGAACAATTTATTAAATTTGCACCTATGAAACTTCAGTCTACAAATTATCCTCATTCTTTTTTTTCAATCAACTGCCGTGGAAAACTCATTGATTTGTCTTCTCCGAAAATCATGGGAATCCTTAATCTGACGCCGGATTCTTTTTCTGATGGTGGAAAATTTAATGAAGAAAAAGCGGCATTAAGCCACGCAGAAAAAATGTTGAAAAGTGGAGCTGAAATTATTGATGTCGGCCCACAATCAACAAGACCGAACGCTCAGTTTTTGTCAGCTTCAGAAGAAATTTCAAGAATTGGAAAGGTGATTTCTCTTATTAAAAAGGAATTTCCGGATGCTTTAATTTCTCTTGACACTTTTTATGCGGAAGTGGTGAAATTTGGATTTAATGAAGGTCTGGATATTGTGAATGATATTTCGGGCGGAATGTTTGATGATAAAATGTTTGAAACTGTCGGTGAAACAGGACTTCCATATATTTTAATGCACGTAAATCCAACGTATGAATCGATGCACGAAAAACTGATTGAAGATGATATTATTCTCAATATCAACAGCTATTTTTCGGAAAAAATTCAGGAATTACGAAGTTTTGGAGTGAAAGATATTATTCTGGATCCGGGTTTTGGATTCGGGAAAACCGTGGAGCAGCAACATCAGATGATTGATGAACTGGAACATATCGGTTTCGGTAAATATCCTTTGCTGGTTGGCATTTCGAGGAAATCTTTTATTTATAAACCTTTAGGCAAACAGCCTTTGGACATTAATGATGAAACCCAAAAACTTCACCGTAAAGTGTTGGAAAAAGGCGCGAAAATTCTGCGTGTTCACGATGTTCCGGCAGTAAAGAAAACAATTGATTCTTTTCTGAAAAATTAATTCATCCCTGAAAGTTTTTCGGAATATTCTTTAGCAAACTGTTCTCGGTCTTTATTGAGCTGATCGAGGTTTACAGGCAAGATATAGGTGAACAGAATTTTTTCTTCATCGTCTAAAAAGATGAGTTCTTTTTCTTCGCCATCAATCATCTGCGCAAATATTTCCCACATCGAAGTGTCTTTCATTTTCAGTATTTCGAAAAACTGTGATGCTTTGATCTGAATGATTTTCATTGATAATCCTTTTTAATTTTTTGCAAAAATAGTGTTTTCTAACGGTTCCTGCGTAAGCGATGGTAAAGGTAAAAGATTGTAACGGACGTAGCGACCCGAGCTGCTGGAAAGCCTTGGCGAGGGATACGCCCTAATTAAAATCCTAAAAAATTAAGTTTCAGCTGAATGGCAAAATTTTCTTTAAACGGCAGCGTAGAATAGTGACCAACGCGATAGAAAAACCCAAGATTAAAGGGCGTTCCAAGAAAATTATTACTTTCCAGACCGATTTCCTGATAAAGATGATCGAGTTTCTGGAATTCAAAATTATGATATCCAGGATTCTTCATATCGCCGGTAATTCCTCTATAAACAACATCAAAACTCGAAATATTTTTCCCGAATGTTTTGAAATACCAGGGAATCCTGTGGGTGAAATAATAGCCCACAAATTTGTCGTTGTAGTATTTTCCGCCTTCCATCGTGGCAAAACCGAGGAAAGACGTAAGGTTAAAATTAAAACTGTCTTTTCCACTGCCCAAACCGTTCATCGCAAAGTTGTGCCAAATAGGAGCTTCGCCGGCAATTAAACCGCCGTAAACACGAATCCCCGTTACGCCGGCTTTTGTTTTAAAATTGTGCTGCGCCAAAACATCGAAACGGCTGTATCTCAGATCTCCGCCAAACGTTTCCAGGCCCTGTTCGTAGTTAAGGTAAAATTCCGGGAAACTCTGTTCGTAGGTGAATTTGCCAGAAGGGGTCATTATGTTTTTTGATCTCGGAGCGTACTTTAGCGTTAATTGAGTGGCAAAATTTTCAAATTTCTGTCCGCGGTTCATGAAATTATAACCGAAAGTGGCTTCTTCATTGTCTTTTTTTGCAGAAACATTTAAAGTCAGGGCGTTGCTTAAATCATTTTCGAAAGAGAGTTTGAAACCGTCATAACGGTAGAACCGGTCGTTTTTCAAATCGATCCCAGAATTCATGATTTTCATTTTGAAGTTCCATAAATTTTCATTGAAGCGTCCTGCTGCAACGACATCATTATAATATTCTGCCCGAAAAAATGAATTTTTTTCAAGTGTGGTTTTTAGATCAATTCCCACGCCGTATTTCCAGGTTTCGTCCTTAAAACCGTAGGCTAAATAAGCATCGGGAGATAGGTATTTATTAAATCTTTCATTGAGTTTAGCGGCAATTCCCAAACGGAATCCTTCGAATTTGTTGTATTTGATAATCTGTGCCGCATCAAAATCTATTTTTCCTATGCGAATTTTCCCTTTTATTAAACCGGTAAATGCATTTAATTTCTGATCGAGTTTATATTTTTTTCCCACGCTGTCAATTTTTTCGTAGGTCATTTTTTCGCGTGCTGTCAGGGAATCAGTCCTGAACCGCTCCAGCGTTGTTCCGTCAGCATTCTGCACAGCCATCGTATATCCTGAAAAATCTTTTCTCTTTTCTTCAATAGGGGTTTTAAAATCAAAATAATCGGCAATCACGAAAACATAATTACCGAATTTATGTCTGTCTTTATTTTCTACTTTTTCACCTGTTTTTTCATCGGTTTTTTTGGAATCGAAAACAGTGGAACCCATTTTTACCTTGTAATTTTCCTTGCTCAGAAACCATTTATTGTCTATCGGTTTCCAGATACTTGTGATGGTTCCTTCGCTTTTTTTCTTGCTGTTGCTCTCAATTTTTTTCAGGCCGAAAGTTTCAGTGTCCACATAAATATAACCGTTGTATTTTCTTTTATCAATAGGCTTTTTATAATCCACCTGACGGAAACGGATGACGTAATTGTTTCGGCCCTCGATTTCAATGGTATCGGTTAGGAAAAAGCGGTAAAGTGTTCTGTTTTCCTCACGGATTTCCCTAGGGATCCTATTTCTGTTAGACCGCAGCGTCATCATCTCATAAATCGGCTGTTTCAGTCCGGAAACCCGGTTGTCCAGAACTGTTATTTTTTCGCCGTATTTTTTAGAGAATAAAAATTCGGAAGCTCTCTCCCAAAGAAAAAGTTTACTGGAACCCATCAGTTTCATTACGTTCACACTTTCAAGAGAGTCTTTTCGCTCTTCCTTTGACTGTATCTTTTCCGGAAGGCGTTTTAAAGAATCAATTCTTTTTTCAAGGTAGTGGTTGTAATTTTTAATACTGTCTTCATCGATATCCAGAGATATTTTTTCATATGATTTAAAGGAGTAAGAATCCAAGCTCTGTGGGGAATTCTTTTGGTAATTGTCGTTTACTTTCTGCAGAATCTGCAGCGCGCGGGGATCACTTTTGTCATTAATTACCACCGTTTCGATGGACTGCATTTTGGGATCGGCTTTTGAAAGCGCAAGTTCCATCACTTTATCTACAACAGCATCATCGTCGTAATATCCTACAGCTTTTACTGTTACTTTTTTACATCTGGTTCTGAACTCTAAAACACCATCGGTATTGGTTTTTCCTAAATTTTTACTGTTACAGGAAACCATTGCATTCGAAATCGGAGTGCCTTCTCCGGCTTTAAGAACGGTGATTTTTGACTGCCCGAAAATATTCAGAAAAATGAAAGAAAAGAGTAGTGCTGAAAGTTTATTCATATGAACAAAAGTATTCAAAAATATATGAATATTAACTATTTAGCAAGATTTATTGAAGATATAGAAACGATTTTGGAGTTTATTTGGTTTGAAAAATCAAGAAATTCGTCCCCATTTATTTTTACCTTTATATTGCTTTACGTAGTAATTTCTTAGCCTTAAATGATCAGGATGTTCCAAATGGGCATCTTTTTTTAACAGATGTTCAACTGCCGATTTTGCTGCTTTAATAATCTTTCCGTCGGTGACCAAATCAAGTTTTTTGAAATCCACGACACCGCTTTGCTGGGTTCCCAAAATATCCCCGGGACCGCGAAGCTGCATATCCACTTCCGAAATTTTAAATCCGTCGTTGGTTTCCGTCATGGTTTTAATCCTTGTCCGGCTTTCTTTGCTTAATTTGTCTGAAGTCATTAAAATACAATAACTCTGTTCCCCACCACGTCCCACTCTTCCGCGAAGCTGGTGAAGCTGCGACAGTCCGAATCTTTCTGCACTTTCGATAATCATGACGGAAGCATTCGGCACGTTTACACCTACTTCGATTACAGTAGTAGCGACCATTATTTCCGCTTTTCCCGAGGCGAAATACTGCATCGCTGCATCTTTTTCCGCAGGTTTCATTCTGCCGTGAAGCATTGTAACATTTTTGCCTTCGTAGAACTCAATGATATGGTCGAAATTTTCCATTAAATTCTTATAATCCAGCGTTTCAGATTCTTCGATTAACGGATAAACAAAATAAACCTGACGGCCTTTTTCAATTTCATCTTTAGCAAACCGGAAGACAGAAAGCCGGTCTTTTTCCCTTCTGTGAGCGGTAATGATGGGTTTTCTTCCCACAGGCATTTCATCGATAACGGAAACGTCCAGATCGCTGTAAAAACTCATTGCCAAAGTTCGCGGGATTGGAGTAGCGGTCATCACCAGAATGTGGGGAGCAATTTTGTTTTTTGCCCAAAGTTTTGCACGCTGAGCCACTCCAAATCTGTGCTGCTCATCGATGATCGCAAGTCCGAGGTTTTTAAACTGAACAATATCTTCCAGAACCGCATGCGTTCCCACCAAAATGGATAGTTCGCCGTTCAGCAGTTCTTCGTGAATGATTTTTCTTTCAGAAGTTTTGGTGGAACCGGTTAAAATGCGGACTTTAATATCGGTGTTTACCAATAATTCATTAATTGAATTGAAATGCTGCTGCGCCAGAATTTCCGTTGGCGCCATCATACAGCTCTGAAAACCGTTATCCATCGCAATCAGCATTGCAAGAAGCGCGACCATCGTTTTCCCTGAACCTACATCGCCCTGAAGAAGCCTGTTCATCTGGATGGGTTTTTTCATGTCGGTACGTATTTCTTTCAAAACCCGTTTTTGCGCATTGGTAAGCTCAAAAGGAAGTGCATTTTCATAAAAACCTTTGAAGTTTTCACCGATTTTAGGAAAAGGATTTCCAACTACAGAGGTTTTCTGATGCTGCTTTTTCAAACCGTAACCCAACTGAAAGAAAAATGCTTCCTCAAACTTTAATCTTCGGTTTGCGTGTTCGAAATGATTGAAATCTTTAGGAAAATGAATATGATAAAACGCCGGTATCCGTCCGATTAATTTTAAGCTTTTCATTAAAGCATCGGGCATATTTTCCTCCATTAATGAAGGCAAATTGATGGTGATTTCTGAGAGAACTGTTTGAAAAAACTTATTATTAATTCCTCTTTTTGAGAGTTTTTCACTTCCCGGATAAATGGGTAAAAGTGAGCCGAAAAGTGCTTTTTTTTCGTCGATTTCAATTTCGGGATGTGGCATTGAAAAGTTCCCGTTGAACAGATTTATTCTCCCGAAAATGAAGATTTCCCGGTTGAGGGGAATTTGTTCTTTCATCCATTTAGAATAGCGGAACCACACCAACTCCAGAGTTCCGGTCTCATCGCGGAACTTGGCGGACATCCTTTTCTGGCCATTTCCGTAACCGATTTCCTGGATTTCTGTAATTTTTCCTTTCAGCTGAATTTCAGCATCAGGTTCTTCCACCAAATCACCGATTTTATGGATTTTACTTTTATCAATATATCTCAAAGGATAAAAAGTAAGAAAATCTTCAACCGTCGCAATTCCCAAGACATTTTTAATGAATTTGGCGCGTTCAGGACCGATTCCTTTTAAGAATTCTATGGAGGTTTCTAAAGTGATGTTCGTTTGGCTAAGATGCGAGCGAATTTCGGGAAAATAAAAAAGACTTCCAAAATTAATTTGAAAGTCTGAGTTTTTTAATAGAATGAATGATTAAGGATTAATCTTTTATGCCTGATTTAAATTTTTTCTGATAATTTTCCCACTGTTCGCGGGTGTTGATTTTTTTATAATCATCGTTTGCAATAAACGGAATGTAAGGCTCCATTTCTCTGGCGGTAAGTGCGCCCTGCAAAATGGTGATCGGCATACTTTGTTCATCCAGAAAAACAGTTGTCGGAACGGCATTTACATTCATAAAGCTGGTGAATTCGTGCATGGAATTTTTTCGTTTTCCTGCTTCGAATCCGGGATTGGAAAATGTTCTTCCGAAAAGGGTAATGCTTTCTTTACCTTCTGCATTGAATTTTACTGGATAATAATTTTCATTCAGATATTTCGCAATTACAGGGTGATTGTAGGTGTTTTTCTCCATGATTTTGCATGGCCCGCACCAATCTGCATAAAAATCAATCAGAATTTTTCTGGGTTGAGTTTTTTGTGCTTCCACAGCCTGTTCCAAAGTCATCCACTTCACTTGCGAATAAGCAGAAGAAATGAGTAAAAGGAAAAATAAGTAAGTGATTTTTTTCATCATTGGTTTGATTGCAAAAAAAGGTTTTTGTTAAACGGTTATCTTACTTCCTGCATTAATTTTTTCACGAATGGAGAAATGATCATCAGAACTACCCCGGCGATTAAAGCATAAATTCCTAATTGTTTATAACCTTCAGTATAGGTGATGAATTTATCCATATTGGAGGCACCTTCATCTGCGGTGGCCATGTTTGCACCGATAATTCCCGCAACATACTGCCCGTAAGCTGAAGCGAGAAACCACATTCCCATCATCATTCCCTGCAGTTTTTCAGTGGAGAGTTTGGTCATGATGGAAAGCCCGATTGGTGAAAGACACAGTTCCCCGAATGTAATGACCAATAATGCGATGGTGAAAATATTAAGTGAAGTTATTCCCTGTAAATCGGCGAAAAACCTTGTAGCAAACAACACATAATATCCCAAACCAAGGAAAATAAAACCTAAACCAAATTTGATTAAAGTATTGGGTTCCAGTTTTATTTTGCTCAGCCAAATCCAGAATAAACCCACTAACGGAGCCAGGAAGATGATGAAAAAAGCACCACCGGAATTGTTAACGCCATTCGGATCTAATCCTAATAAATCTTTGTTCAGGTTATTGGCGGCGAAAATACTTAATGAACCGCCTGACTGCTCATAAATTCCCCAGAAAATAATAGAGAAAATAATGAAAACCAAAGCAGCCCATAATTTTTTTCTTTCGGCTGACGTTACTTTTGTCATTTCATAGAAAAGATAGAGTAGCGTTGCAGGACCTACGATATACATGAACAAATCAGTGTATTCCGGCACTGAAACCATTTTCATGATTAAAGGCACGAAGATCAGCGACAGGATATAAACGCCGTATTCCTTCCATTTTTCCAGTGGAACTGCAGTTCCGTCAGACAATATTTTTAGAGGCGGAAGACCGATCGGTCCCAATCTTCTTTGGGTGAATATAAAGTTGATTAAGCTGATTACCATTACAATAGCGGCTAAACCAAAAGCGACATTCCATCTTTTATCTTCAGGAATAAGGTGAGACAGCATTTCACCTTTCCCGATTGCGATACAAAGATAACCGCCGAGAAGCGCTCCTAAATTAATCCCTGCATAAAACAGGGAGAAACCTGCGTCAGTGCGAGAATCTCCTGATTTGTAGAGTTTGCCTACCATTGTGGAGATATTCGGTTTAAAAAAACCTGTTCCTACAACGGTAAACGAAATTCCGAGGAAGAAAAAATCGTGCGGATTGGTGGCGAGAATCATACTCCCAACAATCATCAATAATCCCCCCCAGAACAGTGATTTTCTGAATCCTAAAATTTTATCGGCAAAAAGCCCGCCCACAAAGGTAAAAGCATATACAAATGCCTGGGTGGCCCCATACTGAAGATTGGCCTGCTGGTCGCCAAATTTCAGCTGAGAAATCATGAAGAAAACGAGCATTCCGCGCATTCCGTAGAAGCAGAAACGTTCCCACATTTCGGAGAAAAAGAGTGACCAAATTTGTTTTGGATATTTACCTTTAAAATCCTGTATTTGTTCGAGAGTTAAGTTCATAATGAATTAAATGAAGATGATTTGAAATTTTATTTCCAGAGAAACTCTTCGTTTTCCGGCAGATTGCATTTACGAAAATAGAAAAAACCACCGAATAATCGGTGGTTTTATTCCAATATATGTTACACAGATTAATTTACGCCGTGCATTTTCTTTTCTAACCAACGGCTCATTACAAACAGAATTAACGCTGCAACACCACACATTACGATGAATACGAGGAAGAAATCGAAAAGATTTGCGATCTCATAGCCTAAGAAATGAGTTGTTTTCTCACCCTGTCCGGCTTCACCGTTTCCTGGAATCAATGCTGACAAAGTTCCCGCAAATTTGTTTGCTGCTGCATTTGCCAGGAACCATGTTCCCATTAATAGTGAAGAAAAGCGAAGCGGTGAAAGTTTAGACACCATTGAAAGGCCAATAGGAGAAAGACAAAGCTCTCCCATAGTGTGAATTACATAGAGCGCAATCAGCCAGAACATGGAAACTTTATCCATGATTCCAAGACCGTAAACTGCAAAAGCGATTACAACATAACCTAACGAAACCAATGCCAAACCAATCGCCATTTTCTTTGGTGAAGAGGGCTCCATACCTCTGTTTCCTAATCTCAGCCATAGGGATGAGAATAACGGTGCCAATAAGATAATTGCTAATGGATTAACGGACTGGAAGTAACTTGCAGGCATTTCCCAACCGAATAAATTTCTGTCGGTTTGTCTGTCTGCAAAAATGGTTAATGAAGCTCCGGCCTGCTCGAATGCACCCCAGAAGAATATAACAAAGAATGCAAGGATGAAGATTACCATAATTCTCTCGCGTTCCTGTTTTGTTAAGGATTTATCCGTTAAAACAATCAGGGGCATTGCAACCATGGCGCCATAGATTAAATAGCCAATAATGTCAAGGTCACTTTGGAACATTGTTTTGAAATTCATCAAAAAGAAAATCACACCAATTGAACCTAAAACTAGTCCGATCTGCGCAATGCCAAATTTGTTTGTAGGCATTCCGATAGGTTTGTTTTCATGATCAATCAATAATTTGTTTTTCTGCAGCATGAAGGTGAATAAACCGATTACCATACCAATTCCTGCCGCGAGAAATCCCCATTTGAAATCCACTTTTTCAGCTAATGTTCCACAAATCAACGGAGAGAAAAACGCTCCAAGGTTAATACCCATATAGAAAATGGTGAAGGCAGAATCTACTCTTCGGTCGCCTTTCGGGTATAACTGGCCTACCATTGTGGAAATATTCGGTTTGAAGAATCCGTTTCCGATAATCAGCATCGTAAGACCAATCCACATCAGAGTAATGGCAGAACCGCCGGAGGTAGAAGCACTGAAAAACATAATAAACTGACCCAGAGCCATTAGAACGCCTCCAATTTCGATACTTCTTCTGTTCCCCAGAAAACGGTCTGCAAGATATCCTCCTAAAAGTGGGGTAAGATATACCAGACCGGTGTAACTTCCGTAAATTTGTGAAGCTTCTGCGTCGCCCATTAAAAGCATTTTCGTCATATACAAAACGAAAATCGCACGCATACCGTAATAAGAGAAACGCTCCCACATTTCTGTCATAAACAAAAGATAGAGTCCTTTCGGGTGCCCTGTTTGCACTGCTGTGTCCATATTTTTTATGTGTTAATAATTGTTAAGAAGCAAATATAGTTTTTTTTCTTTTTCTGCGGTGATAATTTTATTTTAAAAAAAGAAAAGTGCCGAATTTCTTCAGCACTTTTTAAGATATGTAAATAATAAGATTAATTCACTCCTTTTTCCTTCATTATCTTATTTAATCTTTTCAGAAGCGATAATCCGAGAAGAGTAGCTAAGAGCAGTAAACCGAAGTTTACAATGAAAAAATTTGCCTTGTTTTCGTAGTCATACCAAAAACTTGCCAATACTCCTGACAGTTTGTTTCCGATAGAAGTGGAAAGAAAGAAACCTCCCATCATCAAAGCGGTAATTCTTGGAGGAGACAGTTTAGAAACCAAAGACAGTCCCATCGGTGAAAGGCATAATTCACCAATAGTAATAACCCCGTAAGCTGCTACCAACCACAATGCTGAGACTTTAACCAAACCATTGTCCCCGGCATACACCGCGCCTATCATAACTAAACATGAAAGCGCAGAAATGAATAAACCAAGCACAATTTTACTTGGTGTTGTAGGTTCTTTGCCTTTCTTTCTAAGGTACATGAAGAAGCCGACTACCACAGGGGTTAAAATGATTACCCAGAACGGATTCACCGACTGGAATAATTCTGTATTATAGAGATAAACATTTTTCTCCGGATTAGCTTCCATTGCTGCTTTCTTCGCAGGATCTTCATTCCTGAAATAGATGTCTTTTCCCTGCTCTTTTACCGCATTTCCTGCTTTATCTTTCTGGGCCTGATACTGATTATCATAAACATTAACTTCCTTTGTCTCATAATTTTTTGAATCTACAAGATAAATTGATTCCAAAGGTTTTTCTGCTACTGCCGGAACACTTCTGTCCGTATAATAGTTTGCCCATCTGGTAAGTGCCGTTCCATTCTGTTTGAAAACTGCCCAGAACATTAAGCTTACTGCGAAAATCGCAAGTAAGGCCCCGATAGGTTTTTTATCTTCAGCATTGGCTTTAACATAGAGCATCACGTAGAAATATACAACCGGAAGACACGCAAATATGAAGGCATCAGTAGAATCGCTTCCGAAAATATTATCCGGAATTACCCAACCGATAACACCTGCTATAATTGCGGGTAAAAAAACTTTAACCAAAATGTCTGAAATCTTGGTATCACCTTCCTGAGCGGGTTTTATCACATTCGCTTTTAAAATATGCTTTCTGCCTAATGAAAAGATGATCAAACCGAGAAACATTCCAACTCCTGCGGTCATAAATGCTTCTCCCCAACCGAATTTATTACGCATGAAAGCCGCGATAATATTACATATAAAAGCACCGATATTAATTCCCATATAGAAGATGTTGTAACCCGCATCTTTATTGGCTTTGTACGGCTCTTCTTCATAAAGATTTCCTAATAAGGTAGAAATACTGGGTTTGAAGAATCCGTTTCCTAAAATAATTAAACCCATAGAGGCGTAAAACAGCGAAATTTCCTGAAAATATCCTAAGCCTATATAGCCAAGACCCATCAAGGCACCTCCGATGTAAATCGCCTTCATATAGCCCAAAACCCGGTCGGCCAAAAACCCTCCAAGAAAAGGGGTCAGATAGGTGAGGGCGATGAACGTTCCAAAGATATCGTCTGCATTTTTATCATTAAAAGCAAGTCCTCCTGTATCTTTCGGGTCGATCATGTACAGAACAAAAATTCCGAGAATGAGATAATATCCGAAACGCTCCCACATTTCTGTGAAAAATAGGTAAGGCAGGCCTTTTGGGTGTTTGTTAGTGGTCTTATTTTCCATTTTTTTTAAGTTATTTCAGTAAATATATTTAAATTAATAAAAAAAGCTCCGGTAACAGAGCTTTCTGGAATTATTTAGTATTTGAAAACGATCATTATTAAAGATTCTGTAAAATAAAATCGGTCATCTTCTGATAAAGTTGTGGACGGGTTTGTCCGCCGAATATTCCGTGATTTTTATCCGGATATGCCATGAATTCAAACTGCTTTTTGTTTTGAATCAATGCTTCAGAAAATTCCATTGAATTCTGGAAATGTACGTTGTCGTCTGCAGTTCCGTGGATTAAAAGGAATTTTCCTTTCAACAGTTTTGCATATTCTGTAGGTGAATTTTCGTCATAACCTTTAGGGTTTTCCTGTGGAGTTCTTAAGAATCTTTCGGTGTAAACGGTATCATAATATCTCCAGTTGGTTACCGGTGCCACAGCAATTCCTGCTTTGAAAACATCGGCACCTTTTGTCAGCGCCAAACTTGCCATGTAACCGCCAAAACTCCATCCGAAAATACCGATTCTGGATTTGTCAATATAACTTTGGGTTCCGAACCATTTTGCTGCTGTAATTTGGTCTTCAATCTCGTATTTACCAAGATTCATATACGTTACTTTTTTGTACTTTGTGCCTTTGTAACCGGTTCCGCGGCCGTCAACACACGCTACAATATATCCCTGCTGCACCAGATGATTGAACCACAAACCGTTCCCACCATCCCAGGAATTCGATACGCTTTGTGATCCCGGACCTGAATATTGGAACATGAAAAGCGGATACTTTTTGTTCGGATCGAAATTTTTCGGCTTCATCACCCACGCGTTCATCTGATCACCGGCTTCATTTGGAATCGTCAGATATTCTCTCGCCACCCAATTATCAGCCTGAAGTTTTTTCAGCTGCTCATTATTATTCTGAAGTTCTTTTACGGTTTTTCCGTTTCCATCCTTCAAAACGTAAGTGTAAGGTCTTGTGGAGGTGGAGGAAGTTTCGATGAAATAGTTATAATTTCCGCTGAAACTCGCACTGTTATTCCCTTCACCATTCGAAAGAAGTGTTGTTTTTCCGTTCTCGATATTCACTTTGGAAACCACTTTGTTGATGCTTCCTTTTTCGGTGGTCTGAATAAGAACTTCTTTTGTTTTTGGATTAAATCCGTAATAATCAGTTACTTCCCAGTTTCCTTTGGTGATTTGTTTTTTCAGTTTTCCGGTTTGATCATACCAGTATAAATGGCGGTTTCCGTCACGTTCCGAACCCCAGATAAATGAATTGTCAGCAAGAAATTCTAAAATCACATTATCGGTATCTACCCATTTTTCGTCGGTTTCTGTAAATAATTTCTGGATATTTCCGGTTTTTGTATTCACTTTTAAAACATCAGATGCATTTTGAGTTCTGTCAGAAGTAATCAAAATAATTTCATCCGCTTTTGCTGTTTTAAATACATTTGGAATATAATAATTCTTAAAACCAGATAAATTTAAAGGAATGGTTTTCCCTGAATCCAAACGGAATAATTGCGCGGAAACCACTGAGTTTTTCTCGCCTGCTTTCGGATATTTAAACCGCATTTCTGAAGGGTAGAGCTGTTTTCCGTAAATAGGGATATACATTTCAGGAACTTCAGTTTCATTGGATTTTACAAAGACAATTGCATCGGAATTTTTGGTCCATTCATATTGTTTTGCATGCCCGAATTCCTCTTCATACACCCAGTCTGCAAGGCCGTTAAGAATTGAATTTTTCTTTCCGTCCGTGGTAATTTGGCTAATTTTTCCTGAACTCAAATCCTGGTAAAAAAGATTGTTATCTGAGATAAAAGCAACCTTAGTTCCGTCAGGTGAAAAAGTGGGTTCCTGAACGAAATTCCCACTATTTAAATTCAGAACTTTCCCTGATTTTAAATCTTTTACATCAAATTTTCCGAGGAAAGAATGTCTGTAAATCGGTTCGCTGCTTTTTAATAACAGTATTTTAGATTCGTCATCATTGAAAATATACGACTGATAATTTCCGTCAACGATATTTCCTTCTTTCATTGAAGTTTTGTAGGAATATTTTGCAATTCCTGTCGGCTCGATCACCGCGTAATTTTCTCCGTTCTTCAGCGAAGCAATTCCTGAGATTCCTTTTCCGCGGTAATACCCGGAATATATTTTATCTAATGTAATCTCTTGCGAGAAAACCATTACAGAAGCAATGACTGAGAGGGATAAAAAGATTTTTTTCATGAATTAAATTTGATAAGATCTCAAAGATAGCAAAATTCTTAAAATAGCGTTAATCTTTCCGCAAATAGTATTATTGGTAATAAAATTGTTGCTATTTTATAAAATAACTAAAAATCATCAAATGGAAACTTTTAATTCAGAAAAATTATGCAGTTACCGGTTAGATCACAGGAAAGTACTGACTGGTTTTGCGAAATTCGGCGATGCAGAGCGCTACGCTGAAGAAAACGGAGGTGAAGTGGTGGAAGTGGGTTTTACTGACGGGAATGATAATCCCCAAATTACGACCGCAGGCGGACTCATTGAAAAAAAACTCCATTTCTTTGTGGAAGCCGGGCCAGATTATAAATTCATTCATTCTTCAGATTCCGGATTCAGACATTATGCTGATGATCTTCAGAAACTTAAAGCTAAAGCCGACCGGCTGAGCCCCGAAGAGAAATATATCTCAAATGCTGAAATTGAAATTGCTGAAGATCCCATTATCGTATTGAAAAATGATCATTTTGAATCTGTAACTTCCAGAGAAAGATGCAAATATTTGAAACATGCCCACGTTTACGAAATCGGAGTTTCATTACCAGTATAACTACAAAAATTATCAAGATGGCAACGAAAAAGTATTCCACTAAAGCAAGTGAAAAAATTGGTAAAGTGATGCACGAATTTAAAGAGGGCGAACTGAAATCTTCATCAGGTGAAAAAGTTACTGACAAAAAACAGGCGCTGGCAATTGGTATTTCCGAAGCTGAAGAATCAGGTTTAAAGGTTCCTAAAAAAAGTAAAAAATAAGAAGTTGAAGGCTGATTAGGTGATCGAATCTGAATTTTACTTCGGTTTTCCGTGGTCTTCGTTATGCGTAAACCCAATTGCTTTTACCGGTGCTTCTACAACTTTGTAGTTTTCAAGTTCATCTTTCAAAGCGGCCAGTCTTTTTGGGAAATCATCGTAATTATTTACCGATACATCTTGTATAAAGTCAGCCACCTGGTTCAGATATTCTTCCGTAAGTTTGGTTGATGCTTCCCGTAAAGCGGATTCCAAAAGTTTACCTTCTATTTTAATATCTTCTGAACTATTTTTTAAGTAACGGCTTCGGATTCGTTTTTTGAGACTTTGGGTAAAATCAATAATCATCGTATTTGAAAAGACTTTCATTTTTGAAGAAATTTCCTCCCAGAACGGAAGATGATCTGCATTATTTTTCACTAAAATCTTCATTAGTAGAGCATCTTTGGTGAGATTTTCTGTCATGTAATACAAAATCATTTCTGAACGTTCCCGTACATTTGGAGGGAAAATAGGAATCATCACATCAAACCTTCCGGGCGCGAGAAGTTCCCTGTCAATTTCAACTACCGAAGTAGCTGAACCTACCATCAACAGCTCCTCCTGTTCAAAATGATCAATATAATGCAGCACCATTTCTTTGGTTTCTTCGTCACAGGAAGAAACAGATTTTGCTTCACTTCTTTCACTCATGATGTCATCGAAGTCTTCCATAAAAAGAAGAACCTTTTTTTCTTTCATCATCTGAACTAAAAAATCGTTGAAACTGGTTTTGTTCCCATCTACAAAGGAAGTTCCGAAGTAATATTTCTTCACTTCTTTAAACTGATATCCAACAATTTCAGCAATTTTTGTGGCCCAGAATATTTTCCCGCTGCCCGGAGGACCGTAAAGAATAATCCCAGCAGGTTTATTAATTCCCCAATCGGTGAGCGGAGTAAGATTGATAAATGGATCTAAGGTTTTAGAAATAAAGAAAAAAAGATCGCGGTATCCAATAAAATCCCGTTCTGCCAAACTTGTTTTCTTTCCGAAATAGTTATATACGAATTGGTAATTTCCTCCCAATTTATGATCAATCCCAAAACTTGAAACGGAGGATTTGTACATTCCGTTATCGAAAAGTTTGCCTTTATCTGCTTCAATAACCCCGGCAACTTTATCGGTAGGCTGGTGGATATTTCCTGCAATATCTTCAATAGATTTATTTTGTTCTAGATCAGTTTCGTATTTCTTTAAAAAGGCAATATTTTCTCTGGCAAATTTCTCAAAATCTTTTTTAACATCAAAACCTGTGGTAATACATTCCGAAAGTTCCAGATCAAAATCCTGAATAAATTTGATAAAACTTTCTGATGATATTTTAAGTTCCTTTGCAAGTGCGGCAAGTTTCATACAATATATTTTTGTGTATCATTAAATCTACAAAAATTATGCTGAATCGGAACTTTGGTATTATAAATGAGAATTTAAATCAGGAATCACAATTAATTTGTATTAGGAATTCTAATATAAATCAAAATTCCATTTTTAAGGCTCAAAACTTTCAAATTTTCCGTTTTCGTAAAACATGACAATCCTTTTTATTTTATTCTTCTGATTTTCAGCTGGTTGAGTTTCTGTTTTACTTTCCTGAACCTCTAATCGCTGAGAATCGGATATTTTTTCTTTTTCTGGAATTGGTACGTAAATTTCCGATTCTCGCGGAAGATCTTTTTTCAGTTTATCTTCGCTTTCCGTAATTCCAAAATTATCATCGTCAATTAAGGAGAATAAATCGGGCAGGGAAGTTGTCTTTTGCTTTTCGGGAATTTCTTCCGGTTCTGCAGTTTTCAACATTTCGCCATCACCAATAATTAACCAATCCCATTGTATTTCTGGAAAACGGTCTTTTATCTTGATGAGAAAATCCAGGGAAGGTTTATTTCTTCCCGAGGTGATGTGTGAAATGTTCGAACGCTGCACATCAATCTCATCAGCAAATTCAGAAGAGGAAAGTTCTGAATATTCTATGATTTTTGAAATTCTTTCGTTTAAATTCATAATTACAAATGTAAATAATAATTTTACAAATATAAAATACAAAAGTAAACAAAATTAAAACTATTATATATACAAAAGTAAACCAACGCATAAAGCGTTGGTTTTAAGGATATTTGTTGAATACAATGTTAAATTATCGATGTAAATTATCTTCGTTTTCAGGGTTTACTTTTAATTTTCTCTCTATTTTATTTTCCGGGAAAATTAAGGAGAAGAAGATACTAAGTCCTAAAATACCCACAATAATAAGTAAGGAATGAGTGGTTGTAAAGCCCAGCTGTTCAAGATAAATATGGAAAAGCATCTTTAAACCGATAAACGTCAAAAGAACTGATAAACCTATTTTCAGAAAACGGAATTTGTCGATAATACCTGCCAGTAAAAAGAACATGGAACGCAAACCGATGATGGCAAAAATATTGGAGAAAAATACGATGTACGCATCTTTCGTTACTGAGAATATTGCAGGTATACTGTCTACGGCAAAGATTAAATCGGTAGCTTCTATAATAAGGAGTACCAGAAAAAGCGGGGTGATTTTTTTAACGCCTTCAATGGTGACGAAAAATTTATTTCCTACGAAATGGTCGTGTACCTTAAAAAAGCGTTTGGCAAACTTTACTACAGGGTGATTTTTGGTATCAATCTTTTCGTCGCCGTCTTTATCGAAGAACATTTTTATTCCGGTAAACACCAAAAATGCCCCAAATACATACATGATCCAGCTGAACTTCGCAATAAGTGCTGCTCCTACAAATATAAAGATAAAGCGCATCACAATAGCGCCCAGAATGCCCCAAAACAGCACACGGTGATAGTTTTTCTGCGCTACCCCAAATGCACCGAATATGAGGACCATCACAAAGATATTGTCCACAGAGAGAGCATATTCCACGACGTAGCCCGTCAGATATTCTAAACCTAAATTCTGGTTATATAACTGGATACTGTTTTCAAGATCGTTCGGAATGACTTTTACGGCATGATGATGCGAAGTAATGACCTGTTGCAGTTTTTCCATACTGTCAATGCCATGGAGTAGGTGACCGTATGAAATAAGCACAAAGTAAAAGCACATGGACAGTGCAACTACAAAAAAGCTCATCAGGCCTGCCTGTTTCATCGAAATAGTGTCGGATTTTTTCTTTAATAACCCTAAATCCAAAGCGAGGATAAAAAAGATAAATAGTAAAAATCCAAGTAGGAAAATTGTCTCGTTTGTCATCTTATAAAATATTGGCAAATATACAGAATTAATCATTTTTAGATTAATTTACAATTGTAACTTATTTTAATTTAACTAAGACAAGCAGAGCACGCATGTTTATATTACTTTCCTACAAATAGAGTTTTCAACAGTGTTTATGGGTTCAAGTATATTTAAAAATTTAATTGATGTAAATGTAATTAAATGCTGTTTTTAAGTTAGTTATAAATTTTAGTTAAGAATTATGCAATCCACAATTTTACCAACAGACAAACTGACATTTTGACTTGTTTAATTAATTTACAAAAGTTAATTTTAAAATCCCGCCAAAAAAAATTAAATTTGAAAAATGTAAAATGTTGACCAATGCCTGAAAATTTCATCTACCGAAAAAACCCTGCTTTCCCAAACCGCTATATTTCCCCGGAAAAATTATTTTTTTACCTACAGGCGAATTACAGCGACTGTATCACTGAGATTGGTAAATCATTTTTAGAAAAACCTATTTTTAAAATGACCTTAGGAAATGGTAATACAAGAGTTTTGGCCTGGTCGCAAATGCACGGTAATGAATCCAACGCGACGCACGCAATGCTCGATTTAATGGAAGTTTTTAAGCATCAGCCGAAATTAAAAGAAGATCTGTTTTCAGATATTACACTTGATTTTATTTTTATGCTGAATCCGGACGGTTCGGAAAAATGGAGCAGAAGAAATGCGCTGGATATCGATATGAACCGGGATTTTCTTAAACTTTCCAGTAAAGAATTCCCTATTCTTAAAAATATTGCAGAAAACGGTAATTACAGCTACGGAATGAATCTTCACGAACAAAGAACAATTTTCACAACTGACGGCGAACATCCGGCAACGCTTTCATTTTTAGCTCCTTCTGTAAATCATGAAAGAGAAATTACCGAAACCCGAAAAAAAGCGATGGCGGTTATTGCAAAGATTTATGAAAATTTGAAAAATGCGCTTCCGAACCAGATTGCGAGATATTCGGACGAGTTTTATCCTACATCAACCGGCGATAATTTCACGAAAATGGGAATCCCGACCATCTTGTATGAAGGAGGACATTTTACAAACGATTATAAAAGAGAAGGAACAAGGAAGTTTTATGCTTTGGCTTTGTATGAAGGTTTGAAAGCGATCTCAGAACTCAAAGGTTCTAATGAAAACTGGGAACTGTATCAGCAAATTCCTGAAAACAGAGAAAGTCATTACGATGTTATTTACAGAAATGTAAAACTCAATACGGATTTTGAATGCATTCTGGATATTGCCGTTCAGTTTAAAGAGGAGATTGTGGAAGGTGAGGATGAAATTTCCTTTGTCCCAGTTGTGATGGAAGTAGGAGATGTTGGCAGAAAGAAAGGCTGGAAAGAAATCGACTGTACGGGAAAAACATTTATTTCTGAAAGGAAATTTCCAAAACTGGATGCGGAAGTAGATTTTAAAATTGAATAAAAAAAGCGAAGTCCGAAGGCTTCGCTTTTTTTTCTTTATGTGATTGATAATTAATCAACTACCTTAATTCCTGAAGCCATAAACCTGATTTCTTCCTGAGGTTTGGTAATGGCATCAATCTCTGCCTGAGATTTCTTCGCATCTTCTGCATAATGTTTCTGCTCGTCTACAGAAATTACTTTTGTTTCTGCGTTGCCTTCCAATACTACATTTTTACCAATCAGAGCGGTAGGGACGAAGAACGCATAGTCTTTCATTTTTACAAAAAACTTATCGTTATTTTCTGTTTCCACGGTTAACCAACATCCTTTTTTATCGCAAACATCTGTTACTTTGCCTTTCACAGCTATGTTTTCAACTTTTTTTGACTTTTTTAATTTCTTCTCTAAATTCTTTGGAGAAATGGCAGTCTTTTCAGCTTTCACAGAAACCTGGGCACCATAAACATCACCAACCAAAGCATTTCCTGCAGGCGGACCTGATTTTTTTTCTGTTTCCTGGGCAAAAAGCACAGTAGAAAATGCAATAGTTAATAAAACAGATAATTTTTTCATTTTTTTTAATTTCCACAAAAATAATAAATATTTTTCATTCAAATTTTTATAAAACTAAATTTTGAATAAAAACCATCAATTAGTCTCAATTAAAAGTAAAAATCATTACATAAAATTAATATATTTACGGCTTTCAAATTTGAATACGGAAAAGTAACAGTACTCTAAAGCTAGAAATTGAAAACTAATTTTTATGAAGAAAAAACTCAAACTGTGGGATTCCACAATGCTCGTAATGGGCTCTATGATTGGTAGCGGAATATTCATAGTAAGTTCCGATATGATGCGGAATCTCGGATCTGGGTACTGGCTGATTGCAGTGTGGATTATTACGGGAATCATGACGGTTGCGGCTGCAATTTCTTACGGAGAACTTTCTTCAATGTTTCCAAAAGCCGGAGGACAATATACCTACATGACTGAAATTTTCGGAAAAATGACAGGTTTTCTCTATGGTTGGGGATTATTTACGGTGATACAAACCGGAACCATCGCTGCAGTAGCAATGGCTTTCGGAAAGTTTACAGCTTATTTGATTCCTGCGCTCAACAATTCTCAACCCATTTTCCAAAGTGGAAGCTTCAAAATAACCTGGGTTCAGATTTTGGCGATTGTCGTTATCTTACTGCTTACCTTTATCAATACAAAAGGGGTGAAAAACGGTAAATTCCTGCAGAATGTTTTTACAACGTCCAAAATTATAGCACTTCTCGGCATCATTGTTTTCGGATTTCTTTTAGTGAAAGATTCACAGTGGGCCGCAAACATGAGCTTTGGTTGGAATGCCTTCCAGGATTTCGGGAAAGAAGTAGGAAACGATCTGTTGCCAACCGGCTGGAAATCCATTGGAAGTCTCACCCTTTTGGGCGGCATTGCAGCTGCGATGGTGGGGTCGGTCTTCAGTTCTGTTGCCTGGGAAAACGTAACTTTTGTTTCCGGGGAAATTGAAAATCCGAAGAAAAATGTTGTGAAAGCAATGGTTTTGGGAACCAGCGTGGTAATGGTTTTATATCTTCTGGTAAACTTCGTCTATCTCAATGCTTTGGATCGTGACGGTATTGCATTTGCAGACAAAAACCGTCCTGCAGTGGCCGCTTCAGAAGTCATTTTCGGAAATATCGGAACGGTGATTATGGCAGTTTTAGTTATGATTTCTACTTTTGGCTGCATCAACGGATTGGTTTTAGCCGGAGCGCGCGTGTTCCAGACGATGGCAAAAGACGGACTGTTTTTCAAACAGGCGATCGAAAATAACAAAAACGAAGTTCCCGAAAAATCACTTTGGATGCAGGGGATTTGGGCTTCAGTTCTTGCGCTCAGCGGGCAATACGGAGATTTGCTCGATATGATTTCCTTCGTCATCGTGTTGTTTTATATGATCACCGTTTTTGGGGTAATCTATTTAAGAATCAAAAAACCAGATCTCGAGCGACCTTATAAAACCTGGCTTTATCCTGTAACACCAATATTGTATCTGCTTATCGGAAGTGCATTTTGCGTCCTGCTTATCTGGTTCAAGCCACAGTACACCTGGCCTGGATTTATCCTTATCTTACTTGGATTACCGGTTTATTGGTTTATCAACAGGAAAAAAACGGAATAATTTATTAAGGAGCAACAAGGTTTTCACTTCTTTGAAAACCACGTCCTGCTGTTCATTACAATCTTCAGCCATTTTCGGCGGCGGCAAAGCCGCCGCCGAAAATGGCTGAAGGATTTCCATTGCCATCAGGGCTAGAAGTTCTGTCGTTTCTCTTTCGAAGGATTCGGAGGAAATTCTTTAAGAAAATGAACTGCTAAATATTTTGTATTTTTATAAAAAGAAAAAATGTCAGAATTAGTCCCGGTTTTCCAGTCCTCTTATCTCTACGAAATCGAATTGGCTAAAACCAAACTCGCTTCGAGGGCCATCCCCAGCCATATCAAAAATGAATACGTTAACAATATTGCCGTTTTTCCGATCTCTCAAAATTACTTCCTGATGGTAAATGAAAAAGACTTAGAGGAAGCCCAAAAGATTCTTCAGGAAACGAACGAAATTGATGAAGACGAAAATTTATTGTGAACTCCGGAATTGCACCGACCTAACTTCTAGCCCCGATTGAAGCGTAAATCCTTTTTTTTTCGGGCCCGACACAGACGGGGCTGGAAAAAAAGATTGCAGCGGAAAGCGGGACTGTACTTCCGGAAAATATCCCATCTTCCTGCTCCTAAAAACCATTCGTTTTCCTTTTGTCCTGCCTCATAAATTCCTTATCTTTGGCTCAAATTTTACAACAAAATGATCGACTGGAAAACCGTAAAAGAATACGAAGATATTACTTACCAAAAATGTGGTGCCGTGGCAAGAATTGCCTTCAACAGACCGGAAGTCCGCAACGCATTCCGCCCTAAAACAACCTCAGAATTATATGATGCTTTTTACCACGTTTCAGAAGATGCTTCTGTAGGCGTTGTCCTGCTTACCGGCGAAGGTCCGAGTCCGAAAGACGGAGGACACGCATTTTGCAGCGGAGGTGACCAAAAAGCACGTGGTGAACAGGGTTATGTTGGTGACGACGGACGTCACCGTTTGAATATCCTGGAAGTTCAGCGTCTGATCCGCTTTATGCCGAAAGTGGTAATTGCGGTGGTAAACGGTTGGGCAGTTGGCGGCGGACATTCATTACACGTTGTTTGCGACCTTACTTTAGCCAGCGAAGAACACGCGATTTTCAAGCAGACTGATGCTGATGTAACAAGCTTTGACGGTGGTTATGGTTCTGCGTATTTGGCGAAAATGGTAGGACAGAAAAAAGCACGTGAAATCTTCTTCTTGGGTAGAAACTATTCCGCGAAAGAAGCGGAAGCAATGGGAATGGTAAATGCCGTGATTCCTCACGCGGAACTGGAAGAAACTTCTTATCAGTGGGCACAGGAAATTTTAGGAAAATCACCAATGTCGATCCGTATGCTAAAATTCGCCATGAATTTAACTGATGACGGAATGGTTGGGCAGCAGGTTTTTGCCGGTGAAGCAACACGTTTAGCTTACATGACGGAGGAAGCCAAAGAAGGCAGAAACGCATTCCTTGAAAAAAGAAAGCCCGATTTCGGGGAAAACAAATGGATTTCTTAACATAAGTATTCAGTGATGAGCGATAGTGCTCATTACCATTACTTAATACTTATAATTTTATGACTGATTGGATACAAGCCGCACGATTGCGCACTTTGCCGCTCTCAATGAGCGGAATTATTATGGGTTCTTTCATCGCAAGATGGAGAATCCTAGAAAACGGCGGAACCTGGGACTGGAAGATTTTTGCGATGGCGATGCTGGTTACTTTGCTTTATCAGGTGCTGTCAAATTTTGCAAACGATTACGGCGACGGCATAAAAGGAACTGACAAACTAAGAGTGAATGAAGCAGAACAGAGAGCCGTAGCTTCAGGAAAAATAACAGCCAGCCAAATGAAAAATGCCGTGATTTTATTCGCAGTACTTTCCCTGATTGCAACCGTTGCACTTTTATATCTTGCTTTTTTTAAAGAAAATTTAATGAACGAATTCTACCTATTCGTAGGATTGGGAATAGCCTGTATTTTGGCAGCGATTGGGTATACTGTTGGGAAAAAACCTTATGGTTATCTCGGTTTGGGAGATGTCTTTGTTTTCATATTTTTCGGATTGGTTTCGGTATGCGGAAGTTATTTCCTTTTCACCAAAACTTTCGAATGGGACATGCTTCTTCCCGCTACAGCAATCGGAATGCTGAGCGCTGCAGTGCTGAACCTGAACAATATGCGTGATATTGAAAGCGATGCATTAAGCGGTAAAAAAACGTTGGCTTTGAGATTGGGTTTCAAAAAAGCAATGGTTTATGAAGTTATTTTATTGCAGCTGCCTTTAATTCTGATGCTTGTTTTCATGATGATGAACGGCCTGCATACTGAAAGAAAATATTATGCTTTCATCTTTTTTATTCTGATGTTTCCTATGACAGGACTCAGAAGAAAAATAATGCTGGTAAAAGAACCGAGTGAACTGGATCCGTTTTTGAAACAGGTAGGAATAATGACTTTGATGATGGCGGTTTTAGTAGCTTTTGGACTTAATTATTTTTAATAATTATGAAAAATTTTGTAAATAATTTTTTTTCCATTTTCATAATAATAGTTGTTGGCGCATACACTTTTACTTTAATTAGAGAATTACAAAATGGTTTGCAGCTTTCCGAAATAATGGTATTTCCATTAATTGCTTATTTGGTACTTCTTACAGCTTTATTTTTTTCATTAAAAGTTTTGAGAAATCAAATAAAAACTAAGGAAAGTCTAGATATAATTTTAATATTTCAAATACTGACATCGATTTTTTCAGTGGCATATTTGTATTATACGACCATTTCACTAACAATAAAAGATTAAATTCATGAAAATACAATATCTCGGACAAAACTGTTTTCTGTTCACCTATTACGGAAAAAATATATTAAGCGACCCGTTTTATAATCATGGGAAAGCACAGTCGGGTTTTGATATTGCAGCACAGAAAATCGATTTTATATTGATTACTCATGCCCATGGCGATCATACAGCCGATGTGAAAGAAGTTTTGCATCATCATCCTGAAGCGCAGATCATCGCTCAACCTGAAATTTGCGGATACTTTGGGCATCCGAATTCGATTGATATTAATTTCGGTGGTTCTGCAAAGTTTGACGACCTGAAGATTTCCATGGTTCCGGCAAGTCATACGAGTTCTTTTCCGGACGGAACTTACGGCGGAGAACCTTGTGGCTATGTTTTCAGATTTCATGGGAAAAACGTTTATCTGGCAGGCGACACCGGCGTAATGGCTGATATGGGAATATTTCCGCAACTCTTCGGCAATATTGATTTAGCAATACTTCCAATCGGTTCGCATTATACGATGTGTGCAAGAAAAGCAAGTTTCGCAGCAGCTGAATTATTAAAAACAAGGAAAGTAATAGGTTGTCATTTCGATACGTTTACACCGATAAAAATCAATCATGAAGAAGCTTTGAAGCGTTTCGAAGAAAAAGGAGTGGAGTTGGTGCTGCCTCAACTGGGAGAAATACTTGACGTATAGGCACAAAAAATGGCAAGCTACCTAAATCACACCGCTACAACCGTTTACCTTTGCTGCGTTCCCACCCTGGAGGATTCACAGGAGCTGGTTGTTTAGGACTTGCCGGTGCAAAGATAAGGGTTTAATTCAAAATTCAAAACTCAAAATCAAAAAAAAATAAAAATTATAATTTTCTCATATGGTAAAAAATGTTTATGCTGTTGGTTTCGTGTTGTTTATCGCAACAATGGTAATTTTTTTCGGAATGTATTTTTTCGGTATGAACACCGATTATTTCAACAATTCACTACTTTTAAACGCATTTATGCTTCCTGTTGTGTATGTTGCTGGGGCCTATATTTCTGTAATTTCCGCTAAAAAAGCCGGACAGCCGATGGGATTTCAGGCTGTTTTCGGAAGAGCTTTCAAACCCATGTTTGTTGGTGGGTTTCTTTCGATATTAACGATGTATCTTTTCCTGAATTTTGTAGATAAAGATGCTAAAGACTTGCTCAATTTCCAGTATATCGACAGACAGAAAACCGAGCTCAACAACGAATATAACAAAGCAAAAGTCGGAATGACAGATGAAGGACAGAAGAAGGAACTCGATAAAAATTATAACGCGCGTCTGGAGAGTTTTTCCCCGGAAATGATTAAAGATAAAGACATGTTTTCGTTCCGTCAGTTTACGTATTATTTCGGGGCGATAATGGTTTTTTATGTAATTTTATCTGTGTTTTTCGGAAGCTTTTTCCGAAGCAGAATCGAGCATTAAGTCTCTGCTGATCAATTTTTAAAATAACTGAATATATAAATCTGAATTTACAATTTCAATACAATAAATGAATTTATCTATCATCATACCACTTCTTAACGAAGAAGAATCTCTTGAAGAACTGTTCTCAAGAATCGACAAAGTCTGTAAAACTAGTAATCTGTCTTATGAAATCTGGTTCGTAGACGACGGAAGCACTGATCTTTCCTGGAGCATTATCGAAAACATGAAAATTCAGTTTCCACAGATTCATGGGATTAAATTTTCCAGAAATTACGGAAAATCTCAGGCGCTCCATGCTGCTTTCGAAAGAGCAAACGGCGATGTTGTAATTACCATGGATGCTGATTTACAGGATTTTCCTGAAGAAATTCCTGAACTTTATAAAATGGTGAAAGAAGAAAATTACGATATCGTTTCAGGCTGGAAAAAGAAACGTTTCGATAATGTAATGACGAAAAATCTTCCGTCCAAACTTTTCAATTCAGCAGCCAGAAAAGTTTCCGGCGTAGAACTTCACGATTTCAACTGCGGCTTGAAAGCCTATAAAAAACAGGTCGTAAAATCCATCGATGTATACGGTGACATGCACCGATACATTCCGGTTTTAGCTGCTAATGCAGGTTTCAGAAGAATTACCGAAAAAGAAGTGCAGCATCAGGCAAGACCTTACGGAACTTCAAAATTCGGTACCGAAAGATTTGTCCGCGGATTTTTAGATTTAATTACCCTTTGGTTTGTAAGCCGTTTCGGCGGAAGACCGATGCATTTCTTCGGCGCTGTCGGAACTTTGATGTTTATCATTGGATTTCTTTCTGCTCTTTGGCTCGGAATTTCCAAATTAATCGATGTTTCCCGTGGGATTTATGGTCATTTGCTCACAAACAATGCCTGGTTTTTTATCGCATTAACGATGATGGTTTTAGGAACATTGCTCTTTATCGCTGGATTTTTAGGTGAAATGCTGATCAGAACCAACCGCGAGCACAAAAATTATAATATTGACGAAGTAATCTAAGATGCATTCCTCAGGAATGCCATCTAAATAAAAGCTGAGCATGAAAAATATATTCTTTCTGATTTTAATTTTCTCTGTAATTTCCTGTGGGAAAATCGCTCCAAAAGGAAATATCGAAAGCAAAGATATTCCGCTTGAAGAATTTGTGAATCTCAATCTGAAAGGGAAATTCCGCGTGTTTTACATTCATTCCGACAAAAATTTTGTGAACGTGGAAACCTACCCGAATGTCTTAAATAATCTGAAAATTAAAATAAAGGATAAAACCCTCAATATTGAAGAAAAAAGGGAGACTGAAGGTGTTGATTTTTATAATATTACCATCTATTCAAAATTTAATTTAGAGAAAGTTTCACTCGCAGATTCTGTAGAAATGAACATTTCCAGCGAAATTAAGACTGATAATTTTAGGCTGAATTTAAAAAATAACAGTAAATTTATTGGGTCGGTAAATTCACGCAGAGCAGAAGTAGAGATGACACAGAAGAGCAGGGCCAATTTTCTTGGTCAAACCAAAGATGCTGTTTTAAGAATATCTGATACAGCAAGTATCATTGCACCGTACTGGTATATTGAAAACCTGAATATCGATTCCAAAAACGGAAATTATGCCGAAGTAAACGTAAAAGATTCTTTAAAAGGAAATATTAAGAATACGTCAAAACTTGTTTACTACAATGATCCGATCCGTGCTTTTAAAATAGATAAAACGGCTGACGTACAGAATAAAAAACTGGACTAAAACTCCACAAAAAAATAAGTCAAATAATACAAACTAAATTAAACATGACTACTTTAGAAAAAGCAAAACTCTGGCTTACAGATACTTTCGATGAAGAAACAAAAAACACCATTCAACAGTGGATTGATTCTAACTCCGATGAACTTGAAGATTCTTTTTACAGAGAACTAGAGTTCGGAACCGGCGGAATGCGCGGAATAATGGGAGTGGGAACCAACCGACTTAATAAATATACGCTCGGACAGGCAACACAGGGCTTGGCTAATTATCTTCACGCTCAGTTTCCTGGGGAAGAAATTAAAGTTGCAATTGCTTATGACGTTCGCCATAATTCCAAAGAATTCGGTAAAATGTGTGCAGATGTGCTTACAGCAAATGGAATCAAAGTTTTGCTTTTCAAAGAACACCGCCCGACTCCCGAACTTTCTTTCACGGTTCGTGACAAGAAATGTAATGCAGGAATCGTTTTAACAGCATCCCACAATCCGCCTGAATACAATGGTTACAAAGTATACTGGAACGACGGAGCGCAAATTGTTCCTCCGGATGACGAAAATATTATTAAGGAAGTGTATGCTACCAAATTTGATGATATTAAATTCAGCGGAAATGATGATTTAATTGAATGGATTGGTGAAGAACAGGACACGGTTTACATCGATACCTGTATGGAAAATTCCCTTTATCAGAAAGATAAAATAGGATATGACAATTTAAATATCGTATTTACCTCTATCCACGGAACCACATATAAAACGGTGCCACAGGCATTGAAAAAAGCGGGTTTCCAGAAAATTGATCTGGTTCGCGAACAGATGATTCCAAGCGGAAATTTCCCTACCGTAGATTCTCCAAATCCGGAAGAGCCTGCAGCACTGGAAATGGCTTTGGATTTGGCAAGAATTACGAACGGCGATATCGTGATCGGAACTGATCCTGATGGCGACCGACTGGGAATTGCGGTAAGAAATCTGGACGGTGAAATGCAGCTCCTGAACGGAAACCAATGTAATATGATTCTAACTTATTACATTCTCGACCAGTGGAAAAAAGCCGGCAGAATTACGGGAAAAGAATTTATCGGTTCTACAATTGTTACTTCAGATGTTTTTTATGACGTGGCGGCAAAATTCGGGGTTGACTGTAAAGTGGGTTTAACAGGATTTAAATGGATCGGGAAAATGATCCGCGATAACGAAGGCAAAGAAAAATTTGTTTGTGGTGGCGAAGAAAGTTTCGGATTTATGACTGGAGATTTCGTTCGTGACAAGGATTCTTGTGGTTCCATCTTGCTTGCCTGCGAAATTGCAGCCTGGTGCAAAGCCAATGGCAGAACAATGTACCAGTACATGATCGAGATTTATAAAGAAATCGGGATGTATCATGAGGGATTAATTAATGTTGTGAAAAAAGGAAGAACCGGAGCTGAAGAAATCAAACAGATGATGACTGATTTCCGCGAAAATCCACCAAAAGAAATTGCTGGTTCCAAAGTTGCGGAAGTGAAAGATTTCCAGGAGCAGACTTCCTTAAATTTATCGGAAAATAAAAAATCGGTGATGGACGGAATTCCAAAATCGAATGTTTTAATCTATTATACTGAAGACGGAACAAAGGTTTGTGTAAGACCTTCCGGAACAGAACCGAAAATAAAATTCTATGTTTCTGTGAAAGATTCAATTACTTCTGAACAGGATTTCAAAGAAAAACTGGTGATTTTAGATCAGAAAATCAATCAGGTAAAAGCAGATTTAAAACTGTAAAATTGAAGAGTATTTTACACCATCAATCTAATTAAAATTTGAAAGCGGTGAATGGCGACCGTTTACCGCTTTCTTTTACCCTTAAAAAAACCGACGTGAAAGTATCAAAACTCGCCCAAAACCTCATTGGTTCAGAAATTATCAAAATCGGAAATCAGGTAAATGATTTAAAAGCACAGGGTGCTGAAATTGCGAATCTTACCATTGGAGATTTAGATTCCAACATTTATCCGATTCCTGCACAGCTGAAAGCGGAAATTCAGAAAGCTTATCAAAATAACTTAACGAATTATCCGCCCGCAAACGGACTGTTATCTTTAAGACAGGCAGTTTCTAAAGATTTGAAAAACCGCTGGAATCTTGATTATTCACCTGAAGAAATTTTAGTGGCAGGTGGTTCAAGACCTTTGATTTATGCCACTTTCAAAACTATTGTGGATGAAGGCGATAAAGTAGTTTACCCTATTCCTTCGTGGAATAACAACCATTATTCTTATTTAACCCACGCTGAAAAAATTGAAGTTGAAACTTCGCAATCGAATAATTTTCTGCCGACTGCCGAGGAATTGAAACCTCATTTGGAAGGGGCAACTTTGCTCGCGCTCTGTTCTCCCCTGAATCCTACCGGTACGATGTTTACGAAAGATCAGCTTTCGGAAATCTGCAAACTGGTTTTGGAAGAAAACCAAAGACGCGGCGAAAACGAGAAACCTTTGTACATCATGTACGACCAGATTTACGCGATGCTGACTTTTGGCCAGGAACATTTTAATCCGGTTTCATTATTTCCTGAACTTAAAAAATATACCGTCTTTATTGACGGAACTTCAAAATGTTTTGCGGCAACAGGCGTTAGAGTAGGCTGGAGTTTTGGTCCGGCAGAAATCATTGATAAAATGAAAGCTTTGCTCGGTCATATCGGGGCGTGGGCTCCAAAACCTGAACAGCAGGCCGTTTCCATCTTCCTTAACGAAACTGAAAACGTTGATGCTTTTGTTGATGATTACAAAGGAAAAATGGCAGCAAGTCTTTCTGCCCTTCACAACGGAATTCAGGATATGAAATCGCGTGGTTTTGCTGTAGAAAGCATTAAGCCGATGGGCGCATTATATTTAACGATCGAACTCGATTATTTGGGTAAAATAAAACCTGACGGTTCGCAAATCGCAGATTCTTCAGATCTTGTTTTCTACTTAATCAATGAAGCCGGCGTGGCGTTGGTACCGTTTTCAGCGTTCGGAAATTCACGGAATATGCCTTGGTTCCGGGCTTCTGCAGGTGGTTTGTCTTTAGAGGAAATCAAAGCGATGTTGCCTAGACTTGAAAATGCACTTTCAAAACTGTCATAACTTATGAAAATCATCGCCGTAATTCCTGCACGTTACGAAGCAAGCCGTTTTCCCGGGAAACTGATGCAGATTCTGGGAGACAAAACCGTTATTGCCACCACTTATAAGAATGTGATGGAAACGGGTCTTTTTGATGACGTTTTCGTGGCCACAGATTCTGATATTATTTTTGAAGAAATCAGGAAAATTGGTGGAAATGCTGTAATCACTGGGCAACACGAAACCGGAAGCGATAGGATTGCTGAAGCCGTTCAGAACATCGAATGTGATATTGTGGTAAATGTTCAGGGTGATGAACCTTTCCTGAAAACGGAACCTTTGAAACAGCTGATTTCGGTTTTTAATGATGATCCTGAGGAAAATATTTCTTTGGCCTCTTTAAAAATTCAATTAAAAAATTTTGAAGAAATAGAAAATCCAAATAATGTAAAAGTAATTACGGATAACGCGGGTTTTGCGCTTTATTTCAGTCGCTCTGTGATTCCTTATCCGAGAGCAATTCATCCGGAAGTAGAATATTTTAAGCATATTGGCGTTTATGCATTCAGGAAAAATGCGTTGCTTAATTTCGCCAAACTTCCGATGAAACCTTTGGAAATTTCAGAAAAGATCGAATGCATCCGCTATCTGGAGTACGGTATGAGAATAAAAATGATTGAAACGGATTTCGTAGGAGTGGGAATTGATGTTCCGGAAGATTTGGAAAGAGCGAGAGCGATTCTGAAAAGTGGAATTTAATTTTTTATGCACTTAAATTCAAAAAGTATATATTTGAAAAATAAATTGATCGATTTAATGAAAAAGATAGTATTAGTATTCATAATGTTGATGAGCGGATTCATTTCTGCACAAACCGCAAAAGAAATTATCGACCAAAATATAGAATTATCGGGAGGTTTGACAAACTGGAAGTTGTTGAATTCTACCATTTTACAGGGAAGGCTTACGTTGGGAATTAACGATTCTTATCAGATCAAGATTTTTCAGCAAAGACCAAATCTGACAAAAACAGTTATAACCGTTAATAAAAAGGAAACTGCGATTGAAGGTTACGACGGGAAAAAAGGTTATGCCATGAATTATGCGACCAATAAAATTCAGGAGTATCCCAATTATAATGCAGAAAGTTTCGATACCGATTTTATTGACTGGGAAAACAAAGGTTTTGAAGCTAAATATGTGGGCAAGGAAAAAGTGGGGGACATTTACTGTCATAAGGTAGAACTCACAAAAAATGTGAATAAAACAATTTATTTCTTCGATACGAAAACGTATATGCTGCTGAAAGAAATTAAAAGCGACGAAACCATGCTGTACAGTGATTACAGAAAGGTTGGCGGTTTGCTGATGCCTTTCAGGATTGAATCTTCTTCACCCAAAAAGGACAGCGATTATGTGATGGTGATCAATGCGATTGAAACCAATAAAGTGCTGCCGCCGAATACTTTTAAGTTCTAGAGAAATGAAATCCGGCAACAGAAGAGTGAGCCTTAATTATCAGAAATCAATCAGACTTAAGTTTAACGCTTAATTCTTAAACATCCATATCATGAAAAAAATATTCATCATCCTTTTATCAATAGGTGCTTTCCTGCAGAATTGTACCCAACAGAAAAAGGAAATTTCAAAAGATAAAACTGATAAAACTACAGCCATGAAAAGTATTTATGATTATAAAGTAGAAAGTTTAGACGGTAAAGAAATCAATTTCGCCGACTTTAAAGGAAAAAAAATACTGATTGTAAACACTGCCTCGGAATGCGGTTTTACGCCACAGTATGCTGATCTGGAAAAAGTTTCAGAAGAATATAAAAATAAACTTGTGGTGGTGGGCTTTCCCGCTAATAATTTTGGCGGACAGGAACCTGGAAGCAATGCTGAAATTGGAGCGTTCTGCCAGAAAAACTATGGCGTTACCTTCCCTCTGGCTGCTAAAGTTTCTGTAAAAGGAGATGATACTGCGCCTATCTTTAAATATTTGACGGAAAAAGAGCTGAACGGCGTAAAAAACACGACCATTCTTTGGAATTTCACTAAATTCCTGCTTGATGAAAACGGAAAATTAATTGACAGCTTTATCAGTACGACGAAACCTACAGACGAAGCTATTACCAAATATCTGAAGTAAAAAAAATTAGGAATAAAAGGATCCGTCTCAATACTCATTGAGGCGGATTTTTATTGGGCACTGTTTCCATCCCTTGGCATGTGAACCATCTATTAGTTCTCTTGCTGTGTCTCACTCTCAACTATAATCTTGGCATGATCTGTTCATCTTGTATTTTGATTGCGACATAAAAAATCCGTCTCACGGGTGAGACGGATTCATTTTTTTTGACAGACTTAACGGTATCTTTGGTGTTCTTTATTTTTGGAGAATTTAGCAATAAGCGGCTTGAAGAGCGTTTTATACTTTTCGATATCGAACAGCTGGGAATCGGTGAGCGCTTTGTAAGTGAGCCAGGCCCCGAAAGGGAAGAGTACCATATTTGGAAGCCAGGCTGCGAGATAAGGATCCATTTTGCCGGACCATGCCATGTTTTCCACGGAAAGATTCAGGACATAGAAAATAATGAAAACGACGATCGCGATGACCACCGGAAGTCCCAATCCGCCTTTACGGATAATCGAACCTAAGCTGGAACCTATTAAAAAGAAAATCAAACATGTCACCGAATAAGCGAAAATCCTTTGCTGATAGATAATAATCCGGGAATAGTAAGCGTGTAAGTCCTGTATCTGCGGGTTTTTGTTAAGGCTTAACTGTTTGATTCCCTCAATTTTATTATACGCTGAGTAGAGAAGCTCCTGTTTTTTATTTTTCTGTAAAGTATCTATTTTAGGTACTGGAACAGCCTTAACCGTAGGTTTTGTTTTGTCAATATAACTCACATAGCCATTGGTTTGATTCACCAGTTCGTTCGTTATATTGCCAAGTATACCAGCATTTTCTTTTTTAGTTTTTTCGATCGTTGTATTGAGTTCGATAAAATTCTGAAATGAATAATCGTCCGTAATTTTTTCAGATTCCAGGGCTTTATTGATGATATCGGAGATATTAAAATGTGAAACCAGCGTATCAAATTTTATCGCCTGGTCGGGCTGTTTTAATCTTTGATTGTAGTCAACATTCTCAATATTATCTTCAAAAATATGTCCGTTGAAAAGGACGAGTTTTAAGAAACTTCGGTTATCTGCAGGAACAAACTTTCCTTTCTCGGCGATAATTGACTGCTGATTTTCATAGGAGTTTGCCATCTTGTGAATAAAAACACCTTCCAGGTTTTCACCGTTTTCACCGGTAATCTTATCAAACTTTACACTGTATCCCGGTATCTGCTGGATAAACTGGCCAGGAGTGAAATTCAGTGCGGGTTTGGTGGCAGCAATATTATAGAGCATATTTTTGGCCTTCCGCTGGAAATCGGGGATCACATTATTCGAAAAGAAAAAAAGAAAAAGCGAAAATACAAAAGAGACAAAAAACAGCGGCAGCATAATTCTGGTCAGCGAAATTCCGGCGGCTTTCATGGCGGCGAGTTCGTAACGTTCCCCGAAATCACCAAATGTCATGATGGACGAAAGCAGAATGGTTAAAGGCAGCACAAGCTGTACGACGATGGCAGAAAGATAGGAGAGAAGCCTGAGGATCTCCCAGTAACTCAAACCTTTCCCGGTAAACTGTGCGAGTCTTATCCATATAATGTTCACCACAAATATGAAAAACAACACACTGAAAATAAAAATAAACGGGCCGAAAAAAGTTTTAATGACGTAGCCGTCAAGTTTTTTTATCATGCGTCAAATTTACCAAAAAAAGTCACAAAATTAAAGTCAAAATATTCCAAAAAAAATCCTCTCAAAAAGAGAGGATGGATGATTTTATTTTAAAGTTCGGTGACCAGATAATTTTTGTATTGGTTTTTATCAAAATTAAACATCGTAGTGCTTAAAGCCTGGTTTTCCTTATAATCGCTGATCGCAATAACTGAAACCGAATTGTCTGAAGAAAACTGCTCCAGTTTTATCAGCTGCTTTTTTGCATCGTTTACGAAAAGATTTACTTCCTGAATGCCGTTGTTTTTCACGGGAATCAGTTTTATTTTATCAGCTTTCACTCCGTTTACCGTTACTTTTCCGAGGTATTTCACAGTATAGCCTTTTTTATATTCTTCAATATAAGTCAGCGGAGAAAACATCTGTTCGTCGCCATTTGGTTTAGCCACCGTAACTTCCTGATCTTCTGCAGAAATACTGTAAATCTTATTTCCGTCAAAAATCTGCTCCGTCCCCATAATTTTCAGTTTGTATTTATCTTTTGCGGAGTAGAAGATGCCGGGTTCGGTTTTGGTTACTTTTTTATTCGTCCCGGTTCCGTAAACGAATTTAAAATAGACATTGTTTTTAGATTTATAATTGCTGGAAACTGCATCTAACAAAGTTTTTGCTTTTGCATCGATTTTCTGTGCAGAAAAACTGGCCGCCGTTCCCAGTACGAAGATTCCAAGAGTAATTTTTTTCAATATATTTTTCATTCTTTCTTTATTTTTTGGATTAAAAATTTAACGCAAAGTTAAACCGATGTTTAAAGTTTACTTGCGCAATTCTTCCAAAAACTGTTCCAAAGAATTTAGATCGCTGATCTGCACTTCTCTTGCTTTCGCTCCGTTAAAGCCTCCTACAATGCCGCTTGCCTCAAGCTGATCCATGATTCTTCCGGCCCGGTTATATCCCAGTTTCAGCTGTCTCTGAAGCATTGAAGTGGAACCCTGCTGCGTTGAAACAATGATTCTTGCTGCATCTTCAAACAGTGCGTCTTTTTCATTCGGATCAAAGGCACCTACCGTTGACGTGGCTTCTTCACTTGAATATTCAGGAAGCATAAATGCACTGGCGTACCCTTTCTGTTCACCGATAAATTCAGCAATTTTCTCTACTTCTGGTGTATCTACGAATGCACACTGCAAACGGAGAATTTCATTTCCGTTGAAATAAAGCATATCACCTTTTCCAATAAGCTGGTCAGCGCCTGGAGAATCTAAAATCGTTCGTGAATCTACACTCGAAATTACGCGGAAAGCTGCTCTTGCAGGGAAATTAGCCTTGATCATTCCGGTGATTACATTTACGGAAGGTCTTTGCGTAGCCACAATTAAATGGATTCCTACCGCTCTTGCAAGCTGAGCCAGTCTTGCGATTGGAAGCTCTACTTCTTTACCCGCAGTCATGATTAAATCAGCGAATTCGTCCACCACCAAAACGATGTATGGAAGATAACGGTGTCCGTTTTCAGGATTCAGCTTCCTTTCACTGAATTTCTTGTTGTATTCTTTAATATTCTTACAGAAAGCGTTTTTAAGCAGATCGTAGCGCTGATCCATTTCGATACAGAGGGAATTCAGGGTATTGATTACTTTGTGGGTATCTGTGATAATCGCATCGTCACCATCTGGAAGTTTCGCCAGATAATGTCTTTCGATTTTTGAATACAGCGAAAGCTCCACTTTTTTAGGATCTACCATCACAAATTTCAGTTCGCTCGGATGTTTTTTATAAAGAAGCGAAGTAAGAATCGCATTGATACCGACAGATTTTCCCTGGCCGGTTGCTCCTGCCATCAGCAAGTGAGGCATTTTTGCCAAATCTGCCATGAAAATTTCGTTGGAAATCGTTTTTCCGAAAACCACCGGCAAATCCATATCGGTATTCTGGAATTTGTGGGACGCAATGACGCTCCTCATTGAAACCATCGACGGATTTTTCCTCGGTACTTCAATCCCAATGGTTCCTTTTCCAGGCATTGGTGCGATGATTCTGATGCCGAGTGCAGAAAGATTCAGGGCGATATCGTCCTGAAGTTTTTTAATAGAAGCCACACGGATTCCCGCTTCCGGTACAATTTCATATAAGGTAACGGTTGGTCCCACGGTCGCTTTAATTTCTGCGATTCCTACATTGAAGTTTTTCAGAAGACCAACGATTTTGTTTTTATTTTCTTCTAATTCTTCTCGGTTGATTGCGATTTCTTCGTTTCCGTAGTCTCTCAGCAGTTCTACAGTAGGCATCTGGAATTTTGCCAGCTCAAGTTTATGATCGTACAGACCGTGTCTGTCTACAAGTTCCTGAGATTTTTTATCGGATTCATCCAAGATATCCACCGTTTTAGCCACTTCGACTTTAAAATCGATATCATCTGTTGCGGGAATGGATTGTGCAACAGGATTTAAACTCACGGAATTGCCGGAAGCTTCACTTACTGTGACATTCGGGGAAGAATGGTCGTCATCAAAAGAAGTTTTATTGGGAGTTTTGATGGTTTCAAATTGACTGCCGTCTTCCTCTTCGAAATCTTCATTTTCTTCAATATCAACCGGAACATTTACGGTGTTCAAAAGTTGAGTAGGAGATTTTTCATTTCCGTCCTTCGTCATTTCCTCAAGCTCTTCATCCGCCTCAAAATTTTCTGAGCTTGGCATCATCGCCTTTACTCTTCCTAAAGTATTTTCGTTTAAATCGTTGAGCTTAGATTTTACATTGGAAGGATTCAAATTAAATTCAAGAATAAAATACAGCCCGATACTTACAAAAAGAACGAGCCAAAGACCTGCAGTTCCAATCACCGCATTCAGGAAATCCATAATCTGAAAACCGTAAACACCACTTAAAACGCCCTGACCTTTCGTCACAGCACCCATAAAAATGGGAAGCCAGCAGATAAAAAACAAAGAATGTCCAACGGTTTTCCAGGGTTTAAAATAATTCTTCTTCAGGATCACCATTCCGAAAACAAAATAAAGAAAGCCAACTGCAAAAGCTGCGATACCAATACTTTCAAAAATAAAAATATTGCCCAGCCAGTCGCCTATCTTGCCGAAAATATTGGATGATTTTACGGTTTTATCCAGCATGGTTCCGGCCTGACTCTGATCTGCTTTCCAGTTCAGTAAGTAGGAAGCGAAAGAAAAGGTAAGAACGATCGAAATAATGACGAACAGAACGCCGAAAAAGATACGTGGTTTTGAAAGGATTTTATTTTGTTCAGCCGCGGCTGACGGGGTGTTTTTAGTATTTTTTTCCATAATATCAATGTGGGCAAATTTAATAATAAAAATTAAGAGTTTTTCTCGAATAAGCAAGAAAATTTCACCATTTTATTTTTCTTTTCTTCTGCTGAAATTTTCAGGAATTATTTTCAAAAGATCAGTTGTAACAGCTTCTTAAAACGTTTTCTAAAGTTTTGCTGAATTTTATATTAACATTACCTCCCGATTATTTTAAACATCTAAATCATGGCGGAACAGTATTTGAACGTTTAAATAAATAATCACAAATATTAAGATCATGGACAATAATAATTTGGAAAAACCTTTTGATGACGCGAGTGCCGAAAGTAAGAATACTCAATCCAGTCAGAACTCTGAAAACAATAGTCGCGAGCAGGATAAACCAAGGATTAAAGATGTGAGGAATCCGGTAATCACAGAAGAAAATTTTGTGAAAGATGCGGAAAATGCTGTTCCTCCGTTAGCCTGGAAAGACCAGAAAAAAGCCTACGATGACGCCTGGGAAAATAACAGGAATCAGCAGCTTGATGATATTTAACTAAAAAAAATCCACTGTGAAGTGGATTTCTTTATTTTAAAAACATTCTGTCTTTCTAAATTTCAAATATTTTCACTGGTTTTTTGTTAGAACCGATAGCGACTAAGGTAAAATCTCCGGCTACAGCTTTTTCTCTTTTATCCTCATACATTTCTTCGGTAAAAACCTCGATATTGACTTTCAGGCTGGAATTGCCCACGTATTTTACTCTTCCAATCAGTTCAACTAATGTATCTGCGGGTATGGGTTTTTTAAAATCAATTCTATCGCAACTTACTGTTACAAAAGATTTTCTTGCGAAACGGGTTGCTGTCATAAATGCAACTTCGTCCATCATTTCCATTACCGTTCCGCCAAACATGGTGTTGTGGTGGTTGGTAATATTTGGAAATACTACTTTAAAAACATGGGTTTCAGAATTTTTAATTTTCTCTTCGTAATTCATAGTTATTATTTAATTATTAAAAAAAAGAATTGAACAGAAAAAAACGGGCTTACCGTCAATAGAATTTCTGCTTCAAATCGCGAAAGCATTTTAAATTTCAAAGCAGGGACCTGACTTACCGTTTAATTCGGATTACAGTTGCGCGACAGTTCATGGGTTTCACATGATTCACCTGGCGGGTTGAAATAATGCTGCGAATATAGATTTTTTTTCGCGTTAATCAGATTAAACAGCGTATATCAGTCAAAAAAAAATGTACAGATTTGAATGTTTCAGTATACTTATTTAAATATTATGGCTGTTGGAATCATTTTTGTGGTTATTCAAAATCAAAAATATTTATTATGATACCCGAAAAAAACACCCGCGAGCAGAATGAAAAACTGAAAGAGATGAATTATAATCCTGAAGATGATATTTTCAGTAAAGAAGATCATCTCCCATTAGACGGTGACGGAAATCCTGTTTTGAACGAATCTCCGAAGAATCTGGACGAAAATTTAGACGTTCCGGGAGCTGCTGATGATGATCAGATGGAAGAAATCGGTTCGGAGGACGAAGAAAACAATTATTACAGCCGCAGTGATAACTCGGACAATCATGAGGAAACCAACGATGATATTTTATCATAAAACAACGTGTGTCACCTTTGTCTAAGTGCCTTACTTAATATTTAATTCTCTTCTTTTTGGAAGAGAATTTTTTATGCCATTTTTCTTAGGATTATATTTTCCATTTTCAATATCTTTAAAACTTCAATACTAAACTTTGCATTTTGAATACTGACAAGACTTTTCAGCAAAAAATTCAAGAGGGAATTCCTAATGAGCTTCCCCAGCCAAAACCCTACGAACCTCAAATTAATCACGCTCCGAAAAGAAAGGAAATCCTTTCCGACGATGAAAAAAAACTCGCTCTGAAAAATGCTTTACGCTATTTCGAGCCGAAATTTCACGGTGAACTTCTGCCGGAATTCCGTGAGGAACTTGAAAAGTACGGACGAATTTATATGTACCGTTTCCGCCCGGATTACGAAATAAAAGCACGCCCGATTTCCGATTATCCGGGAAAATCCGAGCAGGCAAAAGCGATTATGCTGATGATTCAGAATAATCTTGATTACGCGGTTTCCCAACATCCGCATGAACTCATTACTTACGGCGGCAACGGAGCGGTTTTTCAGAACTGGGCGCAATATCTTCTGACGATGAAATATCTGTCTGAAATGACCGATGAACAGACTTTAACAATGTATTCCGGACATCCGATGGGACTTTTTCCGTCGCACAAAGACGCACCGAGAGTAGTGGTCACCAATGGAATGATGATCCCGAATTATTCAAAGCCCGACGACTGGGAAAAATTTAATGCGCTGGGAGTTTCACAATACGGACAAATGACCGCGGGAAGTTATATGTACATTGGTCCGCAGGGAATTGTTCACGGAACCACCATTACAGTTCTGAATGCTTTCAGGAAAATTAAAAAAGAAACAAAAGGCGGACTGTTCGTTACTTCAGGTTTAGGAGGAATGTCGGGGGCTCAGCCCAAGGCTGGTAATATTGCTGGCTGCATCACGGTTTGTGCTGAAGTAAATCCGAAAATCACCAAAATACGCCACGAACAGAAATGGATTGACGAAATACATGACAATAGTGATGATCTCGTAGAAAGAGTAAAAAAAGCCAAAGCAAATAATGAAACGGTTTCTCTTGCTTATTTAGGAAATGTGGTGGAAGTTTGGGAAAAATTTGATGTGGAAAATTTACACATTGATATTGGATCAGATCAGACTTCTCTTCATAATCCCTGGGCTGGCGGCTATTATCCGGCGGGAATTTCTTTCGAAGAATCCAATAAAATGATGGCAGCAAATCCCGAACTGTTCAAAGAAAAAGTTCAGGAAAGTTTAAGAAGACATGCTTCAGCTATTAATAAACATACTGCAAAAGGAACTTATTTTTTCGATTACGGAAATGCATTTCTCCTGGAAGCAAGCCGCGCCGGAGCCGATGTTATGGCAGAAAACGGCATCGATTTCCGTTATCCGAGTTATGTTCAGGATATTATGGGACCCATGTGTTTTGATTATGGTTTCGGACCCTTCCGTTGGGTTTGTACCAGCGGAAAACCCGAAGATTTACAAAAAACCGATGAAATTGCCAGTGAAGTTCTGGAAGAATTAATGAAAAATTCACCTGTTGAAATTCAGCAGCAAATGGCTGATAATATTCAATGGATTAAAGGAGCACAGGAAAATAAACTGGTGGTCGGTTCCCAAGCGAGAATTCTGTATGCTGATGCAGAGGGAAGAATGAAAATCGCGGAAGCATTTAATAACGCCATTAAGAATGGAGAAATTGGAGCCGTAGTCTTAGGCCGGGACCATCACGATGTTTCCGGAACAGATTCGCCGTACCGCGAAACTTCTAATATTTATGACGGATCGAAATTCACTGCAGACATGGCGATACAAAACGTTATTGGCGACAGTTTCCGAGGTGCGACATGGGTTTCCATCCATAATGGCGGCGGGGTCGGTTGGGGAGAAGTGATTAACGGTGGTTTCGGAATGCTATTGGACGGAAGTGAAGATGCGGACAGAAGATTAAAGTCAATGCTGTTTTGGGACGTAAACAACGGAATATCACGTAGAAGCTGGGCAAGAAATGAAGGTGCTGTTTTCGCCATTAAACGGGCTATGGAAATAGAACCGAATCTTAAAGTGACGCTGCCGAATTTTGTGGATGAAGGACTTCTTTCGTAAATAGAATTTACTCAATAAGTAAAACACCCTCAAACGGGGTGTTTTTTTTTGTTAAAATATCATCAATAATATTAATAGTATATTTCTATACTAAAAAATATTATTTAGTATGAAAGTTGACTAATTTTACCTGAACAAAAAAACATCCTATTATGAAAAATTTATTAAAAATGTCCGCTCTCGTATTGCTGTTCGGTTTCTTAATGACCGCCTGCAATGAAAGCAGGGATGAAATGGAAACCCCCAAAAGTATTTATGAACTGGCATCTGCCGATTCAGATCTGTCGAATTTAAAAGCTGCCATTGACAAAGCTGGTCTTGCCACTACTTTGAATGCTGCAGGAACCTTCACAGTTTTCGCACCTTCTAACGCGGCCTTCACTCAGTTTCTTGCTGATAACGGTTTTGCGAGTCTGAATGATGTTCCTACCGCTGTTCTTAAAGAAATTTTGCTGAACCACGTTCTTTCTTCTAAAGTAATGGCATCTGAAGTTAAAACCGGTTATGTTTCTACACTGGCAAAGGGAAGTGCTTCTTCTACAAGAAATTTAAGCATGTACATCAACGCAGACTCCGGAGTGAAAATTAATGGAATTTCTACGGTAATTAAAACGGATATCAATGCCAGCAACGGTGTGATTCACAAAGTGGACAAGGTCATCGGTCTCCCTACTGTTGTTACCCACGCGATGGCAAATCCTAATTTTAGCACCTTGGTTACAGCACTGACGAGAAGTGATATGCCGAATTTTGCAGGAATTTTAAGCGGTACAGCAAGTTCTCCATTCACCGTTTTCGCGCCAACTAATGCTGCTTTTGGTTCTTTATTAACAGAATTGAGTCTTCCGAATCTTGCCGCGGTTCCGAAAACAACACTCGAAAATACACTTAAATATCACGTCGTTGCCGGTGCAAATGTAGCTTCAACAGACCTCACCAATAATATGACTGTAACTACATTTCAGGGTGGCACTTTTAAAATTACCACTGCCGGCGGAGTGAAAATCACCGATGCCAATAACCGCATAGCAAACGTTATCGCTACAGATGTACAGTGCAACAACGGAATCATCCACGCGATTGATAAAGTAATTTTACCATAGTTTTATTTTTTATAGTTAAATGTTTGATAGGCGTCCCTGAATAAGGGGCGCTTATTGTAAATTGCAGAAATTTTCTATTCAATGAAGTTAAAATTAGCTACTCTATTCATTTTCATTACATTATATGTTTCAGCGCAGGTTGGAAGTATTAACATCAATGTTTATGACGAATTTTCAAAAAAACCGGTTTACGCGGAAGCAAAAATCATCGGAAATGCCGAAAAAACTTATTCCGGAACCGGAAATATTCTTATTTCCGAGATCAGTTCCGGGACCTACACTTTCGAAATCTCAGCAGACAGATATAATTCCGCTCTTCTGAACGATATTAATGTTCTACCGAACCAGAATCTTACTTTTTCTGTAGGTTTAATAAAAGCTGTGGCGGAAATTCAGGAAGTAACCATCACAAAAAAAACGTATAAAACCACCGCAGAAAGTCCACTTTCATTAAGAAATATCACCAGCGAAGAAGTGCAGAAAAATGCCGGATCCAACCGTGATGTTTCGAAAGCGATTCTGAGTTTTCCCGGCGTTGGAAGTACCGCAACTTTCCGAAATGATCTTTTCATCCGGGGTGGAAGTTCAGCGGAAAATAAATTTTATATCGACGGCATTGAGGTTCCGGTCATCAATCACTTTCAAACTCAGGGCGCAAGTGGCGGACCGCGCGGAATTATCACCGTAGATTTTATTAAAGATGTTGATTTTTACAGTGGTGCTTTTCCGGCGAGAAGAAACGGCGTTTTATCTTCTCTTTTTGAATTTAATCTCAAACAGGCAAGGAAAGATAAACTCGGCTACAAAGCAGTTTTAGGATTGGATGATATGCAGCTGATGATGGACGGTCCGTTGTCAAAAGATCAGTCGTGGAGCGGTTTGTTCAGCGTAAGAAAATCGAATCTGCAGCTGCTTTTCAAAGCAATTGATCTGCCGTTTTTGCCGAGTTATTATGACGCGACTTTTAAGGTTTCCAAAAAATTTAATTCCGGCGATGAGCTGTATTTTTTAGGAATTGGTGCGATTGATCAATTTAAGTTTAATGATAATGCTAAACCTACTTTTTCCAATTTAACATTAATAGAAAGGCTTCCCAATTCTCCACAGTGGAATTATACGGTAGGAGCGGGTTACCGTCATTTGGCAGAAAACGGAAACTGGCTTTTCACCTGGAGCCGGAATATGCTCGACAATCAGTCGCTGAAATATTACCGCAATATTGAAACACCTTCGAATCTGCTTTTCGATTATCAATCTCAGGAAAGCGAAAACAAAGTTCGTATTGACAGAAATTTCGCATTTGGTGACTATCAGTTCAGCGGTGGAACCAATATTAATTTTGCCAACTATTATAATAATTCGACGGTCAAAAATGTAACTCAAAATACAGTGAATTTTGACCAGTTTATGTCCGATTTAAATGTGATGCAATATGGTTTCTATCTTCAGACTGCGAAAAAATTCATGGATAACAGGCTTCAGCTTTCCGCCGGAATCCGTCTTGATGCAAGTGATTATTCTGAAAACACCCAAAATCCGCTTGAGCAGTTTTCCCCAAGATTTTCTTTGAGTTATAAACTTACCGATAAATTTGCGGTGAATTTCAACAGCGGAATTTTCTACCAGCTTCCGGCTTATACAGCGCTTGGCTTTGTGGAAAATGGAAATTTAGTCAATAAAAATACGCTGCAGTATATTAAAAACTCCCATTTGGTGGGCGGCGTAGAGTATAACGGAAAGAATAATCTTCGGCTTACTGTAGAAGGTTATTACAAAAAATACAGAAATTATCCATTCTCGCTGCGTAACCAAATTTCCCTCGCCAATATAGGCGGAGATTTCGGAGTGGTCGGAAGTGAACCTCTGGATTCAAGAGGTTTTGGTGAAACTTATGGAATCGAATTTTTAGCGCAGAAACGTACTGTAAACGATTTTTACGGAATTATGGCTTATACTTTCGGGCATTCTAAATTTTCGAATTCCGTTGGAAATCTTCTGCCTTCGAGTTGGGATTCACGACATATTCTTACTCTAACTGCCGGAAAATATTTCAAGAGAAACTGGAATGTAGGTGTGAGATTCCGCATGCAGTCGGGACTTCCGGAAACTCCTTATGATTTGCAGCGAAGTGCTTTGGTGAACATCTGGAATATCGCAAACGGACCTGTTCAGAACTATAATTTATTGAATACAGCCCGCGGAAATCTTTCGCATCAGTTGGATGTAAGAGCGGAGAAAAAATGGATTTTCAAAAAGTGGCAGTTTACCGCTTATATTGATGTGGTGAATGCTTATGGATCTAAAAGCCCAAGCAGTTTGCCGGTTGTTAATCTGCAGCGAGACGGCCAGAATAACGGCGTTATCGCCAATCCGAACGCACCGCAAAACGAACAGTATTACCTTCTGGAAACCGGAGAGAACGACCGGTCGACACCGTTGCCGTATTTCGGATTTATATTTGAATTTTAATTAATTCAAAAAAAGAAGTTATCAACCACAAAGTCACAAAAGATTTTGTGGTTTTTTTTTACTCGGTACTTAATCCTTTAAAACTGTTAGTCATATTTGATTCAGAAGAATTTTCAATATCCTTCATAATCCAGTCAAGCTGAAGGTCTTTTTTCTCTAAAACTTGTTGTGTAGTGAGCAGAATTTCTTTGTCAGGAAGAACGCCTTTCCTGGTATTTGTAAATTCAATATTTGGTTGAATCAGCATTAAACCGATGGGCAAATAAAGTTTGGAATTGGGTAATCTTTTGATCGAATATCTTCCGGCAACCGTTCCGTCGTTGGCGCCGCCGGTTTCCTCACCAACAAGGAAAGCTCTTTTGTCATCTTTCAGTTTCGACGGCAGGATAGAAGCTGCAGAAAAACTGCTTCCGTTGATTAAAATATAAATTTTGCCCTTAAAATTGTTTTCTTTAGGTTTTTTGAGTCCGAAAATTCCGTTATTTTTTAAGTAAAACCGATTGTCAACTTTTTTCACGGAAAGCGCAGATCCAACGAAATAGAAAGGATAACCAACAATAGCAATCGGGTAAGTAAGTATTGAAAATTCCGAGAAGTAATCTGCCTGAAACATTGAAGAACGCGAAGTTATTTCAATATCATTAATGAATTTAAATTCATCGGAAACCAAATAAGAATACAGGTTATTGATTTCCGAAAGAGAACCGCCGAGATTATCACGGATGTCTAAAATTAAATATTTTGCCGGGGAATTTTTCAGTGTGGCGAAACTTTCTTTGTAAAATTTCTTAGAATAGGTTCCGGAAAAAGTTTTGATTTTCATGTACGCAACAGCGCTATCTTTCGTTGGAAACTGCAGATCGCGGTTAAAACTTTTCGTGATAATATTGTAATCTTTGGTTTTTCCTTTTTCGCTTTTTGTGATTTTTTTGGTGGCCGCTTCTTCCTTTTTCTTTTCTTTTTTAGTGATTTTTTCGCGGTTTAAATAGAACGTTTTTATTTCATTCTGATATTTTGCTTCTATTTTCACGCTGTCCAGAATCCCGAATTCGGCAGTGAAATAGGAAGGCCATCTTCTTGCAAGAATATATTTTTGAAAAGTCTGGTTTTCGCCGTCGCTGTTGACGAAAGGGCGGTATTTTTCGAGCAGGTCTTTCGCCGGAATATCCTTAATTTTCAATATTTCGGTTCCCACGTTCATGTTGGGAATTTTGTCCGGATTGTCTTTTACAAAGATTCGGTCGGCATCCAGCACGAAATTGTAGCGGCTCAGTAAACCTTTCTGATTTTTAAGATTTTTGATTTCTTTCCGTGTCAAACGTTTATCTAAAGGCACAAGACGCAAATGTCCTTCTTTGATATCCGCAATTACGGGAGCGAGCTTCTGGTAAAATTCATTCGGTTTTAAAGGTTTTGTAATGGTCGTTTTTAAACTGTCGAATTTATAATCCAAACGGTTTTTTGAAATATACCAATAGAGGTTTGGGTGAAGTTGCTGAAGTTTTTGGTTCGCAAAATCCACATCCTGACGCAGTTTTTCGGGAGCAATAGGGATTTCATGTCTTTCATTGTATTTTTTTACGGAAACACAGGAAGTGAGTATCACAAGGAGAAAAAGCAGAGTAGGAGTCTTCAATTCAAATATTTTGATAAAAATAAATATTTTAAATGAGATTCAAACTTAAATAAAATCCACAAAAAACTCCACAAAAAAATTGCAGAGTTTGTTGGAATTATTCATAATTTTTTATCCTAAAATGGTCACGGAATTTTGCAGCATTTCATAAATGGCGTCTTTCCCGTTTTCGGGTTTTACGTTTACAGCGCGTGTTCCGTTGAAATGTAAACAGGTCACATATCCAAGCTGAGCAGCATCTAGGCAGGTAAATTTTACGCAGTAATCTAATGCTAAACCTACAATTTCAAGCAGTTTAATGTCATGGTATTTTAAAAAGTCATCCAAACCGGTTTTTACAAAATGGTTATTGTCCTGAAAACCACTGTAACTGTCAACATCTGTATTTTTTCCTTTCTGAACGATGTGCGTTACCTTATCTCGGTTCAGATCTTTATGAAATTCAGCTCCAAAAGTTCCCTGCACACAATGATCCGGCCACATAAACTGAGGAACTCCGTTTAAAATAATGGTTTCGCCGACCTTTTTTCCGTTGTTGGAGGCAAAGCTTTTATGGTTGGCAGGATGCCAGTCCTGGGTGAGCACGATCTGGTCGTATTCATTTTCTTTCATCAGGAGGTTGATGTAAGGAATAACCTCATTGGCTCCGGGAACGACAAGTGCACCGCCTTCGCAAAAATCGTTTTGTAAATCAACTATAATCAGGGCTTTTTTCATATTTTCACTTCTAATTTTATAATAACTTTAAGAAATCAATCAAACAGGAGTTTGATATTATGTTGTAAATTTACGAAACTGAAACGCAAAATTTCAGCCAAAACTATTAATCAGCCAAATCGTCAAAACCGTAAAATATAATGGACAACTTAGAATATAAAAAGTATCCGATCGGAAAATTTCAGTATCCTGAAAAAATTTCAGATGTGGAGTTGGACGGTCATATCGAAGTCGTAAAAGACTTCCCAGGAAAATTAAAATGTTTAGTGGAAAAGTGGAGTGATGATATGCTGGATACCCAATACCGGGAAGGAGGATGGACGGTCCGGCAACTGATAAACCATCTTTCCGACAGCCATATGCAAAGTGTAGGCAGGTTTAAAATGGCTTTAACAGAAGACAATCCCACGATAAAACCCTACGATGAAGCCAAATGGGCTGAGCTGCAGGACAGCAGAAGTGAGCCGATAAAAGCCGCGCTTCTCATTCTGGAAGGTTTGCACTGTAGATGGATTCATTTGCTGAAAACCATGACCAATAAAGAGTTTGACAAAACCTATTTCCATCCCGACTACAATAAAAAAATCAATCTCAGAGAAAATCTTGCCTTTTATGCCTGGCATTGCGATCATCATTATGCACATATCGAAAACCTGAAAAAGGAAAAAGGTTGGTAAAAAGAAAATCTCTTTTAAATCCGGATGATCTGGGTGAAATTAAAAACAGAATTTTAAGCATTAAGGAGCGTTCTGAAAGAAAATGGGGGAAAATGACTGCGGCCCAGATGCTGCGCCACTGCGACCGGATTTTACAGGTTGGTTGCGGAAAAATAATTCTTCCCAAAATACCTTTTTTTGTAAAAAAGGCTGGGGTAATAGCAAAAATAGAAATGAAAATCTTCAATAACGGAATTCCCCGGAATATGCCGACTTTTAAAGAAGTGCTGATTAATGAAAACTGTAATTTCGAAAAAGCCAGACACGAGCTTCTCTGCTCCTTGGATGAGTTTGTAAAGGATTGTGAGAAAAATAACGTAGTTTTGGACCATGTACTTTTTGGTCAGATGACAAAATATGACTGGGGTTTCCTGCAGTATAAACATCTTGATCATCATTTAAAACAATTTGGACTATGAGTTTTTTTAATAAATTTTTTGGCGGATCTGAAGAGGAAAAATCTTCATCTGCATTCTGGAATTATATTGAGTCCGAAGAGGATTTAAACAAAGCAATAGAAGAATCTTCAGAAAAAAGAGTGGCTATATTTAAACATTCTACAAGATGTTTTATCAGTAAAACGGTTTTGAAAAATTTTGAAAGAGAAGTAGAAAATTCAGATAAAAATGTTTCCTATTATTTTCTGGATTTGTTGGCATACCGGAATTTATCCAACAAAATCGCAGATGATTTTGGGGTGCAGCACCAAAGCCCACAACTGATTGTTCTGGAGAATGGAATTGCCGTGAATAATGCTTCTCATCAGGGTATTTCAGTATCTTTGACCTAATATTTGTATTTATTTTAATGGAAAATATCGAGACTTATTTATCGGAAATTTTAGAAATTCCGAAAGAGGCGGTTACCAAATGCAGTAGTTTTTACGAGACTAAAAAAGTCGCAAAAAATGAATTTCTTTTGCAGGAAGGAGATGTATGTAACGGAACTTATTTTGTAGAGAAAGGTTTGCTCAGAATGTATTCCATCGACAAAAACGGGAAGGAACACATTATTCAGTTTGCACCAGAAAAATGGCTGATGTCAGACAGAAGTTCCCTTTATTTCAATGAGAAATCGAAATACTATATTGAAGCGGTGGAAGAATCTGAAATTTTACTTCTGAAAAATGATTTCTTCACGAATATTAATATGGAATTTCCCAACACTGCGGAAAATAATGATCTGCTGCTTCAGAAACACATCAGAAATCTGCAGAACCGCGTGAATTCACTTTTGGCAGAAACAGCCGAAGAAAGGTATATGAATTTTATTAAAATGTATCCGGATATTCTGTTGCGCGTTCCGCAATGGATGGTTGCGTCGTATCTCGGTATTACTCCGGAAAGTTTAAGCCGCGTGAGAAAAGAACTGGCGAGAAAGAATTTTCAGACCTCTTGATAATAAAAAATATTTCATTTTTTTTGTTTTCTGTATTGCAACCATTGAACAATCATTGAAATTGCTACAAATATTAGAAACAGATTTAAACAAATGGTAGCTAGATCGAATTCAAAGCTCAGTTCTCCGTCCATTATAAAAACCATTATAATAATCATTGCTATGGACGGAAAAAAAATGGTAAAAAACAGAAAAGGATAATTTTTTTTATTCCAATAAAAAAAAGGAATACGGCCTCCCATAAAATGTCCAGGATTCAAACTGTTTTGATGCCAATCATCAAAGTCTTTTTGAAAATTGTCGTCAACTTCCACTTCATTTTCATCTAATTTCAAGTCTTCAATAATATCTAATATCTTGTTCCTTTCAAATTCATCTGAGGAGATGCTTAAATTTTCCAAGTCGATAGCATGCAAAATATTATGCTCTTTTAAAATCGAATGAACATATTCTAAGTTAGAGGCGAATTTAAAATTTTTAATAACTTTCATCAATTATAAATAAAAAAAGCAGGCTTTTAAAAAACCTGCTCTAATTTATAAATATTTTCTTGAAAAATTATTTCCCTAAATAAGATTTCAAAATCTTACTTCTGGTGTTGTGCTTCAATCTTTTGATGGCTTTTTCTTTAATCTGACGAACTCTTTCTCTCGTCAGGTCAAAAGTTTCTCCAATTTCCTCTAAAGTCATCGGATGTTTACCGTTCAAACCGAAATATAAACGAACCAAATCCGCTTCTCTCGGTGTCAAAGTCTGCAACGCTCTTTCAATTTCAATCTGAAGAGATTCAAGCATCAGATCTTTATCAGGACTTGGTGATTCACCCGAACGCAAGACGTCATATAAGTTAGAATCTTCACCTTCTACAAGCGGTGCATCCATCGACAGGTGTCTTCCGGAATTTTTCATTGATTCTTTAATATCGTCTTCGCTCATATCCAAAACTTCAGCCAACTCTTCCGGGGAAGGTGGTCTTTCGTTTTCCTGCTCAAGGTGTGCGTAAGCTTTATTAATTTTATTGATTGAACCAATTTTGTTCAGCGGCAATCTTACAATTCTCGACTGTTCTGCCAAAGCCTGTAAAATCGACTGACGGATCCACCAAACGGCGTAGGAAATGAATTTAAAACCTCTGGTTTCATCATATCTTTTCGCAGCTTTCATCAAACCTAAGTTACCTTCATTAATTAAATCGGGTAAAGAAAGTCCCTGGTTTTGGTATTGTTTCGAAACTGAAACCACGAAACGCAAGTTCGCTTTGATGAGTTTTTCCAGGGCAACCCTGTCTCCTGCACGAATTTTCTGTGCTAAATCTACTTCTTCATCGGCGGTAATCAAATCCACTTTTCCGATCTCCTGTAGATACTTGTCAAGCGATGCAGTTTCTCTGTTGGTAACCTGCTTTGTAATCTTTAATTGTCTCATTATAAAATTCTGTCCACTTTAGGACTGCATTATATTATACGACAGCAAACTGCAAAAGGTTACAAAATGAGCAAAATAAAACGATAACTTTAGTTTTGGGCGACATTTTCCGTCTTCCGCTCCCGCTTTTTCACAGAATTTCCCCTTGCTTATCCTGCTTCTGAAAATTCTGTAAAAAGAGCTCCGCTCCTTTAGATTTGTAATAATAAAATATAATGAAAAAATCTTAAATTTAGAAAAGAGAAAAGCATTTAATTAAACTTTGCTCCGCTCCGGGAAAAACCCAAGGCTTGATTTAGAATTAAATGCTCTTTCTTTCATTGAAATTCAAATAGAAATTAGGGATCAAAGCCCATTATTAAGGAGTTGAATTGGATGAAAGTTTCTCTTTCCTTTTGTTTAATTGGTAAATTCAAAATTATGAAAAAAACGGCAATTGGCATTGATATTAGTGCAATGACGCTTGATATTTGTGTGAAAAGTGAGTTTGGGGAAGAATTTTTTGTGATAGAGAACGAAATATCTTCCATCAGAAAATTTTTAAAACCTTTTACTAAAAATAAGCAGGAAATTGTTTTAGGGATGGAAAATACGGGTCGTTACAACTGGAATCTATATGAAGTTCTGGAAGGTTTTCAGGGTGCTGTTTTTGTAATCAATCCGCTTCATTTAAGTAAAAGTCTTGGCTTGCAGAGAGGCAAGAATGACAAGGTGGATGCTAAAAGAATCGCAGAATTTACCCTTAAAAACGAAGGAGAAATGAAAACCTGGGAAGCGAGTCCCATATCATTAAAAAAGCTAAAAGTTTTGTTATCGGAACGTAAATCTAAAATTAAGCTGAGAACTGCGCTGCTTCAGCAAAACAAGAGTTACGCTAATTTAAAATCCATCGGATTGGATAAGCAATTAATAAAAATGAATAAGGAAGAAATCGCTCTTTTATCGCGTCATATCGAATCCTTGGAAAAAGAAATGGACCTGGTGATAAAATCGGACGAAGAATTAAGTAGCAAGAGTACCTTAATGCAGAGTATTCCGGGAGTTGGCCGGGTTCTTACGTGGATGTTTTTGGCAAAAACAGAAAACTTCAGAAATATTACCACTGCTCGCAAGATGGCCTGTTATTCTGGAGTTGTACCTTTTGACCATCAGTCGGGCAGTTCACTACGGTTTAGGCCGCGTGTCTCAATGTTTAGCGACAAATCTCTGAAAAGTGTTTTACATCTTGCATCGATGAGTGTGATACAGTCGGAAAATGATTTACGGGTTTATTACTTGAGAAAAGTATCGGAAGGCAAGAATAAAATGTTAGTTTTGAATAATATTCGCAACAAGATCATTCACCGT
>JAHIQD010000003.1 GCA_018902795.1 Bacteroidota bacterium | reverse complement strand
CGGAAGGCAAGAATAAAATGTTAGTTTTGAATAATATTCGCAACAAGATCATTCACCGTATTTTTGCGGTAATCAATTCCGGCAGAAATTATGAAAAAAACTACCAAAATAATTTGGTTCGTCCATAGAAATCAAGCCGGGGCGCGGTTCCGGTCTTCGAAACAAAGTTTTTATCAGAAATCGATGCTGGAAACATTCACAAGTCCGTCATAAAAAATTCTTATTTTTGAAAAATGAAAGATCAGCAAACCTTCGATTATCTCAAGCAGTTTTTAACGGACGAACGCCTCAGTAAGATAGAATATTATGCCGAAGAAAGTTCAGATTTTGTTTTGCCGGTGATGGAAGATATTTTTCAGTTCCGTAACGCTGCAGCGATTGTACGTTCGGTAGAAGCTTGTGGTTTCCATAAAATTGTGGCGATGGAAAGCGAGAATGAATTTAATCCAAATCTTCGTGTCACAAAAGGAGCAGAAACCTGGGTCGAAGTGGAGAAACTTCCCCACAATCTGAATTCTTTGAAAGAAATTAAAAACCGTGGCTATAAAATTCTTGCTGTTTCTCCCGAGAAAAATGTAACAATGCTTCCGGATTACGCTCTCAAAGAACCTGTCGCATTGGTTTTTGGGACGGAAAAAGAAGGCGTAACTGAAGAAATTCTTGATTTTGCCGATGAAACTTTAGCAATTCCGATGTATGGTTTCACGAAGAGTTTTAATGTTTCCGTTGCAGCTGCAATTTGTTTTTATGAGCTAAAACAAAAGCTGATTAAATCTGATATTGATTATAAGTTATCGGAAGAAAAACTTTGGGAGATGAAAGTCCGTTGGGCGAAAAATTCAATTAACAGCGGGGAGGAAATTTATCAGAAATATCTAAAAGATCATATTAAATCATCTTAAAATAATTCCACGCTGCGACAAAAACTCCAGCAGTTTCGGTTCTTAATCTTTGGTTGCCAAGAGAAACAGCTTTAATGCCTTTTTCTGCCAACATTTGGATTTCCTTATCAGAAAAATCACCTTCCGGACCGATTAAAAAAGTAATTTTTTTCTTTGGATTAATTTCTTTTAAATCTATTCTTTCCAGATTTTCGTTACAATGAGCAATAAAGGTGGTTTCCGGATCCAAAGTTTTAATAAAATCTGAGAATTTTGTCAGGTCGTTTACAATCGGGAAATGAAACCTTAAGCTTTGTTTCGATGCAGCAACACTCTGCTTTCTGAGTTTGTCAATATTAAGATTTTTCCTTTCGGTTTTTTCAGTCTGAATCAGCGTGATTTCAGAAACTGCCATTTCTGTAGCTTTTTCAAGGAAAAATTCAATTCGGTCGATGTTTTTTGTCGGAGCGATAGCGATATGAAGCTGTGGCGAAAAATTCGGGAGATTTTCTTTAATGTCGTTGACATCAAGTGAAACCTTTTTTCCTTCAAGAATCAGGTTTCCTGTAGCGAGATTTCCTTTTCCGTCCGTAACATTGATTTCTTCACCTTCTTTCATTCTCAGCACTTTCAGAATGTGCTGCTGTTCTTCCTCATTGATCTTTACCTGTGGAAAAATTTCACCAAAAAAAAGTTTCATACTTATTCCGATTTTTTATTAAAACTTTCTTCAATATCATATCTCGCAGTTGCCGAAACCGATAGATCTGAAAATTCGCCGCGGTCAAATTTCAGTTTCGCTACCATTGCGATCATTGCAGCATTATCTGTGGTGTATTCAAATTTCGGGATATAGATGTTCCAGCCTAATCTTTCTGCGTTTTTCTGCATCACTTCCCGGAGTCCGGAGTTTGCGGAAACTCCGCCTGCGATGGCAACATGATTAATGTTTAAATCCTTCGCTGCTTTTTCCAGCTTATCCATCAGAATTTCAACAATTGATTTTTGAACGGAAGCGGAAAGGTTTTCGATATTTTCTTTAATGAAATCAGGATTTTTTTTAATTTCTTTCTGAATGAAATACAAAACCGAAGTTTTAATGCCGCTGAAAGAATAATCATATTTTTCTAATCGTGGCTTATTGAATTTAAACGAGTTCGGATCGCCTTCCTTCGCCAATCGGTCGATAATCGGGCCCGCAGGATAATCAAGGTCAAAAATTTTCCCGATTTTATCAAATGCTTCACCGGCCGCATCATCGATTGTTTTCCCGATAATTTCCATATCGAAATAGTCTTTTACAAGCACAATCATCGTGTGTCCTCCGGAAACGGTAAGGCATAAAAACGGAAATTCAGGGGGCATAATATTTGCATCGTCGATAAAGTGTGCTAAAATGTGTGCCTGAAGATGGTTTACTTCTATAAGGGGAACGTTGAGACTCATTGCTAAAGATTTAGCGAACGAAGTGCCTACCAGAAGTGAACCTAAAAGTCCCGGACCGCGTGTAAATCCCACGGCAGAAATATCTTTTTGTTGTATATTTGCTTTGCTGACGGATTTTTCGACAACAGGAATAATGTTTTGCTGATGTGCACGTGAAGCCAGTTCGGGAACTACACCACCGTATTCGTTGTGTATTGCCTGATTGGCAGCAATGTTCGAAAGGATTTTATTTCCCTGGATTATTGCAGCTGAAGTGTCGTCGCAGGACGATTCTATCCCTAAAATTATTGAGTCGCTCATAACAATGGCAAATTTAGAGAATAATAACGATAACGAAAATAAAAAATCGATCGCAGAGAATATTGGAGATTCTGTGCAGAAAGGTGTGGAAAATGTTCAAGGCACGGTAAAAGAAACTGTAAAAGGTGCTGCAGAACTGGCTTCTGATGCTATTACTCATCCAGTGGAAACAGCCGGTGTGTTTGTTCAGCAGGCAGCGAAAGATGTTACCAATTATAAATGGTGGGCAAAACTGCTTTTGGTTTTGTTTTGGGTTTCTCTTTTTCTGGTGGCGTCGTTTTTTGTAATTGTAAGTTTGCCGGCTACTAAAAACTGGGCTGCACAAAAGGTGATTGAAAAACTTAACACTGATCTCAAATCACAGATTTCTTTCAAAAGTGTGGACATTAATTATTTTGGTGACATCCATATTCATGAGGTTGCCGTAAAGGATTATAAAAATTTCCCTTTTCTTAAAGCAAAAGAGCTTTATGCAGATTCAAATTGGTTTTCTATCATCAGTAATTCGCGCAATCTTCAGTTTCAGTCATTATCCTTAGAAAAGCTTGACTTAAAAGTTATTACTTATAAAGGCGACAGCATCTCCAACTTTATCCGTTTCGTTGATTTGTTCAATACCCCTTCTCCTACTGTAAAAAGAGAGCCTTTTCAGTTAAAATCCAGAGTGTTTATTACCGATTCCAAGGTGTCTATAATCAACGAAAACAGTGAAGGTGAACAGGGGAAATGGCTTTTGGCCGAAAATGTGAATCTGGTAGTGCCTGAACTGAAAGTAAACGGTTCCGATGTCTTTGCACAGATCAATAATATGAGATTCACCACAGAAAGATGGGGAAAGAAACATATTGTTGATACTTTTTCAGCAGATCTGGCACTGACTAAAGATTTTATGTTTTTAAAAGATTTAACCCTTAATACCGATCATTCACTGCTTCAGGGAGATGTTAAATTCAATCTTAATGATGGCTCATGGGCCGATTTTTCCGACAAAGTGAAATGGGAAATGAAAATGATGCAGGGAAGCCAAATCAGTGGGTATGACATCAGTTACTTTGTGACAAACTGGGATAATTATAAGCCGATAAATATTTCGGGAGATATGACCGGACCGCTGAATAATTTTTATCTCGACAATTTTCTGGTGAGAAATCCACAGGTTAATATCCGCACGCAAAAAATGAAAGTAGCAAATCTGTTGAAAGGAAATTTTCAGATAGAAACCGATAAACTTTCCACCGATTTTACCTACAAAGAACTGAAAAATATGATGCCGACTTTCATATCGTCAAAAATGAAAAATTTTGCTGATGATTTCGGAAGATTAAAATATAATGGAACGGTAAGAGTAAATCCGAGACAGGTTTTTGTGTCAAACGCTAACCTGATTACAGGAATCGGTCAGGCAAAAATCAGTAATTTCTATTTGGATGATTACAGTTCTAATCTTCCAAAATACCGTGGATATGCTGACATAAGAGATTTAAATACTTCTGTAATTACAAAAAACAAACAGGTCGGTCTCATCTCAGGTAAGTTTAATTTACAGGGAGAAAGTTTCGATGTGAATACCATGAGACTGAAAACGCGGTCTCAGATTTCCAAAATCGAGATCATGAATAAGGAAATCAACAATATTTTTCTCGATGGCGTGCTTGATCATAAAACTTACAGAGGAATTGTCAATGTAAATGATGAACAGGCAAAGGCTGATGTAAAAGGATTTATCGATTTCCGGACCAGCAAACTTTTTGCCGATATTAATGCCAATGTGAAATATTTAAATATCAATTATTTTACAGGCGGAAAAGGAAATCAGATCGTGACCGGCTTGGTCGACGGTAAGATTTCAATGACCAATCTGAATGATTTAAATCTCGATGCTGATTTACGAAGTGTAACATTTGCCAATGCAACCCAGAAATTTCTGATTCCCAACGCAAAGGTAAAAGCTTTCTTTGAAAACGGAAACCGTGTCGTTTCGGTGGATGCTCCTGGCGCTGTTAACGGACAGATTTCAGGTAAATTCAATCTCGGGGATTTAATGGGAATGGTTCAGAACGGTTTCGGAAAAATTCTGGTAGGACCGCCGCCACGAAAATTGTACCCAGGACAGAGTTTTACCATGAATTTTGATGTTAAACAGGGCCTTGTAAGTTATTTCGAACCTGATCTTCAGATTCCGAAAGGTGCTTCCGTAAGCGGTTCTTATGATGGTAACTCCAATAATTTGGTTCTGAATGTAGATGCAGCAGCGCTGAAATACATTATGACCAAAAAACAGGAAATTACGGATGCAGATAAAGCGTTGGCTGCGGCTAATCCGGCATATAAAATTACGGAGCGCGACAAGATTACCCGCGACAGTGCAATGGTTGACAGTCTGATGGTAAGAATAAACACTGCAAATCTTGAGGAGCAGATATTTGCGAAAGTACACAGGGTAGAGTATAACAAAAATATTCTGAAAGAGGTAACACTAAGAGGACGGAATGAAAATAACCGGATTCTGCATATCGCTGCAAACTTCAAGCATGGAAGTCCTGAAGACGAAATAAAGGAAACGCTGAAAGAATATGCAGTGAATCTCAACCAGACCACAAATTCCGCAGGCGATTATGTTTTCAGGTTTGAACCGACGACTGTTAAATTTAATAATGTCGCATGGAGCATAGATGCTTCTCCTGAACTTAATCATTCCATTACCTACCGAAAGAAAGCAGGGGATTTTCTCATCCAGAATTTGCGGCTTTATTCTGATAACAGCGAACTGTTTTTAAAGGATGCTGTCTTTAAATCTGCTAAAGATTTCTCGGCCGAGGGTGATGTGAAAAATCTTGATATTGCTAAAGTTTTTGCACTGACCAACAGTGATAACAGTATGGATATCCAGGGGACCGCGAATGGTACTTTCAACATTAAAATGGACAAAAACAATCTGGAACCGCTGATCGATCTGAATATTACAGATATCCTGATGAACGGAAAGGATATGGGGAATGTTGTAATTTCTGCAAAGAAAAGCAGCGTGCCCAATGTTTTTGACGTGGACGCAAAAGTAGTTTCTGCCGGGATTATCGGCGGTAATAATCTGCATCTGACAGGAACCATCAATAACAACACTTCTTCACCAACACTTAATCTGGTTGCGGATATGAATGAATTCGATATTGCATTTGCGCAGGAATTTGTGAAAGGTGTTTTCGGAAATCTGCGCGGAAAAGCTTCAGGAGAACTGAAAATTTCTGGTAAGCTGAGCGATATAGATTATAGTGGTGATATTGCGATGAAGAATATGGGTTTGAAGCTGAACTTTACCGGTGTTGATTATTCATTTGACGATACGGTAATTTCACTTTCCAGAGGTTTAGCGATATTGAATGACATTGGCGTTCGGGATGGAAGATCCAATTCAAGAGGCTCGATTTCGGGAGCTATTCAGTTTGAAACGTTGGCTTCAATGGGCGTCAACTTAGTAATGAGGGCAGATAATTTAATGCTTCTGAACACCACGCAGAAAGATTATGATCTGTTCTGGGGAAGAATCTACGGTACCGGAACGCTGTACGTCGACGGACCGGTTTCTGCTTTGAGTATTTCAACCCCCGAAATGAAAGCTTTAAATAACAGCGTATTTACCTTTAATTCGAATTCAACATCCAATGTAGAGGAATTTAAAATGCTGCGTTTCCTGAAAAGAGATGAGGCAGGCGTGGTTTCACTTGAAGAGAAAAAACGTTCCAGTGCCAATATGAATATTGACTTCACGATTGCTGTTGATAAAGGAACTACAGTAAACGTTCTTGTGGGAGATGATATCGGAGATATTACCGTTCGCGGAAATTCTGATAAACTGCGTTTCACGATGGGAAGAACCGGAGCCATTTCAATGAACGGAAATTATTTTGTGGACAACGGTACATTTGTTTCCAAAGCCATTCTGAACAGGACCTTCCAGATTACAAAAGGAAGCAGTATCCGCTGGGATGGTGACGCCATGGCACCGGAACTCGACATTAATGCAACTTATTTGAGAACTGTAACCAATGCGGGTTCCTATTTGGGTATGGGAAGTTTGCAGCCTGTTAATGTGTTGCTTTCAACCCGCATTACCCAAACCCTCAATAATCCAAAAATCGAATTGGGCGTTTCCGCACAGGATGTTTCGAGTAATTTAAAAGAAACCCTCGCACAGAAAATGAGCAATGAGGACGAAAAAATTATTCAGTTCGGTTCTGTTTTGGTGATGAGCAGTTTTAATGAAGCCAATGCCGGTTTCGGAAATCTTAACTTAGGTAATACTTTGGAAACTTCCGGCTACAATATGCTTTTCAAACAGCTTGGCTCTGTATTAAATACCATCAGTAATGAGTTTCAGGTCGATTTAAATTATCTGAAAGGAGACTCTAACTCCAACAGTGGCGACAGAGCGAATGCAAGTGTGAGTTTTGCGCTTTCTCCGAGAGTAAAAGTAAAAACGGGACTTGGGGTTCCAATCTCAAAATCTGAAAATACGAATGCAGAATATCTCTCCGGTGAAGGAATTGTCGAGTACGACTGGTCAAAGAAAAACGACGGTACAAGACTTTTGAGAGCTTATTCAAAACCGAGCAATATTGGACTCAGCGGTGCAGCTGCAGGAAATGCCGGTGCGAACCAAAGCTATGGAGTGGGGGTTGTATATAGTAAAAGTTTCAATACCTTGTTTAAAAGAAAGAAAAAGGATAAAAAAACTCAATCTGTAAAAGTTGAAAGTAAAAGAGATTCTATTAAAAAAGATACAATAAAATAAGAATTATAGTATGAATTATATCATTTACGTTAAAACTTGTTAATGTTTCGCTAAATTTTTTCATTTTAATATTTTTTCGTAAATTTGCAAAAATATTCACGTAGTAATATTAAATGTATAAATTTTAGAAATGAATTATCAACTTGACGAAATAGATAAAAAAATCCTTGATTTTTTAGTAGAAAACACCAGAATGCCCTTCACAGAAATCGCCAAACAAATGGACGTTTCTGCAGGAACCATTCACGTGAGAGTTAAAAAAATGGAAGACGCCGGAATTATCCTTGGTTCTTCCCTTAATATCGATTATGGTAAATTAGATTATCATTTTACAGCCTTTATAGGGATTCTTCTTACCAAATCTAACAGAACCCAGGAAGTTTTGAAAGAATTAACCACTATTCCAAACGTTATCGAAGCAAGCGTAATCTCCGGAAAATATAATATCTTCTGCAAAGTAAGAGCGAAAAATACCGAAGACGCAAAAAGAATTATTTACCAGATCGATGATATTCAGGATGTTATGAGAACTGAAAGTATGATTTCTATGGAAGAATATATTTCAGATAAAAACAGACTGATTGACGCGGTTTCAATTTAAAATTTAAACTGATTTTAACAATAGAAAAACTTTTGAATCTATTCAAAAGTTTTTTTTAATTTTACCCCTATGAATGACGATTTTTCCAACGAAAGCCCCAAAAAAGATTTAGGATTTATTTTATCACTTTGTGCCCTGCTCTTATTTAGTCTGATGGGAATTGGGATTGATTCCGACGAATATCTGCAGAAAGCAGATCTTAATATTCCGGGGTTTTATTTCCTCCTTATTTTTTTTACAGATCTTTTAATGATTGTCGGACTTCTGCTCATCTTTTTTTACCGAAAAATTGGAGTGTATCTTTTTCCGGCGGCAGTAATTCTGCATTTCATGCTGCACAATTATTATCTCTCAACCTTTTTATATACCGATGTTACCAACCTTTTTCTTTATATTTCTGTAGGGTTGCTCGCCTTTATTCCAAAATGGAAATTCTTTAAATAAAATTTCACTGAATGTTTTCTAAAGCCTGCGAATACGCCATAAAAGCAACAATTTACATTGCCCAGCAAAGTCTGGAAAATAAACGGGTTAATGTAAAGGAAGTTGCAGATTCGGTAAATGCGCCCGTTGCATTCACAGCAAAGATTTTGCAGCAGCTGTGCCGTGAAAATATTCTGCAGTCAGTTCGGGGGAAACAGGGCGGATTTGTTTTTGATGAAACGAAACAGAAAGCCTTTAAAATCTATGACCTTGTACGGATTATCGATGGTGATTCGGTTTTCACAAGTTGTGGTTTGGGTCTGCACGAATGTTCATCGGTGAATCCGTGTCCTGTGCACGAAGATTTCAGTTTTGTGAGAAACAGTTTGGTGGCGATGACACAGAAGTATTCTTTCTATGAACTGGCTTTAAAAACAGAAAGCGGCTTAGCTTGGCTCAAATAAAAATTACCATAAATTTTTACGTTTTTTTTACTTTATATCCATGATTTATTTCACTGTCTTTAAATAAGATAAATTTGTCCGAATTAAAATTATTGTTTACATTTGTTCTATAATTATAAACCGAATAAAATGTTAACCAAAGAAAAAACCATCGGCGATTTTGTAGCAGAAGATTTCAGAACCGCAGAAATATTTAGAAAATATAAAATTGATTTCTGCTGCAAAGGAGGAAGAACCATCGAAGAAGCCTGCGAAAAGAAAAGCATTAAGCCTGAAGATATTTACGCAGATCTTGAAAATCTACCAACCGAAAAATCCGGTGAAATCGACTTTAATTCATGGCCGCTAGATCTGTTGGCAGATTATGTAGAGAAAACCCATCACCGTTATGTTGAAGAAAAATCTGCGGTAATCATACCGTTTTTAAATAAACTTTGCAAAGTTCATGGCGACAGACATCCGGAATTATTTGAGATTAACGAACTTTTTATCGGAAGCGCCCAAGATTTGGGAGCACACATGAAAAAAGAAGAACTCATCCTTTTTCCTTTCATCCAAAAAATGGTTGCCGCAAAAAGAAGCGGAGAATCACTGGAGGCACCGCGTTTCGGAACGGTAGAAAATCCGGTGGAGATGATGAAGCATGAACATGAAGTGGAAGGTGAAAGATTTGTGAAAATAGCTGATCTGACTAATAATTATCAGTTTCCTGCGGATGCATGCGGCACTTATCAGGTAACTTTTAAAATGCTGGAAGATTTCGAAATGGATCTTCACAGACATATCCACCTAGAAAACAATATACTTTTCCCTAAAGCGATCGCAATGGAGAAAACATTTTAAGATATTTCCATCATTTGTGTTAATTGTGAAAACCGTTTCAGAAATTTCTGAAACGGTTTTTTTATCTTAATAAGGCTTAAATTTTAGAAAAGTGCAACCTGCAGAAAACCACCGATATTATTTTCATTATGCTTTAACGGACCATAATATTCCATATTGGCACCAACTCCGAACGTGAATTCTTTGACTGTAACTCCCGCTCTTGCGCGAAGATAACTTCTGGTGTGCAGATCGGCAGACATCGCGTGAACATAAGTTCCCTGAAGTCTGGAGTAAAATCTCCATTTTTCATTGATTGCCGGTTTATATTCTACAATTCCGAAACCTTCAATATTGGCGTTTTTGCTTACATCAACTCTCGGCATCGCGATGATAAGCCATTCCGGATTGGCGTAAGTATAGATTAGTGCTGCGGATGGCCGGATTCCGCCTGGTGTACTTTGAAATCCTGCTCCGAATTTCACCCCTTTAAAAAGATCAACGGTAGCTTTACCGATGACCATCATGTCACTCAACTGATCGTTTCCCCAGTCTGAATTAAAATCAGTTACTCCGAAAAAACCGATTTTTGGTGCGCTTTTAAGTTTTTTATCTAAGGTTAGCTGGAAAGAAACTCCGCGGCTCCCGGGCATTACTTCCACGTTTACAGGCGGATTCTGAATCGGTGCAGGTTCAGTTTCCTGCGCTGAAACGGTCATTGCTGTACACAAAGCAAATGCAGTAAGGGAAAGTTTAAAAGGGTTTTTAAATTTGTCAGTCATTTTTTATTAATTTAATTATGACTGACGAAAATATCTTAATTGCAGATTGGATTTTAGGACATTTAAGGGGAATTGTAGGATTTTTTGTTTATTAATTTTGAATTTAGATATTTTGTATGACTAACTTAAATAAAAAAACACGCCGTAAAGCGTGTTTTAATCTATAATTTAAAAGAAATTACTTTTCCAAAATTCTCTTTACCGCTTCCTTCACGGCAGCAGAATCGATTTTATATTTTTTCATGAGTTCCGCAGGTGTTGCAGATTCTCCGAAAGTATCGTTTACCGCAACGAATTCCTGTCTGGTTGGTCTTTTTCTCGAAAGCATTGCCGCAACGGATTCTCCTAAACCACCCAAATAATTGTGTTCTTCAGCAGTAACAATTTTTCCGGTTTTTTCTACTGATTTCAGAATGATTTCTTCATCTAAAGGTTTGATGGTGTGAATGTTAATTACTTCACAGGAAATTCCTTCTTTCCCCAGCTCGTCTGCAGCAACCAAAGATTCCCAAACCAAATGTCCTGTAGCAACGATGGTTACGTCTGTTCCTTCCTGTAAAAGGATTCCTTTTCCAATCTCAAACGGCATGTCTTCCGGAATGAAAACCGGAACTACGGGACGTCCGAATCTTAAATAAACAGGACCTTCAAAATCAGCAATTGCCAATGTTGCGGCTTTGGTCTGGTTGTAATCACAAGTGTTGATTACTGTCATTCCCGGAAGCATTTTCATCATTCCGATGTCTTCAAGAACCTGGTGTGTTGCGCCGTCTTCCCCCAGCGTTAAACCTGCATGAGAAGCACAAATTTTTACATTTTTATTCGAATAAGCGATTGACTGACGGATCTGGTCATAAACCCGGGAAGTTGAAAAGTTCGCAAAAGTTCCTGTAAAAGGAATTTTCCCGTTGATGGTTAAACCGGCTGCGATTCCCATCATGTTTGCCTCAGCAATACCAACCTGGATGAATCTTTCAGGTGCTTTTTCAATGAATTTCTCCATTTTCAAAGACCCGATGAGGTCGGCGCAAAGTGCAACAACGTTAGGGTTTTTATCAGCAAGTTCAGCCAATCCGGCTCCGAAACCGCTTCTTGTATCTTTTTTTTCTGTATATGTATATTTCATGAGAAGATAAGTTAGATTGAGTTTTTACTCCTGAAACCTTTCGGCTTCATTTTTTGAATTAGAGAATTAATAATCAGCAGGTGCTTCTAAATACAACTGTTTGAAAGCGGTGTCTAACTGCTCATCATTCGGTGCTTTTCCGTGCCATGCATGAGTTCCGGTCATGAAATCAACACCATAACCCATTTCGGTATGAAGAATAATGGCGACAGGTTTTCCTTTTCCGGTTTCTGCTTTTGCTTTTTCAAGAGTGGAGATCACCGTTTGCAGATCGTTTCCGTTTTTCTCATTGATCACTTTCCAACCGAAAGCTTCCAGTTTTGCATGTAAATCACCTAAACTCAATACATCTTCAGTATCACCGTCAATCTGTCTTCCGTTGTAATCTATTGTTGCAATAATATTGTCCACTTTTTTGGCGGCGGCAAACATTAAGGCTTCCCAGATTTGTCCTTCCTGCAATTCTCCGTCTCCGTGAAGGGTGTAAACCAAAGACTGGTCACCGTCTAATTTTTTACCAAGAGCAGCTCCAATCGCAACAGAAAGTCCCTGTCCCAGCGAACCTGAGGCAATACGGATGCCCGGCAAACCTTCGTGCGTTGTAGGGTGACCCTGAAGTCTGGAATCCAGTTTTCTGAAAGTAGCGAGTTCTTCAACCGGGAAAAATCCGAAACGGGAAAGGGTAGAGTAGAACACGGGAGAAATGTGTCCGTTGGAAAGGAAGAAAAGATCTTCATTTTTACCTTCCATGGTGAAAGGCAATTTGTAGTTCAAAACTTTCCCGTACAGTGCGGTGAAGTATTCTGTACATCCCAAACTTCCACCTGGGTGACCGGAATTCACGGCGTGAACCATTCTTAAAATGTCTCTTCTGATCTGTGTTGTAAGAGATTTCAGCTCCTCAATGCTTTTGCTCATTGTTTTGATTTATTTGAATGCGAATTTACAAATTTTTGGTGGTTTTCGGAAATGAAAAATCCGGGTTTTTGGCCCGGATGACATATTTGAGTCAATTATTTCTTTCTAATCAGCCACAGCCCAATAAAAGTGAGTAAGCCATTGATAATCAGTAATTCCAATCCGATTTTAAATTCCCCGAAGATGTTTTCCTGATATTTATCAATAAAGTAAGAAATCAGGGGAGCTGCGATACAGACGTAAGGAACCAGCCTGTCCTGCACTCTGAACTTTGTGAAAATACCGAAAGCGAAAAGCCCCAGAAGCGGACCATAAGTAAACCCAGCCAGTTTTAAAATCAAACCAATCATGGAATTATCGTTGATCAGTTTAAATATCACCACCATAATTAAAAAAGCAAATGCTACAATCAAGTGGATTTTTTTTCTGAACTTTTCTTTGTCTTTTTGGGAAATCTGTTTTTCTTTCAACCCGAAAATATCAATACAGAGGGAAGAAGTAAGCGCTGTCATCGCGCCGTCTGCACTTGGGAAAAGTGCCGAAATCAAAGCCACAATAAAGATAATGGAAATAAATGGCGGCATATGATTCAGCGCAATGTCCGGGAAAAGCTGATCACCTGAGCTTGCAACATGCTCGGTGGTTCCGTAAAGGTGCAATAATCCGCCCATAAACAGAAAAAGAGAAATTACTCCCACGAGAATAACTCCTAAAACCACCATGTTTTTCTGCGAATCTTTCAGTTTGGTTACGGAAAGGGATTTCTGCATCATTTCCTGGTCAATTCCTGTCATCGTAATCGTAATAAAAGCACCGGCCAGAATCTGTTTAAAGAAAAATGCTTTGCTGTCAACATCAGTATTGAAAACTTCTGTATAGCCCAATTTGTTCATTGCGGAAATACTTTCCGTGAAATTCAGGCCAAGGTGGTTCATCATGTAAACGGAGCAGATGATCAAGCCCAAAAGCATGCAGGTGGTCTGTAAAGTATCCGTCCATACAATGGTTTTTACCCCTCCTTCATAGGTGTAAAGAATAATCATGGCAAGGATCACTAAAGTTGTTACAATAAACGGCACTCCTAAACTGTCGAGAATTGAAAACTGTAAAATGTTTACTACCAGATAAAGCCTTGCTGTTGCGCCTACTAACCGCGAAACAATGAAAATCCAAGCGCCGGATTTATAAGAAATTTCACCCATTCTTTCCTGAAGATAGCCATAAATAGAGGTGAGTTTCAGGCGGTAATACAGTGGCAAAAGAACGTATGCAATGATGATATACCCAATCAGATAGCCGATTGTAATCTGTAAATAATGAAATTTATCCGCGCCCACCGCACCGGGAACGGAGACAAAAGTAACGCCCGAAAGTGAAGTGCCGATCATTCCGAAAGCCACGAGCATCCAGTTGCTTTTTCGGTTTCCGATAAAAAAACTTTCGTTGTTGCTGCCTTTTCCGGTTCGGTAAGCGACCCAAAGCAAGATTGCAAAATAGGCGATAATAATACTCAACAGCACATACGGATTCATGATATTTTTTTTAAAGTTGCACAAATATAGTTTTTTTGATGAATTTGGGGACAATATTTGAGAATCTGCTCCAGAACCGTAAGAAAGGGAAATTATGTCTTTGAACATTACTCTTATACATTGCTTTGACTTTCCTTTGGCATTCCTTTGACATTGCTTTGAGACGGAATAAAACTTTTCAGAATTTGTCATAAAAAAAACCTTTCCGTATTCAACTACTGAAAGGTTTTTTAATCTATGAAAAATGATTACTAAGCTAAAACGTCCTGTAATTCTTTGTTTTTAGCAATAGTTGCTTTTGCATACGGGCAAAGCGGAATCACTTTTTTGTTGTTTTTTTTGGCATAGTCCACTCCGGCATACACCAACTGTTTGGCAAGACCTTTCCTGTTATAGGCTTCATCCACTTCAGTATGATCAATAATAAATTTGTCTTCTCCGGCCCAGGTATAGGTCATGGTTCCGGCCTTTTTTCCGTCATAGTAAATTTCGAAAACGCCTTTTTTTTCGTTGTTGCTCTGTCTGATTTCTGTCATTATTCTGTAAAATTTGTATTTATTTCTATATTTCCGTTCAATAATTTGTGCACCGGACAGGTATCTGCCACTTTATGAAGTGTTTGGAACTGTTCATGATCCAGGTTTGCATTTTCATAACTGATGTTTCTGGTGAAAACAGCCGTTTTAGTTTCCGGATTTTTTTCCAGATTTACCTGAATGTTGATTTTTTCAACTTCCCACTGTTTGCGGTCGATGTAACTTCGCAAAGTCGCTGCAGTACAGCTTGCGAGTGATGTGGCCAACACTTCAAAAGGATTAAAACCTTTGTTTTCTCCCCCTTTTTCAAACGGTTCATCTGTGATGAGTTTATTTTCTCCTGCAGTAACTTCGGTATAATATTTTGTTGTTCCCAGCACTGCTTTTACACTAACTCCCATAATGATTTTTGTTTTTTAATTCATCGCCGGAATCTCACCGGCACTATTTTTTATCTTTTAAAATTCATGAATAAAAAGTGGAAAATCAATTTAATTTTCCACTTCGTTTTTCAAATTTAAGATTTTCCCGGTGCCCACTGATCGTAAGGAGCCATATCGAAGTTAAAAACTTCCAGCATGTCTAATCCAAGTGCTTTTGCTACGCCTTCTCCGTATTCAGGATCGGCTTTATAGCAGTTTCTGATGTGGCGGATCTGGATGAATTTTTCCGCACCGCCTACATTTGCAGCGGTATTATTAAACAGTGCCTGCTCTTTTCCGTCGGCTTTAATAATTCTGAACAAATCTCCAGGCTGGGTGAAATAATCTTCATCATCATCCCGGAAATTGTGAGCATACGCGTCTCCGGACAATTCCAGCGGCGGTTCTTTGACCTGGGGCTGTTCCTGCCATTCTCCGTAACTGTTCGGTTCATAATGTTTTGTCGCGCCGTAATTTCCGTCCACGCGCATCTGTCCGTCTCTGTGGAAAGCATGATAAGGACACCTTGGCTTATTTACCGGAATCTGAAAATGATTGACGCCCAAACGGTAACGCTGTGCATCGCCGTAGGAAAACAGTCTTCCCTGAAGCATTTTGTCCGGTGAAAAGCCGATTCCAGGGACGATATTTGTTGGGTTGAAGGCTGCCTGTTCTACATCCTGAAAGTAGTTTTCCGGATTTTTATTGAGTTCGAATTCGCCGACTTCAATCAAAGGAAAATCTTTTTTAGACCATACTTTCGTTAAATCAAACGGATGGAAACGGTAAGTTTTCGCCTGTTCTTCCGTCATGATCTGAATGAAAAGTTTCCATTTCGGGAAATTTCCCTTTTCAATGTTTTCAAACAAATCTCTCTGTGAAGATTCACGGTCCATACCGACAATTTTTGCGGCTTCCTCATCAGATAAATTTTCAATTCCCTGTTGAGTTCTGAAATGGAATTTCACCCAATGCCGTACATTAGCATGATTAATGAAACTGTAAGTATGGCTTCCGAAACCGTGCATGTGGCGGTAACCGTGCGGCAGTCCGCGGTCGCTCATCACAATGGTTACCTGGTGCAGAGATTCAGGCAACAAAGTCCAGAAATCCCAGTTGTTATTGGCGCTCCGCATATTGGTTTTGGGATCGCGTTTAACGGCGTGATTCAAATCAGGAAATTTCATCGGGTCGCGGAAAAAGAACACCGGAGTGTTGTTTCCGACCAAATCCCAAATTCCTTCATCAGTATAAAATTTTAAGGCGAAACCTCGGATATCTCTTTCTGCATCTGCAGCGCCGCGTTCTCCGGCAACGGTAGAAAACCGCGCAAACATTTCTGTTTTTTTGCCCACTTCATTAAAGATATGGGCCTTGGTGTATTGCGAAATATCGTGGGTCACCGTGAAAGTTCCGAAAGCTCCGGAACCCTTTGCGTGCATTCTTCTTTCCGGAATAACTTCTCTGTCGAAGTTGGCCATCTTTTCGAGGAACCAGAAATCCTGCATCAGCATTGGGCCTCTGGGTCCGGCTGTCTGTACATTTTGATTGTCCGGAATGGGTGCTCCGGTCTGTCTTGTGAGTTTTTTCTTTTCTTCCATGATTATCGTATTTTGTTGTATAAAGTTACAAATTAAAACAGCTTCATATCATTCATTATATTGAAAATCATGATATTGTTAATTAGAAAAGATAAAAACCTTGGCGGATCTGATAATTAAGGCTTAAAGAACAGAAATCTAATTATTTAGACAGTTTTGAGTTTAAGATGGCTTTCGGAAGCGGTACAAATTCTTCTTCGTCACCCGGAACCAAAGGAAATGCTTCGTGGTTCTGCTGATGCCAGTTCAGTTTTGCCTGCTCAATGATTTCTTTATCTGAGTTGACAAAGTTCCAGAAAATAAAACGTTCTTCTTCAAAAGGTTCCCCGCCAAAAAGATAAACGGTTGCGTTTTCGCCGATTTCAAATTCACATAAAGTCGCATTTTTTGCAATGAGCAACTGTTTTCCGCTAAACGTATTTCCTTCGATATTCACATTTCCATCCAGCACGTACATTGCTACTTCTCCAAATAATTCTTTTCCGATATTTATTTTCTGTGCGGTTTTGCTTTTAATTTCAATAAAAAACAATTTAGAATGAACAGGAACCGGCGACTTCCGTCCGAAAAGTTCCCCTGCAATTAATTTATACTGAAGATCACCTTCATTCCATGCCGGAATATCCGATGCTTCCGTGTGGTGAAAAGTGGGTTCACTTTGTTCCAGATCTTTTGGCAGTCCGACCCAGATTTGAAAGCCATGAAGATGCTTTTCGGTATGTCTTAAATATTCCGGAGTTCTTTCAGAGTGTACAACGCCTTTTCCTGCCGTCATCCAGTTTACAGCGCCGGGTTTTATTTCGATATTGTTCCCAAGGCTGTCTTTGTGCTGAATGGATCCTTCAAAAAGATAAGTCAGGGTAGAAAGTCCGATGTGCGGATGAGGTGCCACATCGAGGTTCTGATAATCCTTCAATGCGACAGGTCCCATGTGATCGATGAAAACAAAAGGTCCTACCGCTTTTTTTTCACGGAAAGGCAGCAGTCTTCCCACCAAAAAGTTACCGATGTCAGCGGCTTTTTCTTCTATAATTAATCCGATGTTTGACATTATTGCTTCAATTTTTATGTTATAGAAATTACAAGTTGAATTAGTGACAGCGTTATTTTAATTTACGCCCAACCTTCTTTTTACCTCCGGAATAACCTGGGTTGCGAAAAGTTCAATAGATTTCATCGTGAGTTCATGCGGAACAAATCCCAAACTTGCCTGCGCAAAAAACCGGGTGAATCCGAAAAGCTCATATTCATAAATGAGTTTTTCCACTACCTGCTCTACACTTCCCACCATTAAGGAACCTTCAGGACCGCGCATGTATTCGAACTGTTCGCGGGTCATCGGATGCCAACCGCGGCTCTTACCAACGCGGTCCATCATTTGCGCATAATAAGGGAAGAAATCATCTGCCGCTTTTTCGCCATCCAGACCTACAAACATGTGATTGTTGATTCCCACCTGCAAATCTTCTGGTTTTACGCCGTTTTCAAGCGCTGATTTTTTATAAAGATTGATGAAAGGGGTGAATTGACGGGGCATTCCGCCAATAATTGCAAGCATCAAAGGGAGATGAAGTTTTGCAGCTCTCACTGCAGAAGCCGGAGTTCCGCCCGCTGCCAACCAAACCGGAATTTCACCGTTTAATGCCCGCGGATAAACTCCTAAATCATGAATTGGAGCCCGTAGATTTCCGCTCCATGAGATTTTTTCCTCTTTATTTATTTTAAGTAAAAGATCCAGTTTTTCATCGAAAAGTTCGTTATAATCATTCAAATCAAATCCGAACAAAGGAAATGACTCAATGAAAGAACCTCGCCCGGCCATAATTTCTGCTCTTCCGTCGGAAATGGCATCCACCGTTGCAAACTGCTGATAGACGCGAACCGGATCTTCTGAGCTTAAAACGGTCACGGCACTCGTCAGTTTAATGTTTTTCGTGACCGCAGCTGCAGCCGCTAGAACTGTTGTTGGCGAGGAAACTGCGTAATCCGGACGGTGGTGTTCACCAATGCCGAAAACATCAATGCCCAATTCATCGGCCAGTTTTATTTCTTCTAAAAGATTCTGTATTCTTTGGTGGGCGTTGATTCCTTTGCCCGGAACCGTTTCCGGTTCCATGTCAGCAAAAGTCATTAAGCCAAATTCTAATTTTGTCATGTAAAAAGGTTTGAGCTTGGTAAGAAATTATTTAACCAAATTAATAAGCAGCCGTGAAAATCTGATGATTGAACTTTTTGTTTTCGATTTCATCTACTATGGCTACGGCTAAATCCTGAACTGAATGTCTTGAACGTCCTTCCTTATCAAAAACAGGTGAGTCCGTCGCCAAACGGTAATTTCCGGTTTTGGCCTGGTCTTCACTGAACATGTTCATTTCTATTGCCGGGCTGAAGAATTCCCAATCCAAAGTTTGGTTTCTTGAAAGATTCTCAACGAAATATTTTTTCACAGCGCTTGCTGCAGGATAAATTTCTTTAGGAAAGTCCGGTCCGTCCACAATATAATTCCCGTCAATTTGTAAAGTTCCGGCGCCACCGATGACGATGAGTTTTTTTACGCCTGAATTTTCCACCGCATTTTGAATAGATTCCGCACCTTTAAGATATTCTTCATGAATATTTGGGTTGGTCCAGCCCGGATTGTAAGCGCTGATGACTGCATCGCTGCCTTTTACCGCTTCGGCCAAATCATTTTGGTTGAAGATATCAATGCTGTTTTTATGAAGGTTTTCGTTTTCAATGGTGAGCTTATCCGTATTCCTTGCGATGGCATTTACCTCATAGTTTCTTTCTAAAAGTTCGTTGAGAATGGCGTTTCCTACAAAACCTGTAGCGCCAATAAGTGATATTTTCATTTTTTTTATATTTTAAAGTTTAAAAATTAAATGTTTTTTTTGGGGATAAATTCCAAATTTAATAATCCTGAATTATTGTTTTATATCCTTTATCAATTAAAGTTAGAGGAAAAAATAACAGCTCAAATCATTCACTGTTATTTTTAACAAAACTTTAATCCTCCAGATAGCCGAATTTTCCATTATTGAAATCATCAAACGCCTGAATGATTTCTTCGCGGGTATTCATCACGAAAGGGCCGTGAGGAAAAATAGGTTCGTTTAAAGGTTGACCGCTGATGATTAAAACAATGGAGTCTTCATTGGCTTCAACAGTGAAATTTTCGCCTTCATTTTCGAATAAAACGAAATGGTCTGTCGGAACTTTTTCTTCACCATTTACCAAAACGCTTCCTTCAATGACCAAAGCTGCAGTGTTGAAGCCGGCCGGAAAACTGAAATCTGCTTTACCGTCTTTTTTAAGTTTCGCATTCATTAAATTCACAGGACTGAAAGTGGAAGCCGGACCTTTTTCGCCGTTGTAATCTCCTGCGATCACTTCTATTAATCCATTTTCGCCCAGGTCAACATTCTTCATTTCTGAATTTTTGATGGCCTGATATTTCGGAGGACTCATTTTATCTTTCGCGGGAAGATTTACCCAAAGCTGCACCATCTGGAAAATTCCGCCTTCTTTTGCCCATTCAGTTTCGTGAAATTCTTTATGAAGAACGCCGGAAGCAGCCGTCATCCACTGAACATCACCTTCACCGATAATTCCGCCGCCTCCTGCGCTGTCGCCATGTTCAACACAGCCTTTATAAGCGATCGTTACGGTTTCGAAACCGCGGTGCGGATGAACGCCAACTCCTCTTGGAGTGTCAGTGCCCGAAAAATGGAATTTTGAATTGTAATCCAGCATTATGAAAGGATCCATTCTTTTCATATCCAAACGGAAACCGCTCGGGATGAAGTTATGTACTCTGAAGCCGTCACCTACAAAATGTGGAGGTTTTGGCTGTACTATTATTTCTACTTTTTTAGTTGCCATTGTGTTATTTTTTATCATACAAAAGTACTTCAGCAGAACTGCAAAAACATTGATGTAGGATAAGAATGTATATTGCTGTTTATCAGCTGTTTAACGTCTGAAATTAAAACACGGATGAATATTGGTGTAGGTTTTTCTTTAAGAATGGAATTGATTTAGGCTGAACCTGATACAGAACTAAGATTATTCTCAGGATTTCATGTTTTCGCCGTCTTTTGAATGGAGGCGACGGAAAACGAAACCTGAAAGAACAGTCAGGATTCCTACTACAAAAAAGGTATAACGGAATGCCAGATGAGGATTTCCGTGAAGTAAAGCGGTGTTGTTTTCGAACATTTTCAGGACAATTAATCCAAAAGCGATCCCGAAACCAATTGCCAGCTGCTGGTTGACGGCGAGCAAAGAGTTTCCGCTGCTCGTGTGGGCATTACGCAGATCTGCAATAGAAATGGTGTTCATCGAAGTAAACTGAATGGAATTGAAAAATCCCAACACTGCAATAATGGGCACATACCAAAAGATGGAAGAGTGGATTCCCGGAATGCCAAGACCGCAGATTAAAATTCCGATAATAAAGGTATTGGTCATTAAAGTTTTCCGGTAGCCAAATTTGTTTAAGATATTGATGACAGAGGATTTTCCGAACATCGCAGTTAAAGCCATCGGCGCGACAATCCAGCCGGAAATTACAGCGCTTTCTCCATAAGCTATCTGAATCATCAAAGGCAAAAGCAAGGGAATTGCACTGATTCCCAGTCTTGTTGCAAGGTTGCCTAAAATTCCGACACGAAATGTTCTTACTTTAAATAGATTTAGCGGAAATATCGGGTTTTTGGTTTTGCTGGCGTGTTTGTAATAGTAATAAATCATTAGGAATCCCAAGATGAAAATCAGTAGAACAGGGGTTGTATTTGCTGTGTTTCCGAACAGTTCCAGTGAAATGGAAAGAAGGAGTGAAGCAGATGCGAAAATGAGAAAACCTTTTAGGTCAAATTCAGCGGCAATTGATTTGTAATTCGGCATAAATTTTAAACCCAGAATAATCCCAAGCAAACCAATCGGAATATTGATTAGAAAAATCCAGTGCCAGGAAAGGTAATCTACCATGTAGCCACCAACCAGCGGGCCGAGAACAGGGCCGATCAGTGCAGGAACAATCGCAAAGTTCATCGCTTTCACCAGTTCGTTTTTCGGAAAAGCTTTCATAAGGGCAAGTTTCCCGACGGGAGTCATTAAACTTCCGCCAACTCCCTGTATTACTCTGGAAATAACTAAGTGGGTTAAGTTCTGTGAAAGTGCACAAAACAAAGAGCCTAAGCTGAAAATAATCAGAGAGAAAATAAATATTTTTTTTGTCCCGAATTTATCTGCCAAAAATCCGCTGACCGGCATAAACAAAGCTAACGTCAATACATAGCTGATGATTGCATTCTGCATATTGAGGGGCGACTCGTTTAAATCTTTGGCTATGGATGGGAGAGAGGTGTTGAGAATGGTGGAATCCAGCATCTGCATAAAAATTGCCGTGCCCAAAATCAACGGGAGGTATTTTTTTACGGATGAATTCTGAATTTCATTTTTTTCAAGCATCAAACAAAATTATAAAAAAATCCCGTGAAAATTACGGGATTTTAAAATGCTGATTTTGAAATGAAGAATTAATAGCTGTCCTCGTGAACGCTTATAACCGCTCTTCCGCTTGGGTCATTAGCATTTTTGAAGGCTTCGTCCCATTCCAAAGCAATTGGCGTTGAACACGCAACAGACGGAACGGACGGAACCGTTGCTGCAGCTGTTTCGCTTGGGAAATGTTCTTCAAAAATAGTTCTGTACCGGTATTCTTCTTTGTTTTGTGGCGTGTTCAGTGGGAAACGGAATTTTGCATTTTCCATCATTTCGTCACTTACTTCCTTTTCGGCGAGTTCTTTTAATGAATCAATCCAGGAGTATCCAACGCCGTCGGAGAACTGTTCTTTCTGTCTCCATGCGATACTTGCCGGAAGTAAATCTTCAAAGGCTTTTCTTAAAACCCATTTCTCCATTTTTCCTTCCGCTTTGTTGATCATTTTATCTTTCGGGTTTACCGTCATCGCCACATCCATAAATTCCTTATCCAGAAAAGGAACTCTGCCTTCAATTCCCCAACTCATCAAGGCTTTGTTGGCCCTCAAACAGTCGTAAAGGTGAAGTTTGCCCAGTTTTCTTACTGTTTCGTCGTGGAATTCTCTGGCATTCGGGGCTTTGTGGAAATAGAGATATCCGCCAAAAAGTTCATCACTTCCTTCGCCGGAAAGCACCATTTTTATTCCCATTGATTTAATGACTCTTGCCAACAGATACATCGGCGTAGAAGCCCGAACGGTGGTTACATCATAAGTTTCCAGATGATAAATTACATCACGCACGGCATCCAAGCCTTCCTGAACGGTGAAATGAACTTCGTGGTGGATGGAGCCGATGTACTCTGCCGCTTTTTGTGCTGCTACCAAATCCGGCGAGCCTTCCAAACCTACGGCAAAACTGTGAAGGCGTGGATACCAGGCTTCCTGGGTGTCGCCACTTTCAATTCTGTTTCTTGCATATTTTGCTGTTACTGCAGCAATTATCGATGAATCCAAACCGCCGGAAAGTAAGACCCCATAAGGAACATCACTCATCAACTGACGGTGAACAGCGGCTTCCAGGCTTTTCCTGATGGCTGAAATATCAGTTACGTTGTCTTTTACATTTTCGAAATCTTCCCAGTCGCGGTGATACCATTTCTGCATTCCGTAACCGTCTTTGCTGTAAAGAAAATGTCCCGGCAGAAAAGTTTCTATGGTTTTACAAACGCCTTCCAGCGCTTTCAGTTCGGAAGCGACGTAATAATTTCCGTTTTTGTCCCAACCCTGATATAACGGACAGATTCCCATATGGTCGCGACCTATCAGATACACCTCATTTTCTATGTCATACAAAGCGAAGGCAAAAATTCCGTTGAGTTTTTCAAGGAAATCTTTTCCGTCTCTGCGGTATAAGGCAAGAATCACTTCACAATCTGAATGGGTTAAAAATTCGTAATCGGGAAATTCGGCGCGCAGTTCCTGGTGGTTGTAGATTTCACCGTTTACCGCCAAAACTACTTTTCCGTCTTTGGTGAAAAGTGGCTGTTTCCCGGAAGTTGGATCTACAATTGCCAAACGTTCATGGGAAAAAATTACTTTTTCGTCCTGAAAAATCCCGCTCCAGTCCGGGCCGCGGTGACGGATTTTTTTAGACATTTCCAATATTTGAGGACGGAGAACATCCGTCTTTTGTTTTGCATCAAACAGGCATACAATTCCACACATAAGTTTTATGATTTTGTCCCGATCTTCATCAGGAGATAATTATTGATTAAAATTCTAATGCAAACTTAGAGTAAATCTTTATAAAACGAAACAAAAAATTAAAATAAGTGAATATTTTACTAAAATTAAATTTAAAATAGGAAAAATTTAAGTTAAAATATCGATTTATGTGTTTTTGGTTGAAAAAATTTAGAATCACATATGCTTTATTTGCTTGAAAGGCTTTTTTTGTGAGCATTATAGTGTTTCATAATCACAAGATTTCAAAAGTTCGGAAGAAAAACGGATTTTCTTATAGCCCCGATTGCAGCGGCATCCTTTTGCGAAACGAAGTGCAGCAAAAGATATAGCGGAAAGCGGGACCGAAATTTGAAAAGAAGCGAAGATCCTGTTGCTTCTAAAAAAAAAAGCCACTTCAAATTTGAAGTGGCTTTCGTATTTTTAATGAGAAGATATTTTAAGCGTTTCTTCCGATTAACGCCATATAGAAACCGTCGAAACCTTCGCTCGGCATTATTTTTTCTTCCTTGATTAGTGAATAACCTTCGTTGTTTTTCAGGAAAATAGCCACCTGTTCGTTGTTCTCACTTGGTAAGATTGAACACGTTGCGTAGATCATTTTTCCTCCTTTTTTAAGGATTTTAGAATAATCCTGAAGGATCTGCTGCTGTTCTTTTTTAATTCTGTCGATGAAATCCTGATCGATTTTCCATTTGGAATCCGGGTTTCTTTTCAAAACTCCCAAACCTGAACATGGTGCGTCAATCAGCAAGCGGTCGGCTTTTTCATGAAGCCTTTTGATCACTTTATTGTCGTCGATATAACGGGCTTCAATATTGTGTGCGCCCGCTCTTTTTGCGCGGCGTTTCAATTCTGCTAATTTCCATTCGTAGATATCCAGCGCGATAATCTGACCTTTGTTTCTCATCAAAGCCGCTAAGTGAAGCGTTTTTCCGCCGGCTCCGGCACAGGCATCCACAACGCGCATTCCTTCCTGAACATCTAAAAGTTCACCAATTTTTTGCGAAGAAGCATCCTGAACTTCGAACAAACCATCCTTGAAAGCGGAAGTGAGAAATACATTTTTCTTTTCCTCAAGCTGAACGGCATCAGGATAATTTTTAATCTGGAAACTTTCCACATTTTCGTCTCTCAAATCTGAAACAAGCTCTTTCGCAGTAGTTTTCAACGTATTTGCACGAAGGATTGTAGGTGCCTGCTCGTTAAGGGCATACATTTCTCTTTCCCAGTTTTTGCCGAGTTCTTTTTCCAAAGTTTCAGCCAGCCATTCAGGAATTGAATATTCAATTGCTTTTGTCGGTACTGTGTTTTTCTTTAGTTTATTGAGGATATCCGCGTTTTTTATCCCGTCGAACTCTTCGAATTTTTTATAATGCGTTTTCGTCCAAAGGCAATACGTCAGAATTAATTTATAAATATTGTTGGGTTTTACGCCTTCACCCATATAATATTCGAGGCGTTTTTTCCATCTGATAATGTCGTAGAAGATCTGCGAAACCACTTTCCGGTCTTCGCTTCCCCATTGTCTGTGACCTTTCAAAAGTCTTTCTATCACCTTATCGGCATATTTTCTTTCCTGGAAAAATGTTTCTTCTAAAGCGTCGTGAATTCCTATCAGTAAGTTTCTGTGTATGAGTTCCATTAAATCATTTTAAATTTAAGTTTTAGAATTTTTATTCTAAAATTTTTGCAAAAATACGGAATTTAAAACATAATTTATTGAATGATTTAGTTGTAAAAATTTTGCGGAATTCCGCAACTTGACACAGATCATTAAATATCTTACTTTTGGGTCACAAAAATTAAAGAAATGAGCGATACCATCCTTTGCCCGAAATGTCAGTCAGAATTTACTTATGAACAGGATAATTTGCAGGTGTGTTCCCAGTGTTTTCATGAGTGGGATCCGAAAGAAACAGATAATGCCGATATTATTTTGGATATGAACGGCAATGAACTGCAAAACGGAGATTCCGTCATCGTAATGAAAGACTTACCGGTAAAAGGAGCGCCCAAACCAGTAAAAGCGGGAACAAAGGTGAAAAACATCCGTCTCCGTCCGGATTCTGATCATAATATCGACTGTAAAATTGATGGTTTTGGGGCGATGGCTTTAAAATCGGAATTTGTGAAGAAAGCTTAATCTGAAAACCATTATAAAGTAAAAGCACGCTTTTTAAGCGTGCTTTTTTGTTTACAAGGCACAAAAAAAAGGAAAGATTTGGACAGGGTACTTTTTCCAGACTTGGTTGTCCTGAATGAACCGGACTAATTTCGTCTTAAAGGCAGAAAGAGTATTAACCAAAAATTTCCTTATTCGCGAAGTGTAAAGTTAATAAATTCTTTTCAAAATTCAAACCAAGTTTGGATGCAAAAAAAATCAAAATTAAATATGAAAAAGTTTTAAGCTGACCCTATTTCTTAAATTCAATATTCACCGAATTTTCCAGTTTTTCACCGGTGTACATCACCAGTTTCTTGCCCTGTAAGGAAATTTTATTCCAGTAATGATTTCCTGCGAAACGGCTTTCCAAAACTGCTGCTTTCATTTCCTGCTGAATATCTTCTGAATCTGAAATTGTGAGTTCATTAGGATACCAGAAATTTTTCGCGAGTCCGAACTGATTTTTTTCCTCATCGGAGAAAACGTTCACTTCGCCGAAAAGTTTTGCAACGTATTCATTATAAGGGTTCTTATAGGTTTCCTCCGGATTGTCATTCTGAATTAATCTTCCGTCCTGAAGTACAATGATCTGATCCAGCCAGGGCATTACTTCCTGGATTTCATGCGTGGAAATCATCATCGAGATATTTTTCTCTTTTGCATAATTAAAAAGCCTTTCCCTGAGTTCAATTTTTCGTGAAAAATCAAGATTACTGAAAGGTTCGTCGAGTAAAAGCAACTTTGGCATTACTGAAAGCGCCCGCGCAATAGCCACTCTTTGCTGTTGGCCGCCGCTTAAATATTTAGGCTGAATATCCGCGTAATCTTCCAGTCCAACTACTTTCAATAGTTCCAGGACTTTTTCTTTCTTCTCTGCTAAATTAATATTTGAAATAAATTTTCCCACATTTTCAGCAACAGTGGAATAGGGCATTAAATCATAATTCTGAGCGACCAGTTTCATTTCGGCTTCCCCAGGAACAATGTTTTTTTTTGGACCGAAAGTGGGTTTTCCGTCAAAGATGATTTCGCCGTCTTCCCAATCCAGTAATCCGTAAATTAAATTCAGTAAAGTCGATTTTCCGCAGCCGCTTTCACCGGCAAGAGCAATTATTTTTCCCTCGTTAATAGTAAGGTTGAGGTTTTGAAAAAGTTTTTTCTCAGGAGAATGCGAAAAAAATAAACGTTTGATTTCTAGTAGCATATTGCGAAAATAATATTTTTGAAAGTATTATGAAATTTTTTGTTATTTTAGCGGAAACAATTAAATTTAACTTTCTAATGAAAACGGTAATCAAAACTACGATTTTTTCGGCATTTTTTGCAGGAATTTTATTAGTTTCGTGTGGAAAAGACAAACCTTTAACCAGCGAAGGAAACGTGGTTTCAACCACGAAGGAAGGAAGTACTTTTGAATTGGATACTTTGAACAGCCGTATCGAATGGAAAGGTTTCAAAGTCGTAAAGACTGATAATACCAGCCATTTCGGAACCATACAGTTCGAAAGCGGTGATGTTACGGTAAAAGACGGGAAACTGGAGAGCGGAAAATTCGTGGCGGATATGAGTTCTTTAACGTCAGTGGATCTAAAGGATGATGCAGAGCAGCTGAATAAGCTAAACGGGCATTTGAAAAGCGGAGATTTCTTTGAAGTTGAAAAATTTCCGACCGCTTCTTACGAAATTACGAAAGTGACGGACAATACCGCAGGAGGAGATTATAATACTTTACTGGACGGTAATCTTACGATCAAAGGAATTACGAAACCTGTTCAGTTTAATGCAAATGTGTCTGTAAAGGACGGAATCGTAAGTATTGCGACCGAGCCTAAGGATATCAACAGGGAAGATTTTGGAGTGAAATTCCAGCTTCCTTTGGCAAACGGCGTCATTAAAGATGAAGTAAATCTTCAGATTTTGGTGAAAGCCATGGAAAAGAAATAAATTTTTTTTATTTAAGTGTAATAAGTGATGTGAATCTGTCTCATTTTTTTGGGACGGATTTTTTTTTGACAAACTTTTGCTCTTCAGGACATAAGATTAATTTTGAAGACAGGGATTTGCCTCCGGTTTTTACCTCAAAATTTCCTAAATTTGCATGCTTACAAAAAAAGCCAAAGCAACCGCTAAAAGCAAAACCTAACTATGACTTCACAACAGATACGACAGCAGTTTTTAGATTATTTTAAAGAAAAAGGACACCTTATCGTTCCTTCGGCGCCTATTGTGCTTAAAGATGATCCTACTTTAATGTTCTCGAACTCGGGAATGACGCAGTTTAAGGATTATTTTCTGGGTTATAAAAAACCTAAAGCCCCAAGGATTGCCGATACCCAAAAATGTTTACGGGTTTCCGGTAAGCACAACGATTTGGATGATGTCGGCCGTGATACTTACCATCACACGATGTTTGAAATGTTGGGGAACTGGTCTTTTGGCGACTATTTTAAAAAAGAAGCCATCGGTTTTGCATGGGAACTGCTGACGGAAGTATATAAAATTCCAAAAGAGAATTTATATGTTACCATTTTTGAAGGCGATGCTTCCGAAAATCTGGAACGTGATCAGGATGCCTATGATTACTGGAAATCCCATATTGACGAAAGCCGAATCATCAACGGAAACAAAAAAGACAATTTCTGGGAAATGGGAGAGAGCGGACCTTGCGGACCATGCTCAGAAATTCACGTGGATTTAAGATCTGAAGAAGAAAAAGCTCAAGTTCCCGGGGTAGAATTAATTAATAATGATCATCCACAGGTCGTTGAAATCTGGAACAACGTTTTCATGGAATTCAACAGAAAAGCTGACGGAAGTTTAGAGAAATTACCTGCCCAACATGTTGATACCGGAATGGGATTTGAGCGTCTGTGTATGGCTTTGCAAGGCAAAAAATCCAATTATGATACTGATGTCTTCACGCCTTTAATTGCTAAAGTAGAAGAACTTTCATGTAAAAAATATACCGGAATTTTAGAAGACGAAAAAGATATCTCAATCCGTGTGGTTGTGGATCATATCAGAGCGGTTGCATTTGCAATTGCTGACGGACAGCTGCCTTCCAACGGTGGAGCCGGTTACGTGATCAGAAGAATTTTAAGAAGAGCGATTTCCTATTCTTACCGATTTTTAGGAATGAAAGAACCTTTCCTTTTTGAGTTGGTAGCGGTTTTAAGAAATGAAATGGGTGATTTTTTTCCGGAATTAGTGAAACAACAAAAATTGGTTACCGAAGTGATTAAGGAAGAAGAATCTTCTTTCCTGAAAACCATCGAACACGGTTTGAAGCGAATCGATTTAATTATTAATGAAACCATTTCCAAAAACGAAAAAACACTTCCTGGTGCTGAGGTTTTTGAACTTTATGACACTTACGGATTTCCGGCAGATCTGTCGAGAATTATTGCTGAAGAAAAGCAGCTGACCGTTGATGAAAAAGGCTTTGATGAAGAAATGGAAAAGCAGAAACAGCGTTCCAAAAAATCATCTGCACAGAAAGTTCACGATTGGGTGATTCTGGAAGAAAAGCAGGAAACTTTCGTTGGTTACGACCAAACCGAAGCTGAAACTTATATCACCCGTTACCGTAAAATTGAAAATAAAGACGGTGAATTTTACCAGATTGTTTTATCAAAATCACCTTTCTATCCTGAAGGTGGCGGACAAATTGGTGACAAGGGAATTCTGATTCCAAGTTATACTGAAGGCTTTGATATTTCAAGTCCGGATGTTTTTAATATTACTAATTGTGGAGATATCATTGAAGTTCTTGAAACCCGAAAGGAAAATAACCTGATTGTTTCTTTGATTAAAGATTTGCCAAAAGATGCAGGTGCGGTTTTCTATGCAAAAGTGAATTTGAATGAAAGAAAAAATACTCAGGCCAACCATTCGGTGACGCATTTGCTGCATGAGGCTTTGAGAGAAGTTTTAGGAACACATGTAGAACAGAAAGGTTCTTTCGTAGGGCCTGATTATCTCCGTTTTGATTTTTCGCACTTTTCTAAAATGAGTGAGGAAGAATTGAAACGGGTTGAAGAGAAAGTCAACGCAAAAATCAAGGAAAATATTGCCTTGCAGGAATTCAGAAATATTCCGATTGCAGAAGCGATGGAGAAAGGCGCAATGGCACTTTTCGGTGAAAAATACGGAGACAGTGTGAGAATGATTCAGTTTGGAAGTTCAAAAGAGCTTTGTGGAGGAACTCACGTGAAAAACACCGGTGAAATCGGACATTTTAAAATTCAGAATGAAAGTTCAACTGCTGCAGGAATCAGAAGGATTGAAGCCATTTCCGGTGATAAATCTGCGGAATATTTCCAGAATCTGGAAACTCAAGTCAAAGAAATTTCTGCTTTATTGAAATCCAAAGATTTAGCGAAATCTGTAGAAAAATTAATCGAGGAAAATTCGGGTTTAAAATCTGAAATTGAAAGTTTGAAAAAAGAAAAAGCTAAAGGTGAAACCGCCAACTGGAAAAACGATTTTGTTGAAAACGGCGATAAAAAACTGTTGGTTAAAAAAGTTTCAATGGATGCAGGAAGCGTGAAGGATATTGTATTCCAGCTGAAAAAAGAAATTGACAATGCTGTCATTATTATTATTTCTGACGCTGATCAGAAACCGATGATTACCGTAGGAGTTTCGCAGGATTTGGAAGCAAAATACCACGCAGGAAATATCGTGAAAGAACTGGCTAAAGAAATCCAGGGCGGCGGCGGCGGTAATCCGGGCTTTGCGACTGCAGGGGGAAAAAATTTGGCAGGCATTGAAAATGCTTATCAGAAAGCTCTTGAAATTTAAGTTTAAATATACATAAGTTAAAAACCCGGACTAACAATCCGGGTTTTTTGATAAAAAAAGATCCCTTTCAATCAAGGGACCTTTATTAAGTGAAATATATGATGTGGTTTTTTATTATTTGTTTCCGCCGCCTCTTGCAACTAAGGCAATGATAATAATGAGGACCAAGGCGCCAATTACCCATACAATCGGATTTCTCATCCAGTCCGCGCCCATTGCGTCGGTTCCTTTGTTAACGTCTACGTCAACCTTTAAATCTGCAGCCTTGTCCTGCGCTGTAACCATGATCGTAGCCAGGTTTGCGAATACCGCTAAGGCAAAGATCTGAATCTTGGTGAATAAGTTAGCTCGTGTCATAATTTATTTTTTAATGTTATACGACAGAGCATTCTAAAAGCGTACCAAAAATAAAATTTGAGCTAAAAAACTTGAAGCTACAATTTGAATTCCATCAGGTAATCGTCCATTACAAAGCCGTTTCCAATATGAAAGATATCCTCTTTATAAATGGTGAAACCCTGTGATTCGTAAACAGCTTTAGCTTTGTTTTCTTTATTCACATTTAAAATAATTCGGTGATCGCCATTTAATGACACTTGTTTTTTTAGAAAATTTAAAGCGGCTTTTCCGCAGCCTTTTCCTTTTGCGCTGTCAATTAAATAAATCCGGTGAAGTTTAGTGGTTTCAGGTTCGTAATGATGTTCAAATCCGATAAAACCTACGGCAGTATTTTCATTAAAGATTAAATAATAATGATAATTTGGATTTTGTAAATGCGAAGAAATTTCTTCAACCGAATACATTTCCAAAAGCATATAATCGATCTGTTGCTGAGTAAGAATGTTGGCATAAGCAGAATTCCAGGACTTTTCTGCCAATTCACGGATCATCTCAATATCAGTTTCAGCAGCTTTTTTAAATGAAGTCATCAGGTTTAAGATTAAAATTTAACTCAGTTCAATAAGGGTGATTTCAGGCTCAATTCCGACTCTTCCAGGGAATCCGATCACACCGAAACCACGGTTCACATAAAGGTGTTTACCTTCACTTTCATACAAATCTGCCCATTTCTTATAACGGTACTGCACCGGCGACCAGCGGACGTTTTTAAGATCAATCCCAAACTGCATTCCGTGCGTATGCCCGGAAAGCGTTAAATGCACATTGGAAGGGTGCTTTTTTACCACCGCATCAAAATGGGTAGGGTCGTGGCTCATCAATATTTTTGCTGCATCTTCGGGAATTCCGGAAGAAGCTTTGTTCAGATCACCATATTGCGGAAATGGTTTTTCTCCCCAGTTTTCAACGCCTAGGATATAAAGTTTTTCACCGTTTTTTTCGATAAAACGGTGCTCGTTTCTCAGCATTTCAAAGCCGGCTTCTTTTTGTAACCCGATCAAATTGGGAATATTCTCCGCTTTTTCTTCCGCTGAATTCCATTCGGCATAATCGCCGTAATCGTGATTTCCGAGGATAGAAAATTTTCCGTCTTTTGACTGAATGGAGGAAAACAGAGGAACAAAAGGCTTGAATTCACTTGCAAAATTATTCACCATATCGCCGGTAAATAAAACCAAATCGGCCTCTTGTTCATTAATCAGGTCGATTGCTTTCTGTAATTTTTCGGGATGAAAAAAACTTCCTGCGTGAACATCGGAAATCTGTACGATTTTGTATCCTTTGAAACTTTGGGGCAAACCCGCAATTTTTATTTTTACTTTTCTAACACGATGGCGGTATTTTCCGAAAATAATTCCATCGATGACTAATGCTGAAAAAACTCCAGCCAATCCCAATCCTAAAACACTGAGGAACTGTCTTCGCTCCGGAAAATAGCTTTCGGGTTTTGCATAAAAGGTGAAAAGGTATCGGAAAAACCTGCTAATATCTTCCAGAATAAGGAAAAACACGATAAAGAGTTTAGGAAGCAGGAAAATTAAAAAGATAGAAGCGACGATCTGAATCCTGTGATGGTCCCTGTCGGTACGCTTGAAATTTAATAATTCATAGATGAACAAACCATACACGAATAGCGTGATCACCCAATAACCAATACGCAACCAGCTGTTGGAGGTAATGGTTTTAAACGCCTGATAAACGTAAAATTCCAGGATGAAAATAATTCCGGTAATGATTAAAAAATTTTTCTGCATGGGTAAATTTCAATAAAAAAGCACAAAATGTGTTTTTGTGCTGTTCTGTATTTTTAAATATGTTCGGTTACGGAAATTTATAGACAATGGCGTTGATATTCATTCCTGCGCCAACAGATGCAAAAACAATATTTCCTTTTTCTTTGAAATTCTGTCCTTTCATATTTCCTTTGATGATTAAATCAAACATTGTAGGAATGGTAGCTACAGATGAATTTCCTAAATCCTGAATCGTCATTGGAGCAATATCATGGTCATAATCTTTTTTTCCGTACAGTTTATGAAGTCTGGAAATCATCGCGTAATCCATTTTTGCATTCGCCTGATGAATTAAGATTTTATCGATATCATCAATCGTTAAACCGGCTTTGTCAATGGTTTCTTTGATGGCATCCGGAACATATTTCAGAGCGTATTCATAAATTTTTCTTCCGTGCATTCTTATGTAGAGCGGTTTTTGATCTTCATCCTTTTTTAAAGAAGGGGCGTTTTCAAGATAATTAAGTTCCGCATTGTTATCACAAAGTGTTGCATCAGCAATAATCCCTACATTTTCATCGTCGGTGGCTTTTACTACTACAGCACCGGCGCCGTCAGCAAAAATCATTTTGTTTCTGTCGAAGGCGTCTGTAACCCTGCTTAAAGTTTCAGAACCTACTACGAGAATAAGTTTTGCTTTTTTTGCCTTAATTAAAGTATCCGCTAAAATCATGGCTTCAACCCAACCCGGACAACCGAAAATCATGTCATAATTCACACATCTTCTGTTTTGTATGCCCAGTTTGTTTTTTACCCTTGCTGACATGGAAGGCATGAAATTGGTCATTCCATTTTTATCAACTTCACCAAAATTACTGGCGTAAATAATATAATCTAAATCTTCCTGATTAATGTGTGCATCGTAGATGGCTTCTTTTGCGGCCCTGTAACCCAAATCTGAATTGAACTCATCATCTTCAAGATATCTGCGGTTTTCAATCTCCGTGATATCCACAAATTTCTGGATGATTTCTTCATTAGGTTTGTCAATTTTGTCACCTTCGTCGGTATAGAAAACAGAATTAATGAAATGTTCTCTCCCGATAACTTTTGTAGGAATATAACTTCCTGAACCTATAATGATTGTGTTGGGCATATTGTAATTAAAAAATTTCGGGCAAAGTTAAGAATTAATATTGTATCGGCTTGAATGAAAATTATTATTAAATTTGCAAAAGTTCTATTTAGACCAATTTTTTATGAAAATGAGTGCTTCCACCAAAGGTTTGGTTATTTCGGTTATTACGGTACTGTTTGCCTTTGGGGTTTACTTTTTATTTTTAGCTAAAAAAAATTATTACCTCGTAGATAATCCTACCAATAATACCTTTTATTTCAAGATTAATAACGGTACCGAAAACATCATCGCCGCAGGACAGAAAGTGCAGGTGGATCTTAAAAAAGGTAAAAATGACATCCAGGTTTTCGACGGACAGAAGAAGATCCTTTACGATTCAGGTTTTGTGGTGAACAAGGACCGCGGTTTGCTGAATATCGCCCATCAGGATTATTATATCAACGAACAGTTTTACGGCTACGGCTTAAATAAAGATTCCCTTATTGCTGCACGAAAAGCAACAGTAATCGACGGTAAAAATTATCTTAACGAACCCAAACATTTCAATAAACTATATACTGACGATTTTTACTTCAACATCGATGAAGATTATGATAAAGTGATAAAAAATGTCCAGAAAGTAGAATCGCGGACTAAAATTTTCAGAAAGCAGGATTTTCTGAATTACTATAAAGAATACTATAAATTTTAAAATACAGCATTTTGAACCAGGTTAAACCATACAATACAGAAGCAGGAAAAAAGAGTGAAGTTGAAGATATGTTCGATAATATCGCTCCCAAATACGATTTACTGAACCATGTGCTTTCCATGAAAATTGATGTTCTGTGGAGAAATACTTTGGTAAAATGGATGAATAACGATCAGCCGAAAGAAGTTCTGGATGTTGCTACCGGAACAGGAGATTTGGCGATTGCCGTTCAGAAAGGAACCGGAGCGAAGGTGGTGGGTTTAGATTTATCGCAGCAGATGCTGAATGTTGGTATTTATAAAATAAAAAAACTTAATTTAGACGGCGAGATTTCCATGCAGAAAGGAGATGCGGAAAACCTGCCGTTTGAAAGCAATAAATTTGATGCGGTTTCCGTTGCATTTGGAGTAAGAAATTTCGAGAATCTTGAAAAAGGTTTAGCAGAGCTTAGAAGAGTAGTGAAGGAGAACAGAAGCGTTTATATTCTTGAGTTTTCTAAAGTGGAAGGGTTTTTAGGGCCTTTTTATATGTTCTATTTTAAAAATATTTTACCGCAGATCGGTAAATTGGTTTCAAAAGACAACAGAGCGTACACTTATCTTCCAGATTCGGTAAATGCTTTTCCTTTTGGGGAGAAAATGAAAAACATTCTTCTGAATACGGGTTTTAAAAAGGTAGAATACAAAAAACTAAGCTTAGGTATTGCAACGATTTATAAGGCAACCAAATAATATATGGGGAAAACAGTTTTAAAAATTAATTTAGTTACGGCAATTTTTGTTGCGTCATTTTTTAATGCGCAACTCTTCCGTACCAAAGACCGCGCGGATAATCTGGAAGGTTTTGACGACCAGAAATTCAGCTACGGTTTTTTTCTTGCCGGAAACAATTTTGATTATAAACTCGTTTTAGACCCAAAATTCGGGATGGACGGACAGAAAAATCTGGTGCAGACCAAATCTTCCTACAGTTTCGGTGCCGGACTGATCGGTAAAATGAGGCTTAATGAAAACTTTGACATAAGATTTGAACCAGGATTGCAGTTCGTAGAACGCGAAATCATGTTTGATACCCAGTCAAATGATCAGTATGCAGCCGGAACGCCTGCGAACCAACCATTCACTCCGAGAACGCTTACCGATGCAGATAAGCTGAGAACTGTAAAATCCACTTATGTTGATTTGCCTTTACTCATCGAAGTACATGGTGACCGATGGTACAATTCGCGTCCTTACGCGGCGGCAGGCGTGAACTGGATGATGAATCTGCAGTCGAACAGCAAAGCAGCAGACGACAATCAGCAGGGAATGTTCCGCACCACTGCAAGTAATTTTGCGTGGTCGGCAGAAGTTGGGATTCAGTTTTACTTCAGCAGATTCAAGTTAACTCCAGGTTTCCGCGGTACCTTTATGATGAATGATGAGATGGTGTCGGATAACGCTGAAACACCTCCGTACTGGACTTCCGCAATCGCAACCGGAAAGACCCGAGCCCTGATGTTTGTCCTTAAATTCGAATAATTTTTCAGTAAAATAAAAACTAAAGAGAAAGTGCATAGCATTTTCTCTTTTTTATTTCAACAAATTCTTTAAATAATTCACCAATTCAAATTTAAATTTTATATTTTTGCTAAATAGTTAGAATTAATTAAGCCTGAAAATGCTCAAAGATTTAGAAAATAATTTTTCGGTTTTAGAAAAAAAGATTTTAAACGTAACTAAGAATTACCAGAATCTCAACGAAAAATATTTGGAATTATCCCAGGAGCATGATGAACTGAAGAAGAAATACGACGAGGAAAGGAAAAAAAACCAGGTTTTAGCAGAAGAACAAAAAAATATAAAACTGTACTCGGCAATCACAGGAAATCCAGATCACAACCGACTGATGAAAAACCACATCAACCGTTTGATTAAAGAAGTGGACCAATGTATTGCAGAACTTCAAAACAGCGGGTTGTAATGGAAGTAAGAAGAATTACCATCAACATTGCCGGAAGAAATTATCCATTGAATGTGCCTGCCGCCGAAGAAGAGACGCTTCGTAAAGTCGGTAAACAGATTGAAGCGATGATTAAAGATTTTGAACAGAATTTTGACGTGAGAGATAAGCAGGATGCTTTGGCAATGTGCGCCCTAAAACTGGGAACCAACGCAGAAGTATCAGTCATCACAAACGAAAAAAATATACATGCTTCCAACGAAAGATTAATGCAGATTAATCAGTTGCTGGAAGAGCTGGAAAAGTAGATTTTTCTTTTCCGCACAACGACTGCCCACAATGGTTCTAACACATTACAGGTAAACTCAACGCTAAACAATTACCGGACGAAAGTTCACTTAATGGCGCGCCGACTTGCTCGGATTACAGAAAGCGAAAATCAGTTCAAATCGTGTTGATTAGGAGTTTACTCTATATCACTGAATTATTGTGGGTTTTTTTATGGCTGAGAATTAAAAAATAACTGAAAATGAAATCAATCAGTATTAATCATCAGCAATAAATAATAATGAATATTTAAACTAAACATATATGACAACAACCGCAATTATTATCGGTATTGTTTGCCTTGTTTTGGGAGCTGTGATTGGAATGTTATTTTCCAAAAGTTCTCTTAACGCAAAAGCAAAATTCATCGTAGAAGATGCAAAGAAAAATGCCGAAAACCTTATAGAAAAAGCCAATGTACAGGCAGAATCTGTCAGAAAGGAAAAACAGCTGCAGGCAAAGGAAAAGTTCATGGAACTTAAATCCCAGCACGACGCCGATATCCAGGCCAGAGAGAGAAAGATGCAGGACGCCGAAAAAAGAATAAAAGACAAAGAAAACAAGCTTAATGATGAGCTGAGTAAAACCGGCAAACTGGAAAAAGATCTTGACCGTCAAATCGCAGACTACGGCAAAAAACACGAAATTCTTGAGAAGAAACAGCAGGAACTGGATGTCGCAACCGCACAGAAAGTTGAAATGCTTGAAAAAATAGCCAATTATTCTGCTGAGGAAGCAAGAAACGAATTGGTAGAAGCCATGAAAGCTGAAGCTAAAACACGAGCTCAAGCCCATGTTCAGGGAATTATGGAAGAGGCAAACCTGAACGCAAAACAGGAAGCTAAGAAAATTGTGATACAGACCATTCAGAGAATTGGTACAGAACAGGCGATTGAAAATTCAGTTTCTGTTTTCAATATTGAATCTGATGAGGTTAAAGGAAGAATTATCGGTAGAGAAGGTAGAAATATCCGTGCTTTGGAAGCTGCAACCGGTGTTGAAATTATTGTAGATGATACTCCGGAAGCTATTTTGCTTTCCTGTTTTGATCCGGTAAGAAGAGAGATCGCAAGACTTTCGCTTCACCGCTTGGTTACAGATGGCAGAATTCACCCGGCGCGTATTGAAGAAGTGGTGGAGAAAACCAAAAAACATATTGAAGAGGAAATTATTGAAGTTGGAAAGAGAACCGTTATCGATTTAGGCGTACATGGTTTACATCCTGAATTGGTAAAAATTGTAGGAAGAATGAAATACCGTTCTTCTTATGGGCAAAACCTTTTGCAGCACTCCAGAGAAGTGGCGAACATCGCGGCAACAATGGCTGCAGAATTAGGTCTGAATGTAAAAATGGCAAAAAGAGCCGGTTTACTTCACGATATCGGAAAAGTGCCGGAGCAGGAATCAGAACTTCCACATGCGCTTCTTGGAATGCAGTGGGCAGAGAAATACGGAGAAAATCCTGAGGTTGTCAACGCAATTGGAGCACACCACGACGAAGTGGAAATGACCTCTTTGCTTTCACCAATCATTCAGGTTGCTGATGCAATTTCCGGCGCAAGACCGGGAGCAAGACGTCAGGTTCTGGAATCTTATATCCAAAGACTTAAAGATCTGGAAGCCGCAGCACTTAGTTTCGACGGTGTATCGAGCGCTTATGCTATTCAGGCAGGCCGTGAGCTTCGGGTGATGGTAGAGAGCGGAAAAGTAAGTGACGATCAGTCTTCACAACTTTCTTATGATATTTCAGAGAAAATCCAGAATGAATTAACTTATCCTGGACAGGTTCGGGTAACCGTTATCCGTGAAACCAGATCTGTGAATATTGCAAGATAATTACTGATGGTTAAGAGTTGACAGACAATTTTTAATTTGAAAATAACAAATCCTTCCATTTTTTGGAAGGATTTTTTTATTGAGGTTCATTTCATATTTTAAAGAAATGGCTGCATTTCTTCCTCTATTTTTTTTCTTAAATCCATCAGTTTGATGGCGTACTGTTCCATCTGTTTTTCATTTTCAGTTTCCGGTACGAATTTCGGAACCTGCACGGAATTTCCTTCATCATCGACAGCCACGAAAACAATGATGCAGTGGGTTTTCTTTTCAAATTCTTTGCGTTTGATATTTCTTGAAAAAACATTAATCGCGATATGCATACTGGTGGTTCCGGTGTAAATTACTTCGGCTTCCACTTTCACGATGTGCCCGATTTTAATAGGAGAATAAAAACGGATTCCGCCGACATACACCGTCACACAGTAACTGGAGCTCCATGAGCTTCCGCAGGCATAACCCGCCTGGTCAATCCATTTCATTACACTTCCGCCATGAACATTTCCTCCGTAATTGACATCGCTGGGTTCAGAAATGAACTGAAATACCGTTTTTGTCTGCATATTTTCTTAAATTTAAATAAAGATATTGATAAAATTTTTAAATTCCTTTTATTAACCCTATTTTTGGAAAATGAAAAAAGTATTTTATTTAAAAACCTGCGATACCTGTCTGAAAATTCTTAAGAAATATAACTTAAAAGATTGGGAACTTCGGGAAATAAAAATAAATCCTATCACCACAGCAGAACTGGAGGAAATGTACAAACTTGCAGGCTCTTACGAAGCGCTGTTCAGCAAGAAATCCAATCAGATCAAGTTGCGCGAGATTGACCCAAAGACTTTACAGGAAGAAGATTATAAAGAACTTATTCTGGATCATTATACTTTCCTCAAACGTCCTGTTTTTATGACCGATAAAGAAATTTTCATCGGCAGTGAAAAGAAAACAGTGGAAGCTTTGCGAGGTTTTTTTGCTGATTAGGTAATGAAATACATTACGGTTTTCCTGTTGTTATTTACAATAAACGTTTCAGCACAAACCGTTTACAAAACACCTTCAGGATCCAAATACCATTTGTCAGGCTGCAGAATGGTAAAGAATGTTTATTCAGTTTTAAGCATTCAGACAGCACTGAGTGAAGGTCTTTTACCCTGTAAAATCTGCAAACCTCCTTTCAGTAATGCGATGGGAATAGTATTGAAACCCAAAAAAATTCTGGAGTCAATTCATCGAACCGTTGTTTTGCCACTACTAAAAGTGGAAACAGATGCAAGAGAAATACAAGGATTGGCAATAATTTCTGTTTCCAGCATCTCCCTTAAAATATGTCAGAATTTCATCAGGATTGCTCTTAATTATGACATAATTTCCTGAAGGCCAGTAGTGATGTGTAATTTTGTCGGAAATATTGTACAGGCATTTTTTTTGCGGTAAATTTTGTAAATCAGTTACAAATGTTTAACCTAAAAATTTAATGTCATGTCAAATTTAATCAGAAGAAACAGTTTTTTCGACGATTTCATTACGAAAGATTTATTTGAATTTAAACCCAGGTTCAATCAGGCGGATTTAACATTGCCATCAGTTAACGTTAAAGAACTTGACAGTGGTTTTGAAATTCATGTTGCTGCACCCGGCATAAAGAAAGAAGATTTTAAAATTAATCTTGAGCGTGACGTTCTTACCATTTCCAGTGAAAAGCAGACTGAGAATGAAGAGAAAGACGAAAACGGAGCATTTACAAGAAGAGAATTTAATTATAGTTCGTTCAGCCGTTCATTCACTTTGCCTGAAGCTGCTGACCCGGAAAAAATAGAGGCAGCGTATGAAGACGGAATTCTGAAAATTACGGTTCCGAAGAAAGAGGTGACGATGCAGAATATGAAAACCATAGAAGTGAAATAAGTTTAAATTCCATTCATTCCAATATTGAGAAAAACCCGGCAAGAACATTGTTTCTGCCGGTTTTTTTATGAGACCAAAATATATTGCTTCATAATAGGTGGTCAAAAAAAAAGGTCTGAAAATTTTCAGACCATTTTAAATAATTGATTTACTTCGAAGCAAATTCAGTTTATACAAAAGGAAGTTTCACCACTTTTGCAGGCACATTTTTATTTCTGATCTGAATAAAGATGTCAGAACCTACTTTGAAATGAGGTTTTGCGACATAAGCCAAACCAATTCCTACAGATTTCATTGGACTCATCGTTCCGGAAGTTACTTTCCCTATTTCGTTTCCTTCAGCATCCACCACCAGATAATCGTGTCTTGGGATGGCTCTTTCCTGCATTTCGAAACCGACTAATTTTCTGGTAACGCCTTCTTCTTTCTGTTTGGCGAAAATTTCTTTGTCCACAAAATCTTTATCAAATTTCGTAATCCAGCCTAAACCTGCTTCCATTGGGGAAGTGGTGTCGTCAATATCGTTTCCGTAAAGGCAGAAGCCTTTTTCCAGGCGCAAAGTATCTCTTGAAGCCAGTCCGCAAGGAAGTAAGCCGAATTCTGCACCGGCCTCTGTCAATGCTTCCCAAATTTTCACTGCGTTTTCATTCTTAAAATAAATTTCGAAGCCTCCGCTTCCTGTATAACCGGTGTTGGAAATAATGACGTCAGAAACACCCGCAACGCTGCCCACGGTAAAATGATAGTATGGAAGTTCAGAAAGATTTATTTCTGTTAATTTTTGAAGTGTTTCTGTGGCTTTCGGGCCCTGGATGGCAATCAGTGACATTTCATCTGAAGCATTCTTCAGTTTAGCCCCGAATTTTTCATTGTATTTTGAAATATGATTCCAGTCTTTTTCAATGTTGGAAGCATTTACCACGACGAAATATTTTCCGTTGGCCATTTTATAAATAATCAGGTCGTCTACAATTCCGCCGTTTCCGTTCGGCAGACAGGTATACTGTGCTTTTCCGTCTTCAAGAGTATCCACATTATTGGTGGTTACATATTGCAGCAAATCCTTTGCGGCCGGACCTTCTACAAAAAATTGTCCCATATGGGAAACATCAAAAATTCCAACTTTTTCACGCACGGCAAAATGCTCTTCCGTTACGCCGGAATATTGCACAGGCATTTCAAAACCTGCAAAAGGTACCATTTTAGCGCCCAAAGAAACATGTTTGTCAAACAGGGCAGTTCTTTTATCCATTTTTAAATTATTATTAAGGTTTATTTTTTAGGAGCAACACAGTTTATGCATCTTTTATGATCTGGTCCCGCTTTCCGCTATATCTTTTGCTCCGCTTCGCTCCGCAAAAGGATGCCGCTGCAATCGGGGCTAAAAATTCCTGTTGTTTTTCTTTTCAAAGGTGCTCTTTGTATTCCTTTAAAATGATTTTAAACCATTCCGTAAACTGTTGCGGGTTTTCTTTCATTTCCTCATCAAGTTCCTGCATAGAAATATATCTGACTTCGGAAACTTCGTCCTCATTTAAAAGAAAATCACCATTATAAATGCCGGTAAAAACATGGTCGAGTTCGTGTTCCCAAAGATTTTGGCCTACATCGGCTTTATAAAGAAAATTAAATTTTTCAGTGAGTTCTGCTTCCACTCCGAGTTCTTCTTTCATTCGGCGTTGTGCACCCTGCAGATAAGTTTCATCAAATCTTGGATGCGAACACACTGCGTTGGTCCATTGATCCGGTGAATGGTATTTTCCTGAAGCCCGTTTCTGCAAAAGCATTTCACCTTTGTCATTAAACAGAAATACCGAAAAAGCGCGGTGAAGAATTCCATTTTCATGTGCCTGCATTTTTTCCATCAGCCCCAAAACCTCATCATTTTCAGAGACTAAAACTACTTGTTCTTCCATATCACACAAAATTAAGTTTTATTAATTAGCTGGTAAAATTTTTGAGAAACTTTAATAGTGTGATTCACTTTCTATGAACCGGATTTTTAAAATTACTTGGAAAAATAGGTACTGTAAATAAAAATTAATGAGGTGGGGAAAAATTAATCCTCTGTAACCCAATGAAAAATTGTAATTTTGCATCTTAAATTTTTGAGATGGAGTTAGAATATAAAGACCATTTAAGCCCAATGCTGAAAGGCGATATCAAGAATTATCTGATTGATATTGACGGAACTATTACCGATGATGTTCCAAATGAAGAACCTGAAAGAATGGTTGATTGTGAACCTTATCCCGATGCACTGGAAACCATTAACAGATGGTACGATCAGGGACATATCATTTGCTTTTTCACATCGCGTACTGAAAATTTAAAACAAATCACGATAGACTGGCTCGATAAACACGGCTTTAAATACCACAGCGTTCTGTGCGGAAAACCACGCGGAGGAAATTATCACTGGATTGATAATCACCTGGTAAAAGCAACAAGATATAAAGGAAAATTCACTGATATGGTGGAAAAACAGGTAACCATAGAAGTATTTAAAGATTAAGAAAATGAAGGTTTTAGCAAACGACGGTTTAGACCAATCAGGAATTGATGCCTTAACAGCAAAAGGTTTTGAAGTAATCACCACCAAAGTTCCTCAGGAATTTTTGATTGATTACATCAATGAAAATAAAATCAAAACAATTTTAGTAAGAAGTGCAACGCAGGTAAGAAAAGAATTAATCGATGCTTGTCCTTCCCTCGAAATTATCGGAAGAGGAGGAGTAGGGATGGATAATATTGATGTTGATTATGCACGTTCAAAAAATATCCATGTGATCAATACGCCGTCAGCTTCTTCGGAATCTGTAGCGGAATTGGTTTTTGCCCACTTGTTTGCCGGAGCAAGATTTCTACCGGATTCCAACAGAAAAATGCCTGTTGTCGGAGATTCTGAGTTTGCTAAACTGAAAAAATCTTACGAAAAAGGAATTGAGCTTCGCGGAAAAACCATCGGAATTATCGGAATGGGAAGAATTGGGCAGGAAGTGGCAAGAATCGCACTTGGTTTAGGAATGCGCGTTATCGCTGCTGACAGCAATATAGGAAGAGCAAGCATTAAAGTGAAATTCTATAATAACCAGTTTATCAATGTAGATATTGAAACGGAACCTCTAGAGGGCGTTTTGAAACATGCAGATTTCATTACCCTCCACGTGCCGGCTCAGAAAAACGGCTACATGATCTCCGAAAAGGAATTTTCCCTGATGAAGGACGGAGTAGCAGTGGTAAACTGTTCCAGAGGGGGTGTCATCGACGAAAACGCGCTGATTGCTGCATTAGATTCAGGTAAAGTGGCCTTCGCAGGTTTGGATGTTTTCATCAACGAACCTACGCCTTCAAAAGAAATTTTAACTCATCCCAAAATCTCTCTGACGCCTCATACCGGAGCTTCAACACTGGAAGCGCAGGACAGAATAGGTCTTTCTTTAGCTGAACAGATCTGCAGTATTTTACAGGTACACTAATTAATTTCAGATTAAATATGCAGAACACGTCTTTTCAGACGTGTTTTTTTGTGAGTTGAGTGATTTTCATGATGAATTTTTCCATTCCAAAAACTTAGCATCAAACTCTATATTTTTTCTCCGGTTAATATTTGGATCTATTCAACAAAAACCCGGAGAAAATCCGGGTTTATCATTTTATTGTGAAAATCTTACTGTTTGTTTTTCAGTAAATCTCTGATTTCTGTTAAAAGTTTCTGATCTTCTGTCGGGCCAGGAGCAACGACGTCTGCGGGTTTGTGAATTTTATTGATCCCTTTAATCATGATGAAAAGCACAATCGCGATACACAGGAAATTAATTACTGCCGCAAGGAAATTACCATAAGTAACACCATTCCAGGCCAATTTAGAAATGTTTTCGGCACCGGCTGCTTTCAAAGCAGGATTCAGCAGTAATGGGGTAATTACATCTTCAACAAAAGATGATACAATTTTTCCGAAAGCACCCCCAATAATAACGGCAACAGCCAAATCTACAACATTGCCTTTGATGGCAAAATCCTTAAATTCTTGTACTAATCCCATAATTTTTATATTTTAATTAAGTAAATGTATTAAATAATTCAAAATTTCTGAAGAAATATATTAAAAAATACAGTTCTGTTTAAACAAATAGTGAATTTTAAGTGTTTCTGTGTTACTTTTTTTTCATTTATACTGAGAAGTATTCAGTTTTTCTTAATAATTGTTAAAATAAATTTGTATTTTTGAAAAAATTTGATTTGTTTATTTAAATATTGATAATCAGACCAATGGGATTGTAATTTAGTGAACAATCTCTTCTTTTTAATTAACACAAGTGATTTTTATAAGGTGAAAATTTTATCGGCTCTCCAACTGAAAAATTGTGATGCTTTCACAATTAAAAACGAACCTATTTATTCTTTGAATTTAATGCAGCGGGTAGCCGATTCATGTGTGAGCTGGCTCTCTTCTAATTTTAATGATAAAGAAGCTTTCTACATATTCTGCGGAAACGGCAATAACGGAGGTGGCGGCCTTGCATTAGCCAGAACTCTTTACCAAAACGGATTCGATATTACGGTCTTTGTTAATGAAAATGAAAATTTTTCAAAAGACGCTTTGAGCAATCTTAATAAAATCAAGCAGATTTCAGGAATCGCGATTTTTGACTTTGCTGATGCTTCCCAATTTAATTTTAAAGAAAATGCCATCATCGTTGACGCTCTTTTCGGAGCTGGACTTAACAGGAGAATTAATAAGAAAGAGCAGGATCTGATTAATTTTCTCAGCAAGGTAAGATTACATAAGGTTTCAATTGACATGCCTTCAGGTTTGTCGGCGGATCATCTGATGACAGAGAATGCGGTGATTTTCAAGGCAGATGAAACTTTAAGTCTTCAGTTTTGGAAAAAAACATTTCTTCATCCGGAAACCGGTCCCTATTGTGGAAAAGTACACATCTTAAATATTGGTTTAAGTAAAGAATTCATTGCAAAGGAACAGACCGATGATTTTGTGGTAGATGACCAGTTAATTCAGGATATTTATAAGAGTAGAAACGAATTTTCTCATAAAGGAAATTTTGGGAAAACCACCATTATCGCGGGCAGTTTTGGGAAGATGGGAGCGGCTGTTTTAGCGACAAAAGCTGCATTGAGATCGGGAAGTGGGATCACTTTTACGCTTGCTCCGAAATGCGGTTATGAAATTCTTCAAACTGCATGTCCCGAAGCGATGTATCTGTTTGGTGGACAGAATTACAATGTACATTTGGATGTAGACGGGGATTCTGCAGTCGGCATTGGTCCGGGTTTAGGTTCAAATACCGAAACGGAATTAATGTTCATGGAGTTTTTGAAAACCTACGATATGCCTTTGGTCTTAGATGCTGACGGACTCAACATTATTGCTAAGCATACCCAGTTTCTCAAGCAAATTCCTGCAAAATCTATTATAACGCCACATCCGAAAGAATTTGAAAGACTTTTCGGAAAAACGGAAAACTCTTTTCAAATGTTGGATCTGGCCAGAAAAAAAGCGAAGGAACTCGATATCTATATTGTTTTAAAAGGCCATCATACTCAAATCATCACTCCCGAAAGTAAGGTGTTCTATAACATCACCGGGAATTCCGGAATGGCAAAAGGCGGTAGCGGCGATGCTCTTCTCGGGATTATCACTTCGCTGCTGGCCCAAAATTATTCATCAGAACAGGCTGCTGTTTTCGGAGTTTGGCTTCACGGTAAAGCAGGTGATTTTGCAGCAGAAAAACATTCGAAAGAAGCAATGTTACCGTCCGATTTAATTGACGAGATCGGTAATGTTTTTAAATTCCTGAACCAGTAACGTTTAAGATTCCAGCATAAAAAAACCTTTCAAAATTTATTGAAAGGTTTTATTTTTTATTTCTTTAAGCTATTCCGGCTTACCGTTTTCTTCTTCGGTAATTTTATTGTTTTTAGAATACCACATAATGACGAAACCTGCCAACATAAAAGGAATCGAAAGGATTTGTCCTGTATTCAATCCTGCAAACTGAATAAACTCATCGCCTTGAGGTTCTTTCAAGAATTCAACAAAGAATCTCACAGCCCAAAGGATAATGAAGAATAACCCGAAAAGCCATCCCTGCTGATACTTTTTGTTGGTGTATCGGTATAAAATCCATAAGAGAACAAAGAGTAAAAAGTAACCTCCCGCTTCAAACAATTGAGTAGGATAGCGCGGAACTATTGCGCCATATTCTGAACTTTGCTGCGGGAAAAGGATTGCAAAAGGTGAACCTTCAGGCGCTGGTTTTCCGATAATTTCTGAATTGAAGAAATTTCCTATTCTCACGAAAGCACCGCCTAAGGCAACAACAATCCCAATTCTGTCATAGACCCAAAAAGGATTTTTCCTGATGATTTTGTAGGAGTAATAAAGGGTGGTGAAAATCAGAGCGATGGTGGCACCGTGACTTGCCAATCCTGAAAATCCTGTGAATTTAAATTCAGGTTTCGTTTGGATGGGAAGAAAAACCGACCAGAAATCCTGTTTGAAAAGTTCGGGCTGGTAAAAAATGACGTGGCCTAATCTTGCGCCCAGAATCGTTCCAACTAAAGTCCAGGTAAATAGCGGTTCCAAATATTTTTGGTTGACATTATCAATCTTGAAAATTTTTGTCATGATAGCATAACCCAACCCAAAAGCCAGAATAAACATTAAACTGTAGTAGTGGAGCGTTATTGGGCCTAAATGTATACCGGTTGACGGATCCCAGGTTGTATATAAGAATGAAACCATATTTTATTTATTTTTTTTAATTTTTAATGTTGATGTTCACATTTCGGCGGAACCGGATCATAGCCTTCACCTCCCCACGGATGACATCGGGAAATTCTTTTCGCGCCGAGCCAAAAACCTTTGAAAAGTCCATGAACCCGAAGTGCTTCCACCATATAGCTTGAGCATGTCGGTTCGTAACGGCAGTTTTTTGGAAGCAGTGGTGAAATGCACCACTGATAGATTTTTATCAGAGCAACCAAAGGAAATGTGATGATTTTATTGAACATTGCGTTGCAAAAATAACGAAATAGTTTAATTTTGTTCAAAGTTTCTGTGTAATCTTGTATTAGCGGAACTTTATATCGTCCAATTTCAAATATTTATCTTGAATTCCAATATTCCTCTTGCCGAACAGTTGCGTCCCAAAACCCTAGATGAGGTTCTGGGTCAGGAACATCTGACCGGAAAAAATGGAACCGTGCGGAAAATGTTGGAAAATGATACCTTGAATTCTCTCATCTTCTGGGGGCCGCCCGGAACCGGAAAAACAACTTTAGCGGAAATAATCTCTGAAAAATCGGGAAGGAAGTTTTTTAAACTTTCGGCGGTGTCGAGCGGAGTAAAAGATGTTCGGGAAATTATTGAAGATGCCAAAAAGCAAAATCTTTTTTCGGGGAAATCTCCCATTTTATTTATTGATGAAATTCACCGGTTTAATAAGTCTCAGCAGGATTCTCTGCTTCATGCCGTAGAAAAAGGGTGGATTGTTCTTATCGGAGCCACTACAGAAAATCCAAGTTTTGAGGTAGTTTCCGCTTTACTTTCACGCTCTCAAGTTTATGTGCTGAAATCTTTAAGTTATGAAAAACTGGAAGAGCTTGCTGAAATAGCATTAAATAAATACAACGAAAAAGAACAGACTGATTTTAAAATTAAAGATAAAGAAGCCTTTATTCAATATTCGGGTGGTGATGCAAGAAAGCTCATCAATTCTGTAGAAAATGTTCTAAATAACTTCAAAAAATTTCCGAAAAAGGAAATTTCCAATGATGATGTTCTGGAAGTTCTGCAGGAAACCATGGCGCTATATGATAAAAACGGAGAGCAGCATTATGATATTATTTCGGCCTTCATTAAATCGATGCGTGGATCTGACCCTAACGGTGCGGTATATTGGTTAGCGAGAATGTTGGTTGGCGGTGAAGACATCAAGTTTATTGCAAGAAGAATGCTGATTTTGGCTTCCGAAGACATCGGTTTGGCGAATCCAAATGCTTTGATTGTGGCGAATAACTGTTTTCAGGCAGTCAATGTTATCGGAAATCCGGAATCAAGGATTATTCTTAGTGAAACTGCGGTCTATCTTGCGGTTTCGCCTAAAAGTAACTCAACCTATTTGGCTATTAATGAAGCCATAGCGAAAGTGAAGCAAACCGGAAATCTTCCTGTTCCTTTGCATTTGCGAAATGCTCCAACCAAATTGATGAAAGATTTAAACTACGGCAAAGATTACGATTATGCCCATTCTCACGAAGGAAATTTTGTAGATCTGGAGTTTTTGCCTGAAGAAATTTCCGGAACGAAATTCTATGAGCCGGGAAACAATTCAACAGAAAATAAAATTGCGGAACAGCTTAAGAAAAAGTGGAAGGATAAATACTGACAGATGTTTTCCTAACATATGTAATTGAATATCATTAACATTTGACTCATTGTCAGGTGTTTTTTTTATCTTTAATCAAATTTAGAAAGATGAAAAAATTATATGTTTTTATACTGATGAGTCTTTTCTGTCAACAGTTTTTTGCTCAGATAAATTTGGAAAATAAAGGTTTGTTTGAAAAAGAAATCGGCAGATATCAGCGCATGATCGATTTTAATGTGAATCCAAACACCTTAAATTATGACCTTAAGTATCAAAGAATGGATGTGTATCTTGATCCTGCAGTTCTGCAGATTTCAGGTTCGGTAACGTCCCACTTTTTGGCGAAACAGGATATGTCCGGGATTTATTTTAATCTGACTGATCTCCTTCCGGTTTCGCAGGTGGTTTATCACGGTACGAATCTTCCTTTTCAGCAGCTTTCAACCAAAGAACTCAAAATTGATTTTCCTGCTTCTGTCCCTGCCAATACTTTGGATTCACTGACGGTTCATTATTCCGGCGTGCCTGATAATTCAGGAAGAACTTCTTTTTATATGGGAACACACAATGGAAGTCCCGTCCTGGCAACGCTTTCTGAGCCTTATGGTGCGCAAAACTGGTTTCCGACAAAACAGAGCATGAATGATAAGATCGACCGTTTCGATTTTAAAATTACCACTCCCGACCAATACAGTGTGGCTTCAAACGGAAAATTAATGTCTGAAACGCTACTTGCAGGAAGTAAAAAACTCACTTTCTGGCGAACGCAATATCCTATGGCAGCTTATCTTGCGGCATTTTCGATTGGTATTTTCAACAAAACTAATGATGTGATCGGAAGTCCTGCTTTTCCGTATGTTAATTATATTTATCCTGATACAGCAGTGAATCCGGACATTATCAATAATCTGGAATGGACAAAAACAGCAATGTCGATTTTTGAAAACCATTTCGGGCCTTATCCTTTTTCAGCAGAGAAATACGGCCACATGGAATTTGCGGTAAACGGAGCAGCAATGGAGCATCAAACGATGTCATCGATGAATTCTTTTGCAAAATCTACCATCGCACATGAGCTGGCTCATCAGTGGTTTGGCGACAAAATCACCTGTGGGGCGTGGAATGATATTTGGCTCAACGAAGGTTTTGCCACTTTCGGTGAGCATCTGATGAATGAAAAAAATCTGATGACTCATACCGAATTCATGAATTATCTTGCTAACCACGTTAGTATTATTACAAGTCTTCCCAATGGCAGTATTTATGTGAAAGACAGTGATTTGGGAAATATCGCGACGGTTTTCAGTGGAAGACTTTCTTATATAAAAGGCGGTTATGTTCTGCGGATGGTGAAATGGATTTTGGGTGATGATGTTTTTTATCAAATGCTCAAAGATTATACTTCAAATCCATCATTTGCATATAATTACGCGAAAACTGAAGATTTCAAAAATCAAATTCTTACTTCTACCGGAAAAGATTTCACAGGTTTTTTCAATGACTGGATTTACGGGCAAGGATATCCGAGTTACACGATTAAATGGAATCAGCCCATCGTGAATCAGGATATTAAATTTGAAGTTTCGCAAATACAAAGCGATCCTTCAGTTGATTTTTTCGAATTGCCTTTACCCATAAAAGTGACGGGAACCAACGGAGAAACGGCGTATCTGGTTTTGGACAATACGTTGAATAATCAGTCGTTTTCTAAACCTCTGAATTTTCAGGCTGCAAATGTGGAGTTTAATTATGAATATCAGATTATCGAGAAAAACGCTACCGTTGTTTACGATCCTGCTTTGGCAGCAGAATCTGTTAAAAAAGACGAAATCATTTTATTTCCGAATCCTGTAAAAAAAGAACTGTATTTGAAAGGAATTGCTAAAATGTCTGATTACGAAATCTATTTTGTGGATGGTAAGTTCATTAAAAAAGGAAAATATACTTTGTCAAATTCCATTGATGTTTCTCAATTAAGCCCCGGAATTTATTTCATAAAAATTAACGGAAAGAATTTAAAATTCACTAAAAAATAATATTTAAAAGTCGCCTGAGACAGTAACTTTTTTAAAAAATTATCCTTCCAGTTCATATTCGTCGTAATGACCAATGAATTTTACTTCTGCTCCAAATAATTGCAGTTCTTCCAAAGCGTTTTCGGATAAAACAGGATGCCATTCGTTCGCTACATTGATGAAGAAAAAATAATTGCCAAGACCTTTTTTCATGGTGCGGCTTTCAATTTTCGAAAGGTTCATTTTCCGCCATGCGAAAACAGAAAGAACCTGATGTAAACCTCCTGCATGATCTTCGGGAAGCGTAATGAGCAGAGAAGTTTTTTCAGAAGTTTTAGGGAAATTTAATTTTATAATATTTTTCTTTTTAGAAATCACGATGAACTTGGTGTGATTCTGTTCGAAATCCTGAATGTTTTCGTGAAGGATTTTCAAACCATATAATTTTGCGGCATAGGAATTTGCAATCGCCGCCCATTTTTCCTGAGGGTTTTCGGAAACCAGTTTTGCTGCAGCCGCTGTAGAGCTGTAATCCTGAGTTTCAGTGTTTTTGAAATGATCAAACCTGAAATGGAAAGTTTGCGCCAAAGCCTGAGGATGAGAAATTACTTTACTAAAATTTTCATTGTCGGGATGAATCATTAAATGATGCGAAATAGGCATTACCGCTTCGGTTTCGATGAAGATATCTTCGAAATCATACAGATAGTCCAATGTCATGGAAACCGTTCCTTCAATCGAATTTTCGAGCGGAACAACGGCTTTGTCAACACCGCCGTTTTTCACGGCATTGAAACAGTCTAAAATACTTGATTGCGGAATAAGTTCTTCTTGAGGGAAAATCTGGGAACAGGCCAATTGGGTAAAACTTGCCTGCGGACCGAGGAATGCTATTTTCATTCAGCAAAAATAAAAAAGCCGTTGATAACAACAGCTTTTTCTAAGTTTATTTTACAATTTATTCTGATTTAAAGATTTCGGAGCGTTCTGAAATTCCATTATTATTAAATGCTTCGATCTGGAAATAATAGGCATCAGTTCGGTCGGCTCCGGTGAAGAAATATTCGTTTTTGCCGTAAACCATGATGCTTCCGTATAATTTGTCCGGTGTCTTCCCGAAATAAATCATGTAACCGTCGGCATTTTGGTTTTGCTGCCATTTCATCCAGATGCTTCTTCTTTCGCCAAATTTTTTAGGATCTGCACGAAGCGGAACGAAATTTTCCACTTTCGCAGGTTTTTCACCGGCTCCTTTTCCGAAGACTCTGAAACCGCTCAGTGCAAATTTTCCGGTCGGCATTTTCAGATTTTCCATTTTTAAATATCTTGCTTTTGCAGGTTTCTCCAATTCAATATAATCATGGGGAACATCTGTTGTATTCTTGCTTTTGTCGATTAAAAGCTTCCAGTTTTTCCCGTCACTGGAACTGTAAATTTTGTACTGATGCATTTTTCCTAAAGTTTTTCCCATAAATTCAGCATCCTGATCTGCGTAATTAATCTGAACTGCATTAATGGTAGAAACTTCTCCCAAATCGGTCTGAAACCATTCGCCGGAATTTCCTGTTTTTGCAGACCAATAGGTTTTGATATCCTCGTCTACCGCAAAATTGGGCTGATATCCGCCTAAAGTGGAAGAAGCTGCGACCGGTTTCTGGTAATTCAGAAGCATCCATCCCGTAAATAAGCCTTTGGTGAAGTCTTTTCCCTGAGCATATTCGGGAATGAAAGTAGGGTAGTCGCCATAGGCTGTATTGCTGTACATGACGTCATCTTTGTCGAAACCAGCCGGCCAGATTCCGAGGCGTCTTTCGAAATTGTTTTTCACCGAAATAAATATCGTGGAAACGTGCCAGTAATTTCCGTAATTATCCTGAAAAGTTGCTCCATGTCCGGCACCTCTCGCAAAACCGCCGGGCTTGTATGAAAACGGGTTGTGCTGCTGGTATTCGTAACCTTCCAAAGGGTTTTTGGAAACATAGACGCCGTCCGCATAGCCACTGAATTCAGTGGCCGGTGCGCCGTACTGCATGTAATATTTTCCGTTGTGCTTAGTAACCCACGCGCCTTCTACAAAGGGTTGAAGAAAAACATTGTCGTTATATTCTCCAAATCTTTCCCAGCCGTGATCCTCAGGCTTCAGTCTCAGAATAGGTTTTACATAACCTTCAGACTGCAGGTTTTTTACTTTTACTTCAGTTCCCAAAAGCGGCCATTCGTTGCTTGATCCCCAATATAAATAGAGTTTGTTTTTATCTTCATCGTAATGAAATGCAGGATCCCATGCGCCGACTTTTAAAGTATCGACTGCAATTTTCCATTCATCTTTTTTAGGATTTGTAGATTTCCAGATCGGAAAATCGGATTCCCAGGTAGAACCGTAAACGTAAAGGGTGTCTTTCATTGCCCATACTGCAGGAGCGTTCAGATCGTGAGTGTATTTATCGTCGCGCAGAAATTTTCTGTAAATAAATTTCCAGTGGAGCATGTCGTCGCTGTGCCAGTAACCTTCCTGATTCGTTGAGAAAAGATAGAGTTCCTTTTTAAAATTTACGATTACCGGATCAGCTGTCGCGCGGTGTTTTCCTTGGCTGGAGAATACTTTGAACGGGGTATAGCCGTAATCGATATTGATTGGGTTACAATAGGTTTTTTGCTGGGCAAAGCAAAGATTGATCATCAGTAAAAACAATACAGAAAAGAAAAAATGGGTTTTCATAAAGGGGTATTTTGGGGAAAAAGTAAAGTTATGAACTTAAATTGAGAAAATAGAAAGTGGTATTCAGCAAAAAATCCGTACAGCGGGTACGGATTTGTATGGGAAATGAAAAAAAATATTATTCGGTTAAGATTTTATTTCAGCATTCATGCCTTGCTGTATATTTCCTTTAGAGACAGAAATTTCGGGCATTGCATAAATATGAGATTTTGCTCTCAATGCAACGATTTTTTTGATGTAATCTAAATCTTTTGCCTCTTCGATGGTCATATCCTGAAATTCGTACATTTTTACGACATCATTCTGTTGGAATGATTTTTTCACACTGGTCAGTTCTTCTTCGTTGCGAACAGAAACGCTGGTGATCAATTTATCATCCTGTGGCGTGTTTTCAGGCTGTAAACCCAAAAGTTTTTTCCAGAAATTCTGTTTCTGTTCTGCAGAACTGTTTCTGTTGGTTTTGTAGATGATGTAATCTTCATTTCTGATTCCCGACTGTTCTAATCCTTCAGAAACTTCTTGTGCGTTTTCCTGACTAGGAAATAATCCAACGATCGTGTAATTCATCTTGATGTTTTTATGTTGTTAAATTCTCTGCAAATATACTTCTAAAATATTTGAAAAAAGTTAAAAAATAAGAAATTGGTAAAAAATTGATAAAAATCATGAAAATAATTATGAATTAAATAATTATGGACTGAATATTATGGGTCAAATAAAATTTTCTAATTCTGCGCTCCTCATTTAAAAAAAATCTGACTGAAGTTTTGCTGCTGTTTAATATTAAATAACTTTGTGGATTTAACACCAATATTATCATGAATGTCCTTTTAGCTTCAACTTCCACGCTTTTCGGCGGAAATTATTTAGAATATCTTACCGGCGAAATCAAAAATCTTTTTGAGGGTACCGACGAAATAATTTTCATTCCTTTTGCAAGACCCGGCGGAATCTCACATGAAGACTACACTGCAAAAGCAAAGGAGTTTTTTGCGACGCTCGGTATTAAAGTAAAAGGTCTGCATGAATTTGATGATAAAACGTCAGCGGTAAATTCCGCAAAGGGTTTTTTTACCGGTGGCGGAAATACCTTTCTTTTGGTGAAAACTCTGCACGAAGAAAATCTAATGCAGCTTCTGAAAGAAAATGTAGAAAAAGGAAAACCGTATTTGGGCTGTAGTGCCGGATCAAATATCGGCGGACTTAATATGAAAACCACCAATGATATGCCTATAGTTTATCCTCCTAGTTTTGAATGTATGGGTCTGGTTCCTTTTAATATAAATCCGCATTATCTTGATCCCAATCCGGATTTACATCATAATGGCGAAACGCGCGAAACCCGTATCAAAGAATTTTTAACCCAGAACGACACCAAAGTAATTGGACTCCGCGAAGGAAACTGGATCCGGAAAGTTGGCGACAAAATTACGGTTGAAGGAAATGAACTGACACGGATTTTTGAAAAAGACAGGGAACCTTACGAAATAAATCCCGGAACGGAACTTTAATTTTATTTCTGCCAGCTTTTTTCGATGATATTCATTAAGAAATCGGGGCACTTTACTACTTTGTTGGTTTTGGCGTCCAGAAAAAACAGCGTTGTTTTCGCTTCCGTAATTTTTTGTTTAGAACTGTTATAAATTTCATATTCGAACTCAATCCGCACCCCCGGAATTTTTTTGATGTAGGTATGAATGTCAAGAATCTGATCATATAAAGCAGGCTTCAAATACTTAATGCTGAACTCCGAAACAGGTAACCATATGCCCTGATTTTCAATCTCATCATACGGAATTCCCAGCTCGCGAAACAGCTCCACTCTGGCCACTTCAAAATACTCTGCGTAGTTTCCGTAGTAAACATATTTCATGGGATCGGTTTCGCCGTAACGTACTCTAATTGAGTGTGTTGTGTGTATCATAACAGTTTTAAAATAGTCATACAAATATATTTTTTAATAATCAATAGCACAAAAATTTTTTTAAGAAATTTAAAAATTCGATATTTGTCTTCCTGTCCAAAATCACAATTTGCCGGAAAAAATCGCTGAACAAAAATGAATGAAAATTTAACTCTTATTTGGGAGAAGTGTCTACAGTTCATGAGGGATAACCTCAATGCAGCCGAAGACAATACTGACCTTAAAAAACTCGAAAACTCTTTTGATTTACTCTTCGATAATGTGCGACCGGTATCATTGGTAAGCAATAACCTTACACTTTTGGTGCCCAGCGATTTTTATAAAGAATATATTGAGGACAATTATCTGTCTTTACTTTCTGCTGCACTGAAGAAAAATTTAGGAAAAGGCGTTAAGCTCTGGTATTCCGTGATGGAAAATAAGCCAAGCGGACAGGAACAGCCCATTACTATGAATGTTAAAGGTAAAAGTATTCCTACCCCCAAGGTTCAGGAGACTTTGCCGCCGTCATTTTCTGCAAACCTGATTAATCCGTTTGTGGTTCCGGGAATGAAGAAGGTGAATATCGATTCTAACCTGAAAGCCGATTTTTCTTTTGATAATTATGTAGAAGGAGAAAGCAATAAATTTGCTTCTACCGTTGCGAAATCTATCGCGAAAAGACCTGGCGCAACTGCTTTTAATCCATTGTTTTTATATGGTGGTTACGGAGTTGGGAAAACGCATTTAGGTCACGCTGTTGGTTTGGAAGTTAAAAACGCTTATCCGGACAAAGTTGTTCTTTATTTATCTTCAGAAAAATTTATCCAGCAGTTTGTTTCTGCTGCGAAAGCACACAAGCAGACCGAATTTGCGAATTTCTACCAGATGGTGGATGTGTTGATTATTGATGATATTCAGTTCCTTTCCGGAAAAAAATCTACTCAGGACAGTTTCTTCCATATTTTCGATTATCTGCACCAAAACGGAAAACAGATTATCCTTACTTCCGATAAAGCGCCTGTTGATATTCTTGACATTCAGGACAGGATTGTTTCCCGTTTCAAATGGGGACTTTCTGCGGAAATAAAATCTCCGGATTTCGATACCAGAAGAAAAATCATCGTTGACAAATTAAGTCGTGACGGAATTGTTTTAACTGAAGATATGCTTGATTTTCTTGCCTCTGAAGTAAAGACAAACGTTCGTGAACTGATCGGAGTTATCAACTCCGTGATAGCATATTCTACGATTTATAAATCTGAATTAAGCCTTGAGCTTTTAAAGGAAACTATCAATAAGATTGCAGCCAACCAGAAAAAAGTGATCAACATTCCTTATATTCAGGATGTGGTTTGTGAGTATTTCGGAATTCAGAGAGAGCAGCTTTTATCGAAAACCCGAAAAAGGGAAATTGCTTTACCAAGACAATTAGCGATGTATTTTGCCAAAGAATTCACCAATGCCACTTTTACCAAAATCGGTGAGGAAATGGGAGGAAAAGACCACTCTACGGTAATGTATGCATGTGATACGATAAAAGATGTTTCGAAAATTGATAAAGAATTGAAAAAATACGTCAAAGAACTTACGGAGAAAATTAAACAGTAAGTCTAAATACAATTTAAAGTATAAAACAGGAAAATGAAGAATAGCAATATTCTTCATTTTTCGTAATATTGCTAATTACCCATTACTTATCATTCATGAAAATATTACTCGTATGTCTCGGAAACATCTGCAGAAGTCCGCTTGCAGAAGGTATTCTGAAATCCAAACTTCCTGAAAGTTTCATCCTCGATTCCGCCGGAACTATTTCTCAGCACGAAGGCGAACATCCGGACAAACGCGCCATTGCCACTGCTAAAAGTAACGGTATTGATATTTCAAAACAGCGCTCCAGACCTATCAGTAAGAAAGATTTTGAAGATTTTGATAAGATCTACTGTATGGATGTGAGCGTTTATGAAGATGTGATTTCGATGGCGAAAAATGATGAGCAGCGAAGCAAGGTTTCCCTGTTTTTAGAAGAAGCAGAAATTCCGGTCAACAACTATGAAGTTTTTGATCCTTACTGGAGCGAAATGGACGGTTTCGAGGAAGTTTATCAGCTTCTGACTGATGCTTCTGAAAAAATAAAAACTAAACTTTTAACTTCTAATTCATAAACACACATGCTTTTCCTAATTCCTGCTTATCTGTCAGAAAATTCGCCCATAGAATATTTCGCGCCTTCTATCAAAGAATACATTCTGAAAACCGATTATTTCTTTGTGGAAAATGAAAAAACCGCAAGAAAAGTGATTAAGTTTTTCGCGCCCGAAAAAAAACAGGCCGATCTTAAGCTTTTTCTGCTTGACAAATATTCCACAAATGTTGATTTAAAAGAAGCGCAGAAGCTCATGAAAAGCGGTCAGGATTTTGGTCTGCTTTCTGAAGCCGGACTTCCGTGTATCGCCGATCCGGGAAATGTTATGGTAAAATGGAGCCACGAAAATAATATCAAAGTCATTCCGGTAAATGGGCCTTCCTCGATTATTCTGGCTTTAATCTCGAGTGGATTCAACGGTCAGGAATTTACTTTCCACGGCTATTTGCCCATTGATAAGACCGAGAAGAAAGCGAAAATACATTTTCTGGAAAACCAGGTTCAGAAAACCGGTTATTCGCAGATTTTTATGGAAACTCCTTACCGCAACAATCCGCTTTTTGAAGATCTCTGCAGGTTTCTTTCTCCAAATACAAGACTTTGTATTGCTGCTGATATTAATGATCCTGAAAACGAATTTATCAAAACTTTAAGTATTAAAGAGTGGCAGAAAAGCAAACCAGAGTTGCATAAGATTCCGGCGGTATTTGTCCTTGGAAAGTAAAGTTTAACTTCCATTAACACCCTATTTGCATTATTATTGAAGGAGTTGAGGAAATTAAACAATCATGACAGAAAAAAAATTATCAGGTCTATGGCTTGACCAGAACAAGGCAGTAGTAGTGAAGAATCACGATGCACAGAATGCTTTTAAATTTTTCCTCTGTTCGCCATTGAAGGCGACAGTTCAACACGGAAATTCCAGCGAGAAAGCTGAAAATAATGCTGAGCAGACTAATAAAGCAAAATATTTCAAAGAGATTTCACATCTTTTAACTAATTCTGAAGAAGTGTATGTTACCGGTCCCGGAAAAATTCAGGAAGAATTTAAAGCTTATCTTCATGATACGCCGCAATTTAAAAATCTGAAAATCACTTTGGATACCGCGCAGCAAATGAGCGATGAGGAGGTCCTCGAGAAGGTGAAAAACTATTATGGAGAATAAATGAATAAAAAATGCGGTTAAAAGTTTAACCGCATTTTTTAATATTTAATTCCGCATTTTTTTAGGATGAAATGCAAAAGCCAAATGGGACCGACGAGGAGAAACTGCAAATCTTTAAGGAAACTCGGTTTCTTGCCTTCCATTTTATGTCCGTAAAACTGGCCAATCCATGACAGGATAAAAACGGCTACAAAAACAATCCAGGAGTGATGTTCAAACTGAATGTTGATAAAATAGACCAGATGTTCCATTAAAAGCATTAGGACAACCATGATTAAAGCAATCCGCCACGACAATCTAAAGTAGAAAACGCTCACCAAAATAACCGCAATCAGAGAAATCACACTTATTGCTCCGAAATATCTCACAAAGAAATGCGGTGCCGGAATAAGAGATATAAATCCTAATATTGACCAGAAGATTAAGGGCACGCAAATCCAGTGGATGGTTTTATTGGTGTGGTTCTGATGGCTTTCGGCATATTCAGCAAAGAGTTGGTCGATTTTTCTCATGTTGTTTCCGGTTTTTTGAAGATTAAAAATAAAAAAAGATTTTGAGATAGCTCAAAATCTTTTTATCTGCGAATGCCACCAAAAGGTACATTTTTATATTTTATCCGATTTCAATTCCGTTTTCCACCGTTTCATCCGGCGTTACGAAAACTAATTTTCCCTCTGAATTATTGGTTAAAAGCAACATTCCCTGAGATTCTATCCCGCGGATTTTTCGTGGAGCAAGGTTTAATAAGATCATCACCTGTTTGCCAATACATTCTTCCGGAGTGAAGCTTTCTGCAACTCCTGATACTACAGTTCTCACATCAACACCTGTGTCCACTGAGAATTTCAGCAGTTTGTCAGCTTTTTCCACTTTTTCTGCGGTAAGGATGGTTGCGGTTCTTAAGTCTATTTTGGTAAAATCATCAAACTGAATTTCGTCTTTCATGGGATTTGCTTTAGGATTGGTTTTTTTGTTGCTCTGTTTTGTGTTTTCCAGTTTCTGAATCTGGAAATCAATCGTTTCATCTTCAATTTTTGAAAACAACAGTTCGGCAGGGTTAATTTGGTGACCGGTTTTAATTAAAACTTTCTCATTCTGAATTTCTTTCCAACTGAGTTGCGAAACATTAAACATTTTCTGAAGTTTTTCAGCGCTGAACGGCATAAACGGCTCACACACCTGTGCCAAACCGACAGCAATCTGAGCAGCGACAAATAATGAATCTGCTGCCTTTTCCGGATTGTCTTTAATGGTTTTCCAAGGTTCCTCGGTCTGCAAATACTGGTTTCCAAATCTTGCCAAATTCATCATTGCAGAGAGCGCATTTCTGAATTCAAAATTCTCAAGGAAGTTTTCGATTTCACTGGATGCTTTTGAAATCTCTTTTAATTCAACAGCGTTTTCGTTTCCTGCAGGAACAACTCCGTCGTAATATTTATGGATCAGAACAGCAACCCGGTTGATGAAGTTTCCGAAGATCCCAACCAACTCAGAGTTATTTTTGGTCTGAAAATCTTTCCAGGTAAAATTATTGTCTTTGGTTTCGGGGGCTGAAGAAAGCAGCGCATAACGCAAAACATCCTGCTGTCCCGGAAATTCTTCTACATATTCATGTGCCCAAACTGCCCAGTTTCGGGAAGTTGAGATTTTATCATTCTCAAGATTTAAAAACTCAAAAGCAGGAACATTCGTCGGCATTATGTAGTCGCCGTGCGCTTTCATCATGGCCGGAAAAATAATGCAGTGAAACACAATATTGTCTTTACCGATAAAATGAATGAGGTCTGAATCTTCGTTCTGCCAATAATCTTTCCAGTTTTTACCGTTTTTTTCTGCCCATTCCTGGGTGAAAGAAATATAACCGATGGGTGCATCAAACCAAACATACAGTACTTTACCTTCTGCATCAGGCAAAGGAACCGGAACTCCCCAGTTTAAATCCCGGGTCATTGCGCGCGGTTTAAGACCATCATTCAGCCACGATTTTACCTGTCCATACACGTTAGATTTCCAGTCGTTTTTATGACCTTCTATAATCCATTCGTTCAGGAAATTTTCGTAATCGTTTAAGGGCAGATACCAGTTTTTGGTTTCCTTTAAAACAGGAACATTTCCGCTTAACATCGATTTTGGATTGATAAGTTCGGAAGGCGAAAGGGTAGAGCCGCATTTTTCGCACTGGTCGCCGTAAGCATTATCGTTGCCGCAGTTAGGGCACGTTCCTACGATATATCGGTCTGCCAGAAATTCGTTGGCCTGTTCGTCGAAATACTGTTCGGAAATTTCTTCAGTAAATTTGTCTTTATTATATAAGGTGGAAAAGAAATCCTGACTTACTTCGTAATGTTTTTTAGAGGTAGTTCTGGAATATTCGTCGAAAGAAATGCCTAGATCGCTGAAAGATTTTTTAATGATTTCGTGGTATTTATCAACAATATCCTGAGGAGTTACGCCTTCTTTTTTTGCACGGATGGTAATAGGAATACCGTGCTCATCTGAGCCGCAAATAAACGCTACATCTTTTCCCAATCTCCGCTGAAATCTTGCATATACATCTGCAGGAATATACACTCCCGCTAAATGGCCAATATGAACCGGACCGTTTGCATAAGGTAAAGCGGCCGTAATCATCTTTCTTTCTGACATAATTTATCTCTTATTTTGTGCAAAGATACGTGTTATGACGCTTAATCGAAAATTAATGAAGATGAATAATCGGCTTCAGGTGTGCCAGAAATAGGGGTATCAAATGATATAAATGATAAACAAATGTTTAACTTTTTGTTAAAGTTTAAACACTCATTGGTGAGACAATGTGTTTTTTAATTTACTGTTTATTAGTCAGTTATAGACTTGTCGATCTTTTAATATATGATTTTTCTCAGATAAAATTAACAATTTTAGTAAAACATTAATACTATTTGATTTTTTGATTAAATTGCAATGCTTCTCAGGTAGAAGTTGTTATGTATTGAATATTAATCCTAAATTTAAATTTTGTGAGAAACTATACTACAGTTTTGAAAATTGCGCCGGCCTTCCTATTATTAGCTGGCACAATGTTGCACGCACAAACAAATGATTCAGTTAAGACTGCCAATATTGAGCAGGTTGTATTGATTGGTTACGGAAAGCAGAAGAAGGCTGATCTTACGGGATCTATTTCTTCTATTTCATCCAAAGATTTTAACGGCGGAGCTTCTTCTCCGGCACAGCTGATTCAGGGAAAAACGCCTGGGGTTTCCATTACAGGAAACAGTGGAGCGCCTGGATCTGGTTCTTCAATCCGTATCCGTGGGATCGGATCTTTGGCAGGCTCACAGTCACCACTTATTGTTATCGATGGTGTACCACAGGATTTCAACGGTATTTCCGGAGCTTCAGATCCTTTGTCACTGATTAACCCGAATGATATCGAAACTTTCGATATCCTCAAAGATGCTTCTGCCACTGCAATTTATGGGAACAGAGCTTCTAACGGTGTTATCCTTATCACGACTAAAAGAGGTTCCGCAGGGAAGTTTAGGGTGAATTTTTCAACTCTGGCTTCTGTATCTACCAAAATGAAAAATAATGATGTTTTGGGTGCTGATGAGTTCCGCGATTTTGTTAATGCACATGCAAGTGAAGCATACAAAGCAAAACTGGGAAATGCAGATACCAACTGGCAGGATTTAATTTATCAGGCAGCCTGGGGAACCGACAATAATGTTGCATTATCCGGTGGTATTAAAAATTTGCCTTACCGTTTATCTTTAGGATATAATGAGCAGAACGGTATTGTAAAAACCAATTCATTCAAGAGAACTTCTTTGGGGTTAAACCTAACGCCAAAATTCTTTGACAACCATTTAGCGGTAACAGTTAACGCGAAGGGAACTTTTACTGATAACCGGTTTGTACCGGGTGGCGTCATAGGTGATGCTATTAATTTTGATCCTACACAGCCCGTGTACTCGGGTAATTCTAATTATGCCGGCTACTATGAATGGCTTTTGAATGGCGGATTAAATGTGAACGGAAATCCAAACCCTGTCGCTAAATTGTATTCAACAAGAGACGTTTCTTCAATCTGGAGAGGTTTGGGAAATATTCAGTTAGACTATAAATTCCATTTTCTTCCGGATCTGCACTTTAATGTAAATGCAGGTTATGATTACACTAAATCTGAAGGTGCCAAAACAGAAGACGGAGCGTATAAAATTGCTTTTGCCGATAAAGGCCGGTACAGAAGCTATGCTCAGGAAAAGAAAAATAAATTATTGGAAACTTATCTAAGTTATACCAAAACGATCGAATCAATTAATACCAATGTAGACTTAGTTGGAGGTTATTCTTACCAGAATTTCTATAGAGAAGAGCCTTATGCACCGACTTATAATGGTAATAATATACCTCCTAAAAATGGAAATGATTTTATAACAAGAAATGTACTATTGTCATATTACGGAAGAGGTATTTTTACTGTAGCCAATAAATACATTCTTTCAGCATCGGTAAGAAGAGATGGATCTTCAAGATTCTGGAACGGGAAAGATACCAAAAATCTTTATGGAACTTTTCCAGGTGTTTCAGCAGCGTGGAAAATCAATGAAGAAGAATTCTTAAAAGGAAAAGGAATCAATACTCTGAAATTGCGTGCAGGTTGGGGTAAAACCGGTAACCAGGAAATTGGTGCTGGGGATTATCCCGCATTTTCTTCCTATAATTTAAGTGACGGAGGTGCGCAGTATTATTTAGGAGATTCTTATTATTTAATGTACAGACCCAATATTTTTAATCCTGAGTTGAAATGGGAGGTTACGACCACGAAGAATTTAGGTTTAGATTTTGGTTTTGCGAAGAACAGAGTCTTCGGATCTGTTGATATATTCCAAAAAACAGCGGATCAGTTATTAGTTGATTCGCCAATTGCTGCAGGAGATGTTTCGAATCATAATATCCTGAATATTGGTACGATGGATTCCAAAGGTATTGAAGGCTCCATTACTGTAGTTCCGGTAAAAACTGAAAATACCACATGGGATTTATCATTCAATGCAACGCATTATAACTCCGAAATTACCAATCTTGTCGCCGGAGCTGATGATGCTTTTAACATACAGATCGGCGGTATTTCAGGTGGAGTAGGTAATACCATTCAGGCCCATTCAGTAGGTAATAAGCCATATGCGTTCTTCGTGTTCCAGCAGGTTTATGATAACGCAGGAAAACCGCTAGATGGAGTATATGTGGACAGAAACGGCGATGGAAAGATAAATGCGTCGGATAAATATTACTATAAATCAACCCAGCCGGATGCAATTTTAGGTTTCAATACCAAATTCACCCATAAAAACTGGGATGCAGGTTTAAGTGCAAGAGCTGTAATCGGTAATTATGTTTATAATAACGCCGCTTCCAACTCTTCATTACAGTCTGCTTCCACCAACGAATATTTACAGAATGTATATCAGACTGCTGTCGTAAACAATTTCGCGACACCTCAGTATTTCTCCGATCTTTTTGTAGAAAATGCTTCATTCTTCAGACTTGATAATGTGAATTTAGGATATAACTTCAAAGATATTTTCGCTCCGGGATCTAGCCTTAGGGTTTACGCAATGGCGCAGAATGTATTTGTAGTCACTAAATATACAGGCGTTGATCCTGAAGTGTTCGGCGGTATTGACAATGGTTATTATCAAATGCCGAAAGTGTATTCATTAGGCCTTAACTTTAATTTTTAATTGAGAAAAAATGAAATCATATAGTACAAAATTAAAAACAATAATTACGGCAGCATCTGTTGTAATGCTATTTTCGGCGACTTCATGTATGAAAGATCTGGAGCAGACTCCGGTTGTAGATGTTACTGCTGAAACAATATACGGCAACTTTGCCAACTACCCGAATGCTCTGGCTAAATTATACGGTGGTTTTGCACACGGAGGTAACGAAGGTGGCGGAGGAAACGTAGATATCACAGGTATCGACGGTAACTTTTCCCAATACACAAGACAGCTTTTTACTTTGCAGGTTCTTTCTACAGATGAAGCGGTGATTGCCTGGAATGATGGTACCTTACAGTCTATCCATAAAATGAACTGGGATTCTTCAAGTGAATTTGTTGCAGCATTTTATTACAGAATATTTACAGAAATTGCTTTCTGTAATGATTTTCTGAGAAACACAACCGACGAAAAATTGGCGGCTAACAATATCACAGGTACTAACCTGGCAGAAGCTAAACAAATGAGAGCTGAAGCAAGATATTTGCGTGCGCTGGCTTATTACCACGCAATGGATTTATTCGGAAATGTCCCTTTCCCTACGGAAGATAACATGCCAATCGGTTCTTCAACGCCTCCTCCAAGAATTACAAGAGCAGATCTGTTCAAGTTTGTAGAAGCTGAATTAAAAGCAATTGAAGGTGACCTGAAAGCACCTCGTGCAAGCTACGGAAGAGCTGACAAAGCTGCTGCGTGGTCGCTTTTGGCAAGGCTTTATCTTAATGCGCAGGTTTATACCGGTACTGCAAGATATGCTGACTGTATTACTTACAGCAACAAGGTGATTGCAGCGGGTTACGGATTGAAGTCCAAATACACTGATTTATTCCGCGCTGATAACGACAAGAACAATCCGGAAGTTATTTTCCCAGTTGTATTTGACGGCTTAAAAGCACAAACTTATGGCGGTACCACTTACTTGGTACATGCAGCAGTAGGCGGAACTATGGATGCCAAACAGTTTGGAATTAACGGAGGATGGTCCGGTTTAAGAACGACCAAAGCTTACGTTAATCTATTTGGTGGAGCAGGTACCAGTGATACCAGAGGAAACTTTTATACTGAAAAACAGACTTTGGAAATTGATGACATAGGGAACTTCTCCAACGGTTATGCTTTTGTGAAATACAAAAATTTAACAAGCACAGGTGAAGAAGGATCTGACGGGCCAACAAAAGGTTCAGGAAACTTTGTAGATACAGATATCGCGATGTTCCGTCTGGCAGATATTTATCTGATGTATGCTGAAGCAAATTTAAGAGGCGGTGGCGGTGATGCTGCAACAGCGCTTGGATATGTAAATGCAATCAGAACAAGAGCAGGTGCACTTCCGGTTGCTTCAATTAACTTAAATTTTATTCTTGATGAAAGAGGAAGAGAATTAGGTTGGGAAATGACCAGAAGAACAGACCTTATCAGATACGGTAAATTTACAACGGCTTCCTATTTGTGGCCTTGGAAAGGTGGCGTTAAAGACGGTCAGGCAGTGGAAGATTACAGAAACCTTTATCCAATTCCTGCCAAAGACATTATTGCCAACCCTAATTTAATTCAGAACACGGGTTATTAATTTTCAATCATTAATGAACAATAATACAATGAAACATAATATTATCAATGCATTTTTTGCATTACTGATTCTCTTTGGTCTGTCCTCGTGCGACAACCGGGAAATAATTCAGGTAGAAAACAGCGCCGCGCCGATTGTGATGAACCTGTCGGCAGAACATATTTTTCTGGACAAAAGCTATCCTGACAATCCGGCTCTGAATGTAACTTGGACCCAGGCTGGGTACACCGTGCCGGTAGAAGTGGGTTACAGAATCGAAGCTTCAAAAACTGCAGATTTTAAAACTCCTTATACCTTAGGAACCGTATCAGAATCTGTAAGAACTGCTACTTATACCGTAAGCCAGTTAAATGCTGCTGCTCAAACCATCGGACTCATCAAAGATGTGGAAGGAAAAATGTTCATCAGAGTTATTTCATCGTTAGGGGTGAACCAGATGACTGCAGTTTCTAACGTAACTTCAGTGATGGTTACTCCTTATGAACTGGAATATCCTACTTTCTATCTGGTAGGTGATGCTTCTTATGTAGGCTGGAATTCCGGAGTTGCGCAGCCGCTGTATAAGAAAGAAAACAAATCTTATATCTATACCTATATGAAGCCTGATAATTTCAGATTTTTAGGTCAGCAGGCGTGGAGCCCTGTCAATTACAGTATTGACAACCCTGGAACAGATGCTGCAAACAGGTACTTTAAACAGACATCAACAAATATTGCTTTTGCAGATCATGAAAACATGAAGTTTACAGACCCTGCAGCAATTTATTTACTGGAAATTAATGCGGACGGAGCAGTACAATCTCTAACAGCAACAAAATCACCGTTAGGATATGATTATCCAAACCTATATATCGTAGGAACAGTGAACGGCTGGAATGCAGGTGCTGCAATTCCAATGACGAAAATTTCGGAAGGTGTTTTTGAATATACAACCGTTCTGGCTGATGCTACTGAACTTAAGTTTCTTGGTCAGCAGGATTTTGCCGCTTTAGAGTGGGGAAATATTTTGAAAAACAATGATGGCAACTCAGGGTTTTTAGGTCCAAAAGGAGATAATTCCAATATCAAATTTAATGGTGGCGGAAGTACTTATAAAATTACAGTAAACCTGAAAGCAGGAACTTACACATTAGTTAAACAATAAGTAAATAAACATGAAAAATATATTTAAAATTTTAATGGTATTTATTTTACCATTGCTTTTAATCAACGCATGTAGAGATGATGCTGACAAAAACTGGACTTCTCCTGAAGCCAACATTCATCTTTACAGTACGACGCTGAGCAGCAATACGCTCTATCCATCGATGGAAAATAACAGTTTCAGATTAGCCTGGGATGCGCCTGCGGGAGCAACTGGAAATTACACAGTGCAGATTTCCACTACGCCGGATTTCAAAACGCCTTTGGCTTTGGGAACAGCGACAGCTAACTCCTATACTACTAGCATTGGAGCTCTTAATACTGCTCTTTTGCAGGCCGGATATTCACCTTATACACAAACCATGCTTTACATCAGAGTGATGTCGGGTACCAATGTGTCTAATGTAATTTCACTCGGAGTAACACCTTATCCGGTTGCGAAACCGATTATAACTAATCCTCTTGCAGGCTCAAGTTTAATTTTAGATCAAGCTAACCAGAGCGGAATCGCTACTACTATCAAATGGAGTGATTATTCAACTTATGGAGTAACCGTAAATTATTTGGTAGAAATTGCGGCTTCCGGTTCTTCCACTTTTTATCCTTTAGGAACGGTTCAGAATGTTAAAATGCTTGATGTTTCTAACCTTTTAATGGATCAGACTGTACTGAAAACAGGTGCAGTAGCCAATGTTGCAAGCAATATTGATATTAAGGTGACTGCATCTACGACTTCTGCTGGTGGAAACATCGTAAAAGTTTCAGATATCATAACAATGAAAGTTACTCCTTATCAGCTTGAATCATTCTTGTATGCCCCGGGTGGTTATCAGGGATGGAATCCGACAACAGCTGAAGCTTTACGTTCTGCAACAAGCAACGGAGTTTATATCGGATATATCAATTTTACCGATCCAAATTCTGAGTTTAAAATTACTACTGCCAGAAACTGGGATAACAGCTATGGTTCGGCCGGAGGAAACAGTATTGTTTATAACGGTGGTGGTAACTTAGTAGCTCCTAATACAGGTTATCAAAAATTAACCGTGAATACTACTGCACTTACTTTCTCTTTGGAAGCATATTCTTGGGGAGTAATAGGCAGTGCAACTCCTGGGGGCTGGGATAACGATACCGACATGGTTTGGAATAGCACTACCCAAAAATGGGAAATTGCAAGCATAGCACTTGCTGTAGGCGATATCAAATTCAGACTGAACAATGGTTGGGATACCAACTTCGGTGATGACGGAAATAACGGAACTTTAGAACCAGGCGGAGCTAATATTCCAATTACGGAAGCCGGTAACTACAAAATTACTTTTGACGAAGAAAATCTTGTTTGGACTAAAACAAAACTGTAATAGTCATTCTGAATTTCTAAATACAAGAAACTGTTGCTTTTTAGCAGCAGTTTTTTTTGTTTTATTTATGCTAAAAGATTACTTAAATCCTTGGCTGTTACTCCCTTTTTCGCTAAATTTATTGATTCGAAAAAATCATTATGAAAAATTTAAAAATATCTGCGCTTTTCCTGTTGATGGGAAGTTTCGCGCTGAATGCACAATCTTTAAAATCTCCCGACGGAAAATTCGAAATGAACTTTCAGTTGAAAAGCGGAGTTCCTTATTACAATCTTAAATACCAGGGAAAAACGGTTGTTGAAGATTCAAAATTAGGATTGAGACTTTTGAGAGACGGAGACATTCAGTTTGCTTCCGAAATTGAAAATAAAGACCAGAAAGGAAAAAATTTGGACAGCGGTTTTACCAAAACTGATGAAAAATTCGATACCAAAAACGAAAGTTGGGACCCAATAATGGGGGAGAAAAAATCCTATATCAATCATTATAACGAGCTTGCGGTTACTTTAAATCAGGACGCAAACGAAAGACATATCGTGTTGAAATTCCGTTTATTCAATGACGGATTGGGCTTCAGATATGAATTTCCGCAGCAGAAAAACCTCAATTATTTCATTATCAAAGAAGAAGATTCCGAAATCGATTTGCCTACCGATATGAAAGCGTGGTGGCTTGCCGGCGATTATGATTCTCAGGAATACCAGACCCAAACTTCCAATCTTTCAGAAGTTCCGGCAAGATGGCCAACTTCTTACGATGGAAATGCGTCGCAGTCTTTAATTAAAAACGCTGTTCAAACTCCTTTAATGCTTAAAAAAGAAGGAAAAGATCAGTTGTATGTAAATATTTCTGAGGCTGCTGTGATTAATTATCCGGCTTCCAATTTAGAGCTTGATGCAGCAAATTTCAAATTTAAAACGCATTTAACTCCTGATGCTCAGGGCGCGAAAGGTTATATTCAGACTCCTGCAGTATCTCCGTGGCGAACGATTATCGTTTCTCCAAAAGCGGAAGAAGTTTTGGCTTCCAAAATGATTTTTAATCTGAATGAACCTACGCAGTATAAAGACACTTCTTACATCAAACCTACAAAATACATGGGTGTATGGTGGGAAATGATTATCGGTAAATCGAACTGGTCCTATTCTACAGCCAACAATGTACATATCGGTAAAACAGATTTTACAAAATTAACTCCTAACGGAAAGCACGCCGCCAACAACACCAAAGTGAAAGAATATATCGATTTTGCTTCTGCAAACGGTTTCGATGCTTTGTTGATTGAAGGTTGGAATACCGGCTGGGAAGACTGGTTCGGGCACAGCAAAGAATTTGTTTTTGATTTCATTACGCCTTATCCGGATTTCGATATTAAAATGCTGAATGATTATGCTCATTCAAAAAATATGAAATTACTGATGCATCACGAAACTTCCGGTTCTGCCACCAATTACGAAAGATGGGCAGATGAAGCATTTAAACTGATGAATAAATACGACTACAAATCTGTGAAAACCGGTTATGTAGGAAACATTATTCCCCGCGGTGAGCACCATTATTCACAGTGGATGATTAATCATTACTTAAGAATTGCCGAAAAAGCGAACGATTATAAAATCATGGTTAATTCTCACGAATCGGTTCGTCCTACCGGCTTGAGCAGAACCTATCCAAACTGGATCGCTGCAGAAGCTGCACGTGGAACAGAATTCGAAGCTTTTGGAGGAAATAATCCAGATCATCAGACTATTCTTCCTTTCACCAGATTTATGGGTGGCCCGATGGATTACACGCCGGGAATCTTCCAAACCAAACTGGATTATTATTTCCCGGGTGATAAAAGATTTGTAAAAACCACATTAGCAAAACAGCTGGCGCTTTATGTAGTCATGTATTCTCCACTTCAGATGGCAGCAGATTTACCTGAAAATTACGCAAGACACATGGATGCTTTCCAGTTTATCAAAGATGTTGCTTTAGATTGGGATGATACCAAGATTTTATCGGCAGAACCGGGAGATTATATCCACACTGCAAGAAAAGCAAAAGGTAAAGATGAATGGTATATCGGCGGAATTACCGACGAAAATGCAAGAAATTACACCGTAGATTTTTCTTTCCTTCCGAAAGGGAAAAAGTATGAAGCAACCGTATATGCAGATGGCGATAATGCCGATTATATCAACAATCCGCAGTCTTATAAAATCTATAAGAAAACCGTTACAAGCACCTCAAAACTTCCGATGAAACTGGTAAGAAGCGGTGGGTATGCTATTTCTGTGAAAGCGGTTAAATAATTTTTTCAGGAGCTATTTCCCGCTGTCCGCTGTATCTTTTGTTCCGCTTCGCTGCACAAAAGGATGCCGCTTCCATCGGGGCTAGTTACGACACGGCGCAATTTGAAGTTCGCTTCTCCCAATCCAAATATCATCAAACCTTGTCAACATCAAACGTTGACAAGGTTATTTTCAAATCTAAAAAACATGAAGAAACTATCATTACTTTTTCTATTCGTTTCCGCATTTGGTTTTGCTCAGATTCAAAAGGTAGAACCCGCCTTCTGGTGGAAGGGAATGAAAAACCCTGAACTCCAGATTTTGGTTTACGGAAAAGATATTTCAAAATATACCGTTGAATTATCGGACAAAATTCAGGTCAAAGATCTTACGAAAACCGAAAATCCGAACTACGTTTTCATTACGGTGAATACCAATGAAATTAACAGTTCTTCCTTCAAAATCAATTTAAAGGAGAAAAATAAAACCGTTTATTCTTATAATTACGAACTTAAAAACAGAAAACCGAATTCTGCGGAAAGAAATTCATTCACTTCGAAAGATGTAATGTATTTAATCATGCCGGACAGGTTTGCCAACGGAGATCCGTCCAATGATTCGCAGAAAAACCTTACGGATAAAGCAAACAGAAGTGCTCCAAACGGAAGACACGGCGGCGATCTGCGCGGGATCATCAATAATTTGGATTATCTGAAAAACCTTGGTGCAACAGCACTTTGGTTAACTCCGGCAAATGAAGACAACGAAAAACAGACTTCTTATCACGGATATGCGCAGACCGATTTATACAAAATCGATGGCAGATACGGAACCAACGAAGAATATCTGGAACTTTCGCGCGAACTACAGAAACGCGGCATGATGCTCATTCAGGATTATGTGACGAATCACTGGGGAATTTCTCACTGGCTTATTCAGGATTTACCGACCAAAGACTGGATTCATCAGTTCGCGGATGGGGAAGGAAAGTACGGTTTCAAACGTTCCAATTACAGAACAACTTCACAGTTCGACACCAATGTTGCTGAGATCGACAAAAAAGAAGCATTAAACGGCTGGTTCGATACCACGATGCCCGACTTAAATCAGAGCAATCCTTTGGTTTTAAAATACCTTACCCAAAACGCCATCTGGTGGATTGAATATGCTGAACTCGGCGGTTTACGCGTTGACACTTATCCGTACAACGACAAAGTAGCGATGGCAAAATGGGCAAAAGCAATTACCGATGAATATCCAAAATTCAATATTGTCGGCGAAGCCTGGATGTATAATCCGGCGCACGTTTCTTACTGGCAGAAAGATTCTAAAATCGGTGAGATTGACGGTTACAACTCCAATCTTCCCTCGGTGATGGATTTTACCCTTTATACAGATTTACCGTCAGCGTTGAAAGAAGAGGAAAGCTGGGATAAAGGAATGATTAAAATTTACAATTCCTTCGGAAACGATTTCCTTTATCCGGACATCAATAATATTCTGGTATTTTTTGAAAATCACGATACGGAAAGGTTTAACGAAATCTTCAATGGCGACTCGCGCTATTATAAAATGGCTTTAACTTTGATTTCAACTGTCCGCGGAATTCCTCAAATTTATTACGGATCTGAAATCGGCATGCGTGGTGAAAAATCGAAAGGCGACGCCGACATCAGAAGAGATTTTCCGGGCGGCTGGAAAGGCGATCCACAAAATGCCTTTAATCCTCAAACCCAAACCGCGGAACAGAAAGAATTCTATGACTTCACCCAGAAAATACTGAACTGGAGAAAAGGAAAAGACGTCATCCACACTGGAAAAACAAAACATTATATGCCAAAAGAAAAGGTATATGTTTATTTCCGATACAATGAAAAAGAGAAAGTAATGGTGGTGATTAACAATAATGAAAAAGAACAGACTTTCGATCTGAGCCGCTTTGCAGAATCATTAGATGGAGTTTCTGCCGGAAAGGATGTTATTTCCGGAAAAGATTTTTTGGTGACTTCGAAAAATAAAATGACGGTTTCAGGAAAATCTTCTTTAATTTTAGAACTTAAATAATAAGTACTTTTAAAAATTATTGGGATGAAAAAAACAACTTTTCTTGGAATCTTACTGCTGCTTTTTACTTACTCATTAAGACTTTCGGCCCAAACCAAAGGCTTTTATGAGAACGTTCAAAAGAAAAACATCAGCAAAGTTCTGGATGATCTTAATGCGTTCGCAACTGCAGCAGATTACAAAAATTATTTCGATCTGTATGCCGAAGAATCAACTTTCATCGGAACTGACGCTGCAGAAGTCTGGGACAAAAAAGAGTTCATGGTTTGGGCAAAACCTTATTTCGATAAAGGCAAAGCCTGGAATTTTAGTTCCCTGAAAAGAAATATCACTTTCAGCAAAGACGGAAATTACGCGTGGTTTGACGAAATCCTCGACACCCAGATGAAAATCTGTCGCGGCTCCGGTGTCCTCGAAAAAATCGGCGGGAAATGGAAAATCAGACAGTACGTTTTATCCGCAACAGTTCCAAATGATGTCATCGATGAGGTGGTAAAAATAAAAACTCCAATCGAGGACGGAATGATTTTAGAATTCAAGAAAAAATAAAACTTCATATTGACATACATTACAATAAATTATGGCTAAAAAAATAAAACCAAACCTCAGTATCGCTCAGATTATAAATATGAGCATGGGTTTTCTGGGAATCCAGATGGCATTTGGGCTGCAAAACGGAAATGCAAGTAGAATCCTTGCAAACTTAGGAGCTGATGTTCACGAACTTTCCTGGTTCTGGTTGGTGGCGCCTATTACGGGCTTAATCGTGCAACCCATCATCGGACACATGGGCGACAATACCTGGAGTCCTCTCGGTAGAAGAAAGCCATATTTCCTGATAGGCGCAGTACTTTGTGCAATTGGTTTGGTTCTGTTGCCCAATGCCGCCTCAGTAACCCATTTAATCGCAGCCAATGTTTTATTGTTGGCCGTAATTTTCTTAGCAATGATGGATTTTTCTGTGAATATTGCCATGGAACCTTTCCGTGCTTTGGTGGGAGATATGCTGCCGAAACATCAGGGAACGCTTGGTTTTTCAATACAGACCATATTGATTGGAATCGGTGCGGTAATCGGTTCTGAAATGCCGAACTGGCTCACGAAAATGGGCGTTTCCAATGTGGCAGCTGAAGGTTATGTTGCCGATAATGTAATTTATGCATTCTACGTGGGCGCTACCGTTTTAATTGCCTCTATTTTATATACCATTTTTACCACAAAAGAATATTCTCCAAAAGAATTTGCAGAATTTGAGGGCCGCGATGAAGGCGCAGAACATAGCTCTAAGTTTTCGGATATGTTTAAGGATTTTGCAAAAATTCCTCCGTTGATGAAAAAATTGGGAGCCGTACAGTTTTTCTCCTGGTTTGCTTTATTTACGATGTGGGTGTTTACGACAAGTGCTTTGGCAACTCACCATTTCGGACTTTCGCCGGAAGATACCAAATCTGCAGAATTTAATAAAGCAGGTGATTTAACCGGCCATTTATTTGGCCTCTATAATTTATTTGCGATTCCGTTTGCATTCTTGTTAACCCCAATTGCAAAGGCCATCGGTAAGAAACAGACTCACGCTTTGGCGTTGTTTTCCGGAGGTTTAGGATTGATTTCCATGTTTTTCATTAAAGATACCGGCATGCTTTGGATCTCCATGATCGGACTTGGATTTGCATGGGCAAGTATATTGGCGATGCCTTATGCGATGTTGATCGATGCGATTCCACAGAGAAAAATGGGTGTTTACATGGGGATTTTCAACTTCTTTATTGTAATGCCGCAGATTGTCAACGGTGTATTCGGCGGGCCGATTGTGAAAAACCTTTTCGGGAACATGGCCATTGATTATGTCGTGGTGGGCGGAGTTTGTCTGATTATTGCAGCAGCCGTGACGATGTTTTTAATTAAAGGCGAAGGCAAAGAATCCGAAAAAGAACTGGAGGAAGAAATCCAGCAGGTTCACTTTTAGGAGAATTCTTAAATTTATGAATAGAAGCGGTTCCGGTAATTATCGGAACCGTTTTTTTTGTGATTCGGTTTCAGCCAAAAGGATAAATTCTTTCAGAACAGGAACTTCACTTCCCTCAATTTCTTTTACAGAAGTCATCAAAGTAACTGTTTTGTGTTTTTTAATTTCATTTAAAAATTCTTCGGTCTGAGGATTTTCTGTAAGTTCTTTCAAATATTTTTCACTGAATTCCTTAAAATCGATTTCTTTTCCGTGGTACGATTTGCGGAGTTCGGTAGAAGGTGCGATATCTTTCGCCCATAAATCAATTTCCGCTTTTTCTTTCGTCATTCCTCTGGGCCAAAGACGGTCAGCTAAAATCCTGAAGCCATCAGATTTCGCAGGATCATCATATATTCTCTTTGCAAAAATTTCCATTTTTTAAAATTTAATCAAAGTTATGAACTTATCTTAAATCAATGTTTATAGCATCTGAATGCTATAAATTTGTATTATTAAATCACTAAATACAATCAAAAAATGAAAACAGTTTATCACAAAGCAGATACAAGAGGTTTCGCCGACCATGGCTGGTTGAAATCTCATCATACCTTCAGTTTTGCCAATTATTATAATCCAGAAAGAATGAATTTCGGGGTTTTACGGGTTTTGAATGACGATCAGGTCGCTTCCGGAATGGGTTTCGGTACGCATCCGCACCGTGATATGGAAATAATTTCTATTCCTCTGGAAGGTGATTTGGAACATAAAGATTCCATGGGAACTACCGCGGTGATCAGAAATGGAGAAATTCAGGTCATGAGCGCCGGAACCGGAGTTCAGCACAGCGAATACAACAGAAATAAAGACGAACTCGTGAAATTCCTACAGATTTGGGTCATTCCGAATAAGATGAATGTTACGCCGCGTTACGACCAGATCAGCATTAAAGAAAACGAAAAAATCAATGACTTTCAGCAGATTCTTTCTCCAAATCAGGATGATGAGGGCGTTTGGATTCATCAGAACGCATGGTTTAATCTGGCGAAGTTTGAGAAAGGCAATGCCAAAGAATACAAAGTACACCAGTCAGGAAACGGCGTTTATGTTTTTGTGCTGAAAGGTTCAGCAAAAATTGGCGACCAGATTTTGGCGACCAGAGACGGTTTTGGAATTTGGGAAACTGAAACTTTCACGGTGGAAGCAACGGAAGATTCAGAAATATTACTGATGGAAGTTCCGATGGAATTATAATTAAATGCATTAAATTTGAATGACAAATTAAATTTAAACTATGAAAATATTAGCTTTTGCAGGAAGTAATTCCACCGTTTCCATCAATAAAAAACTGGTTACTTTTGCTTCCACATTTTTCCCGGATGATGAAGTGGAAATCCTTGATCTTAATGATTTTGAAATGCCCATCTACAAACGCGAAATTGAAATTGCCGGCGGAACTCCACAAAAAGCCCTGGATTTTGCTGCTAAAATTGATGAATGTGACCTTATCCTTTTATCAACTCCGGAAAACAACGGAAATTTCCCGGCAGTTTTCAAAAATCTGATGGACTGGATTTCGAGAATCAAAGGAAGAAAAATTTTTGGCGGAAAACCGATGTTTTTGATGGCGACTTCTGATGGCGGACGCGGCGGCGCAAGTGTGCTGGAAATCGCTGAGAAACGTTTTCCTTTTGACGGTGCTGAAGTCCTAGAGATTTTTTCGCTTCCAAAATTCAGCGAATATTTTGATGTTGAAAAGGGAATTATTAATGAAGAAAAACTTGCAGAACTGAAAGAAAAGGTTCAAAAAGTAAAGTTGAAACTCTCTTAAAATTGAAGTTAAAAAAGAAAGAGCGAACTTAAAAGTCCGCTCTTTTCGCTTTCTATTTAAACGGTTATTTCTTAACCATCGAATACCCTTTCTTCGCTGCCAAAACCACAGGAACCATCACTAATCCGGCTGCCATACCATAAATGAACTGTTTAGCCATGTTTGGAATGTTAGGCAAAAGATGATGGAAATATTCGATATTATGGTCGAAAATTCCACCTGAAACCAAGATCAAAGCAATTGTTCCTACAACACCTAAAATTTTAATTACGATCGGCAGTGCTTTTACGAGGATTTCGCCCAGCACATTGAAAAAGCCTTTTTTATTCGATTTTTTAATAAGTTTATAACCGGCATCATCCATTCGGACGATCAATGCTACAATTCCGTAAACCCCGATTGTTGCTAAAATTGCGACAATGGAAACGGTGATAATCTGTATGGGTAAGCTTTTGTCCAAAACCGTTCCCAAAGCAATGATGACAATCTCAATCGAGAGAATGAAATCGGTTGTTACAGCAGATTTTATCTTGGCAGACTCAGCTTCTTCTCCTTCCAACCCAGGTTCCTCTACTTCCTGTATAACTTCCCTGCCTTTTTTGTTTCGGTGGAATATAAATTCTATGATTTTTTCTACCCCTTCATAGGCAAGATAAAGTCCTCCTAAAATCAGGACAAATTTTATTGCAGGCGGATAAAAAAACTGCAAAAGGAAAGCGATGGGTAGAATAATCAGTTTATTGATAAACGAACCTTTCATGATTTTGAGAAGCACGGGGATTTCCCTACTCGATAAAAAACCGGTGGCTTTTTCTGCGTTTACAGCAAGATCATCACCCAGAATTCCTGCGGTCTGTTTGGTTGCAATTTTCGAGGTTACCGCTACATCATCCATTAAAGCAGCAATATCATCTAAGACAGCAAAAAAGCCTGAAGCCATATTCGTTTTATTTTTAAGAAACAAAAATAGGTATTTCCATCATAAATTAAGCTTTTATCCGCTGCGAAAATCTTCATTTTTGAAAAAGCATTTTTTAAATTCATTTAAAAATCTTATTTTCGCAAAACAAAATTTTTAAAGTTTGAAACCGAAAAGAATACATTCCCCACAACAGAATTTCCAACATTTTGGAGGTGTAATCTTCGCCAAAAAATAATAATGAGCCGACGTCTGAATGATTGTCGGCTTTTTTATTTCCGAAATCAGGAGAAGTGGTGAATGCTAAAAAAGGTTAAAAAAACAAATTGGTTTTCAGCTTTTACTAACTTTGAAGTAGAACTGAATGCAAGCGCAAAGAAAGATTTTGTAACTAATAACAGTAAAAAGTAAAATGAGCAATACCTACAAATCCGCCGGAGTCGACAAAGAAGAAGGTTACAAAACCGTTGACAAAATAAAATCTGCAGTTGCAGAAACGCATAATGAAAATGTACTGAACAATTTAGGCAGTTTCGGCGCATTCTACCAGATCGCCGGTTACCGGAATCCGGTTCTTGTAAGCGGAACTGATGGGGTAGGAACCAAACTGAAAGTCGCTTTAGACTCCAAAAAATATGATTCTATCGGTGTAGATTGCTTCGCAATGTGTGCCAACGATATTTTGTGTCACGGTGCAAAACCACTATTTTTCCTTGATTATTTAGCGTGCGGAAAACTCGATTCGGAAATTGCTGCCGAAATTGTTATGGGAATGGTGAAGGCATGTAAGGATAACAACTGCGCGTTAATTGGCGGTGAAACTGCAGAAATGCCAGGAATGTATCAGCCCGGAGATTATGATGTTGCCGGTTTCTGCGTTGGTATTGTGGAAAAAGATGAAATTATCGACGGTTCCACCATCAAAGCAGGCGATAAAATTATCGCACTTCCAAGTTCTGGATTTCACAGCAACGGATTTTCATTGGTAAGGAAAATTTTCCCTGATTTCAATGAAGAATTTGAAGGCAAGCCTCTCTACGAAACTCTTCTTGTTCCTACAATGCTCTATTATAAACCGATACACAAATTATTGGAAGAAGTAAAAGTGTCAGGAATTGCCCACATCACCGGCGGTGGCCTCATCGAAAATGTACCGAGAATTATCCCTGAAAATCTCTGTGCAAAGATTGATACTTCTAAAATACAGATTCCGACCGTAATGCTTGAACTGGAAAAGCGCGGCAATATCGACAGAACAGAAATGTACGGAACCTTCAATATGGGAGTGGGAATGGTCATCGTCGTCGATGAAAAACATGCTGGAAAAGTACTTGATCTGCTTGATGATGCTTACGAAATCGGTGAGATCGTAGAAAATTCAGAAAAAATTATTTTAATATAAACAAATTACCAATTTAGTTATGTAGCAATAATTGTTACCTGTTAGATTGATGTATTGGGTCAGTGTATGAAGTATATAACCGTTTTAGTTTCAGGTTCCGGCACCAATTTACAACGAATAATTGATTGTATTGAAAATGGAGATATTCCAAATGCAGCAGTCAATCTTGTTGTTGCAGACCGCGAATGTTTCGGTTTGCAGAGAGCCGAAAACCACGGAATTAAAAATATTTTGATTAAACGCGGAAAGGATTTCTCAGAGAATTTAGGAAAAATCATTCCTGAAAATACTGATTTAATTGTTCTTGCCGGGTTTTTATCCATTTTAAATAAAGATTTCTGCGACAATTTTAGAGGAAAAATCATCAATATACATCCTGCATTGCTGCCCAAATTCGGCGGAAAAGGAATGTGGGGACATCATGTTCATAACGCGGTTTTAGCATCGGGTGAAAAAGAAAGCGGGGCAACGGTTCATTTTGTAACTTCAGGTATTGATGAAGGCGAAATTATTCTTCAGAAATCTTTTGAAATTTCAGAAACAGAAACTTTGGAATCTCTATCGGAAAAAATTCATAAAATTGAATATGAAATTTTTCCTGAAGCTGTAAACTTAGTCCTAAATCGTGTTTAAATAATAGACTGGTTTGGGATTTGTCTATAAAAACCGTTGGTGAAAGAACGGGAATCTAATAAAAAGTAAAAAGAAAGAAAATGTCAAAAAAAAGAGCGCTGATCTCTGTTTCCGATAAATCCGGACTTATTGATTTTGCAAAGTTTTTAGAAGAAAAAAATTACGAACTGGTTTCCACTGGCGGAACGTTCAAACATTTGAAAGATGCAGGTTTGCATCCGATTCAGATTGATGAAGTCACCGGTTTCCCAGAAATGTTAGACGGCCGAGTGAAAACGCTGCATCCTAAAGTTCACGGTGGTTTATTGGCGGTCCGCAGCAACGGAGAACATATGAGAACCGTTCAGGAACACGGAATCGAATTGATTGATATGGTGATCGTCAACCTTTATCCGTTTTTCGAAAATGCAAATTCTGATATTTCTTTGGACGAAAAAGTTGAGTTTATTGATATTGGCGGACCTTCAATGTTGCGGTCGGGAGCGAAAAATTTTATTTCGGTAACGGTTCTCACAGACGTGGAAGATTATAAATTGGTTCGGCAGGAAATGACAGAAACCGGCGAAACCACTTTAGAAACAAGAAGAAAACTTGCGGGAAAAGTCTTTAATTTAACTTCTGCTTACGACGGCGCCATTTCACGAATGCTTTTGGATGAAGAATATCCTCAGTATTTAAATGCCTCTTACAAAAAAGTTTCAGACCTCAGATACGGTGAAAATCCTCATCAGACCGCGGCATATTACGTTTCCACAACAGATAATGGTGCGATGAAAGATTTTGAGGTTTTGGGCGGTAAAGAGCTGTCATTCAATAATCTTCGCGATATGGATTTATGCTGGAAAGTGGTGAATGAATTCAAAAACGAGATGGCGTGCTGCGCGGTAAAACATTCTACTCCCTGTGGTGTTGCGGTGGGAAGCTCAGCGTTAGAAACTTATAAAAAAACCTTCGAATGCGATCCTGTTTCTATTTTTGGCGGGATTATTGGAATGAATTTTAAAGTGGATGCATCCACAGCGGAAGAGCTCAATAAAACTTTTCTGGAAATCGTAATGGCTCCTGATTTCGATGAGGAGGCTTTGGAGATTTTAAGAAAAAAGAAAAATTTAAGAATCATCAAGATTAAAAATCCGGTTTCAGACCAACAGACGTGGGTAAAAACCGATGGCGGAATATTGGTGCAGGATAATGATAACCGGTTTTCTGAAAATATAGAAACAGTAACTGTTTTCAAACCTTCTGCAGAACAGGAAAAGGCACTTTTATTTGCGCAGAGAGTCGTGAAATATGTGAAATCAAACGCGATCGTTGTTTCAAACGGAACTCAGGCGTTAGGAATTGGCGGAGGACAAGTGAACAGAATCTGGGCAACGCAACATGCAGTAGAAAGGGCGAAAGAAAAATTCCAGGGAGATCTGGTTCTTGCTTCAGATGCATTTTTTCCTTTCCGTGATGTAGTTGATTTCTGCGAAAAAGAAGGAATCAAAGCGATCATCCAACCCGGCGGAAGCATGCGCGACGAGGAAAGTATAGAGGCCGCAAACGAACACGGAATCCCAATGATGTTCACCGGAATGCGTCACTTTTTGCATTGATATTTTTAAATTATTGAGTTCAGATTTAGGTGCTTAATTTTAACTTTAATTATAAACTTTTCTCAGAACTAAATTTGAAATTCACGTTCAAATTACTAATTTTGAGGATACAAATAAACTAAACAAATGAAAATATTAATCGTAGGAAATGGCGGAAGGGAGTCAGCAATCGCTTTAAAGCTGAAAGGTGACAGCAGAATTTCTAAAATGTATTTTGCCAAAGGCAACGCAACCACCAGTAAATTGGGACAGAATGTATACGAAGACAGTGTAGTAGGTCTCAGAGATTTTGCCATTAAAGAAAGAATCGATCTTACGATTGTCGGTCCGGAAGCTCCATTGGTAGATGGAATAGTGGACGAGTTTAAAAAACATGATCTTAAGATTTTCGGTCCGCGCAAAAGGACAGCCGAACTGGAAGGAAGCAAGGCATTTTCTAAGAAATTCATGCAGACCAATAATATCAAAACCGCCAAAGCAGTGGTTTTCGATGCATATCAGGACGCAATTGATTATGTAAGACAGCAGAAGTTTCCCATCGTTATTAAAGCCAGCGGACTTGCGGGCGGAAAAGGAGTGGTGATTGCCGATAATCTTACTGATGCTGAATCTACCATTCACCAGTTTATGATTGAAAGGATTTATGGCGATGCTGGAATTCAGTTGGTGATCGAAGAATATCTTAAAGGTTTTGAAGCGTCTATTATTGCGTTTTCAAACGGAAAAGATCTTTACCCGTGCATTCCGGTGAAAGATTATAAAAAAGCCGGTAACGGTGACACAGGACCTAATACAGGCGGAATGGGAAGTGTAGCGCCCAGTCCGGAATTTACAGACGAGCATTACAGAGATTTTGAAGCCAATATTCTTAAACCTACTTTGGCGGGATTAAATTCTTCGAACATCCATTTCAAAGGATTTATTTTCTTTGGATTAATGGTAACCAACGACGGAACTTTCCTTCTCGAATACAACATGAGAATGGGAGATCCCGAAACTCAGGTTATCCTTCCACTGATGGAAAACCAGCTGTATGATGTGATTATGGACTGTCTTGAAGGCAAAGAAATCAATCTCAAATTCAAAAACGAAAAAGCTGTCTGCCTCGTAATGTGTTCCGGCGGTTATCCGTGGAAAATTGAGACAGGATTTGAGGTGAAAAATCTGGATAAGGTAAAAGACAGCCAAGTGCTTTTTGCCGGAGCCAAAACAGCCGGCGACCGTATTTTAACAACCGGCGGACGGGTGTTAAGTTTGGTAGCCACAGGCAATTCCTATGACGAAGCCAGAAAAAAAGTGTACGAAGACGCTAAAACCATTCACTTCGATTACGAATTTTACAGAGAAGATATCGGTAAATTCTAGAATAAAGAAGGCGTGATTCATCACGTCTTTTTTTGTTAAACGGCTGGGTAAATCTGAAGCCAAAATTCGGAAACCTGCCGGAAAGAAAATCATAAAAATTTAAGTAATAAAAGAAATAAATACATGCACAACGGCATTATCATACTCGATTTCGGGTCTCAGTACAACCAACTTATCGCCAGAAGAATCCGGGAACTCGGAGTATATTCTGAAGTTCTCCCATTCAATACCGGTTTAGAAGAAATTTTAGAGAGAAATCCTTCCGGAATTATTCTTTCAGGCGGACCAAGTTCTGTGAACGCAGAAGATGCACATTTGGTTGACCGGGCGTTATTCGAAAAAGGAATTCCTGTATTGGGAATTTGTTACGGGATGCAGCTTACCACCCATTTATTAGGCGGAAAAGTAAAAAAAGGCCAAAAAGGCGAATACGGAAAAGCAAAACTTCAGATCCAGAAATCCAATGCACTGCTCTCCGGAGTAAGCAGGTTTTCAACAGTTTGGATGAGCCATTTCGATGAAGTGGAAACGGTTCCCGAAGGTTTCGCCGTCAACGGAACAACGGATGTGATTTCTGCAATTTCCGATGAATCCAAAAAAATATACTGTGTTCAGTTCCATCCTGAAGTTTCTCATACGGAGGAAGGGTCGAGAATGATTGATAATTTTGTTTTCAACATCTGTAAAGCTCCGAAAAAGTGGAAACTTACCAATTATATTGATAAAACCGTCGCCGAAATCAAAGAAAAAGTAGGTGATCAGAAAGTCATCCTCGGTCTTTCCGGCGGTGTAGATTCTTCTGTGGCAGCAGTTTTAATTCATAAGGCAATCGGCGATCAGCTGCAGTGTATCTTTGTAGATACCGGACTTCTGAGAAAAGATGAAGCCGAAAAAGTGATGAAAAATTACGGTGAACATTTCCATCTCAAAATCAAACTTATTGATGCGAAGGAGCGGTTTTTGTCCAAACTGAAAGGTATTTCAGATCCTGAGGAAAAAAGAAAAATCATCGGAAATGAATTTGTCGCGGTTTTTGATGAAGAGTCCCATAAAATTGAAGGCGCAAAATTTTTAGCCCAGGGCACTATTTATCCGGATGTGATCGAAAGCCAGTCGGTGAAAGGTCCTTCAGCTGTCATTAAATCACACCACAATGTGGGCGGACTTCCTGAAGAAATGGATTTCGAACTTCTGGAGCCTTTGAGAGAATTATTCAAAGATGAGGTAAGAAAAGTAGGAGAGGAATTGGGTATTCCGCATCATTTGGTGCACCGTCATCCTTTTCCTGGGCCAGGTTTGGGAATCCGGATTTTAGGTGAAGTGGATGAAGAAAAAGTGAAAATCCTTCAGGAGGCCGACGATATTTTCATCGAAGAACTGTATAAAAACAAGTTATATGATACTGTTTCTCAGGCGTTCGTAGTGTTGCTTCCTGTAAAATCTGTCGGAGTAATGGGGGATGAAAGAACATATGAATATACCGCTGTAGTCCGTTCTGCAAATACAACCGATTTTATGACGGCGACTTTCAGTAAATTTCCTTGGGAATTTCTCGAAAATATTTCCAACAGAATTATCAATGAAGTAAAAGGCATCAACAGAATTGCCTATGATATTTCAAGCAAACCGCCTGCAACGATCGAGTGGGAATAAGAATAAAAAATCCTTCTGAAATTTTCAGAAGGATTTTCTTTTAATCCTTGCTTCCGCCTCTGTCTTTTTCAACGTTGGTTTTGGTGTTCTCTTTCACTTTCTGGTTTCCGAATCTCTTAATGAACGTCAGAGAAAATCCATACCAGTCGGCCTGCATTGAATTTCTGAAAGTTCCTATCGGAGCGTAAGTCGTCACATCGAATATTGGCCTTTTAAAAATGTTGTACATCTGTAAACTTGCCTCCATCTGGGTTTTTGGGAAAATTTTAGTGACAGAAATATTGTGGAAAAAATTCATTTGGTTGCCATACGAATTGCCATAATTCTGGCTGAACAAACCAAACCACCCGTTAATATTGATGTTCTTATTGAAAAGATTGTTATAAGAAATATTGGATGACCCGCCGAAATTTGCAAAATAGTCTTTCGCATCCTTCAAATCATTTTTTGCATTGAAATCGCTGTTATCCGTATAATTTACATTTACACTGAGATTCACATTCAGTTTATTTTTCAAAAAGACCTGATTGGTATTGAAATTCAAACCATATTTCATCACATTTCCGGGGAAATTTTCTTCAATCTGTATCGTTTTTTCGCCATCTTTGAAGTAAGTCGTCCAATAATCCTGATTGCTGTACCAATAACTCGCCGTAACAAAATATTTCTTGTAAAGCCCAAGTTTCAGGCTGTATCGGTCATTGGGATTTGGTTTTAAATCCATGTTTCCTCTAACGAAGTTTCCGTTATCCAGAGGCAGTTCAAAAGGATTCATTTCGCTATACCAAGGTCTCCAGATATTGTGTTTATAAGTTGCCGTCAAAACGTAATTGTCAGAAAACGGGTATTTTAAAAGCAGATCTGGAAGGAGTGTTCCATAAGAAGTTGTTTTTTCGATATTGCCGACATCCTGTCTTGCTTTAAACCAAATATATTCATAGCGCAAACCGATTCTGGTCTCCAGCTTTTTGAAAAATGTTTTGCTGAAATTCGCATAAACAGAGTTCAAATTTTCAAGATAATGAAAATCGTTGCTTTTGGATAAATCCTCTACCCAGTTGTTGTTATTAAGTTTGTAGTAATCATAGGGAATTACATAGTTTTTGAAGTTGGCTTTTCCTCCAAATTCGATTGTACTTCCTGATTTTCCCAAAGGCTGTGAATAATCTGCCTTGAAATAATAATCCCGGTTTTGATTATCTGCCAGAATTCGGATTCCGGCGGGAATATTGTCTGCAGCCGAATTGGTGATATGGCTGTTTGTATCCGTTACGCTGCTGTAATTAATTCCTGTATTCAGATCGAGAATTCTGTTCTTTTCCTTGTCGTAATATTTATAAAAGAGGTTGCTTCCCAGATTTCTGTTTAAACCTGTAAGATTCTGGTTTTTCACATAGTAATTCTGGAGCATATTTTCGGTAAAAGTTTCACCGTAAGCATCGGAAAAGCTGTTCCTTTTTGTCTGTGAATATTCGAAGATAAAACCGATGTTGTTCTTGTCATTCAATTCCAGCTCTGAAGTGGTAGAAAATGAAGGAGATTTCCCCATTTCCGTGCTTTCTGTATGTATTTTGGTGAACTCACTGTTTTGGTAAATAAAATTTTCATTATCGTTTTTCATCACGCTGGTATTATCGCTATAACCTCCGGTAAAGGTTTGGGTAAAATTCTTTTTGTGATAATTGATATTAAAATTTGCCGATTGTGAATTCTTGGTATTTTGCGTGTTGGTTAAAGAGAAGCTCCCTTTTACCCCTTCATTTTCCAACTTTTTCAAAACAATATTAATAACAGGTCCCGAAGCTTCATACTTCGCAGAAGGCGTTGTAATCACTTCGATTTTCATGAGGTTGTCTGCAGCGATGGTCTTCAGATAATCTTTCAGTTCCTTACCTCTGAAAACCGTTTTTCTGTCGTTGATATACACCGTTACAGATTCTCCTTCGGCAAGCAGATTGTCATTACTGTCCATGCTCACCTGAGGTGTCATTCTCAGGATATCCCAGGTTGTGTTTCCCGCCAATATTGAGCTGTTGGCAACATTAAAAACTGTTCTGTCCGCCTTGTTTTCTACGGTTGGTTTTTTGGCAATTACTGTTATTTCGGCAATATTTTTAGTTTTGGTGGAGTCCGTTTTTACCTGTGCAGAAATGAGAATTACAGGCAGAAAAGCGATAGGGGTAAACGTTTTATTCATAAATTTTTTTAGTCTCATAATAAGACAACGGTTTCTGTGTCTTTGTTACATTATATTTTAATTAATTTAAAACATTATTCGAATAATACGCTTTTTAAAAAAGCATTTTTGATGAATTTTCAACTATCAGTTTCGGTTTTCTGAAATAAACTATCTTTGCAAAATGGAAAAAATCACTTTTGCCGATTTCGAACTGCCCGAAAAGATCCTCGAGGTATTGGCCGATCAAAATTTATTTGAACCCACGCCGATTCAGGAAAAATCCCTGAAACCGATACTTTCAGGCCGTGATGTGATGGGAATTGCCCAAACCGGAACCGGAAAAACATTAGCCTATTTACTGCCCGTTTTGAAAAGCTGGAAATACAATAAAAACGGAAATCCTACCATAGTTATTCTTGTTCCTACCAGAGAACTGGTGGTTCAGGTGACCGAAATTGTAAAAAATCTTACCCAGAATATTACTGCAAGAGTAGTCGGAATTTACGGAGGCGTGAATATCAAGACTCAAAAACTGATGTTTAATGACGGCTGCGATATTTTAGTCGGAACGCCGGGCAGAATTATGGATTTGGCGATTGATAATGCAATTTCTTTAAAAGAAGTGCAGAAACTTATCGTTGATGAATTTGATGAAATGCTGAATCTGGGCTTCAAGGTGCAGCTGGCGAATATTTTTACCATGATGAGGGAGAAAAGACAGAATATCCTTTTTTCTGCAACGATGACCGAAGCGGTGGATGCGGTACTTGAAGAGTATTTTGCCGGTCCGATTGAGATCTCGTTAGCAAAATCAGGTACTCCATTGGAAAAAATTGAGCAGGTTGCCTTTAAAGTGGAAAACTTCAATACCAAAATAAATCTGCTTGAACATTTACTGAAATCAGATCCTGAACTTTCTAAAGTGCTTATTTTCTGTAACAACAAAAAAAATGCGGATTATCTTTTTACCAAAATTGACGAGCTTTTTCCCGAAGAGTTTGATGTGATCCATTCCAATAAATCCCAGAATTACCGTCTTAACGCGATGAGAAGCTTTGAAAGCCAAAAGCTACGGGGTCTGATTACGACTGATATTATGGCGAGAGGTTTGGATATTTCGGATATCACTCACGTTATTAATTTTGAAATACCGGAAGTTCCGGAGCAGTATATCCACCGAATCGGAAGAACCGGCCGTGCTGACAAAAACGGAATTGCAGTTTCATTAGTGACCAAAAAAGAAGAGACGCTTTTGCTCGATATTGAACTTTTGATGGACAAGGAATTGAAATTGAAAGATTTCCCTAAGGAAGTTAAAATTAATCCTGTGAAAATTGCTTCTGAGAAAGATGAGATCATCATGAAGAACGCGCATACCGTAAAACTTGAAGAAGGCGGAGGCGCATTTCATGAGAAAAAGGACAAAAATAAAAAGGAGAACTGGGGCGGGCCAACCAAAAGAAACCCTCCGAAAACTAAACCTTCCAACCGATCACAGGCAAAAGCCAAATCTAAAGCGAAGAGAAAAAAATAATCCCGGATTTCCGGGATTTTTCGTGTGAAAACTTAAGCTTTATTTCCAGAACAAATCCTCATATTCCGGTTCTTTCAATTGCGGATAATTTTGTTTTAAGAGATTTTGCAGTTGTTCTTCGGTGGCTTTTTCTTCAATCTCAGGGAAAATCTGTCTTTCTTCTGTCCGGATATGAAGTTCGAGTAAATCACGGAATACCTGTATCTGCTCAGGGGTTTCAAAGCCGTCAGCAATCATTTTTTCAAATTGGCGGTGTTGTGAAATTGCTTCTTCAATTAAAGGATGAGAATTTCCTAAAATGAGAAAAATGGTTTCCTCTTCTTCCGCAAAATGGGGTTTCAGGTTTTGGTGATAGAAGAGGTTGATGTATTTTGACATTCTTTCCACGGAAACGTCTTTCTTTAAACCTTCTTTTAATTTCCAGCAAAGCAGCAGTCCAAAGTGATGATCCCGGCTTAACTGTACTAAAGCTTCATGTCTTTTCATCGTTTTATTTTAAATAGGGTTCCATTACTTTTTTCCAAATCTGATAACCTTCGGGTTTCATATGAAGCATGTCTTCGAGAAAAAGATCTTTACGGATCTTTCCGTCCGGACCGTTCATGGCTTTGGTGATGTCGATGTATTCAGCATTTTCTTTCCGGTCCATGAATTTTTTGATGAGGGAATTTGTGGCAATAAATTGAGGCCAAAGGTTTTCCCGGCTCGGTGAAAGTTTAATTGAAACATAAGCCACCGGAATTTCAGGATAATATTTGCGAATTTCGGCGTAGAAATGTTTAAAACGGTTGAATACTTCTCTCGGTTTCAGTTTTTCATTTCCGGCAAAATCGTTTTCGCCACAGTAAATAATAATCTGTTTCGGAGAATAGGGTTTTAAAAGTTCTTCTGAATAAAAATTTAGGTCATAAAGACTGGAACCTCCAAAGCCACGGTTCACGATTACTTTATCAGGAAAATATGCATCTACATCTTTCCACATCGTGAATGAGGAACTTCCCACCAGAAGAACAGCATTTTTCGGAGGTGGATTTTCTTTGTTAAAATGTTTAAAATGTTGAATATCATCCCAAAAGGCCGGTTTGTTCTGTGCATTGATTCCTAGCAGCATTAAAAAAAGGATAATCGCAGAAAATATTTTTCTCATGAATAAAGATTTTGACTTAAAATTACATTAAAAAAACCGATTCATTAGAACCGGTTCGGATTTATTTTGCTGATTAGATATTTTTGAACGTTCACAGAATTGCTGTAAAAGAACATTTACCGGACGGAATTTTAATAACTCAGTTCTATAATTTTATAGGCGTCCTGAGGCGTGAGTTTTTTATGTTCGCCCAAGCCGAGCCAGTTTCTTTCGGTAAATGCTTTTTCTACTTTTTCGGCAGTTCCTGCATAGGCTTCCGTATATTCTGAAAGTTTGGTTTTAATATCCAAACTGTGGAAAAATTCCTCCAGTTTTTCAATTCCTTTTTTGGCTTTCTCTTCTGTTGTGCTTTCTGTGATATTCCAAACTCTTTCGGCGTACTGCGCCAGTTTCCCTTTTTTATTTTCGAAATAATAGCGGTAGTGTGAAGGCGCAACGATTGCTAAAGTTCTCGCATGATCAATGCCGAAGTTGGCGGTAAGTTCGTGTCCCATTGCATGCACTGCCCAGTCGGTAACAACCCCTTTCTGAATCAGACCGTTCAGCGCCACATGAAATTTCCTGCGGCATCATAATCGAATTCATCTGCTAAAACTTTCGGAGCAACTTCCTGCAAAGTCTGCAGAATACTTTCCATGAATCTTTCCTGAAGGGTAGCGAAAGTAGGGAAGGTCATATACTGTTCCAGCACGTGGGTGTAAGCATCAGCAATTCCGTTGGCAATCTGTTTTTTTGGTATGGAACGGATGACTTCAGGATCCAAAATTGAGAACAGTGGGAAAAGACCAGGACCACCTGTAGACAGTTTTTCATTGGTAGCCCGCCGGGAAACTACATAACCTGAATTCATTTCAGAACCTGTTGCAGGCATTGTTAGAACGGTCGCGAAAGGCATTCCTTCTCCTTCAAAAGTTCTTACCGGTTTGGTGAGAATTTCCCATTTGTCCTCACCTTCATAATTGGCTGCAGCTGAAAGGAATTTCGTGCCGTCGATGACGGATCCGCCGCCAACCGCCAACAGGAAAGTGATGTTTTTTTCTTTGATAAGCTTTAACGCCTCCATCAGGACTTCGTATTCAGGGTTAGCGGGGATTCCACCAAATTCTTCAACCTCAAAATCTTTAAGCGCTGTTTTTACCTGTTCGTAGATTCCGTTTTTCTTGATACTTCCGCCGCCGTACAGCATTAAAATTTTCGCATCTTTCGGAATTTCTTTTTCCAGTTTTGCGATTTCATCTTTACCGAAAATTATTTTAGTTGGATTTTTAAATTCAAAATTGAGCATTGTAAATATTTTTTACAAATTTACGGAATCATCAAAGGCTTATCTGTTAAAGACATGATAAAATTTATCAATGACTGCCATAAAAAAGAACTCCTAAGACATTCAAGCCTGAGGAGTGAAAAAACATCATTTGTGTTTATTATGATTTCATCATTTGTCGCGGTTTTTTCAAATAAATTTAAAACAAGTAGATTACTGGGTAACCTGAGCCGTAACGAAAATTCTGGCCATATCATTGTTAATATTGGTGCAGTTCGTTGTATTTCCGCCATAGGTGATTGAGTTGTAACCGGCTGTAACCTGCGGTAAATTTCTGCCATAAATGGATACAGTATGGGTACCAATCGGTAAGTCATTGAATACACCGGATAAATTAAACTTTCTCCAGTTGCAGACAAAGTTTTTACCTATCGCGGTATATTTACTTGCGAGCTTCAACTGTCCGTTTACAAATACGCCGATGGCAAACTGAAACTCCTGATTTGTAGCCGTGTCATTGTTGATCTGCACCATGCCTTCGGTAACGATGTAATTGGTATTTGAAGTTTTTGTAATGGTAATTGTAGAGGACGCGTTCAGGTTAGTCCAGCCGGTTGTCGGATCGTTTAAATTGAAAAGTGGCATTGTAGCTGGAAAAGTATTAACAGAAGTACTTCCTGAAGAACTTCCTGAAAAATTCTCAGTCTGTTTGATAATGGCAGCACCGTCTGCAATCTGGAAGTTTCGGTTCCATTGTCCTGCAGCCCAGAAATTTGTTTTCTGAGAACTGGTATTGTTAACCAATAATCCCTGTACGGGCGTAGGAACCGTCACAATGTCAGTGGCACCAAGAAGGGCAACTTGAGGCAGCAACAGGCCTCTTTTGTCATCCGCGACCTGCAGTACTGCGCTCTGGTCGGGCACTGTGGCCACAGCTGTATTCGTAGCTATTAACACCTGAGATTTTGACAATCCTGAAAAAATCAGGGTAAATATAAGGAGGGTAAACTTCGTTTTCATGATTAAAATACATAAGGTTGGTTAATGAAAATAGTACTGCTGATCGCTGATTCAAAGCCTGTTAATGAGTTGCAGGATGAGCTGGAGTTGGGACCTCCGTAAGTTACGGTAAGCCCGGTGATGTTGGGAGCTGCAATGTTTCTGATGGCAAATTTTACAGTATGATTCCCCACAGAGAGGTTTTTTGCCATCCCATAAATCATGAACTGCCGGTAAGAGCACGGCGACTGGAAATCCAGATACATGGGTTTTACATCAATGAGTAAGTCGTCAATAAAAAATCCGATGGTCGAAGTAATTCCGCCCGTATTGTTAGCTGCTCCGTTGTTAGCCTGATACATTCCATTAATATTCATTAATGCTTCGTTTTGCGGCCGGTCAATAACGATGGTCTTTGTAAGTGCTGTAATGACTGTCCACTGGGAAGTATCTAATGCTTCTCCGCTTGCATGTGCACTGTATCCTAAAAATTGATTAGGCGAATTTCTGGTGAAACTGTAAGCGGTATTTGAAGTGGTTGAATAATATTTAACCTGATTGAGTAAATTGGACTGATTGATATCAGTGAAAAAATAATCCCATTTGGTACCGTCCCAGAAGTAATAGCCCTCTTTTCCAGAAATGGCGTTATTCGTATTATATACAATTAAAGATTCTTTGGGATTGGGAACGGTTACAACATCATTTCTGCTCAATAATGAAGTTTTCGGGAAACTCACGCCTTTGTTAGCTGAGCGGATATCGAGACTGGCAGAAGGATTAGGAGCTAAGGTGTTGATTCCCACCTGTGCGAACAGGGTAATGCTGCTTGTAAAAAGCAGAAGGAAGTATAAATTTTTCATCGTGTTTGTGTTTAGGGTTTTTCTGAAATTTGAACATTCATCATCGACTTGTCCATCAGAGAACTGAGATTGGTGCAGGCGGAATGCTTTGAGCCAAAGGTGATGCTTTGGGTCGTAACTTCAGTTACTCTTAAAGTTTCCCTCAATTCAAGCACATGATTTCCGGTACTTAAATTACTTACATTAAAGTACACATTGAAGTCATTGTATAAACAGGCTTCATTTCCGTTAATCAGAAAATTCCGTACCCCTGTGAGTTTTGAATCCACAAATAATGCTACGGAATAAGACATAAATGTATTTTCTGAGGCCAGAGAATTAACCTGAACAATTCCGCTTCCTGATACAGAAACAGTATTTTGAGGCGAAAACAGAGAAATGGTTTGGGTAAGCCCCGGAATTAGTTGCCAATCGTGGGCTGATGGTGCTTCCCCCAATGTATAAGAAACTCCGGTAATTGGAGAGTTATCATTAACTCCGGAAGTAGAAATACTGCTTTGTGAACGAACAATTCCCAGATATTTATAAATATTGGTCGTGTTCAGAAAAGGATTCCACTGATTATTCAACCAATAATAAAAACCTTTTCCGGTGGTGGTGTTGGTATTGTAAACAATCAGAGAATTTGCGGGACTTGTAACCGGCGCAGCATTGTTAAGATTAGGGATGGAGACATTTGGAAGAAGAACTCCCTTATCCGAAGAAACTATTTTAAGCACTTCAGAATCATCAAACGTGGTAACATTATTGCCTATGCCGATCTGTGCATGGCATAATGCAAAAGCTACCAGGAATCCTGGTAATAAATTAATTTTCATCATTGTGTATTTTGTGTTAAACAAATATACCTTAAAACATAAACTCACCTACGGTTAAATCACCTATTCAAATAGGGTGTTTTAACCCTCTTTTTTGGTGATCCAAATTTTTAGGATAAGACTTAAAGCAGCCTTTGTTTAAAAAGCCGATTCTTAATATATGTTGAGATATAAATTTTTTCTTTATGTAAATTCCGGTAAACGGAATCTGACCTGTCTGGAAAGGACTCCGAGTCCTGTAAAAAACTCCTCAGTTGGTTTAGGACTGAGGAGGATTAATTTGGAGCATTATCTTTCTTTCCAGCATTTGTGTTATGAGTCGGTTTTGACTTTGCTGCTCCGATGTTAAGGGTGGCAAAAATACACCCTGACCATTTAAAAGCCAAAACCGAGCGGGGGACAAATGGGGGACAAATAGGGGACAGACGCTTCAGTTGTTATTTAATGCATTGAAAATGATGCTGTTATGGCGATTGCTAATCTGTAAATTCTGCATCAAAAGTTTTGGAGATTTTGCATTTGATAGTTCAGGGATTGACAAAAAATACATTAAAACATTGCTTTTAGTATATTAATTTTTAGATTAATACGTATTTCTCAGTTGTTTTTTATTTGAGAATCTCTTTATTTTTAGTATTTTTCACGAATAATCAGTTTTAACACGAAAAATGATGTTTAATTAATTTTTTCCCAATTAAGTGAATGAATAAAATCTATTTTCTTTTCCTCTTTTCAGTTTTGTTTCAAGAGAATTTTTATGCGCAGATTCATCTGAATGCATTAAAAAATGACGTAAATGGATGGGAAAATATAATCAGCCAGAAAACAGGATTCAATCAGGACACCGCTGCATTGAAACGCCATCTGAAACCTCTGATCATAAGCAAAACGAAAGAGCATCACATTCTGTATCATGCATTGCTTGCCAACGGTTATGCAGAGACGTTTGACGGACTTAATAAAAAAAGTGAATTTTACTTTACGCAGTCGGTCAAAGAAGCAGAAAAATCAAAAAATTTAACGCTGCTAATCTGGACTCAGATTAATTACGCGAAATACCTGTACAAATTTCGTGAGATGACCCGTGCATTGCCGCTTATTATGAATGCTGCCGCAGGAATTGAGCAAATGGAAGCCGGTAAAATTCTATTTCCAGGCAAGTCTTTTAAAACCATTGGTTATTATATGGGAACCATCGGAGACAATGAGGAAGCAATAAATTATTTAAAGAAAGCCCGGCAAACCTCCATTCCAAACACCAGCGAGTATGCCGAAATATTAGATAATATCGGGCTTTACTACTATGACTTGCAGGATATTATCAATGCCGAAAACTATTTCAACCAGGCATCGGTAATGTCGGAAAAGATTGGTGATCAGATTCGGTATGCAAAAACACTTGGAAATTTGGCTTTAATCGAAGAAGCAAAAGGAAATTATGGGTCTGCCATCCAACTGGTGAAAAAGGATATTGAAATTTCTGAGCAGTATAAAGCAGATCAGAATACGATGTTTGGCAATACGCTCTTAGCCAGATTTCAACTCAAAGACAATAATCTCAAAGAAGCGGAAGCAGCCATCGGAAAAGCAGAAAAAACCGCGGCTTCGAAACCTTACTTTAAGACTTCTGAACTGGAAATTTTAAAACTGAAATTAGAGATTTACAGTAAACAGAACAGGTCGGGTGAAGAACTGGAAGCAAGGAGAAGGATTACTGTGCTGGAAGATTCCCTGAAAAAAACTGACGGTGCTCTTCCATTGAGTAATGCGAATCTGATGGCGCAGAAAACCAAGTACCTTCAGAACATCCGGAAGACCGAAGATGAGCTCCGCCGGGAATCCTCGATGAAAAAACTGGCAGTTGGTCTCGCGGGTTTTTTGATGTTCATAGCAGTCCTGGTTTATTTTAAAGGTAAGCGGAAAGAGAAAAGACGGCAGGTGATGTATAATAAAAAAATTGCTGATCATGAAAAAGAAAAAGTAAAATACGAAAGGAAGCTGTCAGAAGCTCACGAAACGCTTCAGGCTCAGGTAGAATATCTGAGAAATAAAAACAACAGGATTCAGCAGCTGAATTCGGAAATTGAAGAAATAAAAAATTCCACCTCCTCTTATATCGAAGACGAAAAGGGAAAACTTCACGATCTTTTACAGTCGCATTTAATGACCGAGGAGAACTGGCTTATGTTCCGCCGCGAGTTTCAAAAAGAATATCCGGAATTTTACCAAACACTAAAAACTGAATTTCCTGAAATCACCACTGCTAATTTACGGATCATCCTCCTGCAAAAAATGGGTTTCAGCTCTTCGGAAATTTCAGGACTTCTTGGAATCACCCAAGATGCGGTGAAGAAATCCCGACAGCGTCTGAAGCGGAAACTTGGAGAAAAATATGACCAGCTTTTTACGATTGTTTTCTCGGAATCTTAAAACTAAAAAGAAACGCTTTGGAAATTTCCAAAGCGTTTCTTCTATTGCTTATTGTTTATTGCTTATTACTTATTACTGATGCTTAGTATCTGTAATACTCAGGTTTGAATGGTCCTTCTACTTCCACACCGATATATTTGGCCTGTTCAGGAGAAAGTGTTTCCAGTTCTACGCCTAGTTTTTTAAGGTGTAAAGCGGCTACTTTTTCATCCAAATGTTTTGGTAAAGTATATACTTCATTTTTGTAAGCTGAAGCATTGGTCCATAATTCAATTTGAGCCAAAGTCTGGTTGCTGAATGAATTACTCATTACAAAACTTGGGTGTCCTGTTGCACATCCTAGGTTTACTAAACGTCCTTCTGCAAGAATAATAATTTCCTTACCGTCGATATTGTAAACATCAACCTGTGGTTTTACTTCGTATTTGGTATCACCGTAGTTTTCGTTTAACCATGCCATATCGATTTCGTTATCGAAGTGACCGATGTTACATACGATGGTTTTATCTTTCATTTTTCTGAAATCACCGGCTTTTACAATGTTGAAGTTACCGGTAGTAGTAATAATGATGTCAGCGTTTTCAACTACTGAATCGAGTCTTTTCACTTCATAACCTTCCATTGCTGCCTGAAGCGCACAAATTGGGTCAACTTCAGTTACCGTAACAATAGAACCAGCTCCTCTGAAAGAAGCTGCAGTACCTTTTCCTACATCTCCGTATCCGCAAACAACCACTCTTTTACCGGCTAACATTAAATCTGTTGCTCTTCTGATGGCATCTACAGCAGATTCTCTACATCCGTATTTGTTGTCGAATTTAGATTTGGTTACAGAATCGTTAACGTTAATTGCAGGCATTACCAAAGTACCATTCGCCATTCTTTCGTATAAACGGTGTACTCCGGTTGTTGTTTCTTCTGAAAGTCCTTTAATACCAGCTGTTAATTCAGGATATTTATCGAAAACCAAATTGGTTAAATCACCGCCGTCATCCAAAATCAAATTCAGAGGTTTTCTGTCTTCACCGAAAAATACGGTTTGTTCGATACACCATTCGAATTCTTCTTCGTTCATTCCTTTCCATGCATACACCGGGATTCCAGCAGCAGCAATAGCAGCAGCAGCGTGATCCTGAGTAGAGAAAATATTACATGAAGACCATGTAACATCAGCTCCAAGTGCTACCAAAGTTTCAATAAGAACCGCAGTTTGAATCGTCATGTGAAGACAACCGGCAATTCTTGCTCCTTTTAAGGGTTGGGATGGTCCGTATTCTTCACGGATTGCCATTAAACCGGGCATTTCCGCTTCAGCCAGATTTATTTCTTTTCTGCCCCAATCAGCAAGGGAGATGTCCTTTACTTTGTAAGGAACGTATTGTGTTGTTGTGTCCATTTAATTGAAAAATTTTTGCAAAATTACGCAATTTTATTCTGAATGTCAAAAAGGTCTACGGATGCATTCAAGGCCGCCTGATGAAAGCGTTCCTTGATTTTTTTATGATTAAAAATGAAAATTTTCGGAGGGTATTTATCTTCACACTTTACGGTTCCCCTTTTTTTCCTTTCATTTGCTCTTTGTATATTTGAGTTTCTCATTCAATATCTCAAAGTTTAAATCTTATGAACGAAATTATTTGCCCCAACTGCCAAAAAGCTTTTAAAATTGATGAAGCCGGTTTTGCCGATATCCTGAAACAGGTTCGCGATCACCAGTTTGAGGAAGAAATACAAAGCAGGCTGCATCTTGCCGAAAAGGAAAAGGAAAGTGCTGTAAAGCTGGCTGAAGCAAATATCCGATATTCTTTACAGGATGAACTTGCAAAAAAAGATCAGGAACTGGTAGAACTGAAGGCTAAAAATGACTGTGATCTGGCGGAGCATCTGGCAAGAAAAGAATCCGAGATCGCGAAAATGAAATCTAAAATTGAGAATGCCGAAATTGAAAAAAAACTCACCGTAACCGAAGCAGTGCAGAAAATCGAAAAAGAACGGGACGAGCTGGCGTACGAGTTAAAAAATAAAGAAACTGAAAAACAATTACTGGAAAATTCTTTAAAGGAAAAGTTTTCAGCTCAACTCAGGTCCAAAGATGAAATCATCAGATTTAAAGATGAAGAAATTGCGCTGCGTAAGGATATGAAACTCAAACTGTCTACCAAAATGATTGGTGAAACCCTTGAACAGCACTGCGAGACCGAATTCAACAAAATACGTGCTACAGCTTTTCAGAAGGCCTATTTCGAAAAAGACAATGATTCGAGGTCCGGCAGTAAGGGCGATTATATTTATCGGGAAACAGATGATGAAGGGAACGAAATCATTTCCATCATGTTTGAAATGAAAAATGAGGGCGACGAAACGGCGACTAAAAAAAGAAATGAAGATTTCATAAAAGAATTGGACAAAGACCGTACTGAAAAAAAATGCGAATACGCAGTTCTCGTTACTCTCCTGGAAGCTGAAAACGAGCTCTACAACGGAGGAATCGTTGATGTTTCTCACAAATATAATAAAATGTATATCGTTCGGCCTCAGTTTTTTATCCCAATCATTACACTTCTTCGCAACGCAGCGCTGAATTCAATGAAATTTAAAGCAGAGCTTAACCTGATAAAAAACCAAAATGTTGATATCACCAATTTTGAGGATAATATCAACAAATTTAAAGAAGGCTTTGCAAAAAACTATGAATTAGCAAGCCGCAAATTCAAAACCGCCATTGACGAGATCGACAAGACAATTGATCATCTGCAGAAAACCAAAGACGCACTGCTGTCTTCAGAAAACAATCTGCGTTTGGCAAACAATAAGGCCGAAGATCTTACGATTAAAAAACTGACGCGTGGAAACCCCACAATGACCGCAAAATTTGAAGACCTCAAAAACAACTCCATATAAATAGATCAGATTTGTAAGTGCTATTCCGGTCTTTAAATAATTAGTAATTTTGTCAGCGGACGACTTAAATTCCGCATTTCAAAATATGCCGCTTTACCGTGATTTTTCGGATGATAACGCCACCATTCTTCTTTGGAAGTATGATGAAAAAGAAGTACTGAATGCGGAAGATTTGCTGGAAGAAGAGAATTATGAAAGAATTAAAGAGTATCACCCTACCAAGCTGAAGGAACTTCTTCTGGTGAGGAAAATTCTGAAATCGGTTTTGCCCGGCCACAAAATTCTGTATAACGAAAGGGAACCTTATCTTTTTCCGAATGATTTTGAGATTTCCATTACCCATTCGTTTCCTTATGCGGCTCTGGCGATTTCTAAAAATAAAGTAGGAATCGATATTGAACCGTTTAATCCGAAAATTCTAAGAATTAAGCATAAATTCCTTTATGAGGAGGAAGCTGAATTCATCGAACAAACGAAAGAAACCGCTTACCTCACGGTCATTTGGTCGCTGAAGGAAAGTTTATATAAAATTCACCACTCCAATTACTGGTCGCTGAAAAAGCATTACGAAGTAAAACCTTTCAGTCTCGATTTTCCATTTAATATCATGTGCAGGGTTCATGATGACAACGTTTCAGACTTGTATAAAGCGCGGGTCGAATTTTTCGAAAACTATTGTTTAACGGTTGTTGACTGAGCCTCGGGCTCTAGTTTTTCTGCGCCTTTTCGCTGCTCTTTGGCCACATCATAAATCAGTTCGAGAATTTCTCTTAAGTTTTTAAGTTCGGTTAAACGGGTAATTCTGTTCGGATCGCGGCGGTTGGAAATTTCATTTTCAGTAATTTCTTTTTTTCTTTTCTCTAACAGTTTCCCTATGGAATCTTCCGGTTTTAAATTGCTTTCTTCTACAATGTTCCGGTTAAATTTTTTCTGCTCCAGAATTAAACTGGTCCGCAGCAACTCGGCTGATATTTTACGGTTCCAGCTGTCAAAATCAATTTCCGGATAGTCTTTTGCCGATTTGGAGTACTGAGAAAATGATGCAATATATGCAGTAATAAGGTGACCGGTATTGACGAACTGTTGCACGAGTTCCATTTTTTTCTGCTGATTTTTGGGATCTGAAATCATCCGCTGAAAATTGTCGGAAAGGTTGGCCAAATTAATGATCGCATCTTTTCTTTTGAGTTTATAATCCTGAATACCGATGCTTTGATCTTTAAAAAAATCCATGGCAGCTTTGAAATATCTCAGGTTACTTTTTGAAGATTTCTTCATGAAATCCACATTATGGGTATGTTCCCAAACAGGCAGAACAAAGTAGGAAACCGCAAATGCGACGGCGCCGCCAATGGCTGTATCGAAAATACGGTCGACAAATATCATATTGACGTTGCCGGGTTTCAGGAAATTAAAGGTTAAGAAAATATAAATCGTCATAAAAAAGACTGCCCAGAAATAGTTCGCTTTCAGAAAGGTGAAACAGAGAATCATGCTCATCAGAAGTATCGCGAAAAGTACAGTATTGCTCATCACCAGGTACAGGATGCCATACGCCATAATTGCCCCGGCAATGGTGCCGAACAGACGCAGAAGATTACGGTGTTTGGTGGTAGAGTAGGCGGGTTTCAGAATGGCGAGAACCGTTATCAATATCCAGTAGGAGTGTCCGATTCCTAAAAAATTAAATTTCGAGATCAGATAACCGATCAGTAAGGCCAAAGTAATCCGGATGGAATGCCTGAAATGACTTGATTTCAGAGAAATGTTGTTCAGTAATACATTGATATTGAGTTTCTCATCATTGGTGACGAACTTGTCAAAATCCAAACCTGTGGAAAGGCTTTTTGCCAGTTTCAGATCCTGAGTGAAAACTTTGTAGATGGTTTTTACTTCATCAGTAATATCGGCCACTCTCACCAGAATCAGCCTCATAATCATGAAATTCTCCAACGTGTCCGGGTTCAGTTTTTGGTTGCGCAGATCGAAATACTCTTCAAAAAGCGTGTCGAGTTCATCATCTATGTTTCTTAAAGATTTTGCTTTCGTTCCGCTTTGCAGTCCAATACCAATATTGCTGAGTTCTTCGGCAAGTTTAGACAAATAATCGCTAACCGACTGCAGGAAACCCGTATCGCCAAAGCTTTCCTGAATCTTCATGTAATCGCTCTCAGAAGTCATGAGTTTTTCGTGAAGATCAAGCGAGTTCAGAAACATAAGCATCAGCAAACGGCTGGTAGTCGTAGATTCATTGACAATTTTTCTCGTTTTGAAAACCGTTTCACGGGTGTCTTCCTGTAAATTTTTTATTTTTACCTGTTGGGCAATAACCTCTGAGTATAAAGCCTGAAAATCCGGTTCCTTAAGGTAGAATTTGGATTTTATTTTAAGATAATCTGCAAGCTCCAGATAGTTTTCACCGATCATCTGACCCGCCAGTTTATAAGGCTGAATTTTCGAAACTATGAGAAAAACGAGCAAGTAACATACGGATCCGCCCAAAAATATGAGGGAGTTTTTCACGAGATTGCCACCACTAAGGTGACCGTCGATGAAAATGGCCATCACGACAAGAGATAGCGAACCTACCGCCGCAAGCCTTTGCCCATAAACGCCAATCATGGAGAAAAACATCCCGAAAAAAATAATTTCAAAAAATATGACGGGCTGAAAATCTTTTAAAAATGTGGCAACAACAGAAACAGTAAAAAAGCAGATGATTGCCAAAATAAGGGAATTGCGCCGGCGGATAAAGGGCCCGGGCTGATCGGTAAGTCCCACAAAACTGGTCGCCAGAGGAAAAAGAAAATATTCCTTCAGCAGACCAAAATGGGCCAAAATGATGCTGGGAACTACAATTGCCAAGGTGATACGAACTGCCGAGAAAATATATTGGCTGGTGGTAAATTTTCTGAATTGTGCGGCGTAGTTCATTTCACAAATTTAAGAGTTTATTCTAAGATTAAAGCCTCAATTTGTTGAGGCTTTAATGAATTTTTATTAAATATTTTACTAATCCGATCTCAGAGATTTGTGATCAGTAGCTCTTAATAACTTACGTTTTACAGCAGGATTATTTTTTGATTATTTTATGGGACTGCTGTGTTCCGTCTGCAAAAATAATATTTGCAATATAATTTCCAGATTTTAATCCTGAAACATCAGTAGAAGCTGATGGCGTATCGATAGACTTCACCATTTTACCGCTGAAATCTGTAATAAGCATTTTCACCACGTTTTTAGAATCCGAAAGCTGAATAACATCCTGAACCGGATTTGGATAAACAGAGATCTGGTTTTTAGAAACGCCGTTTACAGCCAGTGTCGGTGCCGCCTGGGTAATTACTAATTCATCTACAACAATATAGAAATCTCCAGCTACATAAGTCCCGGTAATTTTTAAATTAAAATTTTTACCTGCAGGAATGATGTCCTGTTCTATACTTTTGGTATAGGTCTGGCAAAACTGTTCATTAGTTTTAAGATCGAAAGTGTCCAGCAGCTGATATGCGCCGTTATCTACTGAATATTCCACTTTTAAAATACCGTCTACCGCTGCAGTGGTTCCAAGACGGGGGTGTTTGTACTTGAAGGTAATATTCAGTTTGCCGCCGTTGGAGCTGTTTGAGGTGTAAATAATTGTATTTTTTGTGTTAGAACTTACATTCCAAAAATTTTTGGACAGTGCTTTCCCAGTACAGCCAGAGGGAGTTGCGGAGCTGGAGAAACCATCTACTGTAAAACCTTTAGTAGCGTTTGGGGTGGTTTCAAAAGATTCATTAATAGAAATTTGTGCAGATGCAAAGTTTAAACCTGCCACTGCTAAAAAACATAGAATTTTCTTCATAATAGTATAAAATTATATTTAAAGGCTGCAAGATTAGGGATTTTATCCTGTTTATAAAAGTTTTTTGAATATTAAATAATGATATACAGCTTAAAATATAATTTTCTGCGGTTTTTTCTCTTTTAAATGATTACTGAAGAGAAATTAATTGGAAAGAGCGGATCTTTCTGTAAACCTATTCATATTATTAAATAAAAAAAGCCTCAAGGAATTGAGGCTTTAAAGTATTTATATTAAATATTTTTAATAATCTGAGTTTGAAGATTCTTCCCCAATATTCCACGTCAGTCCAAATCTTAATGTATTGTCCAATGCTGAATTTACTTTGGAAGTGTTGATGAGGTAAGACATATCCAGACCGAAAGACTGGTATTTTAAACCAACGCCAACGGTGGCATACTGTCTTGCTCCCTGTTGCTCACTTTCATGGAAATAACCGCCTCTTAAAGCGAATGCGTTATCATATTCGTACTCCACAGCGCCACTGAACATGATGCTTTGAGGGTTGCTGAAAGATTTTCCGATGCCTGCGATAACGCCTACATTCGGTACGTTTCCGGTTTTGTCGGGTCCCGGAACAAGCAGTTTTGAAGCTTCAAAATTAACTCCCACTCGGTTCAAATCATCTACAAAAAGATCATAACCAGCACCCAATCTTGCCATGGTAGGAAGATAAGATCTTGATTCGTCATCACCGGTATAATCTAACCTCGGTCCTAAGTTCTGAATTGCGAAACCTGCTTTTGCACGTCCTTCGAAATCATTGATGCTTGCGTGTTTTTCGGACTGGAAATAACCGGAAACATCTACTGCGAAAGAGTTTGCTGGTTTCAAAGTGTTATCGGAGTTAAAACCTCCAGACAAATCTGAGCGGATAAATCTACCCGTAACCGCCATGGAATAATTGTCAGTAAGCTTAAGTCCATACGCCAAATCGATGGAAAATTCGTTAGGTTTTGCAGTACCTTCCTGAACAACCTCTGTGCCTACAAGTTTGGTAAGATCTACAGCCCCCATATTGAAATAGTAAACACTCGCAGAAATAGTAGCTCTTTCTTCCTCTCCTAAAAACTGGTGATAAGCACCATAGAGCAAAAATACATCATTGGTGAGTTTGCTCATATATGGAGTATAATTAACCCCAATTGCAGAAGTAGTTTTGCTGAAAGGATATTTAGCCGCGTTCCAGAACTGGGAGAAAGCATCAGTTGTGGTTGCTACCCCCTGATCTCCCATTCCGCCGGCTCTTGCATCCGGGGAAATTCTCAGAAACGGAGCACCGGTAAGAACTATCTGCGAATAAGCCGCTACACTCATTCCTAGTCCTAATCCTAAAAATAGTTTTTTAGTCAATTTCATAAAGTCGTTTTTTATCGTTTATATTTTTATTTTAAAATGACCATTTTTTCTACTGCCGTTGCGCTTCCCTTGCATTTATCCTGATTCTGGCTCTTTGCAAAAATCTTAAAAATGTAAGTTCCTTTTCCTACAGCATCGCCGAAATCATCCTTACCATCCCATTCAATTGCGGTTCTCGGCGTTCGGAATCCCTGGAAAAACGGTTCTGCTGTTACCGTTGTACTTATTGTTTTAACCAGTTTACCTGTAATCGTATAAATCTGAACATTCACATCCAATGCACTGTCGCAGTTGTGTTCAAACTGAACGTAGGTTTTGCTGGTAAAGGGGTTGGGCCAGTTTAACAGTTTATTAACAATTAAATTTTGGTTGGTTTCATCCTTAACTACAAAGTTTAACGTCTCTGTTGTCGAATTATTGTTGATATCCCAAACTTTAAAGGTTAACTGATGAGGTCCGGGCGCTAAATTACGGAAAGGATAATTAACATTTCCTTTTTGGTAATCCGACAAAGATGCGTTTATACAGCCGTTGCCGTCTCCGGAGAAGTAGAAGTCGTTCAGAACAACGGTATTGATAATTTTACCGTCAAGGATGACCGTGATATCGTGACCGATCCCTGAACCGGTGGAATTAATTCCTTTGTCATCAGTTACACAGGCAAGAAGCAGTGGATTCTGATCTGTAATACCGCCGTCAGCGAAATTAGTATTGTTCATGTAGAGTTTTACTTTAGGGGCCAGATTATCATTAATTCCATCCGGATTGATGCCCCCGATTTTCTGAACCTGGTTATTAAATACATCAAAAACCTTATTGTCAGCGTAGGCTAAAATACGTCCGTTTCCGATTTCATAGTTGATATCTTTCGGTACATAAAATTCAACAGTGAAAACGCCGTTAACCGCCTGCCCTGAAGATTTTACAATAGCGCCGTTTTCTTCGGTGTAGGAAAGAACCGGCGACATTTTAGGTAAACCATCATTGTTAAGCGTCTTTTTGTTGAGACGTTTATCAAAAATATTAATGGCGACTCTTCCGTTGAAAGTATTGTCTAAACTCCCGTCGGCTTTATTGATGTGTCCTTTTACTTTGACAAAATCGAGTGCGCGTAGCTGTCCCGGTACCGGCGATTCAATTTCATCGATATTTAAAAGTCTTTTTGGACGGCTTAGTTTGGTAGCAGGATCTCCGAGTAAGTTTACCTTGAGGTGATCACTATGTATGCCCTTTTCAAGTTTAGCTTTCAGAAAAGCATCCCCCAGATTAACGAAATCATCATTGATCAGTTCAAATAAATGCCTGGTAAAAATCGTGGTGAATTCCTCACCATAACCTACACCAATGGCGCGGCTGGAAGTAAGCATCATCGAAGCACCGCCCTGTTTGGATTTAAGGACCTGTTCACCGGCAGAGAAAGTAGCGGGATCGTCCCATAGCGTAAATTCACAGGTTATGGTAGAAACCAGCGGGAAGCGGGAGTACACGTTATTATAATTGTTAAAATTCTGAATTTCATCGATTGTTAAAACCCGTTCTTGAGCCCAGCCGTTGATTCCGCCATGGCCAAAATAAAATAAGTAAAGGCTGTTTCCTACGTCATTTGATATCGCCTGATTTACCTGAGGGTATCTTTGTCCCCCCGCGGAAGTTTGTGCAGTAAAAGCATCAAGATATAATTTACGCACATTGTATTCTTTTCTTAAATTCCCCGCTTCGAACACATTAACCAATGACGCATTCATGGTATTATGGAAAGGAAACTGATTGTCGGCATCATCGTCCACTACAAAATCGAGTTTCATCCGCCATTCGCCAAATGGGGTAGACTGGCCGGGAAGTCCGTTATTATAAGCAAGCGTTTTGTCAATTAAAAGTTTAGCTTCTGAAACGTTTCCGGCAGGTAATCTTCCGATAGGAAAGTCAGGCAGGGTGGAAGATAAAACGACTGCTGTCAAACTTTGAGGCGAAGTCATTGCATAATAATCGTCGGTCACAAATGAATTGGCATAATCGCCACTTTCCTCACTTTCATAGGAAGGAACAATATCTGCACCCGGATGATTTTTTCCTTTGTAATCATAAGAAGCATCACCAAGGATAAATGCATATTTTAGCTTTCCTGAAGGATTGTTGAGCTTCGTCGCAAAATCTCTTATTGCCGTAATATCTTTACCGCCGCTGCTGAATTCGTTATAAATCTTGTTCACATCCACTACCGCAACGTTATATTTGTTTTGGTAAAAATTGGCAAGTCTCTGTGCATGACCCATCAATTCAGGAGTAGTAATCATCAGATAATCAACATTCTGTAATCCGGATAAGTCTTGATTTTCAATTTTTCCGACAAAGGAAGGTGCAAAAGCATCAGCGCTTTTAAATGCAACAAATTCGTTAACAAAGGTGTTGCTGTTTGCGATATAACCAAACGAAAAACTGGCGTTACTGCCTGATTTATTCACTTTTTTAGATACATTGGTAGGGTCTGACACCTGCCATACCTGTTCAATAGATGAAGCATCAGAAATGCTGAATGTATAAAGGTTTCCGCTTCCTTCCATGATGTCGTAACTGCGGAAATTCATCTGAGAATTATTGAATTTTAAATCTTCTTTATACTGAACTTCGGCATAGTCAAAGTAAAATTTACCGTTCGGGTTTGCGGCAGTGTTTGGCGCGTAATTAAAAGTAAGCTGGCTGCCTTGTAAATTAGTGACTGTTCCGCTGTAAGTCACCGGAATATACTCTTTCTTTTCGCTCGCAGATATTGTTGACGTTTGAGGATTTAAATTGTTTATATTCGTGGTAATCTGATTGCCGGAAGACTGATATCCGATCACCCGTGTCCTGTATGTGATCACGTCTGCCGCCTGAATCGGCGATTTGGTAGTGAAAGTAACTGCTTTGTTGCCGGTAATAGCATCCCCAGTCCAGATTCTTCCGATTTTCATTAAATTGAATTTCTCCTCGTTAATGAATTGGTAATCATCGTAACGGGAAATTACGTCAGCATTTACCGTCTGGTCAGTTTCCAGCACTCTTTTGCCTGGACCCAAATCAAAATTGATGAAATAATAGGAAAAATCCTCATAGAGGTTGATGAAATTACCAGGCTTATCAGTTCTTGTTTCTATCCTTCTGTTGGCACTTCCGTTAGGAGTGTCGTAATTTTTGTACACATTGTAGCCGTTCGGGCCCTGCGCATAGAAAAGCGCATAATCATCTTCATTCCAGATTCCGTCATCTTCTCCTGCCACCTGAATCGCGTCTTCCTGCAGTGCGGAATATCTCGTGTCCTGGTTGTGTTCTGGTAACATCAGGCCGCCATTTCCGTAGATTCTGAAATTTTTGGGGTTGATGTTTGACGGGTTAATTCCATTATCACGGAGGAATTTTGTGGTAATTTTAAAAACACCTGATTTATCAACTTTAATTTTATAAAAATTTCCCGTTTTTAGAGGATTATCCGTGGTGCCGATTTTTCCGGTAAAAGAATTTGAAGTTTCTAAAGCCTTGCTGCCGGCAACAATGGTGAAAGAAATAAGCCGATAAATTCCGTCTTTTTCAGATTTCAGCGCCGAAACTTTAATGTTAGAAGTAATTTCCCTGGTGTAGGGATTGGTGTAATTGCTTATTTCAGTTCTTTCCTTGTTGGGAATGCTGTATAAACTCAGATCAAAGAGTTCTTTTTGAGAAATTTTTTCCCAAACCATGTTGCTTACAGTTTGATTGTTTCCCGTAAATTTAATTGAGGACCGGAAGTAAACAGAACCGTCTTCATAGGCAAAGCCTTCATTTTTAAAAAAGGGAACGGTTACCTGGTAACTTCCATAATCAATTGTTTTGCTGCCTTCCCATTGAATCTTAGTGGTTTGAGCTGTTGCTAAAGAAATAAAAAAGTTAAATAATAACAGGGTTAAAATGCTTTTCATCTGTGTGTAAATTTCAAGAATACAAATTAAACAAAAAATAATAGATATTATATGAACAATAAAATTAATTTGTTAACGTTTTCAAAAAAAAATCAATTTATAATTTGATTTATTAAAGAATTTATTTTTTCTTTGTATTCTGAAAATATCTATATCAACTATGAATAAACTAAAGTTGTTTACATTATTAGCGTTTAGTTCTACTCTTATTCTTATGAGTTGCGGTGGCGGCGGTAACGGTAAGAAAGGTGGTGGTACTAAGCGTTTTACAAGTAAAACCGGCTGGAAACCCAATGATCAAAAAGGGTGGTTCTTCACCGGAAAACAACAGAAACAGAAAGGATGGCCAGGGATGGTATATGTTGAAGGCGGAACTTTTACCATGGGATTGGTGAAGGATGATGTGATGCATGACTGGAACAATTCCCCAAGAAGAATGCAGGTAAGTGCGTTTTTCCTCGGCGAAACCGAAATTACCAATTACGAATACAGAGAGTATGTGACATGGCTGAAATTTGTTTTCCCCCCGTCAGATCCAAGTTTTAAAGAAATTTATAAAGGAGCACTTCCTGATACATTAGTTTGGAACAACGAACTTTCAAGAAACGATTTTGCTGAAACTTATTTCCGCAGACCAGAATACGATTATTATCCTGTTGTAGGGGTTTCCTGGCTGCAGGCTTCAAGATACTGTGACTGGTTAACTGACAGAGCGAATGAAAAAGCACTGATGGCGCAGGGGATTATTTCAAAAGATTTCTATACCAACGATTCAAATAATCAGGGTGCAAATTCATTTAACCTCGATAAATTCAAAGCCAACGATCCTGAAATGGAAGCTTATGTTAACAAACAGAGACTTCAACAGAAATCAGGAATTAAAACTAGTAACCAAAGAATTCTTTCAGCAAACAGAAATGCTACAGCAGGAGTTGTTGAAAAATTCCGTCTTCCTACAGAAGTGGAGTGGGAATTTGCTGCTTTAGGAATGCAGAAAGACAGAGAGTATAATCTGTATCTTAATAAAAAGCCCGAAATCGAACAGCTGAAAGGAAAAAAAGGCAGAAACCGTGGAATGTATCTTGAAAACTTTAAACAGGGTAGAGGTGATTATTCCGGAGTTGCAGGATGGAAAAATGACGGTTCACCGACAACTGCAGATGTAAAACAATATCCTTCCAATAATTTAGGTGTTTTCGGAATGTTCGGTAACGTTGCAGAATGGACTGCGGATGTTTACAGACCAATTATCGATGAAGAAGCCAGTGATTTCAATTACTACAGAGGAAACGTAAATCAGGAAGTTGTTAAAAATGCTGACGGAACGTTCAAAAAGATTGAAGCTGCAAAATATGATACGCTTGCTGACGGAAGATTAGTATACAAAGGTCTTCCCGGTCAATACGAAAGAGAAGTTGTTGCTGATAACAGAAACTTCAGAGACGGTGATTTCCAGTCTTCGCTTGATGCCGGTTATGGCAGAGCCGAGGACAGCACTACTTCAGGGTATAACATGTACAATTCGAAAGCCAAAAGATTTATTGTAGATGGCCGTGGCCGTGTAGTATTGCAGAAAGATCCGGTTGCAAGAACCACCAGAGTTTCCAATGAAGTAAGAGTAATTAAAGGAGGTTCATGGTTAGACGGAGCTTACTGGCTGGATCCGGGTCAAAGAAGATTCCGTGATGAAGCCAAATCTTACGGTTGGGTTGGATTCCGTGTTGCACAGGATGCTAAATCCAGCGGAAAAGGCAGAACCAAAAGATAATTAATAATAAATATTTTCAAAATCCTTCTGTAATTGCAGAAGGATTTTTTATTTTTGAAAAATGAATGCAGCCTCTTTTTATCCCCTTTTTTTACAGTCAGGAAAAGCAACCATCGACAGCAGAAAAATTGAAAAAAACGATATTTTCTTCGCCTTTTCGGGGGAAACCTTCAATGCCGCAACTTTGGCTGAAGATGCTGCCGATAAAGGAGCCTTGGGGGTAATCGTAGAACAGAAGGAATTTGAAAATCCGGACAGGAATATATTTTATGTTCCTTCGACTTTAGATTTCTTACAGGAATTGGCAGTTTACCACAGAAATCATTTGAAAATTCCCATCATCGCTTTAACGGGAAGTAACGGTAAAACTACAACAAAGGAAATTATCCACGCCGTTCTGTCTCAGAAATATAAAGTTCAGTACACTTCCGGAAATCTAAACAATCATATAGGCGTGCCCCTCACATTGCTTTCCATAAAGCCTGAACATGAGATCGCAGTGGTGGAAATGGGTGCAAACCATCAGAAAGAAATTGAGATGCTCTGTAAATTGGCTCAGCCTAATTTTGGATATATTACCAACTTCGGGAAAGCGCATCTTGAAGGTTTTGGCGGTTTTGACGGAGTTATTAAAGGAAAATCAGAACTTTATGATTATCTCAAAAATCATTCAGAAACAATATTAATCAACGAGAACGATCCTATTCAGATAGAAAAAACTGTGGATTATTCACCAAAAATTACATTTGGGAAAAGTACTTCAGATTATGAGTTCGAAGAATTTTCGAAAGATCATTTTGTGGGCCTAAGTTATAATGCTTCTAAGGCGCAGTCTAAACTGACGGGAAATTATAACTTTACCAATCTGTGTGCTGCTGCAAGTTTAGGCTTTCATTTCGGACTCAGTTTTGAGCAAATAAAGCAGGCGATTGAAAACTATACGCCAACCAACATGCGTTCTCAGATTTTGGAGCAAGGCGGGAAAACTTTTGTACTTGATACTTATAACGCCAATCCAAGTTCGATGGCCGAATCGCTGAAAAATTTCAGCACGTTTGAAGGCTCAAAGACCATCATTATTGGCGATATGCTGGAGTTGGGTGATGAATCTGAAAAGGAACACCAAGCTATTTTAGCGCTGGCAGAATCATTGAGTTTTGATGAAATCATCACCGTTGGTAAATATTTTAAAAAGGCTAATCACCTTTCGAAATCATTTGAGAATACACAGGAACTTTCAGAATATTTAAAAGCAGAAAAAGTTTCCTCTAAAAATGTATTATTAAAAGCCTCGCGCGGAATTGCTCTGGAGAAAATACTGGATTTTATCAGTTAATTTAAATCCCAGTAATCGTTTAAAATCAGTTTGATATTCTTGAAAGTCATTGGCAAAACTTCTTTGATGATGGCCTCCTGATTCTTCCATGAAACCTCGGAGATTCCTTCTTCAATCTGTGGTTTCGGTGTTTCGTTGCCGACATACTGCATTCTGAACCAATAAACCGTTTTCAGTATTTTTTCGCCGTTTCTTTCGTTGTAGATGTGAAAAGTATTGTTGAGGAATTCTTCCAGAATCAGTTCCGAAAGGCCGGTTTCTTCTTCAATTTCTCGAAGGGCAGCCTGTTCCAGCGATTCTCCTTTTTCTATTTTTCCTTTTGGAAGATCCCATCTTCCGATTCTGTGAATAAATAAAAGTTCGCCGTGTTTGTTGCGTACCACACCGCCGGCAGCTTCTATCACTTTGAACATATGGGTAAAATCTTCCCAGATCTCTTCAATATTTTCACCATAAACATTGAGCTCTGGACAGGAAGTATTCTGCAGAAGATCAACGGCAATTTCCAAAGTTGCAAAACCTTCGAATCGCAGCTTCTTTTCCATATCTTCAGGATATTTACTTATTGTTAATTTTTTTTCATTCACAAAAACTTTATACATTTGCAGCCATTTAATCATACAAAAATATAAAAATGAATTTAGAAGGACGCAAAATAGTTGTAAATAAATCGGTAAATGAATTGGTTGGGATGCTTCAAAATCCTGAAGATTATAAAAATCTGATGCCCGATTCGCTGCAGAGTTTCGAAGTAAGAGACAACGGTTTCAAATTCGGTTTAAAAGGAATGCCTGAGATCGCTTTGAAAATAGAAGAGGTATCAGAAAATCAGGTGCTTTTGAAATCTGCAAGTTCAAGTCTTGATTTTGAACTGAAAGGGACAATGAATGCGGTAAGTGAGACTCAAACTGAGGTTCAGCTTCTTTTTGAAGGCAAATTCAATCCTTTTATTAAAATGATGGTTGAAAAACCTTTGCAGAACTTCATCAATACACTTACGGACAATCTTGAAAAGATTTAAAACCGTCTTATAAAAATGAAAAACCCTGAAACTTTGATTTCAGGGCTTTTTTTTATGAATCGGTGTAGCTTGCAAAAGCTTCCTCCAAACTGCCGTATTTTCCTTTAAATTCATCAATCTGCGAATCCTGGATGATGTTTCCCTGGTGGATCAGTATCACCCTGGAACATAACGCTTCCACTTCCTGCATGATGTGGGTGGAAAGGATTACCGTTTTCTGCTGACCAATTTCCTTAATCACGTTACGGATTTCGATAATCTGGTTGGGATCCAGTCCATTGGTCGGTTCATCTAAAATCAACAAATCCGGAGAATGCAGAATCGCCTGTGCAAGACCAACTCTCTGTTTATAACCTTTGGAAAGCTGTGATATTTTTTTTGATTTTTCCGGAGTAATTCCTACTAGGTCAATCACTTCATCAATTCTTTCTTTTGATATTTGATGAATATCGGCAACGAAATGCAAATATTCCTTTACATACATTTCAGGATAAAGCGGATTGTTTTCGGGTAAAAAACCCATGTTTTTCTTCGATTCGATATCATGTTCGGTAATATCTTTTCCGTTAAATAAGATCTGCCCTTCATCAATCTTCAGTGCACCGACAATCGATTTCATCAGGGTTGATTTTCCGGCACCGTTTGGTCCTAAAAGTCCAATAATTTCGCTGTTACCGATCTCGATATTGATTTGGTTTAAAGCGGTTTGGCTGCCGAATTTCTTATTTAGATTAATGATTTGAAGTGACATGAATTTTATTTATGTATGCAAATTTAAGGAATGATGAGCAATTGAGGAATTTTATTTTCCCTGCGGACGCTGATCGTAACAGTATAATTAAATGAATATATAAAAAAGTAAATTACAGCCATAAAAACAAAAAAGACTTTACAAATCTGTAAAGTCTTTTTTGAAGGAGTGAGCGCGACAGGATTCGAACCTGTGACCGTCTGCTTAGAAGGCAGATGCTCTATCCAGCTGAGCTACGCACCCTAAAATGCGGTGAAATTCTCCAGGGAATTTCTTTTTAAAAAGTCGGGGCGGCAGGATTCGAACCTGCGACCTCCTGGTCCCAAACCAGGCGCGATGACCGGACTACGCTACGCCCCGAATAATTTGTGCTGAAGGTTGCGGAGGGTGTGGGATTCGAACCCACGCGATCCTTTCGGGTCGACAGTTTAGCAAACTGCTCCATTAACCACTCTGGCAACCCTCCTTTGCAATGTTTTTGTATGAACTTCTATTCCGTAATTGCGAGTGCAAATATAGGATTGTTTTTGATATGTACCAAACCTTTTTGCTTAATTTTTTTTGTATTTTTGAAAGATAATTCAACTAAAAAAAATAAAATATGCGTAATTCATTATATTTCATCGGTTTAAGTTTGGTGCTTTTTTCGTGTGGCCCACAAAAAAATATTCAAAAAATTTCAACAAAGCCTAAACCGGTCACTTCAAATGTTATTTCACCTCCAAAATCACAGAACAATGCTCTGCCAAAACACGAAATAAAAAGGGAAGGAAATTATGATTTTTACAGAGAAAATATAGCTGATGTATCCAAAAATGATAATACAGCGAGTTACGGTTCCATAGTTTCTGCGAATCCTCAAGGTTATAAAATCGTAAAAACTTATTTTCCGGCTGTGGCGCAAAATTTCCGTCAGAGATATATCATCCTTCATTATACAGCACTGGATGATAACAAATCAGTGACGGTTCTTACCCAGCAAGCCGTAAGTGCACATTATCTTGTCAATAATCTTGGCGACCGGGATATTTACCAGCTTGTTGATGAAAATAAAAGATCGTATCATGCGGGTATCAGTGCGTGGAGAAGTGATAAGATGCTGAACGACACGTCGATAGGAATAGAGATTGTGAACGGTGGATATACCACTGATTCCAGCGGGTTGAGAACTTTCCCTGATTTTGACGGTGATCAGATAAAAAAAGTGGCAGCTTTGGTAAAAGATATTGCGGACCGTTATATGATTCCGCCGACCAATATTCTTGCCCATTCCGATATTGCACCGACAAGAAAGCAGGATCCGGGACCGAAATTTCCATGGAAAAAGCTTTATGATGAATATCAGATAGGGATGTGGTATGATAATGCGGTGAAACAGGGTTTCTATGACCAGATTCTTCCTGAAGAGTTTGCACTGCAGGCCAACACTCCACAGTTTATTTTTAAATACCAGACCGCACTGAAAACTTTAGGGTACGGTTTAGAGCCTTCCGGAACCTATGACGACGCAACAAAAAAAACTATTGAGGCATTTCAGTATCATTTCAGACCGCAAAACTATAACGGTCAAATGGATGCGGAGTGCTGGGCTATCCTGCAAGCATTAAACCAGAAATACCCTAATAAATAAATACGGAAAAGAAACTGAATTAAATAGCACGGACGATATTTACTCGTCCGTTTTTTTGTAGGGAGAAATCCCAAATCTATTTTTAAAACTCAACAAATTAACTTAACTTTTCATCAAATTATTTTTATGGAAAATTTCAGAAATGAAAGCGATCTGTTAGGTACTTTACAGGTGCCGGCAAATGCCTACTATGGTGTTCAAACTCAGCGTGCTATTGAAAATTTTAAAATTTCGGGGCAGTATCTGTCCTCGTATCCCCATTTTATCAGAGCATTGGCGATGGTGAAAAAAGCAGCTGCAAAAACGAATTATGAACTGGGGCTTCTGGAAGAAAGTTTATACCATACCATCGCAGAAACCTGCGACGAGCTAATGGCGGGGAATTTACATGACCAGTTTCCGATTGATATGATTCAGGGAGGTGCAGGAACTTCGGTGAACATGAATGCCAATGAAGTTATCGCCAACCGTGTACTGGAAAAACTGGGGAAAGAAAAAGGCGATTATCAGTACTGTTCGCCAAACGACCATATCAATTTATCGCAGTCAACCAACGATGCTTACCCAACTTCAATAAAAATGGCCCTTATTCAGATGAATGCGGAACTGGTTGAAAAGCTGAAAAATACGATTGCCGCATTCCGTGCAAAAGGACTGGAGTTTAACAGCGTCATCAAAATGGGACGTACCCAGCTACAGGACGCGGTTCCGATGACTTTGGGACAGGAGTTCGAAGCTTTTGCCGCCACTTTGGAAGAAGATATTTCTAAACTTAACGGAAATGCCAATCTTTTTGTAGAAATAAATATGGGCGCAACCGCTATTGGAACGGGGATAAATGCACCGGTAGGATATGCAAATCTGTGTGCGAAGAATCTTGCTCAGATTTCCGGTTATCATATTGTTTCCTCTCCGAATCTTGTGGAAGCAACTCCGGATACGGGTTCGTACGTCATTTATTCTTCGGCAATGAAAAGACTTGCCGTGAAACTTTCAAAGATATGTAATGATTTAAGGCTGCTTTCTTCAGGTCCGCGTGCGGGATTTTTTGAAATCAATCTTCCGCCTATGCAGCCCGGATCTTCCATCATGCCTGGAAAGGTGAATCCTGTGATTCCGGAAGTAGTGAATCAAGTTTGCTATAAAGTGATCGGAAATGATTTAACGGTAACTTTCGCCGCCGAAGCAGGCCAGCTGCAGCTTAATGTGATGGAGCCGGTTCTTTCGCATTCGATTATGGAAAGTATTAATTTCCTTGGGAATGCTTTGGATACTTTAAGAGAAAAATGCATTACCGGAATTACCGCCAACAAAGAAATCTGCCTTAATATGGTGAAACACAGCATCGGGATTGTTACCGCGCTAAATCCTTATATTGGCTACAAGAACTCAACTGAAATTGCGAAAGAAGCTCTGGAAACAGGAAAGAGTGTTTACAATTTAGTCCTGGAAAAAGGCATTCTTTCTCAGGAAAAATTAGATGAAATCCTTGATCCCGAAAATATGCTGAAGCCGCATCATTTATAAAAAAATTAATAACAAAAAACAATCAATCAGAATCAATGAAGAAAATCCTCACTTCTTTAACCATTATAGGAGCGCTAACAATGATGAATGCACAGAAATTTGAAACAAAAAAAAGTACCGACAAGGCCGGTTACACTTATGAAACGGTGGTGAATGACAAAAGCGGCGTCAGAATTTATACTTTAAAAAATGGCTTAAAAGTTTATCTCGCGCAAAACTTTGATGCCCCAAAAATCCAGACGTATATTCCGGTGAGAACGGGAAGCAACAACGATCCTTCAGACAATACCGGTTTGGCTCATTATCTGGAACACATGATGTTCAAGGGAACTTCAAAACTGGCCTCTGCAGACTGGGCAAAGGAAAAACCGCTTTTAGATCAGATTTCAAGCCTTTACGAGCAGCATAAAGCCGAACAGAATCCGGAAAAAAAGAAAGAACTCTACAAGAAAATTGACGAAGTTTCCCAGGAAGCCAGCAAATATGCGATTGCGAATGAGTACGACAAAGCGATTTCTTCGTTGGGTGCAACCGGAACAAATGCCCATACCTGGCTTGACGAAACGGTTTACAAAAATAATATCCCGAACAATGAGCTTGAAAAATGGCTGAAAGTTGAAAAAGAAAGGTTTTCAGAATTAGTCCTGAGATTATTTCACACAGAGCTCGAAGCGGTTTACGAAGAATATAACCGTGCCCAGGATAACGATTCACGTTTGGTGAATTATGAGCTGATGGATGCGCTTTTCCCAAAACATCCGAACGGTCAGCAAACGACGATCGGAAAGCCTGATCATCTCAAAAATCCTTCCATGGTCGCTATTCATAAATATTTCGATACTTATTATGTTCCGAATAATTATGCGATGGTTTTGGTAGGAGATTTAGATTTTGACAAAACAATTAAGCTTGTTGATCAGTATTTCGGGGAATTTCAATTTAAAGAATTACCGATGAAGAAAATGGTTTCCGAAGAACCCATGACCAAAATCGTTGAAAGAACCGTGAAAAGTCCTTCAGCAGAACGTTTACAGTTGGCATGGAGAACAGATTCTTATGGAACTAAAGATGCAAGACTCGCAGAAATTGTAGCCAATCTTTTAACCAATTCCGGAGAAACCGGTTTGATCGATCTGAATATTAATCAAAAGCAGAAAGCCCTGAGAGCAATGGCTTATGATTCGCCTTTCAAAACCTACGGGAATTTTTCGATGGTGATTGTTCCGAAAAACGGGCAAAGCTTAGATGATGCTAAAAAATTATTGCTGGATCAGATTGAACTCGTGAAAAAAGGCGAATTCCAGGACTGGCTGATTCCGGCGATCATCAATGACATGAAGATTCAGCAGATGAAAAGCCTGGAAACTGCGGACGGTTTGGCAACAGCACTTTACGGAAGCTACATCAATAAGCAGGACTGGGAGCAGGAACTCAACCAAATCAATGAGTATGAAAAGATCACTAAGGAGGATGTAGTGAAATTTGCCAACGAATTTTTCAAAGACAATTATGTAGTTGTTAAAAAAGAAAAAGGCGTAAATGATAAGCTTGTTCGTGTTGAAAATCCCGGAATTACGCCGATAAAACTCAACAAAGAAGCGCAGTCGCCATTTCTGAAGGAAATTATGACTCAGAAATCTTCAGAAATTAAACCTGAATTTATCGATTATTCCAAAGCGATAAAAACCGATAAAATTGAGGGTAAAAATGTAAGTTTCGTTAAAAATAAATACAATGATATCGCGCAGACTCATTTTATTTTTCCTTTCGGAAGCGATAATGACAAGGAATTGGGATTGGCAACTCAGGTTCTTCAATATTTAGGAACCAATAAACTTTCTGCAGAAGCTTTAAAGAAAGAATTCTTCAAATTAGGAATTTCCAATGATTTCCGCACAACACCGGATCAGTTAATCATTTCACTGAGCGGTTTGGAAGAAAATATGCCTAAAGGAATTGAATTGATGAAAAACTGGCTGCAGGATGCAAAACCAGATCAGACCGTATATGAGGAAAATGTAAAAACCATTCTGGAAAGCCGTGAAGTTGCCAAAAAAGATAAGGCGAGAATTATGGCGGCGCTTTCAAATTATGCTAAATTCGGGAAGGTTTCGAGGTTTTCCGATGTGGTTTCAGAGGACAGATTAAAAGCTGTTAAATCTGAGGAAATGACCAATAAAATTAAAGATTTGCTTAACATGCCTTACGAAATCTTTTTTTACGGAAACGATTTCAATAAATTCAAGAAGTACGCGAAATCTTTTGTAGAGAAGGAAACTCTGAAAGCTCCGGCGAAAAAAATCTATCCTGAACCAGCGACGGAAGGGAAAGTTTATTTCACCAATTACGACATGGTGCAGACTGAAATGAGCAAGGTTGGAAAAGGACAGAACGTGAATCTGAAAAATTTCGGAAAAATAAACGTTTTTAATGAATATTTCGGACGCGGACTTTCTTCTATCGTTTTCCAGGAAATACGCGAAAGTAAGAGTTTGGCGTATTCGGCGTACGTTTCTTATGCTACCAACACCGACCTGAATCATCCGGATTATGTGACGACTTATATCGGAACACAAGCCAATAAACTTCCACAAGCAGTCAATGCAATGGATGAACTGATGGCTAATTTACCACAGGTTCCGGCACAGTTTGAAAACGCAAAAAATGCAGCTTTGAAACAGATTGCTTCAGGAAGAATCAACAGAACGAATATTTTCTTTAATCAGTTAAATCTTAAAAAACTGGGAGTTGATTATGATTTGAGAAAAGATATTTATGCTGAAATCGAAAAATTAACTTTGGCAGATGTAACCAATTTTTATAATGCCGAAGTGAAACCAATGAAGTACAACACCGCTATTATCGGGAAAAAAGAAAATCTTGATATGGCAGCGATCAATAAGATGGGAACTTTCCAGGAAGTAAGTCTTGAAGAGATCTTTGGATATTAATCCATTTTAAAATATTAAATAAAAGGTGAAATTTCGGTTTCACCTTTTTTAATTCCAGTATGAAATTTAGCTGGTATCTGTTAATAGAAAAAAGGTGAATTAACGCTAACAAAGCGCGCTATAATTTCGGAAATTTGTACTGCAAAAACTAAAACAATTAATTTTCCTGAAAGAAAATGTCTTTAACCATGAAAACGCAAACTCCGGAAACAGTTCCGGAGTTTTTATTTGGAAACACGGTTCATTGAACCATAAAAAAATCCCGTGAACATTCTCACGAGATTTTATAAAAGTATTTTTTCCGCCAGGGAAAATGTGTTATTTCACAATTTTCATTTCATTAATCAGCCATTTTGCATTTGCATATTTGTCGATAACGAAAAGGATGTATTTCGTGTCAACCATGATATTTCGGCTGAAACGAGGATCGTAGTTGATGTCACTCATCGTTCCTTCCCACTGTCTGTCGAAATTAAGACCAATTAAATTTCCGTTTGCATCCAAAGCCGGACTTCCGGAATTTCCACCCGTCGTGTGGTTGGTTGCCGTAAAGTTTACCGGAACGTCACCCGTTTTGTCTTTGTAAATTCCGTAATCTTTGGTATTGTACAGTTGGATTAATTTTTTCGGAACATCAAATTCATAATCACCGGGAACATATTTCTCCATAATTCCGGCAACATGCGTCTGGTAACCGTAAGAAACTGCATCTCTTGGATTAGAACCTTTCACCTGCCCGTAAGTTACGCGAAGCGTTGAATTGGCATCCGGGAAGAATTTACGGTCTTTATCAGTTTCCATTTGCTGCGCCATGAATTTCTTCTGCAATACATCAATCTGATCCTGAAGGGCAGTGAATTTCGCATCAGTGGTATTCATATAAGTTTCTCTCAAAGAGCCGAATAATTTCATCAACGGATCATTTTTAAGATTCTGAACCAAGACTTTCTGATCAGCAAAAACTTTATTAATGTCCGAATAAGTGTTGGCACCATTCAGTGAGCCGCGGCCTGTGATCACAGAATTTTTCGAAAGGTCTTCTATGGTTTTCAGGTTTTGGTTTTCGTCTTTATACTGTTCGAAACCAGCCGGCAAAAATTCTTTTGGTGTTTTATTTACATAAAGTGCCAATAATTTTGCGGTCACTTTAGCATCTAAAACTGCGTCGTAATCGGTATAAATTCCTGAAAGTCGTGCTTTAAAGTTTTCCGCCGTTTTAGCATCCATTTTTTCGGATTCTGTGGCCTGAACAAAATTATAGAAATTATTAGCCAACGTGAAAGTCTCAGCATTTCTTACTGTTTCAGAATAATACGCTTTGTTTAAAGCATACGGCGACTGTTCGGTGTAAAGACGGTTCAGTTCATCAATAGTCGGCTTAATCTGAGCGTTTTTTGAAATTAAAGTCTGCTCATATTTTTTCTTTTTTCCTACCGCGTCAGATTTTTTCAAACCTTCCACTTCGCCAATCCATTTTTTCCAGTAATTGGCTACAGAAGCGTATTTGGAGGCATATTTAATTCTTGTTGCTGCGTCAACGCGCATTTTTTCATCTAAAGTTTTCAGGGCAACTTCGCGAACCGAAATCATTGCAGGATCGGTTTCGTTCATCACTTTTTCTACTGCGATTGCCGGTAAATATTCGGTTGTTCTTCCCGGAAATCCGAAAACAAAAGTAAAATCGTTTTCCTGTTTGTCTTTAATGGAAATCGGTAAGAAATGTTTTGGTTTATAAGGAATATTGTCTTTGGAATATTCCGCAGGTTTGTTGTCTTTTCCTGCATAAATTCTAAACATCGAAAAATCTCCGGTATGACGCGGCCAAACCCAGTTGTCGGTATCAGATCCGAATTTCCCGATGCTTTGCGGAGGTGCTCCTACCAAACGGATGTCTTTGTAGGTTTCGATGATATACGCATAATATTTATTGCCATAATACATCGGTTTGATGATCACTTTCTGCCATGATTCCAGTTTGAAGCCGGCTTTTACCGTTTCTAAATTTTTATTGATTAAATCCTGCGCTGCTTTGGCATCCAGATTTTGCGTTCCCGCTAAAACTTCTCCTGTAACTTCTTTGATATCGGCGATAAAATCAACGGTAACACCAGGATTTGGCAATTCACCGTTCATGTCTTTTGCCCAAAAACCGTCGCTCAGATAATCATTTTGAACGGTAGAATGTTTCTGAATCTGACCGTAACCACAGTGGTGATTGGTCAAAAGTAAACCCTGTGGCGAAATGATTTCCGCTGTACAGCCTCCGTTGAACTGTACTACAGCATCTTTAATACTTGGTTTTGAGGGATCGAAAATCTGTTTTGCAGAAATCTTCATTCCCAAATCTTTCATTTCCTTTTCATTGAGTTCTGTGGGAATCCACATTCCGCCGTATTGCTGCGCGAAAGCCATTACTGCCGGAAAAAGTATTGCCGAAAGCAATATGTTTCTTCTTTTCATTTTTAAAAATTTGCCCTAAAATTAAGGAAAATTTACGAATCTGAAGCCTGATGCACGCCGAGAAAGCCGATCAGCTCTTTTTTATTTGTGGAATGTGCAAAATCAGCTGAGCTTGTAATATAAAACGATCTTAAGTGGAGCTGTGTTTAATCATATTAGAAATCTGTAAGACGGAAACCGACTTTCAGGATTTAGAGAAATTCATATTCTGAATCCGCACCGCATTCAGAATGGCAAGAAGTGCAACACCGACATCAGCGAAAACGGCTTCCCACATGGTAGCCAAACCTCCGGCTCCCAGAATCAGTACCACGGCTTTCACACTAAAGGCGAGCATGATATTCTGCCACACTATTTTCTTTGTTTCTTTCCCAATTCTTATTGCCATTGGAATTTTCGAAGGTCTGTCATCCTGAATCACCACATCGGCAGTTTCAATGGTCGCATCGCTTCCGAGACCGCCCATTGCAATGCCTACATCACTCAAAGCAACAACAGGAGCATCATTCACTCCATCTCCAACAAAGGCAACACTTTCATTTCTGGATTTAATTTCTTTAATTTTATTCACTTTGTCTTCAGGAAGAAGGTCTCCGAAAGTATCTGTAATTCCTATTTTTTCACCCACTTCGAGAACCACTGAAGATTTGTCGCCGCTCAACATCGTGGTTTTGATTCCCAATTTTTTCAGTTCAGCAACCGTCTCCGCCGCGTCTTCTTTGATCTGATCGGAAATAGTTAAATAGCCCGCGAATTTACCGTCATAAGCCATTGCAATTAAGGTGTCAGAAATCGCAGTGTGACTGATATGATGCTGAATATTAAATTTGTCCATCAGTTTGAAATTTCCGGCGAGAAATTCTTTGCCGCTAATTGTTCCTTTCAGTCCGTGACCGCCAATTTCCTGCAGATTTTCAATGGGAATGTTATGGTTAATTTCGCCCACAAATTCATGAACAGCCGTTGCGATCGGATGGGTAGATTTGCTTTCCAAAACATTCAGAAACTGAAGAATTTCATCCTGATTAAAATCTTTTTCAATAAAAACTTTCTGCACTTTAAAAACGCCTTCGGTCATCGTTCCGGTTTTGTCCATCACTACATTCTGAATATTCGCCAAAATATCCAGGAAGTTGCTCCCTTTAAATAAAATTCCGTTTTTACTTCCGGCACCGATTCCGCCAAAATATCCGAGGGGAATAGAAATCACCAAAGCACAAGGACACGAAATCACCAGAAATACCAATGCGCGGTAAAGCCAGTCCCTGAATTCATAATTGTGAACAAAAAAGTAGGGTAGTATGCATATTCCGATGGCGAGAAAAACTACGATAGGCGTATATATTTTTGCAAATTTTCTGATGAAAAGTTCGGTCTGGGCTTTTTGGGAAGAAGCATTCTGAACCATTTCAAGGATTTTTGAAAGTTTCGAATCCTGATAAAGTGTATTGATTTTTACGAGCGAAACCGTGTTCAGATTAATCATTCCAGCCAATACAGTATCGCCCTGTTTTTTAGTGTCCGGTTTGCTTTCACCGGTTAGCGCCGCCGTATTGAAAGAAGCGGTTTCAGACATCAGTTCGCCATCCAGCGCCAGTTTCTCACCGGGTTTCAGCTGAATAACCTGTCCTATCTGAGCATCTTCGGCTTTCAGGATTTTTGGAATACTGTTCTCCAATATTGTGATCTCGTCAGGACGCTGATCGAGAAGTGTTTTAATATTCATTTGTGCTTTCTGAACCGCCATTGTCTGAAATACCTCACCAATGGAGTAAAACAGCATTACGGCCACGCCTTCAGGATTTTCGCCGATGGAAAACGCCCCTACCGTAGCAATGGTCATCAAAAGAAATTCAGAGAAAAAATCTCCGTTTTTTATACTTAAAAAAGCTTCTTTCATCACCGGAAAACCTACCGGAATGTACGCAACAAGATACAGTGCGAACCGGATTCCGTCTGTGAACCAATAAGGTTTCAGCAGATTGTCAAAAGCAATTCCGATGAGGAGAACTGTAAAAGATATTATCGCGGGGAGAAAAAGCTGAAATGCCAGCCGGTCATCATGTTCATGTGAGTGTCCGTGGTCGTGTCCGTCATTTTCATGATGTTGATGAGATGTTTTATCAGTAGAAGTTTTAGCTGGTTTTGGGTCTGTGCTGCAGCATTCTTTCGACATATTTTTGAGAATTTTTCTTCTCAAATATACAAATTCAGCACCAAAATTCTGTGGCATTACTTTTGAAGTTCAGAAGAAAAATTATCATGGAAAACCTTTATGAACAGATGCTCTGGCTTTTTATTCTCGCAGTACCTGTTGCGTGTATTGCGTGGACGGTTACCCATGAAGAAATTTTCAGAGAACCGAGGGAATACTGTGTTAAAAAATCCCAGGAATGCAGGGAACTTTATAAAAGGAAGTTTTTTTATCTCTTTACCTGTGAGTACTGTTTCAGCCATTATATAACAGCCATTATTCTGATCATCACTAAATACAGGCTGCTTTTTGATGATTGGAGGGGTTATCTTATTTCTTTTTTCGCGCTGGTATTTGTCGCGAATGTATATATGAGTCTGTTCGCTTTTCTGCGGCAAAGTATCAAGGTCGAAAAGATTGAGGCAAAGCTGAAAGACAATGAACTACAGGAAGTGAAAAAAGAAGGCGGAGCGTAAAAACAGTATTATTTATTTACATTAATAAAAACAGAATATTATGGAAGACAGCAGATTACAGAAATACCGCTACGATGATTATACGGTGGTTACCAATTTTGAAACCTATCAGGATATCACTGATTATGCGGCTGCCCACAACGGAGAATTAATGGAAGTGGGTTTCACCGACGGATCTGATAACCCGATGCCCAATACCACCGGAAATCTGATCGCAGAACAGAAGCCTTTTAAAGTGGGCCTCGACCCTGAATATAAAGTGTATTATTCTTCTGATGAAGGTTTCCAGGAAATGGCGGAAAACATTTTAGAGGAGATGAAAGAAAAGGAGAATGATATCGCTCCCGAGGACTGGATTTCCGACCAGAACATTGCTACCGGAGACCGTATTATTATTGTAAAAGACGGAGAGGTGAATACCGTGACCACGAGAGAAAGAATTAAGTTTCTGATGCGTGGAAACCTATATGAACTGGCCGTGAAGGTTCCTGAAGTTTTGGCGGATTAATTTTGATCTAATTCTGAAAATGATTTTCGCTGGTCCGCGATTTTTGAGTTGTGATCTGTCGGTTTTTTTCCGGCAGGTTTAAAATCATTGCCGATATCCGTAATGTAGATTGAATATTTTTATTCAAAAAGGAACTGTTTGTTGTAATTCAGCAATATTTATTTTAGTTTTAACAGATTTGTCTGACTTATTTAGCATAAAATTAAATATATTTGATGATTAATGCAGAAGTGTGAAAACCTGTAAAAGCTAAAACCTGAAAATGCTGTTATTATGGAAAAAGTTCTCCCTTATTCGTTATTTACTGACCATGATATCTATCTCTTCCGTGAAGGAAAACACTTCAAACTTTATGACAAATTCGGTTCTCATACCGTGAATGTGGAAGGTCAGAAAGGAGTTTATTTTTCCGTTTGGGCACCTCACGCAAAAGAAGTCTCGGTAATCGGCAATTTTAATAACTGGAATTCCGAGAAGCATCAGTTATTGCCAAGATGGGATGGTTCAGGAATTTGGGAAGGTTTTATTTCCGGCTTAAACTGGGGAAATATTTACAAATATGCAATCCGCGCTAATAACGGTGTTTTACTTGAAAAAGGTGATCCGTTTGCCTTGAGCTGGGAACAGAATGTTCAGGCAAGTTCCCTGATTTCTACAACATGGTACGAATGGAACGACGAAGACTGGATGGCCAAACGCTGGAAAAAAAACAGTCTGGACGCGCCTATTTCGGTTTATGAAATCCATTTAGGCTCCTGGATGCGCGGTGTTGACGAGCCGGATAAATTTTTCAGTTACCATGAAATCGCCGAGCGTCTGGTCCCGTATTTAAAGGAAATGAATTTTACTCATGCTGAATTCATGCCCGTGACGGAATATCCTTACGATCCGAGTTGGGGATATCAGGTGACCGGATTTTTCGCTGCCACTTCGCGTTTCGGATCTCCACAGGATCTGATGTATCTCATCGATACACTTCACCAACACGATATCGGAGTTATTATCGACTGGGTTCCGTCACACTTTCCCGGTGATGCGAACGGACTCCATTTTTTCGACGGAACTTATCTTTACGAGCACGAAGATCCCAAAAAAGGATTTCATCCAGAGTGGAAATCCCATATTTTCAATTACGGCAGACCCGAAGTAAAATCTTTCTTAATTTCCAATGCGATGTTTTGGCTCGACCGTTATCACGCAGACGGACTCCGTGTAGATGCAGTAACATCAATGCTTCATCTGGATTATTCCAGAAAAGAAGGCGAATGGGAACCCAACATTGATGGCGGAAATATTAATCTGGAAGCCAAACACTTCCTCCAGGAATTCAATACTGCAGTGTATAAAGAATTTCCGGATATCATGACGATTGCTGAAGAAAGCTCGGATTTCCCAATGCTCACAAAACCTGTGCACAGCGGCGGAATCGGTTTCGGGATGAAATGGATGATGGGCTGGATGCATGATACCTTGAAATATTTCAAAGAAGACCCCATCAGCAGAAAATACCAGCACAACAAACTCACCTTTGCATCGATGTACATGTATAATGAAAATTATATGATGCCGCTTTCCCATGACGAAGTGGTGCATGGCAAGTCGAGTTTAATTTACAAAATGCCGGGTGACGAATGGCAGAAATTCGCCAATCTCCGCGCGTTGTATACGTATATGTTCACGCATCCGGGCGCAAAACTTTTATTTATGGGAAATGAATTTGCCCAGACCCGCGAATGGAATTTTACCCAAAGTCTCGATTGGCATCTGCTGCAATATCCTGTTCACAAAGGTCTTCACGATTTTGTTAAAGATTTAAATCTGATGTATACCACCGAAACTTCAATGTACGAAAACCAGTTTAACCGGAACGGATTTGAGTGGGTGGAAGCCAATGATGATGATAATTCCATTTATATTTATTTAAGAAAAGGAAAAGATGAAAACGATGTCACCATGACGGTTCTTAATCTTACCCCAAGAGTTTTTGACTATAAAATCGGAGTGAACGAAGGAACGAACTGGGAAGTTATTCTTAATTCCGATGATGAAAAATACGGCGGAAGCGGAGTGAAAGCAGAAATAGTAGATGAGGAAGATGATGAGTGGATGTACAGGCCCAATGCTATTGTGCTGAAGTTACCGCCGCTCGCAGGGGTAGTGCTGAAACAGAAAAAAGCAGTGAAAAGAAAATCCAAACCCGCCGTAAAGAATTAAACTGTAAATTTCTAGACTAACCGTCAACCTCTGATATGAAAATTTTTAACCTTTCCATGGAATGTTATCCTGTTGCAAAAGTTGGCGGACTGGCCGATGTAGTGGGAGCTTTACCAAAATACCTCAATAAAATTAAAGGTGTTGAAGCCAGTGTCATTATGCCCTGGTATAACAAACCTTTCGTACACGAACACAGTTTTGAAACTGTTTTTGACGGATGGATTCATCAGAGCCGACACATGTACCAGGTTCAGGTGATGAAGGAAAGATCGAAAACTTTAGGTTTCGATCTCTATCTGGTAAAAATCCCCGGACTTCTAGACCGTAATGATCCGTACGGATACTGGGATGGAGACCAACAGTTTCTGGCGTTTCAGCACGGTGTTCTGCACTGGCTTTCTGCTATGGAAATCCGCCCTGATATTATCCATTGCCATGATTCTCACACGGGGTTAGTTCCTTTTATGATTGAGAACTGCCCGGATTTCAGCTTTCTCAAAGGAGTTAAAACTATAGGAACCATCCACAACGGTGAGTATCAGGGACAGATGAAATGGGAGATGACGGGTTACATGCCTTGGTTTCACGGTGAAAACTGGGGACTGCTCGATTGGGATGGTTTCATTAATCCTCTGGCATCGATGATCAAATGCTGTCACGCTTTCAATGCAGTTTCGGAAGGTTATCTGAATGAACTATTTCATCATTTCCGCGGACTGGAAAGCTTGGTCAGACAGGAAGGCGGTAAAGCATACGGCATTCTCAACGGTATCGATACAGAGGTTTGGGACCCGGCAACCGATTCTTTTCTGGATTTCAATTTCGGTAAAAAAGATGCAGCAGAAGGAAAGCTTAAGAATAAAACGGTGCTTTGTGAAGAATATGGTTTCAATCCTGATTTGCCTTTATTCAGCTTTATCGGAAGATTTGCGGGTGAAAAAGGAGCAGATCTGCTTCCGGAAATTGTCTGGAAAAGCATTCAGCAAACATATGGCGCACTCAATATTATGGTTTTAGGTTCCGGTGACAAAAATATTGAATATCAGTTAAGCGAGCTTACTCATTCTTATTCCAATTTTGCTTTAGACTTGGGGTATAAAGAATATCTATCGCATAAAATATACGCTTCTTCTGACTTTTTACTGATGCCTTCACGGGTAGAACCCTGCGGCCTCAACCAGATGTACGCCATGCGTTACGGTACCGTTCCTATTGTGCGTTACACGGGCGGTCTGCGTGATACGGTCACCGATGTTTCTTCCGGCGGAAGCGGTATTAATTTCGGTACGGCAAGCGCTGATGATACCGTACATGCGATGCACCGTGCACTGCATATATATCACGAGGAAAGATTAATGAAGAATTTAATTCAGTCGAATATGAATTACGATTTTTCCTGGGAACAGTCGGCGGAGAAATACATGGAAATGTACCGGAATTAGCTTTCTGCGTCACGATTTTCCCCAATTTAATCATTTAGAACACTTCATTTAAGTTTTTCCGGTTCATGTAACCTCATTCGGAAGAGGAGGTTTGCTACTAGATGAGGTTTTTGTTACCGAATTTTAAAATGACATTAATTTTCAATCATTTATGATGCATTTGCTGAATGCCTCTGTTTGTGGTATTATTCTTGCAAACTTCAAGTGAAATAAACAAATATGTTCGAAGTGAAAATAAAGAATTTTAAATTATTGAATGCAGCAGCAGCTGTTTTTGTTTTTGCTGTTCTTATACAGTGTAAAAAAGACAGTGAGATTTCCGGACAGATTACCAATTCCGTTCAGCCGACAGTTGATTCACTCGCAGTAAAGGATTCAACCGTAAAGGTCGAGAATTCACAACCGGAAATGACCTATAAAACTTTTATTTTCCCGGCCAAGAAGAAAGATTCCGCAATGAAAGCTTTCAACAAAACATATTCTGCGGACGAACGCTACACTATTCTTGCCTTGAACCGTTTAGATTCCAAAAACAAATGGAGAGCTGATACTTTGGCTGTTCCCGATAAAATTGACAAGACGCTGATGTCCTATTCTCCTTTTCCTGCAAATGTGGAAATGTTGAAAGATGTGAAAAAAATCGTGTTTTTTTCTTACCCCATTCAGGCATATTCATTATACGAAAACGGGAAACTCATCAAATGGGGACCAACGAGTATGGGGAAAAAATCTGCACAGACGAAACGCGGACTTATGTTTGCGAACTGGAAAAAAGAACTTGCCATTTCTACCGTGGACAGCGAATGGAAATTACCATATAATGTAAATGTGCACAATACCCTGGGAATTGGCTGGCATCAGTACGATTTGCCAGGATTCCCTGCTTCACATTCCTGTCTGAGACTCCTTATGGATGACGCAAAGTATCTCTACAATTGGGTGGATATCTGGATTTTGAATAAAAACGGAGCCACGCTAAAAGCGAACGGTACGCCGGTAATTGTTTTTGGTGATTACAAATGGGGAGGAAAAAAACCATGGAAAAATCTGATCGCTGATTCCAGGGCTAATGATATTTCTGTAGAAGAACTCGATGCTATTATTGAACCTCATCTTTCTAAAATTCTCGAAGAGCAGAAGAAGAGGGAAGAAGTGCAGTCGCAGCTCACTGCGGTAGACACTGTACAGACTCCGGCGGCTTAAAACATGATTTAATTAAATAAAGCACGCATTGCTTTTTGGTTAAATCCTCCAGAATAACTGCTGTAAAATTTCATTAATTTTCAAATGTCAGAATAGATTCTTCGGCAAATTCGCGTAGTTTCTGCATTTCTCTTTTGGCTTTATACTGTCCGTATCTTGTTGCTGCATACGTTGCTGCCAAAAAGAAAAGTGTGACTAGTGACGCTAAAAACGCCCATGGAAAATCATGGCTGTTGATCTGCTTTTCTACGAACCAAATGGTGATAAAAACCATCCAAAGAATGCTGAAAATAAAATAGAGAAACATAAAAAAGGTCCAGACCGCACTTGTGGGTCCGAAAACGCCTTTTATCACGGTTTTGTTTTCCTCAGCATCGTGTTCTGTTCTGAGCGAAAGACAAGGTTTCCAGTAGGTGTCGGATTCGCTTTTTACCGTGATTATTGCTGTTTCAGAATTGATATTTCCGGAGTAAAAATTTGATTTCTCCTGCAAAAAATTTTTCAGCAGCACGGTATAATCTTCGCGGCTGATTCCGGTGATGATTTTAAATCTGGGCCTTGCCCGAATATTATCTAATACAGTTTGTTCAATATGCATCCTGATAGGGAATTGGATCTTTTAATATCAGCTGAAAATTCAGTTTCTCTCCTTTTCTTTCTACCTCAAAATTAATCCTGGTTCCGTCTTCACTTTTCATTAAATCATTAATTTTCTGCAAAGTGAAATCACCGGCTTTCCTTTTATTAATGCTGAGTATTTTGTCATCTTTTCGTATTCCTGCCACAAAACAGGGGGAGTCTTTTCTGCATCCCGCCACCGAATATTTTGGTTTGAGCACAAAGCTGTACTGAAAACCTTCGCGGGAGTCATATACTTTGATCCCTTCACTGTCGGTGGTGTTTTTCTTGGTTTCCACTTTTACCAGATCGCTTTCCCAGGTCATTCCGTCATGCTGAATATCAAGTCCGCTTTTATTGAATAAAAAAGGATCGTCGAAATCTTTATTTTTTTTGAGGTAGATCTTGTTTTCAGGATAATTGAAAATAAGAGTGAAGCGTCGCATCACATCGCTGCCAATAGAGCCTTTTCTGTCCGGTACCAGTTTTAAACTCTGGATGGAATATTCGTCAGGCATCGCAGTCAAAGGTTTTTCGAACACGTAATCGCCAATATACAGGCGGTGGATCCGGCTTCTTTTGCCGAAGATATCTCCGTTGAAACCCTGTCCCAGATAATCGTCAATATTCGGGCGGTTGTAAACGAAATCTTTGATGAGTTTAGGAAAAAGCCACACGGCATCACTGTTTCCCAAATCCACCAGCATTTTTGAGTCCACTTGGGCGGAGGTCATTTCCACACCTGCTATAAGGTAAGGTTTGTTGCCTTCGATGGTGATTGGAAATTCCTTGTATCTTCTGCTGCGTTTCGTAAAGGCTTTGTCATCATTATAAACGGTTATTTTTTTGCTGATATAATCAATTTCTACCGGATGATTTTTAAAAAACTGGTAGCCGATGATTCCGTTCACGGGAATCCCAACATGAGAGGAAAAATTAATGCTTTCGTCTAAAATTATAAAAACGGTATGGTTGAAATCTTTAAAATTTTTTCCAATGTTAACGATGTTATTGTCGGACCGTAAACCTTCAATATCCCGGCTTTCGCCCAAACCTGAAAATTTTATTTTTTCAATATCGTTAAAATTGATTTCTTTATTATCCAGGCTGAAAAGAATGGTTTCGCTGACACCGGAATCCAGAAGAAAAGTGAGATCAACGCCATTGATATTCAGAGGGATAAACATCAGATTGTTGATGAGCTGAAAAGGAATGACGGTTTTTTTCTGGTCTGAAATTTCAAACCCTTTCTGCGCGGCGGAAAACGCAAAAACAAAAAGGAATACGATTTTGATGAATTTCATATTATGAAGATACAATTTTCTTATGAAAGTCTTATTTAATTTCGAAAAAATTCAGTGAAACAGAAGTTTAAAAATCCTAAATTTGTTCTATGCAAAACGAAGAAAGAACAGAAAAATTCAGACAGGTCGTGGAGAATAAATTCCAGATTTACAACTCACTTTTCATGAGTCTGCCCTACGATAAAATGACCAATATCGGGATGCTGCTTCCATTTTTATATGAAGAAAGCAAAGCCGGTTACGAACATGGAAAAAGCCCGGAAGAAATCGTGGAAGAATTTTTCAGCAAACATACTGAACTGCAAACTGAGGATCAGAAAACCGAACTGCTGTTCAAGATCATACAGTATATCGAAAGGCAGGTGGTGCTGTTCGACAGCATTGAAGATGCTGCTTTCACCGAACTGCATTCTGAAAGTGAAGCCGGCACTCTTCTTCATCTTCACGAAAGAGCACAGCAGGAACATCAGCTTGAGGCGACGCGCAACAAGATGAAAGATTTTGCGGTAAAAGTGGTTTTTACGGCGCACCCTACGCAGTTTTATCCCAATTCGGTGCAGCGGATTCTGCACGATTTGCGTTCGGCCATTATGAAAGATTCAGTGACCGATATCGATATGCTTCTGCAGCAGCTGGGTAAAACTCCGTTTTTAAACCGGGAGAAACCAACGCCGCTCGATGAAGCAATGAGCATTATTTTTTACCTTCGATATGTATATTACGATTCTATCGGAGAGCTCTACAGAAAGATTAAAAATGCTTTTGGAAACCCGCATTTTGTTCCCCATCAGGATATTTTTCAGCTTGGATTCTGGCCAGGAGGCGACCGCGACGGAAATCCTTTCGTTACTGCTGAAATCACTCAGAAAGTTGCACAGGAACTCTATTCTTCGATATTGAAATCGTATTACGAACATCTCAAAAATCTGAGAAGAAGACTCAGTTTCAGGGGCGTTTCTGAAGTTTTGGAAACATTAAGTCATGAACTTTACGATGCCATTTTTAAAGATAAAGATATTACCGCCGAGCAGATTTTAAACAGAATTAGTGAAGCTGAAAAAATACTTACCGGTCAGCACAACGGGCTTTTCAAAAATCTTCTGGAGGATTTTAAAGACCGGGTAAAAATTTTCGGGACTCATTTTGCAACGCTCGATATCCGCCAGGACAGCAGGATTCATCAAAATGTGATCGATGAAATTATCGCGGCAAAATCGGGGTTGAATTCAGAAAATATTTCTGCCAAGGATAAACTGGATTGGCTTTTGGAAACCGATGTCGTTTTAAATCCGAATGATTTCGAAGGCATTACCAAAGATACGCTTGAAAACATTTATAACATCCGTAATATCCAGAAAAAGAACGGAGAAAGAGGTATGAGCCGCTATATTATTTCCAATTCTGACGGTATTAAAGATGTGCTGAATGTATACGGGCTTTTCAGGCTCTGCGGTTATAGTGAAGAAGAAATCAATATGGATATTGTTCCGCTTTTCGAAACGATGGATGGTCTGGATGCCGGTGAAAATGTCATGAAAGAACTGTATGAACTTCCGGCGTACAGAAAGCATCTGGAAAGGAGAGGAAATGCACAGACGATTATGCTTGGCTTTTCTGACGGCACCAAAGACGGAGGTTACCTGAAAGCGAACTGGGAAATTTACGAAACCAAGGAGCAGCTGACGAAAATTTCGGATGAAAACAATATTAAAGTCATTTTCTTTGACGGACGCGGCGGTCCGCCTGCAAGAGGTGGCGGAAAGACTCACGATTTCTATGCCTCACAGGGAAAAACGATTGCGAACAATAAGATAGAACTTACGATTCAGGGACAGACGATTACCAGTGTTTTCGGGAATAAAGATCAGGCAAAATATAATTTTGAACAGCTTTTAACGGCTGGTATTGAGAACGACGTCTTTAAAAATTCAAAAAAGGATCTGACGGAGAAGGAAAGACATCTCATTCAGGAACTGGCGGAAATCAGCTTTCAGAAATATTCCGCTTTGAAAGCACATCCGATGTTTGTGCCATATCTGCAGGAAATGAGTACGCTGGAATATTACGGAAGAACCAATATCGGCAGCCGGCCGAGCAAAAGAGGCGGGACCAATGAACTGAAGTTTGAGGATCTCCGTGCAATTCCTTTTGTAGGTTCATGGAGCCAGCTCAAACAGAATGTCCCCGGGTTTTTCGGGTTTGGATTTGCTTTGAATGAACTTAAAAATAAAGGCAGGTTTGATGAGGTACATGCACTTTACAAAGGTTCGGATTTCTTTAAAACTTTAGTGTTGAATTCAATGATGAGCATGAATAAATCCTATTTTCCGCTCACGTATTACATGAAAAACAATCCAAAATTTGGGGGATTCTGGAATATCTTGTTTGAAGAATATGAACTTTCAAAATCGCTGATGCTGGAACTGACCGGTTTTAAACTGCTGATGGAAGAGGAACCGCTTTCCCGGAAATCGGTAAAAATCCGGGAGAAAATTGTGCTTCCATTATTGAGCATCCAGCAATACGCGCTGATAAAAATTCAAAAAGAGGAAGGTAACAGGGATGCGTATGAAAAACTGGTCATGCGTTCACTGTTCGGGAATATTAATGCGAGCAGGAATTCGGCGTAAAAACAATAATTCGATGAACACTAACAACACCCGGGTTTACAGAATGTCTTTTGCAAGTGTTTATCCGCACTACATTGCAAAAGCAGAAAAGAAAGGCCGCACAAAAGCTGAAGTTGACGAAATTATTTTCTGGCTTACCGGTTACCGTGAAGCAATGCTTCAGGACGTTCTGGATAGCAAAACCAATTTTGAAGATTTCTTTAATAAGGCGCCACAGCTTAATCCAAATGCTGCAAAAATTACCGGCGTAATCTGCGGTTACCGGGTTGAAGAAATTGAAGATCCGCTGATGCAGAAAATCCGTTATCTGGATAAACTGGTTGACGAACTTGCAAAAGGAAAGGCAATGGAGAAGATATTACGGGTTTAGTAATCGGTTTTGGTTTAATTTTTTGATTATTAATCAGTTTAACAAAATTTGTCTGGTATAAAATTTGTACATATATTTGTACAAAATAAAATACATTACTATGTTTATTGCAAGTGTTTCTGATTTTAGAAAGGATATAAAAACATATCTCGATAGGGTTGCGAAGAACTTCGAAACGCTGATTATCAATCGTGGTAAAGATTCAGGGATCGTGATTATGTCTCTGGATGAATACAATTCTTTAATGGCCACGAATTACGAACTTTCATCAAAGAAAAATGAAATGAGGCTTGATTCTGCCATTGAAAAACTGAAAAGCGGAAAATCATTTCCAAAAGATCTAAGCGAGGATTAAGATGAAATATGTTTTTGTAGATGAATCGTGGGAAGATTATCTGTACTGGCAAAAAACCGACAGAAAAAAAGTCAAACGGATCAACGATTTACTTAAAGATATTGCGAGAAATCCGTTTGACGGAATTGGAAAACCCGAACCGCTCAAACATAAATATTCCGGATTCTGGTCACGCAGAATTGATGACGAGCACCGGTTAATATACCAATACCATGAAGATGAAATTTTAATTGCAAAATGCAGATTTCATTACGATTAGCTATTTTATAAATATTTTACTTCAAATACCTTCTTCGGAAGGTCTTTTAATTTGTGGTTAAAGTTACTTTAGATTTTCCAGATCTTGCTTTTGGACGAACAAGGCCTCAAAGGTTTGAAGCCGGTAAAATCATGGTTTTAAACGATATGCAATAGGGTTAAAAACAAGTCGGTTTTTGCATCAGATTGCGTAGCTTTATGCTTTGTATGTTGCTTCATTTCAGTTTGTTAAAATTATGGCTTTAAGTAAATAATAAAGAGGAGAATCAAGAAATAATTGTTCAATGATAAAGTGTAAAGTAAAACGGGGAAGCTGAAAACCGAATAGAGTAGGCTGAAATTAAAATTCTAAATCATGCCTAAGTATGTAATCGAAAGAGAATTTCCGGGAGCAGGAAAACTGAGTTCGGAAGAACTGAAAGCAATCTCACAGAAATCCCGTGAAGTATTAGACAAAATGGGGCCGCAAATACAGTGGGTTCAAAGCTATGTCACCAATGATAAGATTTACTGTGTTTACAATGCCCCAAATGAAGAAATGATACGTGAGCACGCGGCTCAAGGCGGTTTTCCTGCGAACTCAGTGAGTAAAGTCTCCACCATTATTGATCCTGTAACGGCTGAATAATTAAACACTGCAGGGATTTGGCTTTAAGCTTAAATTGTATTGACTCGCAAAAGATTCGAAATATTAACTTATATAAAAAAAGACCTTCACTGAAGGTCTTTTTGTGTTGTTACTGCTTGATGAGTTTTTCGATATACTCATTTTTATCGGTCTTTATCTTTACAAAGTAAATACCTTTGCTTAAACGCTCAATGTTATTGGTTTTTTCATTTGCAAGAGTCTGAACTTTTCTTCCTAAAGCATCGTAGATTTCCACCGAGATGATTTTTTCTGAAGTGTTAACGGTGAAACTTGTAAAAACAGGATTTGGATAAAGGGAAATCCTGGAAATTTTACTGTTTTCTGCACTGGCTAACTGCGCCTCTGTTAAGGATTTTCCGAAATTTAAAATTCCATAACCCATCTGGGCTGTCGTTGAAGGATATAGCGAGGCGTTTTTACGCAAAATGTTCCGCACGTCCGCCAAAGGTTTTGTGGGAACAGCCTGAAGAAGACAGGCTACACCTCCTGCCGCCAAAGGCGTAGCAAAAGAGGTTCCGCTGCTTGTTGTGGCACTGTTGTTATAAGCCATTGCGGTACTGGTGCCGCGTGCACTTGCATCTGGCTTTATGAGACCGACTGCATTAGGACCGTAAGAAGAAAAAGAAGAACTGGCGCCAGTAGAAGTTACTCCACCCACGGTGAAAACCTTTTCATTATCAGCAGGAGTAATGATGTAATGCCATGCATTCTGCGCTTCATTTCCGGCAGCTGCAAGAACAAAAATTCCTTTTTCTGTGGCGATCTGCGCTGCTCTTGCGATGAAAGAAGTGGTTCCGTTCATATCTGAATAAAGCAAGTTGTAACGGGGATCATCAAAGTCATAATATCCAAGAGAGGTTGAAATTACATCTACGCCTTTTCTGTCGGCTTCTTCTGCTGCTTCAGTCCAGTAGATAAGCTCTTCCGGTTTTTCGTTGACACCGTCTTCCGAAGCATAAAGATAAAAATCAGCATCAGGAGCGGACCCTACGTAAGAATTTGCGATATATCCCGCGATCACTCCCAAACAGTAAGAACCGTGATTGTTGAGCGAAGTATTGTAAATGTCTGTGCTTTTGTTCACAAAATTATAGCCGCCTTTGATCTGTCCGTTGTTGCGGATACGCGCATAAGCAGATCCTGTATTCACCGTTGGGAAACCGGTATCGATTACTGCAATGGTTACGCCGGCTCCTGTATATCCTGCGATATGAAGCGGACGGACGTTGATCTGGTTGATTTGTGCCAATCCGGTACCATAGTTAAAATCGGTTTTTCCTGTGGTACTGTTGAACAGCTCGAATTTATCTGTTTTTTTTACCGATTCTTTGCCGCCCCCTGAAGGATGTTTGATAAATCTTTCTACAGACTGTACGTAAGTCTGCGCCTGAAGTGTGGCAATCTGCGCTGCAGTGGCATTTACGGCCACACCGTTCATCCATTTTGAATAATCGGTTACGGTAAATCCAAGATTTCTGATGTTCTGAATATACGCGGGTTCAATGGGTGCATCCTGATCATTGAGTGCAATTCCGAGCCGTGTTCTGCGGTCAAGTGATTTCTGGTCAAGTTCTGAAAGCGGGTTGGCATAAAACGCTGCTTTGTTGGGTTTGTCTTTAAAGAAGACAAAAACCAGTTCGGTCTGTGCACCGGCATATGCGAAAACAAAAAGGATAAAAACCGATAGTATTTTTTTCATGTTGTAATTTTATTGAACTGGGACAAAATTAAAAAAATTGTTGAAAATTATGCAAATGAATTCAATTTATATTTAGGTTATGGTAATTAAATTTTGATTGTGTTCCGTTTTCAGTAAATTGATTGTAGTTGTTCGTCAATTATTGGTTAAAATTAAAATTTTGAAATTCCTGAAATACAGAAATTTAATGATTATGTGAAAGTATTGCGAAAACTATCAGGGTTTTAGTTTTCTTAAAAATTTAATTTTCTTAAATTTGAGCAAATATTTTTATGAAACCGCTGATCATAAAAATGACGGAGTGATCCGCTCTGCACTGTTGCGGTTGCATTTGAAAAGAAAAAAGAAAAAATACGTATGAAAAAAATTCAGATGGTTGACCTTCAAAGTCAATATTATAAGATAAAAGCAGATGTAGACAATGCAGTTTTAAATGTGCTGGATTCTGCCGCATTTATTAACGGACCCGAAGTAAAATCTTTTCAAACTGAACTTGAGACCTATCTGGATGTAAAACACGTGATTCCGTGTGCGAACGGAACCGACGCGCTTCAAATCGCTCTGATGGCTCTTGATCTTAAAGAAGGTGACGAAGTGATTACCGCCGACTTTACTTTTGCAGCAACCGTGGAGGTGATTCATCTGTTAAAACTGAAATCGGTTTTGGTGGATGTTGATTATGACACGTTCACCATTGATATCAATAAACTGAAAGCCGCAATTACTCCGAAAACAAAAGCGATTATTCCGGTGCATATCTTCGGACAGTGTGCCAATATGGAAGAAATCCTTAAAGTGGCAAAAGAACATCATTTAGCAGTTATTGAAGACAATGCTCAGGCTATCGGAGCAGATTTCACTTTCTCTGACGGAACTGTTAAGAAATCCGGAACCATGGGAATTATGGGAACTACTTCTTTCTTTCCGTCTAAAAATCTGGGCTGTTACGGAGACGGGGGTGCTATTTTTACCAATGATGACGAACTTGCCCATAAACTTCGCGGCATTGTAAACCACGGAATGTACGAAAGATATTATCATGATGAGGTTGGTGTGAATTCGCGTTTAGACAGCATTCAGGCGACGGTTTTAAGAAAAAAACTTCCGCTTTTGGATACCTATAACGAAGCGCGGAGAAAAGCTGCAGATTATTACGACGAAGCTTTCGCAAACCACCCGAATATTTTAACCCCGAAAAGAGCGGAATATTCCACCCAAGTTTTTCACCAGTATACACTCAGAATTCTGAACGGAAAAAGAAATGAGCTTCAGCAGTTTCTGGCTGAAAAAGAGATTCCGGCGATGATTTATTATCCGGTGGCTTTAAGAAAACAGAAAGCTTATTTTCAGGAAAGTGATCCGAAAGATTTTGTAAATACAGATAAGTTGTTGGGCGAGGTGATTTCGCTTCCGATGCATACGGAACTTGATGAAGAGCAGTTGAAATATATTACAGATGGGGTTTTGGAGTTTATGAATGATTAATTTTGAAAAAAAGGATTTTTAAGTATAAATGGCTATTTGTTTTAGCTGTAATAGCACATAGTTTAATTTGTATAACTGTACTTTTAGGGATCCTTCAGTTCCGAGAAAGAGATTTTGTTCTGGAGAACTTTCTCTGGATGTTCTTATTTTTAATTTTAAACATCTTTATTACAATTGCATTATTTGAAAAACACCGGAAAACAATTCTCCTAATTAATATCACAATTTTACCAGTTTTTTTATGGTTTTTTTTAATGGTTATATGGAATATGTTTTTCGGCATTTATTCCCCTCAATCTTTGAAGAAATCTATATTTATTGGGCTATATTTAATGGTTGTAAACATATTTAAATATAAAACTGTGGATAATGAGATCGACCAAATAGGTAAACCAAGTTGAAAACTAAATTTTAAAATTTCACTCTCAAAATTGTAACATGACCATACTCGTAACAGGCGGCCTCGGCTACATCGGTTCTCACACCGTTGTGGAGCTTTTAAAGAATAATTTTCAGGTCATCATTGTTGATGATATGTCCAATTCCGAAAAATTTATCTTAGATAATATCGAAAAAGTAGCTGGCAAGAGACCGGTGTTTTTTCCCTTCGATCTGAAAAGGAAAGAACTTCTGGCCCAGGTTTTCGATGCATACGAAATCGACGGATGTATTAATTTTGCTGCGTATAAGGCAGTGGGAGAGAGCCAGGAAAAACCAATTGACTATTACGAAAACAACCTGTTTTCATTGATTAATATCCTTCAGGAATTCAAAACCCGAAATATTTCCAATTTTATTTTCAGTTCATCATGCACCGTTTACGGACAGGCAGATGAGCAGCCAATCGATGAAAATACACCGCTTAAAACTCCGGAATCATCGTACGGAAAAACCAAGCAGATGGGAGAGGAAATTCTGAAAGATTTTGCAGCAGCTCATCAAAGGAAAATTTCACTGTTGAGATATTTCAATCCCATTGGTGCGCATCCAACCGCGCTGTTGGGTGAATTGCCGATCGGGGTTCCAAATAATCTGGTTCCTTATGTCACCCAAACTGCATCGGGAATCCGTGAAAAACTCCACATTTGGGGAAATGATTATGACACCGCGGACGGAACTGCAGTCCGTGATTATATTTATGTGGTAGATTTGGCAAAAGCACACGTCAAAGCTTTGCAGAAGCTTATTGCTTCCAATGAAGAAACGGTGATTGATATTTACAATCTTGGAACTGGAAAGGGATCTTCAGTTCTGGAAGTGGTAGAAGCTTATGAAAGAGCCAATAATGTTGAGGTGCCGTACCAGATTTGCGAAAGAAGGGCAGGAGATATCACTATCGCTTATGCCAACGCCGATAAAGCCGAAAAGGAGCTGGGCTGGAAAGCGGATACTTCTTTGGAAGAAGCGCTGCGTACGACCTGGGAATGGCAGAAGTACTTGGAATCCAGAGCATAAAAATTTAAGACAAGATTACTGTAAAGTATCTTTAAAAGCTAAAAAAAATCAGTCCCGTCATATTGAACGGGACTGATTTTGTTTAATAGTGAACCTTTTACATTGGCCCTTGCTGGTCATCATCACCTGATGAATTGCTGTTGACATCTTTTTTGCGTTTCGGCTGATCAACTTTATCACCCTGCTTGAAGCGGTAGCTTAAGGAAACAGTGAACTGACGCGGCTGCCACTGCATGAAATTATACTGCGAATAGCTCGGGGTTGTGGTGAAGTTTTCTCTGACACGGGTATTAAAGATATCCTGAATGTTGAAAGAGATGGTTCCGTTCCCTTTCCAGATGGTTTGGCTTGCGCCGAGGTTTACCGCATACATCGGTTCTCTTTGTTGGGATACCGTATTTTGTGCACCACGGTAAAAGCCCTGAATCTGGAAGCTGGTGGTTTTAGTTGGTTTAAAGGTGTTTGTTAAACGGAATCTGGAAGAAAATCCTTCTCCGGAAAAATCGAAATCTCCGTAAGATCCCTCATTTTTATATCCGAATAAATTGGCACTTCCCATGATTTTCCACCATTTGAACGGGTCGTAAGTAGCATTGATATCAACCCCATACTGGGCCTCGGTTCCGGCATTTACAGGCATTGTATAGATAACGGTATTGCCGTCAGCATTCAGTCCGCTGTACTGGTACATGTTTACTTCATCCTCAGATTTTTTGTAATACAGTGTCGGGTTGAAAGTAACTTTGCTTTTCGACAGGCTGTAACCTAATTCAAATGAGTTTTCGTAAGTCGGATTAAGATCCGGGTTTCCGCTGAACAGGTTTCTGTTGTTGTTATAAGACATGAAAGGGATCAGGAAGAAAGAACGCGGACGGTTAATTCTTCGTGAATAATTCAGCAACAACTGGTTGTTTTTATTAAGGTCATAACTTAAGAATACACTTGGGAAAAATTTCAGGTAATTCTTGTCGACATTGATCTGAGCTGCATCACTTACCCTTTTGAAATTTACGCCGATGTCCGTATTTTCAGCTCTTAAACCTAACTGATAGCCAAAATTATTTATCTTGCTCTTAAACTGGGTATATCCCGCGAGAATGTTTTCTTTATAGAATGTAGCGCTGGTAAAATTCGGTAATACTTCCACCGGTCCGTTGTTTTTACTTTGATCTACATAATAATCGTAATCATTCTGGTTGGAATCATATCTAACCCCGGCTTCGATCTTGGAAACTTCACCTACAGGCAGTTCGTAATCGGCTTTCGCTAGAAAAGTAGTGTTTACCGAATTTGTAAGAATGTTATTAAGGGTATGAGTGGCAACATCAAATTCATTATCGTAACCATTTTCATTAATCATTGAAGTACCGTCGCTTTTGTTCTTCTGAAAACTTGTCGCAAGGGAAATCATCTGGCCTTTATCTCCGATTTTCTGGTCGAAACCTAAATCTGCCTGAAAGGAGTTATTTGTACTTGTCCCTGTATTAAGTCTGTTCGTAAACTGATCCTGCAATGTATAAGGAACATTCGGATATCCCAGTGCGGTTCTGTCTTTAATGATCACATTATCAAAATAGGTAGTTTCCCCGGTAGATTCGTTATTAAAGTTTCTTAACATTACTGAAGCGTTCAGGGTGGATTTGTCAGTAACATCTACCACGAACCCGGTCGTAACGTTGTAATTCTTATTTTCTCCCTTGTTAGAGCCATTCTGAATAGATTTCATAGAGAAACCGTCATTCAGAGTTTCAGGGTTTAAGAAAGAATTAAATTCTGAATTATTGGTAGATTTATTTCTGCTGTAACCGCCACCTCCATTGACGTAGTAAGTCCATGCACCTTTTCTCCAGCTCAGGTTGGTATTTAATCTTGAAGTCGGCAAATAACCTAAAGTTCCTTCCACGCTTCCGTTAAACCCTACTTTTTTAGATTTTTTCAGGATAATGTTCAGAATACCTGCGGTTCCGCTGGCTTCGTATTTCGATGAAGGATTTGTAATGACTTCAATTCTTTCAATCTGGTCGGCTGCGATAGACTGCAGTGCATTCGCGCCGTCATCGATTCCAAGCATCGAAGATGGTTTTCCGTTAATTAAAAACCTCACATTGGTATTTCCACGCATCGAAACCGTTCCGTCGGTATCCACATCTACCGAAGGCACGTTGGCTAAAACATCCTGCAGGTTACCGCCTTTTGCGACAATGTCTAAAGAGGGATCATAAACCTTTTTGTCGATTTCTACCCGGTACGCTTTCACTGCCTGGGCAGTAATGGTAACGCCCTGGATATCCTGGGTTTTCGTATTGGTAGCTGATCCTTCAGCTTCCACGGTGAAATTACCGAGGTTGCCTGCAGTGGTGATCTGCTTATTTAAAGTTACTTTTTTAAAATCAATGGCTTCCACTGTAATCGCGTAAGCTCCCGGAACCAGTGCGAGACGGTATTCCCCTTTTTCATCTGTTAAAACTGCATCACTGAAAAGTTTGTTGGCTTTGTTGCTGAAGCTTACGGATGCATAGGGAACTGCCACATTGTGCTTGTCAACAATTTTTCCTGTTACATTTGCTTTCTCCTGTGCAAAGGCAAAACTTGCCGCTCCGAGAACAAATACCAAACCTAAAGTCCTCTTTCTGATCATTGATGAAATCTCAATCTTGTCTGTCATATTTCTAGTTTATACCTATACTGATTACTTTTTGCCCTGTTAGTTAAATAAATGTTTGTTTAAAGGCATTTAAAATCACCAGTAAAAGTGTTTTAATTTTATTTATTATTTGAATTTGAATGGATTATAGAATCTTAATTGATATGTTTTGAATTCAGCCATGCCTGATAATCGTGGGCATTTTTGGCGTGTTCAGTATCACTGGCAGTGAAGCGGTGAAAACCAAAGCGGTCAGGGTCTGCTGCCATATAGATAAAGTTATTCTTTTCCGCATTCAATACGGCATCCACAGAGTTCTTATCTGTTACACAAATCGGTCCCGGCGGAATTCCTGCATTAGCATAGGTATTGTAAGGGGAAGGATGTTTAAGATGCTTATAAAGCACTCTTTTGATCGGCGTCGTAAAATTAGAATCTTTGTTAATGGCATAGATTACTGTAGGATCGCTCTGCAGTTTCATTCCTTTATGGTAACGGTTCAGATAGAGGCCGGCGATGGTTTTCTGTTCGTCAGGTTTTCCGCCGGATTCTTTATAAACGATGGAAGCCAGCGCATAGATCTGATCTCTCGTCAGGCCGCTTTGTGCTTCTTTGGCTTTTCTTTCGGCCGTCCAGAAGTCGTTGTATCCGTCTTCAAATTTTTTGAAAAACTCTTTCGGAGTGACGGTCCAGAAGAAGTTATAGGTGTCGATAAAGAAATATTTCTTAAGATCTTCGGCGTTTTTATAGCCTTTCTGAACTGCAATATTATTAAGATCAGTGGCGAATTTCAGGGAATCCAGTTCTGTTTTTTTGGTCACGCGTCCCACCATCTGATACACATCACCGAAATCTCCTATTCTGTAAGTGTTTTCCGTCTGGTTTCCGGCCTTGATCATATTCACCAAATCGGTATTTCCTGTTCCGGATTTAATGCGGTAACGGCCGGCTTTGAAAATGGTATTCAGATGTTTGCTTTTCGCTACTTCGGCAAACTGCTCTTTATTCTTAAGATAAGGTGCAACAGAATCGAGAATCGAATTGAAATTTGCAGAATGAGGAATTAAAACATAACCTTCTTTTTCCACATTATTGCCGTAATATTTGCTGTAATAATGATAGCCGTAATAACCGCCGATCAACAGAATAAGCAGCGCAATAATGGCAAAGAGTGTACCTCCTTTTTTCATAAACTTTCTACTGTCTTTTATTTTTTAAACTACCTTTTTCCTACCAACTGATTTTCCCTTTGAAAACCTGTTTTGCGGGACCTTCGAGCCAAACATTTCTGAAAGAATCTCCATCCTGCTCAGCGTACACTTTTAAATTTCCGCCTAAGACTTTCACGTCAACAGAATTTTTGTGCCTGTCTTTCATGAAAACCAGGGCAGAAGCTGTAGCACCGGTTCCGCAACTGAATGTTTCATCCTCCACACCGCGTTCATAGGTTCTTACGAAAATTTCGCTGTCGGAAATCTCTTCAACAAAATTTACATTAATTCCTTCCTGTCTATAAGTAGCAGAATTTCTTATTTCGTTACCGTTTTGGTAAACTTTATAATTTTCAACGTCTTTTACGAACTGTACAAAATGTGGCGAACCTGTGTTCAGAACGGAATTGTCGCCATCTTTCCTGATGAGATCTACATCGATCATTTTCAGTTTTACGATGCCATTGTTAATTTCGGCTTCGTGAATTCCGTCAATGGCTTCAAATTTTGTTCTGTCCTCAAAAACATCAAGAAAATGGGCAAAAGCCACCAGGCATCTTCCTCCGTTTCCGCACATGGTGCTTTCGTTTCCGTCGGAATTATAATATACCATTTTGAAATCGGTATGGTCACTGTTTTCCAGCAAAATCAATCCGTCACCGCCAATTCCGAAACGGCGGTCACAGAGTTTTGCGATAAGGTCTTTTCCTTTAGGAAACTGCAGGTCGCGGTTATCGATCATTACGAAATCGTTTCCTGTTCCCTGATACTTGTAAAATTCCATATAATTCTGCATAAAAAAAGCGGAAAATGCCGCTGCTGGTTGGACCAGCAAAGATAATTAAATCCTGCTGTTTTTCTAATTGACCTGATGTTAAATTAATCACAAAACCTCAGTGTTTTTCGGGTGCCGGCTAGATTTTTAAGCGGTGAATGCGCGTGCTTTTTAAGGTTTAATGAGATTTCAATACAGTTTTTGAATTTTTGCTCCATTCGATATAGCCCACCACAGCCATCACTGTGAAAACCAAATACTGTACCGAGGTAATTCCCAAACCTTTGTAAATCATCATGGGAATGCATATTAAGTCACCGATGATCCAGAAGATCCAGTTTTCAATTTTTCTTTTTGCCATGAACCACATCCCGACAAGGAAAATCGCAGTGGTTAACACATCCAGCCAGTTGGCCCAGTCGAGATGATCCAAGCCTAAAGTGACGTTCAGCATTGAAAATTTATTGTCGATAAAAGGTTTGTAGTAATAAACGGTAGTGACTAAAATTAAACTCAGCGCAAATAAAATTCCTGCAAAAATCCATTCCTTTTTCTTCGCCGGTGACACTTCTACATGAACATGGTCTTCCGAACTTTTCGCCCACAGCACCCAGCCGTAAATACTCATTACTGTATAGTAGAAATTGATCATCATATCACCGAGCAACCCGAATTTAAAAAGAATGTAAACATAAAGTGCCGTAGAAACAATGCCTGTGGGATACACCCAGATGTTTTTTTTGATAGAAAAGTACACACTCAGCAGACCAAAAACAGCTGCGGTGAATTCGAGGATGATTTCGTAGGTTTCGTAAGATGCGTAAGGTTTCAGGAAGAGCTCGTAGAAATTCATGTTTCCAAAGATAAATATTTTTATGGGTATAATCATTTTTGTAATTTCCCTATGGAAATCAGAATTTTAGGGTGAGTGTGTTAAATTTTAGAAAAGAAATCTTGCGGAAAATAGTTGATCATTACTAAATTTTTATATTTTTGGAAATCTTAAAAAATTAAAAATGTCGAATCTTTGGAGAACGAAACCCCTGAAACAGCTGATGGCAGAAGCCGATGAGTCTGAACAGGGATTAAAAAAAACACTTTCTTCCGCATCCCTGGTTGCTTTGGGTATCGGAGCGATTATCGGAGCGGGACTTTTCTCAATCACCGGAATGGCCGCCGCTAATTATGCGGGTCCCGGAATCATGATTTCCTTTATTATTGCAGCGATCGGCTGTGCTTTCGCCGGTTTGTGTTATGCGGAATTTGCATCAATGATTCCTGTTGCAGGAAGTGCATATACATACTCCTATGCCACGATGGGCGAGTTTATCGCCTGGATCATCGGCTGGGATCTGGTGTTGGAATACGCCGTGGGAGCTGCAACCGTCGCCTCAAGCTGGAGTGGCTATCTGGGGAAATTTTTCCATTCTTTCGGCGTTGCTTTGCCGGAGACGCTTATTACGACTCCTTTTGATATCACTTCAACGGGCGCTTCCGGAATTATCAATCTTCCGGCGGTTTTCATTGTACTGGTGATGTCTTTAATCCTCATCAAAGGGACCAGCGAATCTGCCAAAGTCAATACCGCGATTGTGATTCTGAAAGTAGCGATCGTTATTATCTTTATTGTAGTTGGATTCAAATATGTAAAAGCGGAAAATTTAACCCCGCTGATTCCTGAAAACACCGGAAAGTTCGGCGAATACGGATGGTCGGGAATTATCAGGGCAGCCGCCGTCGTCTTTTTCGCCTATATCGGTTTTGACGCAGTTTCTACTGCAGCACAGGAAACAAAAGATCCTAAAAAATCAATGCCTATCGGTATTATGGGCTCGCTTCTTATCTGTACCGTTCTGTATATTATTTTTGCCTACGTAATGGTGGGGGTAGTTCATTACAAAGCTTTTGCAGCCGGCGGCGGATCAGATCACCTGGCGCCTGTGGCTATTGCTATTGAAGCGATGGGAGATGTGGTCAACGGAAAAGTGGTTCCTGCCTATCCATGGTTAAATACGACCATCATTTTAGCGATTTTACTGGGATATGCGTCAGTGATTTTGGTAATGCTTATGGGACAAAGCCGGGTATTTTACTCGATGAGTAAAGACGGCTTGCTTCCTAAAGTTTTCAGTGAAGTTCACCCTAAATACAGAACTCCTTATAAATCCAACTTGTTTTTCCTGGTATTTGTGAGTTTATTTGCGGCGTTTATCCCCGGAAGAGTAGTGGGGGAAATGACGAGTATCGGAACTTTGTTTGCTTTCATTCTGGTTTGTGTAGGGGTACTGGTTCTGAGAAAAACTCAGCCTGATGCGCCAAGAGCGTTCAGAACACCGTTGGTTCCGTTAGTTCCTGTCTTAGGGGTTCTGGTATGTTTCGGAATGATGGCCTTCCTTCCTTTCGATACCTGGATCCGTTTGGTTTGTTGGATGATGATTGGTTTGGATGTATATCTTTTCAGAGGAATTAAAAACTCATTCCTTGGAAAAGCAAACAACACGACCCATGATCCTAAAAACTATTCGGTCACTGCGATTTCAGGAGCTGCGTTAACGCTGGTTCTGGCGGTGCTTGCGTATCTTCACCACCAGAATGCAGAAACCGATGACAGTGGATTAATTATGTTCTCGGTAGTAATGATCATTGTTCACACCATTCTTTATGGATATTACTTCATCAAAAACAGAAAATAAATCAAATCAATAAACTATTGAAATTTCCCGTCATTTATGGCGGGATTTTTTATATATTTCTGATTCAATAATCTTCCTATGAGAAAACTTTTCTGTCTGTCTGTTTTAATGTGTATCAACTTAGGTTTTGCCCAAAAAACGGAATTCCAAACGCTGCTGAAAGATAAAATCTCTATCCGTGCGCTGCAGCTGTGGGACGGAAAAGTGTGGTATTCCGGGACGGATTCCAAATTCGGATATGTGAGTCTGAAGGATACAGCGGATAAAAAGCAGATTAAACTGTCCCCTGAAAAATTACAGTTCAGAACTTTGGCGCAAACTAAGTCTAGTTTTTACGCGATTAATATTGGCTCCCCCGCCCACTGGTTTACCGTTCAGAAGAATAACTTAAAAGTAAGCCTCAACAGGACAGATTCGACCAAGACTGCCTTTTTTGATGCTTTCATTTTTGATCCTGCCAGAGACCGAGGAATTGCAATAAGTGATCCCAATGAAGATGGGAGCGGTAAGAATTTGATATTTACCAACTTAAATAAAAGCACTCCCAAAGCTAATTTTCCTCAATATTTCCCCGGTGAAGCCCATTTTGCGGCAAGTAATTCCAATATCGCGATGTCGGGAAACTGGGTTTGGATTGCCACTGGCGGTTCTAAAGCAAGGATTTTTAAATTTAACTGGAATCATCCGTTTTCCTGGAAGGCCATCGAAACTCCTTTCATTCAGGGAACATCCTCGCAGGGCATTTATTCCATTGATTTCTATGATAAGAAATTCGGAATTGCGGTGGGCGGTGATTACACCAAACAGGCAGAAAATATCAACAATATCGCAACCACGCACGATGGCGGCGAAACCTGGCAGATTCAGGCTTCAGGGAAAAATGCAGGTTATAAAACCTGTGTGAAAATCCGTCCGAAATCGAAAGGCAAAGACATTGTCGCAGTGGGCGATCAGAATATTGAATTCTCCCAGGATTACGGAAAAACCTGGACGAAAATTTCTGATGAAAAAGGTCTTTATGTCTGCGAATGGATTGATGCAAACACATTGGTTTTTGCCGGAAAAGACCGGATTGTGAAAATGACGCTGCATTAACAAGACTAATCTCCCTGCATTCCTGCCCAAAGATAAGCTGCCGAAAATTCTTCCTTCATCACTGATGACTGATTCGGCGAGGCAAACTTCAGGCAGCCGATGATGAGCAGCCATCCTTCCGCCGGATCAACCGGAAAATTCCAGTCCTGATCGGGAACAGCCGAACTTCTACTAATCTCCAACTCAAGTTTCGCCTGTACCTTTACAGGAACGGCGGCCGTATTGAAATCGGCAGTGAGTGCGAGGAGTTTCAGTGTTGAGGAACTGCAGTTTTTGGGCGGTGTTATCTGGTTTTTCCATTTCAGTTCGGGCAGTTGGACCTTCATTCCACTGTTGGGTACCATTTCAAAAGTGGGAAAGAAGTTCGTGCAGCTTTCCCATTCCATATTCGGGTTAAAGGAGAAACCCACCATTGCCTGCGGATTTCCAAAACCGCTGCCGGTTCCTGCAGTGATGCCGTTATCGCCGGTAACCGTTTTCCTGATTCTCGCGCGGTGCCTTGCTGCAAAATACTGCGGCGCAGGAACTCCAAGCATGCGGAGGACCTGAAGGCGGAATGTCTTTTCCCGGCTGCTTACCAGTCCAAAAATGCCGGCCGCAGCTTTGGTCTGGGCTGTCTGTTTTACACGGTCGGGTCTTGCCCTTACGAATTCGCGGCCGCCATCATTCACAAAAACAACGTTGCCAATGGCACCACTCAGGTTGCCGTTTTTTTTAAGTCTTGCCATGATTTTTTTTTCCTATCTTTAGTTTTTGGTAAAGCACACAGGGTACTTTCTTTATAACCCTTCGCTCTACCTTCCATAAAGATACAATATAAATTAATTAAAACTCCAATAAAAGTCCAATAGTTTATTAGACTTATATTGGAGTTTTATTGGACTTATATTGGACTTGGGTACTACCGTGCTTATACAGTGGACGAAGAAATAACGGTTATAATATGGGTGGAGGAGGAAAGGGTTCTGAGAGATGGTTATAAAGTTGTTTGCGTTTACATAAATGATAGTGGTATTATAAGGTATGAGGTTGTCAATCAGTGAAAAACATGGAGGTAGGGATGATTTTCGTATATTTGAAGTTGTAGCCCATTTTTAAAGATATTATGAAAAAATCACAATTTTCTAACCAGACAGTTTATTGGACAATTATTGCAATTATCGGCGGATTAATGTTGTGGAACCTTTTTGCGACAGTAACATCCGGAAACCTGCTTGGACTTCTTCCAGTAACCATTCAAGCAGTTTTACTATGGCTAATTACCACGCAGAATCAATACGCTAAAATTGGTATAAAAGCCTGGATAATTATTTTTTTAGTCATTGCTAATGGACTTCAGTTTTTTGGACGATTGTTGCAAGATGCTGTTGAGAGTTTTGTAAACGCAGATTTACTTCATTACGTAACGACGGGATTTATTGTTCTTCTTGGTATTACCATTTTTATTTATGTGAATAAAACTGTAACAGTTATAGATATAAAAAAATAAAACGTGCTACAACACAGTGTATTTCTATTAGCGGGGTTGAAGTTTACATCATAAAGATTTTCGCTAATTGTTCATTTTGTTATATTTACAAAGACTAGTTATAAGAATCCCCGCCAAACAGAAATGCCCGAACTTTATCTGCAAGACTATGAAAAATTACGTTCAGAGAACATTAATAGCACATTTTTTCGGATTTATTACCTTAATTATCACTCATATTGTATGGTCAATAAGTGTTTATGGAAGTGCTTCAGGTGGGGATGCAGGTGTAATAATTTTTTGGGCAGGAATTTTCCTTACAATATTCTATTTAATATTTGTATTAATTCCAAAACGAAGAATCGAAAAATTATGTATTGAATCAAATTTATATACTTTTTCGTTTTGCTTTGCATTCTACTCTTTAATTGGGTTTATAATTTTAATAGGTTGGTTATTTCTCAATTCCGCATTCATCGGAGTATTTTTAGACGCTTTTATTTATGGACTAACTTTTGGATTTACTTTTTATAAATTGACGGTTACCAAAAAGATAATAAATTTTAAATCCTTTGCTATACTTTTTTCAATACCAATTTTAATATTTTCAATATACATTTTTGTATTGCCAAAGTTATTTCCAGCTTTTGCGTTTAATTTAGTTCCAAAAGATACTCAGAAGGAAATTTTGAAAAGCACTTTACCTAAATTTAAAAAAGGAGATAATTTCAAAGATTTACAAAAAGCACTTCCAGGATATTTTAACAATACTAATTGTAATTTCTCTACAAGTGCCTTAATGGAGGATTTTCAATATAATTTAGTTATTAAAAATTGTATAATCAGCAAAATTGAATACGGACCAAGAATAAATCAAAATGGAATTACTGAAATGGTTGTTGAAGAAAGTAACGTTGAGAAATAAGTCCAGCAGATAACACGCTATTTCTATTAGCGGCGTTGAAGTTTACATCATAAAGATTTTCGCTAGTTGTTCTTTTTGTTATATAGGTTCAACAGTAGTATTTCGATTGAACTTTTGTCTAAAAATCCCTTGCTTTCGGCAAACCCCGAAACGTTATCTGCAATTCCCCGACTTGAAAACGGAGTTGTTTTTAGCCGCTAATGAAGAGATTTTTACTATTTTGGATAGTCAAATAGTCAAATAGTCAAAAAATAAAACACATAACTACTTGATTATCAACGGATAAATTTAACGGTAGTCAGAGGCTTGCGAGAAGAACGTCGTATCCCAATAAGTCGTAATTTTAGAAATATTAAAATTTACATTTTATGAAATACTTAATGCTCCTTATCGTTTTAATTCCATTTCAAATTTATTCTCAAAACGTTATAGAGAATTCAGATTTGAAAGAGAAAATCAGAAAACTTGACCTTGCGCATGCCAAAGCTATTTTTGAAGGAAATGCTGTGGCGCTCGATAGCTTATTGAATGACGATGTAACTGTAAATCATCCAACAAATAGAGTGGTGAAAGAGAAAAAAGAGTTGCTAGATCTAATTAAAAAGGGAATTATACGTTATACAGAATTCAAAAGAACACCCGAAACATTTCTCTTTTATAATGATATAGTTGTCGTAATGGGAAGTGAAATAGTCATCCCTGCTAAAGGGGCTCCGAACGCGGGTAAAAAATTACAAAGAAGATACACTAACATTTGGATGAAAAATAAGAATAATAAGTGGCAATTATTTGTCAGACATGCTAATAATGTTTGCGTAAACAATTAATCGAATTTAGAGATGCAAAGCAGTTTTTCAGGACTGCTTTGTTGTGGCGTTTTGGTGGCCTTTGGAAGTGGTTTCTGTGGTTTTTCTTCGCTGCATAACATGATTTCCCTTTCCCACAAAGTTTATTCTAAAGACAAATTTGGCGTAACGAAAAAGATTTTCCTGGCTGTCCCAACTTGACATTTATCACTCACCCGTAGGAAATAAATTTCTTATTTTTGCCGGATGAATAATTCACTCATCGACAAATATAATATTCCCGGTCCGCGTTACACTTCATATCCAACGGTTCCGTTTTGGGACGAGAATTCCTTTACGGCAGATTTATGGCAGCAGTCGGTCATCAGATCGTTCAATGAAAGTAACGACGCCGAAGGAATTTCCATTTATATTCACCTTCCGTTTTGCGAGCAGCTGTGTACATTCTGCGCATGTCATAAACGGATAACGAAACAGCATTCCGTAGAAACGCCTTATCTGGAAAGTGTTCTGAAAGAATGGGATCTGTATTTACAACTGTTTGGCAAAAAACCAAAAATCAAAGAACTTCACTTAGGCGGCGGAACTCCTACTTTTTTCTCGCCTGCAAATCTTAAGACTTTGCTGGAAGGAATTTTTGCCAAAGCAGACATCGCTGAAAATCCTGAGTTTTCTTTTGAAGGTCATCCCAATAACACAACCCGCGAACATCTGCAGACTTTATATGATTTAGGATTCAGAAGATGCAGTTTCGGAGTGCAGGATTATGATCCGCAGGTTCAGAAAGCGATCAACCGCATTCAGCCTTTCGAAAATGTAGAAAAAGTGACCAACTGGGCCAGAGAAATTGGCTACAAAGGAGTTTCCCATGATTTGGTTTTCGGTCTTCCTTTTCATACCTGGGAAAAACAGGAATACACGATACGCAAGACTCTAGAACTGAAGCCGGACCGTCTGGCATTTTATTCATACGCCCACGTTCCGTGGATTAAAGGCGTTGGACAAAGAGGTTTTGATGAAAACGATTTGCCAAGCGGTGAAGAAAAACGCAAACTCTACGAAAACGGAAAGAAACTACTCGAAGAATTAGGATACATTGAAGTGGGAATGGATCATTTCGCATTGGAGCATGACAATCTTTATCAGTCGATGGTTTCGGGAGATATTCACCGTAATTTTATGGGATATTCCTCCAGCAAAACCCAGCTGATGATCGGTTTGGGAATGAGCGCAATTTCAGATTCATGGTATGCGTTTGCCCAGAACGAAAAAACAGTAGAAGGTTATCAGAAAAGGGTGGAAGAAGGTAAGATCCCTGTTTTCCACGGACATATTCTGAACGGTGAGGATTTAGTGATCAGAAAACATATCCTGAATCTGATGTGCCGACTTGAAACATCCTGGGATCTGCAGACTTCTTTCCCGGAACTTGAAAATGCCCTGGATGCCCTGAAGGAAATGGAAGCCGACGGTTTGGTAGCCATCTCTGAGAATTCCATAAGAATCACCGATAAAGGACGTGCTTTTACCAGAAACGTTGCCATGACTTTCGATTTGCGAATGATGCGCAACAAACCAGAGACCAGAATTTTTTCAATGACGATATAAACAAAAAGCGGTTTTTAAAACCGCTTTTTGTTATTTAATTACCAGTTTCTGAGAATAAATTTTAAGATGATCAGAGGAAATGGTAATGAAATAAACGCCCGGTTTTAATACCGAAACATCAATACTTTGATCATCGCTGACCTTGGCTTCCAAAACTTTTCGTCCTTCAGCATTATTGATCTCTGCCAGATTGTTTTTGGTTTTCAAACCATCAACAAAAACCTTGTGGGAGGCCGGATTCGGATAAATTCTAAATGCATTACTTGCGTTTTCCCCGGTTGCTAAAGTGGTGGTGCTTACTTTAAAAAGTTTTCCGTTATTCACGGCGGCCACATACAGTTCTTTGGCTGAGTCTTCTCCGAATGTCGCAAAATTATTCCCGGTAAATGCGGTAGTCCAGACAATTGAATTATCGGGACTCATCATTCCAATCTGTGTCGAACAGTAATCTGCGAAAATATATTTACCTGCCAATGCAGGATAGGCGGTGCCGCGGTAAACGTAGCCTCCTGTTATCGAGCATTTTCCGCCGGTGTGGTTATATACCGCAACCGGAAAAGTCATGGTCGCTGCACTTGCGCATCCAGCAATATTATATTCGCTGTTGCCTTCGTAGCAGCGCCATCCGTAATTGATTCCCGGCTGTGTTATCGGCATTCTGTTGATTTCTTCGATCTGATTCTGTCCTACATCTGCAATCATCGCATTGCCTGCGGTTAAATCAAAAGAAAACTTCCATGCGTTTCTCAGTCCGTAAGCCCATATTTCATCCGCTCCGTCAACGCCCACAAAAGGATTATCCGGCGGAATATTGTATGGTCCTGTGGAATTCACATCTATTCTCAGCATTTTCCCCAGCAGCGAGTTTTTGTTCTGGCCGTTGTTATTGGGATCGCCTGCACTGCCGCCGTCGCCGGTAGAAATCCATAAATAGCCGTCCGGTGCGAAATGAATGCTGCCGCCGTTATGGTTGGCAAAAGGTTTGGTAATGTTCAGCAATATTTTCTCAGAGGCAGGATCTGCGACATTGGGATTTGCTGTACTCACCGAATATCTTGCGACGGTAATATTTCCGGCAGTGTTGTTATAATACACAAAGAAATACCCGTTAGTCGCGTATTGCGGATGAAAAGCCAAACCAAGAAGTCCTCTTTCTCCGTTAAAAGTTATTTTGGTGCTGATGTTCAGAAATGGGGTAGTATTGACGGTTCCGTTGGGCTGAACGATTTTAATCAGGCCATCCTGCTGCACTACAAAAAGCCTGCTATTTGTATTTGCAATCTCTACGGTGTTGCTTAAACCTGTGGCAAATTCAGTGAGCGTAATGTTCTGCGCAGCGCATAAAACGGCAGAAAATGTTCCTATTAAAAGTAATATTTTTTTCATAAGAATTTGGTTTTTAAGGTTTTGTGAAGTTAATAATAATTTCATAAAATTAAATATTAATTATGATATATTGGGAATTTGCGGTGTTTTAAGCAGTGTTTTACCTGTTTTTATATCTAAAAAATTCAAAGCAAATTCTTTTGTTAAAAAATTCTTAATTCTACTGAAAATCATTATATTTGCCGACTATAATTTTAATGTTGTAAACTATTAACAATGCAAGGAAAAGGACTTATTACGCTGGTTGCGGTTATTCTGGGACTTATTTGTCTTAACGAATTGTTACCAACTTGGTATGCTGGTAAAATTGAAAAGCAGGCTACTGAGATTGCCGGAAACAATCCGGAGAAGTATCAGAAAGAAATGGCCAGACTTTCTAAAGACACCCTGAATCTAGGTTTTACAAAACTTTATTATTCCAGAGCGAAAGAGAAGGAAATGAAACTGGGTCTGGATTTGAAAGGAGGGATCAATGTACTTCTTGAGATCAACCAGAGAGATTTGGTAAACGATTTAACCAACTATTCTGCCAATCCAATACTTTTGGAAGCACTGAACAGAACGGATGTGGCACAGAAAAATTCTACGAAAACCTATATCGAGAATTTCTTTTTACAGTTCGATTTGGTGAACAAAGAAAAAAACACCAACCTTAAACTTGCAGATCCGGAAATCTTCGGAAATACCAATCTGTCAGAAATTAAATACAACTCATCGGACGATGAAGTTAAAAATATCATCAGAAGAAAAATCAGCGCTGCTGAAGGATCTGCTTATGAAGTAATCAGAACCCGTATCGATAAGATGGGTGTTACACAGCCGAACGTTCAGCGTGTACCGGGAACAGGAAGAATTTCTGTGGAAATGCCGGGTATCAAAGACATCGACAGAGTAAAGAAAATGCTTCAGACTTCTGCAAAACTCCAGTTTTGGGAAGTGCAGCAGGTACAGGAAATTTATCCTTACTTAGAACAGCTTAATGCAGTAATTGCAGCAAACGGCGATTCTATCGGAGTTGCTAAAAATACCAACCTTGTGAACTTAATGCAGCTGAATTCATTGAGGTCAAATGGGGTAGGAAACGTAAAACTTTCGGATACCGCTGTTGTTAATAAAGTTCTGAATTCTGAAATTGCTAAAAAAATACGTCCGGCAAATATTAAATATACCCAGTTCATGTGGGGTTACAAGCCGGAAGCAACAGACCAAAACAGTTTGGTACTGTATGCAGTCCGTGGAAATATCACCCAAAAAGCTCCGGTTGACGGTGCTGTAGAATCTGCAAGAGTAAACTATGACGAACTTGGAAGAGTAGTTGTAGACATGCAGATGGATTCTAAAGGATCGAAAGACTGGAAAACCCTAACAGGGAAAAACGTCAACAAACCGGTTGCTGTTACGCTAGATAACGTTGTATATACTGCACCAAACGTAGTGAACGAAATTCCTAACGGAAGAACACAGATTTCCGGAAACTTCTCTCAACAGGAAGCTCAGGATCTGGTTGATGTTTTAGGAGCGGGTAAACTTCCTGCAAGTGCTAAAATCGTTCAGGCAGATGTTGTAGGGCCGTCATTAGGAAAAGAGTCCATCAGCGCTGGGATGCTTTCATTCGGAATTGCATTCTTAGTCATTATTGCATATATCATTTTCTATTACGGCGGAGCCGGTGTTTATGCGGTAATCGCAATGATCATCAACCTTTTCTACATTTTCGGAATCATGGATTCGGTGGATGCAACTTTAACACTTCCTGGTATCGCAGGTATCGTACTTTCCATGGCAATGGCGGTGGACACGAACGTAATTATTTATGAACGAACCAAAGAAGAGCTCTTCGCCGGTAAAAATATTCTTGAGGCCTATAAAGACGGTTTCAAACATGCACTTTCGGCGATTGTCGACGGTCACTTAACAACCATTCTTACTGCGGTAGTATTGTATATCTTCGGAACAGGACCTATTCAGGGCTTTGCCGTAACATTGATTATCGGTATCCTGATGACCTTCTTTACTTCGGTACTGCTTTCAAGAGTGATGATTTTCTCAAGGCTGAACAAAGGAAAAGGACTTTCTGTTTGGACGCCGCCTACCAAAAATCTTTTCAGAAATATCTGGATTGATTTTATCGGGAAAAGAAAATATGCTTATGTGATTTCTGCAGTTCTTACTGTTGCGAGTATCCTGTCCATTTCTTATCATGGCTTTAAATATGGTATTGATTTTACAGGAGGTAGAAACTATGTGGTAAGATTCGAAAAACCGGTTGACCAGACCGCTGTAGAAGAAACATTGGTAAAGATGTTCAAAACTGAAGACAATAAAAACTCTTCTGTTGAGGCAAAAACTTTCGGAAGCAATAATCAGCTGAAAATATCTACCGATTACCTTATCGATGATGAGTCATTAAAGGCTGACCAAACAATTGAGCAGAAACTATATGAAGGTTTGAAACCAAATCTTCCTGCTAACATGACTTTACAGGAATTCAAATCTGCTGATAAAGACCATGCTGGAATCGTATCTTCAACCAAAGTTGGACCTACCGTTGCGGATGATATTAAAACCGGAGGAACTCTTGCAGTTATTGCAGCCTTAGGCGGAATTTTCCTTTATATCTTATTGAGGTTCAGAAAATGGCAGTTCTCTTTAGGTGCTGTTGTAGGTCTTGCGCACGATGCGATTATTATTTTGGGAACTTATTCACTGCTTCACAAATACATGCCGTTTAATCTGGAGATCAATCAGGATTTCATTGCAGCGATACTTACCGTTCTGGGGTATTCGATCAATGATACCGTAATTATCTTTGACAGAATCCGGGAGTATTTGAGAGAGAAAAAAGCCCTTACTTTAGCGGGATTATTTGATGATTCAATCTCAAGTACTTTAGGTAGAACGTTTAACACCTCGTTCACCACTATTCTTGTAATTCTTGCTATCTTCATTTTTGGGGGCGATAACTTACGAGGGTTTATGTTTACTTTGCTTATTGGTATTGGTTTCGGTACCTATTCATCCATCTTTATCGCGTCGGCAATTGCTTACGATTTCTTAAAAGGTAAAGGGAAAGAAGAAGAAGTTCACGGAAGATCATCTACAGATAAAGAAGTAGTTGAAAAGCCTAAAAAGGCATAATCACCTTTCAATTAATATAAATGTCCTTCGAAAGAGGGACATTTTTTTTTGATAAAAATTTTCAGTTGATGTTTATACAAAAACTATCTTTGCATTCGCAATGAAGAAAAATCAAAAATCCGCGGCCATTGGTTTCATTTTTATTACGCTGCTCATCGATATTACAGGATGGGGAATCGTAATTCCTGTGGTACCGAAGCTTATTCAGGAGCTTATTCATAATCCCGATCTCAGTGTAGCTTCTCAGTACGGAGGCTGGCTGAGTTTTGCTTATGCCGGAATGCAGTTTGTGTTTGCATCCGTTTTAGGCGGTTTAAGCGATAGGTACGGGCGAAGACCGATTATTCTTTTTTCGCTGTTGGGATTTTCAGTCAATTTTATGATTCAGGCGCTTGCACCGACTATTTTCTGGCTGTTTGTCGGAAGACTTTTTTCCGGAGTTACCGGCGCGAGTATTACTACGGCAAGTGCTTACATTGCTGATATTTCCACCGATGAAGACCGATCCAAAAATTTTGGGATGATTGGTGCAGCGTTCGGGTTAGGTTTTATTATTGGTCCGGTAATCGGTGGTGTTTTAGGACAATACGGAGCAAGAATTCCTTTTTATGCGGCTTCTGTTCTTTGTCTGGTGAATTTCCTTTATGGCTGGTTTATTCTCCCCGAAAGTCTTGATAAAGAACACCGCCGGAAATTCAACTGGAGGCGCGCAAATCCTGTCGGCTCCCTGATGCAACTCAGGAAATATCCACAGATTTTAGGATTAATTGCAGCCCTTATTTTTGTTTATATCGCAGGTCACGCCGTGCAAACCAACTGGACTTTCTTTACCATGTATAAATTTGGATGGACCGAAACTTTAGTCGGTATTTCTCTTGGCGTTTCCGGATTTATGGCGGCGTTGGTTCAGGGTTATTTAATCCGTTTCATCCAACCAAAACTGGGTAATGAGAAAAGTATTTTTTACGGGCTTTCCCTGTATGCATTGGGGATGATTTTATTTGCATTTGCCAGTGAAAGCTGGATGATGTTTGCATTTTTAGTTCCTTATGGTTTGGGCGGGATTGCCGGTCCTGCTTTACAGTCGGTTATTTCGTCGCAGGTTCCTAAAAATGAACAGGGAGAATTACAGGGAGCATTGGCAAGTCTGGTGAGTTTGACCGCGATTGTGGGACCGCCTTTAATGACCAATATTTTTTATTATTTCACGCACGATGCTGCTCCGTTTAAATTTCCGGGCGCACCGTTTTTTCTCGGATTTTTACTGATGGCGATCAGTGCGGTAATTGTATATTTTGTTTTCCGGAAAAAAGAGATCCGTTAAGTTTCAGATTTTTAGTAAATTAAATTTTTAAAAATGAAAACCTCTTTCATAAACTTTTGTAATTTTGCATCATGGAATTAAGTATAGGAGAAATGCTTTTGATTGCTGTGGCAATCGTCGTTTTATTTGGTCCTGATAAACTGCCTCAAATTGCACGTGATCTGGGTCAGGGTGTCCGCAAAATGCGTGGAGCCATGGAAGATGTTAAATCTGAAATTCTGAAAGAAACCGATAATCCGGTTTCCGAAATAAAAAGAGAAATTGATAAGGTGAAGCAGGCAGCGAAGGATTATAATCCTATGGCTGACCCCGAAAATAAAGAAGCACTTGCTGCAAGAGAAACCCCCAAAGTAAATCTTGCTGAAAACGACGAACATCAGGGACCGGTAAGCCGATAACATGCAGGAAATCATTCAGGACGATAAGCAGCTATTTCTGTACCTCAATAATTTGGGAAGTCAGCCTTTTGACCAGTTCTGGATCATGATTTCCGGAACATGGATCTGGGTTCCGCTTTATATAATTTTTCTTTATCTGCTTTATAAAAATTACCAGCTCAGAAACCTGGTTTTTATCCTGATTTTTATTGTATTAGGAGTTACGGTTTCGGATCAACTGGCCGGAATCTTCAAAACCGGAATCGCGAGGTTCAGACCCTGTCATGATCCTACACTAGATCATTTAATGAGAAAAGTGCAGTGTGGCGGCCAGTTTGGGTTTTATTCCAGTCATGCTTCAAATACTTTTTTCATTGCTACATTAATGAGCATGTTACTTCGCAAAACGCACAAATTTCTGCCCTATTTTTTATTCTTTTGGGCAGCATTGGTTTCTTACAGCCGTATCTATTTAGGAGTGCATTTCCCGGTGGATATTTTAATGGGTGCGCTAATGGGCTTTTTCCTCGGTGGATTTTTCGCAACACTTTCATTAAAGGTCATTTATAAAAGAGAGCAAACGGATTCCTTACAATAAGGAGTTATCCTATTCTTTTTGGCGTTCTTGCGGTGATGACCAGAAACGCCCGTGATGAAACTTCCTCCTTTCATCTTCCTGCTTCCGGACAAAAATATTATCTTTGCTTCTATGTCAGACAACAACGATAAAAGACTTTTCCTCATCGATGCTTATGCGATGATTTTCCGTGGGTATTATGCATTAATACGCAGTCCGCGGATGACCAGTGACGGAAAAGATACTTCTGCAATATTCGGATTTACCAATTCTTTAATCGAGCTTATCCGCCGGGAAAGACCTACACATCTGGCTGTCGTTTTCGATGTCGGTCAGGCGAGTGTCCGTACCGTAGATTTCGCTGAATATAAGGCGAACCGAAGCGAAACACCCGAAGCCATAAAAATTGCCATTCCTTATATTCACCGGATATTGGAAGCGATGCATGTTCCGATTTTGGGTGTTGAAGGTTACGAGGCTGATGACGTCATAGGAACCATTGCCTGTAAAGCAGAAAAAGAAGGGTATACCACATTTATGGTGACACCGGATAAAGATTTTGCGCAGTTGGTGACCGATAAAATTAAAATCTACAAACCCGGTCTAAAAGGAGCTGAGTTCGAAATCTTAGGCGTTGAGGAAGTGAAGGCAAAATACGAAATTGAAGATCCCAAACAGGTGATCGATTTCCTTGCGATGATGGGTGATTCCGTGGATAATATTCCCGGCCTGGACGGTGTTGGAGAGAAGACAGCCAAGAAATTTCTGAAAGAATACGGAAGTATTGAAAACCTGCTCGCCAATACCCATGAAATTAAAGGCAAACTACGCGAGAAAGTGGAAGCCAGTGCTGAACGAGGGATTTTATCCAAAAAATTAGCGACAATTATCTGTGATTCTCCCATTGAGTTCCATCAGGAACAGTATGACCTTGAAACTCCGGATTTTGAAAAAGTGAGAATTGTTTTTGAGGAAATTGAATTCCGCAGACTCTATGAAAACCTATACCGAGCTTTTGCACCGGCAATTCCTGCTGCTCCTGGCATAATTCCCGATGAAAAGACGGAGCCAGCTGTTCCGTTAGGGAATCTGGGAGCCGCGGCCAGACAGCTCGACCTGTTTGCGAGTTATGAAGATCTGGATCAGGCAACCACGACCAAGTCGAATATCGTAGAGAACGATCATCTTTACCAGTATATCGATTCTCCCAAAGCGCAGAAATTATTGGTTCAGAATCTACTGACGCAGCAGGCCGTCAGTTTCGATACAGAAACTACCACACTGAACGAAATGGATGCCGAATTAATAGGAATGAGTTTCTCCTATAAAAAAGGGTTGGCTTACTATATCCCGCTTTCCGAAAACCGGGAAGAAGTTTTGGCAACACTTGAAATCTTCCGTCCGTTTTTTGAGAAAAAGGATATTCTTAAAATAGCCCATAATTTAAAATTTGATTATAAAGTATTGAAACAGTACCGAATACAAATTGAAGGCGCTGTTTTCGACACCATGATCGCTCATTATCTCCTGAATCCTGACGGCAGACACGGCATGGATTATTTGGCGGAAATGTACCTGCATTACAAACCGGTCTCCATCGAAACTTTAGTAGGGAAAGGAAAAAATCAGGGAACTTTACGTTCCGTTTCTGTGGAAGAGCAGACCAATTATGCCGCCGAAGATGCTGATATTACCCTGCAGCTGTATCATATTTTTGGGCCGCAGCTCGAAAAAGAAAATCTTCAGGATTTATTCTATAAAGTAGAAATGCCGCTGATGAAAGTCCTTGCAAAAATGGAACTCGAAGGCGTATCGCTGGATAGAAACTGGCTCGAACAGGAAAGTAAAGACCTTGAAAACGATCTGAGGGAACTCGAAAAGAATATTTTTGAACTGTCCGGAGAAGAATTTAATATGAATTCCCCAAAACAGCTTGGTGAAGTTTTATTTGAAAAAATGCAGCTGGATCCTAAAGCCAAGAAAACCAAAACCGGACAATATTCTACCTCTGAAGATGTTCTGCAGAAACTTTCAGGCAAGCACGAAATCATCAAACATATTCTCGAACACCGGACGTATCAGAAACTCAAATCCACTTATGTGGACGCGCTGCCTTTGCAGATCGATAAAGATGATCATCGTGTTCATACCAATTTCTCACAGACCACTGCTGCGACAGGACGTTTAGCTTCTGTAAATCCTAATCTTCAGAATATCCCGATCCGTACCTTGCGCGGACAACAGATTCGCGGTGCTTTTGTAGCGGGAGAAGGAAAGAAGATCATTTCTGCGGATTATTCCCAGATCGAACTCAGGCTGATTGCAGAAATTTCCAACGAGGAAAATATGATTCTGGCATTCCAGAACGGTGAGGATATTCACGCGTCGACGGCTTCAAAACTTTTCAACGTTCCATTGGAGGAAGTCACCAAAACACAGCGAAGTCAGGCGAAAACGGTGAATTTCGGAATTATTTACGGGCAGGGCGCTTTTGCTCTGGCGGAACAGACCGGCCTTTCGCGAACCGAGGCAAAACATATGATTGAAGCTTATTTTGAGACCTATCCGCAACTTAAAAAGTATATGGCTGAACAGGTAAAAAAAGCACAGGATTTAGGTTACGTGGAAACCATTCTGCACCGTAAACGTCATTTGAAAGATATTAATTCTGCCAATTTTGTGGTCAAAGCTCACGCGGAAAGAAACGCAGTAAACGCGCCTATTCAGGGAAGCGCCGCCGATGTGATCAAACTGGCCATGATTAAGATTGACGAAAAACTTACAGAACAGAATTTACAAACCAAAATGTTGCTTCAGGTGCATGATGAACTATTGTTTGAAGCTCCTGTTGAAGAAGTGGAAACCGCAAAAAGTTTGATTAAAACCGAAATGGAATCCGCATTTGAAACCAAAGTTCCTTTGCTGGTGGAAGTTGGTGTTGGTGATAACTGGTTGGAAGCACATTAAATTTATCGTAAACCATTCACACATAAAATATTAAGTTATGAAAACAGTCATTTTTTACGAAAATAATCCTGAGGCAACGATGGAGCAGTTTATGGAAGTTTATCCTAAACATCAGGAAAACGAAGAAAGGTGCTTAAAAACCGGAAAAGTAATTGGGATCGGTCCGTTTTCCATTCCCGGAGAAGGCGCAATGGGGATTTTCGCTGACCTGGAATCTGCGGAAGACTTTGTGAAAAACGATCCTTTCGTACAGGAAGGTCTGGTAGCGAAAGTCACGTACAGACAATGGCAGGATGAACTTCTGTAACCGATGAAGTTTCTGATTGTCATTCCTACCCACAACGAGGAAAAAAACATTCTTTTCTGCCTGGAATCTCTGAAAAACCAAACCTTCAGAGATTATGAGATCGTGGTCGTCAATGACGGTTCAACGGATAAAACTGAAGAAGTAGTTTCAGCGTTTATTTCGGATCCAATGATCAGCGATAAATTTTCAATACTAAATCTGGAAAAATCCGAACATGAACCCGGCGCAAAAGTCGTCAGAACCTTTAATAAAGGTTTGGAAACGGCAGGCTTATCCAGGTTTGACATCATCTGTAAGTTCGATGCAGATATTATTTTCCCTGAAAATTATCTCAAAAAAGTTAATGCGATTTATGAGGAAAACCCAAAAGCGGGAATGGTCTCAGGGATTGTAAAGATCAAAAAATCGGTTTTCGAAAAGAAATTAGCTTTCGATTTTAAAGACGAAAAACACCACTGGACTTTTGAAAATATTTCCTCTAAAAATCATGTCCGCGGACCAATAAAGTCATACCGGAAGCAATGCTTTGAGGACATGAGCGGTTTGAGGCCGGTTCTCGGCTGGGACAATATTGATGTAATGCTCGCAAAAAAAAACAGTTGGGAAGTTGTTACCATAAAAGATTTATGGGTAAAACATCTGAGGCCGACCGCATACAAATACAAGAATCAAAAGGCCGAAAAACTGGGGGAATATTTTTACAACATCGGTTTGAGTTTACCTTTAACCGTGATTTCTTCGGCAAAATCTGCTTTAAAAAACAAATCCCTTTCTGAATTTTTCATCACCCTGAAATCGTTTTTGAAACAAAACGACAAAAGGAAATTATCCGATGAGGAAATTAAATTTATCCGGAATCAGAGGTGGAATCAGATGTTTAATAAAAGAAAATAACATGATTAATCATGTAGGGACAGGTCGCGACCTGTCCTTCTGAATGGTTTTAAAAATATTATTTCAATGTAATCAAAAAACAGCTGAAATGGAAGGCCGCAAAAGAAATAGAAAGCAAGGGTTCGATTATACGCAAGACGCAATTTATTTTATAACCATTTGCACGAAGGACCGGCTTCACCATTTTGGAAAAATTGTACAAGGTAAAATGACTGAAAGTGCGGCCGGAAGTATTGTAGCAGACCAAATTCGATGGCTCGAACAGCAATATCCTTACTTTGAATTACATAATTTTGTGGTGATGCCAAATCACCTTCACCTTTTATTTCGAATTGACCGGGAAAAAATAAAAAATGAAAGGATCAAAATCAAGTCGGTTTCTTCTTTAATTGGCGCATTAAAAACCACTACTTCGAAACAGATTCATCTTTTGGGAAATACATCTTTTATGTGGCAGCGTTCGTTTCACGATCATATTGTGAGGACTGACGAGAGCTATCGAAGAATTGATCAATATATAACTAATAATCCCGTACAGTGGAATAAAGATAAATTTTATGAATAGAAATAAATTTTTTAATCTTTGGCTTTTGGACAAGTCGCGACTTGTCCCTACGTTGTTGCTTTTGTTTTTTTCTACGGCGACGTTTGCCCAAAAAAACGCCGATCTGATCATTACGAATGCAAAAATTTATACCGTTAACCAAAAATTCGATATTGCAGAATCGATGGCAGTTTCCAACGGAAAAATCCTTGCGGTGGGAAAAAGCAAGGATATTTTAAAGAAATTTAAATCCAAAAATATTCAGAATTTTGAAGGTAAAGCTGTTTATCCAGGATTCATCGATGCGCACTGCCATTTCACAGGTTACGCAACGGATAAATGGAAGTGTGAACTGTGGGGAACAAAATCCTGGGAAGAAATCATTCAGAGAATGACAGACTATTCCAAAACGGCTCCAATGGAGTGGCTGTACGGAAGAAGCTGGGACCAGAATGACTGGCCTGTAAAAGAATTTCCGAATAAAGAAAAACTCGATGTACTTTTCCCAAACCGTCCTGTGTATTTAAAAAGAGTTGACGGCCATGCTGCGGTTGCCAACCAAAAAGCATTGGATATCGCAGGCATTACGATGAATACTAAAATCGCAGGCGGTGAAATTGAAGTCGAAAACGGAAAACTCACTGGAATTTTAGTTGATAACGCGATGACGCTGGTGGAAAAATATATTCCCGAAATCAGTGATGAAATGGCAGTTCAGTATTTTACGGAATTGCAGAAAGAATGTTTTTCTTACGGACTAACCTCGCTTCACGACTGCGGAATTTCAACCCATACCTTTTCACTTCTCGAAAAGATGCAGAATCAGGATTTGCTGCAAATGAAGATTTTTGCCTTGCTTTCTGATGAACCCAGCACCTACGACGAATGGATCAAGAAAGGAAGATTCACGAAAGGAAATATCACTTTTGGTGGTTATAAAGTATATTCTGACGGGGCTTTAGGAAGCCGGGGCGCCTGTCTGCTCCACGATTATTCCGATAAAAAAGGCTGGAAAGGTTTTCTGCTGAGCGACAAGCAACACTTTGAAAATTTAGCGAAAAGACTCAAAAACAGCAATCTTCAAATGTGCACCCACGCAATTGGAGATTCTGCGAACCGGACGATTCTTAAAATTTACGGTGACGTTTTAGGCGTAAAGAACGACAGAAGATGGCGGATTGAACACGCCCAAATTGTTGATAAAAACGATTTTAATCTGTTCGGAAAATATTCGATAATTCCTTCTGTTCAGCCAACACATGCAACTTCGGATATGTATTGGGCGGAAGAAAGATTAGGAAAAGAGCGCCTGAAATATTCTTACGCTTATGAAGATTTGCTGAAACAGAACGGCTGGCTTCCTTTGGGAACGGATTTTCCGGTGGAGGAAATCAATCCAATCAAGACTTTTTATGCGGCGGTTGCAAGAAAAGATGCCAAACATTTTCCGGCCAACGGTTTTCAGAAAGAAAATGCGTTGACAAGAGAACAAGCGTTGCGCGGAATGACGGTTTGGGCGGCTAAAGCAGCTTTTCAGGAAAAGGAATTCGGAAGTCTGGAAGTAGGGAAATCTGCGGATTTTGTGGTGCTGAATCAGGATTTAATGACAGCAGAAGAAAATTCAATTTTAAACACAAAAGTTTTGGAGACATTTTCAAATGGAAACAAAGTATTTTAAATTTTGAAGAAAATCGCCTACATTGAACTGGATACGCACGCAGAAATTGCGCGAAACTTTATGGATCTGATGCAGGATTCCAGTGAATTTTCTGTGGATTATTACTTTAGTGAAAAGATTTTAAAACAAATCAGCCTCAAGAATTCCAACATATTTTTGAGTGACAGTTCTAAAATTATCAGCCAACTGAAAGAAAAAAAATATGATTTGATGATCATTGGAACCACACACCGATATTTCGATGTGTTTTTAAAAATTACTGAATATTTTAATACCGCTGTAATCGTACATAATCTTAATTTCGCTAAGATCTGCAGGTTTCAACTGTTTAAAAATATTTTCAAAAAAGATTTTAAATACCGTTTAAAACTCCTGCTGAAAGAAGGTTTATTTTCTGCTCCAAAGGTTTTCGGAAAAGCCCGCAATCTTTTGGTTTTGGATGAAATTTTAATGAAAGAAAATCCGGATTTAAGCCTCAAATTCCTGCCGGTTTTTTATTTGCATGAGTACGAAAAACCACGGAAATCAATTATTACGATCGTGATTCCTGGCGCGGTATCTCAGCAAAGACGGAATTATCTTCACATTTTTGAACGGATAAGAACCTTTATTAGAAACACCCATTTTCAGTTTGTGTTTTTAGGTAAAGCTGCGGGACAGGAACTGTTGTGGTTAAAGGATTTTGAGAGTAAAAAACCGCAGAATATTTCCCTTCAATATTTCACCAAGAAAGTGCCACAGCCCATTTTCGATGAGTGGATGCGTAAAGCGGATATTTTGTGGTGTCCGCTTCAGAAAGAAACTGAGTTTTTCAGCCAAAAGGAATCGTACGGAATCACCAAAATGAGCGGCAACGTTGGTGATGCGATTAAATACGGAAAACTCGCGATATTCCCGGAGAATTATCCTAATTCACATCCATTCATCATTCCTGAAAATAAAAATATTGAGGAGCAGATTTACACTTATCACAAATGGATGGAATATGATTTTGAGGAAAATTTTGGTTGTGAAAAAGTGAGGAAAAGTTTAGAAGAAACGCTTCACGATCTTATTTAAATTTAAAAATGCTTCCCAGAAATTTTCGGTTGACATAATCCTCCAGCGGAAAAATTTTCAAAAAGTGATTTCCGATGAAAAATAGGAGCAGAACAACAGACGGTTTGTATATCAAATTAATGAAACTGCTTTTAAAATCGGGTAGAATTACGGCAACAGTAATGCCTAAAGTTCCGATGATCAAAGCATAAATCATTTCAATCGTTAAAGGAAAAACATCAAATTTAACGTAGTTGAAAACAATCTTGGCGATGTTGAAAAGTGTAAGTGAAATGGCAGTTGCAATAGCCACTCCGAAAAGTTCGAGGTCAGTGTTTTTAAGGAAATAAATATTAAGAACCACGGTAGTTACCGCCAAAAAAAGCATCACCACGATGTTGAAACGGTAATATTTGGAAAGGGAGATAATATGTCCGTTAAATCCGGTCGCCAAATCGAAAAGCATCGCAAATCCCAACACCCAAATCACAGGTTCTGATTGACGCAAAAGTTCACCATTTTTAATGAAATGTGTCAAATATGGGAAGCCGACCAAAACACAGGAAAGTAAAACAAGTCCAAGGAAAAATAAAATCAGCGAGGACTTTTTGTGCAACCGGTCAAGTTCTTCATAGTCGTGTGCTGCAAGATGTTTATTGATAATGGGAGCGGAAATACTGTACAGACCCATTGCAGGAACGGTAATCAATGAAATGATAGAATAGAGTGTGTTGTAAACTCCGTTGGGTTCGAAACCCAGAAATTCGCCGATCATTACACTGTCAATCCTTACCGCGATAAAATTTCCGATGTTGCCGAGAAATCCATAAAAACTGTAATTCAGCACTTCTTTCCAAAGATTGTCTTTTTTGACGTAATCGGTTGAAAAATCAGGTTTGATTTTCTCGAGACGGTTGGCGTAGTAAATGTATCCGAAAAGTCCCAGGATGAACATTCCGATAAAGAAAAGATAAGCCGCTTTTTCGGGAAAGCCGATAAAAAAGAAAAGACAAAAAGCTCCCAGATTGGCTATTTTTGGCAGTAAATTTTCAAAGATATTTGGAACTACTATCCTTTTGAAATTCGAAAGGTATTTATTAAAAACCGCGCTGAAGGCAAGAACGAGAATCAAAGGTAAAATGAGACGCTTCATCTGCCACATTTCTGTTTCCTGAAGTTTTGGGAAAAGCAGATTAACGACAAAATAACCAATCAGGAAAATGATAAAATTCAGAAATACTCCGAGTAAAGAAAGCGACAGAAAATTTTGGTGTTTCCCATCCTCATGGGTTTTAGTGAAAAATTTAACGTTTGAAAATGAGAGCCCGAAAACTACAACCGGCAAAAGCATTTCTGCGGTAGGAAGTACATACCTGAGTTTTCCGTAGAAAACCATATCATGAGGAAAAACGAAAATCGCCGAGAAAGTTCCGAGAAGAAATCCCAGATATCCAATGAGTGAATATTTAAAACCTTGTCTTGCTACCACGCTCATACTTCTTCTTTTTTTGCTTTTTTGGGAACGAAAATGAAGTTATTAATATAATCTTCTTTGGAACCGATGGAAGTGGACGACAGTTTATTCATCATATCGGGAAGAAGCTTCTGCAGGGTAAATGTACTGCGGTTAAGAAAGAATGTTTCATAATTTCTGCTTTCAATTTCTTCAATAAGTTGAGAAATGGGTTCTGAGTGATGGCGCTGCTCTATTTCCACCATTAATGTTGGGCGGTATTTTGCTATTACTTTCGCTGAACCGTTCAGAGTTTCCCTTTCGTTTCCTTCAACATCGATTTTGATAAAATCAATTTTTTCTATTTTCTGATTGAACACCCAGTCATCAAGTTTAGAGACCTGAACGGTTTGGAAATAATTTTTTCCTTCATCAGTTTCACGGTATTCCAGCTGCAAAGTTCCTCTGGAATTTACCGTCTTTCCGTGGATAACAGGAACTTTAAATTCTGCAGTCCCGTTTTTATCAGAAAGTGCTATCGGATACGCAGCAACTTCGGGGAAAATTCTTTTTAGACGCAGGTAAAGTTTATTGTTAGGTTCGAAGGCGAAAATGTTTTTCGGGGACAGTTTCTTTTCCAACTGAAATATAAAACTCCCTGTATTTGCTCCAATATCAAAAAATACATCATCGGGCGTGAGATAATCTGTAATCCAAAGAAGTTCAGGTTCAATATTCCTGCCTGAATAATTTTCCCAGCTGAGATTTTTCAGTTTTTTAAAATACCTTTCCTTATAAAAACGGGGAGCGATATATTGTAATTGTTCGGCGATTCTTTGGTATAAAGACATACGATTTCGGGGGTTCTGAAAAACAAAGATAGAAAAATATGTTAAATTATTGTTAAATTCAAGCCGGATCGCAAATTGGTTTTTTCTAAAAAGGGTTATTACTTACCTTTAACAATCAAATAATTTTATGAAAAAAATATTCATCCTCGCCGGGTTATCGTTACTTGCTTCGTGCGGCTCTCTGCAACATTCCAGCAAAAAACCTTTCATATGGGACGGCGCCAACATGTATTTTCTTCTGACCGATAGGTTTGCCAATGGTGATCCAACTAACGATGTGAATTTTGGACGTACGGAAAAAGCTGCGGTGCTAAGGGGTTTTGAAGGCGGCGATTTGCGCGGAATCATTCAAAAAATTGACAGCAATTATTTTTCTGATTTAGGAATCAATGCGATCTGGATGACTCCGGTGGTCGAGCAGATTCATGGTGCAACGGACGAAGGGACAGGCAAAACTTATGGTTTTCATGGTTATTGGGCAAAGGACTGGACGAATCTTGATCCCAATTTCGGGACGAAAGCGGATTTAAAAGAACTGGTTGAAAAAGCACACGCAAAAGGCATCAGAATTGTGCTTGATGCGGTAATTAATCACACCGGTCCGGTAACGGAAATTGATCCGGTTTATCCCAATTCCTGGGTACGAACTTCGCCTCAGTGTAAATACAGCAATTTCGAAAATACAACTGCATGTACTTTGGTAGCTAATCTTCCGGACGTTTTAACCGAATCTGATCTTCCCTCAGAACTCCCGCAAATGTTGGTGGAAAAATGGAAAAAAGAGGGAAAGTATGAAGCAGAAATGAAATCTTTAAACGTTTTTTTTGCAAGAACAGGTTATCCTAAAGCACCGAAATATTATATCATGAAATGGCTCGCTGATTATGTGGAAGAATTTGGAATTGACGGTTACCGTGTTGATACCGTGAAGCATACCAATGAAGATGTGTGGAAAGATTTTCAGAAAGTCTGCCAGGAAGCTTTTGATATTTACAAAAGAAATAATCCGTCGAAAGTACTGGACAATAATCTGTTTTTCACCGTTGGAGAAGTTTACGGTTACGGAATTTCCCAAAAACAGAATTACGATTTCGGTGATAAAAAAGTGAATTATTATCAAAACGGTTTCAAATCTTTGATTAATTTTGATTTTAAAGGTGATGCCAATAAATCTTATGAAGAGCTGTTTTCGAATTATTCTAAAATTCTTCATTCAGATCTGAACGGTAAAACAGTGATGAATTATCTAACTTCTCACGATGATGGCTGGCCTTTCGACAAAGACCGTAAAAAAACATTTGAAGCGGGAACGAAATTATTGCTTGCACCCGGAATTTCGCAGGTTTATTACGGCGATGAAACGGCAAGAGATTTAACCATTGAAGGTGCGGAAGGCGACGCTACGCTGCGGAGTAATATGAACTGGAATGATGTGGCGAACAATGCTGAGACCAAAAAATTACTGATGCATTATCAGAAACTCGGAAAACTCCGTGCGAATCATCCTGCGGTTGGAGCGGGTGTTCATCAGATGATTTCTTCGTCACCTTATTGGTTTACAAGAATTCTTAACACAGATAAAGTTTTAATCGGTTTAGATTTAAATCCAGGAATCAAAGTCGTTTCAGTAGAAGGGATTTTTGAAAACGGAACTAAGCTCCGCGACGGATATTCCGGAAAAACAGTGAAAATTGAAAATGGTAAAGCAATAATCGATACTGAATTTTCGTTGGTTTTGTTTGAACAGATTTAAAAATGAAAAAAATATACAGCGTCCTCATTCTCCTTATTTCTTTAGGGGTTTCGGCGCAAAAAGTTCCGGCAATTTCTAAAACAGAATTTTCAAAGGAAGCTTTAGCTCAGAAAATTGTTTCAGATTCCGGGAAAAAAGTACTCATTAAAGATGTTTTAGAAAAACATAAAGGGAAAGTTTTAATCATCGATTTTTGGGCGAGCTGGTGCAGAGACTGCATCCTGGCTTTGCCGTCCACAAAAGAACTGAAAGAGAAAAATCCGGAAATTGAGTTCATCTATTTCTCGCTCGACCGATCCAATGAACAGTGGAAAAAGGGTCTGGAGAAATACGGCATTTCCGAATACGAAAATTACTGGTTTGATGAAGGCTGGAAAAATAATTTCAATAATTATATCGATCTGAACTGGGTGCCAAGATTTATGGTCATCGATCAAAAAGGCGAAATCGCGAACTATTATTCCATCAGTCCCAATGATCCGGAAATTCAAAAAGCAATCAACTTACTGAAGAATTAGTTCATTTTTTTGGAGGAAATTACATGAACGGAGCGCTTAAAAAATCGTTCAAAGGTTTGATGGACTGATAAATCTTTGCGAAATTTTTCGCTGCGTCTTTGTTCATCAAAGCTTCGTCAGAAACAGGGTGAACTACGATGAAACTTTTAAGTTTTAAATATTCTGCCATGGGATTATCCTTCTCAAAACCTGTCGGAACTCTTTTCAGTTTACTTTCCACACTTAATCCGCGGAAATTGTTGCGGAATTCTTTCTGTTCCAAAATTTCCACAAATTCTGCTCCGTTCATTGAAATTTCTTTCCGGATTTCTTTTAAAACAGAAGGTTCGGGCTGATAAACTCCGCCGGCTAAAAAAGATTTTCCGGGTTCGATGTGCAGATAGTAACCGGAAATCTTATTTCCTCTTCCCATTCCCAAACCAGCACCGAAATTGGTTTTATAAGGTGATTTGTCTTTTGAAAAACGGACGTCGCGATAAATTCTGAAGACTGATTTTTTAGCATCGGTTTTCAGTATTTCTTCGTCGAATTCTCCCATTTCCTCAATTAAACCTTCAACAAAACTGATGACGTTTTCCTGGGCGGAAATGTATTTTTCTTTGTTTTCTGCAAACCAGTCGCGGTTATTGTTTTTGGTTAAGTTTCTCAAAAAACTAAGGGTGGTACTTTCAATTTTCACTGACATATTTCTTTGATTTTAAATCAAATTTAATGAAAAATCGCAGTAAAAAATATGGATGGTCTGTCCGTTAAGAGAAATTTAATAAAACAATGCAAATTTTATCAATTCAAAAAAACGTATCTTTGCAAAATATTTAATATACTTAATGAATTTATTTACAGAAACCAACCTAAGTCCAGAAATTCTAAAGGCAGTTGGTGAACTCGGGTTTATTAGCCCAACAGAAATCCAAAAACAGACCATTCCTTTTATCTCAACAGATATACGCGACATGATCGCACTAGCGCAGACGGGGACGGGCAAAACAGCAGCATTTTCGCTTCCGATTTTGGATATGATTGACGAGGGTAGTCGCAAAATCCAATTTTTGGTGCTTTGTCCGACAAGAGAATTGTGTCTTCAGATTACGAAAGACATTAAAAATTATTCGAAATACATGCCGAACATCAAAACTACAGCGGTTTATGGTGGCAGCAGTATCTCAGATCAAATCAGATCACTTCGTGACAAACCGCAGATTATTGTGGGAACTCCGGGTCGTGTGATCGATTTAATTAACAGAAAAGCACTTGATTTCTCAGAAATTCAGTGGTTGGTTTTAGATGAAGCTGACGAAATGCTTTCAATGGGTTTCAAAGATGATTTGGAAACTATTTTAAGAGAAACTCCGGAAACGAAACAAACTTATTTATTCTCAGCAACGATGAATAAAGAGGTTGAGAGAATTTCCAAAAATTATTTAACTTCTCCTCACCGTATTTCAGTAGGATCTATCAACGAGGTGAAGAAAAACATCAAGCATGAATTTTATGTGGTAGGTTACCGTCATAAAAAAGAAGCTTTGAAAAGACTTATCGATGCAAACCCTAATCAGTACTCCATTCTTTTCTGCCGTACCCGTATGGAAACGCAGGAAGTTGCAGACTTTCTGATGCAGAATGGTTATGCTGCAGATGCACTTCACGGTGATTTGTCTCAGGCACAGAGAGATACGGTAATGAAAAAATTCCGTCTCAAAAACATTGATATTCTGGTAGCGACAGATGTTGCTGCGAGAGGGTTGGATGTAAACTCCTTAACCCACGTTATCCACTATTCTTTACCGGATGATCCTGAAGTTTTTGTTCACAGAAGCGGAAGAACAGGTAGAGCCGGAAAAGACGGTATTTCTATTTCTCTTATTAAACCTGAAGAATCCAGGAAATTAAAGCAAATTAAATCTGTTACAAAGATTGATATTGTTGAAAAGAAAATTCCAACGGGAGAAGCGATTATCAAAGCACAGGTTGGCGGAGTTTTCGAGAAATTATTTACCGAGCATGAAGAGTTTTTCACTTTTGATGATTCTTTAATTCCCGATTTATCTGAATTCTCAAAAGAAGAATTGGTTCACAAGTTACTTCAGTTACAGTTGAGAGATTTAGCCATGTTCTACAAGGACAAAAATGATTTGGCTGATCAGAAATTCAACAGCGATGACAGAGGAGAGCGAGGTGGAAGAGATCGTGACCGTGATCGTGGAAGAGACAGAGATCGTGGAAGAGACCGTGACAGAGGCGACAGAAGAGAAAACAGCAGAGACGGTGGCCGTGATGGCGGAAGAGAATCCCGTGACAGAAAGCCAAGAAAAAACAATGGCGATATGGTGAGATTCTTCTTTAACCTGGGTAAAAAAGACCAGTTGAAGAAAATGGATATGTTAGAGATCATCAATAAATCTACAGCAAAATCGAAAAAACGCCCAGATATCGGTGATATTGAAATCTTAGAGAAGTTTTCATTCTTTGAAGTGGAAAAATCATTTAAAGATGAAGTAATCAAAGGATTGCAAACCCAGAAATTTAAAGGAAAGGAAATGAGAGCCGAAGTGGCGAACTAATTCCCAACCAATATTTCAGAATATATGTAAGTTCCGTTGTTTTCAGCGGGACTTATTTTTTGTTTTTTAGGGGAAAACTAATTCCCAATGTTAATAAAACTTAACATTAAAACGGGAAAGTTAGTTCAGTTTTTCGGAAATTTGCACCACTAATTATAAATTAAAAAAAATGGGAATTGGTAATATTTTCAAAGCATTCCAGCCAAAAGATAAAGTGTTTTTTGTGTTGTTCGAAAAAGTAGCAGCAACACTTTGCGAAATGTCTAAAGAGTTTCATGAAGGCCTTCTTGATTTTGATATCAACGATGATACAATGCTTAAGAATATGAGCGATTACGAGCATAAAATGGATGATTTAACTCACGAAATTTTTGTTCAGTTAGGTGAAAACTTCATTACTCCGTTCGACAGAGAAGATATTAATCATTTGGCGAGCGGTCTTGATGATATTGCGGATTTCATGTATGCATCGGCAAAATATATTTATCTCTACAAAACGCCTCTTGATCCTTCCTATACTGAGTTTTCTCTTTTAATTTACAAATCGTGTCTGGAGATTCAGACAGCGATGGCTAATCTGAAAGATTTTAAAAACCCTCAGGCAGTAAAAGAATCATGTATCAAGATCAATTCTTACGAAAATATTGCTGATGATGTATTAAGTCAGGCGACCGTAAAACTTTTTGAAACGAATGATGCCATTAACATCATCAAAATAAAATCAGTTCTTGAATATCTTGAAACAGTTACCGATAAGGCCGAAGATGTTGCCAATACCATGGACAGTATTGTGATTAAATACGCGTAGCCTTATCCGTTAAACTTAAAAATAAAGAATGGATTTACCAGTATTATTAATTATAATCATTGTATTAGCCTTAATATTTGATTATATCAACGGATTTCACGATGCCGCAAACTCTATTGCGACCATTGTTTCAACTAAAGTCTTAACGCCTTTTCAGGCTGTTCTTTGGGCAGCGGTTTGGAATTTTGCCGCTTTTTTCCTTGCAGCATATGTCATTGGAGAATTCAAAATCGGGAATACCATTGCGAAATCTGTAAACGAAGATTTTATTAACCTGGAGGTAATCTTTGCAGGTCTTATTGCTGCAATTGCCTGGAATTTACTGACCTGGTGGTTCGGAATTCCATCCTCATCATCACATACTTTGATTGGAGGGTTTTTAGGAGCCGCACTGATGTACGCTTTGGTTTCAGATTATCATGCAGTAGCTTTGGCACAGCCTGATCTTTCAGTATTTGATAAACTGATTATGGCCTTCAAGCAGCTTTTCACGCAGAATGTAGTAAAATATGATAAGGTAATTCCTATTATCCTTTTCATTTTTCTTGCCCCGATTATCGGTTCCATTATTTCCATCATCATCACCCTCATCATCGTGAATATTGCCAAGCGCACCAATCCAAGGAAGGCGGACAATATTTTCAAGAAATTACAGTTGGTTTCCTCCGCACTTTTCAGTTTGGGACATGGTACCAATGATGCACAGAAAGTAATGGGAATCATTGGCGCGGCCGTAATTTATTACCATGTTCAGATGCTTCACGATCCTGTGTATATTGCAATGGACGGATCGCACCAGTTCACTTATTTTGTGGAACATTACTGGTGGGTACCTTTCACATCATTCCTGATGATTGCACTCGGAACCATGAGTGGCGGCTGGAAAATCGTGAAAACAATGGGAACCAGAATTACCAAAGTAACTCCGCTGGAAGGCGTAAGTGCTGAAACTGCAGGTGCGATTACTTTGTTTATGACAGAACATTTCGGTATCCCGGTTTCAACAACGCATACCATCACCGGTGCTATTATCGGTGTAGGTTTAACGAAAAGAGTTTCCGCTGTAAGGTGGGGAATTACGGTAAGCCTTCTTTGGGCATGGATTTTAACCATTCCAATCTCAGCAATTGTTGCAGGACTTACTTATTTAGTAGTTATTGCTGTAAAGTAGAAAACTACAATTAAAATATCACAAAACCACTTCTAAGAAAGTGGTTTTTTTATGGCCTATTGTTAAGGAAAAAACTTTTTAAAATTGTAATTTTGTACAAATAAGAAATTTATGCAATTTTTAGACGAATATCAGGAAATCGTAGCAAAAGCGGTAGATAAATATATATTTAAAGATAAGCCCGCGGAGCTTTATGATCCGATGAACTACATTATTTCCCACGGCGGAAAAAGGTTACGCCCGATAATGGTTCTGATGGCGAATGATATGTTTGGAGGCGATCTTCAGAAAGCCATAAAACCGGCGTTGGCAATTGAGTTTTTTCATAATTTCACCTTGATTCACGATGACATTATGGATGAGGCACCTTTGCGCCGTAATCAGCCGACCATTCATACGTTGCACGGTATCAATACCGGTATTCTTTCCGGTGACGCGCTCCTGTTGAAAGCCTACAAGTTTTTCGAAGATTTAGAACCTGATATGTTCAAAGCCTGTATCAGGGTTTTCACCCACACCGGACTTCTGCTTTGCGAAGGTCAGCAGTACGACATCAATTTTGAAACGTTAGGTGACGTAACTTTCAACGATTACATCCGCATGATTACTTATAAAACTGGGGTTTTAAGTGCTTCTTCTTTTGAAATCGGAGCGTTGATTGCCGGAGCAGATTTTAAAGACGCCAAAGCAATCTTTAATTTCGGTAAAAATGTTGGTATCGCTTTCCAGATCATGGATGATTATCTTGACGTGTTTGGAAACCAGGAACAGTTCGGTAAGAAACATGCCGGAGACATCTACGAAAATAAAAAAACAGTCCTTTATCTTTTGGCAAAGGAACACGCAACCGAGGAGGAAAGAAAAGAACTGGAATACTGGTATGCCAAGAAAACGGATAATGTAGATAAAGTTTACAGTGTAGAAAAGATTTTCCGCCGTACAAAAGTGGATGAAAAAACGCTTCATCTGATCCAGAAATACAACGAAATTGCACAGGGTTACCTGAAACAGATCAACGTTCCGGAAGAGAAAAAGAAACCCTTCATTGAACTTGCCAATTACCTGTTAAGAAGAGAGTCTTAGCAAGACGTTTTGCCAGGTTAAGATATTAAAACAATTTTAAAAAGACGTAATCAAATAAACACGTTCCCAGCAGTTCTTAAAAAATGAAATTCCGTACCGAAGTAGAAATCCAAAATTCTCACCATAAAATTGAAGTTGAAGATCATGTGTTTTCAATAGGATCTTGTTTTGCGTCAGAAATATCCGATCTGATGCAAACTGCACAGATTCAAACCCTGAATAATCCTTTCGGGACGGTTTTTAATCCGTATTCCATTAATAATTCCCTGAAAAAACTGCACGATGCCGAGTTTTATACAGAAGAGGATTTGATTAAGTTTAATGATGAGATGATTTCTCTGGATCATCACAGCAGTTTCAACTCGAGGTTTGTGCATCAGACTTTGGAAAAAATCAACCAGAATATTGAGGCAGGAAACCGTTTTCTGCAAAATACAAACTGGGTGGTGATTACTTACGGAACATCATTTATTTATGAATTTCTGCCGAAGAAAAAGCTCGTTGCAAACTGTCACAAAATTCCGGGAAAGTACTTTGAGAAGAGGCTTTTGACCAATTTGGAAATCACAGATTCCATTTATGAAACAGTGACGATTTTAAAAGATATCTGTAAAGAAAATGTGCAGATTCTGTTCACCGTTTCGCCCGTTCGCCACACTAAAGACGGAATGGTGGAAAATAATTTGAGTAAATCAAAACTTATTTCTGCAATTCACGAGATTTTGCCGCAATTTGAAAACTGCCATTATCTTCCTGTTTATGAGGTTTTGATGGATGATTTGCGCGATTACCGGTTTTATAAAGAAGATTTAATTCATCCAAACAAACAGGCGGTTCAGTATATTTGGGAAAAATTCGGGAACGCTTATTTTTCTGATGAAACGATGGATTTTGTCGAAGAAAATTTTAAAATTGCAAAAGCATTAGATCATAAAACTTCCGATGATAAAAGCCCAAAACATCAGGAATTTCTCTCCACTATTGAAAAAAGAATCGCTTCTCAGCAAGCCAAAGTGAAGCATAAAATATTTTAAATTGATTTGGGCAGCTTTATCCGCCTTCCACTCCCGCTTTTTTCTTCCGCTTTGCTACACAAAAAGAGCTTCGTTCAAGTCGGGCTGCAGACTCAAAAACAAATACAATGATCGATACCCACACCCACTTATATTCCGAAGAATTTGACGGAGACCGAAAAGAAATGATTGAAAGAGCCTTGAATAAAGGTGTTTCGAGATTTTATCTTCCCGCAATAGATTCGGAAACCCACGAAAAAATGCTGGCTTTGGAAAGCGAATATCCCAATCAAATTTTTTCAATGATGGGATTGCATCCCTGTTACGTAAAACCCGAAACCTGGGAAAAAGAACTGAAAATTGTGGAGAATTATCTGAACCAAAGAAGTTTTCCGGCTATTGGTGAAATTGGAATTGATCTTTATTGGGACAAAACAACTTTGGATATCCAGGTAAAAGCTTTCGAAAAGCAGATTGACTGGGCGATTGAAAAGGATCTGCCGATCGTCATTCATACCCGCGAAAGTTTCGATGAAACTTTTGAAGTATTGGAAAGAAAAAAGCACCCGAAACTGCGCGGAATTTTCCATTGTTTTTCCGGGAATTTAGAGCAGGCAAAACATGCCATTGATTTCAACTTTATTTTAGGAATCGGTGGAGTAGTGACCTTCAAAAATGGAAAAATTGATCAGTTTCTGCATGAAATTCCATTAGACAAGATCGTTCTGGAGACCGATTCGCCATATCTTGCGCCTGTTCCGCACCGCGGGAAAAGAAATGAAAGCGCTTACCTTGATTTGGTTGCAGGAAAACTCGTGAATATTTACGGTAAAGATTTTTCAGAAATCGACCGGATTACAACCGAAAATGCTGAAAGGCTCTTTAAATAGTTACTTGAGCTGATAAATTCCAAAAACAAAGTCGCTTTTGTTTGTCATTAGAAATTCGTCTTCGAGATCGAAGATTTTTTCTAAAATTTCCTTCCTTTCGGAATCTGGATTTACGAAATGGTGTGAAATATCTTTCAGAGCACTCTGCAGCAGATTATTTCCGTACGGCTTCTCTTCAATTGTATTAAAACAACTGTGAATTGCGGGTAAAATGCTTATGGAGTCCACGCACTCCGAAGGGTCAGCAACAATCATCCTCAGAACGCCAGAACCGGAATAACTGTTTTTGTATAGTCCGGTTTTAAATATTTTCCTGAATTTTTTTGGGATAAGATCAATGACTTTATTAATATATTTAATCTGTTCCCGCGAATACTGCAGGCGGTTGTTTCCAACGAATTCATTAATGATGAGATGGCCACCTGCTTTTAAACTTTTTACTACGACATTTTTCAGGAAATGATCAATTTGGTCGAAATGGTGTAACGAAGCATGGAAAAAAACGATGTCGTAACTCTCAGGTTCAAAGTTGTACGTCACTACATTTTCCGCGAAGAAATGTATATTGTTCAGTTTATTTTCTTTAGCAGATTCGGCTGCCAACTGGAGTAATTTTTCTGAAAAATCGTAACAGTGTATTTCCCAGTCAGGCCTTAATTCTGCGAGTTTTATTTCATGGCTGCAAACACCGGATCCGAGTGATAAGAGCTTAAGATTAGTTTTATCTTTAAAGTAATTTTTGGTGAGATAATCTTCATAAAGTTGTTTTTCATCACCGGTGATCAACTTATTCCATCTTTTACGAACATCCGGAATGATCCAGAAATTCGATGTCTGAAGATCGCTCTCGTTGAAAGCTGATTGCGTTCTTTTAGATGCATTTAAATTCAGTTTAGAAAGTACGAAAGGTAATCCACGCTGATTAATTTTTATATAAATGTCTTTGAAATCTTCGGTAGTGATGATTCTCATTATAATTTTTTTCGGATAAGGCAAGTTATCAATTTAAATATAACTGGCAAAAAAAACCTTTCAAAAAAATTGAAAGGTTTTGCTGTTACTTGCTTCTAGAAAAATTACTTTTATTTTTCGGTTTTTTAGAACCGATATTTTCCTTTGCCTGTGGTCTTGGTCTTGCCTGAAAAGGTTTGTTGTTTGAATCCCTTTTTTGAGCTACCAAATTATCCGTGTGAAAAGGATGTTCTTTTTCAACAGGAATTTTCTTGCCAATCAGTTTTTCGGTGTTTTTTAGGTTGACCAGATCCAGTCCGTCAACAAAAGAAATGGAAGAACCGTCAGCTCCCGCACGTCCTGTCCTTCCGATACGGTGAACGTAGGTTTCAGAAACATCAGAAAGTTCGAAGTTGACAACATATTTCAGTTCATCAATATCAATTCCTCTGGCAGCAATATCGGTGGCTACCAAAATTCTTGTTTTTCCTGATTTGAAATTATTCAATGCGTTCTGTCTCTGATTCTGAGATTTATTTCCGTGAATGGCTTCAGCAGAAATCTTGTGCGACTGCAGTTTTCTGGCAATTTTATCAGCACCGTGTTTGGTTCGGGAAAATACCAGAACTGAATCGGAAATGTCTTTCTGAAGAATATGCGTCAGTAATTCCAGCTTATCTTCTTTTTCTACGAAATATACTTTTTGCTGAATGGTATCTGCCGTAGCAGAAACTGGTGCAACCGCAACTTTCACAGGATTGTTAAGAATGGAATTGGCTAACGTTTTAATTTCGTCAGGAAAAGTTGCCGAAAAAAACAAGGTTTGTCTTTTTTGCGGAAGCAGTTTCACGATTCTTTTTACATCGTGTACGAAACCCATGTCCAGCATTCTGTCGGCTTCATCCAGTACGAAAATTTCTAAATTTTTCAGCGAGATGATTCCCTGGGAAATAAAATCTAAAAGTCTTCCGGGAGTTGCTACTAAAATATCTACTCCTCTTTTAAGAGCAGCTTCCTGAGCGCCCTGTTTTACCCCACCGAAAACCACAAGATTTCTCATCTTTAAATGTCTTCCGTAAGCGTTAAAACTTTCCTCAATCTGAATCGCCAACTCTCTGGTAGGCGTTAAAATCAATGCTTTGATCTGATTGTTGCGGAGGTTTTTCTGGGTTAAATTCTGTAGGATAGGAATTGCAAAAGCTGCCGTTTTTCCGGTTCCGGTTTGTGCGGTTCCGAGTAAATCTCTGCCCTGTAAAATGCTTGGGATTGCCTGTTCCTGAATTGGGGTTGGTTGTGTGTAACCTTCTTCCTGTAACGCTTTTGCGATAGGGTCGCTTAATTGTAAGTCGGTAAAATTCAAATGAAATGTTTTTAATTAAAATAAAATGAGCTGCGTCATTCTTTTTATAATGTAACGAAGGAATGAATCGAAAAATTTCGTAAAATTTTCAGTGTTCCGCAGGATGCGGATTCATTAAGAATGACATCGTTCATAAAAAATCCTTCCGTGAACAAGAATTTTGTGCGGCAAAGATAGTGTAAATTAATTTAGCACTATGAGTTTATTAAAACCTGACTGTAATTGTTTTAAATCAGCTCTGTTTTAGACTTACTTTACTTTTGTCCAGGTTTGGGATTTTCGAAGTCCTTCGATGAAAGCGTAAAGTTCGCCCAGTTTTTCGGTTCCATGCTTTCCGTAGTCCTGTATGTTTTTTTCGGTTCCGTCAGCGAAAGTGATTTTAAGATAGGAAGTTGGTAAATCTGTGACGTTTTTGTTTCCGTAATAATCTTTCAGTGATTTCAGATTTAGTGAATCAAGTTTTGCAACCAATGTATTGTAATCAGCCTGTTTAATGGTGGCTTTGAAAGTCCCTTCTTTCTGCCCTGAGAAATCATCTTTTGTACGTCCTTCAGTGAATGTAAATCTTTCAGCTTCAATTACCGCTGTCCGGTCCGGATTAATGGTCAGTTTAAAAATAGGACAAAAGCCAAAACATGCTCCCGCTTGGTATTGGATTTTTGAATATTTTGAAGAATTTGGTGTTGCGCATGAGATGATAAAAACAAAACTCAATAAGCTTAATAAGTATTTCATAATTTAATTTTGATTGTTGAGCTCAATTATTATTCCAAAAAAAAATAGACTTGAACATTTTCAAATCTATTTTTATATGCTTTAAAGAAATTCTTTTATCCGTGCAATTTCTTCCAGATTGCGTCTTTCAGTTCCATCAGCCCTTCCTGAGTAATTGCTGAAAAGAAAATCGGCTGTCTGTTTTCCGGGAATTTTTGTGAAATTTCATTTTTAAGTTCCTCGTCCAGCATGTCAGCTTTAGAAATGGAAATAATGAAATCTTTATCTAAAAGTTCGGGATTGAATTCTTTCAGTTCGTTTTCAAGAATTTTAAATTCCTGAAAATAATCTTCAGCATCAGCAGGAATTAAAAATAAAAGTATTGAGTTTCTTTCGATATGTCTCAAGAAACGGTGACCCAGTCCTTTACCTTCCGCTGCTCCTTCGATAATACCCGGAATATCCGCCATTACGAAAGATTTGTAATTACGGTAATCCACAATTCCCAAATTCGGGGTTAAAGTGGTAAACGCGTAATCCGCAATTTTTGGTTTTGCTGCAGAAACAGCCGCCAAAAGTGTAGATTTTCCTGCATTTGGGAAGCCAACAAGACCGACATCAGCTAAAAGTTTTAACTCGAAAGTCACATAACCTTCTTCACCTGGAAGTCCGGGCTGTGCATAACGCGGGGTTTGGTTGGTGGAAGACTTAAAGTGCTCGTTCCCCAATCCGCCTTTTCCGCCTTTCATGATGATGATTTCCTGGCCGTCCTCCATGATTTCGGCGATAATTTCGCCTTCCTCGTTTCTGGCAATTGTTCCGATAGGAACTTCGATATAAACATCTTCACCGTAAGCTCCGGTTAACTGGTTTTTCTGGCCGTTATGTCCGCGTTCAGCTTTAATGTGACGGGTGAAGCGTAAAGGTAAAAGCGTCCATTCATGGGCGTTTCCTTTCATAATTACGTGACCGCCGCGTCCGCCGTCACCTCCATCGGGACCGCCTTTCGGAATATATTTTTCACGGCGAAGATGTGCTGAACCTGCACCGCCATGACCACTTTTACAGTGGATTTTTACGTAATCTACGAAATTTGACATAGTATTTCAAGAGCCAAGAGCCAAATAAAATGAATCAAATATTAACTCAGTTTTTGGATTGACAGTTTTTTAAATTATTATTTTGAACCTTAATAAAAGTGTAAAATTATTACAATCACCAAAGTTGGCTCATCTTACTTTTACCTGGCTCTTATTTTATTTTCTCTACTTCGGCAAAAAGTTTTTCGGAAATCTCATCGATTCCTCCTACACCGTTTACTTCAATATATTTTCCCTGTTGTTTGTACAATTCCGCTACTTCAGCGGTTTTGGCGTAATATTCTTTAATTCGGGTTTTGATGATCTCTTCGTTGGAATCATCCGTTCTTCCGCTTGTTTCGCCTCTTTTTAAAAGCCGTTCCACTAAAATTTCGTCACTCACAATCAAAGAAAGGCAAACCGAAATATCATCATTCAGAATTTCTTTCACAATTTCTTCAAGCGCAGCAGTCTGGTTAGCAGTTCTTGGATATCCGTCGAAAATAAATCCGTTGGTATCTGTAGGTTTCTTCACTTCCTCAACAAGCATGTCCGTCGTTACCTGATCCGGAACCAATTCGCCTTTATCGATATAAGATTTAGCCAGTTTACCGAGATCAGTATCGTTTTTCATGTTGTAACGGAACAGATCACCGGTTGAAATTTGCTTAAGATTAAATTTTTCAATCAGATTCTGCGCTTGGGTGCCTTTTCCGCTTCCTGGAGGACCGAAGAGAACGATGTTTATCATTTTATTAGATTTGAATTTGAAGTTTGAGATATATAATTTCTCAACTTAAAAAAAATTATTATTCATTAATACGGCCTTCTTCCAGCTGATATAAGTCTCTGAGGTTTCTGCTCAGTTCATCATAATCCAGGCCATAACCCAATACAAATTTGTTCGGGATTTCTTTCCCAACATAATCGATTTTGAAATCTTTTTTATAAACATCAGGTTTTAAAAGAAAAGTAGCCAATTTAACTGATTTTGGTCGTTGGGTTTCTGTGAAATACTGAAACAGGCTTTCCACTGTGTTACCGGTGTCAACAATATCTTCAACCAAAATAATATGGCGGTCTTTAATGTCTTTCGTGAGTTCCATTTTCTGATAAACAATCCCTGTAGACTGTGTACCGGCATAAGAACTCATCTGGATAAAAGCGATTTCGCATTTCCCGGGATAGTGTTTTAATAAATCGGAAAAAAACATGATAACTCCGTTCAAAACACCTATGAATATAGGGGTTTCGTCTTTATAGTCTTCATAAATTTTTAGCGCGGTTTCTTTAACGATTTCCTGAATTTCTGCGTCCTTCAGATAAGGCACAAAGGTTTTGTCGTGAACTTGAATGGATTCCATAGATTATTTACAAAGCGCAAATTTAAGGTTTTTTAAATAATTTTTTTGAATTAAAATTTTTAAGGTTTTTTAATCGCTGTTTAGGTTAAAAAAATGTTATTTCTCCTGTAAATTTTTGTTTGAAAGTTTTATTAAATCTATTTTTGTAGAAATCTAAAAAAAAGTAAAATATGTCAACTTATGTGGTTGTTGGTCTTCAGTATGGTGATGAAGGCAAAGGTAAAATTACAGATGTTTTATCTGCGAAATCAGACTATGTAGTTCGTTTTCAGGGTGGTGATAATGCGGGACACACGGTATATGCGGGTGAGGAAAAATTTGTTTTACACTTGCTCCCTTCCGGAGTTCTGCAGTGTAAAGGCAAATGTATCATTGCAAACGGAGTGGTGGTAAACCCAAAATCCTTTATGAAAGAGATTGCCCAAATCGAGGAAAAAGGGATGAAAACGGATCATGTTTTTATCAGCCGGAGAGCTCATGTCATTATGCCCTATCATATTTTGCTTGATACTTATCGCGAAGAAGAAGCTGGAGGAACTTTTATAGGGACAACAAAAAAAGGGATTGGCCCATGCTACGAAGATAAAATTGCAAGAGTTGGAATCAGAATGGTTGATCTTTTAAATCCTGATGTTTTAGCTGAAAAAATCAAGAAAAATTTAAAAATTAAGAATTCGCTTTTCGAGAAATATTTTGAAAAACCAACATTGGAATTTGATGAAATCTACAATGAATTTATCGAAATGGGTGAAAAACTCAAAGACAGAATTGTAGATACCGAGGTGGAACTTAATCAGGCTATTCACGACGGAAAAAACATCCTTTTTGAAGGCGCGCAGGCAGCCATGCTGGATATCGATTTCGGGACCTATCCTTATGTAACATCTTCTTCACCTACAACCGGCGGAGTTTGTTCAGGAGCCGGAGTGCCGCCGACAAGTCTTAAGAACTTAATTGGTGTGGCTAAAGCTTATACGACGAGAGTTGGCGAAGGGCCATTCCCTACAGAACTCGAGGACGAACTGGGCGAAAAAATAAGACAGATTGGCTTTGAATTTGGCGCTACAACCGGAAGACCGAGAAGAACCGGCTGGCTCGATCTTGTTTCTTTGAAACACGCCACCATGATTAACGGAATTAATAATTTAGTCATCACGAAACTGGATGTTCTTTCCGGAATTTCAACATTGAAAATTGCAACAAAATATAAAACAGAGGACGGAAAAATCATCGATTATTTCACGTCATCCACGACGAAGCTTTACAATTACGAACCCATCTACGAAGAACTGCAAGGTTGGGATGAAGATATAACCAAGGTAAGGAGTTATGATGAACTTCCTGAGAATGCCAAAAAATATATTGAATTCATCGAAAATTATCTGGGCATCAATGTTTATCTGGTTTCCGTAGGACCGGAAAGAAGTCAGAATATTATTCGCAAAGAATTATTTTAAAATAAAAAGTGCTTTAAATAAGGCTGTCGATATATTCGGCAGCTTTTTTTTATGGAGCTTTAAAAAAAAATAAATGAAAAATTTTTTGTGTTAAGCTCAAATTTTAGGATATTTTTAATGTAACTGTACTTCACCGGCACACTGCACAGAGTTTCTGATTGATTATTTTCATGTTGCTGTGTATAAAATAGTTTTTCATGAATAATGACTAATAAAACGGCTTGTTATTTGATGATATTTTAATAATAATTCAATAAAAATAACAATCGTGTAATTGTATTTTTTTTGATTGATGATAACTTTTTAAATCTCATTGTCATGAAAAATTTTTTAACTTCTGATCAGGATTTCCGCTTTAATGAAATTCTTTTCGAAAACCGTAACAAGAATTACGGCGCGTATGTTTTAAGAAATCAGGAAGGATTAATTCTTCAGAAATCCCTGTTGATTGGCGTTGCTTTTTTTGCCGCAGTGGCAATAACTCCTTTGCTGATCAATTCATTCAGTACAAAAGAAGTGATAACACCTGAGACTCCAACTGGGCATGTTTTAAAACCTGTTGATCAGGCTCCCGACAAAACACCTGAAATTGTAAAACCAATAGTTCCGCCAAAAGTGAATACTTATGATTCCAGAGTTGCTGTACCCACTAAAAATGCCGTTGAAGCAAAGGCGGTGACGAAAGCAGAAAAAGCAGATGCAGTGCCGGGGATTAATACAGACTTGGGTAATCCGCCAACAACAGTGATTGGTCCGCCAAGCGTGGATGTCCCGGCTGTGAGAACTCCAGACGTGGTTGCAGCTCCAAAAACGGTTGATAATTCGCCTGCAACAATAGTTGACGTAGAGGCGAGTTTCAATGGTGGAATTAATTCTTTCAGAAATAAAGTGGTCAACAATTTCAATACCGGTGATTTTGAAGGAAGTGGGGAAATGATGAGAACAACAGTTTCATTCATTGTCGAAAAAGACGGTACTATTTCGAATATAAAGGCGAGTGGTTCCAATTCACAGTTTAATTTTGAGGCTGAAAAAACAATACGGAATATCAAAGGAAAATGGATTCCTGCTAAACTGAACGGGGAAAACGTGAGAAGTTATTTCAAGTTTCCGATTTCAATGCAATTTGAGTGAAAATAAACCGAAATATATTTTAAATACAGTTATCCACAAAAACTATTGTTTTGTGGATAATTATTTTACGGGATAATCCTTTAATTAACAATACTTTAACCTAAACAGAGTTATTAACAATCATCCGAAAATCAGAAAAAAGTGTATTTTTGGATATTAAAATATAAAGAATGGCTAAAGTTATAGGTGTTGCAAATCAGAAAGGTGGTGTTGGTAAAACAACTACTGCCGTTAATTTAGCAGCGGCATTAGGGGTTTTGGAAAAGAAAATTTTGTTGATTGATGCTGATCCACAGGCAAATGCAACCTCAGGATTGGGTATCGAAGAGGCTAGTTTTTCAACATATAATCTTTTGGAACACAGCGCTGATGCCAGCAAATGTATTCAGAAAACGGCATCACCTAATTTAGATATCATTGCCTCTCATATTGATTTGGTTGCGGCTGAAATCGAACTCGTTGACCGTGAAAACCGCGAATACATGCTGAAAGAAGCATTGAAATCAATCAGAGACGATTATGATTACATCATTATCGACTGCGCGCCGAGTTTAGGTTTAATTACCATTAATGCACTAACAGCAGCAGATTCAGTAATCATCCCGATTCAGTGTGAATATTTCGCTTTGGAAGGTTTGGGGAAATTACTGAATACGATTAAAAACGTTCAGAAAATTCACAACAAAGATCTCGATATCGAAGGTCTGCTTTTAACGATGTATGATTCCAGGTTAAGACTTTCCAATCAGGTGGTAGAAGAAGTAAACTCGCATTTTCCGGAAATGGTTTTCGAAACCATTATCAGCAGAAATGTGCGTTTAAGTGAAGCGCCGAGTTTCGGGGAAAGCATCCTGAACTACGATGCAGAAAGTAAAGGAGCGATCCAGTATCTTCAGTTAGCCGAAGAAGTTTTATTGAAAAACGAAAATTTAGTACAAAATTAAAAACTGATTTTTAGCTGATTGGAATAAAATCAATCATTAAAAATCAATCATCATTTATATAGAATGAAAGACAAGAAAAGAGCAATGGGACGAGGTTTAGGTGCGATTTTAAGCGCCGAATCCAAAGCCACCGTCAATTCCGCAACTGATGAAGGTGCAGATAAATTTGTAGGAAATATCGTGGAGGTTTCTCTGGATGATATTTATGCGAATGCTACACAGCCACGTACTTATTTTGATGAAAAAGCGCTGAACGATTTGGCGCAGTCCATTAAAAATTTAGGCGTCATTCAGCCGGTTACTTTAAGGAAAGACGGGGATAAATTCGAAATTATTTCGGGGGAAAGACGTTTCCGGGCGAGTAAAATTGCCGGTTTGGAAAGTATTCCTGCGTATATCCGTTTGGTAAATGATCAGGAACTTCTCGAAATGGCTTTGGTGGAAAACATCCAGCGTGAAGATTTGGATGCCATCGAAATTGCCCTGACTTACCAACGATTACTCGAAGAAATTGGAATGACACAGGAAAATCTGAGCCAAAGAGTAGGAAAGGAGCGCAGTACCATTACGAACTCAATCCGTCTTTTAAGATTAGATCCTGATGTTCAGAACTCTATCCGAAGCGGCGAAATTTCCGCAGGCCACGGAAGAGCAATTATCAGTTTGGACGACGCGGAGAAACAGGACGAGCTTTTCAAGAAGATCATCAAGAACAATTTAAGCGTGCGTCAGGCTGAACAGGAATCTAATTTGCTTAAAAACCCTGTCACTACTGAGAAAAAACCAAAAGCTGTCATTCCAAATCAGTTTAAAAAAGCGGAGAAAAATCTGGCAGATATCTTAGATGTAAAAGTTGAAATAAAAACTGCCGCAAACGGAAAAAAAGGAAAAATAGTTCTCGATTTCAAAAATGAAGAAGAACTTGAAAATATCCTTTCACACTTTAATAAATGAAGAAGCTTACGGTAATTTTCATTCTGTTGTTTTCGCTGAAAATTTTCGCACAGGTAAGTCCGAAAGATACGATTCGTGTTGAAAATTATCCTACAGATTCTGTTTCAACGAAAAAACCAAAATCGGAAGTTCAGGTTCTTACCGAAATTCAGCAAGCCAATGCTGCGCCTGCAACAATGAAATTCAATCCGACAAAAGCGGGGCTTTATTCTGCAGTTTTGCCGGGTTTGGGTCAATATTACAATAAAAAATACTGGAAAATCCCAATTGTTTGGGGCGGAATTGGTACCGGAGTAGGAATTACGCTTTGGAATCAAAAACAGTATACAAAATACCGCGATGCTTTTATTGCCCAGTTGAACGGTCAGCCTCACGAATTTTCAAACGTTCCCGGAATTACGGCGGATGCTTTGGGAAGAGTGCAAGATCGTGCAAAACGTCAGCGCGATTATGCAATCGCAGTGACGGGTTTGGTTTATATCCTGAATATTGTGGATGCTGTTGTAGATGCCCATTTATATGAAGGCAGGAAAGACCCGGATTTGGCGGTGAAACCAACGGTGATTTACGATGAATTCGGTAAGCAGAATTCGAAAGCAGGTCTCTGTTTGAGTTATAATTTTTAATAAACACCACGCAGTCTGCGTAAAAATATCATGAAAATAGCAATTGTAGGTTACGGAAAAATGGGCAAAATCATTGCAGAAATTGCCGCAAAAAGAGGTCACGAAATTGTTGCAACGCTGAATGAAACACCAACTTCAGAAAATTTAAACAATCCGGATGTGGCGATTGAATTTTCCAATCCTGAAGTGGCTTTCAACAATATTAAAATCTGTCTCGAAAATAAAATTCCTCTCATCTGCGGAACTACAGGCTGGCTCGACAGAAAACCTGAAATCGAAAAAATTGCTTCCGAAAACGGTACAGCATTTTTATATGGTTCCAATTTCAGTTTGGGCGTGAATTTATTTTTTGCTTTAAATGAAAAACTGGCTGATTTGATGAAGAATTTCAATGAATATAATGTTCAGCTGGAAGAAATTCATCATGTCCACAAGAAAGACGCGCCAAGCGGAACGGCGATTTCTTTGGCCGAAGGCATCATTAAAAATGACAGAAGGTTCGATGCGTGGAAACTGGATGAAACCAAAGAAAATCAATTGGGAATTTTCGCAATCCGGGAAGATGAAGTTCCCGGAACACACAGCGTTTTCTACAGAAGTGAAGTAGATGAAATCGAGATAAAACACACTGCTTTCAGCCGCGACGGGTTTGCACTCGGAGCTGTAATTGCTTCGGAATGGATTCAGGGAAAAACCGGAAATTTCTCGATGAAAGACGTGCTTTTCGGCTAAGCAATTAAATAGGAGTCAGTATATATTACTGTTCTCGATCAGATGCATTTGTAACAAAACCTGTTTAAAACAAACTAATTAACCAGTTTTAAAAATCACCAAAAAAGAAATATGAATTATTTTCTAACTTATACCGTTTATGTCGTAATCCTCTCAGTTCTGATGGGGATTTCTACATGGAAGCTTTTCAAAAAAATGGGTTACAATCCGCTTTTTGCGTTTGTGCCTTTTTACAATTATTATATCATCCAGAACGAAACCAATCACTCAAAATGGTGGGTGGTCATGGCCTATCTTCCGATTGTTGGACCCATTATGATGACGGTGTTCCATTTGTTTTTAATGAAACATTTCGGGAAAACTTCTTTTTCACAGAAATTACTGACGGTGATTCTTCCATTTATTTACATGGCTTTTGTAAATTATTCCAAAGATGCGGAAGTTCAGAAAGAAGATGAGCTGTATTTAACGGAAGAAGAGAAAAAAGAGAAAAAGAAAGAATCATTTTTAGGTTCGGTTACTTTTGCGGTAGTTTTCGCAACCATCGTTCACGTATTTTTAACTCAGCCTTTCGGTATTCCGACAGGTTCCATGGAAAGAACACTTTTGGTAGGAGATTTCCTGTTTGTAAACAAATGGAGCTATGGGTACAGAATGCCGATGCGTCCTCTGGCGATTCCGTTCCTTCAGGGAACCATTATGGATACCGGTGAAAAAGGAAATCCCAAAGACGATCCAAAATCTTACGTTGACGTGGTGAAGTTGCCGTACTCAAGACTTTTACAATTCAGTAAACCTGAAAAAAATGATATCGTTGTTTTCAATTATCCTCAGGATTCGGTTCATACTGCGATTGACCGAAAGGACCCTTATGTAAAACGCTGCGTGGCGGTTGCAGGAGACGTTATCGAAATGAGAGCAGGCCGACTTTTCGTCAACGGAAAACCAGAAACGATTTTGGGCGACCAGAAAGAGCAGCATAAATTCATCGCAACCACAGGAAGCCAGCTTGATATTCCTTCGCTATACAGAAAATACGGCTTTTTACCGGTTCAGGAAGTTCAGACTCAAACCGGTTATCTTTATGATTTCCAAGGATTGACGGACGAAACCGCAAAAGAAATCAGACAATTACCTCAAATTATTGAACTTAAAGAACATGTTTGGGAAAAGGATTCGGCCGCGGTTTCTTACAAAGTAAATGCAGCAAAAGACGCTTACACGAAGAATTTAGATACTACACAATCCATTTTCCCGATCAACAGAAAGTGGAATCAGGATTGGTATGGTCCTCTGAAAATCCCGAAAAAAGGCGACGTGGTGACCTTAAATCAGGAAACTTTGCCGGAATATCAGTGGATTATTTCAGAATACGAACACAACAAACTCGAAAATAAAAACGGAAAAATCCTCGTTAACGGTAAAGAAGCCACTCAGTATACGATTCAGCAGGATTATTATATGATGATTGGTGATAACCGTGACGCTTCTCTTGATGCGAGATTCTTTGGATTCGTACCGGAAGAAAATATCGTCGGAAAGCCAATGTTTACCTGGATGAGTGTGGAAGGTCTTTTCGCCGATAAAAGTTCCTCTTACCAGCCGGAAGGTAAAAAAATCCGTTGGGACAGAATGTTCAAAGCGACCAATACCGGTGAAGCCAACAAAACTTCCTATTGGTGGGTTGCGGTAATTATTCTTGCCCTGTTTTTCGGTTGGGATTATTTCGCAAAACTCTTCAGGAAGAAAGAGAAGGAAGATTAATTTCTTTCTTTTTTTCAGGAGCTGATTCCCGCTTTCCGCTGTATCTTTTTCTTTTTTCTGAGAAAAAAAGAAAAAGGATGCCGCTTCAATCGGGGCTATTGGTTTTGTTATACTATTTTTTTACGATTCAAAATGAAAATTTTACTGCCTGTTTTTTATCTCCCGCCTGTTTCATGGTTTTCCGTGTTTTTAAGGCAGGATGCCGAAATTATTTTTGAACAGTACGAGAATTTTCCGAAACAGACTTACCGCAACAGAGCCAATATCTATGGAGCAAACGGAAGACTCTCATTGATTATTCCGGTCAGCCACAACGGGAAAAGACCCATGAAGGAAATTGAAGTTTCCCATCGCGAAAACTGGCAGAAACAACACTGGAAATCTATAAAAACCGCATATCAGAGCTCCGCGTATTTTGAATTTTATGAGGATAAGCTGGAAGAGATTTTCAGTTTCGAAACCAATTCTTTGCTTCAGTTTAATCTCAATGCTATCAGCATCATCCTAAAAATTCTGAAAACAGAAAAGGCATATTCTTTGAATGATGAATTCTCCAGGAATCCTTTGGAGGAAAATTACAGAGAAAGATTTTCCGCAAAAACCGAATCTGAATTTGAGATGGAAGAATATTATCAGACCTTCACCGATAAGCTTGGTTTTGAAAAAGATCTTTCTGTTTTAGATTTAATCTGTAACAAAGGACCTGAAAGTTTAACTTATTTAAGAAATATTCAGACCAAATAATTTTAATATGAAAAGAATTTTTATTGCATCCTGTTTTCTGACAGGCTTTGCTTCTTTTGCGCAGAATACCGCAGCAGTTTCTCTGGATCCGATGATGGATAAAGATCTGATGACCTGGTATCACAAAGATTTTTCTTCCTCAAATGTATACGGTGTCAATACCGATAATGCCTATAAATATCTTGAATCTAAAGGATTAAAGGCAAAACCTGTTGTTGTCGGAGTTTTAGACAGTGGGGTTGAAGTGGACCATCCGGGTCTCATTAAAAACATGTGGAGAAACGTCAACGAAATTCCAAACAACGGAAAGGATGACGACGGAAACGGATACATCGACGACATCTACGGCTGGAATTTTATCGGCGGAAAGAACGGCGACATTGATGTTGACAATATGGAAGTAACGCGCGTGGTGAAAAAATACCAGTCGGTTTTTGAAGGGCCCAATTCTGCAGCAAACAAATCTAATCAGGCTAAAATGCCGGAAGAATTTGAGATGTACATGAAATCCAAGGAGATTTTTACTAAAAAGAGTGTTGACGCAAAACAGGGGTATGAAACCTATTCAAGAATTCAGAAAATGATTCCAAGTATTGTTGCTATGCTGAACGGGAGAACTCTTACACCGGAGGTCGTAGCAACCATCAAACCTACCACTCAGGAGCAGGCAATGGCAGCTTCGGTTCTTGGTCAGATTGCTTTAGATCCTTCAGTAAAAGGGAAAACACCGGCGGAAGTTCAGACTTTTCTGGAAGCTCAGATGAAAGAGGCTTTGGATTATTATGAACCGCAGGCTACCAAACAGTATAACCTGGATTTTGATCCGCGAGCGTCAGTTGTTGGTGATCAATATGATAACTACTCTGAAAAAGGATACGGAAACAATCATTATGAAGGTCCGGATGCCAAACACGGAACTCATGTTGCCGGAATTATTGCCGGATATCCTCAGGGAAAAGAAATTCAGTACGGTGTCGGCTATAAAACCGCAAAAATTATGACCGTGAGAGCGGTTCCCAACGGTGATGAAAGAGACAAAGATGTTGCCAATGCGGTGAGATATGCAGTGGATAACGGCGCCAAAATCTTAAATATGAGTTTTGGGAAACCGGTTTCTCCGGGAAAATCTCAGGTATGGGATGCTTTCAAATACGCACAGGATAAAGGAGTGCTTTTGGTTAAAGCCGCAGGAAATGAAAATGAAGATATTGTTGAAAATGTTTATTATCCTACCAATTTTAAGGCAGCAAGTGATGCAAAACCTTTTATCAGCAATATGATTGTGGTTGGCGCATCAACCAATAATAACGAGTTTCTGAGAGCTGATTTCTCTAATTATAACCAAAAAATGGTGAACGTTTTCGCGCCGGGCGAGCAGATTTATTCTACCGTGCCGGACGGGAAATATGAGTATCTGCAGGGGACATCAATGGCGTCACCGGTAGTTGCAGGTGCCGCATCAGTGCTTTTGGCTTACATGCCTAACCTGAAACCTGAACAGATTATTGAATCTCTGGTAAAAACTTCCAACAAATCATCTGTGAATGCAATGATTAAATCGAACACCAATAACAGATTTGATCTGATCTCTGAAGCAGGCGGTGTTATTGATTTGAGAAAAGCGGCAGAATATGCCTATACCAACTTTTACAAACCTGCGTCTTCTACTACAACCGTTCCGGTAAAAGCTAAAGTGCTGAAAAAGAAGGTAAAGAAAACAGTAAAAAGAAAATAAATAATAGCATTTGTTTTAAAAGTCCGGTTTATCCGGGCTTTTTTTTATTTAAATTTGATCTTGGCACGGTTTTTTGTAACTTGAATAGTAAATAATTTTATTACTATGAAAAATTTATTACTTACCGGAATTTTAGGCGCTGCTATGAGCATTTCCTGTTCCACTGCAAAAACCGCTCAGACCAACAGAGCAGAATTTCTTAAACTAAAAGGAGATTGGGAAATTACAAGTGTGAATTACGATAAAAACTATAAAATAAAGCCTTTTGATGAAGGAGCAGATGCGCAGTGTTTCGTAGGAAGCCATTGGAGGCTGATTCCGAATAACTGGTCAGGTTCTTATACCCTGAATGGAGGAGGATCATGTCCGAGCGTTATTCAGCCTATTAAATTTGAGGTGGTCAACGGAAACGAATTCAAATTCAAAAAACTTCTTGAAGGTTCCAAAGCGAAAGCAGTGATTGAAGGTTACTCATTAAATCTTGTAAGCCAGACTACAGACAGTTTCAGTTTAGAGCAGAATGTACCTTCCAACGGAGAAAACGTAAGAATCGTTTACAACTTCGCCAGAACCGGAATGAAATAACAATATAAATTTATAATTATGAATATTTTTAACAAAACAAATATAGCAGCACTTTTCGTTTCAACTTCTCTGTTGATGACAAGCTGTGAATCCGTAAAGAACGCAAATAACCAACAGAAAGGAACCGTAATCGGTGCTGCAGCAGGTGCAGTATTGGGCGGTGTTTTAGGAAATAATTTAGGTAAGGGTAAAAATGCACCTGCAGGCGCTGTACTCGGCGGTATCGTAGGTGGGGTTGCCGGAAATGTTATCGGAAGAAACATGGATAAGCAGGCTAAAGAAATTAAAGAAACTTTACCGGGTGCTGAAGTGGAAAGAGTAGGAGAAGGTATTAAAGTTACCATGAAAGAAAATATGGTAAATTTTGGTTTTGATTCTTCTAACCTAACTCCAGCGGCGATGGCTAATCTTGATAAGCTTGCCGAAGTGCTAAAAAATAATTTAGACACCAACATCAATATTTACGGGCATACCGACAGTAAAGGTACAGATGCTTATAACCTTTCTCTTTCAGACCGAAGAGCAGCTGCTGTGAAATCCTATTTGGTTTCCAAAGGTGTTTCTGCGAGCAGAATGATGACTATGGGAATGGGTGAAAAAGAACCTGTTGCTTCCAATGATACCGATGCCGGAAGAGCGCAGAACAGAAGAGTTGAGTTTGCTATTACTGCAAATGAAGACATGATTAATGACGCTAAAACAGCTCCATAAGACCAAATCACTTTATTATATTTAAGTCCGCTTCGGCGGATTTTTTTATTTTAAAATCACTAAATTTGGAGTTGATTTTTACTTGAATGACGAAATATTTAAAACTTCTCCGCGTAGAACAATGGGTGAAAAACCTGTTTGTTTTTGCTCCTTTGTTTTTTTCGGGAAATATTACCAATTTCGATCTGCTGCTCAAAAGTATATTTGCTTTTGCCGTTTTCTCCCTCGCCGCAAGCTCCATTTATATCCTCAATGATTATTCGGATATTGAATCCGACAGGAAACATCCCGAAAAAAGAAACCGTCCGCTCGCAAGTGGAGCCATTTCCAAAACAACCGCCATCGGTTTTTTTGTGGTATTGGTAATCCTTTGTACTGCGCTTATTATTTCGGGACAGCAGTTTTTTCATCTCAATTACCTTAAATTCGCAACCATCATCGCGCTGTATTTTTTAATGAATATCGCCTATACTTTTAAACTGAAACATATCGCCATTATTGACGTAACGATTATCGCAAGTGGTTTTGTACTCAGGGTTTTAGCAGGCGGTTACGCGACCGGAATTTATATTTCCCAATGGGCAATTCTTCTTACCTTCGTTCTTGCTTTGGTTCTTGCCATTGGAAAGAGACGTGGAGAGCTAATCAATGCGCAGATTTCGGGAAAAACCAGAAAGGCGCTGGACGGGTATAATGTTCAGTTCGCAGATATTGCACTTTCCATAAGCTGTACGCTGGCGATTGTCTGTTATCTGATGTTTACCCTTTCACCGGAGGTACAGCAGCGTTTTCATTCAAGAGTGTTTTATACGGTATTTTTTGTTGTTTTCGCGTTTTTGAGATATTTGCAGCAGACTTTGGTCTACAACAAAACCGAATCGCCAACCAAAATTATTTATAAAGACCGGTATATCCAGATTACGCTGGTACTATGGATCGCGGCCTTTTTACTTCAAATTTATTTCAAATAATGAAACCGAATTTTATACAGAAAGTTACGAATTGGGGAAATTATCCCGTGGTGGAAAAAGAAATGAAGTCTGAAGATGCAATCCAGAAAATTAAAGATTTTGTACGGAATAACAACGAAATTATCGCCCGCGGAAACGGAAGGTGTTATGGCGATGCGTCACTTTCAGAACATATATTTTCAACCAAAAGACTCAATAAATTCATCAGTTTCGACCGGCTTAACGGTGTGATTGAATGTGAATCCGGTGTTTTGCTTTCTGAAGTTTTAGAAGTTATTGTTCCTCAGGGATATTTTCTGTTTGTAACGCCGGGGACTAAATTTATTTCTGTGGGAGGTGCCATTGCTTCTGATGTTCACGGAAAAAACCATCATACGGAAGGCTGCTTTTCAGAATGCCTGGTGGAGTTTTCACTACTGAATGAAAACAGCGAAGTGATTACCTGTTCCAGAACTGAAAATGCCGGAAAATTTTGGGCAACTATCGGCGGAATGGGACTTACCGGCATCATCATCTCCGCAAAATTCAAACTGAAAAATATTGATACCGCTTATATCCGCCAGGAAAGTATCAGGGCCGACAATCTTGATGAAATTTTCAGACTGTTCGACGAAAGCGAATCATGGACCTACAACGTTGCCTGGATTGACTGTCTTCAAACCGGAAAAAATACCGGCAGAAGTATCCTGATGAGAGGCGAGCATGCTTTTAAACATGAACTGCCGAATAAACTACAGGATAACCCTTTAAGACTTAAGAAAAAAATCATCCCGACGGTTCCGTTTTATTTTCCGGGTTTTTTACTGAACAGTGCAGCGGTTAAGCTGTTTAATTTCTTCTATTTCAATAAGCAGAAGAGAAAGGAGCTTAAGACTTATGTAGATTATGAAACCTTTTTTTATCCGCTCGATATCATCAATGACTGGAATAAAATTTACGGAAAAAGCGGCTTTATCCAATATCAGATGGTGATTCCGAAAGAAAACGGGAAAGAAGGGATGAAGAAAATCCTCGAAACCATTGCAAAAAGCGGAAACGGATCTTTTCTGGCCGTTTTAAAACTGTTTGGAAAGCAGAATGCTGAAGCGTACAATTCGTTCCCCATAGAAGGTTATACTTTGGCTTTGGATTTTAAGGTCAATTCAAAACTCAGAAAACTGGTGGAGCAGCTTGATGCTATTGTGGAAGAATATGGCGGCAGAATTTATTTAACAAAGGACAGCATGAGCAAATCTTCGCTCACCGGCTACCTTCAGAATGTGCAGAATCCTAAGTTCGTTTCCCTTCAGTCCAAAAGGATAATTAATAACATTTAATATATTGAGGAAGCCTGAATAACTGCTTATTCATTCCTCGTCACCCATTGTTTATGATCGTACTCGGAAGCAATTCAGAAATCGCGCAGGCCTTTGTAGAAAAGATCCTGGAAGCCGGCGGGAAATATTCCACCATCTACCTGTTTACTTCCAATAAAGAAACGACTGAGAAATTCGCCAGGCATATCGATGTTAAATTTCTGCAGCAAACCCAGGTCATTGAACTCGACCTCATGAAGGAAACAGACTATACCACCTTCGATGAAATCAGTTCCGATCTCCTTTTCTGCGCAACCGGATATCTCGGAGAAGGCCCAGAGGAAAGTCTTTATGATGATAAAAACACCTCCAGAATCATTGATATTAATTATGCGAAACTGATCCCTGTGCTTAATTTTTTTGCGGAGAAAATGGAAAGACAGCGTTCCGGAACCCTGATTGTTCTTTCGTCGGTTGCAGGGGAAAGAGGAAGGCAGAGCAATTTCATCTACGGAAGTGCAAAAGCAGGATTAACGGCTTATCTGAGCGGTTTAAGAAATTATCTGTACAGCCGAAAAGTTCATGTCCTTACCGTAAAACCCGGTTTTATGGATACGAAAATGACAGAAGGAATGCCATTGAATCCCAGGCTTACCGCCAGTCCCAAGGAGGCAGCAGAAGAAATCTACAACGCTTATAAAAAACAGAAAAACACCGCATACGTTTTGCCGGTTTGGGGCGTTATCATGATGGTGATCAGAAATATTCCTGAATTTATCTTTAAAAAACTGAAACTGTAAATTTGCGGTCTTAGGATCATCTGTATGTTTATGAAAAAACTATATTGCTTCGATTTCGACGGGACTTTAACTTACAGAGACACGATGTTTCTGTATCTTAAATTCTACAATTTCAGGAAATTTACGGTGCAGTTTATCAGGCATATTCCGCTTTTTGCACTGTTGAAATTGAATCTTGCAGATGCCGAAAAAGTAAAGAAAAGTTTTATAGCCTCTATCCTGAAAGGGGAAAGTAAAACTGAAATAGAAAATAAATCCCAAGAATTTTTCAGCCATTTTTATCCCCGAATCTGTCGCGAAAATGCACTGGAATTTATTAAGAATATCAACCGCGAACAGACGGAAAGCTATATTGTTTCTGCATCGCTCGATATTTGGGTACAGCCTTTTGCTGACCATTTTAAAATGAATCTTTTGGCTACAAGGGCCGAATTTAAAGATGATCTGTTTACAGGGAATTTCATTGGTAAAAACTGTAACGGTCCGGAAAAAGTAAGCCGGATAAAAGAAGCAATTGCCGGTAAAAAGTTCGATAAGACCATAGCTTTCGGTGATACTTCCGGCGACCGGGAAATGTTGGCGTGGGCAAATGAAAGCCAGTTTGAATTTTTTCACTAATTTTATCTCCCGAAAAATCATATAAAGAAAGTACAGAAAATGGATAAAATATATTTGGATAATGCGGCGACCACCCCGCTTTCCGAAGAAGTAATCGATGCAATGGTTTCCGTAATGAAAGTTACCTACGGCAATCCTTCATCCACACACAGTTTCGGACAGGAAGCCAAAATCCTTATAGAAAACGTAAGACGTGAAGTTGCCGAATATCTTCACGTATCGCCCTCAGAAATTATTTTCACTTCGTGTGGAACCGAATCCAATAACATGATCATCAAATCATGCGTGGATCATTTGGGAGTTGAACGTATTATCACTTCCCCGATGGAGCACAAATGCGTTGCGGAAACGGTTTTGGATATGAAGAAAAGAAGAGGAGTGGAAGTGGTTTACCTCAGACCGGACCACAATGGTGATTTCGATCTTACAAAACTCGAGGAACTTCTTAAGAACTCTGATAAAAAAACTCTAGTAAGTTTAATGCATGCCAATAATGAAATCGGAAACCTTCTGGATATCAAAAAAGTGGGTGAAATGTGCAGAGAAAATAATGCTTTATTCCATTCAGACACCGTACAGTCCATGGCTCACATGGATTTGGATTTTTCTCAGATTCCTGTAGATTTTGCGTCTTGCAGCGCCCATAAATTCCACGGTCCTAAAGGAAGCGGATTTGCTTTCATCAGAAAGGCTTCAGGTTTGAAAGGAATTATCACAGGCGGTCCGCAGGAAAGAACGCTGAGAGCAGGAACAGAAAATGTTTGCGGCATTGTAGGTTTGGGAAAAGCGCTGGAGCTCTCTTTAAAAAACATGAACGAATATACTTCCCATATCAGAGAAATTAAAAAATATACCATTAGCAGGCTCACAGAAGAGATCGAAGGGGTGAAATTCAATGGAAGAAGTGCGGAAGAAGAAAAAAGTCTATATACTGTTTTAAGCGTTTTACTGCCGTTTAAAGACCCGATGATCGGTTTAAAACTGGATATGAAGGGTATTGCAATCTCTCAGGGAAGTGCATGTTCATCAGGAGCATCCAAGCCCTCCATGGTGATGATGATGATTCTGGATGAAGACGAAATGCAGCAAACCACACCGCTGCGGGTATCCTTCAGTCATCTGACCACCAAAAAAGAAATTGATGTGTTAATTGATGCTTTAAAAGAAATCTCCGCAGGGTTTAAGATAGAAAAAACTAATTTTGAACATAGATAATTAAGGCTTTGAATTGGCTGGAAAATTGTAAATTTGAACTTTAGAAAGTATAATTAAAATATAAAGAATATGGCATTAGAGATTACAGATCAATCATTTCAGGAAATGGTTTTGAATTCAGACAAACCGGTATTGGTTGATTTTTGGGCAGTTTGGTGCGGACCATGCAGAATGCTGGGACCTATCGTTGAAGAAATTGCAACAGATTTCGAAGGAAAGGCTGTAGTGGGAAAAGTGGATGTTGACAATAATCAGCAGGTTTCTGTGGACTACGGTATCAGAAATATCCCTACAGTTTTGATTTTCAAAAACGGTCAGGTAGTGGATAAAATTGTTGGTGTAGCATCAAAAGAGACGATTGCAGAAAAATTATCTGCACATTTATAAAAAATAATGACGTCAGAATCAGTGCTTTCTATAAAAGGAAGCATTTTTTTTATAAAAAAGTTTTGTAGATTGCTTAAAAAGCGTACTTTTGCACTCACCAAAACGAAAGAAGTTCTTTTACAAAAAATATTGATCCGGTAGTTCAGCTGGTTAGAATGCCGCCCTGTCACGGCGGAGGTCGCGGGTTCGAGTCCCGTCCGGATCGCATAAAGTTTATCAATCACTTTTCAAAAAATTGATCCGGTAGTTCAGCTGGTTAGAATGCCGCCCTGTCACGGCGGAGGTCGCGGGTTCGAGTCCCGTCCGGATCGCAGCAAAAAGCCCCAATTTTTATTGGGGCTTTTTTTATGGTTATTTTGCTTTATCTGTAAGCCACTGTTTGGTATAAAGCTACAATGGTTGTTGGCTACAATGTTTTTCGCTGGCATACTGCTTTTAAGCTGCTGTATTGTCCTTCTACGCCTTTCATTCAATTTTCCCATTGACGCTTAAAGAGTCCTTTAGAGATCAGATCTGTGCTGCTGTTGTTATATCGCCCCGCTTATTTCATGCTCCAAGTTTATAATCAGAAAAGCTAAGACGTTGAGACGCCAAAAAACATCAAAGCTAATCGCTCCAATCCACTGTGAATTTAATCTGTGTGGATCTAGTATTGTTTATAGCGGCTGTTGTGCTCTATAAAACCGTCATGGCTTTTGGTCACGGAGGATGTTCTTTCTCCTTCCTTTTGGGACAGGCTATCTGACACTAAACAGTAAATATTGCATATTATATCCATACTATAACCATACTGTAAGCATACTATATCCATACTATATCCTATGCTGGGTGAATATTTATTATCTTTGGATAGAACTTCAATTATAACAGTATGGCTGAGCTTAAAGGTGTCCTTAAAATTACGGGAAAGCTGGGTGGGCTTTCGTTTTATGAAATGAATGGCAAAATCATCGCGCGGAATCCGGGCGGGTTTGACGGAGAAAAGATCCTGAGGGATGAAAAATATGTGAATGTAAGAAAGAACGCCTCTGAATTCGGGCGCTGTTCAAAATTTGGCGGAAAACTTCGGCGGGCTCTTCATCCTTTTGTAAAGGATTTTCATGATCCTATTCTTCACGGGAGAGTGGCAAAGATGGTTTACGACCTTATGAAGCTGGATCCCGTATCCCCCAAGGGTGAGCGGACGGTGCAACTTGGGCTGCAGCATGCTGAAAGCGAAAAGATCCTTGAGGGTTTTGTTTGGAACACCGGTGACGGAAAAAGATGCCGCTATGATTATGATAAGCGGACGCTGTTTTTTGACCGTCTTCCAGAACGAAGTACGAAAGTTGAGGTTACGCTGCGGTTCATCAATCCTGATGAGGGACAGGATTGGCTGGAATTTGTGGATGCAGTTTTTGAGGTTTCGCTTCCGTGTTCTGAGTTTTTTATTTCTGAGGACGTGGAATTTGGTTCTTCGTATGAAGGGTATCTGAAATTTGCGCTGATCCGGTTTTATGATGCGGATGGCTTCCTGTTGCGCGGGAAAACGGCGGTGGTTTTGGGGTAGTTTTGTGAGTGCTGTTATTTGGAGCATCAACTTTTAACTTTATGCCAGAGGAAAGGATTTGGGGCAGCGGAGAAGTCTGGTCTTGTTGCTAGCAGGGACTTTTGGATGATATTTATTTAGAATGTGTGATTTTTAAGCTGACCACACGAAAGGATTCGTGCCTTTACTTTGTATTCTATAAATAAATGTAAAACCTTATCTTTAGAAAGAGAAGTAGAGGTGAACTAGGATTCGTGCTAAGTTCTACGACTTATCTGCCGCATTAGTCCTCTACTTTCTCTTATTTGTTGAATTGCTTCAAATAGAATGATAGATACTAAGATCTAATAAAGGCTGTAAAGAAATTCAACGTTTTTATTCATTAAAACCAAAGTTATGAAAAATTACGATTTATTCATTGGGATTGATGTCTCGAAATTGAAGCTGGACATCACCGGTATTGATCAGGACAATGCAATACGCTTAAAGCACTGTGTGATTAGAAACGAGGCAAAAGAAATTAAAAAGCATTTTAGAAAATTGTTTAAAAACCAAAGTAAGCCTATGATTGTTGGCTTTGAGAATACTGGAGTATACAGCGCTTTAATCGCGTTTGTATTGCAGGAATTGGGAATCGACTACTGTCAGTTACCGTCGCTTGAAATCAGTAGATCCAGAGGTATAAGTCGAGGAAAAAATGACAAGATAGATGCTTTGAAAATTGCCCAGTACCTGTTGAGTCATCGATTTAAAATTAGTCTTTCTACGGTTACAGAGATTCATCTGACCGAAATGAGACTGCTGTATACCCATCGGGAGAAAATAATCAAGTCAATATCCCAATATGAGAAGGAGTTTGAAAATACAGACTTTTTGCCCAGAGAAATACAAAAGGAGATCCTGAAGTCCACTAACAGTATTTTAAAGAGCTTACATGCAAACTTAAAAAAGATAGAGGATCGTTTGGGTGTCATCCTGAAGGAGCATGCTGCAATGGAAAAGAACTTCAAACTGATCACAAGTATACCCGGAATAGGTAAACAAACAGCGCTCTATTTAATGATTGTAACAAAGAACTTCACGGCGGCAGCGGGGGAAATTTATAAAATAAGTGATTGAAATTTGTCCGATTACGGGAAACCGTAATGTAGGGTAAATTATTCTTTTTAATTTTCACCAGCATAAAAAGAGTATGAAACCAATAAGCCATAATCCTTACAGAATAGCCGGGATACTTTCGAATACTTCCCAAAAAGATTTACTTAAACAAAAAAGTAAAATCAAAAGATTTAGTGAGATTGGAAAAACGATAACTTCTGAGCTTGACTTCCCTTTTCTTGATGCTGTTCAAAGGGAGAATGTTATAATTGATAAAGCTTTTTCCGAAATTGAACAAAACCAAAATAAGGTTAGACACTCACTCTATTGGTTTCTTGATATGAATACGGTAGATAGCACAGCTATTCAGTACTTGATCAATGGTGACAAGGACAAAGCACTTGAAATTTGGGGAAAATTCACAAATGGCAAAGAAATAAATTCCAAGAACTTTTCTGCTTTCAATAATATTGGAACATTGTATTTGTTAGGACAACAGGATGATGAATTAAAAAAGGGAATTGAATCAAAGATAAAATTAATTGAATCGGAAAGTTTTAAAGATTATGTTTATACGGTGGCTGATCAAACGGCTGCAGTTACTCCTGACAGACAGATTGAAATATTTGTAAACGAACTCCTTAAAACATTTAAAGGAAAATATTCAGTCGGCCAACTGATGACCCTGTTCAATAATTGTAACGGGACAACTCAGAAATATCTTTCGAAGCATTTCTCTGAAGAACCCATTCATAAGATCGAAGCTCAGATTGAAAAAACCAGAGTAAATAGATCCGAAAATAAAAGTGACGCTTATAAATATGGTAATGAACTCTATAACAGCTGTAAAAATGATTTGGTTCTTTTGAAATCCGTTTTAGGTGTAGAAAACCTCCAATATAAAATGGTTGCCGATAACCTGGCAAAAGAATTATTGCAGTGTTCTATTGATTATTTTAATGAAAACCAGAACAATGAAAGTGACGGTGATTACTTGGAAGATGCGCTGAAGCTCGCAAAGATATCACAAGGTCTGGCAGTTAATAAAATAACACAAGAACGGATTAAAGATAACATCAGTACGCTTTCAGGAATGAAAGACAGAGAAATCAGACAGGCCATTGAAGTACTTCAATCAATTAAAAAAGCTTACGAAAGTAACGAAGCTAAAATCATGAAGCAGGTTTCAGACATGCGCTTAGGTTATAATCAATCTGTCAACTGGACTAAGGTTAATGATATGATCGCTAACTCTTTGGACTGGCACAAGGTTGTGCAGCTAATTAAGGAAGTCATTCCTCCGAATAATGTCCAGAAAATTAAGAACAATCAGGATCAAAATCAAATAAGGGAATATCAATCGTTAGTCGGGTTCTTGTTCAGCAAACTGGGGTATTCACTAAAGAATCAAGTTAAATATCTTAACTATTGGGAAACGCTGGGATCTGCACCAACAAAGACGGTATTTAAAAATACAGGTTCATCTGCATCCGATCCTAACCGAAAAAGCTGGAGAGAAGAAAATCCAGGATGCTTTGTGATATTGGTAGTTGTAGGGTTGCTTTTATTAGCTGCAATGTTCTCTTTTACGACAAATACAGTCACTGATAATCCGAACCGAGCTGTCGAATCTCAATACTTAAATAATGATAAAGGCAACAATTCGTTGATCTCTGAAGATTGTGATTTCAGTAAGGAATAGAAACAGCCTAAACAAACCTCTTATGATAATTCGTCCTATAATAATATTATATATAAAACTGAGAAAAGTAAATACTCAGATGAATACAGTTCAGATTATGAGGACGGCAATAACGATGAAACCAATATTTTAAATTGATACAAGAATGAGACAAACTCTATTCCTCGTAGTTTTAGGTACTATAACCATTTCTGCCCAGCAAAATACATCCAGTTCAGCTAAACAAACTAAGTTACTTACTGAAATAAATCAAAAGCTGGAAAGTCAACAGTTAACAATAAAACAACAAACAGCCCAACTAATCCGAATTTCTGAGAAGACAAAAACTCAGGATTCAAAAATCGACAGTCTCCAATCTCTCGTGACAGAACACACCAAAAACATTCAAACAATTGCAGATGATTTAGGATCGAGAATCCAACGAACCGAAATATCTGCTAAAAACAGCATTTCTAAACTGGATAGAGATGTGAACAAAAATCGCTTATACTGGATCATCGCTACATTGGCGACGCTTCTTCTTGGTGGATTACTCTATTGGTTATTAGGGCGACGTATTGCAACCAGCAAAACGGATGTGGAAACCCAAATAAAAAACACAAAAAAAACCATCGAGGAGGAAAGTATAAATCTGGACAGCAAATTAATAGAAGTTTTGGAGTCTCAACTGAAAATTAAAAATGAAGAAAAACCAACCTCCGTTACAACATCATCTATGGAAGTGGATCATTCACTTGCTTTAAAAGTTGCCGATGAAATTGTTAGGATCCAGAAAAATCTACAGCAAATGGAGCCTACAACAAAAGGTTTGAAGCAGTTATCCGCTTCAGTTAAAAGAATTCAGGACAATTTTGCCTCCAATGGATATGAGGTAGTTGAAATGTTAGGAAAGGAATACAATGAGGGAATGAAAGTTATCGCCAACTTTATTCCAAGCGATAATATTGAAACAGGCAAACAAATCATCACCAGAATTATAAAACCTCAGGTAAATTTTAAAAACGAAATGATTCAATCCTCACAGATAGAAGTCAGTGTGGGGGAATAATAAAATATTGTAAACTATGGCAAGAACAAAAATTGACTACGGAATTGATTTGGGAACAACCAATTCCGCAATATCAAGAATTGAGAGTGGCGATGCCACTATAAAAAAGACGGACACATTAAAGGATACGATGCCTTCGAGTGTTTACATCAATAAGAAAAAGGCCATACAAGTCGGTGACAGTGCGTACAATGCATTAAAAAGAGATAAGCTGGCCGCAATGAAAGACTGGAATGATTCAAACTCGAATTCCTTCATCGAGTTTAAACGAACTATGGGAACAGATAAAAGTTATTCCAGTTCAAATTTGGGTAGAGATCTGAGCTCTGAAGATTTATCTGCGGAAGTACTGAAAACTTTAAAGTCTTTTATAAAAGATGAAAATGTTAATGCAGTAGTCATTACTGTTCCAGCGGCTTTTAAAAATAATCAAAAGGAATCGACCCGTCAAGCAGCAGTATTAGCGGGTTTCGACCATATTGAGTTATTGCAGGAGCCAGTTGCTGCTGCTATGGCATATGGTTTAGACAGTAAAAACAAAGACGGATTCTGGTTGGTCTTTGATTTTGGTGGGGGAACTTTCGATGCTGCTTTGCTGAAGGTAGAAGATGGAATTATGAAAGTAGCCGACACCGAAGGCGATAACTACTTAGGTGGAAAAAATCTAGATTTAGCTATCGTTGATGAAATTATACTGCCAAATCTTCAGGAAAATTATGCAATTGACTCAATTTTAGCAGACGAGAACAAAAACCAAATTTTGCGTAATGCAATGAAGTTTTACGCAGAAGAAACAAAAATCAAACTGTCATTCAATGACACCCACAATATTCTTTCAGATTTAGGAGATATTCCTGGTGAAGATGACAATGGCGAAGAATTCGAGCTTGATATCAATGTTACTCAGGGAGACATGGAAAGAGCTCTTGGCCCTATCTTCCAAAAAGCAATTGATATTTGTAAAAAATTACTGAATAGGAATAATCTTAGCGGTTCTTCTATAGACTCTTTAATTCTTGTCGGTGGCCCAACATTCTCTCCTGTCTTACGAAAGATGCTCCACGAGCAAATCTGTAAACCCGACACCAGTGCAGACCCAATGACAGTAGTTTCTAAAGGAGCGGCACTGTATGCTTCTACAATAGAAATTTCAGAAGATATTAAAGAACAGACAAGGGACAAGTCTAAAATTCAGATAGAAATCGGTCATGAGGCCTCCACCGTTGAATTGGACGAATTTGTCACCCTTAAAATTTTGAAGGATAAAACAGAAGGGACAATTCCAGAAAAGGTGTTTGCCGAAATCATTAGAAGTGACAAAGCTTGGTCAAGCGGTAAGGTTGAAATCAATGACATTGGCGAAGTGATCGAAACCCAGCTAATTGAGGGAAAAACAAATAGTTTTGAAGTGATTCTTTATGATGAGAAAGGTAATATGCTAGAAAGCGAACCTAAGGAATTTACTGTAATACAGGGTTCCAAAATTGGGAATGCAACACTGGCGTACAATTTTGGCATAGAAATTAAAAAAAGAGATTCGGGTAAGATTGTCTTTGAAACCGTTCCAGGACTGGAAAAAAACAAATCTATTCCTGCCATAGGCACGAGAAATGGACTGAAAACTCAGAAACAGATCAGGCCAGGCATGGAAACGGATTATATCAGGATCCCGATTTTCGAAGGTGAGCACGGAGCTGAAGGAACCAGAGCGATATATAATGAACATGTAACTGATATAATAATAAGTGGCGCCGATCTTCCAGCATTGTTACCCGAAAACAGCGATGTGGATCTAACGGTAAACATTGACCGATCGGAGAAGATAACCGTTACAGCCTACTTCCCATACTTAGATTATACTCATGAGCTAAGTGTAGAACAGGCTTTGTCCGCCACAGATAATTCCAGCTGGCTTTCAAATGAAATCCGTAAAGCAAAAGGCAGTGTTGCTGAGCTGAAAGATGAGGGAGTAAATCCAGCGCGAGTAAAGCAGTTAGAAAAGGAATTGGATGATATTGAAAAAGCATTTGCAAAAGACAAGCAGGATGGTGCAGTACTTAATGATTTGCGAAAAACACTTAAGACCATTGACGATCTATCAGAAAAGACGGAATGGCCCAAATTGGAAGAAGAACTGAAAGAGGAATTCTATCGGTTAGAAAAGGCGAACAAGGATCTTGGGAACGACCGGTCAACTCAGGCGTTAAATCAAATAAGAACTCAGCTGGAGGAGGTTTTAAAAACAAAGGATATTAAAATAGGCAATAATTTGCTTGAAGAAATCTCCACTCTTTTTGTGCAGCTGACATTGGTATATCAACTTATTAATTTTATAAGGCAGCACAATCAAAATTTTGGATCCTACCATTGGAAGGACATCCAGAGAGCAAGGCAACTAATTAACGAAGGCCTTCAACAAATTGCGGACAATCCAAATGTTGACGATTTACATCCAATCGTGGTGGACTTAATCAATCTATTGCCAAAAGAAGAAAAGCCGAGCGGAGATGACAGTGTTTTGGTAGGATAGAAAAACATAAAAAATGCAAATTATGAAAACGAATTTTAAAATCTATATTTCATTAATAGTACTATTCATCGCGTCATGTAAAATCTCTGCGCAGGCACGTCTTACAATTGAAAATAATTCACAACGTTCAATGACAGTAAAGGTTATGAGGGGTACTGGAAAAGGATTATTGCACAAGACAATCAATATTGGATCCTATAACAGTGGAATTATTCATTTTTCTGAAAGCGGAAACTACTTTACCAAAACAAAAGCTGTCAGGCAGGGGAAAAATCCAGTATATCAGAAAGGTGAGCCGTTCAGGGTAACTAACGATGAAACTGGATATTCAGTAATGACACTAACATTTAGTATTACAGAATCCTCTGTTCCACAGGTTACAGGAGGCAAACAGATTTCAAAGAGCGAATTTGATCTGAACTAAGCGGCATGAATCGTACTGTTAAATTAATTTTGGCATTACTGCTTTTCGCTTGCTTATTAGATATGGCTTATGGGTATTATCAGCTGGTAAGATTTTTAGCTTTAGTTGGTTTCGGAATACTTACTTTTTATACTTGGCAAGAAAATAAGCAAACGGGAATTCTTATTTATGGTGAGTTGGCTTTGGTCTTCCAGTCGTTTTTTAAAATTGCTCTTGGAAGAGAGTTATTGAACATAGATGTTTGCTGCTGGGATAGGGCTAGTTATTGGTGCTTTTAAAACAAAAAAAATGAACAAATCCATTCTAACTAAAGGGGAAATTGTCGGTGAAAAATATACAGTCAGCTTCTTTATTAAAAGAGGAAGCTATGCTGAAACCTATCGAGTACAAAATGAATCCAAAGAAACAAAGTTTTTGAAACTGTTTGATTATTCCAAGTTGCACCGAACACAGTTTACTGAGAGTGGAGATGTTTTAGAAATCGAAATTCTGAACCAAATTAAACATCCTAATTTGGTTAACTATAATCATAGCGGAAACATTATTATTAACAGCCAAAAATTTGCTTATGTTATATTGGATTTTATAAGCGGGGAAACATTATCTGATAAAATGAACCGTGATCGTACAGTAAGTAATTTTGAAGCCAAAAGTATAGTGCTAAGTGTATTGAATGGCTTAAATTATTTACATAAAAAAAATATTATTCATAGCGATATTACGACTCAAAATATACTTCTTGATTTGTCAGGAAATACACCCATCCCTAAAATAATAGACTTTGGATGCACCCGTTATCTGCATCAGTCCCATAAAGATTTTTTAAAGGATGACTTAAACCTTTTCTATACTGCAAATGAGTTATTTAATAAGGTTTTTTCGACTCAAAGCGATGTATATTCTGTAGGTGCACTCTACTATCACCTGTTGAATGGCTTACCTCCTTATTTTATTGAAATTTCAAAGTACAAATCAGATAGAATCCAATTAGAGGAAACAATCTTAGAAGAAAGGAATAAGCCCTTGAAATTTACAGATAAGATAGACGAACTAACACAGAATATCATCCGAAAAGCATTACAGCCTAATGTGGAAAACAGGTTTAAGTCTATACAGGAATTTATCCAGGCATTAAATGGAGAACTCGAAGTAGAGCTTTCAATATCTGAACAGGCCAAGGGTAAAACCCAATATAAAGAGAAGAAGAAAGGAAAAGGTTTCGAAGCAATTGCAGGAATGCAGGAGCTTAAAGATACTATTCAGTTAGATGTAATTGATGCATTAAATAATCAAGAACGGTATGCTGAATATGGACTGACCATCCCCAATGGAATGTTACTGTATGGTCCCCCAGGCTGTGGGAAAACATTTTTTGCAGAGAAACTGGCAGAGGAAATAGGGTTTAATTTTTACCAGATAAAACCGTCCGACATACAGAGTAAATGGGTGAATGCGTCGCAGGAAAACATCAAAAATTTATTTGATGAAGCCCGGGAAAATGCTCCAAGTATTATTTTTATTGATGAATTGGATGCACTTGTTCCCAATCGGGATACCTCCAATATCAGTCATATGAACACAAGTGCAGTGAACGAATTTTTAGCTCAGATGAATAATTGCGGAGATGAAGGGGTTTTTGTTGTGGGAGCAACTAACAGACCCAACTCCATTGATCCAGCCGTTTTGCGTTCTGGCAGATTAGATAAACACATTTATTTACCTCCGCCAGATTTTGAAGCACGAAAACTGATGTTTGAATTGTACTTAAGAAAACGTCCTACAGCAATTGGACTTAACTACGAAAGATTATCAAGAGCCACTGAGAATTTTGTGTCAAGTGATATCAAATTTTTATCTGACGAAGCTTCCAGGAAAGCATTGAAAATGAATTCCCGAATTTCCGAGGGGATAATTCTTGAGACGATTAAGAGCAATAAATCATCCCTCTCTAAGTCTGAATTAGAAAGCTATACTGCAATTAAAGCGACAATGGAAGGGAATATGTCTGAAAATATAGAAACACCAAGGATTGGGTTTAAAAAATAAAATTATGGAAGTATCAAAATTTGAAAAACTATTACTGAAAACGGCTTTTTGCTGTATGGCATCGGACGGACATATTGATCAGCGAGAAATTTATGCGATAGAGAATCTTAGCGCCTCGTCAGACATGTTCAATGACCTAGAACTTCACCATGAGATTAATTCACTGGTCAAAGAAATTAATATCAATGGAAAACAATTCATCCAACACTATTTAGACGAACTGGATAGTTCAGCGCTTACTGAAAAAGAAGAAATAACCCTCATAGATTTTGCTATCAAAACTATAAATGCTGACGAACTTATAGAATATGCGGAGATAAAATTCTTCAAAAACATTCGCCACAGGCTCAAAATCAGTGATGCGAAAATATTATCACACCACCCCGACATTGAAGATTTTTTAGAAGAAGATATAAAAGATGATTCATATTTACAGTCTATCACGGCAAACTTCCTCGAAACTATAGAATTACCGCAGTTTGATATTATAAATTTGACAAAATAGATCCTATAAAGTTATTCACAGAAAGTAAATTTTTAAGTACACTTTAAAAGTATCTAATATTCTATAATATTGACCATGATCAGGGTTAATAAGTTTATTGTAAAAGCAAAAAAGGGAAATAAAAATTGCCATATTTCAAACGTATTTTCTTAAAATCTGCTTTTGGTATCTTTCAGGCTTTTTAAGATGTCTTCCATCTGTATTCACTGGTTCCCAGTGTAAGTTTTTGCAAAGAATTGTCCCTTGCAGAAATACACGAACTATCCCGGAATCTGGCTGCTGGAAAGAGTTTATTTCACCATCTTCCCATCCAGTACAATATTGGCCGTATTTTTCAGATTAAATTTGTTTCCGGGAACCTGAAACTGCGTTTTTTTCATGGTAATATTCTTTGTGTTTTCAGCTACAAAACCATTATTTGCCGTGATGTTTACATTTTCGAAAAACAGATCATGGATGGGTGAGTTTTCCAGACCGATCAGTTTTACAGCGGTTTCCGCACCGTTAACAGTGATATTTTTAAAATAGAAATTTGAATATTCAGGGATTTTTTCTTCCAGAGGGTTGTCGTAAACTACCGGCGTTTTGCCGACCTGTCTGTTCTCGTAAAATGAAGTCAGATAAATCGCTTCATCCACAATGTTGTTCATGGTGATGTTTTCAATATAAATATTGCTCACCTTACCGCCGATGCCCTGGTTGCTCTTTACACGGATTCCGATGTCGGTACCGTCAAAATAGCAGTCGGTCACAAAAATATTGTTCATGCCGCCATCGGTATTCGATCCGATGGAGAAGCCGCCGTGAGCCTGCAGTACTGTTGACTTAGCAATGATTATATTTTCCAGACGCGGACCGTCACTGTTTTTGGAGCTGCTGCTTTTCATGCAGATTCCGTCGTCGCCAACATCCACGGTACAGTTGTATACCAGCACATTTCTGGAGCCGCTGATGTCGATTCCATCGGTATTCTGTCCATATTTAGGGTTGAGGACCTTCAGGTCAGTCAGCAGAACGCCGTCGGACTGGGAAACGTAAACAGTCAGTTTCGGGGAGTTCTGTATGGTGATTCCCTGTACCCTTAAGTTTTTGCAGTTGATGAGGTTCATCATGTATGGACGGAGATAATCGCGGGTTCTTTCGAAATCCGCTGCCACAGGACTGGTTTTCTTTTTCAGGGATTCAATGATTTTTTCGCCGTTCATGGCGTCAGCTGAAGGCCACCACACTTTTTTGTCTTCGCTTAAGACTCCTGTTCTGATGAGGTTTTCCCAGAATTCGGGGCTTACTTTTCCTTTTTTTACCGGCCGCCAACTGTCACCGCCGCCGTCGATCGTGCCTTCGCCAGTAATTGCCACATTCTGAACATCGCGGGCATATACCGGAGACATAACGAAATACTCAGTTCCGGCAGAATTTTTTGCGATCAGCGGATACTGTGAACGGTCTTTTGTAAACTGCATCAGGGCACCTTTGCTGAGGTGAAGGGTGATGTTGCTTTTAAGTTCAATGGGACCCAGAAGCCAGGTTCCTGCGGGAACATTGATGACAGTATTGCCGTCTTTGCTGCTTTGGTCGATGGCTTTCTGAAAAGCTGCGGTATTTAAAGTTTTGCCGTCCGCAACCGCACCGAATGAAACCACGGAGATGTTTTTCTGCGCTGTGTTTTTGGGAAGCTCCGGAAGAGTGATTTTAAACGGTGCCTTATCCAGGTAGGGCTGCCATTCAGGAGTTTGAGAGTTAATCGATTGCAGGCTGCATACAGCCACTATAGAAACGAGTATTTTTTTTCTGAGGTCGAAACGCATAACAGGAAGTGTTAATGAATATTAGAATCTTAGTAAAACGGGTGAAACAAAAATTATTTCGGGTCAAAATTACATATTATTTTAGAACACAGCATCAGTTTGTAACTTAATTTAATAAATTACAAATGAAGAACTTCTCCGACGGCCAAAGTCAGGTGCATCCTATCAGCTGAAGCACTTGCGGTATAGACAGTGTTTACCGCTGTTTAAAGAAGTTCCTTTTTTTTAGCGAAAATTTTCTCCCCATTTAAAAAAAATATATATCTTTGTGTAATCGATTACAGATAAATATTATGAAGACCAATTTTAGTTTCAGGTACGCAGCGAATCCTGCAGATGTAAAATCCTATGATACCGATAAACTCCGCAGCGAGTTTTTAATGCAGCATCTCTTTACAGAGAATGAGGTGAATCTTGTGTATTCCATGTATGACAGATTCATTGTGGGCGGTGCAATGCCGATCAATGAAAAACTTTCCCTTGAAACCATCCCTTACCTTAAATCCGAAAACTTCCTTGACCGGAGAGAAATCGGAATCATTAATGTGGGCGGAAGCGGAGAAGTTCATGTTGACGGTGAAGTGTTCGAACTTGATAAAAAAGAAGCGCTTTATATTGGAAAAGGAGTGAAGGAAGTACTGTTTGTAAGCAAAGACAGCAGCAATCCTGCTTTGTTTTATCTAAATTCTGCACCGGCTCACGAAAAATTCCCCACCAAAAAAGTAGGGAAAGAAAACGCAGAGGTTATTCAGCTTGGTGAAGAAAAATTGGCTAACCGAAGAGTTCTGAACAAACTGATTGTTAACAGCATTGTTGAAACCAACCAACTTCAGATGGGACTTACAGAGTTGCTCCCGGGAAATATCTGGAACACGATGCCTGCTCACACCCATTCAAGAAGGATGGAAGCTTATTTCTATTTCGATCTGGAAGAAGGGCAGACGATTTCCCATTTTATGGGCGAGCCACAACAGACGCGACATATTTTTATGCAGAACAACGAAGCGGTACTTTCACCGGAATGGTCTATACACAGCGGAGCGGGCACTTCCAACTATTCCTTTATCTGGGGAATGGCAGGTGAAAATTTAGATTACGGCGATATGGACATCTGTGCTCCTAACGAATTAAGATAAACATGGAATTATTCAGTTTAAAAAATAAAAATGCGCTCATTACCGGCGGTACACACGGCCTTGGAATGGCAATGGCGGAAGCTCTGGCTACCGCGGGTGCAAAACTCCTCATCACCGGCACTACGCCGCAGAAAATGGAGGATGCCTTGGCTTACTATCACTCCAAATGTTATGACGCAAAAGGATATCTTTTTGACGTTACCGACGAAAATGAAGCCGCGAAATATGTAGATCTGATTACTGAAGAAGCCGGAGGAATCCATATTCTGGTGAATAATGCCGGAATTATCAAACGCGAGCCGGCCATTTCCATGGCGGTTGGAGATTTCAGACGCGTGATCGATGTGGATCTGGTTGGGCCTTTTGTTATGTCTCAACTGGTTGTAAAACAGATGATTGAGCGAAATGAAGGCAAGATTATCAATATCTGCTCCATGATGAGCGAGCTCGGAAGAAACAGCGTTTCCGCCTATGCCGCCGCAAAAGGAGGTTTAAAAATGCTCACCAGAAACCTTGCGACAGAATGGGCAAAGCATAATATTCAGGTTAACGGAATCGGTCCGGGTTATTTTGCGACCTCGCAGACTGAGCCTATCCGCGTCGACGGAAATCCCTTTAACGAATTCATCATCAGCAGAACTCCTGCGGGAAGATGGGGGAACCCCGAAGATCTTGGCGGTGCGGCAGTTTTTCTCGCATCGGCAGCCAGCAATTTTGTAAACGGACAGATTATTTACGTAGATGGCGGAATTTTAGCCACCATCGGAAAACCTTCGAATGAAGATTAATCATTATTGAAAATGAAAACAAATTTTATTCACGACAACTTTCTTCTTGAAAACAAATATGCCGAAGAGCTGTACCACAACTTTTCGAAAAACCAGCCGATTATCGATTATCACAATCACCTTTCACCGGCACTGATTGCGGATAACCATGTTTTCGGAAATATTACAGAAGCCTGGATCAACGGTGATCATTACAAATGGCGCGCAATGCGGACTTTAGGGGTCAATGAAAATTTCATTACCGGAGATGCGGCTGCAAAAGACAAATTTCTGCAGTGGGGAAAAACAGTTCCGTATACACTGAGGAATCCTCTGTTTCACTGGACGCATCTGGAACTGGCGCGGTATTTCGATATCTACGACTTACTGAATGAAAATACGGCAGAGAAAATCTATGCCGAAGCTTCTGAAAAGATCAGTTCGCCCGAATACAGCACGCAAAACCTTTTGAGGAAAATGAATGCTGAACTGGTGTGTACTACGGAAGATCCTGTGGACAGCTTAGAGCATCACAAAAAAATAGCAGCAAGCGATTTCAATATTAAAGTAAGCACTGCTTTCAGGCCGGACAAAGCGATCCTGATTGAAAATGAAGGCTATAATGAATATGTGAATACTTTGGCTGAGGCTGCAGGAATTGAGATCAGTACTTATGCTGATCTGTGTGAAGCTTTAACCAAAAGAATTTCTTATTTCAACGAGAACGGATGCAGACTTTCCGATCACGGACTTGACCAGATTTTTTCTGCAGAATTTACCGAAAATGAAATCTCCGCAATATTCAGAAAACGCAGAGACGGAGATCAGATTTCCGGAGAGGAAGCGTTGAAATTCCAGAGCGCCATCCTTATTTTCCTTGCAGAATCTTACCATAGTTTTGGCTGGGTGCAGCAGTTCCACCTTGGAGCTCTGAGAAATAATAATGCGAGAATGCACCGAATTCTCGGACCTGATACAGGATGGGATTCCATTGGAGATCTTTCTCAGGCACGGCAGCTTTCCGCATTCTTAAACCGTCTGGATTCTAATGACAAACTGACCAAGACCATTATTTATAATCTTAATCCTGCTGATAACGAAGTATTCGCGACCATGATCGGGAATTTTAATGACGGCAGTGTAAAAGGAAAAGTACAGTTCGGTTCCGGCTGGTGGTTTCTGGATCAGAAAGACGGCATGACGAAACAGATGAATGCCCTTTCCAATATGGGACTTTTAAGCTGTTTTATCGGGATGCTGACGGATTCCAGAAGTTTCCTTTCTTTACCAAGACATGAATATTTCAGACGCGTACTCTGTAATCTTCTCGGTGACGAAATCCAGCGTGGTGAACTTCCGAATGATATGGAATGGATTGGTAAAATCGTTTCGGATATCAGTTATCATAATGCGAAAGAATATTTCAATTTCTAAAATTTAAAACCAAATGTTTTTAGAGCAAAGCAATTATAAGTGGGAAAAAATAGATGAAAATTTAGACCGGGCAGTTGTCGGTTTTGATGATTCACTGATGCTGACCATTGTGCGTTTTAAAAAAGGCGGAATTGGCAAACTGCATCAGCATATTCATTCGCAGGCCGCTTATATCGCTTCCGGATCATTTGAAGTTCAGATTGAAGAAAATAAAAAAGTTCTGAAAACAGGAGATTCATTTTTCCTGCCCACCAATATCATGCACGGTGTTGTCTGCCTGGAAGACGGCGTTCTAATCGAGTCTTTCAGCCCAATGCGTGAAGACTTTTTAAACAGATAAAATTATACATTAAAAATATAGACAGATGAGTAGAGTAGTTACTTTCGGTGAAATAATGCTTAGGCTTGCACCACAGGGATTTTTAAGATTTTCGCAGGCTGATAATTTCGATGTTGTATACGGCGGAGGCGAATCCAATGTGGCAGTATCATTGGCGAATTATGGAATTCCTGTAGATTTCGTAACCCGTTTGCCAAAAAACGATATCGGCCAGTGCGCTATGATGGAGATGCGTAAAAGAGGCGTAGGTGTAGATAAAATTGTCTGGGGCGGAGACCGTTTGGGAATTTATTTCCTTGAAACCGGTGCTGTTTCCAGAGGAAGCAAGGTGGTTTACGACAGAGCCCATTCTGCAATGGCTGAAATTCAGCCGGGAATGGTGAACTGGGAAGAGGTTTTTGCAGGAGCGGAATGGTTCCACTGGACCGGAATTACGCCGGCGATTTCCCAAAGTTCTGCTGATGTATGTCTGGAAGCCGTAAAAGCTGCAAGCCAACTTGGACTTACCATTTCCACCGACCTGAATTACAGAGCCAAACTCTGGAAATATGGCGGAGACAGAGAAAAAATCATGACCGAACTTACTTCTTACTGCGACATCATCCTCGGAAACGAAGAAGACGCGGAAATGCATTTCGGTATCAAACCCGACGGTGCGGCGGTGCAGACTCACGGTCACGATGTAAAGGCGGAAGCATTTTTATCCGTTTGTCAGCAGATGATGCAGAAGTTCCCGAAAGCCAAAAAAGTAATTACTACGTTAAGAGGTTCCATCTCTGCTTCCCACAATACCTGGGCCGGAGTTTTATATGACGGTAAGGAAATGCTGCAGACAAGACAGTATCAGATCACCGATATCGTTGACCGTGTCGGAGGAGGAGACTCTTTCATGGGCGGACTGATCTACGGACTGTTGACTTATCCTGATGATGACCAGAACGCACTGGATTTCGCTGTAGCGGCTTCATGTCTTAAACATACCATTAAAGGCGATGCCAACCTGGTGACCGTAGATGAAGTGACCAAACTGATGGGCGGCGATGCTTCCGGACGTGTTGCAAGATAAAATATCCCGGCGATGATTATAGATTCACTACATAATGCGGAGAAATATTTCGGGCTGCATCCTTTATTTTCCAGCGCTTTTAAATTTATTCAGGAAAATGATCTGATGGCTTTGCCTGACGGAACGGTACAGATTGAAGAAGGCCTGAAAGTAATTGTCAGCCAGAAAACCGGAAAAACCGCAGAAGAAAGTTTAAAGAAATTTGAATGTCACAATACCAATATCGACATTCAGGTTTGTGTAAAAGGTCATGAAACCATCGGGTGGAAACCGCGGGAAACCTGCGCTTCACCGAAAGGCGAGTATGATCCGGCAAAGGATGTTCTCTTTTTTGAGGACGAGCCGGATATGTTTTTCAGTTTAAAAGACCGTCAGTTTGTGATTTTTTATCCGGATGACGTCCATGCACCGATGATTGGTGATGATGAAATCAGGAAATTAGTATTTAAAGTAAAAATTTAATTCAGATCAAATGAGCAATATTCAGAAAGTTTCCGATGCCGTAGTAAAGCAGGGAATCTTGCCCTTATATTTCAATGCCGATGCAACGGTAACGATTGAAACCCTGCGTGCGATTTACCGCGCCGGAATCCGTGCCGTAGAATATACCAACCGTGGTGAAGCCGCGTTGAATAATTTCAAAAAAATGGTGGAAACCAGAGATTCCGAAATGCAGGATCTGCTTCTGGGAATCGGTACCATCAAAAACCTTCAGCAGGCCAAAGATTTTGTGGAAGCCGGCGCTGATTTCTTTATCAGTCCGGGTTTTGTACCGGAAGTTGCAGATTTCCTTATCAGCCAGGACAAGTTTTACAGCCCGGGCTGTATGACGCCCACTGAAATCATCGCGGCAGAAAATGCGGGCGTGAAATTTATCAAACTTTTCCCGGGAAACATGCTCGGCCCTGATTTTTTAAGCGGAATAAAAGATATCTTCCCGAATCTGTTATTTATGCCCACAGGCGGCGTGGATACCACCCGTGAAAACATCGAAGGCTGGTTCAAAGCCGGCGTTTCAGCAGTAGGAATGGGAAGCAAGCTGATCAGTAAAAAACTGATGTCCGAACAGAATTATTCCGAAATGGAATCTGAAACCAGAAAGGTTCTGGAAACCGTGCAGTCGGTAAAAAATGCATAAACAGATTTAAAAACTTAGCTCATGAATCAGAGTACGAATACCAAGTCTACCAATGTCAGATGGTCCATCTGTGTTTTGCTTTTCTTTGCCACGACTATCAATTACCTTGACAGGCAGGTGCTTTCCCTTACCTGGAAAGATTATCTGCAGCCCGAGTTCCACTGGGACAATACCGATTACGGTAACATCACGGCGCTGTTCTCTATTTTCTATGCGGTAAGTATGATGTTCGCCGGGAAATTCATCGACTGGATGGATACCAAGAAAGGATTTCTCTGGGCCATTTTTATCTGGTCCATCGGGGCGGTTCTTCATGCATTCTGCGGAATTGCGACTTCAGGGATGCTTACAGGAAACTGGTTCGTAGGTTTTGAAGGGGCAAAAGAATCGATTGCAACCGTGAACAATGTATCGCTTGTGATCAGCACCAGTGTTACCCTGTTTATTTTTGCGCGTTTCGTTCTTGCGATCGGTGAAGCCGGTAACTTTCCTGCGGCAATTAAAACGACTGCAGAATATTTTCCTAAGAAAGACCGTGCGTTCGCCACCAGTATTTTCAATGCCGGTGCGACTGTAGGAGCTTTGGCAGCACCCGTAAGTATTCCGTTTATCGCGAAAGCTTATGGCTGGGAGATGGCATTCATCATTATTGGAGCATTAGGTTTCGTATGGATGGGATTCTGGATTTTTTACTATAAAAAGCCTCATCAAAACAAAAAAGTAAACCAGTGCGAGCTCGATTACATTCAGCAGGATCATGATGACCAGGCTGTAAATGAAAACGGTGAAAGCATTGGTAAAAAATTCACTTTTAAAGAATGTTTTAAATACAGACAAACCTGGGCATTTGCTTTCGGAAAGTTCATGACGGACGGCGTTTGGTGGTTCTACCTGTTCTGGACACCGGCCTATTTAAGCTCAGTATACGGAATGGACAGTACCGAAAGTGCTTTGCCGCTGTTCGTACTCTACGTCATTACGCTGCTTGCGATTATTGGCGGCTGGCTTCCAAAATACTTTGTGAATAAATTGGGACTTGATCCTTATGCAGGAAGAATGCGTGCGATGCTGATTTTTGCATTTTTCCCACTGCTTGCACTTTTGGCTCAGCCGGGCGGGCACCTCAGTTACTGGATTCCGGTTTTAATCATCGGGGTTGCAGGAGCCGCACATCAGGCGTGGTCAGCCAATATTTTTTCCACCGTTGGTGATATGTTCCCTAAAAGAGCCATCGCAACCGTAACAGGAATTGGCGGAATGGCGGGAGGAATCGGCTCGTTCCTGATCAATAAAGGTTCCGGTGTATTATTCGATTTTTCCCATAAGAACTGGACCACTGTTGACGGCGTTCCTTTGCTTCAGAAATATCCGCAGTTCAATACCGAAAGAATTCCTGATGATTTCTTTGCGAATCTCAAGGCTTCAGGTGCAGTTATTTCCGACGGAATCAATACCGGTTACATGATTATTTTCTCCATCTGTGCCGTAGCTTATCTTGTCGCATGGTTTGTAATGAAAGGCTTAGTTCCAAAATATAAAGTAATAAAAGATTAATAATGACAACAGATACTAATACCAAACCCAGATTAAACCGTGAAGCTTATGGTAGCGGAGCCGAATTGCCGGTAAAAATTCTTCAGTTTGGAGAAGGAAATTTTTTAAGAGCGTTTGTAGATTATGCTTTTCATACCCTTAACAAAGAAATTGGTTTCAATGCCGGCGTAGCCGTCGTGCAGCCGCTTCCCGGAGGAATGGTTGAGCAACTGGACGAACAGGATGCCTTATACACTGTTTTCCTGAACGGAATTAAAAACGGAAAGAAAATTCAGGAAAATCACCTGATCGATAATATTGTAAAGTGCATCAATCCTTACAAAGATTTTAAGGCACTTCTGGATGTTGCAAAACTTGACAGTCTGGAATTTATCATTTCCAATACGACAGAAGCCGGAATCGAATTTGTGGATAGCGACGTGCTTTCTGAAGAAAGTCCGAAATCGTTTCCCGCCAAAGTGGCTGCCGTACTTTACGAAAGATACAATCACTTTAAAGGCGACCGCAGCAAAGGTTTAACGGTCATCCCGTGTGAACTGATCAACCATAATGCAGATACGCTGAAAAAAGTCCTTCTGCAGTATTGCGAACTTTGGAAGCTTGAAGCAGACTTTGCCGCATGGATCAATGAAGCCTGTACTTTCCATAATACTCTGGTGGACAGAATTGTTCCCGGTTATCCCAGAGATGAAGAGGAAGAATTCAGCAATAAACTTGATTATCAGGATAAATTCATGGTCACCGCCGAACCTTTTTTTCTTTGGGTGATTGAAGGAGATGATCAGTTAAAAGAAAAATTACCTTTCGACAAAACCAGTCTGGATGTAAAAATTGTGTCCGACATGCAGCCGTACCGTAACCGAAAAGTGAGGATTCTCAACGGTATTCATACTGCGATGGTTCCGTTCTCCATGATGTATGGCAATGAAACCGTACAGGAAACCGTGGTAAGCCCTTTCACGATGAAGTATGTTACTGAAATCGCATTCAAAGAAATTGTACCTACGCTGGACATGGATAAGGAAGAACTGAAAAGCTTTACAGAAGAAGTTCTGGACCGGTTCAGAAATCCGTTCATCCGTCATCAGCTTTCGGATATCGTATTAAATTCTGTATCTAAATTTAAGGTTAGAGTACTTCCGACGATTCTTGAATATTTTGAAAAGAACGGAAAACTGCCTTATCACCTGGTTTTTGGTTTTGCCTGTATGATCCGTTACTATAAAGGAAGCTGGAACGGAAAATCATTGCCGGTGAAGGATTCTAAGGACATCGTAGAAGCATTTGATCAAGCCTGGAAAAACACCAACCTGGAAGGAACAGTTGAAGAAGTTTTGGCGAACACCGTGTTCTGGGATCAAAACCTTAATCATATTGCCGGCCTGCATACCGCAATTACTTATGCGATAAAAAATGCTGAAGAGAACGGTATTGAAAAAGGATATCAGAATTTCATCAGTCATTTTTCTTAAAATTTAAAATCATGGAAAACAAACTCATTAAGGTAAACCCTAACGATAATGTGCTGGTTGCTTTGGCAGACGTGTCCCAGGGGGAAACTGTAAAATTTGAAGGAACTGATTTTACCGCGCAGACTCTTGTGAAAGCCAAACATAAAATGGCTGAAATAGACTTTGCACCCGGCGACAGCATCATGATGTACGGTGTTTTGGTGGGAAAAGCGTGCCTGCCGATTAAAAAAGGAGAAGTGATTACCACTGAAAACGTAAAGCATCAAAGTGAAGAAGTTTCCGGTAAAAATGATACACTTGGATGGAATATTCCGAATGTGGACCGCTGGAAAGACCGCACGTTTATGGGATATCACCGTGCAGACGGACAGGTTGGGACCAAAAATGTATGGCTCTTTTTTCCGCTGGTTTTCTGTGAAAACAAAAATATCGAGAAACTCAAAGAGATTTTTGAAAACGAACTGCTTCCTAAAAAAGAAGATAACTATAAACGATTTCTGCGCTCGCTGATTGAAGAAAAAAGTGTGGAAGAAGTTGCCACAAAAGAACCAGACACCCATCTGCTTGATAATATTGAAGTAAAATTCATCAATCATCAGGGCGGATGCGGCGGTATCAGACAGGATTCCGAATTGCTTGCAAAACTGCTTGCGGGGTATGTGAATAATCCGAATGTTGCGGGAGCTACTGTATTGAGTTTGGGCTGCCAGAATCTACAGATTGATATTTTCCGTGATGCGTTGAGTGAAATGAGTCCGGACAGCAATAAGGAAGTGCTGATATATGAACAGCAGCAGATCGGCACGACCGATAAGATGTTCCAGATGGTGATTAAGGATTCCTTTGAAGCCATTAAACGGGCCAACCAGATCCAGAGACAGCCCGCACCGCTCTCCAAACTGAGCATCGGTCTGGAATGTGGCGGCTCCGACGGATTTTCCGGAATCTCTGCAAACCCTGCATTGGGTGTGGTTTCTGATATTTTCGCAGCCTTAGGCGGAAAAACGATTTTAGCGGAATTTCCTGAACTTTGCGGAGTAGAGCAGGAGCTCATGAACCGATGTGTGGATTCGGAAAAAGCAGATAAATTCCTAAGTCTGATGAAAGCCTTTGAAAAATCGGTGGTGGACGCAGGTTCAGGATTTGATATGAATCCGTCGCCCGGAAATATCAAAGACGGACTGATTACCGATGCAATGAAATCTGCGGGAGCTGCCAAAAAAGGCGGAACAGCACCTATCGTTGATGTGCTCGATTACGGTGAATATATTTCAAAACCCGGACTGAATCTTTTGAATACCCCGGGAAATGACGCTGAATGCACCACCGGACTGGTAGGAGCGGGAGCAACTGTAGTTCTGTTTACGACAGGTTTAGGAAATCCTATGGGAAATCCGATTGCACCTGTAGTGAAGATTGCTTCAAACACCACTGTGGTTGAAAAAATGCCGGATATCATCGATATCAATGCCGGAACGGTAATCACCGGAGAAAAAACCATTCAGGAAGTGGGGGAAGAAATTGTAGATTATATCATCGACCTCGCCAGCGGATTGGTAGAAACCAAAGCCGATGTGCTGAAACAGGATGTCTTTATCCCGTGGAAACGCGGAGTTTCATTATAATTCAGGTTACATTTTTCATAAAAAATCCGTTTAAATTATTTAAACGGATTTTATTTTATGGGATGTTTCTACTGAATACTCTTAGTTGATTTTCTGAGGATCAGTTTCGGTTCCAGCACCACTTTTCTCTGGATGTTTCCGTCTTCCTCCCCGTTGCCTCCCTGTGTCAGATATACTCTGGCTGCGGTTTTACCCATTTCCAGAGGGAACTGGTCCACTGTAGTGATCGAAAGTTCGAGGAAATCGGTAAAAGGCTCATTTGCAAAACCGATCACAGAAACTTCATCCGGAACTTTAATGTTTCTGGCCTGCAGTTCCTGTATGGCACCCAGTGCAACAAAATCACTGGCAGAAAATATAGCGTCGGGCTTTTCCGGCAGGCTGAAAAGAATGTCAACCGCTCTTTTACCCTCTTCAATGCTACTGTTGGTCTTTAAAACCCATTCTTTCCTGTAATCGATATTATGATCAGCCAATGCCTGCTGATAGCCTCTGTGACGCTCTCTGAAGATTTCAAGTTCGATAGGTCCGGAAACAATATGTGCAATTTTTTTGCAACCGGTATCGATAAGGTGTTTGGTAGCAAGATATCCGCCGGCATAATCGTCAATGGTTACGGAACTCACATTGTCCATAATTTTGCGTCTGTCAAAGAAAATCAGCGGGATTTTACTGTCCAGTATTTTCTGCAGCGCTGCGGAGCTTTTACTGGAAGAAGATATGAAAATGGCGTCTACGTGGGAATCGATGAGCGTTTCAATGTTTTTTGCTTCCTGCTTTTCATCATTGTGGCTCTGACAGATGATGATGCTGTAGCCTTTCGCATTGAGTTCCTCTTCAAGACCCCGGATGACGGAGCCGAAAAAATTGGTATTGATTCTGGGGACAATTACCCCAATGTAGTTACTTTTACCGCTTTTCAGTGCCAGAGCCAGTTTGTTCTGCTTGTAATCCATTTCATTCGCCTTGGCAAGCACTTTATTTCTTGTTTTTTCGCTGATGTTCGGGTTTCCGTTCAGCGCTCTGGAAACCGTTGCAGCAGTGATATTCAGTTCTTTGGCGATGTCGTAAATAGTAACTTTATTATTCATTAAAATGAGTTTGGTTCAAAAAATAATCCCTGACCTTCAGCAACATACAATTTTACGACTTTTTTTTAAAGCAGCAGATGTTTTCTCCCGGAAGTATTACGCAAAAGTAATTAAAAAAGATTTTTTATTTGGTAAATCTATGAATAAATTTATATATATTTGTAATCGATTACATTAATAATTTATGAATAATCTAATTAACAGCGTGAACAGTACTAAATCCCGGGCATCTATTTTGGTCCTTGCAGTTTCTGCATTAGCTTTTATCTACGGATGCGGAATCAAAAAAACACAGTCTGATGAGAATCTGGCTGCCGACCGTTTCCCGATGGAAAGAATGCTGCAGATTGAAAAATCCATCAAAGAACCCAAATTCCGTAATGCAAGTTACAATATTCTGAATTTTGGTGCAATCGCGGACGGTAAGACAATGGCTACTGAAAGCATCAGAAAAGCAATTGTAACCTGCTCTGAAAACGGAGGCGGAAAAGTGATTGTTCCCGCAGGTAAATTCCTGAGTGGGCCTATCCATCTTGAAAACAATGTGAATCTTCATCTTGAAGAAGGCTCTGAGATTCTTTTCAGTACCAATCCGGATGATTTTTATCCTTTGGTTCACACTTCTTTTGAAGGAATGGAGCTGATGAATTACTCACCGCTGATTTATGCCAATAATAAAAAAAATATTGCAGTGACCGGAAAAGGCACGCTTAACGGACAGGCAGGCAATGATAACTGGTGGACATGGAAAGGCAGCGCAGCCTACGGTTTTCAGAAGGGAATGCCCAGCCAGCTTGATGAGAATAATCTGCCCGCATTAATGGCAATGGCAGATCAGAATGTTCCGGTTTCCCAGCGAACTTTCGGGAACGGCAGATATCTCCGTCCCAACTTTATCGAACCTTTCGAATGTGAGAACGTATTGATTCAGGGAGTCACTATCATCAACGCTCCGTTCTGGATTCTTCACCCCATGAAAAGTAAGAATGTGATTGTTGACGGGGTGCATATTAAAAGTCACGGCCCGAACAATGACGGCTGTGATCCGGAATATTCACAGAATGTTCTGATTAAAAATTCAATCTTCAATACCGGTGACGACTGTATTGCCATTAAAGCAGGAAGAGATGAAGAGGGAAGAAGAGTGGGAATTATGACCGAAAATATCATCGTCAGAGACTGCAAAATGATCGACGGTCACGGTGGAGTTGTCATCGGAAGCGAAATGTCTGCAGGCGTGAAAAACGTATTTGTTTATAACAATCACATGGATTCGCCGGAACTGGACAGAGCGATCCGCTTAAAAACCAATTCTGTAAGAGGCGGAACAGTAGACGGGCTGTATGTTAAAAATATCACGGTAGGCGAAGTGAAAGAAGCTGTTCTCCATATTACCATGAATTACAAAGATTATTCGAACCGGACCGGAAATGCCATTCCGCAGATCCGAAACATTCTCCTGGAAGACGTTACCGTAAAAAACGGCGGTAAGTATGCCATTTTTGCTGAAGGTCTTGAAAACTCAAAGATTCAGAACATCACCTTTAAAAATGTCACCATCGACAAAGTGAAAGCAAATTTCAATGTAAAGTCTGTGGAGAATCTGAAACTCATCAATACAACAATCAACGGTGTGAAAACCGAATATATTCCGGACTATAAAAAATAATTATATGAAGAGAAATACAACCACAGTAACCTGCATTGCAGCCATGTTTTTTCTTGGAATCAACATGAGTGCACAGAAAAAAGCACAGGATACTGCTCTCAAAGAAAAGAAAATAGAAGAGGTGATCATGATCGGTTACGGTACCGCAAAGAAAAGCGATCTGACCGGTTCTGTAGCGACTGTTAGTGGCAATGTACTCAAACAGATCCCCGTTTCCAACGTAGCTGAAGCACTTACGGGCAAAATTGCGGGTGTTCAGATTACGACGACTGAAGGTTCACCTGACGCAGAAATATCACTTAAGGTGCGTGGTGGTGGCTCGCTCACTCAGGACAGTACTCCGCTTATTATCGTTGATGGATTTCCTGTAAACAGTATGAGCGATGTTTCCCCTTCGGATATTGAAAACATTACTGTTCTGAAAGATGCTTCTTCCACCGCGATTTACGGATCCAGAGGTGCATACGGTGTTGTGCTGATCACCACCAAAGGCGCAAAAGGCGGTAAAATCAGCGGGAATTTCAATTCTTTTGTCGGATATAAATCTCTGGCAAAGAAGATTGCTGTTTTATCCCCGTATGATTATGCAAAATGGCAGTATGAAGATGCTCTTTTGTTAGGGAATAAGGCTACCACCTACGATCTGTATTTTTTACCGTGGAACCGGCTGGAGGAATATAAGTCTTACACCCCACTGGACTGGCAGGACAGGATTTACGGAAATACCGGCGTGGTTCACAGTAATGATTTCGCTGTCCGTGGCGGTAATGATAAAACAAGTTTCAGCCTGAATCTTGCACGATATGCTGACGACGGAATTATGATTGGTTCAGGATTTAACAGAGATAATATTACTTTTAACTTTAAAAACAAACCTAAAGATAAAATAGATTTATCCTTTACCTTTAAATACTCCAATACCGATATCAACGGAAGTGGTGCAAATGAACAGAAGGAATTCTCCAATACCGACGGACGACTTCGTCACAGTGTAGGATATTCGCCGATCGATATTCCTGCTTTGACCACCGATGATACCGACGAAGCTGTTGCGGGTTACTTAACCAATCCTTATGTGGCAGTCGCAGATAATGACCGTATCCAAAACCGGAAATCATATACGATACAGGGAGGATTGGGATGGACCCTAGCAAAAAATTTAAGATTTCAGTCGAATATCGGAATGGATTTTTACCGATATCAGGATAACCGCTTTTACGGCCGTTCCACTTATTATGTAAGAAACAAACCACTGAGTACATTTCAGGGGTTAGCGGCGATAATTATGTCCACCACCGAAAACCAAAGTTTCCGGATGGCAAATACCCTGAACTATGACTTTAAAAAATATCTGGGAGATTCGCATTCACTGAAATTAATGGGTGGAGTCGAATACAATAACTTTTCGTCGAACTCACTCACCAATACCATTCATGGATTTCCGAAATCATTTACCTTCTCAGATGCAGTAAATCTGTCTTCGCAGGGAAAATGGTTCTTTGTAGATAACCTGTACGCGCCAGATGACAGAATGCTTTCCTTCTTCGGTCGTTTAAATTATGAGCTGTTTAAAAAGTATTTGCTTACCGCCACATTCAGAGCTGACGGTTCAAGTAAATTTCTGGATAATAACAAATGGGGATATTTTCCGTCAGTCGCAGTGGGCTGGAAGGTTAACGAAGAAAATTTTCTTAAAGATGTTTCCTGGATCAATCTTCTTAAAGTTAGAGGCAGTTACGGAGAAGCAGGGAACAATAATATTCCTGTAGGACAAACCGTGCAGCTTTACAGTCCGCTTGGCAGTACCTGGATTAATAATGTGAGCAACTATTGGACAGCAGGAAATGTGATGGCAAATCCTGACCTGAAATGGGAAACTACCATTTCACAAAACGCAGGACTGGATTACGAGCTTTTCAACAGAAGACTTACGGGATCGTTAGATCTGTATAAAAATAATACCAAAGATTTGCTTATCGCATTTCCTACACCAGGTACCGCTTACGATTACCAATACAGAAACTTAGGAGAAACCCAGAATAAGGGAGTGGAAGTTTCGATGAATTATGACGCGATCAAAAAGAAAGACTATTCTTTGAGCCTGGGTTTCAATATTTCATTTAATACCAATGAGATCAAATACTTAGGAGGTCTTGATCAGTATCCATGGACTTCTAACTGGTCATCAGCGGTTGGATCAGATTACTTAACGATTTTGGGAATGCCGATGGGATTGATGTATGGTTTCCAGAATGACGGGCGATATGAAGTTTCTGACTTTAATTTTACAAACGGAGTTCCAAGTCTAAAAGCCGGTGTAGTGAATAGTTCTGCAATTGTTGGTACCGTAAAACCGGGATCAATGAAGCTAAAAGACATTAACGGTGATGGTAAAGTAGATGCAAGCGACAGAGGCGTAATTGGAAATGCAAATGCAAAAAATACAGGAGGTTTTACTCTGAATGCAACGGTAAAGAATTTCGACCTTTCGGCAGCCTTTAACTGGAGCTACGGCAACCAGGTGTACAACGCCAATAAAATTGAATTCACCACCGCTACCGCATCCTCACCTACAGGACAGTACCGAAATCTGAGTACAGAGATGGCAGACGGCATCCGCTGGACCAATGTTGATGCTGCAGGAAATCTGGTGACCGATCCGGATCAGCTCTCAGCGCTTAATGCAAATACCACTATGTGGTCTCCGTTTATGCCAAGATATGTATTCAGCGACTGGGCAGTAGAAGATGGGTCATTCCTCAGACTGAACACACTTACACTGGGTTATTCCCTTCCGGAAAGTTTAGTAAAAAGTATTAATTTAACCAAACTAAGACTTTATGTTTCCGGTTACAATGTGTTCGTTTTGACTAATTATTCAGGTATGGATCCGGAAGTTTCGACAAGAAGACAGTCGCCTTTAACTCCTGCGGTAGATTACTCAGGATTCCCTAAAAGCAGACAGGTCGTTTTTGGTGCCAACGTTAATTTTTAATTAAATAATAACTGATCTTATTAAATTCAAATACAATGAAATTAGCAATAAAACTTTCATTATTCCTTCTTCCGCTTGCGGTGGTTTCCTGCAAGCAGATCGGAGAAGACCTGCTGACGGTTGATTCACCTTCTGCAAGCTCAGAAGCGGTGATATTTTCTAATCCCGATCTGGCCAAAGGGGCAGTAGACGGAATTAAAATACCTATGGCAGAAACCAATTCCTACAGAGGCAGATGGATTCCATTCTATGGTATGAATACCGATACGGAATGGCTGAATTCCTCAGAATCTACCTCCAATGACAATGCAGATCTGGTCGTATATGATGCCAAGCCGAACAATTCTCAAATGAATACCGCAAATAATGTTTGGACGATGATGTATACGGGGATTGAAAGAGCCAACCTCTGTATCAGGGGATTAAGAGCTTATGGAAATCCGGTGCCGGGTTCTGATCTGGGATATTTATTGGGAGAAGCGCTTACCTTAAGAGCGATTTATTATTCTGACCTGGTAAAAGGGTGGGGAGATGTGCCTGCCAGATTTGAACCAATCAGTACTGCAACTGTTTATATGCCAAAATCAAGCAGAGATATCATCTATAAGCAGCTTTTAACCGATCTTGCTGAAGCAGAAACTCTGGTTCCTTGGCCTAACGGAAGCGCGGCAACCAGCACTGTAGAAAGAATCAATAAAGCCTTTGTAAAAGGACTGAGAGCAAGGGTAGCACTGGCTGCTTCCGGGTACTCACAGTATCCTGACGGGATCAGAAGAAGTACGGATCCTGAACTTTCAGTTGCTAAATTATATCCTGTAGCCCTTAAAGAATGCAGAGATATCATTGCAAGCAATTCTGCCAAACTGGATCCTACTTTCGAAGGATTATGGAGAAAATACAACCAGGAAGTTATTGCTGCAGGAAATGAATCACTTTGGGAAATTCCTTTTGATGCCGGAAGAGGACGTGTACTATTCAACTTTGCTGTAAACCACGCTGCCAATGACCAGTATCAGCAGATGGGCAGCAACAGGGGAGGACAGGGAGGTCCTTTACCCAATATTTGGTATGACTTCGATTCTAAAGATACCAGAAGAAATGTAACCTGTGTCCCTTATAAATGGGGAAATCCGGTAGCCGGGAAAGCAAAACAGGAAGTAGGAGTCTTAAACAGATGGTACTTCGGAAAGTTCCGCTTCGAATGGATGAACAGACTGGTAACATCGCCCAATGACGATGGAGTTAACAAGATCTATATGCGTTATGCTGAGATTTTACTGATGGCTGCGGAAACTGCAAACGAAGTGGAAGGACCTTCTGCCGCCGCACCTTATTTAAAAGAAATCCGTAACAGAGCTTTTGCAGCTGCAGACCGCCCTGTAAAAGTTGAAAATTATGTGAATGCGCTTAGTTCAAAACAGGCTATGTTCAACGCGATTGTAGATGAGCATAAATACGAATTTACCGGTGAGATGGAGCGTAAACTGGCACTCATCAGATGGAACCTTCTGGGAACCAATATGGCAGATGCCAAAGCAAGGCTTACTGAGCTGAAAAACCGTACCGGCCGATATGAGGATGTTCCTTCCGTACTGTATTACAAATATGCTGCAGATAATGAAACGCTGATCATTTACGGACTGAACAGAGGAGAAAACACAAATCCGGGAGCGGGCTGGTCTTCCGTGGACTGGACTGCACTTTCTGATTCCAAGATTGCTGCTCTTTACAGAAAAAACCCTGATACCAGACAGTTCTGGCCGATCTGGCAGGTATTTCTTGATGCAAGTAACAATACGCTCAGCAATGACTATGGTTACTAGAAAATATTTATAATTCAGTATCAATTGCTGTCTGTTCTTACATTTCATAAGAATCAGGCAGCAATTTTTTTTATACCACTCCTCAAAAATATTATTATGAAAAAAAACTTCTATTTATTTTTTCTCCTTTTCCCGGCGATGAGCGTTTTCGGACAACTCACCGATGTATGGGATTTTGGGGGACAGCAGCTTGATGCTGCTCAGTACAACAATAGACTGAATGCCAACGTTATTAATTCCTGGTACAATCCGGTGATAACGCCCGGAAGTTCCAGCACAGCAAACGTCTTTCCGGCAAATTTTACAGCTGGAGACCTGGTCTGGACCGGCGGAAACAATGACAGATTGAGAACGACCAATACTGCTTTAACCCGATATGATGAAAATATCGCATCGGTTACCGGTTATAACGGGCGCCTTTACTGCAACGCTATTCCCACCGTTACGGCAGGGCAGCCGAACGCAAGATATTATAAAATCAATCTTAATGAAGATGATGAAATTAAAGTGATTGCCCGTGGCGATACCGCCGGAAAGCTGACTTTCAGTTATGCATCCAATCCGGCTTCGCAAAGTGATAATGTGACAACCACTGCTGCATCCGGTGCGTTAACAGAAGCTAATTTTGTTGCAAAAACTGCGGGGAACTATTTTATTTATGATGCACTGGCCAAAGCGAGCTTTTACAGGATTTACAGAAAAGCAGCGGTATATACCAGTGTTTCCGGAAACATCGATGTGAGTCAGGCCAGTGGGATTCCTGCGGGATATTCCCTGGTTTTCACCAATGTGGCTGGAAAAACCTGGAATGTTCCTGTGAATTCGAATGCTTATCAGATTAATCTGCCGGTCGGTTATTCGTATACCGTAAGTCTTGCCAGCGCGAGCGGATATATTATTACGACAGGAGAAACATTCAGTACAGCGGGAGCTGCATCAACGCTCAGCCATCTTATTTCTGTAGCATCGGTGAGTTTGGCAACGGTTACGGGGAGTATTACAGGCCTGGACACTCAAATTTCAAATGTTGGATTATCATTTACTCCCGATGCAGAAAGCGGAAGCATTTACGTTCCTAATCCGGTCATCAATACGGCAAATTCCACTTATTCGGTACAGCTTGTTCCGGGGGTGCAGTATACCATTTCATCACAGGGTGTCAATGATTTTCAAATCACCAATAATACCGTAACGGTAGCGGGTAATACGACATTTCCAATTAATTTCAGCCCCAAACCTCAATATTTGGTTAGTTTAAATGTTTCGGGTTTAAATCCCACACAGCAGAATGCACTGAATCTTTCTTTTACCAATATTAACGAAACGGGATATTCATACAGTTTTTCGGATCTTTCCAATATTAACCTCAGAAACGGTAAATACAGCATTTCGTTTTCGGGTCTGAATAATTTTCCCGTGGAACTTGCACTTGCTTCAAACCTGAATATCAACGGCGCTCCGGCGTCCAAAAATCTGGTTTTTAATCCGGTGAATGTGTGGTCTTTTGATGATCAGCAAGTTAATTCTGTTACCACTGTTTATTATAAAGGGATGCAGCTTAACGGACAGGTTACAACAGTGCCTGCATCCGGTCATTTAACTGCAAAACCAGGGGCAACGATCCTAGTTCCGGTAAATCCGGGACAGAAGGTGATTGTTTCCTATTATTACTCTGCTAACTTCTCGATTGAAGGCGGTGCTAATTATTCTACCGCTTCCAATTCAACATCCATAACGGAATCGGCTGAGTATGTTTATACGGGATCCGTTCCCGGAAACGTGACCATCACCGTTGGCGGCGCTGCGGGAGCTACCTCGTATTTCCCTGAAATCCGTACTGTTCAGAATGTTGCGTATGCCTCTGAAATTACCGTAGGATCCGGGAAACAGTTTCAAACCATTAATGCCGCTTTAAATGCTGTTTCCAATATGAGCAGAAATGATACCCAAAGAGTAACGGTACTGGTTGATCCGGGAAATTATGAAGAAATGCTTGTGGTATCTCAGCCGAATATCACCCTGAAAAATGCGTCCGCTTCTCCCGATACTGCCATTCTGAACAAAGGGACTGATATTTCACCAAATGCCGTGCGCATCACCTCGTATTACGGACATGGATATCATTATTATTCAATGGGCAGCAACCAGAAATGGAGTCAGGAAGTTCTTAATGTCAATAAAGAGAACGGAAGTTTTTCATACGCCAACGCCGGTTCCGGAACCACCAACGGTTCGTTCTGGAATGCCACAGTGGTGGTGAATGCAAAAGGATTCGAAGCTGACGGCATTATTTTCGAGAATTCATTCAACCAATATGTTTCAGCAAAAGAATCGCAGGATGTAGTGGTGCCGTGGACTTCAGGAAGTCCCGGTGCCAGACCTACCGATCTGAAAAACACTTCCGTTCAGAATAAGGCACTTGTAGAAAGAGCTGCTGCACTTGCTATCACCGGAAGCGGAGACCGCAGTTTCCTGAAAAACTGCAGAATTGTCGGACGTCAGGATTCGTTTTACGGAGCTCAGGGAGCGAGAGTTGCCCTGTACAAAGGAGATGTAATGGGTGCGGTTGATTTTATTTTCGGAGGAATGACGGCGGTGTTTTATCAAACCAATCTGGTGATGAACACGAGCGACCAGGGCAGCGATCTTTCTTATATTACCGCGCCACAGCAGACGTCAGGAAGAGGATACCTCATGTACAACTGTAAGGTTACCAGTGCTCAGCCGCTCGTTCAGACCGCGTCTGTTTACCGTTCGAAACCCGGTTATTTTGGACGTCCATGGGCTGCAAATACCAGTGAAGCCGTATTTTATAACACAACTGTTGAAGTGTCAGATTTCCCCGGATCTGTCGGAACTTCCCTTATTATGCCGCTTGGATGGCAAAATACCCTTGGCGGAACTTCGCCAGGTATGTACGAATACGGAACCACCGAAGTTTCCGGAGTGAATAATTCAGGAAACCGTGCAGCCTGGGCAACATTTTTGACCCAGCCACAACTTACTGACGGAACCGCGATTACCACCCTGAATTTCACCAAAGGGAATGACGGCTGGGATCCTTTTTCCGAAACTGTTTTAGGAAGCGCTTCGGTGAAACCTGTTTTGGATACCAGGGTTTTTTCCGTCAGAAACACCGTATATATTGATGATGTGAAAAACACCACTGCCGTAAAAGTATATGCAGTGAACGGCTCCTTAATGAAGTCTTTTGCTGTTTCCGCGGACAGTAGTTTTGAACTGCCGGCAGGAATCTGGCTGATCCACCTTCAGAATTCAAAAGGAACAAAGTCGGTAAAACTGAGAACTGATTAATAATTAAATAAATATAAGCAGAATGGATATGATCCATTCCATTTAAACAACTTAGTATGAGAAAGGTATTTTTAATGATGATCTGCCTGATGGGATTTTCTGTAATGAACAGTCAGGTTTACTATCAGGCAGCGCCTGAAGGATTTGGTGCCGCGGCCACGGGTGGCGGCAATGCAGCTCCGGTAACAGTGACAGATTTTACCAGTTTAAGATCCAATATTACTTCCGCTGGGTCAAAGGTCATTCTGGTATCGGGAACCATTCAGATTCCTTCAGGACAGCAGATCAGCGCAGTGATTACCAACAAATCTATTATTGGACTGCCGGGTGCTAAACTGGTTAATGAAAACCAAACCGGTGCCGGGATTCTTAATTTGAAAAACGGCTCTAATAATGTTATCATCAGAAATCTGATTTTTGTAGGTCCCGGTGCCTACGACATCAACGGAAATGATAACCTTACCAACCAGGGCGGTACCAATATCTGGGTGGACCACTGTGAGTTTCAGGACGGGCAGGACGGGAATTTTGACAATGTAGGATCTGCAGACAATGTTACGATTTCGTGGTGTAAATTTACTTACCTGAAGGCGCCTATTGCAGGGGGAGTAGGCGGAAGCAACGATCACCGTTTTTCGAATCTTGTAGGTTCCAGTGCCACAGATTCGCCTGCGGACGGACATTACAGTATTACCTATCAAAGCTGTTACTGGGCCGACGGTTGCCGGGAAAGGATGCCAAGGGCACGGAATGCTGAGCTGCATATTCTGAACTGCTATTATAACACCAATGTTTCCGGTGCTGTAGGGTTAGGTCTTGGCGGCGGTACTAAAAATTCCACGGTATATGTTGAAAATACAAACTATGCTAAAATCAGTACATTTTTCAAAAGTTATGTGTCCACAGACGGAGGCAGCATTGCTGTAAATTATATCAACAGTCTTTCCGGAGCTGGCGCAATCGGCGGTGGGTCCAATATCGGTACGGTAAGTCCGCCCAATTATGCATATACCGTCATTCCTACAGAAAATGTGGCTGCTTACGTGCCAGATCCTGGCTGTGGCGCAGGTGCGACATTGCAGGTGACTGAGTCCGGGGTTATTACGCCGGGACAGTGTGCCAATATGGGAGTAGGCAGCACGGGAAAAACTCCTGAGTTAAAATTATTTCCTGTACCGGTAAAAGATGTACTGAATATTGAACTTCCGGTCAATCAGAACAGACTGATGAATCTGGAAATCTACACCCCAGAAGGAAGGAAGGTTTATTCAGGATCTGTGCCGAATACTTCTGGTAAGACGATGACCGTTGATGTTGCTCACTTTCCCAAAGGTACTTATTTTGGAAGACTGCGGGCTGGAGAACAATCTTTTCCCTTAAAATTTATTAAAGACTAAAACGGATTTTAATTTTCTTCAATGAGTGCATTCCACTGAGAATGCACTTTTTTGTTTTTTAAATGGTAAGCCGCCGGCAATTCTGACGTGGGGTTTTGCGCCAGCCGCAAGCTTGATGCTTAATAACAGCAGAAAAAGTGAATAAAAAGCCAATAAAATCAAAAAAGTATCTATATTTGTGTAATCGATTGTATTAAATATAAATAACAACAAATCAGTACTTTAAAAAAATGTTTATGAAAAAAACCTTACTTCTTATGTTGGTAGGGGTGATGAGCACCACCTTCACCATGAAAGCGCAGATTACCCTTCCCAAAACCTGGGATTTTGCAAATGACACCACCAACTGGCCGCTGAATTCCGGAACCGGAGTTGCCGACAAAACCATTGATCAGCTGGGGCTTTTCAGCAAGGGCGACGGAACCATTACCAATTTTGGGGCGATTACTGCCACGTCTTACACTTATACCGACGGTTATTCCGGTGTCAACCGTTTGCAGCTCAACGGCGCAGGTTATCCAAGCAGCGGATTTACAACCACTCCGAGCCAAAGATATCTTTATTTTGATGTTTCAGGTCCGGTTACGGTAACGGTGTGGTTCAGATCAGGAAGCAACAGCTCTGCCAGAACAGTGTTCGTTACTGACGGTTCAACGGTTTTAGGGCAGAGAATTACTGATGCTGCCGGTACCGGAGAAATCTTCACGGCAAAGAAAACCAGTGCAGGTACAGAACGGCTGTATATCTACGGAGACAGTGCCTGTAATATCTCCAAGATTACCGTTACTGCCACCACATTAGCGACAGGTGAGAGTGCTCAGGCTGCGGAAAAAGTATTCACCAACGGTAAAACTGTATATGTCTCAAAAGTTTCAGTTCCTACCGCTATTTCGGTGTATACCATGAATGGAGCTTTGGTGAATTCTCTGCATTCGAAATCTGATGTTTCGTTTGACCTGAAGCCTGGTATTTACCTCGTCAATACAACATCCGTAAAAGGAACAAAATCTCAGAAAGTAATTGTGAAATAATACAAAATTTTGCTATTGGTTTTATAAAGAAGTGGTATTCAGATGAATACCGCTTCTTTTTTTTTGTTGTCAAAAATGACAGCGTGCTGAATATGAGAAATTCAGGTTGATCCCTGGGGTCTGCACAATTACTTCTGAATCCT